>CACWNQ010000006.1 GCA_902762385.1 uncultured Bacteroidales bacterium | reverse complement strand
AAGCCTCACCACGCCGATGGTACTGCGAAAGTGGGAGAGTAGGTAATCGCCCCCTATGAGAGAGGTTCAGGAATCAGTTCCCGAGCCTCTCTTTTTTTTTGTTTCCATCAGCACACTTCTCCTTCTTTAATTCTTTTCACATCATCCCTCGAATTTGTAAAAAAATATTTTTTTACAAAAAAATTGCTCAAAATTTTTAAATTTCACATACTTTTGTTAATTTTGCACCGTTAAGTTAAAAACAATGTGCTTGTTAACAATTGGACATGCTAATACAGTCATTTTTCGATTTGTTGTAGATGTCCGATTATTAATGTAACTAGCAAAGAGGTAGAGGAATAACGCTTATGAAAAAGTCCACCATATGGATGCTTACGGCAGTAATGGCAGTTGCAGTGCTAGGATTGCTTTTTATGCAGATCATGTACATCGAGAACATGGTCAAGATGCGTAATCAGCAGTTCGGCGAGGCTGTTATGCGTAGCCTCTATAGTGTTGCTGGCCGTCTTGAGCGCGATGAGACAGAGCATTTCCTTGACCAGGACCTCAATGAGGCTCAACGCTCATTTGTGCCATTGAGTACTTCAAAGTTTGGCGACAATGACTTCTCGGCCAGCGACTCCACACGAATCTTGTCTCTATCACGTGATAATAAGAGCTTTGGCGAGAACAATCTATCATCAGGATTAAATAGCCAGACCCGCCAAGAAATTCTTAAAGGTCAATACCTTTATCAGAAAAGTTTGCTCAACGAAGTGGTGCTCAACATACTTAATCATGCCAGTGACCGGCCAATTGCTGAGCGAGCCGACTCATCTTCAGTTCGAGAGTACATAAACCAGGAACTGCAGTTCAATGGGATAGACATGCCGTTCGAGTTTGCTGTTCAGTACCCTTCGCGTGAATTTGCCTATTTTACCACCGATTACAAGAAGAGTGCTGACGACAAGGGTATTTACAGCCAAATTCTCTTTCCCAACGATCCTAACGGAAACTACAGCACTCTAAATGTGTCGTTTCCTACAAAGAGCGACTACATATTCTCTTCTATCAAGTTCATGTTGCCCTCGTTCTTCTTCACATTCATTCTCATGGGTGTATTCACTTACACTATCATCCTGGCTTTCCGCCAGAAGAAGCTCAGTGAGATTAAGAACGACTTCATCAACAATATGACCCACGAGTTCAAGACGCCAATTTCTAGTATCTCACTCGCAGCACAGATGCTCAATGACCCTGCGGTAGCAAAGAGCCCTGTCATGTTAAAGCAGGCTGCAACTGTTATTACCGATGAGACCAAGCGCCTGCGGTTCCAAGTCGAAAAGGTACTCCAGATGTCGATGTTCGACCGCACGAGTGCCACAATGAAGCTTCAGGAAGTTGATGCTGATGCCGTAATCTATAGCGTGGTCAACACCTTCAAGCTCAAAGTCGAGAAATTTGGCGGCACCATCACTGCCGATTTGCAAAGCGATGATCCTATCGTTAACGTCGACGAAATGCACTTTACCAATGTTATCTTCAACCTGCTTGATAACGCCATAAAGTATCGTCGAGAAGATGTGGCGCCAGTGCTTACAGTTTTGAGCCGTAACCCCGATGATGACCATATTACCATCACGGTTGAGGACAACGGCATAGGTATCAAGCGTGAGGATCTCAAGAAGATATTCGAGAAATTCTATCGCGTTTCGACTGGTAATCGCCACGATGTGAAAGGTTTTGGACTAGGCCTTGCCTACGTGCACAAGATGATTAGCCTCTTCAACGGCACCATCAAGGCCGAGAGCGATGTGGGTAAGGGTTCGAAATTCATAATCACCTTGCCTCTACTTAAATAGACATTCATATTAATTAGAAATAAATAATTACTTTAAAACTTTTAAATAAAAACACTATGGACGAAAAATTGCGTATCCTGCTATGCGAAGATGATGAGAATCTTGGCATGCTATTAAGAGAGTATCTACAGGCCAAGGGCTACAATGCCGACCTCTATGCCGATGGCGAGAGCGGCTACAAGGCCTTCCTCAAGGGCAAATACGACATTTGCGTGCTCGATATCATGATGCCTAAGAAAGATGGTTTCCAGCTCGCACAGGAGATTCGCACCATCAACAGCGAAGTCCCCGTAATCTTCCTCACTGCCAAAGCGCTTAAAGAAGACATTCTCGAGGGTTTCAAGATTGGTGCCGACGATTACATCACCAAGCCATTCTCGATGGAAGAGCTCGTGATGCGCATTGATGCTATCATGCGCCGTGTAAAGGGCAAGAAGGGCAAAGAGATTACCATGTACAAGATTGGTAAGTTCACATTCGATACCCAGAAGCAAGTGCTCATCGTCGACGACATGTCAACCAAGCTCACTACCAAGGAGAGCGAGCTCTTGAGCCTGCTGTGCGCTCACGTCAACGAGATTCTTGAACGTAACTTCGCCCTCAAGACCATCTGGATCGACGATAACTACTTCAATGCTCGCAGTATGGACGTTTACATTACCAAACTGCGCAAGCACCTCAAGTCCGACCCATCAATCGAGATTATCAACATTCACGGTAAGGGTTACAAGCTTATCGCTCCCGAACCCGAAGAGAAGTAAATCTCGTATCAGAACTTAACTTTAAAATGCAACATCATGTAATCGTGGTGTTGCATTTTTCGTATAAAATTTATAACTTTGCCATTCGAAATAGAAACTATACAAGTCATGAACATCCTTTACCGCATATATCACTATTGTATCGCTGCGCCCATTTTGCTAGTACTCACAATCATCACATGTCTTTTTACCATCGTGGGATGTGTGTTCAACAGCGACTACTGGGGATATTATCCTGCCAAGTGGTGGGCTAGGGCAATGTGCTTCTTCTTTTGCGTGAAGGTAAAAGTCGAGAACCGTAACCTCATCGACCGCAACAGCGCCTATGTCTTCGTTGCCAACCACCAGGGAGCCTACGATATTTTCTCCATTTATGGATACTTGGGCCACAACTTCAAGTGGATGATGCGAAAAGGTCTCAACAACTTCCCGCTTGTGGGATGGGCATGCCAGATGGCAGGGCACATCATGGTCGATAACCACTCGGCACGAGGCATTGTAAAGACAATGAACGATGCCAAGAAGCGACTCTCGAAGGGTATGTCGATAGTGGTGTTTCCCGAAGGACGTCGCACCGACGACGGGCACATCCACCCCTTCAAGCACGGAGCATTCAGGCTCGCTAAGGAGTTTGGACTCCCCATCGTTCCTATTACCATCAACGGTTCCTATCAAGTGATGTCGCGCACCATGTTCCACGTCGACCCGGGAACCATCACCCTCACCATCCACGAACCAATACCACCCGAGGAGTTCGGGAATATCCAGGAAATAACACAAAAAACTTACGACGCCATTGTATCTTCACTCAACGAGCCATAAAGGGCTGATTTGGAGCACCAGTTTTGATGTGCTCTGGTTCAAAACTTTGTGGTGTTGATTTTATGTGTTATCTTTGCGTTGTAAAAAACTAGAGTACATTGCTTAAGACGTTATTAAAGCAGATTGGCAGTTTTAAGACAGCCTCGATACTGACCCCGGTGTTTATCTCGCTGGAGGTTGTGATGGGTGTGCTCATACCCTATGTCACGTCGTGGATTATCGATGAGGGAATCGCCAAGAGCCATTTGGGCAATGTCTACAAGTATGGCGCAATCATGCTTGTGCTGGCTGCTATGAGTATGCTGTTTGGCATTCTCGCCGGTCGCTTTTCGGCGCTGGCATCGTCGGGTTTTGCGCGCAACTTGCGTGCCGCGATGTTCCGCAACATCCAGACGTTCTCATTCTCTAATATCGACAAGTTCAGTTCGGCAGGCCTTGTGACCCGCATGACTACCGACGTCAACAATCTGCAGAACGCTTTCCAGATGCTACTGCGAGTGTCGGTTCGCGCTCCGTTGAACCTGATATTCTGCATACTCATGTGCGTGTTCATCAACACTCACATGAGCACCATCTTTGTTGTGGCGCTGGTGATACTTGGCACAGTGCTTTATCTCATTATCAGCCGCACAGTCAAGTTGTTCACCCAGGTATTCAAGAAATATGACGACCTCAACAATGTGGTTCAGGAAAACGTGTCGGCTATCAGGGTTGTAAAGGCCTTTGTGCGTGAGGACTATGAGAACAAGAAGTTCAGCAAGGCTGCTCGTGCGCTCTATGGCCTTTTTGTCAAGACCGAGAGCCTGATGGCGCTTAACCACCCCGTGATGATGATAGTGGTTTACGGCTGCATCATCTCGCTGTCGTGGTTTGGTGCTAAGCACATAGTGGGCGGTGACCTCACCACAGGCCAGCTCACATCGCTCTTCACCTATGTGATGACCATCTTGAGTGCGTTGATGATGCTCTCAATGATATTTGTGCAGCTCACGATGAGTGCGGCTAGCGGCAAGCGTGTGGCCGAGGTCATCAACGAGAAGGCCGACATCGTGAATCCTGAGAATCCCGTCATGACTGTGCCCGACGGCAGCATCGACTTCGAGAACGTGAAGTTCACCTACAATAAGACTGGTGCTCCTCCCACGCCCGCCACGTTGCTGGCAGGGCAGAATGTGGCGGCCATCAGCGACTGCGACTATGCCGTCAACGATGTTAATCTGCACATCGATAGTGGCGAGACCATAGGCATAATAGGCGGCACTGGCTGCGGCAAGTCGACCCTTGCTATGCTCATCAGCCGCATGTACGACGTGAGCAGTGGCTCTATCAAGGTGGGTGGAGTCGACGTGCGCGACTACGACCTCGAGACCTTGCGCAACAACGTGTCGATGGTGCTTCAGCAGAACGTGCTCTTCAGCGGCACGGTGCTCGACAACCTGCGCTGGGGCAAGAGCGACGCCACGCTCGAGGAGTGCAAGCATGCTTGCCGTCTTGCTTGCGCCGACGAGTTTATCGAGGAGATGCCCGACGGCTACGACTCGGTGATAGAGCAGGGCGGCACCAATGTGTCGGGTGGCCAGAAGCAGCGCTTGTGCATTGCCCGTGCGTTGCTCAAGAGCCCTAAGGTGCTGGTGCTTGATGACTCTACCAGCGCTTGCGACACGGCTACCGATGCCCGCATCAGCAAGGCATTGCGCGATTACATGCCCGAGGTCACCAAGGTGATTGTGGCTCAGCGAGTTCACAGCGTCATGCATGCCAATCGCATCATCGTGATGGAGAGTGGTCGCATCACTGGCTTCGACACCCACGACAACCTGCTCAAGACCAACGACATCTACCGCGAGATTTACACCATCCAGACTCAGGACTCTGGTGACTTCGATAAACCAAAGTAGTGCTGAGTGGAGAGAGGAGAGAGGTGAGTGGTGAGTGGAGAGTGTGCTCAATACTAGCCCATCTAGAATGTCTAGAACTTCTAGCCCTCTAGAACTAAAAACTAAGAAACTAATAACTAAAAACTAAATAATAATGAAACGATTTATTTATTGCGTTGCAGTGGTGCTGCTGTGGTCGGTTTCGGCCAGCGCACAAAAGGCGTTTACGCTCGAGGATTTGAACTTTGGTGGCAAGAACTACCGTAACATGCTGCCCAAGAACAAAACCCTGACTTGGATGGGTAATCAACTCATGCACATCGAGAACGACTCGTGCTGGAAGGTCGACACCAAGACCGGCAAGCAGTCGCTCGCATTCACAGCCGAGCAGGTAAAAGAGTGGGCAGGGCTCGAGAAAGCACCAATGCTCAGTTATGCTTCGTTCCCCTATGCCGACAAGTCGCTGATGCTGATTTATGCTGGCGAGGAGCGCATGCTTGTCGACGTGAAGAAGCACTGCCCCGAGTGGAGCCAGAGCTACAAGGGCGAGACTAGCACCGACTGGCACAAAGGCAGCCGCAACGTGGCGTTTGTCAAGGACGCCAACCTGTGGGTGACAACAGCCAACGGCGAGTCGAGGCAGATTACCACCGACGGCTCGCGCGACATCGTCTACGCACAGGCCGTACATCGCAATGAGTTTGGCATCGAGAAAGGCACCTTCTGGAGCAACAACGGCGAGAAGCTCGCTTTCTACCGCATGGACCAGAGCATGGTTGCCGACTATCCTCTCATCACCGTACCCGAAATCTACGATTCCACTCATGTCGAGGCCACTCCAGCCCCCGAGAAGTACCCCATGGCAGGCCGCACGTCGCACAAGGTGCAGGTGGGCGTGCTCGATGTGGCAACTGGCAAAGTGATATATCTCGACACTGGCGATCCCACCGACCGCTATTTCACCAACATTGCTTGGAGTCTCGACGACAAGCTCATCTACATGTTTGAGCTCAACCGCGACCAGAACGACTGTCGCCTCGTGAGCTACGACGCCACCACCGGAGCCAAGGTTGCCGAGCTCTACCGCGAGACAAGCGACAAATATGTCGAGCCTCAAAATCCCATCGTGTTCCTGCCTTGGGATAACAGCAAGTTCATCATGCAGAGCCAGAAGGACGGCTACAATCACCTGTATCTGTTCAACGCCGACGGCACGCTCCTGAAGCAGCTCACCAGCGGCAACTGGGTGGTGATGGAGCTGATGGGCTTTGACAAGACTCGCAAGGCTGTGATTATTGCCAGCAACGAGATTAACCCCATTCAGCGCAACCTGTTCAGCGTTGATGTTGCCACCGGCAAGCGCACTCGCGTCGACGAGGGTGGCAAGGGCTGGCACAGTGGCGTGCTCAGTGGCGACGGCTCATGGCTTGTCGACTACTATCAGGAGCCCGACGTACCTCGCAACATCGCTATCGTTAGCAACGATGGCAGCAAGCCAGTGCGCTACTTCACTGCCGCCGACCCTTGGGCCGACTATAAGGTTCCCGAGTACCGATGTGGCTCTATCAAGGCTGCCGACGGCGTGACCGACCTTTACTATCGCATGGTCATGCCTGTCGACTTCGACCCGGCACAGAAATATCCCACTGTGGTCTATGTCTATGGTGGTCCTCACGCCCACAATGTCGATGCCCGTTGGCACTACTGCAGCCGCAGCTGGGAGACCTACATGGCGCAGAAGGGATATCTGCTGTTTATCCTCGACAACCGTGGCAGCGAGAATCGTGGCCGCGACTTCGAGCAGGCCACCTTTCGCCAGCTGGGCCAGGAGGAGATGAAAGACCAGATGCAGGGTGTCGAATTCCTGCGCTCGCTGCCCTATGTCGACATGGAGCGCTTGGGAGTTCATGGCTGGAGCTTCGGTGGATTCATGACCATCAGCCTTATGACCAACTATCCCGATGTGTTCAAGGTGGGCGTGGCCGGAGGTCCTGTAATCGACTGGAAGTGGTATGAGGTCATGTATGGCGAGCGCTATATGGACACCCCACAGAGCAATCCCGAGGGTTATGCCCGCACGTCGCTCATCCACAAGGCTAAGGACCTCAAGGGCCGTCTGCAGGTCATCATCGGTCTCAACGATCCCACTGTTGTGCCACAGCACGCCTATTCGTTCCTCAAGGCATGTATTGGCGCCGACACGCAGCCCGACTTCTTTGTCTATCCTGGTCAGGGCCATAACATGGCAGGCCACCAGAGCGTGCATCTGCACGAGCGCATCACGCGCTATTTCGACGACTACCTGAAGTAGGATTTCAATCTTAATTAGTAATATCTCATAAGCGAGAAGCGAGACGTTAGGTTTCGTTTCTCGCTTTTTGTTTCTCGCTCTCATTTGTCGCTGTGTTATAAATTATGATATATATTTTGCTATAACTGTGATATATTTTGGAATATATCATAATTTTTTGCTATTTTTGCTGATTGTATTAAAACCTTACACAATGATAACAGGCGAAATCAAAAACCGTATCGATAGCATTTGGGATACCTTTTGGACTGGTGGTATTACCAACTCAATAACCATTCTCGAACAGATGACCTATCTGTTCTTCATGAAAATGCTCGACGATGCCCAGCGCACTCGCGAGGCTAACGCTAATGCCTTTGGCGTTGCTGTGAGTGAACCCACTTTCAAGTATGGCTCGTGGCACAATCCCGAGACCGATCGTGATGTGCCCTACAACGACTTGCGCTGGAGTGTGTTCAAGAACAAGGACCCCGAGACGATGTTCCGTCTCGTGAGCAAGGACGTGTTTGTCTATATCAAGACGCTCAACGAGGGCAAGGAGAGTGCCTACAGCCGTTTTATGGAGAATGCCACTTTCCTTATCCAAAGCCCTCGCACGTTGACCAAGATTGTCGAGGGTATCGACCACCTCGATATGAACAACCGTGACACAATGGGCGACGTGTATGAGTATGTGCTTGGCAAGATGGCTGCCTCGGGCAACAATGGTCAGTACCGTACTCCCAGGCAAATTATCCGCATGATGGTAGAGCTCATGCAGCCCACATTGAAAGACACCATTTGCGACCCTGCTATGGGCAGCGCAGGATTCATTGTCGAGAGTGCCAAGTACATTCAAGAGCATTACAAGAGTGAACTGCTCAAGCGTGATAATGCCGACCACTACAAGAACCACATGCTTCACGGCTTCGACACCGATTTCACCATGCTGCGCATCGGTGCTATGAACTTGATGCTCCACGGAGTTGACAACCCCGACATTCAATATCGTGACAGCCTCTCGACCGACAACACCGACGAGAATCGCTACACCCTGTGTCTTGCCAATCCTCCTTTCACAGGAAGTCTTGACTACGACGCTGTGAGCAAGTCGCTGCTTGCCATCACCAAGACCAGGAAAACCGAGTTGCTGTTTGTGAGTCTGTTCATCCGTATGCTGCAAATGGGTGGTCGCTGCGCCTCGATTGTCCCCGACGGTGTGCTGTTCGGCAACAGTACTGCCCACAAAAAGTTGCGCATGGAGTTGGTCGACAATCAACGCTTGCAGGCAGTCATCTCAATGCCAAATGGAGTGTTCCAGCCCTATGCAGGTGTTTCTACTGCTATTATCATTTTCACCAAGACCAACGCTGGCGGAACCGACAAGGTGTGGTTCTACGATATGAAAGCCGATGGCTATACCCTCGACCAAAAGCGCACCGAGTGTGCCGAGAACGACATCCCCGACGTGATTGCTCGTTTCAAGAACTTGGAGGCCGAGGAATCAAGGACACGCAAAGACCAATCATTCCTCGTTCCCATTAAGGAAATTCAAAATAACGACTACGCCCTCAACATTAACAAGTACAAGGAAGTCGAGCGTGTGAAGGTCGAATACGAAGCACCCGACGTCATTTATGGCAAAATCGCCTCACTGCAAGAAGAAATAAACAACGCAATGGCCGACTTCAAACAGAAATACCTATGATAATGCTTGTCAAAGACATAATACAAGAGTATTCTGTAAGAAATAAAGAAAAGAAAGATTATCCTGTATATAGTGTAACTAATAGTCAAGGATTTTGCAAAGACTATTTTGGCAAAGAGGTTGCAAGCAAGGATAAATCTACTTATAAAATTGTTCCTTACGGATGTTTTGCATATAATCCTTCAAGAATCAATGTTGGGTCTATTGATTGGCAACATTGTGAAAATTTTGTTATAGTAAGCCCGTTATATAACGTCTTTACAGTTAACACAAATATTACAAGACAAGATTATCTCTCTTATTATTTTAAGAGTCGTCTTGTCTCTGATTATATTAATACTTTTGCTAAAGGTTCAGTAAGATTAAATGTGCCACTCTCAACATTAGGTAGTTTCCCTGTACCCATTCCCCCTCTTGCTGAGCAGGAGAGAATTGTTGCTGAATTGGACTTGTTGAGCAGCATTATCGATAAGAAAAAGGCACAACTCAAAGAACTTGACCAGCTCGCTCAATCCATCTTCTACACCATGTTCGGCGACCCCATCACCAATGAAAAAGGCTGGGAAATGAAGAAATTATTAGATGTCGTATCACCTGATTGCTCTATCTCTTATGGAATAGTTCAACCTGGCGAAGATATAACAGATGGAGTTCCTATTGTGAGACCTGTTGACTTAACCAATACAAGAGTCTCACGAAAGGGGCTTAAAAAAGTTGACAAAAGCATATCTGATGCTTATAAACGGACAATTCTAAAAGGAAATGAAATACTTTTCTGTGTACGAGGAACAACAGGAGTAGTTAGTTTTGCTTCTGAAGAACTTTGTGGTTGCAATGTTACAAGAGGTATCACGCCATTAAGTTTTGATAATAAGGCAAACTCTTATTTTATATTCTACTTAATAAAATCAGAAGGTTTACAATCCATTATCTCTGACAACACAAGAGGTATTGCCCTAAAACAAATTAATATGAAAGATGTAAGGTTATTACCTATCATTCTTCCCCCTCTCCCTCTCCAGCAGGAGTTTGCCTCAAAGATTGAGGCAATAGAGCGACAAAAGTCGCTCATCCAGCAATCCATTGTCGAAACGCAGACGCTTTTCGACAGCCGCATGGAACACTGGTTTAATTAATATCTAGCACATCTAGCAAAAATCTAGCACATCTAGCAAAAATCTAGCACATCTAGCAAAAATCTAGAACATCTAGCAAAAATCTAGCAAAATCTAGAACATCTAGTCAATCTATTGAAATATGGAAGAAAGAAAATATAAAATCCTTCGCAAGCAGGCCAAATGGCAAGACCTGTGGTTCTACCGCAAGGCATTGACAGTGTTTCGGCTCACGACGGTTTTCACCAAGCGTTTTTTGCCTGTGCATGGCGACCGCACTGTCGACCAGATGGTTCAAGCAGCACGCTCTGGCAAGCAGAATATCGTTGAGGGTTCCGCCGACGGCGTAACCTCTACCGAAATGGAAATCAAGCTTCTCAACGTTGCCCGTGCCAGCATTAAAGAGCTTCAGGAAGATTTTAGTGACTATCTTCTCAGCCACCAGCTCACTATGTGGAGTTCAAGCCATGACCGTTTTGATGGTATGTTGGAGTTCTGCCGTGAGCACAACGATGTTGAAGATTATGAGCCCTATTTCAATACATGGACCGATGAGGAAATGGCTAATATCGGCTACACACTGTGCCGCATGACCGACAAGATGATGATGAGTTATATCACTAATCTTGAAAATGATTTCGTGACCGAAGGCGGCATCAAGGAACGCATGACTGCAGCACGGCTGGGCTACCGCGCCGACAAGAAACAAGAACTTGTCGCCGCTCATCAAGAGATTGCCGCCCTAAAAGCCGAAATCAATAGGCTCAACACTACAATCGCTCAACTAAAACAAGAAATATCTAGTAAATCCAGCTAGAATATCTAGCAAAAATCTAGAACATCTAGTAAAATCTAGAAAAAAAAGAAACACCATGCGCAACTTCGACTATCTACAAGAATTAGGCTTGACCGACCTTCATGATTATTGTTCGTCGGCCGAGGAATTACAAGTAAGCAAGCCCTACCTTAGTGCCATTTGTGCAAGAAAGGCACTGGAGTATATGGTAACGGAACTCTACAAGATGAAGAATATAGAGATTCCCGAGAGGGCAACGCTTTTAGAACTTGTAGATAGCGAAGTGTTTCGTGACTTTATTGGAGATTATAAAGTGATGATGAATGTTCACTATGTGCGCAAGGTGGGCAATAACGGTGCTCATATTACTAAGGTGACAAGGCGAGAGTCATACTACAGCCTGCTCAACATCTATAATGTGGTTGCTGCCATGTTACTAAAACTTAGGGTCATTGATGAAATAGTGCCTTTCGACAGGACACTAATCCCCAATAATCCTCAATTCCCAATTATCACCCCTAAGCCTATTGATGTAAAATCACAATCTGCTATCATTAAGTATGCCGACGAAGAGGCTATCGAGGACAAGACTCCTGTGCAAGAAATTGCACTTGACATCAGCGAGGCCGAAACTCGCCGTCTCTACATCGACCTGATGCTCAAGGAAGCAGGCTGGGAAGTGCTCGATACCGAAGGTGCGATACAGCCATCAAAAGCTTGCATTGAAGTCGAGGTTGAGGGAATGCCCAATAACGAGGGAGTGGGCTACTGCGATTATGTGCTCTTTGGCAGTAATGGTCTGCCTCTCGCTGTTGTTGAAGCCAAGCGCACAAGCGCATCTCCCATCAAGGGCAAGCACCAAGCCGAACTCTATGCCATGTGCCTCGAAAAGCGGTACGGGGTTAAACCTGTAATCTATTACACCAACGGCTTTGAGACCTATATTATTGACGGCTTGGGTTATCCACCTCGTAGGCTCTATGCGTTCCACACCGAGAGCGACCTGGAACTGCTGATACAGAAACGAGAGCGACACGACATAACCGACTTCAGCGTTAATGACAATATCACCGACCGTCATTATCAGAAGATGGCGATTAAGAGCGTGTGCGAGCATTTCAACTCGAAGCACCGTCGTGGGCTGCTTGTAATGGCGACAGGAACAGGAAAGACGAGGGTTTCAATCTCTCTCGTCGATGTGCTTGCACGTAACGGATGGGTGAAAAACGTGCTGTTCCTTGCCGACAGGATTCCGTTAGTGAGCCAAGCCCACAAGAACTTTGTAAAACTACTGCCTCACATGACAACATCGGTGCTGAGCGAGGATAAAGACCCCGACACCACTGCACGAATCACATTCTCGACCTATCAAACGATGATTAACTACATTGACCGTGACGAGAAAGCATTCTCGGTTGGTAGGTTTGACTTGATTATCATTGACGAGGCTCACCGTTCAATCTTCGGCAAATACACGGCTATCATCAACTACTTTGACGCTCTGCTCGTGGGCTTGACAGCGACACCCAGAGATGAGGTTGACCGCAGCACCTACGAGACATTCCAGATGGAACAAGGTGTGCCAAACTATGCCTATGAGCTTGAAGATGCTGTGGCTGAGGGCTACCTTGTGAACTATCGTGGTTTCAAGCGTGGCTCACTGATATTGAAAGACGGCATCAAGTACAAAGACCTCAGCCCAAAGGAACAGGAGCAACTTGAAAAGGTGTGGGAATATGAGCAAGCGAAAAAGGCTATTGACGGCGAGAGTGCCAAGCGTGATATTCGCAGCGACGAGATTTTCAAGTATATCTTCAACCTCGACACCATTGACCATGTGCTGCAAGACCTGATGGAGAACGGCTTGAAGGTACAGAGTGGAGAGCGCATTGGCAAGACCATCATCTTTGCCTATAACCATCGTCACGCTGAAATGATAGTCGAGCGTTTCTATGCCCTATATCCCGAGTATGCAAGTGAGAGCAGCGAATTCTGTGCCCTCATCGACAACTATGTCACCTACAGCAAAGACCTTATTGACAAGTTCGAGATTAGAGATGGCAATCCGCAGATAGCCGTCAGTGTGGATATGCTCGACACTGGAATCGATGTTCCTGACGTGCTGAACCTTGTGTTCTTCAAGATAGTAAAGAGCAAAATCAAGTTTATGCAAATGATAGGTCGAGGCACACGACTGTCAAAGGACATATACGGACAAGGACACGACAAGGAGTTCTTCTATATCTTCGATTGGTGTCGCAACTTTGAGTATTTTGATAAGAACCCTGATGGTAATAAGGCAAAGACTGTTCCATCGCTCACCGAAAAGATATTCTCATTGCGTTCAAGGATAGCGTTCCAATTGCAGCACCAAAAGTGGCAAGAGGATGAGTTTGCCAAGCAACTGCACGACGAGACTAAGGCAGTGCTTAAAGAGCAAGTGGCAGCTCTCAGCGACAGCCATATATCCGTTAGAGAGAAGTGGGCTGATGTCAGCCATTTCAAGAATGACGATAGTTGGGTATATATCTCAGAGGTTGATGTTAACACCCTCAGCAATGAGATAGCACCATTACTGCCCAAGAACACCCTCGATGAGAGTGCCAAGAAGTTTGACGTGTTGACAATGCTAATCGAGTTGTCGTTGCTTGACGGTGAGACCAGCTGTGTCAAGGCAGTTCAAAACGTGCAGACCATAGCCGAGAAACTGCAAGAGAAAGCTACGCTGCCACAAGTGCAAGCTGCGATGCCCACCATTAAAGAGGTGTTGAGTGAAGTGGCTTGGCAGAATGTCTCGCTCAATTGGCTCGAAAAGGTGAGGAAAGACCTCCGTGACTTGGTTAAGTTCTTGATGGGTGGCGACAATAAATGGTTCTCGGTTGACATTGAGGACACAATCAGCGACGAGGGAACAATCGATGGCATCACATCTCGTGTGACCTACAAGCAGAGCGTTCTCGACTTCTTGTCTCAGAACCGTAACTTGCCAGTGCTGCAAAAGATTTACGACATGGAGCAACTCACTGTGGCTGATGTCAAAGAACTCGAACGCATCCTGTGGCAAGAACTTGGTAGCAAAGAGGATTACAACAAGTTCACCAACGGTATGCCATGTGGTAGCAATGTGGCAATCTTCATTCGCTCGATATTGGGAGTTGACCGCAAGAACGCAGTACGTCGGTTCTCGGAGTTCATATCAGGAAACGAGTTGAATGCCGACCAAGAGGACTTCTTGATGACAATTATCTCCTACGTCTGCGAGAACGGCGACATCACCAAAGAGATTGTAGTGAACGAAGCACCATTTGACGATAGGCTGGCGGTATTCTCATCCTATATGCTGCCCCTTGCCAAGTATATCGACACAATTCACACAGTAATCATTCCACAGACGGCATAATTAAGAGAATTCTGCGTCGCAGTGCATCACATTTATTGAATTTTTTTAATGTTGGTTTCCTGGATTCCAACCACTACCTTTGCGCGCATGCGCGTTCATTGACATATTGCCACCTCCTATCCATTCCTATCCACTCCTATCCATCATTAAAAAAAATTTTAGCGAAGCTCTAATTTCCACTCCGTCAGGAGTGGCAAAAAACATCCAGCCCCATCAAGACCAATCGCCTAACAAAAACAAAAAAAACGCAAAACTGTCCCAACCTCAACTCAATAATTCCTGCGTAAGCAGGCGCCGTAGGCAAAACAATTCCAAGCAGATCAATTGTCTTTAATAACTAAAAGCCGTATGGCTACAAACCAAATATCAAATGAGAGATTATTTTTTGTCATTAATTGTCGTTTAAGAAAAAAACGCAAAACTGTCCCAAAACTTCCGTTTTTGACCAGAAAACCGCCATTTCTTGGTCCGTTTTTCCAGAGAAAAAATTAAAAACTGTCCCACGCACCAGTCTCATTATGCATTATGCATTGTGCTTTGATTAAGGGCTTTTCGATACCGTCAGGTGTAGCTTTTTGAGATTAAGCATCAGGCGGGATAAAGGTTTGTTGTTTTTTGTGTTGTTTTGGTTGTTTGATAATATCTGCGCCAGGCATAAAAAAAAGAAATCCCTGACTCATCGTCGGGGATTGCTTAACTAATTAACTTTCTAATACCATTAACATAAACCTTAAAACAATGAAAAGTGTCGTCTCACGACGACTAAGATTTCATAACCTTAAAAAACTAATACCATGAAAACTGATGCAAAGATATAGTGTTTTGTGTTATAAAACATAATTTTGAAGCAGAAATCATTCAAATTTAACTGTATTTAACAAAAATGAAGCGTTTTTCCTCTAAAAATGGTAGTTTTTTGCCCTGCACATTCCTCGCATGTGACTATGATTGCCACTCAACTGATTACTGAAAACTGTGAACTAAAAACTCACTAGTGATAACTGATAACTGAAAAGTATTTATTAACTTTGCGCATTAATTTGGTGTACTAGGCGAGTAAGCCTGTGCTGCCGTGACTGCAAATGGCGATTAAGGCTCGAAACATATTGACAACTCTGCTGCTCTTGGCACTTGTGCCAATGCTGTTTTCGTGTGCGTCGACCAAGCATGTGCCCGACGGGCAGCTGCTGCTTGACAAGGTGAAAATCAACATCCTCGACAAGGAGAACGCCAAAGACCTGAACAAGCAGGAATTGACCAATTACCTGCGCCAAACCGAGAACCATAAGGTGCTGGGAGGACTGAAGCTGCAACTGGCGATTTACAACATAAGCGGCAAGGACTCGAGCAACTGGTTCAACAAGTGGATCAGGCGCGTGGGCGCTCCACCAGTGATTTATGACTCCACCCTCACGACGGCGAGCGAGAACCAGCTGCAGCGGGCGCTCACCAACAAGGGCTACCTAAAGAACCAGGTGAGCAGCGAGGTGAAGCTTAACCCCAAGAAGAAAAAGGCCGAGGTCGACTATTTTATAACCCTCAACGAGCCTTACCGCATCAGGTCGATAACCTACGACATCCCCAACGATAGCCTGCGCGACCTGATACTTGCCGACACTACCGATTTCCCGATTAAGTGCTCGTCGCCACTTGACCACAAGAAGCTCGACAGCGAGCGCGACCTGATAGTGCAGCGCCTGCGCAATAACGGATATTACGCGTTCAATAAGAACTACATCACCTTCGTGGCCGACACCGCAGCCGGCTCGCATGAGGTGGACCTGACGCTGAGCCTGAGCAACAAGACCCAGGACCTGCCACACCTGCCACACATCGAAGGGCACCGCCAGTTCTATGTGCGCGACGTGATATTCGTGACGAGCTATGACGCCGTGAGCATGCAGAACGGAGTGTACGGCGAAACGGTGACCTATAATGGCATCACGGTGCTCTATGGCGACGACCGTTACATTGCCGCCGAGATACTCGATGAGAACTGCTTCATAAGGCCTGGCTCGATTTATAACGCCAGCGACGTTGACCGCACCTATAAGGCTCTGGGCCGGTTGGGAATCATCAAGTACATCAACATCGACATGAAGGCCGTGGGAGAGATAGGCGGTGACCTGTGGGTTGACGCCTACATACTGCTCAACCGTGACAAGTCGCAGACCATCTCGTTCTCGCTCGAGGGCACCAACAGCGAGGGTGACTTGGGATTTGGCATAGGAGCCGACTATCAGCACCGCAACATCTTCAAGGGCTCTGAGATTCTGAATGTGAAGTTCAAGGCTTCCTATGAGAGTCTGTCGGGCGACCTGAGCGGCCTTATCAACGACAACTACAGCGAGTACTCGGGCGATGTGGGCATCACATTCCCTAAATTTAAGATGCCATTCCTGCGCGAGAGCTTCAAGCGCCGCATCCAGGCGTCGACCGAGTTCATGACCAGCTTCAACTATCAGGAGCGCCCAGAGTACACCCGCATCATTGCCGGTGCCGGGTGGAAGTACATATGGAGCGAGCGCAACAACCAGATGCGCCACACGTTCAACCTGATTGACGTGAGCTACGTGTTCTTGCCCAAGAGCAAGATAAACTTCCTCGACAGCATCACTAACCCGCTGCTGCGTTACTCCTACGAGAACCACCTTATCATGCGCATGGGCTACACCTTTTATAAAACTAACCGAAGGCCCACAACACCGTTCACTACAGTGCTTCAGGATAATATCTACACGATAAGGGCATCGGCCGAGACCGCCGGCAACCTGCTCTATGGCATTTCGCACATGATAGGGCAGAAGCGTGAGGATGACGACAGCTACAAGGTGTTTGGTACGCGCTACTCGCAATATGTGAAGCTCGATGGTGATTTTGCCGTTACTCACTACATCAACCAACGCAGCTCGCTGGCGTTTCATGCCGGATTTGGCATTGCAGTGCCTTATGGCAACAGCACGGTGCTACCATTTGAGAAACGCTTCTATTCGGGCGGCGCCAACAGCGTGCGAGGATGGGGCGTGCGCACTCTGGGACCTGGTAGCTTCGACGGTAAGAAGGCTCAGAACAGCTTCATCTACCAGTGTGGCGACATCAGGCTTGACCTGAACCTGGAATACAGGTGCAAACTCTTCTGGGTTCTTGAGCTGGGAGCATTTATCGACTGTGGTAACGTGTGGACCATCAAGGAATATGAGAACCAGCCCGGTGGCGCGTTCAAGATAGGCAAGTTCTTTGAGCAACTGGCTCTCTCTTACGGCTTGGGACTGCGCATGGACTTCACTTACTTCTTGCTGCGCTTCGACGTGGGCATGAAGGCTCATAATCCCGCATCGGGGCAGGAGCACTGGCCACTGATATCGCCGTCGCTCAAGCGCGATGCCGAGATACACTTCTCGGTGGGCTACCCGTTCTGATTCAGTGGAGAGTTAACGATAAATAACGATATACAATCGACTAAACATGAAGAAATTAGCGATATTTGACCTTGACGGGACATTGCTCAACACGATTAAGGACTTGGGCGAGTCGGTGAACTATGCGCTCGACCGCAACGGTTTCCACACTCACAGCGTTGCTTCCTATCCTTACTTCGTGGGCAATGGCGTGCGACGCCTTATAGAGCGCTCGCTGCCTGAGGATGCACGCAAAAAAGCCTCGGTGGTGGAGGCTATGCTCAAGGACTTCAAGCAGTACTACAACGAGCATAACACTGACCGAACGGTCCCCTATGAGGGAATTCGTGAGACTCTCGAGCAGTTGAGTAGCAATGGAGTTCAGCTGGCTGTGGCAAGCAACAAATATCAGGAGGCTACAGTGAAGATTATCAATCACTACTTCCCCGATATTCCATGGGTTGCAGTTCAGGGTCAACAAGATGGCATTCCTGTTAAGCCCGATCCCAGTATCGTTTTCATGATTCTTGCTCAGGCTCATATCTCGAAGCAGGAGACCATTTACATAGGCGACTCGGGCATCGACATGGAGACTGCGCGTCGTGCCTGTATCGACTCGGTGGGTGTGACTTGGGGGTTCCGCCCCGTGAAGGAGCTTAAGGAATACCATGCCAATGTGATTATCAATAAGCCTCAGGACATTGTGCCAATTGTTGAGAATGGCATTCCATTGTGATGAATGGGATGGGTGGTGAGGCAAAGATTACGATGAGGGCTGGGAATGCGAATACTGATTCAAGAGAAGGTGTAAGGCTTCCTTGAAGTCCCAGTTTTAATAAGCAAAAAACTTTTTAATTTAAAGAGTTATGCAGCCAGTTGCATGAACCGGTAAAGGTTGCATCCAATGAAATTGCCAATAATGGATGCCAAGTAGACGAGCACGGCTTGAAGACTCCAATGTGTGAACCCCAGTGCCAGGGAATAGTAGAAGGCATCGGCAATGCTGTGAACGAAGCCGCACATGATGAAAAGAGGTATGCCAAAGAGCAATGGCAGCCACATCTTTTGTCGGGCAAAGTTCACTACGGTGGTCATAATGAATCCGCAGAATATAGCGAGAAGGGTAACGTTCCAGAATCCTTTCTCAAGCCTGCTGTCGACAATGCCTTGAGCAGTGCTGGCGAGATCGTGGATTGCTGAATTGATGGCAAGCGCTACAAGAGCACACCCAACGATGTTGCCAGCGATTATGACCGGGAGCTCTATCCAGTCGCGCTTGGTCTCGACAAACCCGCTCACGCCAGTGTAGAGCTTCATCTTGTAGCACACCACTGTTATGAGGCCAAAAGAGAATAATACGGCGCCCACAATGCCTCCCACCTTGAGGAAGGCCACACCTCCTAATGAGATGCAGATGCCGGCAAGAATCGAGTCGATGATGGTTTTTCGCATAATACTGTGTTCGTTAAATGTGAGATTAATATTTACCCATAGCGAAGTATCGCCATAGAGGCGCAAGCATGAGCGCCTGCTTGAGTTCATCGTTGCGAAGCATGCTCATTACCTCATCGCGAGAAAGCAGCACGACGTCGATGTCTTCGGTTCGGTCGAGATGCTGGTCGCTGATGCGCTCAACTCCAGTTGCCAGAAAACAGTGTGTCCAGTTACTGCAAGTGCTTGGATTCTGACCAATGACCATAAGCTCTTGCCACTTGCCACCTCCGTAGCCTGTTTCCTCGAGCAGCTCTCGCTTAGCACTCTCGACAGGTTCTTCGCCCGGCTCGGCTACTCCAGCGCAGAGTTCGATGGAATCGAGGTCGAGGGCATAACGGTATTGCCTAACAAAGACGAACTTGCCCTCGCCAGTAATGGCGATGACATTGACCCAGTCGGGATATTCCAGCACATAGAACTCATCGTTGACGACACCATTAGGCAATTGCACAGCATCGCGGCGTGCTGTGAGCCATGGTCTCTTGAAGAGATACTCGCTACTGAGGGTTTTCCATCGCTTAGAACTCATGTTGCTTAGTCGTTAGAAGTTATAGTATTTATAAAAAAAGGGCGACTTGCGTCGTCCTCGTTGCTGTGTGGGTGCTGACGGATTCGAACCGCCGACCCTCTGCTTGTAAGGCAGATGCTCTGAACCAGCTGAGCTAAGCACCCATGCTTTTATTGCGAAAAGCGTTGCAAAATTACTTCAAGTTTTTTTACTGTGCAATAGGTGAGTGGAATATTCACATTTTTTTTATTGTTCTGTTAAAATATTTAAAGCTAATGATTGTGTGGTTGGCTTTCAAAGAATAGGTTCCTATTGTTTTGGGTAAATGTACAAATTTATTGATTGTGTTAAAAATCAGGCATTTAAATCTTAAACAATCATAAATTTGCCACTATTATTTTGGATAAATTTTGATTTTTGATATAATGTAACTAAATTTGCGTAAAAATAAGTGAACCCTTTTATTAAAGATCTTATCCTTTGAAAAAACTTAATCTGTTAGACTAAATTGAGAAATTGCGTGTTGGCTGTCGAAGGCTAGCGAGTAATCATCATATAGTTGCAAGTAATAATTCTTTTTCATTGTTAACATACACACAAAAGTTATTGTAAGGTAAATAAGTTTTAGTATTTAAATTTTATGGTGAGGATGTCGTTAGATGTGAATCTAGCGGCATTTTTGTTGGCTATAGATGATGAGAATTCTGCCTTGGAGCGCAAATTACAAGAATAGGCAAGCGTCGCCGTAGCTCAAGAACCTGAAGTCGTGTTCGAGGGCATAGTCGTAGATGCTGCGCCAGTTCTCGTTACCCACAAAGGCTGCCACAAGCAACAGTAGAGTGGACTGTGGCTGGTGGAAGTTGGTGATCATGCCCTTGACGATGCGATAGGTGAAGCCTGGCGCTATCATCAGCTGGGTGCTACCCAGATAGTCGGTTGCGCTGTGGCGGTCGAGGTAGTCGACGATGTTCTGTAAAGCCTGTTGCGGCGTGATGCTGCATGCAGTGGTGTAAGGCATCCATTGAGTGACGCGCAATTCCTCCTCGGTTGCATCGGGATTGGATTCTAGGATTTGGCCTACATAGTATAGGCTCTCGAGAGTGCGGACACTGGTAGTGCCAACGGCGATGACTGGGCGGGTGGTAGTAGCAAGCTCAGCTAACAAGTCGCGCGGCACGCTTATGAACTCGGTGTGCATGTCGTGGTCGCCTATGTTGTCGCTCTTGACAGGCTGAAAGGTGCCTGCTCCCACGTGGAGCGTGAGCTCGCGTCGAGCAATGCCTCGACGGTCACACTCGGCAAGCACTTCGTCGGTAAAATGGAGTCCTGCAGTTGGTGCTGCCACGCTGCCATCGATGTGGCTATACACCGTCTGATAGTCGGTAAGGTCGCTTTTCTCGGTGCCACGATTCAGGTATGGTGGAATGGGTATTTCGCCCATCGCCTCGAGCAAAGAGGCAAAAGTGATGTCGTTGCCATCCCAGGCGAAAGTTATCTCGAACGCGTTTCCACGGCGTTCGCCGCGTGTTGCTGTGACAGTAATGTTGTCGCCACCGACACTGACCTGTTGCATCAGGTCGCCACTCTTCCAGCGCTTGCTGTTGCCCACAAGACACAGCCATGTGCATTGTGTTGTGGTTTGGAAAATGAGCTGGTAGTCGTGTGGCACAACTGGCTCGAGGCAGAAGATTTCAATGTTGCTACCGGTTGCTTTCTTGAAACGGAGTCGAGCATTGATTACTCGGGTGTTGTTGTAAATGAGGATAGAATCGTCGGGGAGCAGCGATGGCACTTCGTGAAAGATGTGCTGTGAGATGTTGTTGTCCTTGTACATAAGCACTTTGCACTGCTCACGTTGAGCCAGAGGGTGCTTTGCAATTCGCTCATCGGGGAGCGGGTAGTTATAGTCGGCGATGCGCAAGTTGCGCACATTGTCTAGTGTTGTCATAAGTCTTTGGCATAATTATTGCGTTGCAAAATTACAACAATTATTTCACAAATTTTGTGGTTACACGAAAATGTATTAACTTTGCACCGCTTTTTGAGGCAGTGATGCATCAAAAAAGCTGGATCGGTAGCTCAGCTGGATAGAGCAACAGCCTTCTAAGCTGTGGGTCCTGGGTTCGAATCCCAGCCGATTCACGTTTTCATGATATATTTTTCAGGAGGGTGCTCGTGATGAGTTTCCTCCTGTTTTTTGTGATGGGAATAAAAGAAAGTATTATCTTTGTCGAAAAATAAACCTTATGATTATGAATTTTATCAAGAAACTTGCTGTGGCATTGCTCGTTATGCTGCCAATGGTTGCTGTTGCCGATGAGGCGGCCGAGCCAACCGAGACAGCGAGAAAGAGCCTTAGCGTGAGTGTTTCAACACTCAACACTAGCGACAGTGCCATAATGGCCACTCGTCCACAGGATGGAGAAAAACCAGTGATGCCTCTGAACATCCACATTGGACCAAGCAAACTCACCTTATTTGGTTATGCGCAGACGCAATTTGACATCACAAAGACTGGTGCAGAGACTAAGAACTCGTTCAGCATGACACGTGTAATATTAATGGCCAATGCTGAACTCACTCGCAAACTCAGCTTTTTCCTCATGATTGATGCAGCTAGCACTCAGGCATCGAAACACCTGCACGAGTATTTTGCACAGTATGCATTTATGCCCGAGTTGAAAGTTAGGGTGGGACAATTCAAGACTCCTTACACAATGGAGAACATCATTTCGCCCACATTATTGGGTACGGTAAATCTAAATGAGGGAACCCGTTACATGGCAGGCATTGCTGGTGATCCTCTCTATGGCAACTATGTGGGTCGCGACCTTGGCGCGATGGTCACTGGCGACGCAATTAAGGCTCGCGATGGTCACTACTACCTTAACTATAGTCTTGGTGTGTTTAACGGTGCTGGTATGAACCTGCGTGATAACAATAAGCACAAAGATGTTGCAGCCATGCTCAACATATTGCCCACCAAGGATATTACCCTCTCTGGCTCATTCATCATAGGTAAGGGCAATGCCCAAGCCGATGATATGTTTGGTACAATTTCGCAGGGCACTGATTACACACGCAATCGCTGGAGTGTGGGCGCCGAGGTAAACTACAAACCAGTGAAGCTTCGCACCGAGTATATGCAGGGACGCAACGGCGACATAAATAACCGCGCCTTTTATGCTGAACTGTGGTGCCGCCTGTTCCGTAATTTCGACGTTGTGCTCGACTACGACTATCTCGACAAGAACACCGCGCTCTCAAAGGATGCCCGTGACGTCTTCCCTGCTTGGACACGTACCAGCAATTACTTGGTTGGACTTCAGTATTGGGTATATAAGGCTTGCCGAATCAGCACCCAATACATTTTCAGCAATCGCAACACTGGTCCCGACACCAAGGCATGGATAACCCAATTCCAGATAGCGTTTTAATTCACAGCACAGAGCACAGTATTCTATAAACGATAAACGAGAAAAGATGAACACAATTTGGATAGTATTGCCCATTTTGACCTTGCTCATGTTTGAGCTAGGCTTGAACTTAGAATTTGAGGATTTCAAGTTGTTTAAATATCGTCCTAAACCAGTGATAGCTGGTCTAATAGGGCAGATTATCATTCTTCCTGCATTGGCATGGCTAATAGGATGGGCGCTAAAGTTGGAGCCCATCTTCCTAATTGGTTTTGTGCTGATAGCCTGCTGCCCTGGTGGTAGCTCGTCGAACGTGTTTTCAATGATAGCCAAGGGTGATGTGGCGCTGTCGGTGTCGCTCACTGCGTGCAGTAGCATTATCACGCTATTTACTGTGCCTCTAATCCTTGAGTGGGTGACTGCAAGTGCAGGATCTGAGATTAATGTGCATCTGCCGGTGGGCAAACTCGTGATGCAGAACCTTGTGCTGATGTTCCTGCCCATCATCATTGGTATTATTGTGAGGAAGAGGTCTTATTGGGTCGCCAACAAAATTCACAAAGTGCTATCGAAGATTGCCTTCCCTGCACTCATTTTTCTTGCCACAGTGTTCTTTATCCAGAACCGTGATGCTATAATTGACAAGTTTGGTCAGCTGGGACTCTCTATAACAGTGCTCATCCTGCTTGCTATGGCTAGTGGTGTGGCTCTGTCGTGGGCTATGCGAGTCAACACCCGTGAGCGTCGCACTATTGTTATCGAGATTGGTATGCAGAACGCCGCTCAGGCCATTGCTATTGCTAGCAGTCCGCTGGTGTTCAACAACGACACCATTGCAATTCCAGCAATCATCTACGCATTGATGATGAACATTATTCTTATAATATATGTGGCAGTGGTGAAAAACAGATGACCACCATGTTTTTAAACATACAATAAAATTGCGCTTACCGCAGTCAACGTATTGAAAAAATGCCTACCTTTGCAGTGTGAAAAGGCTAGTTTTGGCCTAAACAGTTGAAATCTAGTCTTTTACGCAAACAACAAATTAATTAACTTCTTAAACCCAAATCATTTTTTATGAAAAGAGTATTATCTCTCGTGATGATGGCTGTTCTTGCAATTGGAGCATGGGCGGCCGAGGAGACTATTGAGTTGACTGCTGCAGCTCAGGGCTACAATGACCAACAATTGGTAACTAGTGTTGAGGGTGATGTTGTTACATTGACCTTTGACCAGGCTAACAGTGCAACTGCTCCTGCTTATTACAGCAATGGTGATGCAGTGCGTCTTTACAATGGTGGAACAATGAAAGTTTCTGCTTCAGGCAAAACTATGACTAAAATCGTGTTTGTGTATGAACTTAATGGTTCAGCAACTGTTAGTGTTACTCCAGCAACCTATGATGCAAGCACCAAGACTTGGACAGGTTCAGCTACAGAAGTAGTGATGACAGCAGGCACAGCAAAGCATGTTAGAATTTCTAAGGTTACTGTAACTTATGAGGACGGTGATTCTCCTGTAGTGACTGTTGCTACTCCTGTGATTGCTGGTGAGACTCCATTCGCCGAGAGTACTCAGGTTACTATAACCTGCGCTACCACTGGTGCTTCGATTTACTACACTATCGATGGCGCAACCCCTACTGCAAACTCGACATCTTACTCAGCTCCTTTCACTCTCACCGAGAGTGCTACTGTTAAGGCTATTGCCTATGATGCTAACAACAATGCCTCGTCGGTAGCCACTATGGAGTTCGTAAAAGAAGAGCCAGCTACAATTGAAACTGTTACTCTGCCTTATCAGGAAACATTTGAAAATGGTTTCGGTAAATTCTACACGAATGATGTTGTAGGTTCTGATATCTGGTTTACTGGAAGCTATAATGGTACATATTATGCAAAAGCTACATCTTACAAGAGTGGTCAAAATACTGACGGCGAGGGATGGCTTATTTCTCCTTACATTAACTTAGAGGGAGCGAACAATCCTCAACTTTCATTCTCTCAAGCTATAAATAAATTCTTTGTGACAATTGCTGACGAGGCAACATTGTGGGTAAAAGAGAAAGATGCTACTGATTGGGTTCAAATTGAGATTACCTACCCTGCAAAACCATCATCAGGTTATAGCGCATTTGAGGCTCAAACTATCGATTTGAGTGCTTATGCAGGCAAGACAATCCAAATTGCTTACAAATATGTAGGTCATTCTACAGGTTCTGGTACTTGGGAGGTAGCTAACGTTAAAGTTGAGAATGTTGCTCAGCAAACTGTTGCTGCCCCAGTTATCACTGGTGAGACTCCATTCATTGGCTCTACCACAGTGACTATAGAATGCGAGACTGAGGACGCTACTATCTATTACACTATCGATGGAACTGAACCAACTAACCAGTCGACTGAGTACACTGCTCCATTCGAGCTCGCTGAGAGCACTACTGTTAAGGCTATCGCCTATGACGTAACAGGTACAGCTTCGACTGTTGCTTCTAAAGAATTTGTAAAGAAGATTTCTTGCGCTACAGTTGCCGAGATTATTGCTCTTGAAAACAATACCAACTTTACCTTCACTGGTGAATTAGTAGTAATTGGCCAAGCAGGACAAAGACTTTATGCTCAAGATGAGGCTGGCGATGGTATCTTCTTCTATGGCTCAGCTCCTTCTTACGAAATGTATGATGTTATCCCTGCTGGTTGGAGTGCAAAACGTGCTACTTTTAAGGGTGCTCCTGAGCTCGCAAACATGACAGACATGGCCGAGGCTACAGAGACTGCTGAACTTACAGCTGCTGAGATGACTCCAGCCGAAGTTACCGTTGATCCATATAACTTGTTCTTCTATGCCGTCATCAAGGGTGCTACTATCGAGGATGGCAATATTGTAGTTGGTGATAATAGTGTAGCTATTTACGATCGCTTTGGTGTAGCTACACCTGATGATGCTGAGGGCAAGATTTACGACATTTATGGTGTTCCAAGCTGGTATGAAGGTGCACAATTCTTCCCAATTGAGTTTGTTGAGGTTCCACAGGTTGTTGAGAGCACCATCACCTATGAGGCAGAGCAGGAAGGCGGCACAATTGCTGTGGCTCTTGCCGATGGCACTCAAGTAGAGAGCGGTGTTACCAAAGTTGCCGCTGGCGAGAAGGTGACTATTACTGCTACTCCTGCCGAGGGTTATAAGCTCTCTAACATCGTTGTTAAATGTGGCGACGAGGTAGTTGAGTTTGACACCGAGATAATTCCTGGCCGCGCAGCCGAGACTCGCACATTCACCATGCCCGAGGGCGATGTTTCTATCGAAGCTACATTTGAGAAAGAGACTCCAACCGGCATCGAGAACCTTAGCATGGAGAACGTTAAGAGCGTACGCTTCTACAACGCTGCTGGCGTTGAGAGTGCAACTCCATTCAATGGCGTGAACATCGTAGTTCGCGAAATGACCGATGGCTCTAAGAGCGTTATCAAGGTTGTGAAATAAGAGATAAATCTTTCATAATATTAAGAGTGCCTGGTGCAAACGCACTGGGCATTCTTTTTTTTGTTACAAATAGGTGTTATAATACTTTAGAGTTGGTGTGCTCAATTGTTGCCCACACTATGTGTATTTTTGCATTGTGAAATTTAATAACAACTTAAAATAACACTGCTATGAACGATATCGACACCATTAATCCATGTGCGCTGGACGATAACGAGATTGCCAGCGTTGGACCACGATTAAATGCAGCTTTTAATGTTCTGGGCGTAATGTTCTTTGTGACATTTCTAGGGTATGTAGCACTACATTGCTTGTAAACACGCAGCAACTAAAGGGAATTAAAAAAGGAGCGAGAACTAGTTAGGTTCTTGCTCCTTATGGTTGTGTGTCGCGACTTAAAGCTGATTATTGCGACGATATAAATTGACGGGGGCTTAACGTGTCATGCGTTTCTTGCCTTTGCTTTTCTTGCTCTTGATGGCTTTTTTAACGTCTTTGGTGGTCTTAGCGCCTTTGGCTTGTTGAAGACCCATCTTGATGTTCTTGATTAGGGCTTCGCTCGAATAGGTTGCACCAGTTGCCACATCGGCATCAAGCTTGAGTGCCTCGTCAACGGTTTTGCCTACAAACTGACTGAAGACCTTTTGTTTTGCCTTGTTGAAGTAGGCAGGAGTCTCTTGGTTGTCGAGGGCAGTAATGCTTGTGATGCGACCATTGCTGATGCTGATGCTAACAGGAGTGGTTCCGTTGTATCCCACCACCTTTTTTGCAATTTCGCCTGTCATGATAACTTGTGGCGCGTTGCCTTTAGTTGTCTTGGCATTGATGGTGAATGAGAAGAACGCTGCTGCCAGTGCAATTAAAATGCTGATAACTGTAAAACTAGTCTGTTTCATATTTTTCTTGTTTTTTTGTTTTTCTATTTTGACTGCAAACTTAGTGAAAAATTTAAATCTACTGTTACCGAAAACGTGGTTTTTAACATTTTTATCAAAAAATATGGTGGAAAAAATGTTTTTTGCTTTTTTAATCGGCAAGTTTGTCTTACCTTTGTTATTTGTTTTGGAGTAATGAAGTTAATACAATGACAATAGACGAAGATATAAAATCTTGCATCGAGGTGCTGAATCGTGGAGGGATCATACTTTACCCTACCGACACAATATGGGGCATAGGCTGCGACGCAACCAATGCCAAAGCTGTCGAGAAGGTTTATGCCCTCAAACGCCGTGCCGATAATAAGGCGCTGATAGTGCTTCTCGATCATGTTGACCATCTCGACCACTATGTGGTAAGTGTTCCTGATATGGCTCGGGAGTTACTTGATGTAGCTGTAAAACCATTGACAATCATCTATGAAGGGGCTTTTAATGTTGCTCGCAACCTGCTAGGTGAGAATGACTCGCTTGGTATTCGCGTGCCTCACGAGGTTTTTTCGCAGCGACTGTGTGCTCAGTTTGGTAAGCCCATTGTATCAACATCGGCCAACGTGAGTGGTGCTGAAAGTGCTCACTCGTTTGCCGACATTACCGACGACATCAAGCAAGGAGTGGACTATGTGGTTAATTATCGCCAGGACGATAGCAAGCCTCATGTCGCATCTAATATCATCATGCTGCGCAACGATGGCACAATTAAGATAATTAGATAGAACTTGACCGACAAACTAAAAACTGACATCGGAAAACTAAGAACCAAAATCTGAATATGACAGGCGAACAGCGGCAACGGTTAAGATATGTGCTTGGCGACTTTGTGTCGTCGAACGTCGCTTGGTTCCTTTTCAACCTGGTGCGTTATCACTTGGGTTTTGTAAAGGGACATTTGTCGCTCATGTCTTTCTTGACCTCCTATAATGTTGTTGTGGGGCAGATAGTCTTTCCGCTGTTCATGATGTTTGTTTATTATCTGTCGGGATATTATAATGTTCCTTACCGCAAGTCACGCCTTCAGGAATTTATAATCACGCTGCTAAGTGCCGTGTGCAACAGCTTCATGATTGTGGTGTTTGCGCTGCTCAATGATATGGCCGAGAGCCAGACCGAGAATTATGAGGTGATATTTATTCTCATGGGTGTGCTGTTTGCGGTTGTCTACATTGTGCGACTGCTTATAACAAACGCTTGTACACATCGCATCAGGAGTGGCAAGTTGCAGTTTAATGCGTTGATAGTGGGTAGTGGTGCTTCAGGCTTTGCTTTTTATCAGCGTCTTCACAAGACTATCAATACCTTAGGTTATAACGTGGTGGGTTTTGTTGACTTGCCAGGCGAGAACCGCGTGAAGGATATTGTTTTGCCGGTATTTAATCTCGATGAAATCGGTCGGGTTTGTGCTGAGAACGATGTCAAGGAGGTAATAGTTGTACCCACCAAGCAGAGCATGGAACAGATGCTGTCGGTCATCGACAAGCTTTACTTGCTTAACGTCCCCATCAAGATGACACCCGACAAGAACAATACATTCATGTCGCGTGCTCGCTTTAGCAATCTTTATGGCGACCCACTAGTTGACGTTAGTGGCAACACCATGAGCGAGGGAGGCAAGAACATCAAGCGTGTGCTCGACATTGTTGTATCGGCTGTTATGATGCTATTGTTGCTGCCTGTTTACTTGATTGTGTCAATCTTAATAAAATTGGATTCCAAAGGACCTATTATTTTCTCGCAGGAACGCATAGGGTATCACAATAAGAAGTTCAACATCTACAAGTTCCGTTCTATGGTAGTTGATGCCGAGAAAGACAACCGACCACAGTTGTCGAGTGACGATGATCCTAGAATTACTAAGTTTGGTAGATTCCTGCGCAAGTATCGCATTGATGAGCTGCCACAGTTCTGGAACGTGATCAGGGGTGACATGTCGCTTGTGGGACCACGTCCCGAGAGGCAATACTATATCGATCAGATAGTGGCCCGCAAACCAGCCTACTTGCTTGTTCATCAGGTTCGCCCTGGCATTACCTCAATGGGGCAGGTGAAGTTTGGTTATGCCAAAAATGTTGATGAGATGCTTGAACGCCTAGACTACGACTTGCTCTATATAGAGAACATGTCGCTGCTTAACGACGTGAAGATACTAGCTTATACATTAAAAATCGTGGTTACAGGTAAAGGCGTGTGATGAATAGTTACAGCAAGGTAAATAAGACAACTGAACAACCCACCGATGCTGGCAAGTCACATTGGCTTGACTCGTTGCGTCGCTGGCGTGAGATTCACATCAAGGAGAAGACCTTTGTTGTGATGCTGGCGCTGGTGGTAGGTGCTGTATCGGGACTTGCAGCTGTGCTATTGAAATTCTTGATTGGTTTTATTGCAGGTATCTTGACCAAGCATGTACACATTGCTGGTGGTAACTACGAGTACTTAGTGTTCCCAATTGTGGGAATACTGCTTGCAGGTCTATATGTGCGCTATGTTATAAAAGATGATATCTATCATGGTGTAACGCGTGTGCTTTATGCCATTGCACAGCGAAAGAGCCGCCTTAAGACTCACAACATGTATGCCTCATTGGTGTCTTCTTCGGTGACCATCGGTTTTGGTGGTTCGGTGGGAGCCGAGGGTCCAATCGTGTTTACTGGTGCTGCCATAGGTTCCAATCTAGGGCAGTTTTTCAGGCTCACGCCACAAACTCTTATGCTTCTTGTGGGTTGTGGTGCCGCTGCTGGTATTGCAGGAATCTTCAAGGCCCCTATTGCTGGTGTTCTGTTCACTATAGAGGTTCTGCTAATCGATTTGAACTCACGCTCGGTGGTGCCACTAATCATATCATCAGTGACTGGTGCCACGGTAGCTTATGCTTTCACTGGTTACAACGTGGAGTTCTTTTTCTCGCAGAGTGAACCATTCTTTACCTCTCGCATTCCATTTGTGATATTACTCGGCTTGTTTTGTGGCTTCGTTTCGCTCTATTTCAACAAGTCTATAGAGATGATGGAGACCATGTTTGCACGCATCACAAATCACTGGGTAAGATTTGCAATTGGTGCTGTGATTTTGAGCCTTCTGATTTTCTTGTTCCCAGCGCTCTACGGTGAGGGTTATGGTCCTATCAATAGTCTGCTTAACGGGGACGTGAAACCACTGTTCGACAACAGTATGTTCTATGACCATCGCAATAGCGTGTGGTGGGCAGTTGCTCTTGTGGGCTGCTTATGCTTTTCCAAGGTGTTTGCAACCAGCGCTACCAATGGCGGAGGTGGTGTGGGTGGTACATTTGCTCCTTCTCTTTATGTGGGCTGTATGGCTGGATTCTTCTTTGCTTTTTTGCTCAACTCGATGGGTGTTGTTGACCAGAGCCTACCACTGTCGCACAAGAATTTTGCCCTGCTGGGTATGGCCGGTGTTATGGCCGGTGTGATGCATGCGCCACTCATGGCAATCTTCCTTACTGCCGAGATGACTGGTGGTTACGAATTGTTCTTGCCGTTGCTCATTGTGTCGGTGGTGTCGTATCTCACCTCACGCATAATTCTTCCTTATGGTATCTACTCGCGTCGTCTTGCCAAGCGTGGCGAGTTGCTCACTCACCACAAGGACAAGTCGGTGCTCACATTGCTTAAGATGGATAGTGTGATAGAAACTGACTTCACTCCTGTCCACCCCGAGATGAGCTTGAAGGAGATGGTCGATGTGATAGCTCAGAGTTCGCGCAACCTGTTTCCTGTGACCGACCACGATGGGCATCTGCTTGGTGTGGTACTGCTCGATGACATACGCAACATAATGTTCCGGCCCGACTTGTATCGGCGCATATATGTAGAACGTTTTATGTCGGCGCCGCCGGCTCAAATCGAGGTTGGCACCCCCATGGAGCAGGTAATGAAGACCTTTGATGAAACTAAGGCTTGGAACCTGCCAGTTGTAGAGAATGGGAAGTATGTTGGCTTTGTGTCGAAATCGAAGATTTTCAATTCCTACCGTGAACTGCTCAAGCACTATAGTTACGACTAACTTGATAACTCACAATGAATAAAGAAGACTTAAGAATAGTATTTTTCGGTACCCCCGACTTTGCTGTCGAGAGTTTGCGTCGACTAGTTGAGGGTGGTTACAATATAGTTGGTGTGGTGACTATGCCCGACAAGATTGCTGGCCGTGGACACCGCCTTATTCAGTCGGCTGTCAAGCAATATGCCGTTGAGCAGGGCTTACGCCTTATGCAGCCCGAGAGGCTTAAAGACGAGGCATTTGTCAACGAGTTGCGCAGTCTTAATGCTCAGCTTCACATCGTTATTGCATTCCGCATGCTCCCTGAGGTGGTGTGGGCCATGCCTCCATTGGGTACCTTCAACCTGCATGCGTCGTTACTGCCCAAGTATCGTGGTGCAGCGCCCATCAACTGGGCAGTGATGAACGGTGACACAGTTACTGGCGTTACTACATTCTTCCTCAAGCACGAGATTGATACTGGCGATGTGATTCAGCAAAAGGCGATCGAGATTGGGCGAACCGACAATGTGGAGGTTATTCACGATAAACTGATGCTGTTAGGCGCCGATATGGTACTAGAGACAGTTGATGCTATAATTGCAGGCACAGTTAAACCAATCCCACAGTTGGAGATGCTTCAAGGCGAACTTCCAACTCCAGCCCCCAAAATATTTACTGAGACTTGTCATATTGACTGGAACCGTCCTGTCGAGGAGCTCTATAACCACATACGTGGTCTTTCTCCTTATCCAGCAGCATGGAGTGAACTCGTTGATGAGCAGGGAGACACTCACCATGTCAAAATTTTTGCTACTAGTGAACCCATCTCAAAGGGTGGAACAGCACCAGGGGCAATTACAGCCGATGGCAAGCACTTGATTGTGGATTGTGCAGATGGATGTCTAGAAATCCTTTCACTTCAACTCTCAGGTAAGCGTCGTATGCCGGCTGCCGATTTTATGCGTGGTTTCACACTTGATGGATTCCGCTTCCATTAACAAAACTAGTTATGGAAATTACATGATGATAAAAATCCAAGGTGTTACTAATTTTAAAAGGGGGTTTCAGTAGTTTTTTTATTTAAAAAATAAAAATTAATTGTTATTTGTCGCTTCAGTTGGCAATTTATTGCTATCTTTGTAAATTGCATAGTGAGGCGATGGGCCTATTGTGCATCAAAACGTGATTGATTTTTACGTTCCGATGTATAAATCATCGGGTCTATTAATTTGAAAATAAAAAGATTAAAAGATATGTTGAAGAAATTTTTCCTTGTAGTTTGTGGCTCTTTTGTGGGCGTGATTTTGGCGCTTATATTTTTCACTTTGGCGTCGTTGTTGATAAGTTTTGCTATATTTGGCTCAATGGCTAGTTCAATGGGTGGAGCTAAGATAGAAAAGAACTCCATTATGTACGTCAAATTGGAAGGCAGCCTAAATGAGCGTGAAAGTGGTGGCAATACATCGCTGATGTCGCTCATGCAGAATGAAGGTGGAGGTCAAAGTCTTTCAACCCTAGTAAAGGGATTGAAAATTGCAAAGAATGATGATAAGATAAAGGGCATATATCTCGACTGCCGTGGTATGGCAGGAGGTATGTCATCACTTTATGAGCTTCGTGAAGCTATCAAGGATTTCAAGACAAGCAAGAAGTTTGTTTATGCCTTTGGTGATGAAGGTATTATGCAGAGTGACTATTATCTTGCGTCGGCCGCCGACTCTATCTTTGTTAATCCCGAAGGTATGGTTGATGTGCATGGTCTTGCTTCAGCAACACCCTACATGAAGAAACTTCTCGACAAGGTGGGAGTAGAGATGCAAGTAGTTAGAGTGGGTACTTTCAAGAGTGCGGTTGAACCTTATATGCTTGAGCAGATGAGCGATGCTAACCGCGAGCAACAGGAGCACTATTTGGGAAGTCTGTGGGATGTGATATCAAACGATATTGCTAAATCTCGTGGCATTGATTCCACTAAATTTGTTGCTCTCACCGACAGTGTGATGGCGACAATGAGCACTAAGGATTTGAAAGCAAATAAACTCGTTGATCACATATGCTATCGCTCTGAGTTTGAGGACAAGCTTCGAAAACTCACCGAAGTTGAAATGAAGGACGACCTCAAATTGGTGACTGCCGAAGACCTGGTTGCTTCTAACGACGATCCTCTGGGTACTGGAAAAGCCATTGTTGCCGTGCTTTATGCCGACGGTGAAATCTTTAGTGGCACTAATAGCGGTGGAGGTATGCCTGGCATGAACTCATCAGGGGGTATTTACAGTGAGGATATGGCCGAAGTGATTCGTGGATTGCGATATAACGATGACGTGAAAGGTCTTGTGCTGCGCGTTAACTCTCCTGGTGGAAGTGCTTTTGGAAGCGAGGAGATTTGGAAGGCTCTTGAAGATTTCAAGGCTTCGGGCAAACCTTTAGCAGTGTCGATGAGCGACTATGCCGCATCGGGTGGTTATTATATCTCTTCAGGTGCACAGCGAATCTTTGCCGAGCCTCTTACTATTACTGGCAGTATTGGCATCTTTGGCATGATTCCTAATGCCAGCAACCTATTTAACAACACACTTGGTGTGAAATTCGAGGAAGTTAATACCAATCCTAATGCTATTGCAGGTGCTTATTTCAAACCTCTTACCGACCAGCAGAGAAATGCATTGCAGCAAATGGTTAATCGCGGTTATGACACCTTTACTGGTCGTTGCGCTCAGGGTCGCAAGGTTTCTCAGGATTCAATCAAAGTGATTGGTGAGGGACGCGTTTGGGACGCTGTAACTGCCAAGCAAATTGGCCTTGTCGACGAGTTTGGAGGATTAGAGGCAGCAATTAAGTGGGTAGCCAAGCAAGCCAAAATTAAAGATGGCGATTACTCAGTGTGCGATTATCCTAATGTTGAGATGTCGTTGCTGGATATGCTGAACTCGATGGGATATGTGAAGGTTGAGAATGACCTGCAGAAGCGCATGGGAATTTTCTATAACAGTTATGAGCAGTTGCAGGCTATCATGGGCCGTGACCGTGTGCTGTGTCTCATGGAGCCAATTGAGATAAACTTCTGATAATCACTAAAAACAACAAGAATCGATAAATACATCAATTAGCACTGATGGATTTAGACAACATAAGACGAATAGCCCGCAAGACCCTCGCCGTTACTGAGCGCATCTTGCTCACTCCACTGTCGTGGATTTATGGAGCTGGTGTGTGGTTAAGGCAGATGGCTTTCAACACAGGGATTCTCAAGCAGGAAGAGTTTGAGGTGCCTGTGGTGACCATCGGCAATGTCACAGTGGGAGGCACAGGCAAGACGCCTCATGTGGAATATATTGTATCAAGATTGTGCCGCAAGTATGACATAGCGGTATTGAGCCGTGGATACAAACGTCGCACAAAGGGCTTTGTGATGGCAAGCGATAACTTATCGCCGGTTGACCTGGGCGATGAGCCTTACCAGATATACCGCAAGTTCCGGTCGATGGTGACAGTGGCCGTGTGTGAGGACCGTCGTAAGGGCATAAAGAACCTGCTTCGCATCAACCCAAACATCAACTTAATCATTTTGGATGATGCCATGCAACACAGGTATGTGAAACCTAAGGTTAGCGTGGTTATGGTCGATTATAACCGTCCTCCCTATGAGGACAAGTTGTTGCCCTTGGGCACATTGCGTGAGCCTGCCGATAAAATCCTGAAGTGCGATATGGTAGTCGTTACTAAATGCCCCGACGACGTTAAACCTGTTGATTTGCGCATGATAAAGGAACACATGGATTTGTTCAAGTATCAACAGTTGTATTTCTCAAAAGTGCGTTATGGCGCTCCCGAGCCTGTGTTCCCGATAGGTAATCCTGACTTGACATCACTCAACTGGCTAGATGAGGATGACTTGATACTGGGTGTTGCCGGTATTGCAAATCCACGTCCATTTGCTAAGTATCTTAAGCAGTTTGGCACTCGCTTGAAGGTTATTCACTACGATGACCACCACACCTACACTCGAGATGACTTCCGCTACATTTTCAAGCTCTTCCGTGAGCTCGAGGGCAAGCGCAAGTATATAGTCACGACCGAGAAGGATGCGGTGCGCATTCTCAACAGTCCTTACTTCCCTCCCACTCGACAGAATAGCATATACTTCATTCCTATTCAAGCCGATTTCCTCAACTATGAGGATCGTGACTTCGTGTATGAGTTGCAGAAGAAGATAGAGGGAATAGCCGATCTTTAATGGGAAAGGGCTATTATAAACATAAACACATTATTAACTCTAATACATAAACTGTTATGACAAAAGAAATTAACTGGCTGGAAAAGATTCAAGAAACCGCAGCTTTCCTTAAAGAGAAAGTTGGTGGCGAGATGCCTAAAGTGGCTATCGTTCTCGGTTCTGGTCTAGGTAATCTGGCCGATAAAATTGACGTGAAGATTGCCATTCCTTATGGCGAAATCCCCAATTTCCCCGTTAGCACAGTTGAGGGTCATAAGGGTCAACTCATCTTTGGTAAGCTTGGCAAGAAGTATGTGATGGCAATGCAAGGACGTTTCCATTACTACGAGGGCTACTCGATGAAGGAGGCCACTTTCCCAATCCGTGTGATGAAGGCTATCGGCGTTAAGGTGCTGTGTGTGAGCAATGCTGCTGGCGGAATGAATCCCGATTTCCGCGTAGGCGACGTGATGCTTATCACCGATCACATTAACCTTTTCCCCGACCATCCTTTGCGCGGCAAGAACTACAATGAGCTTGGTCCACGCTTCCCAGCAATGAATGAGGCTTACAGCCATCGCATCATCGACTTGGCACGCAATATTGCCAAGGAGAACAAGATCCGATTGATGGAAGGCGTGTATGTGGGTACACAAGGCCCTACATTTGAGACTCCATCGGAGTATCGCTACTTCTATCGCATTGGTGGCGATGCTGTGGGCATGAGCACTGTGCCCGAGGTGATTGTGGCCCGTCATGCCGACATGGAGGTCTTTGGCCTGAGCGTTATCACCGACCTGGGTGGTGAGGGTATCTTTGTTGATGTTTCTCACGAAGAGGTGCAGCAGGCTGCCACTAAGGCCGAGCCCATCATGACACTGATGGTGCAAGAGGTCATCAACCGCCTCGATGAGGTGTAATCATTGATTAGAATTATCTTATAAAAATGTCCTCAAAGAAATGTTTTGGGGACATTTTTTCAAGGCTTTTTTTGTAAATATCAGAAATTTTGCCCTGTGTGTAATAAAGTGTAATTGATTTCTTGCAGTCATTAAACGCAATATCTACTTTTGCAACGTCCGGACAGACAAACCGATTGTTGAACCATTAAAAAAAAGTAAAAAATATGAAGAAATTAATTTTAATGTCGATGATGGCAGTATTATGCATCATGACAATGAGCGCACAGAAGACTGTTGTATCACAAAAGAGCCAGAAAGTATATGACACAGTAGATCAAATGCCCGAGTTTGCTGGTGGCATGTCGGCATTGATTGATTACCTCAGCACAAACATTAAATACCCTCAAGATGCCATAAAGCAGAATCTGTCAGGAAGAGTCTTGGTTATGTTTGTGGTTGAGACCGATGGCAGCGTTTCAAACGTTAAAGTGGCTAAGAACGTGTTCCCTTCACTCGATGCCGAGGCAGTTAGGGTTGTAAAAGCCATGCCCAAGTGGATTCCTGGAAGACATAAAGGCAAGATTGTTAGAGTAAACTATACAGTGCCTATAGTGTTCTCAATTAAGAAATGAAGCACATTCCGTATTTCATACTTATTCTTATAATTGTGGGTTGCTCTCATGAGCAGTCCCACAATGAACTATTAAAAAGGGCCGAAAATATTGTGTTCACTCAGCCCGATTCGGTTGTGGGAATGCTGGCTCCACACTGGAATGATACTACAATGACCGAGGCCGACCGAGCTCTTTACGGCCTTGTTTACACCGAGGCTATTCATCGCAGCGGACTCCACATGGAATCAGACTCGCTGATAAGGGCTAGCAGGGTGTATTACGAGATCCATGGCGACAATGAGCGCCTGGCAAGAGCTCTGCTTCACAATGGCATTATCCTGTACAAGCAACAGCAGACCCGTGAAGCCATTCTCATGATGAAAAGGGCTGAACACATGGCTGTCGACTTGCATGTGCCCGCTTTTGAGTGGTATCTCTACTCGGTGCTTGGCGATGTGAATGACAATGTGGGCGACTACACAATGACCTTGCTATACTATAATCAAGCTCTTAAGGCGGCGCAACAAGTCGACAACAAGCAGTGGATAGTACAGACCCTCAACAACATTGCCATGACCCACGATATGCTGGGCGAGCGTGACAGCCTCAAGTATTATGTGGAGCAAGCTAAATCACTAGCTGACAGCACCGATGGCGACGTGAGAGCCACCTATCTCGTCAATCTTGCAAGTCTCATGATGGGAGCCGGCAATAATGCCGAAGCCAAACGCTACTTGACCGAATCGATGCAGATTTCACCAACCGACCGTGGTGCTAAACTGCTTGCCGACATCTATGTGCAAGAGGGCGACACAGCATCGGCTGCACAGCATTGGTATAGTCTTACAACTTCTCTCTCTCCCGATGTCGCCATCCATTCCTTTCAGCAGTTGATTGTCTATCTTTACAGGCGAGGCGAAATGAAGGATGTGACCGACCTAAGCTTACGACTCAACGAGTTGTATCGTAACCTCTATGAGCACGATGATGCAGCTGGTGTCATTGACCTGCAGACGCAATATGATGAGCAAATCAAGGAACGTAAGCATTACAGGACTTTGATTGCATTGCTTGCCTCCATCATTTTCCTAATGATTGCGTCGGTGGTAATAATATGGTATAGTCGCCATCGCATTGACAAACTCAATTCTCGCTTTGCCGAGACCCAGCAACAATTTAACTTGACTCGCTCCGAACTCACCCACATGCGGCGGCAGAAGGAGCGTGAACAGCGGGAGAATTCCCTTCAAATGAAGGAAACTGTATCGCAATTGCATGCATCGGCTAGCAAGGGTAAGCCCGCTGGCGATGAGGATGCTAACGCGCTGGCTCAACTATCTTATGCATTGAACCCCCAGTTGCAAACACTGTTGTCGACTCTTAACTCAAAAGAGCAGATGGTGTGCCTGCTCACAATTCACAATTTCTTGCCCACCGAGATTGCAACTCTTACCATCTCGACACCTCAGGCCATAACCAACACTCGTGTGCGTTTGCTTAAGAAACTCTTTGGTGAGACTGGTGGCGCCAAGGATTTTGATAATGCTATCAAGCAGAGAATACAGTTCACGAAGAAATGAGACTTGTGGGGATGAATTATTTTATCTACCTTTGTAGTGTAAAAATTATAAAGTGATGAGTGAAACAGAGATATCCAGTTTGGGAGAATTTGGGCTGATTGAGAGCCTGACGCATGATTTTAAAGTTAAGAATTCGTCGACGGTGAAAGGTGTGGGCGACGATTGTGCTGTGATTGACAACGCTGGCAAGAAGACATTGGTAACCACCGACTTGCTGCTCGAGGGCATTCACTTTGACCTCACCTACATGCCGCTCAAGCACTTGGGCTACAAGGCAGTAGCAGTAAACTTGAGTGATGTTTATGCAATGAATGGCACTCCGCGGCAGATTACCGTGTCGTTAGGCATCTCCAAGCGTTTCACCGTGGAGCACATCAACGAGCTCTATGCAGGAATCTATGCTGCTTGCGAGCGCTATGGTGTTGACCTGGTGGGTGGCGACACATCGGCATCGGTCACTGGATTGCTCATCAGCATTACTTGCATTGGTGAAGCTAACGAGGAAGAGATAGTGTATCGCAGTGGTGCTAAAGACACTGATTTGATATGTGTAAGTGGCGACTTGGGAGCTGCCTATATGGGCCTTCAGTTGCTGGAGCGTGAACGTGTGGCTAGTGCAGGTGAGAAAGACTTCCAGCCTGATTTTGCTGGAAGGGAATATCTTCTTGAGCGTCAGCTCAAACCTGAACCTCGTGCCGATGTAATTGCCGAGTTGAGAAAGCTAGAAATCAAGCCCACTGCGATGATGGATGTGAGCGACGGCCTTTCAAGCGAGTTACTACACATCTGCAAGGAGAGTGGGGTAGGCTGCCGCGTGTACGAGAATCGCATCCCCATCGACTACCAGACTGCCGTGATGGCCGAGGAGTTGAACATGAATTTGGTTACCGCTGCAATGAACGGCGGTGAGGATTACGAACTGCTCTTCACCGTGCCACTAACCGATCACGAGAAGGTGGAGCAGATGAAGACCGCACGACTCATTGGTCGCATTACTAAACCCGAATTGGGTGCCTATATGGTCACTCGCGACGATGCTGAGGTGGAAATCCGCGCACAAGGCTGGAACGCCTTCAACAATGAATAATGCACTATTCATAAAGAATAATGCATAACTTCAGAATCCACAATGCGTTTTGCCTTGTGGATTAATGTTTTATAAGGGCGATGATGAGTGCTGCATAGATAATGATTGGGACCACTACGCATATTATCACTGAGCTCAGGATGTAGTTCCAGCCAATGCGTTTGAACCATAGTAGGAAATCAACCGACTTCTGGAAAGCCCAGTCGCACCACTGCCTGAAATCGCTGTGGTGAAAGATGAAAATTGTAATCCAGGCTGTGATAAGTAGTATTGTGGTGATTGGCTTCTTGATAAGAATATCAATCATTATAGTCCAGCTGAGAGGGACAATAAGGTAGTAAACAATGATGTTTATCTCATTGTAAGTCATGCCAAATGTTTTGGCTATAAGGTTCAAACCACTGGCAACAACTTGGAAACACTTGCTAATCATGGGCTATCGGCGGCGATGACTGTTACGGTAGAGGTTATAATGGCGATATTGCTTACGCACTGGTTTTAGCCTCTTTGCTTTTGTGATTTTGGTCAAAGACTTGGTGGTAGTTGTATCATCTTCTTGCTTGATTTCAACTGCAGGTTCTGCGCTTGTTTTGCTGGCTTTCACTTGCTTGTAAAGTTTCATGGCCTCGATACCTGCGTCTTTCAAGCTCTTTTTGCTGTCACTGTTAATGCCATATTTTTCGGCTGGAGGAATCACGAGCGCTGCTCCCATGGGTATCTTGTTATAGTCGGGATATTGCTTTTTGTTCTCAAGTGCAATATATACCCAGAATGCTTGGTCGCCATAGTGCTTGCGTGCCATGTCGAAGATCAGATTGTTGTTGCGTAGTGTGTCGGTGACAACAGGCTCAGGAACAGGGCGAGGTGTCGCAACAGAGTCGGTTTGGGCAACAGTTTCGGTAGTGCCTTTCTTCAAATAATGAGTGGCAAAACCGGCAATGAGTGCTGTGGCTGCTATAGCAGCGGCTATGGTTAGCCATTTTCTTTTACCATTGTGTTTATTGATAGTCTCAGTTGGAGACTCTTCTAATGGTAATGCTGGTTCTTCTTGTTGTGGCTCTTGTGCGACTTCTAGGTTCTCCTCTTGTTCAATCTTGTTATCGGCAGCCCCCTCATCAATCTCCTCGGCAGGTTCAACAGGCTCCACAATAGTGGTGGCAGCGGGCTCAGGCTGCATAATACTGTCATCAATCTCATTGAGTTGCTCAATGGTAATAGCATCGCAGAGCACTACTGGTTTGAATTGTGAGAAGGGTGCATTGATATCTTCGGCGAGATCTTTGTCGGGGACGAAAACAACCTCTTTACCATGGTCACCTTTTGTTGTTTTAAAGGTGCCCAAGCCGTTGATTTTTACCGATTTGCCATTGATGAGTTCTTTCGAGATGACAGTGAACAGCTCTTGTAAGAACAGTTCACTCATGCGCTCGGTAGTGCTTGCTTTCTCGGCTACAAGTTCAACCAATTGTGGAAATGCTATCTTCTCGTTCATGATTGGTTGAGTTGTTTTTTCAGCACTGTGCTAGGGGTAAATTGCATTTCCACACATGGTGGTATCAGAGATTTATTTCCAGTCTCCTTATCGACCTCGATAAACTCTTTATGCTTCACAGCCTCGATGGTCCCGAAACGTGGAACACTGATGCTGTCAAGCTCTGAGCAGCGTTCTACAATAACGTTGCTCAGAGCTTCTATCAGTTTGTTGATGTCGCCTTTACTCCTGCCGAGTGATTGCGACAAACTGTCGACTATTTCCTTGTGCTGCATTGGTTCTAGATTTTCTAGTATTTCTAGATCTTCTAGAGTAACTTAACACTTAAAAACTTACTACACTTAACCCTTATTTCTTTTGTGCCTTTGCCCAGCTGTCCTTGAGAGTGATGGTGCGGTTGAACACCAGGTGATCGGGCTTGCTGTCGAGGTCGACACAGAAGTAACCTATGCGCTGGAACTGGAACTTGTCCTCTGGTTTTGCAATCTCAGCGAGGTAAGGTTCAACCTTAGCGTTGGTAACCACCTTCAGTGAGTTGGGGTTAAGCAGTTCGCGGAAGTCTTTATCGGCCTCGGCCGATGGGTTCTCTACTGCAAAGAGACGGTCGTAAAGACGCACTTCGGCATCTACGGCATGGCGTGCCGAAACCCAGTGCAGAGTGCCTTTCACCTTGCGCATGCTGCCAGGTGTGCCACTCAGTGTGTCGGGGTCGTAGGTACAGTGAATCTCGGTTATGTTACCATCGGCATCCTTCACTACGTCGTTGCACATGATGATGTATCCTCCTTTCAGGCGAACTTCCTTGCCTGGAGTGAGACGGAAGAATTTCTTGGGAGGCTCTTCCATGAAGTCGTCACGCTCGATATAGATTTCGCGGCAGAATGGCATCTCGTGAGTGCCGGCGTTCTCCTGCTCTGGATTGTTGTCCATGGCAAGCATCTCAACCTTATCCTCGGGGTAATTGGTGATAACCACCTTAACGGGATTGATGACTGCACACACACGATTGGCGTTCTTGTTCAGGTCTTCGCGAATGTTGTGCTCGAGCAGGTCGATATCGTTTAATGCCTCATATTTTGTATAACCAATATCATCAAGGAAGTTCTTGATTGACTGTGGGGTGTAGCCACGGCGACGCAGACCGCAAATAGTTGGCATGCGTGGGTCGTCCCAACCTGCTACTAGGCCTTCTTTCACCAGTTGCAAGAGTTTGCGCTTGCTCATCACAGTGTAGGTGAGGTTCAGGCGGTTAAACTCAATCTGACGTGGGCAGTATTGGTCAACGGTGTCGCCAGCTAGCAAGTGGGCGAAATAATCGTATAATGGACGGTGAGGCACAAACTCCAGTGTACATATTGAGTGAGTCACACCTTCGAAGTAGTCGCTCTGGCCGTGGGCGAAGTCATACATTGGATATACTTTCCACTTGGTGCCGGTGCGCCAGTGAGGAGTTTTGATAATGCGATACATGATTGGGTCACGGAAGTGCATGTTGCTCGACGCCATGTCAATCTTGGCGCGAAGTACGCGAGCACCCTCGTCAAACTCGCCAGCGTTCATGCGCTCAAAGAGGTCAAGGTTTTCCTCAACCGAGCGGTTGCGATAGGGGCTCTCAGTACCTGCCTGTGTGGGAGTACCCTTTTGCTGGGCAATCTGCTCACTGGTTTGGTCATCAACGTAGGCAAGCCCTCGCTTAATGAGGTCGATGGCAAAGTCGTAAAGTTTCTCGAAATAGTCGCTGGCATAGTACAGACGATCGCCCCAGTCATAGCCTAACCAGTGTATGTCGCGCATGATTGATTCAACATACTCGGTATCTTCCTTTTGAGGGTTGGTGTCGTCAAATCGCAGATTGCAGGTGCCACCAAACATTTCGGCAACTCCAAAGTCCATGCAAATTGCCTTTGCATGGCCAATGTGGAGGTATCCGTTGGGTTCAGGTGGGAATCGGGTGTTAAGTCGTCCTCCATTCTTTCCTGCTGCCAAGTCATCGGCAACGATTTGCTGCACAAAGTTCAGCACTTTTTTCTCCTCAGCTGGTTTTATTTCGTTATTCTCGGCCATAATAGATTGAGATTTTGATTATTATTCAATAATTTAGATTTATATACGCTCAATAGCGCCTCTTTTTACGACTGCAAAGGTACGAAATAGTTTTCATTTTCAGTTATTAATAAATGATTTTTTAAGATTAAGATAAAAAGAATATAAATTTAATTTATAATTGTTGTAAAATAGAATATTAATAGTATATTTGCAATCGAATTTTTCAAATAATATTTTGTCATGAAAAATAAAATTATAGCAATTCTTATCATCGCTCTCGTGGCAGTAATGACTACATCGTGTAGCGACAAACAGGTGCCTGTCAATGAGGTGCCAGCTGCTTGTCAAACCTTTGTAAAGCAGTATTTTCCCAATCAGGCTCTTTCCTATGCCGAGAAAGACCTATCATGGTTCAGTTATAAATATGAAGTTGTTCTTGCCGATGGCACACGTGTGGAGTTTGATACTGACAACGTTTGGCGCAAGATTGAGAGTCCCATGACTGGAGTTCCCGTTGCTGCAATACCTGCCCCAGTGGCCACTTATCTTAATACTAGTCACCCTGGTATTCTGGTGAAGAAGATAGAAAAAGAGAGCTATGGTTATGATGTTGAGTTGATTAATGAACTCGAACTCAAGCTCAATGAGCAAGGAGCGTTAATGGAAATGGATGATTAATTCTGTATTTTTAGTTAGTTAATATAATAATTATAAAGATTAATAAAATGAAGAATTTAAAATTTGTCATGTTGTTAGCCGTAATGCTGACACTGAGTTTTAATTTAAAGGCCGATAACGACCAAGTTATAACTTTTGATCAACTTCCAGCAACAGCCCAGGGATTACTCAAGCAGTACTTTGCCGACAAAGTGCCTCTGATAGTTACTATGGACTGGGATGACTACACAATCCACTATCAGAGTGGTGAGAAGGTTGAGTTCAATAAGCAGGGAGAGTGGAAAGAAGTTAATTGCCGCGTTTCGGCAGTGCCCACTGGACTCATTCCCGAGCAAATCAAAACTCATATTAAAACAACATTCCCTGGCACTACGATTATTAACATTGACCGTGGTCGTCGTGGCTATGAGGTGAAACTTAACAATGGTTTGGAAATAGAGTATAACAGCGCTTTCCAAGTAATTGACATCGACGATTAACAATCTTGAATCTATCTATAATGAGGGGGACAAATGGTATTGTCCTCCTCATTACATGCTACTACACATACACATTTATTCTATAAAAAACTTAATAATGAAGAAAATTTTTACTTTGGTGGCCAGCGCACTTGTTGTGCTAGCTGCGCTTGCAGTGCCGGCTGTCACTACTCCCATCCAGGTTACTCAGCCTGATGGTACGCCGTTGACTATAAAAATTGTTGGCGACGAGTTCTTTAACTATCATACAACAGTTGATGGTTACACTATCGTGCGCAATGATGCTGGTTATTTTGTCTATGCTTTAAGCAAGAATGATGACCTGGTTCCTAGCAAGGTTGTTGCCCATGACTTGAATAATCGCTCGGCTAGCGAGGCTCAGTTTGTAAGTACTCTTAAGAAGGGCATAATCAGTAAGGTTGACGCTCGAAATGGCAAGCTAAAACGCGCTCCTATCGATGCTGCTACCAAGGCTGCAGGAGCGAAGGCAGCTCAGTATGACTACAACAATTTCCGTGGTATTATTATCCTTGTGGATTATAATGATTGCCAGTTCACTCGCAGCGATGCGCATGATTTCTACAATCGCATGGCCAACGAGGTGGGATACACTGGTTATACCAATGAGGATGGCTCATCTAACTACTATGGTGCTTGCACCGGTAGTGTTCGTGACTACTACACCGACAATAGTCAAGGCCGTTTTAGTCCAACTTTTGACGTGTATGGTCCAGTTCACTTGACTAACTATTCGGTTGATTACCACCAGAAGTGGGAACACACTGGCGAGATTTGGGCTGCAGCAATGCAACAGATTAACTCGCAAGTCGATTTCACCCAGTATGACGGTAACAACGACGGCAATATCGACATGATATACTTCATTGGTGCCGGTAGTGGTTCAAATAGCGACGGCTCTAGCACCCACTTGTGGCCTCACAAGAGCGACCTCTATTGGGAGAATGTCGTTGTTGACGGCAAGCGCGCACGCACCTATGCTTGCTCTACCGAATATCTCTACAATTCGTACTATGGCATTTTTGACGGCATAGGTACCATCTGCCACGAGTTCAGCCATGTGCTTGGTCTGCCTGACCTTTACGACACCGACTATGAAGACGGAGGTGGCCAGAGCCAGATTCCTGGCGATTGGGAAATTATGTCTGGTGGAAGCTACCAAAACTACTCACGCACCCCTGTTGCCTATAGCCTCTATGACCGCTATTCAATAGGCTTTGACAATGCGCAGATTATCAACGCTATAGGTGAATACTCTCTCAATCAAATTGGTTCAACAGGCGAGGGATATATTATCAATAGTCCAGAGAGCCAAGTGAAGTTCTATCTTGAGAACCGACAGAACACCAAGTGGGATGCTTATGCACCTGGTCATGGCATGCTCATATGTCGTGTAGACTCAACCAACACCTCAGTGTGGGATAGTAATGATGTTAATTGCAACCCAGCTCACAACTACTATGTGCTGTTGCGTGCAGGTAATGGCACCGGCAATGAGCAAGCCGATGATGCTTTCCCAGCAGGCGCCACGTTGATCACCAACACAACTACTCCTAACCTTAGGACTTGGAGCGGCCTTGCCTGCCAGTACAACATCACCAATATACGAGAGCAGAATGGCGTCATATACTTCACCGTTGGTGATGACTCGTCACTGCACAGCGTGGTTGAAGACTTTGAGGAAATGCCAGTTGCTACCACTCCGCCAACTGATGATGTTCAGGGCGTTTACTCGAAGTGGAAATTTGTGAACTGCTATGTGAACAATCCTGCTAGCGACTATTGCAATGGCGAGCACTCGGTAATTATGAAGAGACCATCGTCGCTCACCATGACACAGAACGTGCGCTATGTGAGCTACATGGTGAGCTTCGATGCCTATAATGCATCGACCACAGCCGCCAAGTACATCTTGTATTGTTCAACCGACGATGGCGAGACATGGAACGCAGTTGCCAACAGCGACGGTGAGACAACCTCTACAGTTTCGGCCAATAGCAGCACTACATTGAAGTACTCCTTCAACATGGATGTGCCAGCACGTTATCGCATCAGCATGAGCGCAGGTGCAACTAGCTATAAGGCCTATGTTGATGACTTCACAATCTATTACACCGATATTATACCAGGTGGTGTTGTGGCAGGCGACGTTAACGGTGATGGCGAGGTTACATCGGCTGATATCACTGCTCTCTATAGCTGCTTGCTTAGCAATGATGCTAGTGGTATCGTGAACGGCGACCAGGATGGTGACGGCGATATTACCTCAGGTGATGTAACTACCGTTTATTCCATTCTATTAGGAAGCTAAGAGAGGACACCCTAAATCACTGATAAATGCCAATGAGATGCCATTAGTGGTGTCTCATTGGTTATTTTATTGAGTTATAGAGTGTTGGATGGTTTTTGAAAGTGTTTCAACTCATGTTGTGAAATCATGATGCGATTAAAAATATTTATTTTATTTGCCCAATAACGTCCAAATTGCTATCTTTGTGCGTTTAAAACGAAAACTGACATTTATTTTTGACAAGATATGCTTGGAGAATTTGGAAAGAAACATCCCATTCTGGCAAATGCACTGGGAGTTATTATAGTCTTTGTCGCAGTATGGTATGCACTATATCTGCTGATTGACATTTTTACTTTGCATGGCCAGGAGGCTAAGGTGCCTAGTGTGCGCAACATGAGCCTTGATAATGCTATCCGCAAGATTGAGGCTGCTGGCTTTGAATGGGAGATTAGTGATTCGCTGTTTAACGAAGCCATTAAGCCCGGCATGGTGCTTGAGCAGGAGCCTAAGGCAAATGCTATGGCCAAGAAAACTCGTGTGATTTACTTGACTATCAACGCTTTCAATCCTAAGATGGTGAATCTGCCCATTTTAAGCGAGATATCGTGCCGAGATGCAGTCAATCGTTTGACATCAATGGGATTTAAACATGTGACGGTTGACACTGTGCCTAGTGCCGATGAAGGTTTGGTTCTTGCTGTGAAAGTTAATGGTCATCCAGTCACTCCGGGCAGCAAGGTTTCGATTAAGGATCAAATCAGCATTGAGGTGGGTGATGGCCTTGTTCCAGAGATGCCATTCGACGTGCTCCCCGACAATCTGCAAGACTCATTGCAGCAACAGCAGCGTGAAAAAGCAGCAGCCGAGGCTCGTCAGCATCCCAATGAAGATTAATCATTAACAGATATAAGAGTCCTGAATTTAGCAATCATTAGATTGACAACTTAACTGCTACAGGTGGGGGCAAGGTAAGGAACTGGGCCTCCATCTTTTTTCAACAAAACGCATGGCAACACTTGATGATGGCTTGCTCGACGAAGAGCAACTTGAAATACAGAGCGACTTTAGCGATCCCGACTTTACCGAGAACGGGCGCGACTACTGGGAGCACTACCACTATGTGGTGGAGCCTGGACATGTGTTGCTGCGCATCGACAAGTACCTTGTTGAACGCATTAAAGGAACATCTCGCAACCGTATTCAGAATGCTGCCGAGGCGCAGTGCATACGCGTTAACGGTCGTGCCGTGAAGAGCAATTACCGGGTGCATCCCGGCGATGAGATCTCAGTAGTGATGGACCGTCCTCGCTATGAGAATGAGATTATAGCCCAGGATATTCCACTTAATATTGTTTACGAAGATGAGGATTTGCTGGTGGTGAACAAACCTGCAGGAATGTGCGTGCATCCCGGACATGGCAATTACGACGGCACACTGGTTAATGCTCTGGCATGGCACTTTAAGGACAACCCAAACTATGATGTTACTGACCCTCGCATGGGCCTTGTGCATCGTATCGATAAAGACACCAGTGGGTTGCTTGTTGTTGCTAAAACACCCGATGCCAAAACATCGCTTGGACTTCAGTTCTTTAACAAGACCACCAAGCGCCAGTACATTGCAGTGGTGTGGGGCGCAATGAAGGAACTTGACGGTACAATCGAGGGCAATATAGGGCGAAGCCTACGTGACCGACTGCAGATGGCAGTGTTTCCCGAGGGGGACCAAGGCAAGCATGCTGTGACCCACTATCACACGATAGAGAACCTTAACCATGTGGCAGTGGTTCAGTGCCAGCTTGAGACGGGGAGAACGCACCAGATTCGTGTGCATATGCGCCACATAGGGCATCCACTATTTAACGACGAACGCTATGGTGGCGACAAGATTTTGCGTGGTAATACTTCGTCGAGTTACGCGCAGTTTATTCACAACTGCTTCAAGTTGTGTCCACGCCAAGCACTGCATGCCAAGACGCTGGGCTTCGTGCACCCTCGCACAGGAGAGCAGATGGACTTCAATAGCGAACTGCCCGAAGATATGGCAGCTCTAATTAAGCGTTGGGAAGAATTTGTTGAGGGTAGGAGTAACTAGGAATGACTAGGAATAGCTAAGAAAAAACTAGGAGTAGCAGGGTGCTGTTACTCCTAATCTTTTTGTTATAAATAATGTCTTGTCTTTTATAGCTTGTTTGGTTCTTTTCCTATGCAGTAATAAGTGAAGCCCATGTCTTCGAGTTCGTTGCCGTCGTAGATGTTTCGTCCATCGATGATGAGAGGTGTTTTCATGGCCTCTTTGACCTTCTCCCACGATGGCACGCGGAACTGTCGCCACTCGGTGACGAGCATCACGGCATCGGCCTTATTGACAGCATCGTAGATGTCGAGGGCGCAGTAGATGTCGTTCCAGCGGAACTTGATGGCATTCATGGCCACCGGGTCGTAGACTCGCACATGGCATCCTGCCTGCAGTAGCATGTCAATAGTAGTAATTGCTGGTGACTCACGAATATCGTCGGTGTTGGGTTTGAAAGAGAGTCCCCACAAAGCCACAGTCTTGCCCTTGATGTCGCCACCATAGTAATCACGGAATTTCTCGAAAAGACGTTGTTTCTGGCGGCTGTTCACTTTGTCGACAGCTTTCAGCACCTCCATCGAGTAGCCGTTCTTCTCGGCAATGTTGATAAGGTCGTTAATGTCTTTTGGGAAAAGTGTTCCTCCATATCCGCAACCAGGGTAAATGTATTTAGGTCCTATTCGGCTGTCGGTTCCCACACCATGACGCACAGTGTTGATATCGGCCCCTACTATTTCGCACAAGTTGGCGATTTCGTTCATGAAGCTCACGCGTGTGGCAAGCATCGAAGTGGCGGCATATTTTATCATCTCGGCAGTAGTGGAATCGGTGTAGATAACAGGGAAATACTTGAACTTTAGTGGATGATAGAGTGTGTCCATTGCCTTGCGCGAACGCTCATTGTCGACACCGAGGATGATACGGTCGGGTTTCATGAAGTTCTTAATAGCGTTTCCTTCGGTAAGGAAGTCGGGATTGGAAACTACGTCAAATTCAAAGTCAACCTGTCGCTCATCAAGGATGCTCTTTATAAGTTCCTTGATTTTCTTTGAGGTTCCCAGTGGCACCGTAGACTTGATGATAAATACGGCATAGTTGTTGATATTTTGAGCAAACTGGGTTGCTGTGTCGATTACTTGAGTAAGGTCGGTACCTCCGTCTTGAGCAGGTGGCGTGTCGACAGCACAGAACACATAGTCGACGTTGTCGAACACGTTAGAGAAATTACTCGTAAAGTTTAGTCTGCGTGCTGCAACCGAGCGTTTTACCATGTCTTCGAGACCTTGCTCGTAGATAGGGAGCCCTCCATAAAGCAAGAGGTTGATTTTTCGTGCGTCGGAGTCGACACAAGTCACGTTGACTCCAAGGTCGGCAAAACAGGCACCAGTTACTAGGCCTGCATATCCGGTTCCAACGATAAGTATGTTCATGATTAATAGATGTGTTTTTGTAATAGTTTGGTCACAAAAATACCTTTTTTCTTTCAAAGTAGCAAATAAATTACATTTTTTTAATTGTGCGTGCATAAAAAGGGTGAAAAACATGTTTAGACCAGTTTTTTGTTGTAACTTTGTGGATTGAGTTGCAAAGACCAAGATTGATTAACCTAACTCTCTCTAATGATATAATGTTAGAAAATAACAAACCTGCAAGTCCTGAATATGATGTTATTATAATAGGTGGTGGTATCACAGGTGCCGGCACAGCTCGCGATTGTGCATTGCGAGGGCTTAAGGTGCTGCTGGTTGAGCGCTACGACTTCACCAATGGCGCCACAGGACGCAACCATGGCCTGATGCATAGTGGAGCACGCTATGCAGTTACCGACCAGGACAGTGCATCGGAGTGCATAGGCGAGAACATGATTCTGCGCCAGATAGCACGCCACTGCATTGAGGAGACTGATGGCCTTTTTGTCACATTGCCTGAGGATGACCTTGAATATCAAGCGACATTTGTTGATGCATGCCTGCGAGCAGGCATTAGTGCCGAGATTATCGACCCTGCCGAGGCTCGCATGCTCGAGCCATCATTGAATCCAGCACTGATAGGTGCTGTGCGAGTCCCTGATGCCTCAATCGATCCATTCACATTGACGACTGCCAACCTGATTGATGCTCGCCGTCATGGAGCAGTGGCACTCACTTATCATGAAGTGACCGACATGATAGTTGAGAACGCACGCGTTATAGGCGTTAAGCTTCGCAACAACCTAACAGGTGAAATGACTGAAGCTTATGCTCCTGTAACGGTTAATGCTGCCGGTATTTGGGGAACATTAATAGCCAAGAAGGCTGGTGTGACAATCAATATGTTTCCTGCTAAGGGCTCGTTGCTCATTTTTAGCCATAGGGTGAACAACATGGTGATAAACCGCTGCCGCAAGCCTGCAAACGGTGATATCCTTGTCCCCGACAAGATTGTGAGTATGCTGGGAACAACGAGCGATAGAGTGCCGATTACCGAGATTGATGACATGCGTGTGACACGTGCCGAGGTGGAGACATTGCTCAATGAGGGCGTTCATCTTGTGCCATCATTAGCACGCACGCGCATCCTGAGGGCCTATGCTGGTGTGAGACCGTTGGTGGCCAGCGATGATGACCCATCGGGACGCAGCATAAGCCGCGGCATCGTGTGCCTTGACCATAAGGAACGAGATGGACTGGATGGTTTTATCACTATTACAGGTGGCAAGATGATGACCTATAGGCTCATGGCTGAGATTGCAACCGACCTGGTGTGCAAGAAGCTCGACATGGTGGGCGCATGCACCACGGCCATCTTGCCGTTGCCGGGCAGCGACGAGAAAGTACCGAAGAAGCGAGGTAACTACCACGCTGTGGCAATGAAGGCTGCTCAAGAGCGCCATGGCTCGCTCACAAAGGAAATAAAGGACCATAGCAACGAAGACAAAGCAATGGTGTGTGAGTGTGAGCATGTGAGTGTGAGCGAGATGAAATATGCTATTGAAAAGTTGCATGTGAACAATCTCGCCAATATGCGTCGTCGCACACGCATGGGCATGGGGTCGTGTCAAGGTAAGTTGTGTGCCTGCCGTGCTGCGCTGCAGTTGTGCAAGGCTGGCGGCGATGCTGAAACTGTCCTTGCCGACCTTGCATCGTTCATGAACGAGCGATGGAAGGGATTGCGCCCGATTGCATGGGGCTCATCGCTTAGCGAGGCTCAGCTCACGATTACAATATATGAGGGCTTGTGCGGCTTGACAATGTAGAACGATTATTATTGATGCGATATGAAGTTTGACGTGATAGTGATAGGTGGTGGACTTAGTGCCATCATGTGTGGAATAGCTCTTGCCACTAATGGCAAGCATGTTGCTCTAATGGCTAAGGGCCAGAGTAAACTTAACTTCAACTCAGGTTCGATTGACCTGTTGGGTTTTGACGAAGAGGGCAATGAGGTGGAGAATCCACTAGATGTTATTCCTAACCTGAGCCCAAACCATCCTTACTCAAAAATGGGAATTGCCAATGTGATTCACAATGTTGCTATGGCACCTGTGATTCTTGGAGGTGCAGGTTTGAGTTTCTACGGTGAGACAAGCAACATGAACCATTATCGCATGACACCATTGGGCTTGTTGCGTCCCACTTGGCTCACACTCGATGACTATGTTACAAGCGATAGCCGAGACAAGTTGCCTTGGAACAAGGTGGCATTGGTGAATATTCAGGGTTTTCTTGACTTTCCGTACGACTTCATAGCTGAATCATTCAGGCGATTGGGGGTAGACTGCGAGATGTGTGACGTGAAACTGGGCACTGTCGACAAACTCTCGAGTGGTCCTTCGGTGATGCGTTCGACTGCAGTTGCCAAGCTGATGCAGAACGATGGTGTGCTCAATGACTTAGCACGTAAGGTGCGCTCATCGATGGGTGATGCTGAGGTGGCAGTGCTGCCGGCAGTGTTTGGCCTTGATGGCGACGAGACAGCAGTTAAAATTGCGCATCAAGTTAAGGCTCCTGTGAAATTTGTGTCGACCTTGCCGCCTAGCATAGCTGGCACTCGCCTTATGTCGCGATTGCGCAAGTTGTTTGTTCAGAACGGTGGAACCTTCTTCTTGGGAAGTATGGTGAAAAGCGCCAAGATGGCTGGCGACAGAGTGCTGAGCATTGAGGCCAAGAACTTCCCCGACCAAGACATCGTGGCCGACCACTTTGTGCTAGCATCAGGCTCATTTATGAATGGTGGCCTGGCATCTAGTGCTGCAGGAGTGAGTGAGCCCATTTTTGGCCTTGATGTGGACTATTCGGGCAAGTGTGGTGAATGGAGTCGAGAGAACCTGTTTGACGCCCAGCCCTACATGGAATTTGGGGTAAAGACCGACAACGAATATCATGCATTCAAAGATGGTCGTCCTATTGAAAACCTGTTTGCCATTGGCTCTATATTGAGTGGGCACAATAGCCTTAAACTAGCCGACGACACTGGTGTGGCAGTGATGACTGCCCTGCAAGTGGCAAGGCAGATATAATGGGTTTGGAAAATAGGAAATACTAAGAATTAGTCATTCTTTAATATTAATGCTACGGCGTGGGCGGCGATGCCTTCGCCACGGCCCGTGTAGCCAAGTCGCTCGGTGGTGGTGGCTTTGATTGACACCTGAGAGGGGGAACACTGCATGCACTCGGCGAGCTGTTCCTGCATGGCAGGAATGTGAGGATTCATCTTGGGGGCCTCGGCGCAGATTGTGATGTCACAATTTCCCAGACGGTAGCCTTTCTCGTCCAGCAACTGGATTACTTCACGCAGGAGCTTGCGACTATCGATGCCTTTATAAATAGGATTACTATCGGGAAAGTGGAAGCCAATGTCGCGCAATGCGGCGGCACCGAGCAATGCGTCGCATAGGGCATGAATTGCCACATCGGCATCGCTGTGGCCCAGCAGCCCCTTGTCATGATCGATTTTCACGCCACCAATCCATAATTCTCGCCCTTCGACTAGGCGATGCACGTCAAATCCGTATCCTATGCGCATCATAATCTTTGTGTTTTTTAAACAATAGGGACAAGGTGCTCCTCGTCCCTATTTATAATATTATGGTTGTTTTATTACTTGTTGAAAAGGTTGCGGATGCCGTCCATATCGAACGATAGAGTGAATCGGAGTGTTTGGTCCAGAGGACTGTTCTGCGCTGTTGCAATCATATAGGCAGCATCGAGCTTGATTACGTTGAGCGCGAAGCCAGCACCTAGACCGAAGTACTTACGGTTACCTTTGTACTTGTTCTCGTTGAAGAAACCACCACGCAGGAAGAACTGCTGGTTATAGCTGTACTCAGCACCAATTGAGAATGTAATCTCTCGCAACTCTTCTTTGAATCCACCTGGAGCATCGGTAAACGACTTGAAGATTCCAGTGATTGACGACATATCCTTCCAGTTTTGAAGCGCCTGCTCATATTCCTCCTGATTATTGTAGTTGGCGAGTCGAGGACGTGCTGGTACGAGAAGCTTGTTGGCCTCGGCCGAGAGAGTGAGGTTGTGGTAGTCGGCAAGAGGGAAGGTGAAAGCAGTACCAATTTTCAGGTTAGTGGGGATGAACGCGGGATCGTCGCCACCGTTGTAGCTTACCTTCGAACCTATGTTAGAGATGTTGAAACCAAGGTTCCACTGACACTCGTTGCGTCCAATCATGGGGTAGGTGTTGAAATAACCCGAAATGTCGGCCGAGAATGCCGAGGCTCCAGTAGTTTGGTCGGTACCACTATAGTTGGAGTATCCAAGGTCGCTATAGATGTAACGAAGCACAACACCCATCGAGAATTTCTCGCTCAGTTTGCGTGAGTAACCAACGTCGAAAGCCATCTCAAAGGGATTGATGCTTGACATGGCATTTCCTAAATCGTCGGAACTATTGATTTCACCAAGTGAGAAGTAGCGTAACGAGGCACTCACTGCCTGATTGTCTCCACTACCTATCTTCCAATAACCTGAGAGGTTAGCAAGGAAGATGTCGTTGACGAGCTTGCGAAGCCAAGGAGTGTAAGAAATTGACACTCCAGCTTTGCTGTAGGCGAAAGCATACTTTGACGGGTTCCAAAATTGCGAGTTCACGTCAGGGTCGGTGGCGGCACCCTGGTCACCCATTGATGCACCACGAGCATCGGGGGTGATGCTGAGTGAAGTTACACCAGTGGTGATGGGGTTGAACTCTTCATTCTTGATGTCATCGTCGGCAAAGGCTGCCATGCTAGTCATGAGTAAAGCCATAGCGACGAGTATTCTAGTTGATTTCTTCATAATCTAAAACAACGAAATTAGTATTATCTAAAATATAAAACTCGAATTGTGCATTTTTATTGTATTAATGTGTGTTTAAATTTTAGGTAATAGGGAGCTAGTGGGTTAGGTTATAAAGTAAATAAAGCGCCACATCTTAAATGGATGTGACGCTCGATGTGTAATGTGTGAGATATTTTCTTAGTTGCGATTGCCCAAGAAACGAAGCAGATAGAGGAATAGATTGATGAAGTCGAGGTAGAGTGACAAAGCGCCAAGTGTTGCAAGCTTGCCAGCGTTCATCTCGTCGGTTTCCTGTGCCATCTGCTTGATCTTCTGAGTGTCCCATGCAGTGAGGCCAATGAAGATTATCACGCCTGCAAAGCTGATAATCCAGTCCATAACGCTATTGGCCCAGAAGATGTTGATAATGGTGCATACAATGAGTCCAATGAGCGCCATTACCATGAAAGTGCCAAACTTGGTGAGATCGCTCTTGGTGGTGTAGCCGTAGATTGACATTGCCAAGAACACACCTGCTGTCACAAAGAATGTGAGAGCGATTGACGACATGGTGTACATCAAGAAAATGGGAGTGAGTGTGACACCGTTAATCACAGCATATACATAGAAGAGCAAAGTTGCTACTGGGGAGCTGAGTTTGTTGATTGCCATCGAGAGGATGAAAACCAAGGCAAGCTCAGCAACGCACAATCCTATTAGGAGTCCACGGCTCTGAACCAGCGTCATGAGAACAGTCTCGTTGTTAAGCACAAACCATGAAGTGAGCGCTGTCACGAGAAGTCCGAGGAACATTTTCGTGTACACCTTGCGCATCACCTTTGTCATGTAGGTCGTGAGTGACCATTCGCTCTGATAAGGTGTTGCCTGCGAGGCATTAGCCTGTGGCAACGGTGGAAGATTGTTGTAGTTCATAATTTATAGTTGTTAGTTTGTTTCATTCAAAAAATAATGTATGGCAAAAAGTGTGCCAAAAATTACATTCTTTCGGGGACTTCTATGCCTAGGAGTGAGAATGCGCGCTTGATGACGCCAGCCACGGTGCGTGAGAGCTCGAGTCGGAACACTTTCACGTTCTCGTCTTCCTCCTTGAGGATGCTGTAGTCGTGGTAGAACTGGTTGAACTCTTTAGCAAGTTCATAGGTGTAGTTGGCAATGAGCGCAGGACTGTAGGTCTTGCCAGCCTCTTCTACTACAGCTGGGAAGTCGGCGACGCGTTGAATTATAGCAATCTCTTTCTCGTTGGGAGTAACGGCATCGACGTTGAGTGCAGGCAGGTTGTCGCCGGCCTTGCGCTGCAGCGACTGGATGCGAGCATAGGTGTACTGGATGAATGGTCCGGTGTTGCCGTTGAAGTCGATACTTTCGGCAGGGTTGAACAGCATGTTCTTGCGTGGGTCAACCTTGAGAATGAAATACTTGAGCGCACCCATGCCAATGATGCGTGCAACCTCGAGTTTCTCGTCGGGTGTCATGCCCTCGAGGCGGTCGCTGGTCATAGCCAGAGCGTCTTCAACCATCTTGTCCATGAGGTCATCGGCATCGACCACTGTTCCCTCGCGTGATTTCATCTTGCCGTGAGGTAGCTCAACCATACCATAAGAGAAATGGATGAGGTCTTTGCCCCACTTAAAGCCCAGTTTATCGAGCAAAAGCGACAATACCTGGAAATGGTAGTTCTGCTCGTTTCCCACTACATAAATCATCTTGTCGATAGGGTAGTCCTGATAGCGGAGCTTAGCGGTGCCAATATCTTGAGTCATATAGACGCTAGTGCCATCGCTGCGCAGTAGGAGCTTGTGGTCGAGTCCATCGGGTGTGAGGTCGGCCCACACGCTGTTGTCTTCCTTGCGGTAGAACACGCCTTTTTCGAGTCCTTCCTCAACCTTTTCCTTGCCCTCAAGGTAAGTCTGGCTTTCATAATAAATCTTGTCGAAGTCTACGCCCATGCGACGGTAGGTCTCGTCGAAGCCAGCATAAACCCATGAATTCATCTTTTCCCACAGGGCGCGCACCTCAGGATCATTGTCCTCCCACTTCTTGAGCATTTCACGAGCTTCCTGCATGAGGGTTGACTTCTTTTCGGCTTCCTCTTCGCTGATGCCTTGAGCTTCGGCAATCTCCTTGATTTCGGCCTTGTAATGCTTGTCGAAGAGCACATAGAAGTCGCCAATCAGGTGGTCGCCCTTCTTGCCAGTGCTCTCGGGAGTGGCGCCGTTGCCCCACTTGAGCCAAGCGAGCATCGACTTGCAGATGTGGATGCCACGGTCGTTCACGATGTTGGTCTTTACCACCTTGTTGCCGTTGGCTTTCATAATCTGCGAGAGGCTGAAGCCCAGTAGGTTGTTGCGCACGTGGCCCAGATGAAGTGGCTTGTTGGTGTTGGGCGAACTGTACTCAATCATCACGAGTTTGCTATCGGGAGTTTCCTGCTTGAAGCCGTAGTTCTCATCGCGGCTGATGTTGTCGAGCAGCTGAGCCCAGAACGAAGGCTTGATACTGATGTTAAGAAAGCCCTTAATGACGTTGAACTTCTCGACAGCCTCACAGTGAGCAGCGAGATATTCTCCAATCTCTTGTGCTGTGGCGTCGGGAGCCTTGTGTGATGCCCTCAAGAAGGGGAACACCACGATGGTGAGGTTGCCCTCAAACTCCTTGCGGGTGGCTTGAGGCACAATGGTTTGCGGCTCTACGTCTAAGCCATATAATTCATTCACCGCCTGTGCGGTAGCTTGTGAAAGTATATTTTCAATCGACATAATTATATATGTATTTATTGATTTCCAAACTGCAAAGGTAGTTAAAATAATTTATAATGCACAATTCATAATGCACAATCAAGCAAAATTTACAAATATGCTAATTTTTGAAATATCTTTTCAGAGCAAGTGGTGTTTTGTTTTATAAGCTGAAATAATAATGCCTTTTAAAGGAATAGAGCGACACGTCGATCGAGGTGCTCTTTTTCGTTGTTTTGAAACAAAAACTGAAGACTGAAAACTTAGAACTGAAAACTTTTTACTACCTTTGCAAATTGAAAAGATTGATTAATCGTTAGCTATTAAAAACGGTAGCATAAAAGAATAAATGAAGCTTGATACAATGAACTGGTTTACAGAAATATTGACTGGTACTGGCGTGGCACATTCTATATTCATCTACGCCATTGTTATTGCCTTGGGAGTAATTTTAGGTAAGGTGAGAATCAAAGGAATCTCGCTTGGTGCCACTTTTGTGCTCTTTGTGGGTATCCTTGCTGGTCACTTTGGGCTGCAAATTGATATGAATACATTGAAGTTCATTCAGGAGTTTGGACTGATTCTGTTCATTTTCTCGATAGGTCTACAAGTGGGTCCATCGTTCTTCTCTTCATTTAAGCATGGTGGCTTGCTACTTAACTGCTTGGCCATTTCCATCATTGTGCTTAATATCGCTGTTGCACTTGGCATTTATTTTGGCGTTGGCGATACGAGTATTACCGACATGGTGGGAATTCTTTCGGGTGCTATTACCAATACCCCTGGCCTTGGTGCAGCTCAGCAGACGCTTATTGAGACCCAAGGCGATGCTGCCAGTGCATTGAACGAGTCAATGTCGATGGGATATGCCGCAGCCTATCCTCTTGGTGTGGTAGGAATTATTTTATCGTTTATTGTGCTGAAGGTAATTTTCAAGATTGGTGTTGACAAGGAGTCAAAAGAGATAGAAGACGATAAGACCAATTCCCAGCTTCAGCCTCATCTTGTAACTTATAAGGTTACAAATAAGCTTATAATTGGTTCTACCATTCATCATTTGCACCAGATTATTGACCATAATTTCATCATTTCGCGCATTCGCAAGGGCGACGGTCACGTCCACATTCCTGTTAGTGAGACAATTATTGAGGAAGGCGACCTTTTACTCGTTGTTATGAGCCAGCAAGATGAGGAGATGTTTGACGCTGTGCTTGGTCCTCATGAGAAGATGGACTGGAAGGCCGACCCCGACCCAGTGACAGCACGTCGCATAGTGGTGACCAAAAGCGAATTCTCAGGTCGCAAACTCGGTTCGTTGCGACTTCGTATGGGCTTCAAACTTAATGTCACACGCGTACACCGTGCTGGCCTTGACCTGCTCGCTAGCCCTAACCTTGCGTTGCAGGTAGGTGACCGTCTCACCGTGGTAGGCAACATTAAAGACATTGACCGCCTTGCCAATTATCTGGGCAACTCGGAAAAGGCCCTTGACCATCCCAATATTTTCACAATGTTTATTGGCATAGTAATGGGTATTATCTTGGGTAGCATCCCGCTGATGTTGCCAGGAATGAGCGTGCCCATGAAGCTTGGTCTTGCTGGTGGACCATTAATTGTGGCGATTTTGCTCGGTAGATATGGTTATAAACTCAAGCTCATCACCTATACAAGCAGTAGCTCTAACTTGCTTTTGCGAGAACTGGGAATTTGCCTCTTCCTTGCCAGTGTGGGCATTGCAGCCGGTGGTAATTTTGCCGAAACGGTATTTAACGCACAGGGCGCTCGTTGGGTACTGTATGGTTTCCTGATAACCTTTATTCCATTGTTTATAGTCACACTGGTGGCACGAGGAAAGTTTAAGTTGAACTACTGCACGATTATGGGTATGGTGGCTGGCGCAACGACCGATCCTCCTGCACTTGCCTACGCCAACAAGACTGCAGGCAACGATGCTCCCTCGGTGGCCTATAGTACCGTTTATCCGCTCACGATGTTCTTGCGCGTGATAACGGCACAGCTCATAATCCTGGCGCTTGCATGAGACAGTAACTGTTGAGAATTAATTATGCGTTAGAAGTCATGGGAAACATAAATTTTACACAAATTCTGAGTTCAGCATTAGTATTGCTCAGTATCATTGATATAGTGGGCTCTGTGCCTATTATCATGGACCTTCGTGCCAAAGGACGTGAGATAAGCGCTTGGAAGGCAACATTGTATTCGGCCATCGTGATGGTGGGATTCTACTATGGTGGCTATTGGATTCTTGAGATATTTAACTGCAATATCCAGTCGTTTGCTGCAGCCGGTGGCTTCTTGATGTTCCTGATGGCGCTTGAGATGATACTCGATGTGGAGATTTTCAAGAACAATGCCCCAAGTGGTGGTGCAACCATTGTGCCTATGGTTTTTCCGTTGATTGCAGGCGCCGGTGTGCTAACCACTTTGATTTCACTCAAAGCTATGTATGAAGACATCAATATTCTCATTGGGTTGGCTCTCAATATGGTATGGGTGTTTGTCGTCATCAAAGCGACTGATAAGATACAGAAATTCCTGGGTGAAGGTGGCATATTCTTCTTGCGCAAGTTCTTTGGTATCATCTTGCTCGCCATGTCGGTGAAGATGATGAGTGAGAACCTTGCAAAACTTTTCTGATAGAAAAATTATGATAAAAGAAATACAACTGCGGTTAGATCCTCGCACAGCACATTTCATTGATGCCGTTGAGGAAGTGGTGGCTAAGCAAGAGGGCATAATGCGGCGACGCTTGAGTGGTGTGCGCATAATCAAGCGCTCAATCGATGCACGCAAAGAGCGCGTGATGGTCAACCTCAAAGTCCGGGCCTACATAGATGAGCCCATGAAGGCCGACTATCTGGTGCCCCCCATAGTGTATCACCGTGTGAAAGGCGACCGCCAAGCGATTGTGGTGGGTGCAGGTCCTGGTGGACTCTTTGCAGCGTTACGTTTAATAGAACTTGGTGTGAAGCCCATTGTGCTCGAGCGTGGCAAGAACGTGAAGGAGCGCCGTATTGACGTTGCGGCAATCTCCCGATTGGGAATTGTTGACCCCGACAGCAATTACTGCTTTGGCGAGGGTGGAGCAGGAGCTTATAGCGACGGCAAACTCTACACGCGCAGCAAGAAGCGTGGTTCGGTGGAACGCATCTTGGGAATCTTCCACCAGCATGGAGCAAGTGAGGACATCCTGATTGATGCTCATCCTCACATTGGCAGCGACAAGTTGCCCGGTATAATTGAGAACATGCGCAACACTATCCTTGACAGTGGGGGCGAAGTGCACTTCGGCACAAGAGTGACCGAGTTGATTATAAGCGATGAACGCGAGGTTACAGGTGTTAAAAGTTCTACAGGAGAGGAATTTCATGGTCCAGTAATTCTTGCAACAGGTCACTCAGCACGCGACGTGTATGAGATGCTTTATGATGCCAATATCTCGATGGAGGAAAAGGGCATTGCCGTGGGCGTGCGTCTTGAGCATCCACAGCATCTCATTGACCAGATACAATATCACAAGAGTGGTGGACGTGGCGACTATCTGCCCGCAGCCGAGTACAGCTTTGTTACGCAGGTCAACGACCGTGGCGTTTATTCGTTTTGCATGTGCCCCGGTGGCGTTGTGGTGCCAGCAGCAAGCCAGCCAGGACAACTGGTAGTGAACGGTATGTCGCCAAGCACTCGAGGCACCTATTGGGCCAATAGCGGCATGGTGGTTGAGGTGCGACCCGACGATGTGCCTAAGCGATTCCACCAATATGGCGTTTTGCGTGTAATGCGCTTTCAAGAAGCTCTCGAGGAGCGTTGTTACCAGATGGCAGGCAATAGCCAGTGTGCTGGAGCGCAACGCATGCTCGACTTTGTGCAAGGAAAAGCTTCGAAACTCATTCCCCCTTCGTCGTATGCTGCTGGACTCCAACCATCGCGCCTTGACCAGTGGTTGCCACAATTTATCAGTCATCGCTTGACTAAAGGCTTCAAAATATTTGACCGCCAGGCGCGTGGTTTCTTGACCAATGAGGCGATAGTGATAGGTGTGGAGACCCGCACTTCGTCGCCCCTGCGTATCACTCGCGACAGCGAACTGCTGCACCACATCGATGTGAAGGGCCTATATCCCTGTGGCGAGGGAGCCGGTTATGCTGGTGGCATCGTGTCGAGCGCCATCGACGGTGAGCGCTGCGCCGATGCTCTATTCAATGCACAATTCATAATTAAATAATAATGAGAATTACAGTAATAGGTGCTGCAAATGTTGACATAACTGCCAGCCCGATAGGACGGTATGTGCCGTGTGATTCCAACCCAAGCCGTGTGGAAATTGCTTTTGGCGGTGTTGGTCGCAATATTGCGCATAACTTGTGCCTGATGGGCGAGCAGGTAAGGCTGTTCACTGTGTTTGGCGACGATAGTATAGCCCTTAGTCTGCGTGACGACTGCCGTAGAGTGGGCATGACCGTCGACCCAATACTCGAGGTGGCAGGGGCTAGGAGCAACTATTTCATATGCGTAAACGACCATAATGGTGAGATGCAGGCAGGTGCTGCCGACATGGAACTCATGTCGCATCTCACAACCGAAATGGTGGAGACCTATATCGATAGCATCAATGCTAGTGATGCTGTAGTGACTGACTGTAACCTTAGCGAGGATGTACTAAGATATCTTGCTGAGCGATGCGCCGTGCCACTCTATGTAGATGCTACATCGGCAGCTAAGGCAATGAAAATTAAGGCAATGCTCGATGTATCACGTTCTATGCCTATTATTGTGAAAGTGAATCAACTCGAGGCGGTGGCTTTGAGCGGTATTAAGGGCGATGTCGAGGCAATGGCGCGATGGTTTGTCGAGAAAGGTGTGACACGTATCTACATCACAATGGGCGCGCGAGGTGTGTATTGTCACGATGGTAGCCAGAGCCATGTAGAACCATCACAAGCTGTGACGGTGGTAAATGCCACTGGCGCTGGCGATGCATTTATGGCGGCAGTGGTCCATGCTGAACTTAGCGGCGCTACTATGCGGGAAGTGTGCTCTATGGGCGTTAAAGCCGCTGCTCTCGCCCTGCAATCAAAGAATGCTGTAAATGACAATATCAAAAAACTTTATCTTTAACTCCTTTTTCCTTTTAAAATGAATAAATACTTATCTATATCGCAAGAAGTGAAAGATGCCCTCGAGGCAGGTAAGCCTGTTGTGGCGCTTGAGTCGACAATTATATCACATGGCATGCCTTACCCACAGAATGTGGAAACGGCATTGAAGGTGGAGCAGACCATAAGAGACAATGGTGCTGTGCCTGCAACCATTGCTATCATTGGCGGCAAACTGAAAGCTGGCTGTACACCTGAGGAAATCGAATATCTGGGTAAGAAAGGCCAGGCTGTGACCAAGGCTTCGCGTCGTGATCTGCCAGTACTTATCGCACGTGGCGAAGATGGCGCCACCACGGTTACAACCACTATGATAATAGCTGCTATGGCGGGAATCAAGGTGTTTGCAACTGGTGGCATTGGTGGAGTGCACCGTGGTGCTGAGACCACTATGGATATAAGTGCCGACCTTGAAGAACTTGCTCAAACTTCCGTGATGGTGATTTGCGCTGGAGCAAAGTCGATACTTGACCTAGGGCTCACGCTCGAATATCTTGAGACAAAGGGCGTGCCAGTGATTGGTTATGGCACCGAGGAGTTGCCAGCTTTCTACACTCGCAAGAGTGGTTTTAAAGTGGATTATCGCATCGATACTCCCGAGGAACTCGCTGCTGCATTCAACGCGAAGCTTGAAATGGGACTTGCAGGTGGTATGCTTGTTACAAACCCAATTCCTGAGGAATATTCGCTTGATCCCGACTATATCAATTCTGCCATCGACCGTGCAGTGAAGAAAAGTTTGGAATTGGGCATAAAGGGTAAGGAAACTACACCTTTCTTGCTAGCCGAAATAAAAGACATTACAGGCGGTAACAGCTTGGATGCCAACATACAGCTAGTGCTCAATAATGCTCGCCTTGCGGCGCGCACCGCAGCTTGTATGGTGAAATCGTAACAAAACGAATAGTAACTAAATATTTGCAAGAGTAACAAGAAAAGCGTATATTTGCCAAAAATATTTAATAATTAAATCAAAACTTTGAAAATAATGAAGAAATTTTTACTTGTAATCGGGGCAGTTGCAATGCTAACATTGCCTATGTCGGCAAGTCGTTGGGACGTGAATGGTGACGGTAGCGTGACCAGCGTTGATGTTACTGCGCTTTACAATTATCTGCTGAATGGCAATTTGGAATTTCCCGAGAGTGCCTACGATGTAAATGGTGATGGCCACATCTCATCGGTCGATATAACTGAAATCTACAATGTCCTACTTAATGGTATGCCTTCTAACACAACTGAATATACCGTTAACGGTGTGAAATTTGTTATGGTGAATGTTGAGGGTGGAACATTCATGATGGGTAATCCTAATTACCAAAGTTCGATAGATTTCTATTATGAAGGGCCAGTACATCAAGTAACAGTAAGTTCGTTTGCTATTGGCCAAACCGAGGTTACACAAGAACTGTGGCAGGCTGTGATGGGGTGGAACTACAGTGGCCATGGTGGTAACTTGCAATACCCAACTGAATATGTCAACTATGAAATGTGTCAGAATTTTATTGCCAAGCTCAATGAGATGACCGGTGAGAACTTCCGTCTTCCAACCGAGGCTGAGTGGGAGTTTGCTGCTCGCGGAGGTAATAAGAGCAATGGATATCTATATTCAGGCAGCAACACCATTAATGATGTTGCATGGTGTAATGTGAACTCTAATGGGGAGTCACACGTTGTGGGGACCAAAGCTCCTAACGAGTTGGATATTTACGACATGAGCGGTAATGTGTGGGAATATTGCAGCGACTGGTTCGCAGAATACAGCGCTCAGGCTCAAACTAATCCAACAGGACCTGCTACTGGCATGGAAAAAGTTGTACGTGGTGGTAGTTGGTATGGTGTTGCAAGTGTGTGTCGCGTGACTCAACGTTTCAAAGTTCCAACTCTCTTTGGTGACGATGACATAGGTCTCCGTCTTGCTAAGTGAAACACATAATATTTAATACATAATTGGTCCGGCATCATTTGGGTGTCGGACCAATCTTTTCTCGCTACAAAAATTGTTTGAAATCGTTAAAATTCACTTTTCGTTTCGTTGTGAGAACGAAAATGTTTAACTTTGTAGGTTTTTAAAACATTTTTCGTGAATCAAAGGAGAAAAATAGCCGTTTTGGGAAGCACTGGCTCGATTGGACGCCAGACGCTAGATATTGCAGCCGAGTATCCACAACTCTTTGAAGTGGACTTGCTGGTGGCTAATCGTAGTGCCGAGTTGCTGATTGAGCAGGCACTGCGCTTTAAACCTCGTAATGTGGTGATTGCCAGCAGGGAATGCTTTCAGCAGGTGGCTCAAGCACTAGAGGGCACAGGCATTTCGGTACACACTGGTGATAGCGTGGTTTCTGAACTCGTTGCGTTACCTGAGGTCGATACAGTGGTGACTGCTATGGTGGGCTATAGTGGCCTGGCATCGACCATTGCAGCCATCAAGGCGGGCAAGAAGATTGCGCTTGCCAACAAGGAGACTCTTGTGGTGGCTGGAGAGCTTATTAACGAGATGCTTAAGGACTCGCCATCGGTGCTATATCCTGTCGACAGTGAGCATGGGGCGTTTTATCAGTGTCTTGTGGGCGAGGATATCAACAATGTGTCACGCCTAATTCTCACTGCATCGGGAGGGCCATTTCGCACTTTTCCACGAGAAAAGCTTGCTACAGTTACCAAGGATGATGCCTTGCGTCACCCTAACTGGGCGATGGGCGCAAAAATCACTATCGACAGCGCCACAATGATGAACAAAGGCTTCGAAATGATTGAGGCCAAGTGGCTCTATGGTATCTCGCAGGAAAACATCGACATTGTGGTGCATCCACAGTCGATAGTGCACTCCATGGTGGAGTTTGTCGATGGTTCAGTCAAGGCGCAGCTAGGTTTGCCCGACATGCATCTGCCCATTCGCTATGCACTGGGACTGCCGGGACGCTTGGCGACCAATGAACCACGCATGACGGTTGCCGACTATGCCAACCTTACCTTTGAGAAACCCGACTTTGAGAAGTTCCCGCTGTTGGGCACTGCCTATGAGGCTGCACGACGTGGCGGTAACGTTCCTTGCGTGATGAATGCTGCCAACGAAATAGCAGTTGCTGCGTTCCTCGCCGACAAGATTGGTTTTAACGACATTTACAACACAATAGAGAAAACAATGGCATGGGCACCCTTCATCGACAGCCCAGACTACGACGACTATGTGCAGAGCAACGCTGAGTCACGAAGCTATGCCAAGAGTTTAATTTCCTCATTTTAATACATGATTCAATTTATATAATGACAGCTACATTTTGGATTAAAGCTTTACAGATGATTGCCTCATTAGGACTGCTCGTGTTCATTCACGAGTTGGGTCATTTTATGTGGGCAAGGGTCTTTGGGGTAAAAGTTGAGAAGTTTTATCTATTTTTCGATATCGGGCTCAAAAAACTCGGAATTAACTGGGATGGTAGCCTTTTAAAGTATAAACCCAAGAAAAGCGATACCGAGTATGGCGTGGGTTGGATGCCCCTTGGTGGCTACTGCAAGATTGCAGGCATGATCGACGAGTCGATGGACACTGAGCAGATGAAGCAACCTGAGCAACCATGGGAGTTCCGCTCAAAGCCGGCATGGCAACGATTACTCATCATGATTGGTGGTGTTGTGAATAACTTTTTACTCGCCATCATCATCTATGCCGGAATGGTTTACTACTGGGGTGAGCAGTATATTCCTTACAAGAATGCCGAGATGGGCATGAACTTCTGTCAGAGCGCCGAGAAGATTGGCTTCAAAGATGGAGACATCCCTCTTAGCGCCGATGGAAGACAACTTTACTACCTCAATAGCGACGAGGTGCAGGCAATGACCACGGCAAAGCAGGTGAAAGTGTTGCGCAATGGTCGCGACACCGTAACTATTGACATTCCCGAAAAATTCATCTTTGATGCAGAGGCCGATGCTAAGCGTGGTGAGCCTTTTATCGATTATCGCGTTCCAGTGGTTGTTGAGTCGACTTTGCCTGGCGACGGAGCCGATAAAGCTGGGCTTAAGAAGGGAGACAGGATTTTGACGGTTGATACAGTTGATGTTGCTGATTTCGGTATTTTCACTGCACAGCTTATAGAGCATAAGGGCAAGACTGTGAAGATGACGCTCATGCGTGACGGCAAGCTCGATAGTGCCAATGTGGCCGTGAGCGATGCCGGCAAGATAGGAATTGGATTGCGCCCTGCGCCACTAATCTATAAGGTGGAGTCTAAAGCTTATGGATTTTTTGAGTCGATACCTCGAGGCATCGAGATGGGATGGACCAAGATGGTGAACTATGTGAGCAGCCTTAAGTTGCTGTTTTCCAAGGAAGGTGCACAGAGTCTTGGTGGATTTGGCACAATTGGCAGTATCTTCCCCGACACTTGGAACTGGGCTAGCTTTTGGGACCTGACAGCGTTCCTGTCAGTAATACTTGCATTCATGAACATACTTCCCATTCCTGCTCTCGATGGAGGTCATGTGATGTTCCTGCTGTATGAGATTATCTTACGCCGTAAGCCTAGCGACAAATTCCTTGAGCGGGCACAGATGGTTGGTATGACAATACTCATTGCGCTCCTGCTTTGGGCCAACGGTAATGATATTTATAGGTGGCTTATCAAACCATTCATTAACTAGTGCAAATTAAGGACTCACAACTCACAACTCAGAACTCACAACTCAGAACTCAGAACTATGAACTATAAGAGGATAACCCTGCGGCGAGGTAAAGAAGAGTCGCTCAAGCGTTTTCATCCCTGGGTGTTTTCGGGAGCGATAGCAAGCGCCGACGACACAATCGAGGAAGGCGATCTGGTATCAGTTTTCGCCAATGACGGAACTCAATTGGGCAACGGCCATTTCCAGGTGGGTAGCATCATGGTGCGCATCCTTGCTTGGGGCGACACTGCCATCGATGAGGCTTTCTATCGCGACCGCCTTGAACAGGCGTGGCGTGTGCGACAGGCGCTAGGACTCATTCGCCCCGACAACAACTCGTTCCGTCTCATCCATGGCGAGGGCGATTTCCTGCCTGGACTTGTTGTTGATGTGTATGGCAGCACTGCCGTTATTCAGGCTCATTCGCCAGGAATGCATTTCGCACGCAAGATTATTGCTCAAGCTCTTGTGGGGCTGCCTGCAGGCGTTATCAAGAATGTGTATTACAAGAGCGAGACCACGCTGCCTTATAAGGCGCATCTCGACCCTGAAAATCAATATCTCATTGGAGAATTCGACACCGATGTGGCCTTGGAGAATGGCCTCAAATTTCATGTCGACTGGCTGCGTGGGCAGAAGACGGGATTCTTCGTTGACCAACGCGAGAACCGCTCACTACTCGAGCGCTATAGTGCTGGCCGACGCGTGCTCAATATGTTCTGCTACACAGGTGGATTTTCGTTCTATGCCATGCGTGGAGGAGCGCGGCTCGTTCACTCAGTCGACAGTTCGGGCAAGGCTGTGAGCCTTACAGAACGCAACGTTGAGCTCAACTATCCGGGTGACGAGCGTCACAAGGCGTTTGCTCAGGATGCTTTCGATTTTCTCGACAATATTGAGCCCGATGCCTACGATCTTATCATCCTTGATCCACCGGCATTTGCCAAGCACAAGAGTGCGCTCAAGAATGCTCTGATTGGCTATCGCAGACTCAATGCCAAGGCTTTTGCCAAGATTCAGAGTGGGGGAGTGCTATTCACATTCTCGTGCTCGCAGGCCGTGTCGAAAGAGCAGTTCCGACTCGCCGTCTTCAGCGCAGCTGCCCAGAGCCGCCGCAAGGTTCGCATCTTGCACCAGCTCACCCAACCCGCCGACCACCCAATCAACATTTACCATCCAGAAGGCGAATACCTCAAGGGCCTAGTTCTCTGGGTGGAGTGATTGCTCGCTGGCAGGCTTTTTAAACTACGTTTTTTACTTTTTGTAGAGCTTCTGTTCTTATTAGTAGAATAGGGGCGCTACTGCGTTGTAAACTGATGAAAATGTTATCATTTCATGTTTTTTTAGAGGTTTTTATAATGATTTGTGTTTATAAATCTAAAAATCACGGATAGGATTATTAAGATTTGTTAAATCTTTAATCAAAACCGTTAAAATCACTATTAATGGTAATTTTTTTAGGATAAAATGATTGCTTTTCCCATTTTTAGTAGTAAATTTGCATTGAAATTTTGCGTGTTCAGTATAACGACTGATGATTAATTTTGTTGTTGTTGAATGATTTGCTAACCCTTGAAATTTTGTTCTAATCTGTATATCAGGGAATTGTCAAGCATCATTGTTCATCGGTTAACATACAATATATTATTGATTGACATCACAGAGGTGGTGTTATACAAGTGTGCATAATTATGTGCATATTCCAAGGAAAAGGACAAACTATAATATTATTTAAAAAACTTTATCTAAAATTTTTTATTATGACACGAATTCTGAGATTATTATTAATCGCCGCTATCGCCTTGCCCCTGTGGCAGCCCATGGCGGCACAAGATGCTGTGACGCTGCTCCCGGCTGCACAAGAAAACGTGACGCAACATGATGGGCGTCCTGATCAAGGTATACGCAAAGTTGAAAATCAAGTTAGGCATAACCACAAGGCTCTTGATTGTGCTAAACCTGCAACTTCAACTGGCGTTCAGCCCACAGAGGTTGCTAAACCAAAGACAAGCAAGCCACAAGTTGCTACTGGTAAGGAATTGAAATCTCCTGTTGCACTCAAGGCACAAGGCAAGATGAATGCTCCCGCCGTAGGACCTGGCGTTGTATTGAAAGCTCCACCTAGCGGTGTGACCGCCGAGGAATGGTTGATACAGACCGACTGGTACGACAACGGTGCTTACACATCCAGCAGCGAAACCGGTTGGATTCTAGGAACATTTGGATTTAACACCGTGAATGTTGCCATAGCTAATGGGAAAGTCTATATTCAAGGCTTGAGTAAGTATGTGCGCGATGGTTGGATTGAAGGAACTATCAGTGGCACAACTGTTACATTTGCTTCAGGACAAGATTATGGCGTTGACAGCAATGGAGATCACCACTATTTTGTTGGTGAAAGAAATCAAGCCATTAACAGTGTCACTTTCTCTTATGATGCGACCAATGGAATTCTAACTCAGACAGCTAACAATTATATTAATGAGTCGCAAGTCACATCTGGAAGTAACGCTTTGAATGGTTATGGTTATCATGAGAACATGGTGCTCACAAAAATCAAAACCAAGGAAATGGTTACCCTCACAGCCGATGAGATTCGAGAACTGCCAGGTTTTACCTACAAGTATCCTATTAATGTGGCTAATCCAACCAATGAAGGCACTTTGCTCGACGTGGTTGAGGTAACTGACGAGCTCTCGGCAGGTCATGCCATTGCCCTGCTTCGCGCAGTCTATACTAACCAAAATCTTCCTGGACCTTATTATCGTGGATATACCGCTGCAGGTCAGGAAGAAGGATCAGTAAGTTATTCGGCAGTGGGCTCAGTGACAGTGGAAAGTACTTCATATGAATATATGGGAACTAGTGGTTCTAGTAGTCGTTACAGGGAGTTGTTAGGTGGAATTGGTTATGATAACACTGCAGGATGGAGCATAAGCCCTAAGAATACGATTCAAACAGCATTTTTCCCTCAAGGTGATGGTACAAGTTCTTCGCATTATAAGTATTTCTTATTGGATGGAGATTCTCAAAGCTGCTATCATCAAACTCAATATGCTTATTTCGACCCAACTGATTATAGGCCCAATCAAGAAGGTTACACCTTGCTGCTTGTTGAAATGCAAGATAATTTCAAGACTTCTGATGTGTGGGATGCTACAAATGAAAAGTATAAGACGTTTTCAACGGATCCATACCAGAATCTGGTGCAGTTTATGATGAAAACAGTCAAATCGGTTCGTCTGCTCACCGAGTCAAAACGTACTGGTACAAATGTTGAACAAGGCACACTATTCAAGATTGATGCTAATAAGATTAACCGCTTCTTTATAATCTCTAAAGGTCAGTCGCGTTATTACAAGAACTCTTATGTATCCACATGGGGAAGCTTTAACTATTGTGATGAGCCACACTTTGGACTTTATCGTAATGCTAATCAATCTACTTACTATTTTGGTTATAATGACGAAGATGCCGAGCCTTTATTCTACCATATGTTTGAGCAATTCAGCCCTGCAATGGCAACTAATGGTGATGCTAAAGCCGATATCTATAAAACACTCGTAACAGGTCTTGATGCTACAGGCACTGATCAGACTGGTTTTCCAGTATATCATGACTGCCTTACTGTGCCCTATGCCGAGGCCCAAAAGATTGATGAAACAACAGGAACGGGCAAAGGCCATGAGTTCAAGATGCTTGGCGACAACGACCCTGTGACCAGCGCCCCCGACGTTCGTGACCTGTTGTTCTTCGTGCCCGACTATCGCTTATTGTATCACACAAATACTACCTATCCCGATGGCTCAACTCAGTCGCGCGACAATGCTGTGTTTACCAATGACGAAACAATCGCTCAACAGTTTGTATATTACAACCAAGACCATGCTCCCCGCATGGATATGTATGTGATTCACCTTAATCCTATCGAGGGTGAGCAAGTTGAACTGAACGGTGTTATGCAACATGTTTATCAGCTTGAGCTGAACTGGCTTTCAAATATGAGCACTTTCCTCCCCGCCGAGGAGCAGGAATTCAGCCTGTGGCGCGTGGTGACCGATGCTTATGGCTCGACAGAATATCAGCCCGTTTACCGTGTGAATGGCATGGGTGAATATCTTGATGCCAATGGCAATGTAACAACCGACCCCAATGAATATGTGCCTGTAACTATGTCGGGTATCTACAGTTTGAACGAACTCGACTACTATGACTATGTGCCCATGGATGCCACTGGTAAGGAGGTTACTTATGCTGTTCGTGGTCAGGATAAGGATCACTGGCTTTCGCTTCAGTATAGTAATTCCGAGAGTTACTTGATTCCTGGTTATGACAAGAATGTGCGTATGACCCTCAAGATTGACTCTGATAACTCCAGTAAGTTCGATATCCAAAACGAGAAGAACAACTATTGGAACGAGATTGCCGTTGCCAACAACAAGGGAACTAGTGTGACAGCCAACTTCCTGAAAGTGGGTACCGTCATCAAATTCTCACGTTGGAACCATGTTATTACTCCTGGCGACTCAACAGTTGTTGCTACCGCCGAGGTTGTTGAGAAGACCAATAGCACCATCAAGGTTAAGATGACCTACTTCGGACAGGAGACATTCTCAGGCTCTAGAGCAAGTGAAAATCAGGAATACTTCACCTTTACTTATCCTACTGGTCAGCAAGAAGGTGTTGTGGAATTTGGAGACTGGCATTTCTTTGACAACTTCTCAGTTGACGTATCGATGAATGCTCACCCCAACAGTTATGTTTATCGTGCCTACTTTGAGGCTGCCGAGTATTTTGACTTAGATGAACTTGATGAGAACAATCAACCTATTAAGAGTAAAGATGTGTTCTCTAATCAGCGACTCTTCAAAGTGTTCAAGACCGATCCTAGCGTAAACGAACCTCTCACACTTGATGATGTTCTGGCTGATGATCATATGAGCGTCACAATACCTGATAACTCTAAATACGCGATAACAGCTGAGCGCTCACCTCTGTCGGAGCTTTGGCGTTATGAGATTTGCCGTTGGCCCGAGAGTGGTCAAGTGCCTAGTACATTTACCTATTTTGGCGATGTGCAAAATCAGGGTGATGAAGGCTATAGCACCACCTTTGGTTTGGACAGCTACAAGATAACAGGTAACGTCGCTGCTGCCGAAGGCATGAATGTCACAAATGTTGAGCTTGAAGATAAAGAGCTTAAAGATAATGGCGGCGCTTACTACTACGTGCCACAGGCTGTAGTTTATACAAAGCGTATAGATGACAATACTTATGGTGCCCCACGTGCCAACACCGCACTGGGTAAGCTTGATGTTGAGGTTGTTACTCCAAGTGAGACCTATCCGTTGATGAGTGAATCTAAATGGAAGGATGGAAATAAGTGGTATTCTTACTACAACATTTTGCTGAGCTTCAAGGCTCTGAATGTGCCCGAAGGCTATGAACTTTATAAGGTTCGTGCTTGGCGTAATGTGGATAACACCAATAATATTTTGAAAGAGAACACAGAAATGTTCCCGACACGTGCTGCACGCATCAGTGGAATTGATGAGAATGGATGGTATCTCTATGAAGATATCAACTACGGCGATCAACTCGGTGAGGCCGAAGATGACGGTTCTTACATCAAGATGTGCAAGGATAATTTTGTAAGTGCTAATGCTCCTAAAATTGGCGAGCGTTCGGTAGCGATTGCCAAGCCACAGAATCCTGGTGTTACCACTGAGGCTGAACCTTTGTTTGCCGACGCTGTTGAAGGTGAGACTCGTGCAACATTCGGTGCTGAGCGACTGAAATTATCAGAAAATGATGAATTTGGCTCTTTGAATGAGCTCAACGCTGAGTTCAAGGTGCGCGCTTACTTCACCAAGAAGACCAATCCGCTTGTTTCTGAGGATAAGCCTTACAAAATCTACGTTGTTGGCGTTAAAGGTACTGGTTGGGACTTCAGCACACCATTGGCAACTCTATATTCAAATAATGGTTCTACCTTCACGGGTGATGTTACAATACCCAATTCAGGTGATGGAAAAGGCTATTTCATCTTCTCAAAGGTGTTAGGTAGTTCGTGGTCGAGCTATAGCGAAAACATCTTTAGTGCTGATTGGGGCGAAGGTAATGCTTTAGTAGGTGATCAAGGCTCAGACAACATTACTGAGTTCGTTCTTAGGTATTGGCAAGGAGGTACTAAGACTATGCAAATTACCCCAGGTACTTATACGTTCAAGATAACTAATCATTATCCATCTTTGGACGAATGTGGCGATGACTTCTATGCAGGTCACTTGAATATTACTCCATCTACTGCTAAAGCCTCGCCTCGTGCAGTTGCAGGTGATGATTTCGACTACTATGTGGCAGAAGGCACTGTTGAATTCTCATCTAGTGATTATGAGAATATTCCAACCTCTGTTGAGAAACTCAACGCTAGTCAGGTGGTTGGTGTAAGCTACTATAACGTGGCTGGTATCGAGAGCGACACTCCATTCAAGGGTGTGAACATCGTGGTTACTCGCTACAGCGATGGCTCGACTACCACTACTAAGATTCTAAAATAAAAAGTTTTAGATAATATTTTCATACGATGATTTTCTAGGGGGACGACGTTTGAGTCGTTCCCCTAGAATTTTTTATGGATATCTAGGTAGACAATAACTGACAATTGAAGTTGTCTTCATCAGATTCCATAATCATATCTATGTAGCTTTAAGTGATTAATGACAATTGTGCACTGTGAAACTCTTTTAGCTTGTCTTCTTGGTTGATTTGGATAATTGGGAAAAAATGACTACCTTTGCACGATTTTTTATATTATATAATATTATTTTAGATGTTAACACCTACTAAGAAAACCATCGTATTGGGTGACGGACGCGAGATCACCCTTGAAACAGGAAAGCTTGCCAAGCAAGCCGATGGAGCAGTTGAATTGCGCTTCAACAACACCATGTTGCTAGCGACCGTTGTTTCGGCAAAGGATGCCGAAGAGGGTGCCGACTTTATGCCCCTCACAGTTGAATACAAGGAGAAATACTCCTCATTCGGACGTTTCCCTGGCGGCTTCACCAAGCGTGAAGGTCGCGCCAGCGACTACGAAATCTTGACAGCACGCCTCGTGGACCGCGTGCTCAGGCCTTTGTTCCCATCGAACTATCACGCCAACACTATCGTCCACATCCTTATGTTCTCGAGCGACGGCGCCGATTGCCCCGACGCTCTCGCTGGACTCGCTGCTAGTGCAGCTATCGCCGTGAGCGACGTGCCTTTCGAGGAACCCATCAGTGAGGTTCGCGTAGCACGCATCGACGGCAACTTTGTTATCAACCCCACCTTCGAGCAACTCGAAAATGCTGACATGGAATTGATGGTAGGTGCTACTTACGACAATATTATGATGGTCGAGGGTGAGATGGACGAGGTTCAGGAAGAAGATCTTATCGCTGCTCTCAAGTTTGCTCACGACGCTATCAAGCCTATGTGCTTGGCACAGAAGGAGCTCGCCGAGCAACTCGGTGTTACTAAGCGTGAGTATTGCCACGAGGTTGACGATGAGGAGATTAAGGAGCGCGTTCGCAAGGAGTGCTATCAGCCCTGCTACGACATTGCTAAGGCTGGCAACCCCGACAAGCACTGGCGCAACGACAGCTTCGATAAGATTCTCGAAGACTTCATCGAGACCATTCCCGAGGAAGAGCGTGAGGAGAAGACTCCAATGATCAACCGCTACTTCCATGACGTGCAGCGCGATGCAGTGCGCCGCGTGATTCTCGATGAGGGCATCCGCATGGATGGCCGCAAGACCAACGAGATTCGCCCCATTTGGTGCGAGACCGACTACGTTCCAGGTCCTCACGGAAGCGCTGTCTTCACACGTGGTGAGACTCAGTCGCTGGCTACAGTGACATTGGGAACCAAGCTTGATGAGAAGCTTATCGACGACGTGCTCACTCGCCGCAACGAGCGCTTCTTGCTTCACTACAACTTCCCAGCATTCTCTACTGGTGAGGCACGCGCACCACGTGGTGTGAGCCGCCGCGAGATTGGTCACGGCAACTTGGCACATCGCGCCCTCAAGCGCATGTTCCCCGATGACTTCCCCTACACTTGCCGCATCGTGAGCGATATCCTCGAGAGCAACGGCTCTTCATCGATGGCTACAGTTTGTGGTGGCACTCTGGCTCTGCTCGACGCCGGTGTTAAGATGAAGCGCCCAGTGGCAGGTATCGCCATGGGTCTCATTACCGATGAGGGCAACGTTAAGCATGCCGTATTGAGCGACATCCTCGGCGACGAGGACCACCTCGGTGACATGGACTTCAAGGTTACTGGTACCGTCAATGGTATCACTGCTACTCAGATGGATATTAAGTGCGACGGACTTCCTTATGAGATTCTGGAGCAGGCTCTGCGTCAGGCTCGCGATGGTCGCTTGCACATCCTCAATATCATTAACGAGACCATCCCAGAGCCTCGCGAGGATTACAAGCCACACGTACCACGCATCGTGGCAATGACTGTCGACAAGGAGTTCATCGGTGCTATAATTGGCAAGGGTGGCGAGGTTATCCAAGGCATCCAAGAGGAGACTGGTGCTGTCATCACAATCGATGAGATCGACGGCAAGGGCGAGATTGAAATCTCGGCTGCCAACAAAGACAGCATCGAGGCTGCAGTTGAGCGCATTAAGGCCATTATCGCAGTGCCCGAGGAGGGAACTGTATACACTGGCCCAATCAAGAGCATCCTTGAGTTTGGTGCTTTTGTTGAGTTCATGCCAGGCAAGGAAGGTTTGCTCCACATCAGCGAGATTAGCTGGGAGCGCCTTGCCGACATGGAGGCTAGTGGCTTGCACGAGGGCGATGAGGTGACTGTTAAGCTCATCGAGATTGACAAGAAGACCGGCAAGTTCCGTCTCTCGATGCGTGCTCTGCAAGATAAGCCCGAGGGTTATGAGGAGCAGCGTCGCGGTGGTAATAATCGCCCACGTGGCAACGGTGGTCCACGCAATGGTAACGGTGGTAATGGTCCACGTCGTGACGACAATCGTGGCCCACGCCGCAACGACAATCGTGGTCCACGCCGCAACGACAACCGCAATAACGACCGTCGTCGCGACGACCGCAACGATCAAAGCTACGAGGACAGGAACTAGTTTATAGTTCACAGTTATTTCTTATAACTGGTAACTAAAACTGACAATTTTTTAATAACTGCCACTTCGTGAAAAACGTAGTGGCGGTTTTCTTTTTTTGCCTTTATTATGGAGGAAAAGAGCAAACTAATTACTAAATTTGCAACTTGATAAAACTAATTCTTTCTGATTATGAAAAAGATAATATTGCTTGCGTTAGTCCTTTGCAGCATGATGGGAGTTGATGCTCGAGTCATCAATAGCGAAAAAATAAGTAGGCTCAATGCCATGATTGCCGATTCTAAAGTCGAGTTTAGCATTGGAGATAATGCGGTGTTCTTGCCAGGCATGGAGACTGAATGGCGCAACGGTATTGAAGGTTGCATAGTGGTTAACTGCTATAACGAGAATGATGAAGTGGACCATCTGGGTTTCCTCCTAGATGGTAGCGACGACCCCGATAGCAGTAATCGCTATTATGAAATAATGATGTTTAAGGGAAAGGTGTTGACTTATAGACCAAAAGACGCTTTTGCCTATCATCGCGAGGCAGGGCAATGGGACATGATAGTGTTCCGCAACCTTAAAGGCCCCGTGCTCGACGTGGCATTGCGCTGCAAGGGTGACCCATATGAAGAGGTAAAAGCCGACATGCAAGACATGATTAATGGCGTATGGGTTGGTGCTAGTGGCGACACCGTTGTACTAGGTCCCATTGAAGGTTACGATAGCAACTGGCTACCAGGTGCTGATTATGAGCTGAGTTACGAGCCACGCAACAGGGAGCAACAAGGCTCTAGAGAGCTCGTGCTTCAATATGTGCCTGAGCGCATGAAGCGAGTCCACATGCCCATGCCTTCTAAGCAAGTTGACGAGAATGGCGTGACGCATTATTATGCCGACGGCAAGGAGACTTCGCGCAACGAGTATGAGTTCTTGATGTCGATGCCCTCTGGCTATGGTGGTCATGGTTCGTTGCACGGACCGCTATTGTGGTGGGTGAAGCCTAAAGGCAACGACTTGGTAGTCGAGCTTAATGAGCCTTTTGTAGAAGAGATTGACGCTTTCTACTCCAACTTCCGCGACGAGAAGTTTACCCTCAAGTGGGTTCGCAGCCCTTACAATGACAATCCTGATCGCTGGGCTGTGCTATCGATGCGACCTGTGACGCGTGGCATGCTCTCGGTCTTCGACAAAGATGCTCTTAGACACATGCTCAGCTATCTGAATTCTAGAACCAATCGCACCGATATCGAAGAGCTTAACAAAAATTTGATAAATACCATTGTCAATGGTGTACAAACAACAAAGAATTCAACAAAAAATACAATAAAGAAAAGCCGTAAGACCCGAAAAAAATAAATAATTAGAGTAATATGAAGAAACTAAAGAAGTTGCCATTGCTGGCACGCATCATCATTGCTATCGCGCTGGGTATAGGACTTGGACTGGTGCTGCCCCTACCTATTGTAAGGGTGTTTGTTACATTCAACAGCATCTTCAGCCAATTCATTCAGTTCCTCATTCCCCTCATCATCATTGGACTTATCACCCCAGCCATCAGCGACATTGGCAAGAGTGCCGGGAAGCTGCTTCTATTGACCACCATAATAGCTTATGGCGACACGGTGTTGTCGGGTTATTTGTCATATTTTACCAGCTCCAATATTTTCCCCTTGCTTATCAACCATGGCCAAGCAGTGGAGAAGATTGCTGAGGTTAAGTCCCTAGAGCCGTTTTTCACTATCAACATACCGGCATTGGTCGATGTGATGTCGGCCCTGGTTACGGCCTTTACAGTGGGACTTGGAATAGCATTCTTTGGTTCTAACACGCTTAAAGCTGGATTTGATGAGTTTAAGGACATCGTTGCAAAGACTATCGAGGTGGCACTCATTCCGCTGCTGCCCATCTACATCTTTGGCATTTTCTTAGAGATGAGCCACACTGGCCAAGCTTGGCACGTGCTCAACGTTTTCATAGCCATTATAGGTGTGATTTTTGCCATGCACATCTTCTTGCTTATATTGCAATATTGCATTGCTGGACTCGTTACGCATCGCAATCCGTTCAAGCTATTGTGGAACATGTTCCCAGCCTATTTCACAGCACTTGGCACCTCGTCGAGCGCAGTAACAATTCCGGTGACATTGAAGCATACACTCAAGAACGGCGTGAGCGAAGGCATCGCTGGCTTCGTTGTGCCACTGTGTGCCACTATTCACCTTTCGGGCAGTTGCCTCAAGATTGTTGCATGTTCGGTAGCGCTAATGCTCATGACTGGTATGCCTTTTGACCTGGGAATGTTCACTGGCTTCATCTTTATGCTTGGAGTGATGATGGTGGCAGCTCCTGGCGTGCCAGGTGGAGCCATCATGGCAGCGTTGGGAGTGATTCAGTCTATTTTGGGCTTTGATGCTCAGCAACAGGCTCTTATGATTGCACTATACATTACCATGGATAGCTTTGGCACAGCATGCAACGTCACTGGCGACGGCGCCATAGCTCTTGTTATCGATAAAATAAATGGAGGGAAATAATCTTCCCTCCATCACTTGATTACATTTTGCATCAGGCATGTTGTGTTGATTCAGCATTATGCATTAGTCTAAGCCACTTGTAGTATCCTAATATTGCTATTATGGTATAGAATCCGTAAAGTCCTGCGGTAAATGGGATACCCTTGTATATGTACAGGCCACAGCACACAGCATCGACCACAAGCCATAGTAGCCATTGCTCCACATATTTCTTGGCTAGAGCCCACATTGCTACTGCACTGAGTGAGGTGGTAAGACTGTCGAGTATTGGCACACGACTGTCGGTAAACGAGATTAAAACCCAGTATATTCCAGCCCATAACACTATCCATGTGACAGTAGAGGTCACTATGTGCTTGCGTGTGTAATGGGTGATGGGTAGATCTTTTCCCCCTTTGTCGTTTTTCTTTCCATATCGCCAACACCAGTAGCCATAGATTGCAATTGCTACATAGTAGAATTCCATGCCGAAATCGGCATAGAGTCCTTTTTCAAAATATAGATAGCCATGGACGATAGGCATTATCACACTGACTGCCCATAGCCATATGTTGGCATGGTACTCGAGCCACAAGTAAAGTAGCCCGAGTACTAAACCCATAATGTCGATGAATCTTATCCAGTCCATCTTTTATTCAGGTCTTTAGAAAAGCAGTGTCAAGTGAGCCAGCACGTTGGTGCCTGCCATGGGGTAGAAGCGTGGGTCACTCACGAGAGTGGGAGCATTGCTCTTGTCACCATCTTTGTAGACAGCGGCAGTCTGTGAGTAACCATTGTTCTCATACTTCTTGTTGAACAGGTTATAGATTGTCACGCCGGCAGTGATTTTCTTCACGTGAGGTAGGCTGAAGGAGTAGGAGAGTCCCAGATTGCTGATAAAATAGGGGTCAAGCGAGTCTTCCTTGCTCTCGAAGTTGTCGAGATACTGGCGACTCACATACTGCGATTGGAATTGAGCTTCAAAGCCCTTGAAGTTGAATTGCAGCACGCTGTTAACGATGGCGCTAGGCGAGAATGCGATGGTGGTGTTGCCTTTCTCGATGGCTGTCTGAGTCCACATCTCTTCCCAGTTGTCGTCGTAGTCACTCACGTAACCCACATAGTTCTTAATGATGTTGCGGCTGAATGTGGCATTAACATCCCAGCGCAGCCAGTTGGTGAATTTCACTCCTGCCATCATCTCAATACCACAACGATAGCTGTCGGGCACATTCTCTGCCATCAGCTCGCCTATCTCGTTGAGCTTGCCATTAAGCACGAGTTGGTCCTTATATTTCATGTAATAAAGGTTGATGCCTGCCGAGAAACGGCGGCTCTTGAACTCATAGCCAGCTTCCCAGTCCATGAGTTTCTCAGCCTTAGGATGAACGGTGAGTGGACCGTCATTGTAGTTGTTGCGGGTAGGCTCCTTTTGTGCTACTGCCCACGATGCATACACTCGGTTATTGAGATTAATCTGCCAGTTAAGGCCAACCTTTGGGTTGAAGAAGTTGAAGTTCTCGTCTACGTCAAGTGTTTGCATGTGCTCAGGATTTGCTGTCCAGTCCCACTTGTCGTTAACGCCTTTTATAGTGTAGTTGATGTGACGATATTGCAAGTCGAGATAAGCGCTCAGTCCACGCCAAATCATGAAGTTGTTCTTCCAGTAGACATTGAATTCAGTCTTCTTTCCCTTGTTTCGGTAGTACTCGTGGTCGGGTTCTAGTGTGCCAAGGTAATTCTCCACCCAAATCACTTGGCCGTGGTGGTTATTGCTGTATTTGTTGAAACCACCACCCAGCACGCTGGCAAGGCGCTCGCCAGTGTAATGAACCGAGAATACACCGCCACCAAAGCCACTGTCGAGAATCTTCTTGCGCACGAGGTTCGACTTCTTTACCTTATCGCCGTCAACCATAAATGGTTCGAGAGCATATTCAGTGAGTGTGCGCTGGTTCTTGTACTCCTGGTAATAGCCGTAGCCATCGGTATAGTGCAGTGCGGCATTGAGTTTCCAGGTGTTGTTGAACTTGTGGTCAAAGAGCAACTGGAAGTGGAACTGCTTGTAGATGTCCTTTTGGTCTTTGTAGAAACCTGTCACCACGCCATCATGCTTAATCTCGCCGTTAGGGTTATACTTGCGGTCGCTCTCGAGCTTGCTGCGGCTAATGCCATCCCATGCGTGGTAAGTGTCTTCCTTGCCTCCGAAGGAGATAAACTTTACCTGAGTTTTGTCGTTGAAATAGGCTGCTTGAGTATAGTAGGAAAACAGTGATGTGGTGGCGCGGTCGCGGTAGCCGTCGCTTGAAATGTGCGACAAGCGGCCGTCAAACACCCAATGGTCGCCCAGACGGCCGGTGCCAAATTTTACGGTCTCTTTATTAGTGTTGAACGAGCCATAAGACCCCGAGAGCTCGGCGTAGGGCGTTAGTGACGATGCCTGAGAACGCATGTTCACACTGGCACCGAAAGCACCCGAGCCGTTGGTAGAGGTGCCCACACCGCGTTGCACTTGCACATCACGCAGCGATGAAGCGAGGTCAGGGGTGTTTACCCAGAACACGCTATGGCTCTCTGAGTCGTTGATGGGGATGTCGTTCATAGTCACATTGATGCGAGTTGCATCAGTGCCTCGCACGCGCATCGATGTGTAGCCCACACCGGCACCAGCATCGCTGGTGGTTAGCACACCAGGAGTTAGCGACAGCAGGTAGGGCAAGTCAAGGCCGTGGTTCACAGCTTCTATTTGTTGTTTACTCACGTTGGTGAATGCAACAGGAGTGTTGCTCGACGCACGAGTCGCTAGCACCTCCACTTCTTGGAGTTGCACAGAGTCACGGACCACCTTGAGTTGTGCGGTGGCCATTAGGCTGCCACACATCACGGCGGCAGCAAGAAGCATTGTCTTCTTCATTTACGTTTCCTAAAATAAAAATTAATAAGTTCTGTTCTCTACGCCGGAATTACCCGGTTCAGATTCCATGGGTATGTTCTCAGCCACACTAGCTGCAAGTGAGTATTGCCTAGACAAGCAATTGACTCTCAAGAGCCTTAACGGTGCAGCACCCCCAAACTCATTGAATCGTGGTGCAAAATTAGTGCAAGGTGAGTGAAAATCCAAATTTATTTGAGTTTTTCCGAGCCGCCGCCTAATTTATCTAAAGGTAAGAAAAGTTTTCAGTTATTAGTTCTCAGTTGTAAGTTTTTTACACCATCGTTATATATATTTTCTATAGCTCCTCGAGGATTCTTTGGAGAAGTGATTGAATGGGTGGTTGGACACTCTTCAGTTCATTTTCCACCATCGCTCGTAACTCATTGGTTTTTTCTACTCTACTCATCATCATCAGATTGAGCAGCAGTCGCCAGGCTATGTATCGCACGAGTTTTTTATCGCAGGCAAGCAATTGCGCCCACAATTCCTTGGCATAAGGCAAGTGGCGCAGCAAGCGGTGGCAAAGCACGTCGGCAATTTCCACACTCTCCACGCTCTCGCACCATGCAAGGGCTGTCTCCATCTTGAAATCCTCGATAGGGTAGAGCATCGTTGCTGCCATGCGGCACTCACGATGATTCACGTCGTCCCACAGTTCCTGGGCCAGTTCAGCGTTTTTCTCATAACGTTTGGCTATTGCTATTACATCAACAAGTTGGCAGCCCATAATCATCGTGTGTGGGTCACCTGATGCTCGCAACTGCTCGGCAACAATTCCATTGCGATAGGCAAAAAACTCCTTTCTTATATCTTGTGTCATTTTAATTAACTAATAAATGAAAAACTAGATTCTCTAGAAAATCTAAAACCTCTAGAGAATCTAGTTCTCAATCTATACTCTGCAAACTTAATTACTTGGTCAGTGGCGAGTAGTCACGGCCGTAGCGCAAGTGCTGGTCAACGTAGTTCTCGTCGTAGCTTATGGAGATGTCCTTAATCTCACCGTTAGCATCATACACAGGCTTGTAAACTGGGTTCACAAAACCCTTGTAAGGAGCGATGTTCAAGCTCTCGTAGCGCTTGAGAATCTCGGCATGAATCTTAGGATCAACCTTAACTCCATAGGTCTCAACGAGCTTGCGACCTGCCTCGAAGTCACCCTCGCTCTTGATGTGCTGAACCTCGGCGAGCAGCTGACCAAAGAGACCGCGCAGCTTTTGGTAGTCATTAACCTTAACGAATGTCTTGCCGCCTCTCTTCTTGTCCTTCACAATCTCGATAACTTTGTCCTTCTTGCCCTTTTCGTAGCACCACTCACTGATGAACTTGCGGTTGCGCATGTGCGACTCCTCGATGTCTTTGCCTGGCTCGATGCGGGTGAGTTGGGTCATGAGTCCGTTCATGATGTACTTGTAGTACTCAGCTTTGTAGGTGTCGGTGTCCTTGAAGATGCCAAGCTCAACGAGTTTGGGATCGGCAAGATAATAGAGGGCAAATAGGTCGGCGCGGCCTTCCTCGAGGGTAGCACCGTAAGCCTTAAGAGCGTCGGGGTCAACGCCTGGCAGCAGTTGTCCACTGGCATGGCCTAGACACTCGTGCAAGTCGGTGTGCAGTTTGTCGGCGATGGTGAGGTACTTCTTCATAAGCTGTACCTCAGTGTCGCTATAGGCAAACTCCTCGTTGAAGCCAGTTCCACTTGCCACTTCATCGTAGGCATCGGTGATGTTCTCGAGCGTTACCGATTTCGAGCCGTGAGCGGCGCGAATCCAGTTACTGTTAGGCAAGTTGATGCCAATAGGAGTCGAGGGATAGCTGTCACCGGCAAGGATAGCAGCGGTGATAACCTTGGCGCTCACGCCTTTCACATTCTGCTTCTTGAAGCGCTTGTCAACGGGTGAGTTGTCCTCAAACCACTGAGCATTCTCGCTGATGAGTGTGGTGCGGAACGAGGCATCTTTGTTCTTGAAGTTCACGATGCTCTCCCAGTTGGCAGTCATGCCCAGAGGGTCACCATAACTCTCGATGAAGCCGTTGATAAAGTCAACTGTGCCTTGTGTCTCTTCGGCCCACATGATGCTGTAGTCGTCAAATGCCTTGAGGTCGCCAGTGGTGTAGTACTCAATCAGTTTAGCGATATAAGCCTTCTGTGCACTGTTCTCAGCAACACTTGCCGCCTTCTGCAACCAATAAACGATATTGACGATGGCTGGGCTGTAGAGCTCACCAATCTTGTATGTTTTCTCTACCACTTTACCATCTTCCTTAACCACCTTGCGGTTTAGACCATAGCTCACGGGAGTGGGGTCGTTAGGATCCTTGATGCCCTCGTAGAAGGCTTCTACTTCCTGCTGGGTGACGCCCTCATATAGGTTGTTGGCACTAGTGAGAATCAGATCCTCTCCGTCGGCTTGATTCACGCGTTTTGCCATGAAAGTGGGGTCGAAAATCACCTTGTCGAGGGTGGCGAGCAACTTGTCGGCTTTGTCGCATTTCTTCTCCTTGCTGCACTTGTCGCATGACTGAATGGGAAGTTTCTCGAGAGGTAGTGCCTTGTACTGGGCATCAAAGAACTCCTGTGAGAATTCAGGGACAAACTTGTCCTGTGCATAATGGTGATGGATGCCGTTGCCAAACCACACTTGCTTCAGGTACTTCTCAAGTCCTTTAAAGTCGGCGCTTGAGCGGTCGCCCGTGTAGTTGGTGTAAATGGCCTCGAGCACTTGACGCACTACGAGGTTATACTTGCCATTTTGGTCAAAGAGTATGTCGCGGCCCTGAAGGGCGGCCTCGGTGAGGTAATATACATACTTCTTTTGCTGCAAGCTCAAGTCGTTAAAACCAGGGACCTGATAGCGCAACACCTCGATGTCGGCAAAGCGGTCCACGTTGTAATTGAAATTGCTGTTTTGTGCCATAGCAATACCTGTTGATGCCAATGCCACTACAGCAGCGGCAATTAATTTTTTCTTCATAAAATTATAAAATAAGTAATAGTTGTTTTCAAGATTATCGTGCAAATATAACACTTTTCTCCCAACTTGCAAATCCAAAAGGTGTGAAAAGTGTTAAACTCATTGAAGAAGAACGTGCAATTTCTCTTGTTTTTTTAGCAAAAATCAATGCTTTTATGGGATTTCGCTCAAATTGCGTTATCTTTGCGTGATTAACAATAGGTTATCCAAAAAGATTCAAAACAAATAATGAGAAAAATCATATTAACTTTTCTGCTGTCAATTGCAATGATGGCAATGGCCAATGCGGGTGAATGGATTCGCATCAATCAGTTAGGGTATCTGCCTCATGCCACCAAGGTGGCGGTATTCATGAGTAACGACCCTACAAGTGTCGATAATTTTGAGTTGGTTGATGCTTTTACAGGAAAAGTGGCCTATCAATCACGGCAAGTTCGAGTCACAGCGCCTTTACAACATCATAAATACACTTGCAGGTTGAATTTCAGTGATTTTCAACGTCAAGGCTCTTATTATATACGTGTAGGAAAAACTACTTCTCCCACCTTTGCCATCAACAGGGCGGTATATAACGGCACAGCCGACTTTGTGCTAAACTACATGCGCCAGCAGCAGTGTGGCTATAATCCGTTCCAGCACGACAGTTGTCACACCAAAGATGCCTATGTGCGCTACCATCCCACAAAAGATGGGCAGCTCTTGGATGTGCGTGGTGGATGGCATGATGCTGCCGACTTGCTGCAATACACCACAACTAGCGCCAATGCCATTTATCAATTGATGTTTGCCTATCAGCAGAATCCCTCGGCTTTTACCGACCATTTTGATGCCAATGGTGATAAGGGTGCCAATGGAGTGCCCGACATTGTGGATCAAATCAAGTGGGGATTAGACTGGCTCGACCGCATGAATCCCGAAAAAGGTGAGCTCTACAATCAAATTGCCGATGACCGCGACCATATAGGCACAAAGATGCCGAAAGATGACCCTGCCGATTATGGTTGGGGACCAAACAATGGCCGTCCAGTATATTTCGTAAATGGCAAGCCTCAGCAACGTGGCAAGTTCCTCAATGCCACAATGGGCGCAGCCAGCACAGCAGGAAAATTTGCCAGCGACTTTGCTTTAGGAAGCCTGATTTTGAAACCTTTCTATCCAGACTTTGCGCTGAATATTCAAGGCAAGGCGGCCGATGCCTATCAAGTGGGTATCGACATGCCTGGAAATGCACAGACGGTGAGCGTGGTATCTCCTTATATCTATGAGGAAGACAACTGGGTCGATGACATGGAACTTGGAGCTATTGAGTTGTATAGGCTTACTGGCGATGTGAAATACCTCACACAGGCCGTGGAGTATGGGCGACGTGAGCCGGTAACTCCGTGGATGGGTGCCGACAGTGCACGCCATTATCAGTGGTATCCGTTCATGAATATGGGGCACTATCAAGTGGCTGCGATGGCAGGTGATAACAATAGGCTTCGCGGCGAGTTCATTCGCAATCTCAAGGCTGGTATTGAGCGTGTGGAGCAGCGGGCACGTGACCTTAATCATCCGTTCTACTGGGGAGTGCCGGGAATATGGTGCAGCAACAATCTCACCACGGCATTACTCTCTCAGTGCATTCTATATCGTCAGCTAACTGGCGACAGGCAGTTTGAAGAGATGGAGGGCTCGCTACGTGACTGGCTCTTCGGGTGCAACCCCTGGGGCACGAGTATGATTGTTGAACTTCCCGCGGGGGGAGTCTATCCCCATGCTACTCACAGCAATTGGGTGTTTCAGAGTGTGGGCTTCCCCACTGGGGGATTGGTCGATGGCCCTGTTTATGCCACCATCTTCAATAGCCTTAAAGGCGTGAACCTTAATGAGGATATGCCACATGTGACTGCTAATGCCTATGCCGAATTCCAGCCTGGAGACGTTGTCTATCATGACAATACCCATGACTACAGCACTAATGAGCCAACCATGGATGGCACGGCTTCGCTCACATTCCCGTTGTCGACCTACGAGATGGAAGGGCGAGGTGAGAATACAACCGAGATTGATAAGAACATTTATAACGAGGGTGGCATAGTGCAAGGGGACCCAAATGTGAAAAACATCTGTCTTGTATTTACCGCCGATAGTCTTGCAACAGGTGCCCAAACTATAATTAAAACACTCAACGATAACAATGTGAAAGGGGCTTTCTTCTTTACAGGGCATTTCTTCTCGACCTTCCCCGACATTGCTAGGCGCCTTGTTGACGACGGGCACTATGTGTCGTGTCACGGTTACAAGCATCAGGTATTGTGCCCGTGGGACAATCGAGATTCCTCATTAGTGACTCACGACGAATTTATCGCCGACCTTAGGCAGGCTTATGCCACAATGGCGCCCTATGGCATCACTACTGAGAATTCACCCTATTTCATCCCGCCTTATGAGTGGTATAATGCACGTCATGCCTCATGGGCGAGAGAACTAGGACTACAAGTGATAAATTTCACTCCCGGCACCCAGAGTAACAATGATTACACTTGGGTGGGGCTCAAATACTATCGCGACAACAAGTGGCTGTGGAACAGTATTATGAATTGGGAGAAGCAGCATTCGCTGAACGGACATTTCTTGATGATCCACCTTGGAAAAGACAGTCGCCGTCCCAAGGGTTTTTATGATGAGCTTCCTAAACTCATCAAGACACTGAAAAAGCAAGGCTACAATTTCGTTACACCCGAACAGATGACAGGCCTTCACCTTACAAATTCAGACTAATTGTTAAAACAAGTCATTCTGTTCTTGTATGATAATACCTTTTCCTTAATAAAATATAATTAAGGTCATATGTTTTGCCGTGTGGGGGGAATTGTGTAATTTTGCACGTTTAATACGCGCGCGAGCCTCAATAACTGGCTGTGCCACAATAAAAAGAGTAATTAATAATCATAAAATACACAATTTCTATGAGTTTGAATATCGTTGTGCTGGCAAAACAAGTGCCAGACACTCGCAACGTGGGTAAGGATGCGATGAAGGCCGACGGCACCATCAACCGTGCCGCACTTCCTGCAATCTTCAACCCCGAGGACCTGAACGCGCTTGAGCAAGCGCTTCAGCTCAAGGATGCTCATCCTGGTTCGAAAATCACACTCGTGACTATGGGTCTGCCTCGCAGTGCCGAAATGGTGCGCGAGAGCCTCTATCGCGGTGGTGACGACGGCGTGGTGCTCACCGACCGCCCATTGGGTGGAGCCGATACCCTTGCCACTAGCTACTCGTTGGCACAGACCATCCGTCATCTCGACAAGGTCGACATCATAGTTGGTGGCCGTCAGGCTATCGACGGCGACACAGCTCAGGTGGGTCCGCAGATTGCCGAGAAACTTGGTTTGCCACAAGTGACCTATGCCGAGAGCGTCAAGGTCGAAGACGGCATTGCAACTGTCAAGCGCCGCATCGAGAACGGCTTTGAGACCGTAACTTGTCCACTTCCATTGGTCGTTACTGTTAACGGCAGCGCCGATGCTTGCCGTCCACGCAACGCCAAGTTGATTCAGAAGTACAAATATGCAGTCACTCCCAGCGAGAAAGCGCAGCTGAGCGAGGAGCGTCAGAAGCTCGTCGAGGCACGTCCTTATCTCAACATTCGCGAGTGGGGCGTGGCCGACATTGAGGCCGATCCCAACCAGATTGGTATGAAGGGTTCGCCCACTAAGGTTAAGACAGTAGTAAACGTTGTGTTCCAGGCCAAGGAGAGCAAGACTATCGAGGGTGGCGATGAAGCCCAGCTCGAAGGTCTTGTGCAAGAACTCATTGCCGACCACATCATTGGTTAACGCTTAAAACAGGAAAGAACTATGAACGACAAGAATAATTTAATAGTATACTGCGAGTTTGACGACGGCAAAGTTGCCGACGTGAGCTTGGAATTGTTGACCAAGGGTCGCACCCTTGCCACTCGCCTTGGCGTGAAGCTTGAGGCTCTTATTCTGGGCGATAAGCTCGATGGGGTAGAGGAGCAGGTGTTCCCCTATGGTGTTGACGTGGTTTACAAGGTAGAGGACGAGCGTCTTTATCCTTACACTTCACTTCCTCACTCTTCAATTGTTATCAACCTTTTCAAGGAAATCAAGCCACAAATCTGCCTGATGGGCGCTACCGTGATTGGCCGCGACCTGGGTCCACGTGTTTCGTCGTGCCTAACTAGCGGTCTTACTGCCGACTGTACTGCACTTGAGATTGGCGACCATACCGACCCCATCAGCAAGACTGAGTACAAGGACTTGCTTTATCAGATTCGTCCTGCCTTCGGTGGCAACATCGTGGCTACCATCGTTAACCCCGAGCATCGTCCTCAAATGGCTACAGTGCGCGAGGGCGTGATGAAGAAGGAGATTTTCGACCCCAACTATAAGGGTGAGGTAATCAACCTCGATGCCGACAAATATGTCGACCCTGCTAGCTTTATCGTCAAGATTATCGACCGCGAGGTGGAGAAGTCGAAAATCAACATCAAGAATTCGCCAATCATCGTGGCTGGTGGCTACGGCGTGGGTAGCAAGGAGAACTTCGACCTCATCTTCCAACTTGCCGACGTGCTCGGTGGTGAGGTTGGCGCAAGCCGCGCGGCTGTCGATGCTGGTTTCTGCGAGCATGAGCGTCAGATTGGCCAGACAGGTGTCACCGTGCGCCCCAAGCTCTACATCGCTTGCGGTATCTCGGGACAGATTCAGCACGTGGCAGGTATGAACGAGAGCTCTATCATCATCTCCATCAACAACGACCCTGCCGCTCCCATCAACGCTATTGCCGACTACGTTATTACCGGCAACCTCGAGGAGATTATTCCAAAACTAATCAAGTATTACAAGAAAAATTCCAAATAACACTATAGTTGCTGTAGTTTAAAGGGTATCAAAACTGACAACTGAAAACTGGCAACTGAAAACTTATAAATATGGCAAATTTTTATAAAGACAATAAAGCTCTGCAGTATCATCTGCGTCATCCCTTGATGGAGAAAATCGTGGGTATGAAGGAACGCGACTACACTCAGAGCCAGGAGTTTGACTATGCACCTGTCGATTTCGACGATGCTATCGACTCCTACGACAAGATTCTCGAGATCACCGGTGAGATAACTGCCGAGACTATCGCTCCCAATGCCGAGAGCGTCGACAAGGAAGGTCCACATCATGCTGATGGCCGTGTGGCTTATGCCAGCAAGACTCAGGAGAATCTCGACGTCACTCGCAAGGCAGGTCTTTATGGCGTTTCGATGCCTCGCAAATATGGCGGTTTGAACCTCCCTAATGTCACCTTCTCGATGATGAGCGAGATGATTGCTCAGGCCGATGCTGGTTTCCAGAACATCTGGAGCTTGCAGAGCTGTATCGACACCCTCTTCGAGGCTGGCGATGAGGATCAGTTCGAGCGTTACATCCCACGCGTGTGCAACGGCGAGACTATGTCAATGGACCTCACCGAGCCCGACGCTGGTAGCGACCTCCAGAGCGTGATGCTCAAGGCCACTCAGGACGAGGACGGCACTTGGCGCCTCAATGGTGTGAAACGCTTTATCACCAATGGTGACAGCGATATTCACCTAGTGCTCGCACGTAGCGAGGAGGGCAGCAAGGACGGCCGTGGCCTGTCTATGTTTATCTACGACAAGCGCAACGGTGGCGTTAACGTGCGCCGCATCGAGGACAAGATGGGTATCCATGGCAGCCCTACTTGCGAACTCGTGTTCAAGAACGCTAAGGCCGAGCTTTGTGGCTCGCGCCGTTTGGGCCTCATCAAGTATGTGATGTCGCTCATGAACGGTGCCCGCTTGGGTATCACAGCGCAAAGCGTTGGTCTGTGCCAGGCTGCCTATAACGAGGCTATCGACTACGCCCGCAGCCGTGAGCAGTTTGGTGTTGCTATTATCAACTTCCCTGCTGTAGCCGAGATGCTGAGCAACATCAAAGCCAAGCTCGACGCAGCACGCACCATCCTCTATGAGACTGCACGTTTTGTCGATGTTTATAAGATTTGGGAACAAATCGCCCGCGAGCGTCAGCTCACTCCCGAGGAACGCGCCGAGATGAAGCGCTACAACCGTCTTGCCGACGCTTTCACTCCACTGTCGAAGGCTTCTTCTAGCGAGTATGCTAACCAGACCGCCTACGACTGCATCCAGATTCACGGTGGTAGTGGCTTCATGCGCGACTACACTTGCGAGCGCCTCTATCGTGATGCACGCATCATGAACATCTACGAGGGAACCACTCAGCTGCAGGTTGTGGCAGCAATCCGCCACGTCACCACTGGCACCTATCTGGCGCAGATGAAGGAGTATGCCGAGGGTCAGTATAGCGACGAAGTTGCTCCTCTCAAGGCTCGCGTCGACAAGATGATGGCTGCCTACGAGGAGGCTGTCGAGAAGGTTAAGAGCTACGATAACCCCGACTACATCACCTTCCACGCACGCCGCATGGTTGAGATGGCAGCTTGGACCATCATGAGCTACCTGTTGTGCTACGACGCCAGCCGTGAGCCCGAGCTCTTCATGCAGTCGGCCAACGTTTACGTGCGTTACGCCGAGGCACGCCTCGCCGCCAACGCCAAGTTCATTGCCGACTTCACCCCCGAAGAATCCGCCCTCTACACCCAAGAGTGATTGATTTTTGAGAAAATTACTATAATGTGAATCGGGAGCCGCCACCATCGCGACTCCCGATTTTTGCTTTAAAAATGTCGCAAATTTGCGACATTTTTCACTCTATAACGTCGCAAAATTTGCGACGTTTTGGTGTTTGGTAACCAGCACATAATGTTGTACACGTTGTTGCCATCGTTGTTCAAGTTGTTTGTTTTAAATCTACTCTATAATCGATGCAATTCATCTATCTCAATTGTCCATAATTGTCGTATAAAAACCGAGGCTCGATATCGCATCGGGCCTCGATCTACGGTAATTTTTTTAAAAAACCTTATCTAAAATTTATGTGTGTTGTTGTCCTTTTAAATCAAAATTTATGATTTGCTCATCAGTCTGCTTTCAATCTGGAATAGCAAAAATATACCAAATTTATAGTGCTGACTCGTTAGTTATGGCATCTTGCAGTACTGAAGTGCAAGCATTGACTAGCAAGTCACAAGTCATCAGCAATTGTGATTATAAGAGATTGTTCTTGTTTATCGAGTTGATTTACAAGTGTCCCACATGGTTGCTCTTTCGTGCAAATCAAGTCTTGTTACGCTCTGTTTTAATCACTAGATTGGCAAATCATCTTAAATTGCAACTGCAAAATTATGCCATATTTATAACTTATGCAACCATTCTGTGATGAAAATTTATCAATATCGACAAAACTATCACTTATGACTAACTATTTATAATGGTAATTATCTCTTGCAACTTGTTTTAAGCGCATATCATTTAGCATTGTGCATTAATTAAGGCGCAGCCCTTTAATTCCGAGCTTGCGAGACCAATGGTGCAAGTCGAATGCATAACATCAAGCTTGCTTGATTTATGCTGAGACGCAGCCCATTGAAGCTGAAAGACTTTTCGGCACCGCAAGGTGCAGCTTTTCGATATTAAGAAGCATCTAACGCCAGCATTGTGCATTTTGCATTATTCATTGTGGATTAATTAAGGCGCATCCCATTGTGCACTATTTAATTCACGTTCAATTAACGAAAATTTGTGTTGAGTACCATTCACATACCCCAGTGTCACTGCAATTTTCTATTTAATTTTCATTCAATTTTAAGCGAAGCGCCCATCCAGCCATATAACGAAATTATATCGTAGAACGAAATAATTTTAGTGCGAAGCACCCTTATAATTTTAGCGCGCAGCGCTCTAATTTCCACTCCGCAGGAGTGGCAAAAAAATCAAAACTGTCCCACCCGTCAGCCCAAATTTCCTGCGTAAGCAGGCTTTTCGACGAACTCAGTTCGCAACTTTTTGAAATAATCTAAGCATCTAACGCCAAATTATGCATTTTTCAATTTAATTTTCATTCAATTTTAAGCGCAGCGCCCATCCAGCCTACAAGCGAGAGGTTTTAACCCCCGGCGTAAGCCGGCTTTATGACGAGCTCAGCTCGCAGCTTTGTGAGATTAAAATAGTATTCGCGCGCAGCCCATTGTGCATTATTTAATTCACGTTCAATTAACGATAATTTACGTTCTCTCCTTCCTCCTTCCCACTTACTACTTACGACTTACTACTTCCTCCTTCCCTCTTCCCACTTACTACTCACAACTCATAACTCACAACTCATAACTCACAACTCACAACTCACTACTCACAACTCACAACTCATAACTCACAACTCATAACTCACAACTCACAACTCATAACTCACTACTATAATTGGTTAATCAATGCTTATAGTTTTTTCTGCCTTTATATATTTTTTGTATATTTAATATTGTGTACTTAATGAAAATAACATAAATTTGCACAAATTTTGCTTTAGTATGTTGTTGTTACGATGGCAAGATAAAATTTATTGATTTGATTTGCTACTCCTTTAAAAGTGTGGAATAGACCTATAATTAAAAGTGTGGAATAGACCTATAATCAATCGTTTAATACTGTGAGCAATCACTGCTCTTTTGTGGGTTTTTATATCTTCGCATTATCGTTGCGACATGAGCTTATTATGCGGAACAACTGACTAATTATGAAATAATTATTTAATAACAATTTGTAACCAAATTTTTATTCTATGACACGAATTCTGAGATTACTAATGATCGCTGCTGTTGCCTGGCCCCTGTGGCAGCCCGCAGCGGCACAAGAAGTGACAGCATTAGGCCCTAACAACACAGGTGTCTATGCTATGTCATCGGTTATTACCGAGATGACAGCGATTGACGATGGGATGATTATTCCTAAGAAAGGCTCTAGAGTTAGCATTAAGAACAAAGAGAAATTAGTTGATGTAAGTCATGTTAAGAATTCTCCAAAGGGAAATCCTATTCTCAAGGCAGAAGGTACTCTTGTTACACCTCCAGCAGGTAAGCATATAGAGGAATGGGATGCTGAAATTAACTTCTATAGGTATAATGGAAGCTCTTTTGCCAATGAGGATATGGGTGTTGTAAGTGTTGGCGTTGTTATTGATGGCACTGACATTTATGTGTGCGGATTATCTTATTTTATGGATAAAGCTTGGGTGAAAGGTACAATTAATGGTACAACAGTGACATTTCCAACAGGTCAGTATTTTGGATCAGAGATAGTAAATGGTACAGAATACCCATTCTATTTTATTGGTCGGAATTCTAGTAATAATGAAGCTGCAGTACGCTTCACTTATGATGAAACCAATAAAACCTTAACGCTTAATAATGGCTATAGAATTTATGAGGGAGATGCAGCTTCATTATCAAGTGCTGGTCTTTATAATTATCGCACCAATAATACTGTTCTGAGAAAACACAGGACAGGAGAGCAGGGTGTCGGTAATGGAGGCTCAACCAATAGTTATGTTCCTGTTTGGGGTAACTATTATGAACGTACTCAACATAATCAGATGATTTATCCAGAGTCATCTTTAAAGTATCTTAAGGGCAAGAAGCTTACTAGCATGACATTCTTTACCAATGGTGGTGTAAAGTTTAGTGGTGGTAGTGTTAAAGTGTCATTAGGCACAACTACAACTTCGGTGTTCTCTTCATCAAATGCAATAACTAATGTGAGTTTGACTCAAGTTGCATCTATTGTTCCTTCAGCTACAAGTACAAGTGAATGGACTATCACATTTAGCACTCCATTCCAGTATGACGGTAACAATCTTCTTGTTGATATAGTAACAACTGCAGGGTCAGATCAAGCAACATCTTTTTATGGAGATTCTCAAAGTGGTTACACTGCATTTTATTCAAGATCTGGAGTATTAGGAGGTTCTAACGGAAGGCAGCAATTCCTCCCTAAAGTAAGGTTCACTCATGAGACAACTATGTTGCAAAGAAACATCGTTGTTAAGGATTCTACTTTCTTCAAAGCGCAAAAATATACTTGGACAGATGCTGAAGGAACTCATGAGTCTAACCTCAATGAGATTGCAACAAAGCCTGAGCAGATGATTGCTATGCTTCGTGAGATTTATACTAATAAAGCTGTTCCTGGCAACCTCAAGCGTGGTTGTGAGTCTGATGGAACAATCGACGCTTGGGATGATGTTTACTATGGTGGTGTTGGCCAAATTTGGGGTAGTGGTTCTGTTTCAGATGCTTCATCATATTATTATCATGATGGATACGGATGGAACATCCCGGGTGATTTGAAGTTTGGTTCTATCCAGAAGAGTGATACTGAGTTTGGTTATTTTTGCTATATGGACACAACCCAGTATAGGCCTGATGATGATGGTTTGACCCTGTTGCTTGTTGAGATGGTCGATGACTTTGATAATGACAGTGTTACAACTACCGAAACCGATCCGCAGCTTATGCTGAGAGACTATTTTGCAAAATCTATAAAATCAATAAGAGTTGTAAATCAAGCTAAACGCACTGGTACTGGTTTTGACACTGGCTATCTTTTCAAGATTGACTGTGATAAGATGAATAAGTTCTTCTTGTTGGCTAAAGGTCAATTGCGTTGGGTTAACAATTCTTATGAAGTAAGTGCGACTTCTTCTTCAAGCTCAAGTTCCTCCGTTTGGTTAGGTGAAGAATTTTGTGCACCTCCCGGTTACATCTTCTATACTTTCCTGGGAAATGATGAAAACACATATACAGCGAACACTTTCTCAGACAAATATGGTTATGATTTGTTCTATCACATGTTTGAGCAGTTCAGCCCTGTTGCTACCGAGGCTACACATGGTAGAGGTGATATTTATCAAGACTTAATCAATATGGAATCATTTGGTGTGCAACATGACTGCGCATCTGTTTCAGGGTTGAACCATCAGTTTATGATGTATGGTGATGATAGTGACGCTGCCGACTGCCAAGACGTGCGAGACATGATGTTCTTTATTCCTGATTATCGTATGATGAGAGGTTATGGTCGTGACAACGAGCGTAATATTGCTGAGCGATATCTGTATTACAATTCTGAACGTCAGCCTATGATGGGTCTTTATGTGATCCGTCAAAACGAGATTACTCCCACAACAGCGGCCGATGATTACTATATGCTCAACCTTAATTGGGTAACCAACCTTGACGACTTCTTGCCAGGTGAGGAGCAGGAATTTGAGCTGCTGCAAGTTGTTATTAACGACTCAACAGGCATTGAGGAATACAAGCCCGTTTATTACATGAACGCTCAAGGTCAGTACACCGATTCCGTTGGTAATGTAGTAACCACTCCTGTTCCCATCGTGCTGCATCTAGGTTCTGGTGCTGAGAAGAACTATCCAAGTGTGTATGTTAAGCGCCAATCATCTAGCCAGCAGGTTACTTATGCCATCCGTGGCCGTGACACTGGTCACTTCCTGAGCCTGCAGATTTCGAACCGCCAGAGCTATATTATTCCTGGCACTGACCCAACTGAGCTTGTTTCTCTTATCGAACTGGCACACTATAGCCGTTACAACCCACAGAATGAGGAGAACTGCTACAGTAACCGCTTCAAGTTGAGCAACAACGCAGGTGGAGTGAGACGTGCTGATATAACATCAGCTCAAAATAATGAAACAGTATTCACATTCACTCGTAAGACCAGCTCTACTGACGAGAATCCTGTGACAATCGCTACTGCTACTGTTACCAATAAGACCACCGGTGGCGGAACTATCACAATCGTGATGCAGAATCAGGATGAAGAAACAGAGTTCCCCAGGGCTAAGAGTGGATCGGGCTATGCCGGCTATCACGCTAATCCTGGTGACGGTACTACTTGGACTAAGAACTTTACCTATAAGAGCGTGAATGGTACTGATTATGTGGACTTTGGTGACTTTGTTCTGTGCGACAACTTTATTGCAGAAGTATCAGAAAATGCTCATCCCAACCAGTATATCTATGAGGTACATTTCAATATAGCAAGAGGTCAGGAAGGTCCATCAGGACAATTAGGAGCACACGACTTCGACGAGGCTCATGGTAGCGCCTTCCGCGTGCCCATCTACAAGACCGCGTCTAAGGTTAACAACTATTACACGTCACAACAGGTTGATGGTGATACAAAACATACAATCGTAGTTGATGATCTTACTTTCAGCGAGCGTGTTCAGTACAGCTCTAAGACTGAGATTCTGCGTTACGATGTTTATCGCTGGCCAGCCGGTGAGACACGCTTCATCGTTAATACCGTAGGCGCTAACGACGCAGAGCAAGACCTTGCTCCCGACGGCATCGCCGGTAACCAAGGTGAGAGCTACACTGTTACTATGAACGATGTTGACGGAAACTACTACTACAATGGTGGCACCGTAGCCGTTTCGTCAGGAACTGCATGGGCCGACTTCGTCGACTACTATCCTGCAAAAGTTGCCGAGAGCAGTGCTGAAGGCAAGGCTTACGTTTATGCTCCAGTTGTTGAGACCTTCACAGTAGGTAAGAATGTGGTTGGACAAGCTCGTACCGACTATAACACCTACGGTGGTCCGCAGCAAGTAACTGCAGTTGGTGCTCTTGAGTTAGTGCAACGTACTGGAGTAGCACCAATGAGTAAATATTACTGGACTGAAACTGTAGATAGCGAGGAAAAGAAATTTGCTTATTATGATATTCAGCTTAATGTTCCCACTAAAGAAATTCCTAGCGGCTATTCAATCTACAAAGTGCGCGTATGGCGTCAAGTTCTAGATGAATATGGTAACCCAGCTCCTGGTTTGCTCCGCGAGGAATATGCAGATCAATCTGATGACATCGCTGCTCGCATGGGTGTGAATGGTGAATTCATGTTCGAAATCAATTATGATGATGACGAAATGAATGCATTTATCAATAATGCGCCACTTGGTAGCACAGAGAAAGAGGTGACTGTAAATGGTGCTGACAACAATGAGCAAACAATTGAATATACCATTGGCACCTTTGGTGCTCAGAAACTTCGCACTGAGGGTGATAACGAGCAAGGTGTAATCGATGAGCTCAATTTGAACTTCAAGGTTCGTATGTACTTCACTCGCACTGCCAACTTGTCTGGTTCTAAGGATGAAGCTGATGGCAAGTTCTACATCGTAGAGCAGGAGATTCCTGTACAGATTAAGAGTGGTGGCACTATCACCGGCGTTGAGAGTCTTGTTACTACTAATGAGGTAGTAGGCATGAAGTACTACAACCCAGCTGGTATCGAGAGCGACACTCCATTCAAGGGTGTGAACATCGTGGTTACTCGCTACAGCGATGGCTCGACTACCACTACTAAGATTCTGAAATAAAAAAATTAGTGCAAGGTGAAGGAAATCCAAACACTTGTTTGTGACTTCTGAACCGCAGCCTAATTTATCTAAATTTTAGATAATATTTTCATACGATGAGTTTGGGGAACGGCGTGATGCCGCTCCCCAAATTGTTTTTTTCAACCTTGTCACTTAATAATATAATGTGTTACCTTTGCCTTGCGCTCATTGACATACTGCCGCCCATCCCAGTTCTTCGAGTTGTAATCAACCTTAATCTACATGCAAAAATGCTGTGTACGTCGCTTTGACATGCCGAGTCAAATTTAGAAAAGAAATTTTAGTGCGAAGCACCCTTATAATTTTAGCGCGTAGCGCTCTAATTTCCACTCCGCAGGAGTGGCAAAAAAATGCAAAACTGTCCCACGCGTCAGCCCAAATTTCCTGCGTAAGCAGGCTTTGTGACACCTTCAGGTGCAACTTTGTGAGATAAATAAAGCATCCGTGCGCAGC
>CACWNQ010000005.1 GCA_902762385.1 uncultured Bacteroidales bacterium | reverse complement strand
AAGATAGAATCTTGTATTTGCCATAATTAAATGTTAGACAAGCACTTATACCCAAAATGCAGTTTGAACAAACTTGCATTCACTTGCACTCATACTTGCACTCCACGTAGTGCAAATAGTGGCAAATAAGGGTAAATTAGTGCATTTTTGTCGTTTTTTTTATGGCGATTTTTACCAAAATTTGGCTAAAAAAAAGCCCTGATTCCCAAGTTAATCAACTGGTTATCAGGGTTTTTCTTCGTTCGTCGGGATGACTAGATTCGAACTAGCGACCCCACGCCCCCCAGACGCGTACTCTAACCGGACTGAGCTACATCCCGAACTAAGCTTTTCGTGTGGCACGAGGTGCCATTTTTTCGAAAAGCGATGCAAAATTACAACACTTTTTTGAACTGTGCAAACTTTTCGTGATTTTTTTCTTCATAGCATGCTTTGAGCATTAAAAAAGTAGTGAAAACAGAGGAAAAAGTATTACCTTTGTGGCTGCTCATGGCAAGTATACATAAGTTGAGAGATGGAAGGCATAACGACTGTATTTATCGATATTGACGACACACTGTGGTGGTTTTCACGCAACAGCGAGTTAGCATTGGCTACTACATTCAGGCTGATGGGCTGTGACAAATGGTGCAACGACTACGATGAGTTTCATGACCACTATGAGCACTTCAACCATGAGCTGTGGCAGCAGTACAACCACGGCCTCGTAGAGAAAGAAGTGCTTGAGGTGCGACGTTTTGAGCAGGCCCTTGTGGCAAGTCGCTATTGCTGCGACGATATTGACGAACTTGCCGAGGCAATGAACTCCTTTTATCTCGATCAACTTGTGAAGCACGACAAGCTTGTGCCTGGAGCAGTGGAACTGCTGCAATACCTGCATGGCAAAGGTTATGAAATCAACACCATAAGCAATGGATTTAAAGGCATCCAGGAACGCAAACTCGAAGCTGGTGAAATGAACCGCTACATAACTCACATTGTGCTGAGTGAGGACTGCGGCATCACTAAGCCCCGGCGTGGAATATATGACTACGCCATGCGCCTGTGTGGAGCTAGCCCTGACACGATTGTGATGATAGGTGATGACCCGACAACCGACATCCCCGGCGCTCACAATGCCGGATGGCGCACTATTTACCTTAACATGCGTGATGAGCCATGCCCTATCGCCGACCACACTGTAAGTTCGCTGCTTGAAATTAAGAAGTTGCTGTGACTTGCAAAAATGAGCCCGGCAACAACTAAAAATGGTGTGGGAAAGCTGTTGACTGATTTTTTTTCACTACATTTGCAGCGCAAAACACTAGCACACATCTATAATAATATATGGAACAAGAACAAAGATTAAAACTCGAGGAGCAAATCATCATAATGCTCAAGACGGTGTTTGACCCTGAAATCCCCGTCGACGTTTATAGTCTGGGACTGGTCTACAAGATTGATCTTCAGGATGATGGCAATGTTGTCATCGACATGACCCTCACCGCGCCCAACTGCCCTATGGCCGACTTCATATTTGAGGACGTTCGCCAGAAGGTGGAGAGCATAGACGGTATAGGCAGCTGCACTGTAAACCTTGTGTACGAGCCCGAGTGGGACGTGCGCATGATGAGCGATGAAGCAAAGCTTGAACTGGGATTTGACCTCGACGAATAACACTGACGCGTGAAGAAGGCCTATTTCATATCAGACTCGCACCTGGGTGCAGACTACATCACCGACAAACGAGCCCATGAGGGCAGGTTGGTAAGATTTCTTGACACCATCAAGCATGATGCTGCCGAGCTATATTTGCTTGGCGACATCCTCGACTACTGGTATGAGTATAAAAATGTTGTGCCCAGAGGCCACATTCGCTTCCTGGGCAAGCTCGCCGAGCTGGCCGATGCCGGAGTGAAAATATATTGGTTCACAGGCAACCACGATGTGTGGCTGTTTGATTATCTAGCTACCGAAGTTGGGTTGACAGTGATGAAAGGCAACACCATAATAGAGATTATGGGAACCCCATTCCTTCTCTCGCATGGCGATGATGTGGGTTACCAAAAACCCATGTACCGCTTCACTCGTTGGTGCTTCTACAACCCTGTGTGCCAGTGGCTGTATGCAAGCATTCACCCTCGATGGACCTACCCCATCGCGACTGGCTGGTCGAAGCAGAACCGCGTCACTCGTTCGAAAGAAACAGAAGACAAAATAAAGGAAGTGTGCCGCCTGAGGCTAGAAACCTATTGCAACGAGCAAATTGAAATTCATCCTGAGGTTAAACATTATGTGTTTGGCCACATTCATCTAGCTTATCAAAAAGAACTTGCCGCAGGGAGGATGATGACAATCCTAGGCGACTGGATCGACCAGTTCACCTATGCCTGCTTCGATGGAAACGAAGTGAAACTACTAAAATTTGATGTTGAATAACATGTTTTTATAGGCCTCTGATTGTTAGGGCGTTGCACGGTCATCAAGTTTTTTTCTTTAAAAAAAGTATTGCATATTTAAAAATTATGCATATCTTTGCAGCGCAAAACACAAGGTCATTGAAGAATATTTGGAGCTTTCCAGTCCAGAGCTTAGTATTCTGGATTTTTTTGGAAAGGCACTCGCAATCGTTTGCATTAAATTTTCAACCACTAATGTCAATAGTGACGATTGCTGGTGTAACAAGTTATCTTTCAATTGGATTGCATAACTAGTACAAACTTTCTAATAAGCACGAAATGCAGTAATATGTTGTAAAACACGCATTTTTATAGTCTGCATATCACATGAAAGCATTAACTTTGCATTTATAATAAACCTCAAAACATTCTTTTATTACCTTACATTAAATTATTACCTATTGAATGCTTAGCAAGGATCATTTGACGAAAATAATCCTTGCTATTTTTTTGTATTAGGCTTTTGTATTTTTCGATTTTTACATTTATCTTTGCAAAAAGATACAATTTGACACTAAAAATCATCAAATTTATACCAAAACACAATGAAAAGATCTTTACTATTAATCATGGGATTATTGGCCTTGATAGCCAGTGGCCAACAGGTGAGAGTAACATCAAGCACCCAACTGCTGCGTGACGTGGAACCGGCCTTCTATCCCACCCTGAGCCCAAATGGCGAACTGCTTCTATACAGTGACGCCGATGCTCATGGCTTGAAAATGCTCGACCTTACCACAAACAAGGTTACTAACATCAGCTTCGAGAACGGCGCTGGTTTCGATGCCAAGTGGAGTCCCGACGGCAAGGTGTATTATGTCACCAGCATGGTTGACGAAAAAAGCCGTCTTGTGTACCGCACCGGAAAGTGCTACGACCTGTCGAGCCAAACCAGCGACGTGGTGCTCAAAGCTCAGCACGGCGCCATTCACACCGAGGTTGGAACTCAGGGCATAGCGCTTAACGGCACCAAGGAGAAGTTCTCGAGCAAGCCTAATCGTGGCATCAGCGTATATACCGAGAAATCAGAAATTGTTGTTGCTATCAATGGAAAAGAGCATCGTTACAGTCCCGTAGAAAGTTATGCTGGTTACCTGTGGCCTAGCGTTTCGCCCGCAGGCGACAAGATAGCCTTCTTTGCTGCCGGCAAGGGCATTGTGGTCATCGACCTAGAAGGTCAAGTGCTTGCCGAACTAGGCAACTATGAAATGCCATGCTGGTATAACAATGATTACATCGTGGCACAAAATGCCAGCGACGACGGATACCAGTTCACCTCATCGCAAATTCTACTTCTCAAAGCCGACGGCACATTCAAGCATGAACTCACCGCTAAGACCTCGATGACCATGCAACCCACCTGTGGCGGCGAAAAGATAGTGTATACCACCATCGATGGACTACTCACGATGATTACTATTGAAATCAATGACTAATTAACTGCAACACATTAATATATTATGAAAAAGACAATCTACATAATAGCGATAATGATGGTTGCAGCAATGGCAACCAACGTAGCTAGAGCCCAGTACATGCCACACGTATACATCAATCCTGGTCACGGTGGTCACGACAGCGACGACCGCAACGTGGTGATTTACCCATTTGCACAAGGCGACACAGCAGGCTATTGGGAGTCAAACTCCAACCTCAAGAAAGGCTTTGCACTCAATAATTGCCTGCGAGCCAAGGGCTACACAACCAGCATGTCGCGTGTATCTAATCAAACATCCGACGACTTAGCACTATCCACAATCGTGGCTTTGTGCAACAGCAGCGGTGCCGATATCTTCTATTCCATTCACAGTAATGCCACAGGCGTACCGGCACGACGCAACCACATTCTTGCTCTATATCGAGGACCTACGGGGTCGCCTGTAGTTGCCAACAGCGACGTTCTTGCACTGAATCTCGTGCAACGCCTCCAGGTGAATGAGGCAGCAGTGTGGACCAGCAGCTACCAGATTGCCGGCGACTTCACCTTCTACCCCGACTGGAATAATCAGGGACTGGGCGTGCTACGCGGCAACAATGCCGTGTCGATGCTGAGCGAGGGCTCGTTCCACGACTACATTCCTGAGACCTATCGCTTGATGAACGACAACTACTGCTGGATGGAGGGTTGGAACTTCTCGCTTGGAGCCGACGACTACTTTGGCTACTCGTTCTTCGGTAAAGGTGCAGTAGCCGGTAACATCCGAGACAACCGAATGCCCCGCGTACTAAACAACTTCATCATGTTTGGCGACGACAACCGCGAGCCAGTGAGCAACGCCACCGTTATCCTGATGGACATGAACGACGTGCCCATCGACACTTGCTATACCGACGACCTCTACAACGGCATCTATGCCTTCAAAATGCTCAACCCTGGCTCTTATAAAATTAAGGTCGAGCAAGAACATTACTATAGCCAGACAAAAGTAGTAACCATCCAGGCCAATCACTCAACCTACTGCAACTTCGACCTAGCACGCATTCGCGAGACTCCACCCGAAGTCATCAACTACTCGCCAGTGTGGAGCGAAGGCGATGCACCTCTCAAAGCCAACACCCCCGTTGTGTTTGAGTTCAATTGGGACATGAACACCGAGGCCACCGAGGCAGCGTTCCACATAGAGCCTGCCGTAGAAGGCAACTTCCGCTGGGAGGACAGCAACTACCGCATGGTGTTTGAGCCTACCGACGCTTACGACGTAAACACCCTCTACACAGTCACCCTTGATACCAATGCCGAGCATGGTGGCGGCATGAAGATGCAAGAACCATTCACCTTACAATTCAAGACCACCTATCGCAAGTACCTAGAAGTGATTGACATATTCCCACACCAAGGCGATAAGGTGCACTACAAGAACGCAACCATTGAGCTGCGAACCGACTCAATGCTCAACAACAGCTACTATTATGACAAGATTGTCCTCACCGACAAAGACGGCAACGCCCTCACCTACAACCGCCGTAACACTAAAACTGGCAAGGCAGGTGACCCATTTGGATACATACGTATACCTGTTGCCAGCACCATGACCCCTGGCGAAGAGTACACCCTCACCATTGCCAAGGAGATGGACGATACCGCTGGCATCCACCTACCCGAAACAATCGTGCACAAATTCACAGCTGTTGACGCTGGCGAGGAGAAACCCGACGCAACAGTTATCGAAGGATTTGAGGATGCTAGCACGTTCTCAATGGTGGCAGCTACGGGCAATGGTCAAGAGGGCACAGTTCTTAGCAACTCCACCGATCGCCTCTTTGGCAGCAAGTCGCTGCAGATCAAATATCCATGTTGGCCTCCGTTTGATAAGGTGGTACAAGCTATTGCAACCCGTGATAATGCCCTGGGTGGTCAATACGAATTTACCAGCACTGCCATATCCGAAGCCACAATAGCCGGTAACGAAGAACTCTCGTTGCACATCTTTGGCGACATGAGTTATGTGGACGTGATGATCTATCTCAGTAGCACAGATAACAGCAGTCCTAAGTCAACCCCCTCATGGGTGTACGATCACCCAATCTTCGACTTTGGCAAAATTGACTTCCACGGATGGCGCTATATAACAGGCAAAGTGCGATATTTAACAGGCGAAGTAGGAAACCTCAATCCTAACAAGACCTATAAGATTGAGTCAATATTTATAGGTAACGAACCTGAATCCCCCATCAAGATTTCCAATGCTACCATCAAGCTCGACAATCTGCTCAAGAGCCAGAAGTCAAGTGTATATGGCGACGTGAACGGCGACGGACACGTGAGCAGTGTTGATGTAACTGCGCTCTACAATTATCTGCTCAACGGCGATGAAAGCGATATAATTAATGGAGACGTTGACGGCGACGGCCACATTTCAAGCGTCGACATCACTGCCATCTACAACATCCTACTGGGCACAGAGAACGAGATGCCAGCCCCTGCTCCCGAGACCAAACCCAACAGCAGCGTGAAGGTGGGTCCAGTGCCATCGAGCGACTACATCATGGCAAGTGCCAAAGGCTATATCCAGGGTGTGGAACTCTATGACATGAGTGGCAACCTTGTGGCACGCAATGGCGGCAATTACATGAACGTGGGCAGCATGCGCGACGGCCATTATATTCTTAAGGTCTATACCACCAACGAAGTGTCATCACATCATGTGGCAGTAAAACATTGATATAGTCATAGACCATTGGTAATTAGCTAAATACCAAAGAAATATCTAGAAGCGAGATTGTTAAATTAGTTAACAATCTCGCTTCTATTTGGTTAACATAGGTATTTTTGTGTTAAACTTTGCATAAATTTATATTTATTATAAAAACATTTTATAATTTTGCAGTCGAATATTCTCCTCCACTCAATTATAAATACTATTTAACTGAGTAATAAATGAGTGCAAGTCAATTTGCCAAAGTAATCGCCGAGAGCACGTCAACTCACTCCGAGTGGAGTTTAATTGACGGCAACAATGTTGTGGCTCACGCTATTATCTCGGGTATCAACCCATATTTTCAAACCCGCCGCGAAATTAGCCACATAATCAGGCTAGAACTTCCCCGCGACTTCTTCAAGCGTCGTTGGGACCGAATTTTATTTTATGGCGCAGGCTGTTCAACTGCCGAGCGCAAAAAAATTGTAGAACTCTCGCTGGTTGCCCAGTTCAAGACTCCGGTAACAGTTGAGAGCGACCTCGTGGGCGCAGCTCACGGACTGCTTCAGCATGACGCCGGCCTAGCATGTATTCTAGGAACTGGTTCCAACTCATGCTTTTACGACGGCGAACGAATCACCAAGAGCGTGTCGCCAGGTGGTTTTATTCTTGGTGACGAAGGCAGTGGCTCGTCGATGGGCCGCATCTTCTTGAGTGATGTTCTTAAGGATTTAGCTCCTCGCGATCTCATCGAGGAGTTCTATGCCGTGAATAAGATCACCAAGGCCGACATTATGGACTCGGTATACAACAACCCTCACGCCAACAACAATCTGCACAACTACTCATTCTTCCTTGCCGAGCACCTCGATAACGAGTATGCACGCAATCTAGTAACCAACGAGATAAAGCGATTCTTTGACCGCAACCTGTGCCAGTATGAGTACAAGGACTACCCCGTGTGCTTTGTTGGTTCAGTTGCTACTCGCTATAGCGAGATACTGCTTCAAGTTGCCTACAGCTACAACATGAACGTAAAGAAAATTGTGAGCGACTCGATGCCAGGACTTGTGGCCTACCACTCTATTGCACTGAAAGGCATGCAGTAAAGCCACTCATAAAGAAGTTAATAAAACGACAAATTTATAATCGACCTCTGTCATATTTTGTGATGGAGGCCTCTTTTTACCCATCCTTTTATTGTGAATTTATTAAAATTTTTGTTTACAATATATAAATAAAATGCTTTTATGAAAAATGAACACTTTTTTTGTTTTTTATTCGGAATGTTTGTTGTACATTTGTAAACTTAAGTTTAAAATCAAATCTATAGCATGATAATAATGAAAAAGACATCACTCTTGGCCTGCCTTGCGGCATTGATTGCCACATTTGGCGCTCAGGCGACAGAAATCAATGATTCGACTTCCGCAAAAATTCAGAAACTTGTGCAGGCATTAGTGCCCGAGCACATGGGCATAGGCACTCCTAAGGCCAATGCCATCGACGTGGTTGACGACAGCATAAAGGTCGACTTGAGTGAAAACTTTGGCGACGTGCCTTTCACCCGCGAGAGCATTAATCAGCTCAAGGATGATATAAAATCAACGCTTGGCGAGCAATACCAGAGCAATAACGTATATATCACGATAGCCAGCAATAGTATCGAGAACTACTTCTCTGATTTCGAGACCAGCTATCAGCGCAAGCACAATGCATTCATTACTCCTCTCGACGAGAACCGCCATTACAGTAAAGGCCTTGACGGCAACATTGTGGCAGTGTGGCCTAGCCACGGATGGTATTTCGAACCTTATCTCAACAGATGGGAATGGCAACGTGCACGATTGTTCCACACCGTTGAGGACATGTACACCCACAGTTACATGATACCCTTTATCATGCCTATGCTCGAGAATGCCGGAGCCTATGTATGGGACGCCCGCGAGCGCGACACCCACAATTTTGGCGTAGTGGTCGACCACGACGGTGGTCATGCACAAAAAGGCTACCACGAGAACAACGGCAAGAAAAAATGGAAAAATGGCGAGGGCAAAGGTTTTGCCTATAACCGAAGCGAATATAAAGATTTCGAGAATCCATTTGAGGAAGGTAGCTACCGCATGGTAGAAGCTGAAAGCGACATAAACAAACTGGCTCATGCCACATGGGATGTGGATATGCCCGAGGCAGGCACATTTGCCATATATGTGAGCTACAAGTCGCTACCAAATAGCGCACACGATGCAACCTACACTGTCAACTCGCTGGGCGGAACCCAGCAGTTTGTCGTCGACCAAGCGATGGCTGGCGGCGTGTGGGTTTATCTGGGTTCATTCCAGCTTGCAAAGGGCATGAATAAGGCTGTAGTGAGCTTGAGCAACCATAGCAGCGACTCAAAAGCCGTTATCACTGCCGACGCCATTAAGGTGGGAGGTGGTAAGGGCAACATCGTGCGCCGTGTAGCACTCCCCACTCCTGAGAACATCGCCATTGCCGAGAAGAACGACGACCTCAAATATCTGGGCAAGGAAGGCATCGACTATCAGTATTTGGGCAATGGCGACCACCCATGGTTCCATTTAGGTGCTCGCTACTTCTTGCAATGGTCAGGATTCCCCCACAAGGTATACTCAACCAGCGACGGCATCAACGACTACGTTGACGATTACCGCAGCCGCGGTGAGTGGGTAAACTGGCTGGCTGGTGGAAGCGATGTGCTGCCAGGCAAGCCTGGTCTTAAGGTTCCAGTTGATGTTTCGTTCTGCCTGCACACCGATGCTGGCACTACAAAGAACGATGACATCATTGGTACTCTACTCATCTATTGTACTACTAAGAACGGAAAACAGTTTGGAAAATATGAGAACGGCACTCCACGTGAGCTCTCACGACAGTTTGCCAACATAGTATCGACCGAAGTAGTGAATGACATCCGAGCCAAGTATGAACCCAACTGGACCCGTCGTGGCATGTGGGACAAGAGTTACTACGAGGCGCGTGTACCCGAAGTTCCAGCACTGCTCATGGAGCTGCTGTCGCACCAGAACTATGCCGACATGAAATATGGACTTGACCCACAATTCCGTTTCGACGTTAGCCGCTCAATCTATAAGGGTATAGCCAAGTTCATCGCAAAACGCGATCATCGTGAGTGCGTAATCCAGCCGCTTCCAGTAAGCGCGTTTGCCATCAACAAGTTGAGCGACAATCTCTACATGTTAAACTGGGAGCCGACCCCCGACCCCTTGTGCTCTAATGCCGACGCCAAGAAATACATCGTGCTCGAACAAGTGGGAAACGGTGGATTCAAGGAGATTGACGTTGTTAATGAACCACACTACTCGGCCTATGTAACTGACAACGAAATTCACAGTTACAAGATTATAGCCATGAACGACGGTGGCCGCAGTTTCCCAAGCGAGACACTCTCACTTGGCGTTGCCAAGCACAGCAAGGGCACAGTAATGGTTGTAAACAATTTCACACGCATCAGCGCACCCGATTGGTTCGATAGTGGTGAAATGGCCGGTTTCTACGACAGCAAGGATCATGGTGTTCCTTATATGGAACAAATAAACTATCTAGGTGCACAGTTTGAATTCCGTCGCAATCTTGAGTGGCGCGACGACGATGCACCAGGTTTCGGCGCTTGCCGCAGCAACTACGAGACCCAGAATATTGCCGGCAACACCTTCAACTACCCATCGATTCATGGAAAGGCAATAATGGAGGCTGGTTACTCGTTTGTTTCAACTAGCGCAATGGCTGTCGATAAAGGCGATGTTGACCTATCGAGCTACTGCACTGTCGACATGATAATGGGCAAGCAGAAAGAGACTCCAACTGGACGTGGCGCGAAACCTTCACGCTACAAAGCATTCACTACAGGACTTATGAACGCACTCACCACCTACACCCGTGGTGGTGGCAACGTGCTGATGACAGGTGCCTATGTGGGTAGCGACATCTGGGACAAAGAAAAATCTCTTGGCAACGAGAAGAATTTTGCCCAAAACGTGATGGGTTACACTTGGGTCGACGGTCGAGCAACCCTGCGAGGCGAAGTTTACAGCGTACCTTCAGTGCTCAAAATGAGCGACGGCATGGGCAACCTGCATTTCTACGACACACTCAACAGCGACTTCTATGCAGTTGAATCGCCCGATGCCATTAAGGCAAGCGACAGCAAGGGTGCCACAATCGTGCGCTACAACGAAAACAACATTCCAGCAGGAATCGCCTCGAGCCGCAACGGCTACAAGACAGTAGTTCTAGGATTCCCATTCGAAACCATCAAGAACGAGAACGAGCGCAACGAGTTTATGGAGCGCGTTCTAAACTTCTTCGAGAAAAAATAATAATAACAAATATATCAGAATCATGACAAAGATTAATTGCTTTATTCCCTTTGCCAACGCCGAGCAGGCACTGGCTACAGTTGATGGGCTCAAGGCGAACCCATTAGTAAACAAAATCTACTTGCTTGCCAACGACGAGGCTCAAGGCACCATCGAGGGTTGTGAAATGCTCAAGGTAAACAACCTCACCTCAACTGCCACAATCAAGGCAATTGCCGAGAAGAGCGACGCTTGCGTGACAATGCTCTACACCAAGTATGTTACGCTGAAATTTGCACCCTATGCCATCGAGCGTTTCGTGAAGATTCTTGCCGACACACAGAGTGGAATGGTCTATGCCGACCACTACAATGTCACCGACAAGGGCGCCGACAAAGCTCCAGTTATCGATTACCAGATGGGCTCACTGCGCGACGACTTCGACTTTGGTTCAGTTCTTATGTTCTGCACCGAGTGTTTCAAGAAAGCAGCAGCTGCCATGAAGTCGATTTATGAGTTTGCCGGTCTCTACGACCTTCGTCTCAAACTGTCGCAATTTGCCACTATCACTCATATCAATGAATACCTGTACAGCGATGTTGAACTTGACACTCGCAAGAGTGGTGAGAAGATTTTCGACTATGTAGACCCACGCAACCGTGGTCGCCAAATTGAGATGGAGGCAGCTTGCACCGAGCACCTGAAAGAGATAGGCGGTTACTTGGCTCCCACCAAGGTGGTTGACGGCAAGGAAGTTCCCAACTTCAAGCACATTGAGTTTGACCACGACAAGTTTGAAGTGGAAGCAACTGTGATGATTCCTGTGCGCAATCGCATCCGCACCATTCGCGATGCTATCGACAGCGTGCTCATGCAGAAGACCAACTTCAAGTTCAACCTCATGGTAGTTGACAACTTCTCGACCGACGGCACCCGCGAGGCAATCGCCGAATATACCGACCCACGACTGATTCACATCATCGCCGACCATTACGATATGGGCATCGGTGGCTACTGGAACCTTGCCGCTCATCATTTAAAGGCTGGTAAGTTTGTTGTTCAACTTGATAGTGATGACATGTACAAGGACGAGAACACGCTGCAGACCATGGTAAATGCCTTCTATGAGCAGAACGTAGCAATGGTAGTAGGCACCTACCTGATGACCGACATCAACTGCAATCCTATTCCTCCCGGCGTAATCGATCACAAGGAATGGACTCCCGAGAACGGCCGTAACAACGCGCTACGCATCAATGGTTTGGGAGCTCCCCGCGCTTTTTACACTCCCGTACTTCGTGAGGTAATGCTGCCCAACACCAGCTATGGCGAAGACTATGCACTTGGATTGAATATCTCACGCACTTACCAGATTGGACGTGTGTATGAGCCAGTGTACATGTGCCGCCGTTGGGACGATAACAGCGATGCTAACGTCGACGTGGTTAAGATGAACAACAATAACATCTACAAAGACCGCATACGCACTTGGGAGCTCATGGCTCGCATTGCGATGAACAAGAAATAAAGTCTATGCCTATGATATGCAACTACATTGAAGAAATCGACCATCTCTGGCAGCGCCAGTTGGCTGAGTGGGATGCTGTAATTAAGAATTATGGCCTTCTCTCCCATGTCACCACTCGCGTTGTGGAGCTTGGCGATTCTTCAATTGTGTTGCAGCACAACCCTGAGAGGTTATGGTCGGCTATAGCAAGCCTCGACAAGGCATCGCTCGAAGCAAAACCTTGTTTCTTGTGCAACGAGAATCAGCCTACCAAACAAGAGACAGTGGTGTGGAACGACCTATATAAAATTCAGATCAACCCCTACCCCATCTTCTCACGGCACCTAACAATCTCGGCCCTTGAGCACTTGCCACAGCGCATTGATGGTCGCATTGCCGACATGATGCGCCTTGCCAAAGACCTGCCAGATTATGTGGTTTTCTATAATGGTCCACGCTGTGGTGCCTCGGCTCCCGGCCACATGCATTTCCAGGCTGGCAGCATCGATGAGTTACCCATTTGCGATGAACTTTTTACCGCAAATACCGCTTTATTTGATGCTAACAACCAAGGTATTTTTGGCATCATAACCGACTTGGGCCGACCAGTGTTCTACATTGAGACCCTTAACATCAATTTAGGAGAACAATGGTTCAACTCTCTGCTTGATGTGCTACCAATGAAGAATGGGCACGACGAGCCAATGGTCAACATCTTGTGTTGGCACAAGAGTGGAGCATGGTGCATAGCAGTATTCCCACGTCGCAAGCATCGCCCGGCATGTTATGGTAGTGGAGAGGACCAGTTTGTACTAAGTCCTGCCTCGGCCGAAATGGGTGGTCTTTGGGCTATTGCACGAGAAGAGGATTATAACAACCTCACACTTCACGATATAACACTCATCTACATGGATGTGTGTCTTTCACCACAAGATATAGAGGATGTTTCAACGAAATTAAGACAATATTACTATTCAAAAAGATAACTTAATATGGCACAAGTTCCCCAAGTGAGAGTAGGCATCATGAATGAGCCTCAAGTTGAGTTTATCCTCAACAGCGACTACCTAGTCAACGGCGAGAAAGTGACAGGCAACCAACTGGCACGCTGTGTCGACGGTATGGTGGAATGGAATGGACGCAAGTTTAGCGAACTGTTGTTTGAACCAACAAATGTCGATACCGACTCGTTCACACTCGAAAATGTGACAATAGGTGTGAGTTTCCATTGGAAACGCAAGGAAGACCAGACTTTTAGAGGCGCTCTTCACCTTATTGTCGAGAACGACCGAATCACAACCATCAACATCCTATCAATTGAGGAATACCTATTGAGCGTGATTTCGAGCGAAATGAGCGCTACAGCATCACTCGAGCTACTCAAAGCGCATGCCGTGATATCTCGCAGCTGGCTGTTGGCACAAATCCATAAAGACAATGTCGCCACAGCGGCTCATCCTGGATTGCACCAGGAGTTTGAGGCAAGCAGCGACGATGAGGAAATAAAATGGTGGGACCGCGACGACCATGTGAACTTCGACGTGTGCGCCGATGATCACTGCCAGCGCTATCAAGGCATCACACGCGCCTCGACCGAGGCAGTGCGTCATGCCATCGAGGCAACATGGGGACAGGTGCTTATGTATGGCGGTGAGTTGTGCGACGCTCGCTTCTCGAAGTCGTGTGGTGGAGTGTATGAGCAATTCGAGAACTGTTGGCAAGACCACCATCACCCTTATCTCGTTGCACGTCGTGACGATGATGATGAAATGAATTTCCCCGATCTCACACGCGAGGATAATGCTGCCGACTGGATTCTCTCGTCGCCACATGCACACTGCAACACCACCGACAAGGAAATCCTATCGCAAGTGCTCAATGACTATGACCAGGAGACAACCGACTTCTATCGCTGGCGTGTGGAATACACCCAGGATGAGCTGAGCAAACTCATTAAGGAGCGCACCGGCGACGACTACGGTCGCATTATCGACCTCGAGCCAGTGGCACGCGGCACCAGTGGACGCCTATATAAATTGCGCATTGTGGGCGAGAAGATGACCAAGACCATTGGCAAGGAGCTCTCTATTCGTTATGCTCTTTCTCCATCATGCCTCTACAGTTCGGCTTTCATTGTTGAGAAAATCGATGAGGGCAACAGCGAGTTCCCCGAGAAGTTCATCTTGCGAGGTGCAGGATGGGGCCACGGTGTGGGACTTTGCCAGATAGGTGCAGCTGTGATGGGCGCCAATGGCTACGACTACCAGCAAATTCTGCTCCACTACTTCATCGACGCACAAATCAAAAGTATATACTAATAACCGCAAAAAACTAAAATCACATAACAATGAGCGCATTAACAAAGTTCAAACAAAGCCCTTGGGCATGGGTTTCAACCCTATACTTTATCGAAGGCATTCCATATTTTCTTGTTAATGAGATATCAGTAATATTATTCAAGAAAATGGGAGTTCCCAATGGCCAAATGGCACTCTTCACAAGTCTCATTTATCTACCATGGGTCATTAAGCCTCTCTGGAGCCCGTTTGTCGACATTATCAAAAAGAAACGCTGGTGGATTGTAATGATGCAGGCTCTTATGGCAGCAACTCTCATACTGCTAACTGTGACCATGCCATCACCGGGAGAAGAAATGATTAAAGCAGGAAACACGCCAATGAGCATGTTTACTGTAACGCTTATCTTCTTTATTATCACAGCATTTGCCTCAGCAACTCACGATATAGCTGCTGATGGTTTCTACATGCTGGCGCTGTCGCAGAAAAACCAGTCGGCATTTGTGGGTGTTCGCTCCACATTCTATCGTCTTGCCAACATCTTTGGAAATGGCGTGCTAGTATGGATTGCTGGTTATCTTGAGACAAAGACTTCGATTCCCGCCGCATGGAAAATCACTATGGGAATCGCTTCGGCTATTTTGTGTTTGTTCTATGTTTATCACCTCTTCTTTATCCCACGTCCCGATAGTGACCGTTCCTCACTTGAAGGCTCATTAAAGAACAACAGTTCACAAGTGTTGAAGGAGTTTGGACGCACCATCGTGACCTATTTCAAAAAACCAGGTGTGTGGATTGCAATCATCTTTATGCTTCTATATCGCCTACCTGAAGCATTCCTGCTCAAGATGTGCAAGCCATTCATGCTCGACCCAATTGACAAGGGTGGATTGTCGATGACAACTCAAGACGTGGGACTTGCCTATGGCACTATTGGTGTAGCTGCATTGCTTGCCGGTGGTATCCTTGGCGGTATTTTCTCATCAAAGGTAGGATTAAAGAAAGCCATCTGGCTCATGGCAGCCTGCATGACCTTGCCTTGCCTGACCTTTGTGTACCTGTCTATAGCACAACCAACCAACTTCTTTATCATTAGCACTTGTATTGTGATTGAGCAGTTTGGTTATGGATTTGGCTTCACTGCCTACATGCTATACATGATGTTCTTCTCGGAAGGCGAGTTCAAAACATCGCACTATGCCCTGTGTACAGCCTTTATGTCACTAAGCATGATGATACCTGGCATGTTTGCAGGCTATTTACAGGAATCTATGGGCTACTCGGCATTCTTCTGGATGGCATTTGCGTGCAGCATCGCCACCATCATAGTCACATTCCTTGCCGACCGCAAGATTGATCCTGACTACGGCCTTAAGTAATTTAAATTTTTAAGACAAGAGACAATGAAACGACACATTATATTAATTGCTCTGGCTATTGTGGCAATGGCTGCTAGCGCAGTAGTGAAGCCTGGTATTGAGGTGCTGCGCGATGGTGGCTTCAAGGAGCTACAGGGCAAGCGTGTGGGACTGGTGACCAATCCCAGCGGTATCGACAATAACCTTAAATCAACAGTCGATATCCTTAATGAAGCTAAGGGTGTGAAACTAGTGGCTCTCTTTGGCCCCGAGCATGGCGTGCGTGGTAATGCCCATGCCGGTGACGATGTGAGCGATGCTATCGACCCAGCAACAGGCGTGAAGATGTACTCACTTTTTGGCAAGACCCACGAGCCCACAGCCGATATGCTTAAAGGCATCGACGTGCTCATATATGACATTCAGGACATTGGTTGCCGCAGCTACACGTTCTATGCTACAATGGGTGTGTGCATGCAGGCGTGTGCCAAGTATGATAAAGAGTTTATGGTCCTTGATCGCCCCAACCCATTGGGTGGAAATAAAGTGGAAGGCAATCTGGTAGAGCCTGGCTATTTCTCTTTTGTGAGCAAATATGCCATCCCCTACCTTTATGGTTTGACCCCTGGCGAACTCGCAAAATACCTCAACGAGGAAGGCATAATAGGTAAAGAGTCGAAGACTGGCAAGAAATGCAAACTAACAGTCATACCCATGGAGGGCTGGACTCGCGACATGAAGTTCCGCGACACTGGCATGCCTTGGGTATTGCCCTCTCCACAGATACCTGCTCCCGAAAACGCATTCTTCTATCCCGTGAGTGGCATTCTGGGCGAACTCTATATTTTCAATACAGGCATTGGTTATACATTACCATTTGAGTGCTTTGCAGCATCATGGATTGACGCTGAAGCTCTTGCAAAGAAAATGAACGCATTGAACCTGCCTGGAATGCACTTCCGCCCCATCAATTACAAACCATTCTTCGCACTTAGCGTAGCTGTCGACAAGTCGTTGCAGGAGGTGCATGGCGTGCAGATTTATATAACCGACTTCGATAAGGCAAATCTTGTGCTCACACAGTTCTACTTCCTGCAAGTGATTCATGAGATGTATCCTAATCAGGAACTCTTTGAGCAGAATCCCAAGCGCTACGCAATGTTTGACAAGGTGTGCGGCACCAAGGAGATTCGTGAGCAATTCTGCAAGCGTTACAAAGTAGAGGACATCGTTGACTACTTTAACAAAGACACTGAGGCCTTCAAAGCCAAATCAAGCAAATATTATCTCTATCAATAATCTAGAAAATCTAGAACTTCTAGAACATCTAGCAAAAAATGGACGATTGCCACAAGACATATCTCAAGCGCATTGGGGAGTTTATCCCTAAAGACCGCATCTATACCGACGACCTGCACTGCCTGGCCTGGGGCACCGATGCTGGCTTCTATCGCAACATTCCACAAGTGGTAGTGCGCTCAAAGAATGAGCAAGAAGTGTCGCAGCTGCTTGCCATTGCCAACGAGATGCAGTTGCCGGTGACCTTCCGCGCAGCAGGTACAAGTCTGAGTGGACAGACCAACACCGATTCAATCCTCATCGTTGCAGGCAAGAACTGGGAGAACTATGAGGTTGCACCCGATGCAAGCTACATCAAGCTGCAACCCGGTCTTGTGGGTAGCGATGTCGACAAAATCCTTGCTCGCCACAACCGCGCCTTTACCCCCGACCCTGCCAGCAAGAACTCGGCCATGGTTGGTGGCATCGTCATCAATAACGCCAGCGGTATGAGCTGCGGCACACATGCCAACAGCGACCGCATGATGCTATCGATGCGCATCGTCCTGGCCGACGGCACAGTGCTCGACACTGGCGACGAGTCAAGTCGCGAAGCTTTCAAACTATCGCACCCCGATTTCATCAGGCGCATTGAAGAGATTCGCGACCGCGTGATGGGCGATGATGCACTTGTTGAACGTATTCGCCGCAAGTATTCCATCAAGAATGTCACTGGCCTCAACATCTCGCCATTTGTGCTCTACAGCGACCCATTCGACATAATAACCCACCTCATCGTGGGTAGCGAGGGCACTCTGGCCTTTGCCAGCGAATTCACGATGAATACTGGCCACCTCTACCCTTGCCGTGCAAGCGCCATGCTCTACTTCCAAGATATGCGCGAGTCGTGCGAGGCTGTGGTGGCGATGAAGAAAGGGCCTGTGCACTGCGCCGAGATTCTCGACAAGAAATCACTTGCTAGCGTTGACGACAATACTGGCGAAGGACTCACTGCAGTCCTCATTCAAACCTTTGCCGACACCAAAGAAGAGCTACAAAGCAACATCAACGAAATTATGGCCATTCTCGAGCCGTTCCACCTCTACGTGCCTGCCGTCTTCACCGACGACCCCAAAGTTTACGGTAAGTATTGGGCAATACGCTCTGGTATCTTCCCAAGTGTGGGAGGCACTCGCCCACTCGGCACAACTGTGCTTATCGAGGATGTGGCATTCCACATTGAGGACTTGCCCGACGCTACCGTCGATCTGGCACAAATGCTCATCGACTACGGCTACGACGACAGCTGCATCTACGGCCATGCCCTCGAGGGCAACTACCACTTCATCATCTCGCAGTCATTCGACACCGAAGAGGAGATTAAGCGCTACGATAACCTGATGCGCGCTGTGGTGGAACTGGTTATCGACAAATACGACGGTTCGCTCAAGGCCGAGCATGGCACCGGCCGCAACATGGCACCCTTCGTCAAGAAGGAATGGGGTGAGAAGGCCTATCAGGTTATGCTCGAAGTGAAGCAACTCTTCGATCCCAAGGGAATTTTGAATCCTGGAGTCATCTTCAACGACGATCCTGAGTGCTTCATCAAGAACCTCAAACCCATGCCCTTGACCAACGACAACGTGAACAAGTGCATCGAGTGCGGGTTCTGCGAGGTAAATTGCGTGAGCAGCGGCTTCACGCTCTCGTCGCGCCAGCGCATCATTGTGCAGCGCGAGATTTCTCGACTAAAAGAAACAGGCGAAGACCATGAACGGTTGAAACGCCTAGAAAAACAATATAGATACTATGGCGAAGCCACCTGTGCCGCCGATGGGCTGTGCTCCACCTCGTGCCCTATGGGCATTAATGTGGGCGAGCTCACCCACGACTTACGTGCTGAGCGCAACAGCCAAGGTACAATGGCACACGGCATTGGCAGCTATGTATCACGCCATTTTGCAACGACAAAGGGTGGGTTGAAATCCTTGCTATATGTCGCCAATGCAGCACAATCGGTACTGGGTGATGGTGGCGTGAAAGCGATAGGCAAAGCCATGCACACTTTAGGTGCTCCATTATGGACGCCTGCTACCCCCACGCCACACAAGATGAAGGCATTGGATCAACCATTGAGCAACAAGAAAGTCGTGTACTTCCCTAGCTGCCTCAACCAGGCTCTTGGTCGCGACAAACATGGCGTTAAGGTTGACCTTGTCGACAAGGTTGTGGAATTCCTCAATAAAGCTGGATGGCAAGTTATATATCCCAATAACATGAGTGACCTGTGCTGCGGCATGATTTGGAACAGCAAGGGCATGCCCGATATTGCTCAGCAAAAGACCGACGAACTCGAGAAAGCATTGCTCAAGGCAAGCAATGGCGGCAAGTTGCCAATCATGTGCGACCAGAGCCCTTGCCTGCATCACATGCGTGAGCACATGAAGGAGATTAAGCCACTGGAACTCATGGAATTCATTCACGACCATGTTGCTCAAGACCTTGAGTTCACACCTACCGATGAGCCCATCGCTCTTCATATCACTTGTTCGTCGAAGTTAATGAAGATTGATGGCAAGATACTCGACCTCGCCAAGCGATGCTCTACCCATGTGCTCGTGCCCGAGGGGGTGGGATGCTGCGGCTTTGCTGGCGACAAGGGATTCACTCATCCCGAACTCAACGCCTATGCCCTGCGCAAGCTGCGTCCACAGGTCGAAGCGGCAGGAATAAAACGTGGCTTCAGCAACAGTCGCACTTGCGAAATAGGACTCACAACCCATAGCGGCATACCCTATCAGTCCCTCATCTATCTTATTGATGAAGTGACAACAAAGAAACAACTAGTATAACTAGATAAATATATATAAAAACATGGCAAAAGATTCAAAACGACTCCTCTCGCTCGACATATTGCGAGGCATCACAATAGCCGGCATGCTCTTGGTCAACAACCCCGGCAGTTGGAGCCACCTTTACGCTCCATTGGGTCATGCCGAGTGGATTGGCCTCACTCCCACCGATTTGGTGTTCCCATTCTTCATGTTTGTAATGGGAGTGTCGATGTACTTCTCGCTGCGCAAGTTCAATTTCAAACTCAGCGGCAGCCTTATGTTCAAGATATGCCGACGCACTATTATCCTCTTCCTCATTGGATGGGTAGTGCAGTGGTTTGGCATGTGGCTGAGAGGACTTTATGACCCCGAGTCGCACTTCTTTGCCAAGATGTTTGGTGACTTGCGCATTTTGGGCGTATTCCAACGCCTTGCGCTAGTCTACTTCTTCGGGTCAATGACTGCCGTGCTTTTTAAAAACAAATTTATCCCCTGGATAATAGGAATAATTCTTGTCGCCTATGCCTTCATTTTGGGATTTGGCAACGGATATGAATTCTCGCTCGAGAACATCCTCTCGCGTGTTGACTGCGCTGTGCTTGGCGAGAACCACATGTATCATGAGCACGCCTACGGCCAAGAGCTTGCTCTCGATCCCGAAGGCGTCCTCAGCACACTGCCATGCATTGCCCATGTGCTAATTGGTTTCATGATGGGCAAGTGCATTAACACTGTGCACAAGAATCAAGACCGCATTGTAGAAATCGCTGTGTGGGGTTCACTCATGCTACTCGTTGGATGGCTGTTGCAATATGGTATTCCATGCAGCAAGAAGGCCTGGACATCGAGCTATGTGCTCATCACTTGCGGCATGGCATCGTGCATCCTAGCGATGCTAATCTACGCCATCGACATCAAGGGTCACAACCGCTGGTGCCGCTTCTTCCAGGCATTTGGCATCAACCCGTTATTCTGTTACCTTGTGGGAACAGTGCTCGCAATAGCATTTGGTGCAGTGCGCTTTGGCACTAATGCAGCTGGCGACCCTATTACCCTCCACTCACTCATATATGACGGCTGGACTGCCGTTACAACAACACCCGAGGCAGCCTCATGCCTTTATGCCATCACCTTTGTTCTAATCACATGGTGCTTTGGTTACATCCTCTACAAGAAAAAAATATATATCAAAATTTAAAAATACTACATTATGATTTTAATTGCTGATTGCGGCTCCACCAAGATTGACTGGTGTCTGCTTAACGGAAAAAAGAAAGTTGCTCAAATCTTCACCACTGGCATGAACGCATTGCTCATGACCGAGGAGGAGATGGCCGAGTGCATCATGACCGAACTCATGCCCAACTTGCAAGGTTATGAGGTCACCGAGATTTACTACTACGGCGCCGGCATCATTAGCGACAAGATTAAGAACCAGGTTATCAACGCCCTCAAGCGCAACATGCCTCATGTCACCAAAATTGAGGTCGACACCGACCTGCTTGCTGCTGCACGAGCATTGTGCCAGCATGAGCCAGGTATTGCTTGCATTCTAGGAACAGGTAGCAACAGCTGCTACTACGATGGCGAGAAAGTGGTCGACAACGTGTCGCCCCTGGGCTACATCCTAGGCGATGAAGGCAGTGGCGCAGTTCTTGGCAAGTTGCTCGTGGGCGACGTGCTCAAAAAGCAGCTTCCCGAGCACTTGTGCGAGAAGTTCCTCAAGGAATACAACCTAGACCGAACCACCATCATCGAACGTGTGTATCGCAAACCTGCCGCCAACCGATTCTTGGCACAGTTTGCCCCATTCATTGAGCGTAACATCAGCGAGCCATCAATTCATGCTCTCGTGCTTCGCTCCTTCACCGATTTCTTCGTTCGCAACGTGGCCAACTATCCTCACTACAAGGAACTTCCTTGCAACTTCGTGGGATCGATAGCATTACTCCAAAAGGACGTTCTCATCGAGGCTGCTAGCAAGCTTGGCATTACCATTGGCACCATCATCCAGGCACCAATGGAAGGACTCATCAAGTATCACTCTACTAATGCTTAATGCACAATCTAGAACTTTTTATACATCTAGAAAAACCATAAAAACTTAAAACTTATAACTTAACACCTATCTAAGTTATGGCTTTTATTAAAATAAGCGAACAGCCTTCTCTCTACGATGATTTAGAGAAGAAGAGCGTACACGAACTGCTCACCGAGATTAACCAAGAAGACCACAAGGTTGCCGATGCAGTGCAGAAGGCCATTCCACAAATCGAGAAACTCGTCACTGAGATTGTGAAGAGGATGAAGCGAGGTGGACGCATTTTCTACATGGGAGCAGGCACTAGCGGCCGACTTGGAGTGCTCGACGCGAGCGAGATTCCACCCACTTTCGGCATGGATCCGGGATGGATTATTGGTCTGATTGCTGGTGGTGACTTTGCCTTGCGAAATGCCGTGGAAAATGCCGAAGACGATGAGGCCCAAGGATGGAAAGACCTGATGGAACACAACATCACGGCCAACGACACCGTTATAGGCATTGCTGCCAGTGGCACCACTCCCTATGTGATTGGTGCCCTGCGCGACGCCCGTGCTCATGGCTGCCTCACAGCTGCCATCACTAGCAACCCCGATGCTCCCATCAGCGAGGCTGCCGATATTCCCATTGAAATGATTGTTGGCCCGGAATATGTAACAGGTAGTAGTCGCATGAAAAGTGGCACTGGACAGAAACTCATCTGCAACATGATATCGACCAGCGTGATGATTCAAATGGGGCGCGTAAAAGGCAACAAGATGGTTAACATGCAACTCACCAACCAAAAGCTTGTTGACCGTGGAACCCGCATGGTGGTCGAAGAACTCGGACTAAGCTACGGCGAGGCTAAGCGCCTGCTACTCCTACATGGCAGTGTCAAAGCTGCATGTGATGCCTATCGTGAAACAGGCGAATAATAATGTTAAAACCTCTAACCACAATCATTATGAAACGAACCATATTGTTGTTAATCGCTGCCATAGCTGCAATTACAGCCGTGCATGCACAAGCACCTGCGCGCACTGCCAATCAAGATAAGTACTATGTGCGCCGGGCAACGCACTTCGATGACCTGCCCGTGTATCGCCACGACATCATCATGCTAGGCAACAGCCTTACTGATGGTGCCGAGTGGAACGAGCTGCTTGGTAACCCCAACGTGAAGAACCGTGGAATCATTGGCGACATAATACAGGGACTATATGAACGCATGGAACCCATCCTCAAGGGTCAGCCACGCAAAATCTTTATTCTCAGTGGTGTGAACGACGTTTCGCACGGAGTGGACGGCGATAGCATAGGTCGTGTGATGGAGAAACTCATAGTTCTCATTAAGGAACGTTGCCCCAGGACGGAGATTTATCTACAATCCATGCTGCCTTTCAACACCGATGTCCAGATGTGGAAGTTGCTAAAAGACCGCGAACAGGTGGTAATCGATGGCAACCGTGCCATGGAAGAAGTGTGCAAGCGACAGGGTGTGACTTGGATTAACCTCTACCCTCTCTTTGTTGACAAGAACGGCAAACTACGCGAGGACCTCACTAACGACGGTCTACACTTGTTAGGTCCTGGATACCTGATTTGGCGCGACGCCATCATCAAGTATGTAAAATCTAACAACAAGCACATGAGGGCACACAAACGTCACACATCTCCTCGAAGGCACTTCATGCCACCCCACAAGCGAGCAAGACACTTCAGACACTAGTATTCTTTTACTGCCGTGAAGTAATCAAAATTAGAAAATAATTAAGAATTGTATGAATGGTCAGGAGGCGTTTGCTTCCTGACCTATGTTTATACTAAAGAATTAGGCTCCTGAACCGTTATGTTCAAGAGCCTGATTGTGCATGTGGGGTGGAATATGGGGTTCGAACCCACGACCTTCGGAACCACAATCCGACGCTCTAACCAGCTGAGCTAATTCCACCGTGTTTTTTCAATTGCGACTGCAAAGGTAAGTGATTTTTTTATTCTGTGCAATACTTACCTCAAAGTTTTTTTTGTTTTACCATTTTTTTCATCGCAATTTCACATATAGAGTATTAGATTTTGTCATCAAGATTGACTCGTTGACCCATGCAGTAAACCGCATGTAGTTTAATATCATTGTCAAGGATAATAATATCGGCATCCTTGCCTCGTTGCAGCGACCCCTTGCGGTCGTAGATACCCATGATGCGCGCCGGCGTCTCGGCCACCATGCGGCAAGCATCCTGTAGTGGAATGTCGGCCATGTGCACGGCAGTTGCGATGAGGCGATCCATTGTGGCAATACTGCCAGCAAGAGCCGAACGGTCGGCAAGTTTGCACACACCATCCTCAATAATAACACGAGGGTCGAATGCCTTGTTGCTATCGCTGGCCGCCACTGCAAGTGCATCGGTCACCATTGCCGTGCGCTCCACTCCCTTAGTGTGGTAAACCAGCTTGAGCAGTGTGGGAGGCACATGTATGCCGTCGGCAATCATCTCAACGGTCATGTTCTCCATAAGGTAAACAGCCTCGACAGTGCCTGCGTGCTTAAACTCGCGCACGTTGTGGAAACCCGGCATGCCATTATAGAAATGTGTTGCATGGGTGTAACCCACCTCATAGGCGGCTTTCACATGGTCATACTCGGCGGCAGTGTGAGCAATCGAAGGCAGCACATCTTTAGCAGCAAGATATCTTCCCATCTCAATCACTCCCGGTAACTCGGGTGCCGAGTCCCATCGCTTGATGCTGTTGAAGTCCTCGACCACATGCTCATACTCATTAGGATCGGGCAAGCGAATAAGTTCAGGCATCTGGGCACCAGCCTTCTGAGGGTTGAAGTATGGACCTTCAAGATGAAGCCCCATAACACCACTAAAGGGGTCCTCGATTAAATTGTCGCAAGTTTGAGCCGCAGCCTCAATCATTGGCAACGATGCCGACGACAAGGTGGGGAACATCGCTGTTGTGCCATGCTTGCGATGGGCAAGCACAGCTGTGCGGAAGGCCTCTTCGGTGCCCTCCATAAAGTCGTGTCCACCACCACCATGGCAATGCAATTCAATACCACCAGGCACCACATGCATACCCAGAGCATTAATAGCAGTCTCGGCACGAGGCTCAATGTGGCTGTTCTTGCGAATCTCTACAATGCGAGAGTCGTCAAAGAGCAGCGAGCCACCGTTAATCCACCCCGATGGAGTAAGAATTTGACCGTTGTAAATCTGGGTTAACATAACGACAAAGAGGAGTGTGTTTTCTTAGTGATTTTTATAGATTGCATTATTACCACACAAAAGTAATATTTTTTTTTAAATAAAAACCAAAAAAATCGAAAATAATTCATAATAAACGTAAATCAGCCTCATTATACTCCATCTCACCCTTCTCTCCACATAGCCACAACATTTTTCCTAAAATGTGAACATTATTAGAGAAAAAATTGTATTTTTGCAAAAATAAAATTGAAAATAACTTTCTAACTTTATACATTATGACACCATTGATTGAACGTTTTATTAAGTATGTGAAGTTTGAAACCACAAGTGACGAGAACACAGGCGTTACCCCATCAACCCCCACTCAAATGGTCTTTGCCAAAGAGCTGAAGAAAGACCTCGAGGAAATGGGATTAAGCGAAGTGGAACTCGACGATAATGGCTATCTCTATGCCACATTGCCTGCCAACACCGACAAGGATATCCCCACCATTGGATTCATTGCCCACATGGATACTGCTCCCGACATGAGCGGCCGTGACGTGAAACCACGCATCGTGGAGAAATATGCTGGTGGCCCCATCAACCTCAACGAGGCGCAGGGAATCGTGCTCGACCCAGTTCAGTTCCCAGAACTTGACGACCACATTGGCCAAGACCTGATTGTGACCGACGGCACTACCCTACTTGGCGCCGACGACAAGGCAGGTATCGCCGAGATTGTAAGCGCAATCGAGTGGTTCCAGCAGCACCCCGAGGTGAAGCACGGAAAGATTCGCATTGGCTTCAACCCCGACGAGGAGATTGGACTTGGTGCACACAAGTTTGACGTAGAGAAATTCGGCTGCCAGTGGGCCTACACCATGGACGGTGGAGCCGAGGGCGAACTGGAATTTGAAAACTTCAACGCAGCAAGCGCAAAAATTACCATCAAGGGATTAAATGTACACCCAGGAATGGCAAAGAACAAGATGATTAATGCAATCCTCGTAGGCAACAAGCTCATGTCACTTCTTCCCGAGAGTCAAACTCCTGCAACCACCGAGAAATATGAAGGATTCTACCACATTGTAGGCATCGAGGGTACCGTTGAGGAGTGCAAGCTCACCTACATCATTCGCGACCATGACCGTGAGCGCTTTGAGGCACGCAAGAAAGAGGTGGAGCGCATTGTTGCCTTCATCAACGGCACCTATGGCGACATTGCAACTGTTGAACTCAAGGACCAATATTACAACATGCGCGAGAAGATTGAGCCTGTGATGCACATCATCGAGACTGCCGAGCAGGCGATGGAGCGCGCTGGCGTTAAGCCCAAAGTGCAGCCCATCCGTGGTGGAACCGACGGCGCCCAGCTCTCGTTCAAGAACCTGCCTTGCCCAAACATCTTTGCCGGCGGCATGAACATGCACGGCCGTTACGAGTATGTTTCTATCCAAGCCATGGAGAAAGCCATGATGACCGTGGTTGAAATCTGCAAGATTGTTGCCGAGAAATAATCACATCCACATATCAACAAACGAGGCGTGCCAGTAATTTTACCGGCACGCCTTATTATTCGGCTCAATGCTATAAATAAAAATCAGAAAAAGCGGGCTAGCACGTCGATGTGCTCGATGGGAGTTGCCCAGCTTGTTGCAAAACGTGTTATAAAGCGGCCATCGGGAAGACGGTCCCACACCTCAAATGCTATCTGGCCCTCCATGGCATCCATCTGCTCCTGCGTTAGGATTGGGAACTGCTGGTTCGTTGGTGAGTCGATATAGAACTCGATGCCTTTGCTTTCAAACATACGCTTCAGTTCCATAGCCATGTCGATGGCATGCTGAGCAATATTGAAGTAGAGATTGTTGGTGAACAATGTGTCGAACTGGATGCCCAGCAATCTACCCTTGGCAAGTAATGCTCCATGCTGCTTGACGATGGTGAAGAACTGGCGTGGGGCGTTGCCACGTGGAAACACCACTGCCTCGCCACACAGAGCACCAACCTTGGTGCCACCTATGTAGAACACGTCGCATAGGCTGGCAAGAGTCTTAAGGTCGACATCGGCTGCAGGACTAGCAAGTCCGTAGCCTAGGCGTGCACCATCGATAAACAATGGAATCTCATACTCCTCGCATATTGCCTTAATAGCCTTCAACTCATCGAGACTATAAATGGTGCCATACTCAGTAGGGAACGAGATGTAGACCATGCCTGGATACACCATGTGAGGCCAAGTGGGATCGCCATGGAAATGCTCCAAATATTGACGTAACTCGGCTGGATACATCTTGCCAATATGATTGGGCAAGGTAATCACTTTGTGGCCGCTGAATTCCACTGCCCCACTCTCGTGCACTGCGATGTGGCCAGTCTCAACAGCAACAACGCCCTCGTAACGTCGAAGCATGGCATCGATTACAGTACTGTTGGTCTGCGTGCCACCCACCAGGAAGAACACGTCGGCATCAGGACAACCAGTTGCCTGACGAATCCTAGTGCGTGCGTTCTCGCAGAATGGGTCTTCACCATAACCCTCAACTTGGGTCATATTGGTCTCAATCAGTCGGTTCAAAATCGCAGGATGCGCTCCCTCGATATAGTCGCAAGTAAATGAAATCATATGTAATTGTTAATGAAAAGTTGCAATTAGTAATGTAGAACTTAGAGGGCAAAGATACAAACTATTTTGCTAGCATAGCGCCAAATTGCTATTTTTTAATTATCTTTGTAAAAAAATTATTGTGACCATGAAGATAAAGACTGCAAAATTTGAGATTAGCAATACCGACTACAAAAAGTGTCCAACAGGCAACAAACCTGAATATGCCTTCATAGGGCGTTCTAACGTGGGCAAGTCATCGCTCATTAACATGCTAACCAATCACAAGGGTCTTGCCAAGACATCGTCGACACCTGGCAAGACATTGCTCATCAACCATTTCATCATAAACGACGAGTGGTATATCGTTGACCTTCCAGGTTACGGCTATGCTCAACGCAGCAAGGACGCACGCGAGAAACTCAAGAAGATAATAGAAGACTATGTGCTCGAGCGTGAGCAGATGACTAACCTATTTGTACTCATCGATAGTCGCCACAAGCCTCAACAGATTGACGTGGAATTCATGGAATGGCTGGGCGAGAACGGAGTTCCATTCAGTATTGTATTCACAAAGCTCGACAAGCTGGGAAAAGTGGCAGGCGCTCAAGCCATTGCCGCCTACAAGCGACACCTGCAGCAAACGTGGGAAGAATTGCCACCAGTATTTGAAACATCGAGCGAGGACGGCCGAGGTCGCGACGAGATACTTAGCTACATTGAGCAGATAAACCAGGAACTGACTCAATAAAACGTATTGTATTAATAATTATGGTGGCACATGTGGTATCGAGGGCACCATTCTAGAGATTAAATAGCATTCTTTGACAAAACCTGATATTATGAACTACCAGCAAACCATATTCTTGAAGCGACGCAGCTGCCGGAAATTTACCGACGAGCAGATTGACCCTAATCAAGTGAAAGCCATTGTTGAGGCAGGATTGCTAGCACCAACGAGTATGAACCGCCGTCCTTGCCAGTTCACGCTTGTTGACGACAAAGAACTGCTCAAAAAACTCGCGCAATGCAAGCCTCACGGGGCCGACTTGTTAGCTGGATGCGCCCTTGCCATAGTGGTGAGCGCCAATCCCAGTGTGAGTGATGTGTGGGTCGAGGATGCTGCAATCGCTTCGAGTTACATTCAGTTGCAAGCCGAGTCGCTAGGATTGGGCACATGCTGGGTTCAGGTGCGCAACCGCATGCATGATAATGAGAACACTTCAAGCGAGTGGGTGAAAGACTTGCTCGACATGGACGGTGCCGAGCATGTGGTGAGCATTATCGCCATTGGCCACAAGGATGCGCCACGTCCTCAGGCGCGACTTGACCAGCTCCAGTGGGAAAAGGTTCACATAGGTAATTGGAAGGAGGAAGAACAACCATGAAAAGACGTGTAGTAATTATAGGTTCGGGCAATGTGGCGACAAGCATCGCCTTGACCCTCAAGGACAAATGCGAATTGGTGCAAATCTACAGTCGCACTCTCACCAACGCTAAAGCACTTGCCCAGCATGTGGGATGCGAAGCCATCGGTGACCTGAAGAATCTTGCTCTTGATGCTGATGTTTACATAGTTTCGGTCAAGGACGATGCCATCACTAGTGTGGTGGATGCAGTGCCCGACAACGGTGCCCTATGGCTTCACACATCGGGGTCAACTCCCATCGATGTGTTTCAAAATAAGCGCTCTCGCTACGGAGTGCTCTATCCTATGCAGTCGTTCTCAAAGAGCCATCCTGCCAATATGAGCGAGGTGCACATCTTCATCGAGGGATGCGACAGCGAGACCTGTAAAGAAATCAAGGCGATTGCATCGCTGATGACCAAGAATGTGCATGAGGCTGCTAGTGCCGAACGCGAAAAACTGCACATCGCTGCAGTGTTTGCCTGCAACTTCGCCAACCACATGTTCACACTCTCAAGCGAGGTACTCGACGAGGCAGGGCTGCCATTTGACGCCATGCTACCACTAATCAAAACTACCATAGCTAAACTCGACAATATGACGCCACAAGAATCACAAACGGGCCCTGCGGCGCGTGGCGATATGACAATTATTGAAAAACACCTTAAATCGCTACATGGCGACAAGCGAAAAATTTATAAACTGCTCTCACATAGCATAATGGATAGAACAAAGTAATCGAGGGATATTTTTGCACTATTATTGCATAAATGTGTTATTTTTACTATCTTTGCACCCAATTACGGAAAATATCACATTTAGTATAAATATTTAATCAAACAAAAATGAAAAAATTACTAACTATTCTAATGCTCCTAGCCCTTGCTGTGCCAGCATGGGCGGGAGAGCAGACGATCACCATCTCCCGTAAAGATGGGCAGTTTAATAGCGCCGAAGGTGTCTATTATGCTTCAAAGGGTGGTGTGACAATGACCATGTCGGGTGGCATGAACAATTCCAATTTCTTGGTACTCCGCCACATGAACACAGTGACTTTCAAGTCGGCAAACTTTGCCATCAAGAAAATCATTTTCCATTGTCTTGACGACTTTACATCAAGCAACCTTGATGTGTTCTACTGGGGACCAACTACCATGAATGTAATGACAGTGAATTACAAGCCCGTAGGTTCAAATACCACTACTGCGGTAACTCCTGGTAAGTTCACTGCAAGTGGTTACGACGGAACGTGGACTTCAGATTTCAATGGTACATGGACTTCGAATTTCCGTACAACAAATGGCAATACTACCGAGACAAGAACTCATACAAAATTTCCTAACGGATGGCCAGCTGGCAACTCACTTATTTTTGGTAGTTTGGGCAAGCCAGTCCGTTTCTCTTCAATTGATATTGTAATCGAAAAAGAAGATGGTGATATCTATGACCTAGTAACAAATATTGATCAAGTTAAAAACAATCATAATTATCTGATTGTTAATTGGCAAAATGCCAAGGCATTAAGTGTCAACACCACAGAAGGCAAAGTGGCTGAGCAAGTGCATACAGGCTCACCAGTAGAGTTTATCTCAGGCCATGTTGATGATTCTGGCGAGTATGACCAGTATGCAAAGATAAAAACCGATGGTGAAGCACAAATCATCAAATTTGAGAAACACTCTTTGCCAATTTCCAACCCAAGCGGTCCAATCAACAATGACCGCCCTTGGTTGCTCAATGCAGGTGGCAATTATTTGCGAATCACCAGTAGTACTAATTCAAGTCCCAGTGGCAATATCGGTCCAGACTTGTATGGCGTTTCAAGTATTGATGAAGAATGGTCTTATGCCAAGATTGAGATTGGCAATCAATCTGATGGATATAATGCAAGTATTAGATACAGAAAAATGTCGTCAGTTAACTATCCTCGCCCTACAGATACTCAATATCGCGTTGCATACAACAAAACGAATAATTATTTCAGAGATTTGGAAATAAACTATTCTAGTGCTACTAATCAAACCATTCGTCTCTATACTCCAGCACAGAACTATAATGTAACAACCGAAGTTTTGCCTGATGCCTCAAAAGGTTGCATCTCACTGCATGACGGTGTTATCGTTAACGATGCATCTGCTACCTCAGGCACCTCGCAGCAATATGAAACCGTTTCATTCCTTGTTAATCCTGCCGAAGGTTACAAGATTTCAAATGTCACTATTCAAGCTGGTTCTTCTACAATTGAGCCTGAAAATGTTACCATAACAACCAACGGAACTCTTTACACCTATGTAATGCCAGCAAGTGATGTACACATAATTGCCGAGTTTGCCGAAGTTGAGTATCATAATATTTACACCTATGTTAAGCCTAAGTCATTCTATGGTAATATCTTCCTGACTGAGGGCTATGTGGTTCAAGAGAATCAAGTGAAGTCATTTGAGGGACAAAATATTGTTTTCAATGTTATGGCAAACCTCAAAGATATCGCAAATGAGAACAGCGGCTATTATGAGTTGTCATATGTAACTTATAAGATTGGTGACGGCGAAGAAATCACAATCCATGCTAATCAGCTTGGCAACTACAATTTCACCATGCCCGATGATGATGTGACAATCACTGCTTACTTCTATGATGATTCAAAGACACCGCTTTATCTGTTAGGTACTGACAACGGTAGTGCATGGCACTCTTATGGTCCTCGTTTCAACTACGATGACGTGACCGACGAGTACTACATCGATGTTTATTACAAAGGTAACGGAAACTATGGTGACCCTGATGGATATGCCTATGGTGAATTCAGCGTTACTTGGAGAATTGACCTTAATGACAACTGGGACAACATCAATAATCATGGATGGCGTGGCGTTCCTTATGACAACGATTATGAAATGACCGAGCAGTATGACTATGGTTTGACCTACGATAATGACAAGCAAAACAACCACTTCAAGATTAAGGCTGGTATTTATCGCATCAAGGTGGGTACTCAGGCAAGTCAAGACAAAGGCTTCCTGCAGCTTAATCACCTAGCTGTAGTTAAGACTCCCATTACTCTCACCTTTGATCCCGCTGGTGGTGCTGATGCAGCAAGTGCTGTTGAGGTTCCTCAGCATCAGTTGGTATCACTTCAGGGTGATCTTTACAACAAGATTAAGGCTATCAATCCTGACGAGGCTGACGCTAATTTCATGTATAAGGCCACCCCATCAATTGATGGTACTGCACAAGCAGTACAAACCGAGAGCGCAGGTGCAAGTACCACTCAGATTACCACACTCAACGTGGTGAATGAGGGCGAGACTGTGACTAAACTTGAGGGTTGGAACTATATTGGTTGGATTGTTGCAAGCAACACTGGCTACTACAAGGTTATTGACACACCTCTGCGCTGGATTGAGAAGAACGGCGATAAGGACAAGACCTACACAGTTAGCGACCAACTGCAGGGTGTTTATGCACAAGGCACTAGCCTGTGGTGTAAAGACATTGGCGACATCTCGATTGTGAAGACCGAGCCTATCGAAGGCCAAATTGACTACTTGGCAAAAACCCTTAAGCCTGAAGGTCACCGTTTTGATAATATTCGCATTGGCGACTGGGATCAGAGCAACTGGGTAGAGCTCGACTTCTCTGGCCTGGGAACTCAGTCGGAGGCTCAAGCAATGGCTCTTGCATTAATGAATCATTATATCACTGCCAAGAGCGTGACTGGTGTATATACCGATGACGTGAACTACACTATTAAGCTTACCGCTCAGCCCACTGCCGATGGCGAAGCTAGCTATATCCCCAACACCTATGTCACTTCCAACTTCATTGAGAATAACCTTACGCTTAGAGATGGCGACACTGGCCCTGCTGTTACCAAAGATGGCACCACCACCTATTACTATTTCTTGAATCCTAAGATTCAGGAGTATGCCATCATTACGTATGCTATGTGGGATATCGATAACCAAATTATGGTTACTCCCAACAACACTCCTTTTGACGGTGCCGCAAAGATTGGCCGTTGGGACTTGAACGACGATTATGGGGATCAGTCATCTGAACTTGATGCTGCAGCTCTTGCAACTCCCAACAATCAATATGAGTTCCATATCATTGTTCAGCGCAACGACAAGAGCTATGGTTCTCCAATAAACACATCTAAGGATGTACCATCGCTCAAACCTGATCAGGAAGCTTCGGACGTAATTCGCACTCAGCCCCTTGACCTACTGGCAAGCAGCCCACTACCAACATCAATCAACCGAGTAGGCACTGAAGCACAAGTGGTTGGTGTTGAATATGTCAACATTGCCGGCATGCGCAGCAGCAAGCCATTCAAGGGTGTTAACATCGTGGTTACTCGCTATAGTGACGGAAGTACAACTACTGGCAAGGTTATCAAGTAATTCACTCTAGAAATTAATCTCAAAAAATGTGGCACTCACTTAATAAGGTGGGTGCCGCTTTTTTTGCCTATCATAAAATAAATCTTTATCTTTGCCTGAAATAATCATAGAAATATGGACTTGACAGAAATTCGTGGAATAGCATTTGATGTGGATGGCGTGTTGTCGCCTTGCACTATCCCAATGAGTGAGGACGGAGAGCCTTGTCGATTGCTCAACGTGAAGGACGGATATGCCATTCAATTGGCAGTGAAAAAAGGTCTCCGGCTAGCAATAATCAGCGGAGGACGCTCAAAGGCAGTGGCTCTGCGATACCGCAACCTGGGAGTTCAGGACGTGTATATGGGCGCTCAGTTTAAGTTGCCTATCTTTGAACGTTGGCTCGATGAGAATGGACTTGATGCCAGCGAGGCTATATTTGTTGGCGATGACATCCCCGACATCCACACTATGCAGGCAGCAGGAATGAGTATGGCACCAGCCGACGCTGCATGGCAGGTCAAGGAGGTTGCCGACTACATCTCGCCATGGGACGGAGGACATGGAGTGGCACGCGACGTAATCGAGAAAGTGCTCACAGCTCAAGGCATGTGGATGGACGATGAGCACGCATTTGGATGGTAACGCCAAATTTAAATGCACAATGCTTAATTCATAATGCACAATTGGTGCTGACGCCTTCTTAAATGCACAATTCATAATCCAGAAAGACTAGAACAACTAGGTCTTCTAGAAAACAAACAATAAATTATCGATATGCTTCTTGATTTATTAAAACAATATAATGTGGTGCTGGCGAGCAACTCGCCTAGGCGCAAGGAGCTCCTTGCCGATTTAGGCATCAACTTTGAGGTGCGCACTATCAAAGGAATCGATGAGAGTTACCCTCACGACCTCCCTGTGCTGGAAATTGCTGAATATATATCGCGCAAGAAGGCTCATTCCTATCGTGCCGAGATGGCTCCCGGCGAACTCATCATCACAGCCGACACAGTGGTGATTCTAGGTGACGACGTGCTGGGCAAACCCGCCGACAATGATGACGCACGCCGAATGCTACGCGAGCTCTCGGGCAAAACCCACAAAGTGGTGACTGGAGTAACTATTGTCACGGCAGAGACTACACGCTCGTTCAGCGCAATTTCAGACGTGGAATTTGCTGAACTGAGCGATGAGGACATCGACTACTACGTCAATAACTATCACCCTCTCGACAAGGCCGGAGCCTACGGCATTCAGGAATGGATAGGTTGCATGGGAGTGCGAAACATAAACGGAAGTTTCTACAACGTTATGGGACTACCACTTCACCGGCTTTACACAGAACTCAACACAATGCTTAATGAAAAATAGTATCAGCACTTGCCACGAGATGATGGCTGCAATCGAAGAGCTTGGATTTGTGCCTTTGCTCGATGGTGGCATAGCAGGATTCAGCGCCGAGGAGATGGTCGATGACGAATGCCGCTATGTGGTCACTGCCGACGGATGGGACTGGCCACTGTGGAAGTGGAAAGGTCCTATCATCACCGAAGGCAATTGTGTGTATGGCAAGTTCTTCAACAGCAAAGCGGGTTTTGTGAGCAAGCAATGGTGGCCCGACTGGTGCAACTGGCGTCGCAGCAAAAGTGCTGAACCTGCCCCCGGTTCGATTGAGGAAACAATCATGCTAACCCTGCAGGAACACGGCAGCCTCATCACGCGTGAACTACGTGCGCTGTGCGGCTTCACGGGAGCAAAGATGCGCAGCCGCTTCGACTCCTACGTCACACGTCTGCAAATGCAATGCCGCATTATAACCGAAGATTTCGTTTACCCTCGCGATAAGCACGGACGAGAATATGGCTGGGGATGGTCGCTACTCACTACTCCCGAGCGATTGCTCGGTCGAGAGGCATGCCTGTGTGAGCACACACCCGAGCAGTCGCGCGAACTTATTATTAACCACCTGCGCCACATTCTCCCTAATGCTAGCGATGCACAGTTATTGCGACTACTAGGATAATTGCCTCAAGCCTACATGACAAAGAAAGCGCCAAGTCTTCAACATAGAGACTTGGCGCTTAAAAATTTAAGGGATTACTCAGTAGTGATTACTCACCCTTCTCGAGTTTCTGCTTGAGCTCGGCGAGAGCATCGATGTCACCCAGAGTGGTCTTCTCGATGTTGCTCGACTGTGCTACAGGCTGCTCCTCGGCCTGCTGCTTGCCTGCGGCCTTGCGAGCCTTACGAGCCTCGGCCTTCTGCTCATCCTCAAAGATGCGGCTGTGGCTCAAGATGATGCGCTTAGCATCCTTGTTGAACTCGATAACCTTGAACTGGAGTTTCTCGTCCTGCTTTGCAGGAGTACCGTCTTCCTTAACAAGGTGCTTAGGAGTAGCAAAGCCCTCAACTCCGTAAGGCAAGCTGATAACAGCGCCCTTGTCGAGGAGCTCGGTGATAGTACCCTCGTGGATGCTGCCCACGGTGTAAACTGTCTCGAAGTTGTCCCAAGGATTGTCCTCGAGCTGCTTGTGACCAAGGCTCAAGCGACGGTTGTCCTTATCGATTTCAAGAACAACAACCTCGATATCGGCACCAATCTGAGTGAACTCACTTGGGTGCTTAATCTTCTTGGTCCAGCTGAGGTCGCTGATGTGGATAAGACCGTCAACGCCTTCCTCAAGCTCAACAAATACACCAAAGTTGGTGAAGTTGCGAACCTTAGCATTGTGCTTCGAACCAACAGGATAACGCTCCTCAATCTTGTCCCAAGGATTCTCTCTGAGCTGCTTGATACCAAGTGACATCTTGCGCTCGTCGCGGTCGAGAGTAAGGATAACTGCCTCTACCTCGTCGCCAACCTTAAGGAAGTCCTGAGCGCTGCGCAGGTGCTGCGACCAGCTCATTTCACTCACGTGGATAAGGCCCTCAACGCCAGGAGCGATCTCAACAAATGCTCCGTAGTCGGTCATAACAACTACCTTGCCGGTAACCTTGTCGCCAACCTTGAGGTTCTCGTCGAGCTTGTCCCATGGATGTGGTTGAAGTTGCTTCAGACCCAAAGCAATGCGCTTCTTCTCCTCGTCGAAATCGAGGATTACAACGTTGAGCTTCTGGTCGGGCTCTACGATGTCGGCAGGATTGCTTACGCGGCCCCAAGAGAGGTCGGTGATGTGGATAAGACCATCCACTCCGCCGAGGTCGATGAATACACCGTAGGTGGTGATGTTCTTAACAGTACCCTCAAGTACTTGACCCTTCTCAAGCTTAGCAATGATTTCCTTGCGCTGCTGCTCAAGCTCGGCCTCGATGAGTGCCTTGTGAGAGACAACAACGTTCTTGTACTCCTGGTTGATTTTCACAACCTTGAACTCCATAGTCTTGTCGACAAACATGTCGTAGTCGCGGATGGGCTTCACGTCGATTTGGCTGCCAGGCAAGAAAGCCTCGATGCCAAATACATCAACGATCATACCGCCCTTAGTGCGACACTTGATGTAACCCTTAATGATTTCATCGTTTTCAAGCGCCTGATTAACGCGCTCCCAACTCTTAGCAGTGCGAGCCTTCTTATGCGAAAGCACCAGCTGGCCCTTGTTGTCCTCCTGATTCTCAACAAACACCTCAACGGTGTCGCCTACCTTCAGGTCGGGGTTGTAACGGAACTCGTTAAATGGAATAATACCGTCAGACTTGTAGCCAATGTTAACCACTACCTCGCGCTTGTTGATTGAGATAACAGTACCTTCGGTTACTTCTTTGTCCTTGATTGCGCCAAGCGACTTGTCGTAGGCGGCTTCCAGAGCCTCATAAGACTCATTTTTTTTAGTTTCACCACGCTCAAAGGCCTCCCAATCGAAGTCCTCAATTGGTGAAATTGGAGAATTTTTTAATTCTTCGCTCATTTAAATAGTTAATAAAAATAGTTAATAATCACAGGCTTTCCAGATTCGTTCCCGGAAAACGCGACTGCAAAGGTACACATAATTTTCTAATCCACAAGCGTTTTACAAGAGTTTTTTTTCGCGCGTGCGAATATTTATATTATTTCTTGCCCGATTTCATTTGAAATACTATCTTTGCTAGCATGAAACAAACAATAGCAATAATACTGCTTACACTAGTTGCCATTGCAGGTTGGGCAAAAACAGACCTACCTGAACAATCAGTGGTACTGCCCGACTACGACGAGGAGGTTGCTCGACAACGTCTGCTCGAGAGTGACATGCAGCCACTCGAGGGCATTTGGTACTACCCTAACGAGGATATGACACTTGCCATCGAGCGATGGGCCCCTGAACCGTCACACAAGATTGGATATCGAATTTTGCTCATAGCAAGCGAAGACCTGGAACTGCTACCCGGCACCGTAATTGGCTACATCGAAGCGAGCGCTGTCGAGGGCAAATATCACATGTGGCTTTATAGCCAGCGCGACAAGGTAACGCTGTGCGGTCCGCTAGAATGTGTCGCCACACTTAATAGTGAAGCCACGTCGCTCACCTTCGACCCACCACACTGGGAAGTGAAACTGAGAGCTAATTTTGCTCGATTTCTCCCCTCGCTGTTCAAGGGCATTTCGATTATTCCTCATGTTGAGCAAGAGACTCTTCCTGTGGGATTCAAAAAGATTTTCCCTGCCGACGGCAACGGCAACAAATTTGATAAAGTGAGATACCTTTGATAAGTTTTAAGTGTGAGTTGCATCTAAATTGAACATTATGAAAAGGCTTATTTTTCTGACATTGTTAATGGTTATTGTGGTTGTTGCCATGGGTCGTACGCGTACCACACAAGCTCAACTCAAGAACAACTCGCAGATTGTAGAGCAGATACCTGACGCCTCGGTTCCTGACTCACTGCTGCTCGAGCTGGAGCCTAATGCTGTAACCCTAAAAGGATATAGCAAAAAGGCCAGCGATTCGCGAGAGTCGTTCTTTGTGACCAACAATACTAATCACCGCATCTCACATGTGAGATTGCTTATGCGTTACTCACAGATGAACGGCGAGATGCTGCATGAGCGCATTGCAACTATTGAGGTCGACCTTAAACCACGAGAGACTCGACTTGTAACCGTCAAGACATTCGACGTGCAACGGCTATTTTACTACTACGCCGGTCCTAAACCTCGCAAGAGCGCCACACCTTTTAAAGTGGCATTCCGTCTCGTGGGCTACGACATTCCCGTGGGCAAATGAAGTAATTCACAATGCACAATTAATCTAATGATTTAATCCATTTTAAAAATATAGCAAAGCCACCTCGGCATCGCGTCGAGGTGGCTTCTGGGTGTTACTATATAAATAATTGTAATCTGAGACTTTCAGATTATCTGGAGAGGCCTGCAAGCCTCATCCCAAAATGGAAGCATCATTTCATTATTGCTTTCACTGAACTAGAAGTGCCGTCGGTGTAGCGGGTGACGATGATGTTCATGCCGCTGAATGGACGGTCACTAACCTGTCCGGCCACGTTAACAAACTGGCGGCTCTCGACAGTCTTGCCGTTCTCGACAATAATGCCTTCGATGCCTGTAGCATTGTCAACGTTAATTGTTAGTTTCATATATTGGGTCTTTCCCTTCTGGGTAGCGCCAATAATCATCGCACGACCACTGTTATTGACCTTGGCATCGATGTTGAGCATGCCATCGGCACCAACTGCGATATCGATGTCCTCGCTCTCGATGTCGAGCAAAGCAGGAGCACCAGTGTCAGGAGTAACCTCACCCAGGTCTTCAAGGACATAGGTCACTGTTGAGCCGTCCTCGTCAAGAGTGAAGAACTCACCGAGGTCGAGACTCCAGTTGCCCACCTTGTAGGTGCGAGACTCCTCGGCAACAAGGTCGCGCTCGCAGTTGAAGTCATCGAGAGCGAAGTAGGCTGCAGTATTCAAACCATACTGACCCTTATCACTGCCATCAAGCAGGAAGCGCACCTTAGCAACCTTGCCCAGAGGACGGAGGTCCATCCACTGCCAAGTGTCGAGAATGTAATGATCAAGAGCATTCTCGCTACGATAGTCGGCGAGATAGAAGTCGGTGCGAGCTGTCTCCTCGTCGTCGGCATCAAATCCCACTGCGGTGAGCTTGAACCACGAACCCTGAGAGAATGCGGTTGCAAAGCCGTCGCCTACTGCCATGCCATTATAAGCATAAGCATTGTTGCTCACATACACACCTTTCAGGTTGTCTCCGTCAGCACTGTTGGTAATCTCTATGAATTGACCTTCGGGGAAGGCAATTGAGAAGTTGCTCGTGCCGTTGTGTCCCTCGCCCACAGCACTATGCCACTGATCGGTGAGTGCAGTGTAGTTGGTTGCAGTCTCATTACTCAGTGAGTATCCATACCAGTAGTTGTAGCTTGGCATTGCACCGTTGTTAAAGTAGTAAGAACCGCTGTAGAAGCCGTCCTCAACCATCGATGCTGTGGTTGGGTCATAAGCCCAGTGGCTTTCCTCGTTAAGGTAGTTGTCGTCCATCGATGCTGTCACTGCCTCGCCCAGCACGCGCACGCCAGTCTTGGCGGTTACGGTTTGTCCGTCGGCGCTGGTCACGGTGAGACGATAGCCATAAGAATAATCAGGAGCAACATTGAGAGTAGCCTCGTTACCCACAACCACGTTCATCTGGTCACGCCACTCATAGGTGTAAGGCTCGTCGCCGCCAGCCACAACAGGAGTGATGGTAGCGGTCTCGCCAGCATTGATAGTGGCAGCTACCTTGTTAAGTGTAGCAGTCAATGGCTCGATGTGACGCAGAGTGGTGAACTCCTCGGTCTCAACCACGTCGCTCTCCTCGCCCAGCGGGCTCACTACCATGAGGTAAGCCTTGTAAGTGGTGTTTGGAGTGAGGTCGGTGAGATTAGTGTTCACCTCGGTATCAGCGGTAATGTCAACGCCCTCGGTCTCCTTGAGTTGATCGGCAGTCACGCTCTTGAGCATTGGGGCTCCAGAGGGCTCGTCGCCAACTGTCTCAACCATGTAATATAGCTTGCCGCCCACAGTCCACTTGCTCTTAACGGTTGCTGTGGTCTCGGTAATGTCGTTAACGGTTGGATACCCCTCGGCAATCTCGGGCTTTTCAACTACAACCTCGGCAAACTCGTAGGCACCAATGGTTGGAGTCTCGGCATTGCGCTGCTTGCCGTCGGCATCGGTTGTGATGAAGTCGACAGGCACACCGGCGTTAAGGTTGCCAGCGCTGATCAGGTGGTTGTCGATGTCGCTCATAAACTCGGCTTGCTCGGCAATGTTGCCTTGCTTGTTGTCGAGGCCGTTGAGGTCATCGATAGTTGCTGCATGGTTCTCGAAGAGAGTTCCCGATGCAGCATAAACTGCGTTATTGGTCATCATCAACGCCTTGGCATCGTCGGCACTGTTGATGTAGGCAAGTTTGCCGTTTGTGGTGAAGTTTTGCAGCAAGTTGTTCTGCAGCTTCATGCCAGTGTAGCGGTTGCCGCTGCCGGCAGTGTAGTAAACATAGCCGTTGCTACCGCTCACGCGCACGGTGTTGTTGTAGAACGCGATGTTCTTAGAGTCGGCAGTTACTTGCAGGCCAGCAACACTACTGCTTGAGGCGTTGGTGATAACGATACTATTGTTATAAACAAGGATAGGATTCTCAGCGCTTTGGCCCTCACAACCCTGACGCATGTAGATACCCTGCGAATAGTAGTTGTGGGTGTGGGTTATCACGTTGTTGCGAACAATCATACTACCAGAGTTGCGATAGATGTCCATTGAGTTGTAGCCCGTCGCGGTAGATGTACTCTGGCTGATGTTGTTGTTCTCGATAAGAGCATTAGCAACGTCGGTGATGTAGATACCCTTGCTGCGAGGCTCCGAAATCTTGTTATTGGTAATTACATAATCGAGAGCATCGGGAACAGCCACTGGACCAGGGCCCGTGAGGCCCATAGCGATGTAACCACCGTAGAACTCATTGCCATCGATAGTGAGGTAGTCGTTGTTCATGCCACCCTTGTCTTCCATAGTGCCCACATTTTCGGTCTTGAACAAGTTCATGCCGCTGTAACCGCTGGTCACGAGCTCAGCCTTGAGGTAAGAGTCCTTGAGGGTGAAGTGGCGGCTCTGGTTATAGATGTGGATGGCGTAAGGATAAGACTGGCTCTGTGGGATGAAGCTCATGCTCTCAAAGCTTACCCAAGGAGTGGTCTCAACAAATACCATACCCTTCTTGAGCTCGCCATAGGCTGGAGCACTGTAACCGCCACCGGTGATAATCACCTTGCTGCGGTCACCACTCTTGCTCACGAAGGTAACGGTGTTCTGCTCGCTGGTGCCACGCACCTTGCTGATGACGATGTTCTCGGCATAGCTGCCGTCCTCAACCTCGAAACGTACAGCGCCCTCCACGCCATTGGCCATGGCAGCGGTTGCGGCGGCAAAGGTTGGGAAGTCGGCCTCGGCACTTGAGCCAATCACGTAGGTGCCCTTGATACCAGCAACCACCTGGCGCTCGGCGTTGGCACCAGTTACCTCAATCACGTTGTCGCCTTGAGCAACCTCAAGCACTTGCGCATCGAGTTTGTTGCCAGTTTCGGCATCGACAGCCACATCGTAGGTGAGCCACAGATAGTAGTCACCGTTGTCGCTGATTTCAATAGGAGTGTCGAGAGTGAGCACGTTCTCGCCATTGGCAACTGTAGTGAGCGATGCCACTGGATTAGCGTCGCTGAAGTTGGCAGTGTGATTGGTGTAATAGAGTTTAGCAGCAGTGATGTCGCTCACGCTGGTTGTTCCAGCATTTGTGAACTTCACGCTGTTGATAGTGAGAGGCTCCTTGTCGCCGCTCACGGTGACCTTGAGCTGCTGCATCAGCGCGTCGCTCATGCTGCGGTTCACGTCTTCGCTAGTGGCGGTAGCCTCAACGCTCTCGATAACAAATGGGGTCTTCTCGTGCAGTGTCACTGCGATAGCCCATCCGTCGAGGGTTGTAGCTGTAGAGTTGCCTTTATAGTAAACGGTGAGAGAACCATCCTCAGCCTTGCTCACAAGATTGGCAGGACCAGTGGTGGTCGAGTACTTGTTGAGCAAGTTGTCATCGTTGACCTCTTGACCATTGTAAACATACATATTGCCCGAACCAATCGAGAATGTGCCCTGAGTATTGAGCTCAATGGCGCTGTTCTCACGGCCGGGGATGAAGGTAACGGTGCCAGTTAAGCCCTTACTAACCTTGCCGTCGGGTCCTCCATCGTCGTAGAACATAAGAGGATTGTTGACAACAATCACGTTGTTGCCTTCCTCAAGCAGATAGATATACTTAACCACGCGCGCGCCTTCGGGATCACCATTCTCAACAGTGGTGACAGTGCCGGCGGCATCGGTGATTGAGAGGAGCTTGGCATCGACTTGGGCCTCGGCCTCAGCGTCGGCTTTCACGTCAACGGTCACCCAGAAGTAGTTCTTGCCCTCGGTGAGCTCACGCTCGCCAGCGACAGAAACCTCGCTCTGTGCAGGATTCTCAACGTTGCCAAACTCTACTGCAGTAGCAAAGTCGTTGGTGTTGTTGTAGAATACGCTCACTTTGTTAACCGCTGCCTCGCTACCCTTGAGGTCGAGAGCGACGTTGTTGATAGTAGCGGTGCTGAGAGTGCCCTCGGTCTCGACTACGAAGTCGATGAGCTGGGCATTGCTGGCGCCTGGAGCGAGCACATCGGTGCTAGTTTGGTTAACAGTCACACCGCTAACTTCCATGTTGTGGTTTTGGAAGGGCTGCACAATGGCTGTCCAACCAGTGCCTGCATAGTAGCTGCTAGTGGTCTTAGGGTTGAAGCGGATGGTGAGTGAACCATCGGCGCTCTGAGAACGGAGCACTTGGCCAGGACCAGTTGAGCTCTGGCTTGCGTCTTGCAAGCTCCACAACAGGTTGGCGTTGTTTAGCTCGGTACCGCTATAAATCTCATAAACGGCTTTAGTGCCGTAGCTTGAGTTTGAGTAGTATACATCGAATGCCGAGAAGTCGATTTGTGCCACGGTGCCTGCCTCGGCAGGAGTGAAGGTGACGATGTAGTCGGCATCTACGGTCTCATACTTGCCATTGTAACCCTCAGTGTTGGTAAAGGTCCAAGGGCCACTGATAACGTGGCTGTGCGAGCCTTGAGTAGCACGGCACACGTTGTTGACGGTGCGGGTTGCTGCAACTGCAGTCTCGGGAGCCTGGGTTGTCTCGCCAACGAGCACATTGTCGAGCGACAGAGTAATTTGCTCGCCGTTCTGCGCATTGTCGTTCAGGTCGAGAACAACAGCCACATAGTTGTGACCCTCGATGAGCTCCTTCTCGCCAGTGATGACGATGCTGGTTCCAGTGACATCCACCTCTCCAAATGGATTGGTAGTGACAAACTCGTTCTTCTTACCTAAATAATAAGCGCGTGCGCGCGCAATGTTCTTAACATCGGCAGCAGTGAGGTTGATACCCTTGAGGCTCAAAGGATTGGCTGTATTGTCGGTCTGCACGTCGATGACGAGCATTTGTGCGTTGGTGTCGCCAGCGCTTACGGTAGCGGTCGACGCAGCCTCGCCAGTAACGCCTGCAAGCGTCATGTCGCCTGGCAGGAACTGGCTAACTAGCGCCTCCCAACCGCTCTTGGGATAACCAGCTGTACTCTTGAGATAAACGGTGATAGAGCCGTCGTCGGCAGTTGATTTCACGATTTCGGGCTCGTCGAGCAAGGTTGTGATGAGGTTTTCCTCGTTCACTTCGCGACCGTTGTAGAACTTGAACACATCGTTGTAGCCAACGGTTGAAGTGTTGAACAGATCGAGTTTCGAGAAATCAATCTTTATGGCGTTGCCCTCTGTGGCGGGAACAAAGGTGATTTGCCCCTCAAAACCTTGGGTTATGTTGCCATCCTTGCCGCCGTCGTCATAGAAGTTATAAGGCACGTCGCCCACAGTGATGACTTGTGGAGTGGTGGAGATAAGCGCAATAGCGGGTTTAGCGATTGCTACGGGAGTGCCAGCAGTGAATGGAATCACGCCGTCGGGCATACCAGCAGTGGCAATCTTGGTAATCTCAATTGTGGCTTTAGCGCCAGGAACAGCATCGCCTAAGAACTCACCGGCTATCGAGAACTTGTTAGTGCCCTCGGCCAGTGGTTGATTCAGGGTAAAGGTGTAGCCGTCGCGATTGGCAACAACAGTGGCTTCAAGAGGTGCAGCGCCCTTGAACGAAGGCTGCGATCCTGCATAGAGGCGCAGTTGCAATGGGTCGACAGCATCCTCGTTGGTAGTTGCCCTAAAGGTGATACCAGTAATTTTGTCGGCATTCATCACGCCAGTAGTGGTAACCACTGCTGTGGCGAAGTTAATTGCCTCGGTTGCGGTGGTGGAAGCAGCAACGTCGTCATAGTTGCTCGAAGCGCCAGTCACGGTCATGTCTTCGAGGGTGATGCACTTCACTGTTGCCTTCCAGCCATCAATAGCTTTGGCATAACGATAAAGATAGCCCACTGAAATAATACCTGAAGCATCGGTAGCTGTGTAGGTCTTGTTTTCATAGGTGCCGTCAAGCTTTTCGAGCACATTACCTGCAGGTAATGTGGAGCTTGCGGTCACATCACTTGTTGTGGTTGCATAGTTGAACGAATTGTCGGCATCGGGGTCGCCAGCATACACGTTCACGTAAGCAGGCCAGCTAGCACCGTCGTTACGCACATCAAGTCTTTCGAAGGTGAGCTGAATAGCCATTCCTTCGGCAGGCTTGAATACCGTGAGCGACTGCGAGTTGTTGCTGCTTGATGACGAGATGCCCTGATAACCATTCATGTCGTAGAAGGTTATCACCTCGTCGGCAGCAACCTCGATGGTCTGCTTACCAAATTGCAGCTGATTGACAGTGCGGTCGGCACGCGCAGGCAGTGCCATAGCCACGATAGCCATCAGCAGCATAAGGTTTTTGGAAAGTAAACTTAGTTGCTTCATAGTTAATTAATTATGTTAATAAAAACGTCATCTCACTCTACTCTCGGTGAAACGACGAAACAACATGAAGCATGTTACTAAATAATGCACTGCACCATGGCAATGGTGTGCAACAATGGCTATAGCCGCCCCTGAGCGATGCAAATAGCTTGGAAACCTGCAATGTGTTCCGGCCCTAATTCCACGAGAGCACGAAATTTTTTAACGATAACGAGGCAGGTCTTCTGGCTCATTCCCATCGCTCGCCTTGGGGCCTTCCCACCAAAAAAATGGCAGTGACCGAAAATTCAGAGTAATCAGTGAGTTCGGCAAGCGACATGTAATGGGGAAAATACAGCAGCGGGTTCTGCCCAGGATTCTCACCTGTGTTCCCTTTTCAGCCACCAGTGGAGCGGGTGCTCGTAGTGGCCACCACATTATCACGATGCAAAGTTACAAACTTTTTCCTAACCAACCAAAAACTAAATCCAGATTAAAGTTATGTTTTATAAAAAAACTTGTTTTTATGTCAAATAGGCAGATTACCCTATTTGTTAACTGTAACATTGGCATAAAATGCGACATAATTTCAGTTGTTTTTCATTTTTTTACGATGGCACTCAGATTGCTTCTTATAGAAGTGAGCTCGCAAATGAGGCACTTTAAAAGCCTCTCAGCAAGAGCCCAAAATTTTAATATAAACAACTTAATAATATAGGAGATTAAATTATGTTACTAGCACGTAGAAATTCCAACTGGTTACCCGATGTTTTCAACGACTTCTTCGACACCGATTTCTTACCAAAGGTGAATAGCAACACCACAGCACCAGCCATCAATGTAATAGAGAAGAAGGACGAGTATGATGTAGAGCTCGCTGCTCCAGGCATGACCAAGGAAGATTTCAAGGTAAGCCTTGATGAGGATTGCAACCTGGTGGTTGAGCTCGACAAAAAAGTTGAGAAAACCGAGGAGAACAAGGAGACAGGTCACTACCTGCGCCGCGAATTCTCTTACACCAAGTTCCACCAGACTCTGCTGCTCCCCGATGATGTAAATCGCGACAATATCAGCGCCACAGTCGAGAACGGCGTCCTCAAGGTAGTCCTTCCAAAACTCCAACCCCAGGAGATGAAGAAGGAGCGCACGATGATTGAGATTCAGTAATGTGCGACGGCATTAGCACCCCCCCCCAAAAAAAAACATATCATAGGTACCTGATTCATAAGCACAGAATTATTTGTTTTTAGATTTTAGTCATTGGACGTAAAATAAAGCTGAGCCATCATGGCTCCACCTAAACCCTAAATATGTTTTAGCATGTTGCAGCCGTCAACACACAAAACAAACCCCGCAGTTTTGCTGCGGGGTTTATTCTTGTACAAAAAGTGCGACGTTTTACTTTAAAACAATGCTCTCAAGTATTGCTCTCACCTCTTCATTGGTGATGGGGTCACCCTCAATTTCGTTGGTACTAACTGTGATCTTTACACTGCCGTCAGGTTTCGCACCTTGTGGAGCAAGAATATAGTAAGAGTTACGGCCATCTTTGTTCAAGACGCTTAATTTGCCGCCCTCAACATTGATCTCCTCTACCTGCTTATAGCCACCGTCGGGACTCAGGTAATACTCCATAGCCTTATCGTAATCTTCAGTATCTTCCTTAATGATGATGAATTGTGAGAATTTCTCGCCCACGTGTTTAATTTCCACATTGGCGTCTTCATTGGTTACAACCTCCCAACCCTCGGGTTGGAGGATAGTAAAGTGAGCTTTCTCGATAGGTGTGCCCTTAATTTTTGGACCACCTGCACACGATGTCATGGCCACAACTGCAGCCACTAATGTAAATAATGCAAATAACTTTTTCATGTCGTTGTTTGTTATTAAATTAATAAATACTATAAATGATTATATACTTGACAATTAATTGAGGTTTTCGACCCAATAGTTTTTTCTCTTTGATTCTATCGAGAGTACTGGATAAGGCAATGTACCACTCCACACACTGTTGTTAAAGCTACAAAATTAATAAAAAAAAACTTAATTGACATAAAAAAACAAACAAAAACAACTTGAATACTAAAATAATCTCACTAATGTAGAGTCAACAATTGAGTGGAAGTGGCTTTTCTTGTGCAAGTTTTGCACATTTGATAAAAAATATATACTTTTGTAAGCTTAAAAACGTGTAATCAATAAAAAGCAACATAATGAAAAAGAAAATCAAAAGGACACTCCTGATTTTAATTGCAATATTTGCTTGCCTAGCGGTAGTGATGTCGCTCACCAATCCCAGCAGCAACGACCATCTTAACGTTGTTGCCGATTACCTGAACAAGTTTGACATGTCGCAAATCGACCTCAACGAAGAGGAACAAGCACAATACACTGCCTACATGAGCAGTGGTGCTAACGCCAACCTAATGGACAAGGTAGTAAAGCCCATGTTCAAGGTGCAGGATTATGGCTTGTGGTCAGTAGGAAAGATTAATGACAACTCAGTTACACTTGGCCTTTTCAACAAGGTGATCATCATCGATGAAGAGGAAATTCCCAAGGCACTGATTGAAAGAAATCCAGAAGCAAAAAAGTGACGCTGCCAGTAATTGACGCTTAATGCACGTGAGATGCACGGCACACCCACAAGCAACAATGATTAAAACAGGTTGCAATAGAGCAAAGCCATTTATAATGGCTTTGCTGTGCATTATAGCCATGGCATGCGTTAGAGACAGTGACAGCGGTGGCATGGTGCGTACTGACCTACCCTTAAACCGACTACACGACGGAGACCTACTCTTTCGCTGCGGCGTGGGAGCAGCAAGTCAAGCTGTAATTGAGATGGACAAGAACAAAGGAATGTACACCCACATTGGCATAGCAATCAACGACGGAGGCATGTGGAAAGTGGTGCATGCTGTTCCAGGTGAGAGTGCTGATGGTGTGGACCTAGTGAAAATAGAACCTATCGACACATTCTTCCTTACCACAAGAGCCGTGCGTGGTGCAGCCATGAGGCTAGAGCAGTGTGACAGCCTTACCGCCCATGCCGCAGCAATGTGGGCAAGAGGTTGTGCGACACGAGGTGTTCCATTCGATGACCTATATGACTGGAACAATCGCAATCGTCTATACTGCACCGAACTCGTTCACGCCGCCTATGAGAGTGTGGGCGTGAATCTTGCCGGTAACATGCACAACACCATCAATCTTCCTTTTTTCAAAGGAGATGTTGTGTTTCCCAGCGACGTTGCCCGCCGCGACTCCCTCAAAGTCATCTTTAGCTTTTAGAAGGCAAAACTTGCCTACATTAATAAGCAAGCGGGAGGAAATCAAAAAAGTTTTCCTCCCACTCTTCAGTTAATGTAGTGTAGAATTATTTCAAGATGAGGCGGAACGACATGTCCTCGGAAGCACCACCATTCATTTCAACATCGTTAAAGTCGCGCTTAGTTACTGTGCAACGAGCGGCACCTTGAGTGCAACTGCCGCCACGGCGAGTTAGACCATAGGCACTTGCTGTGGGTGAACCAGTCGGGTCAACTTCACCAGTGGTAGTCCATGAGTAATCCATCGAGAAATTGTCGGTAGTAGCCTCAAAAGCATTTCCGCTCATATCATAAAGGCCAAGCTCGTTTGGACTTTTCAACTTAACATCATGAACCACATAGTCGCTGTTCTGCGAGTACCATGCCACATCGTTGATGTTGTTGCTACCGGCATAGGTATAGCCCTCACTCTTCACACCACCGCGTGCAGCCCATTCCCATTGAGCTTCGGTTGGAAGCATGAAGTTCTTATTGGCTGCCAAAACGCCATTAGAATGCAGATATTCATTGAGTACGTCAACAAATTGCAGAATCTCGCCATACCATTGCCCGTTACAGGGTTTCTGGTCGCCAACTTCAGCAAAATAAGCATAATCGGGATACAGAGCCTTCCAAAGTGCCTGTGTGCACTCAGTCTCAGCCATATAGAAATCGGTTAACGTCACACTATGGGCAGGGCTTTCGGAAGCTATATTATCATTTCCCATAATGAAACTTCCACCTTGCACATAAATCATGCGGAAAGTAACTCCATTGACAGTGAAATCAATATATTCGGGACTTGGCTCGCTACCACTGAGCAAGATGTTGTAGACCACGGTAATATCGGCACCGGTAATGCTACCGTCGCTATCAACGTCGCTAGTTGCAATGAAGGTGTCATCGCCATTGAGCAGATAATTGTAAAGTACTGTCACGTCGACACTTGTCACTGCTCCATCGCCATTGACATCCCCAGTTATATTGGCATAGGCCGCTGTCATGCCGCATACTGCAGCCAGTAAAGATAGAATAACAGTCTTCATAGATTAGCGTACGATAAACTTTCGGCCATTTTTGATATAGATACCAGCAGGCAGAGCGCCGTGCATTTGATGTCCCATGATGTCAAATATTGCTCCATCATTCTCAGTGCCATCAACCTCGAGATTAGTTACTGCTGTGGGTAATTCTATGCTAGTGAGATAAATCTGATAGGCCAAACCGTTCCATGAGAAAATTCCGGTGATGTTGCGCACTTCTCCATTCTCAGGAATCTCAAAGCCTTCAGGCAGATAACCTAGCATATCATTGACGCGCACTTGCTCCCCATCGGCTTCAGCCACATAGAAACGACCATTCTTGCTAATGGCAACACCATTCAGAGCAACAAACTTCGAGAAATTAGCATCATTGAGCAACTCAGCCATTGTGAAGAGAGTGGGCTGCAATTCATTGCCACTGGTCTTGGTATAGGTGTCGGCGCTTGTCAAGGCATCGTTAGTTGCCTGAGGACGCTCTCGGCCAGCCACATCGTCGTCGGGATCCTCGTCGTAGTAGAACTGTCCACGTTTCACATATATGTAACCATTAAGGATATCACCACGTTCCAAATCGAGATTCAGCCCGTCAAACTCTACGGCACCAGTAGCATCCTCGACAAAGGCGGCACTCCAGTCCACACCATTAACTTGAGCATTGTTAAGCGCAAGTTTGGCAAGAGTTCCCACTTCGAGAGCATTGAATTCAGCTATCGAACTTACCTCAACATAGGTCGTAGCATCGGGAGTGTAGGTCTGGTCATTAGCGTCATCGGTGACGACAGTCATCTTGAGCAACAGAGACTGTGTGTTCCACTCGTTGGCAGCGTTTTCATTGTCGAACGTAATTGCAGTTGAATTTCCATTCCACACATAGTTAGTTGCATCTAGTTCTCCGTTTCCAGCTTGTGCTTCAAGGAAGAACTTATAGTTCTGGACTTCGAATGTGATGCCAGTGATAGCACGACCCTCATCGGCAGTGATGGTGATTTTGCCACCAACCTGAAGGTAAGTCACGCCTGCGTTAGTGCGCCACATACGATTTGGCTTTGCGCCATCAACCGAAGTTAAAACCACATCGCCTTGACGCAATTCTTGACCACTAATCACGCCCTTTGTGGGGTCTTCCCAATCGGCTGGGGTTGCCACCTCAAGATTGAGGTTGTTGTTGGCAAAGTCATACACATTTTCTTGGGTTGTGGCGTTGGCAACAAATTGCCATCCACACAATAGCGCTAATGCGCTGATTTTAGTAATGATGTTCATAGTGCAAAATTTTAATTAAGTTATTATAATAATATTATTATCTATTGTGCCAAAGACGGTTTTTGCCGTGGCATGAAATCGGTGGTAGAATTGTTGGTGTCGACTAGTCGGCCATTGCTGCCGCGCTTACGAATCACCGATGTGCCGTATCTCGACTTGTCGCTCGAGGTCTCAGCGCAATAAGTCCATCCCGAGTCGAGCAACGGTGATGCCACATTCCAGGCCCATTCATTCTTGATAGCCAAGTTCACCCAATCAATCACCCAAGAATTGGGGATAAAGTAGCCGTCGCCTGAACTCTCATAAGTGCCCCATGCGGCGTTGACAACATAAGTATACTTATAGTAATTACTCTCGATGAACATGTCGTAATCGGAATGCATGCGCACGATACCATAGGATTTTGAGCCTTTATTATTGAGCATGGTATAGCTCCACAGGTCACTGTACCATTTAATAAGATTAGTGGCACCAGGGTTATCTTCGTCGAAGAACTCGGTGTTGGGGCTCACATCGTAAAATTCAAACTGCGCACCACTCAAGTCAATGGAGTTAGAATTAACAATTGTGTGATTTTTAGCATTTAGCGCGATTATTATCGACTCTCCCGCCCCAACTGGCACACTAGTGCCATTGCCTGGAATGAGATATAGCCAACTCACCGTAATGGCATCTTTCATCAAGTCGGGAGTGAGTTCCCATTGCATGTCGCTTTGGAATTTCGACTCCACGATAGCAAGACTATCGGCATAGATGAGATGATCACTGTTGTTGGTCAAAATCAGGTACTGGTCATCAGTATAAGGGCGTTGTGTGCCACTGAAGACACTTGAAGTAAAGAATATCTCCTCAATAACCATTCCCGCCTCGGCATTGTAGTTATTGAACAACAAAGTTACCATTGAACTTGCCGGACCTCTGCCTGTTACCTCCACACCCAGTGCCTCGGCTTTCATGGTGGTGGCTGTCATGCTTGCGCCAATGCTGTAATTTATATTGCCACTTGCTGTGACATTGTATCTCCCCTCGGGGACCACCACAGTGGCTACATAGCTGTTGCCATCGGACTTGAAGTCGTTAATGCTATATACTGCCATTGTCTCGATATTGGTGAGTGTGGCTTCGGCTTGCTCGAGTGTTGCGTTGTCGAGATTCATGGGCAATTGCAGGTAAATGCGCAGTGGCGCATTAAGCACTTCCTCGTCCTTGCTGCAAGAAGCAAGGACAAAAAACGCCAGGAGAAAATATGTTATATATCGTTTTGTCATAATCATTAAATGTGAACTCCTAGAGAAACAACAATGTGGTTTTGATACTCATGTTTGGAACATATAGTGATGTCATATTGCAATTCACCAAAGACAGAATAGCGTGAACGACCAACTCGATAATCGGCTCTAAAGCGAGCACCAGCATTGGTGAAATTTGATTTCAAGATATTGTAGTTATGCTCTATCATGTCGATGAAATGAGGTTCAATGTTGGCAAGAGGCAACAACAAATTGTCGTTGACACAAGCATAATATGAGCCCTCAACTTGAGTAGTTATAGTCCAATTTTTCGATGTGTTATGAATCACTTGTCCTTCGACATGTCCAAAGGCATGACCATATTTCATTGTGCGACGTGGATACACAAAGCTTTGCCTATTGCCAGTGTAACCACCTCTAGTCTTTACCCACCATGAAGTGGCACCCTTGTGACCTATTATGGCATTAAGGGATGTGTTAATGATGTGATTCTTAAACATCGTGAGGTGGGCAATAACAGGATATATCTGCGATGATGATGTACCAGCAATGTGCTGATCGCTTGAGCGGCGGTTGAACTGATATTCGGCCCACAGCGCATAGTCAAGCCAGCCATTCTGTTTCCAACCAGCTCTAAGGCCCGCTTCCTTATTGTAGAGTGTGGTGAGAGGCAGCGAGTTAAGCAGTCGCGCCACTCGTTCATATCTATGCTGCGAGACCCATGCATTGGCAATGATGCCACTAGAGGCCTTGCCAGGTGCCAGGTCGAGCTGCAGCCTGATGCCGCCACCCTTGAAAATAAGGTCGTTGATGTCGCCCGAGAATCGAGTGTAGACTTCGCCAAGTCCCATGAGTTGATATTCAGGAATGCTGCCCAAAGGCTTGTAGAAATCAACACTATTTGTCTGACGATATATGTTTCCCTGAAAACTGAAACCCAAGGTATAGTGGGCGATGTCGTAGCCAGAACCTGCACGCAGAGTCAGGTCGCTTACGATGCTTCGCATGCGAGGATCTACCTTGCGAAATTCCTGCTCGGCGCGAAAGAGCATCTCGCCTCCCAAGTGCCAACGGCCACGATGAGTGCTGTAGCCACCCTCAAACACATATTTCTCACTGCGAGTATCACCACCTGTAGTGTCACCCAGAATGTCGGGTTCAAGCAAGTCATAGTCGGCAACCGAGTTCCACTTGATATCATGGTTTTTGCCAGTCGTATATGACGCTTTTCCCCACACTGCAGTATTATTGCCAAGACGAATGTAAGAATCGGCCTTCACTGCTGCCACAAAGTGACCACTACCCTTTTGCAAGACGAAGGGAGCACTCTTTTTTTGCCAATCGGCAGTGAGATAGAAATGGGTGAGCGAGTGGCGATAGGCTCCTTCCATCATCGCAGGGTTGCGCCAGGAGAGCTCATGCACATCGTTGAATAGCGCTTGATGCTCTACAATGGCAAACTGCAAATTATGCGAAATGCTATCAACATCTTGCGCATTAACCACTGTGCAACCAGCGACAAAAAGAAGCAAAATTAATATACTATTTTTCATAGGATTAATTCATTAATATCATTTCTAATGAAATGGAGTTGTCATCAAGCTCAACCATCGACACATAATCGCTCTGAGCACGAAACGGGCCTGTGTGGGTTATCGCGTCGCTGCTGGCATACCTCACCACTCCCTCAACGTTAATTGAATAGGCTCCTCGAAACAAGTTCTCAACAGTTATGGTACCATCAGTCACACCTGCCAGAGTAATTGTATTGCGGCTGTTTAGGTCCATCATCTTTACAGAGTATTGGATGGTTTCAATCTCACCATCTACAGGAAGAGTAAGAACAATGTGCCCTGTGGTCATGTAATCGTTATAGTCGTCGTGACATGACGTGACACAGAATAGTGCAAAGGCACACATTAAATATATCAAAGACTTTCTCATAGTTTTATATTCATTTCTAAACCAAAATATGGTGTCACATGACGGCGAATGGTAACTCCGTCGCGCTCATAGTTGGGAGTGTAATCCCAAATCTTATTGCAGAACATTGCAATGTGTAGGTGGTCGTTAAAGAATTTCTTTGTGACCTTAAAGTTGATATTCATTGAGAAGGGAACCTTGAAGAGATCGTACATTGACTCGGTGTTATTGCGAATTAGGTACCTGAGTAACACATCGTCGACAAGCTCAGGTGTCCAATTATGCATGTTGCCATCGATGTCCATATATTGGTCGGGATAGTTGCTTATGGGCATACGCTGGTTGGAGGTGAACCACTGGCATTGTGCCGAGACTGAGAATCCCAGCTTGAGCCGTGGCACGTCGGTATCGAGGGTGAAATTGGTGTTCACCATCTCATCGGTATAGCCTTCAATATCTTTATAAATGCCAACAAATGGAACCTGCCTGTCACCAACCACCTGCGATGGGCGTTCCATGAGCGCAACCGAGTTGCGGTGCACAGTCTTGAACCAGGCGCCATTGATTGTGAGACGAGTGTGAATCTTCTCAATGCGCCGTGATGCAAAGGTGTATTCGATTCCCTCTTTCTTGGTCTGACTGCCATTGGAGTAGCGAGAGTGTGCCACGAGTTCACGTGTAGCCTCATAAGGCACGCCTTCCATCGATGGAGGCCCAGTGAGATAGCTGCCATCAATCACCGAGGTGTCATATAGCTTGTAATCAAATGGAGCATAGATTGCTGTGGAGCGGAAACCTGAAGTCATGTTCTCACGAAAGTAAGTCACCGACAGGCGATTACCGGCAATATTTATATCGGTGCTAACCTCCCATTTGAAGTTGCGTGCAGCACGCAAGTTATAGTTGGTTGGGTCAATGAAATAGGTCATTATGCCGATGCGCTTGTAGGCCTCGTTAGGATGGTAATAGTTAAATTGCACAAGGTCTATATACACTGGTTCGGGATAAAGATGCTCAATAGTGGGCATCTTGGTGTGCTCTCCCAATCCACCTGACAGGCGCACGAAGCCTACATCATCGCCAACCTTGAATTGTGGGAATGTCCACCCGATATTAACGCGCGGATCCCAGTAGAACTTGCTATTGAGTGCATAGCGACTTGAAAGGTTCATCATGTGCGAACCTCTGATTCCTGCCACCACTTCAATGGTGTTACCGGCAATGGTAGTTTTCAGATTTTCCTCGGCGTAGAGCGAGAGTGTGTGGCTTGCTGGAATTTGTGAGATGTCGCGTGGTCGCCCGCTAATGCCAGGATATAGAGGCAGTGTGGGGTCGAAAATTTGCCCTTTGCCATAGTTTTTGTCCACATTCCAGTCAACACCTATCATCAGCGAGTTTGAGACCTTGGTCGATGGTACTTGCAACTTGGCATTCACTTTCATGAATAAGTTAAATGGCTTTCCATCAACCTCATGCTTAGTTGTGTAGCTGTAAGGCAATATCACAGCATCGCTTTCGCCTTGCTCGGTTGAGGTGGCGGCTATAGTCGCCCTGCGCAATTGAATGAATTTTTCACGCGTGATATTATCGTTATCAAGCGATGTCGACAGGGTTGCATTCAAGGCCTTAAACCAAGAATCATAGTCATTGGGTTTAAGACTGAACGACGTCATCAATGCCCATCGGTTATAGGACGACTCGTAGGTATCGATAGCGCCCTCGTTAAGGTCGGGGTCGGTCTTGTCGTTGTCGAAAGAGCCGGTATAGTCAACACTTGTAGCAAGTGTAGTGTTGAAATGCGATCCACTCCACGCCTTGTGCAGGCGTGCCGACAAAGTAATGCGCTTGTAGTTCTCAAGTGTGTTGCGAGGGTCGATTCGAGAGTCGAGATAATCGGCATTGATGTTGAGTGACAACTTGCGTGGTTGCCACTCAAAACCCTTGCCAACATAGAACAGATAGCTTCCCATGTCGGCTTTCAAACGTGCTGTGATGTTATTGCCACCACGCCTGCGTTCAATCTTCACCAGGCCACTTGTGAGGTCGCCATATTCCACCGAGGGTATTCCCCTCACGATTTCAACGCGCTCGATGTCATCGGTCGAAATGCTACGCATGTCAACTCCACGGTTGGTAAAATCGCGCTTGAGCGACTCATTATCGGTTCCGCCACTCACACGTTGCATGTTGGCATTGGTCGAAATTGGTGCCCCATCAATTATGAAACTAGTGCCAAGCGACGATGTAGCGTAGTTATTGTCGCCAGCGCCAGCTTCGCGCAAGTTGATTGTGTTAGGACCTGTCAAGTGTGGGTCTTGCGCGCGTCCACCAGGAATCAATTCCATCATGTCGCCAAAGCTCGATGGCTGCAAGTGGTCCATCGCTTGACGACCAATCACCGACGAAGTGCTGAGTTGTTGCGACTCTTGAGCTGTAACCACCACCTCATTGAGCGCATTAGCCTGTGACTCAATTAGGTAAACGCCATCGTGCGCTTCTTCAACAAGGGTTTTGTAGCCAATATAAGATATGGTCACGTTGGCTCGGTTGGGAACGGTGACCGAGAAATGGCCGTCAATGTCGGTAAAGGCAGCTATGTCCTTGCTGCCAGCTATAGTTATTGTGGCACCTATCATTGGCTCCCGAGTGCCTTTGTCCAAGACCACTCCTGTTATTTTAGTTTGAGCGTTGACGGTAAAAACTGCTATCATCAGCAGTAATACTAAGCTTATTCTTTTTATTATCATCAGTAAAAAATAATTGTCTGCAAAAGTAGTGCTACCATAACTAGCAGGCAATCACAATTAGTAGTGAAGTTTTGGGCCATTTCTACACATTATTAATTATATTTAGTCATTCAAGAGCATTTTCTCTACCTCTTTAGTCGGTTTCTTTTCGTTTTTATTGATAGCCTATTTAAGCATATTTAAATAATATATTTCATTTTTTAGTTTGTGGAATGTGTTTTATTGTGTAATTTTGTAGTTCAAATGTTTTGAGAGAAGAAACTTGAAAAAACTTAATCAATAAATAAAAACAATTAGCTATGGCTTTTTTGACTAACGAAAAATTGACAATCGTCGGCGCTGCCGGTATGATTGGTTCTAACATGGTTCAAACTGCCCTGATGATGGGCTTGACTAACGACATCTGCCTTTACGATGTGTTCTCACCCGAAGGTGTTGCCGAGGAAATGCGTCAAAGTGGTTTTGGCGACGTGAAAATCACAGCTACTACCGATGCTAAAGAGGCATTCACTAATGCTAAATATATCATCTCAAGCGGTGGTGCTCCACGCAAGGCTGGTATGACTCGCGAGGACCTGCTCAAGGGCAACTGCGAGATTGCACGCGGCCTTGGCGAGGACATCAAGCGCTATTGCCCCGACTGCAAGCACGTGGTAATCATCTTCAACCCTGCCGACCTTACTGGTCTTGTGACTCTGCTTTACAGTGGATTGAAGCCCTGCCAGGTGACAACTCTCGCTGGTCTTGACTCTACCCGCTTGCAGAGCGCTCTTGCCAAGAAGTTCAACGTGATGCAGAGCGAAGTTACCGGTTGTGCAACCTACGGTGGCCATGGTGAGCAGATGGCAGTGTTTGGCTCACACGTTAAGATCGATGGCAAGCCATTGACCGATATCATAGGCACTGCTGAGTTCCCTGTTGAGGAGTGGGAGCAGATGAAGGTTGACGTAACTAAGGGTGGTGCCAAGATTATTGAGCTGCGCGGACGCAGCTCGTTCCAGAGCCCAGCTTACCTGTCGGTCGAGATGATTCGCTCGGCTATGGGTGGCGAGAAGTTCCCATGGCCTGCCGGCACCTATGTTAATAACGGCAAGTACAACAACATCATGATGGCTATGAACACCACCATCGACGAGAACGGCTGCTCGTTCACTGTTCCTGAGGGAACTCCCGAGGAGAATGCTAAGCTCGACATGAGCTATGAGCACCTGTGCCACATGCGCGATGAGCTCGTGACTCTCGACATCGTGCCTCCCATCAGCGAGTGGACTAAAATCAACCCCAACTTATAATTGACACATTAAATTAATCATAAGGCTGCAACTATGTTCAGGTAATGGCATTTGCAGCCTTTATTTTTTAAAGGTATAAACAGATGAAAACACTGAGATTATTTTTTGTTGCCGCCATCTTAATGGTGGGTTTTGCGGGTGTTCAAGCCCAAGATCCCGTTCCTTATCTCACTCTTGACAAGATGCCAAACATCATCAAATGCCTGCCGGCACCTCCCGACACCGCAAGCGAGATGTTCCAGCACGACAAGAACCGCTTCTTCTGGGGCAAGGAGCAGCGCCTAGACCCCGAGCGCGCAGCAATGGCACGTCGCGATGCGATATGGGGCTATGACCATTTTATCAACATATTCAGCGAGCCATTTGGGATGCACATCTCCAAGGAGGAGACTCCAGAAATGTGGGAGCTCTTGACCCGGGGCATTGTCACAGTGACACAAATTCGCAAGGCGCCCAAGAAGTTCTATCAGCGTCAGCGTCCCTTTATGTATTTCCATGAGCATCTGCTCACCGATGGAGTTGAGGAAAGCGATGCCGACCTTTCAAAAGACGGTTCCTACCCCTCGGGGCACACAGCCACAGCATGGGCAGCTGCATTGATCCTCTCGGAGCTCAACCCAGCTAGCGCCGATGCACTCTTTGCACGTGCCTATAAGTACAGCGAGAGTCGCGTGATAGTTGGAGCGCACTGGCAAAGCGATATCGAGGCGGGACGACTGGTGGCAGCAATTGGTTACTCGCAACTTCACAACAGCCCTGAGTTCTGTGAGCAGATGGCACGCGCTAAGGCCGAGTTTAACCGACTGAGCGGCACTGCACTTGCCACCGACGACAACAGCGGCTTTGTGCGCATCACCGACGTTGTGCCCGACGCTATTCTCGAGATACGCTACTATAGCACCTACAACTTTGTGGGCGAGCGCATCGATGGGTATCTTGCCCCTGTAGCAATGCTCACCCGTGAGGCTGCAACTGCACTCAAGGCTGTGAGCGACGACCTCAAGGCGCAAGGCTACCGCCTCAAGATATTCGATGCTTATCGCCCACAGAGTGGCGTTGACCACTTCATGCGATGGGCTCAAGACCTGAATGCTACCGAGATGAAGCAGTATTTCTACCCCGAGCTCAACAAGGATGTTCTCATCCCCGACTACATCGCTCGCAAGAGTGGCCACACTCGTGGTTCAACGGTTGATCTCACCCTCTTCGACATGCGCACCGAGCGAGAGGTCGACATGGGTGGCACCTTCGACTGGTTCGGCGTGGAGAGCCATCCCGACTTCGGCGGTAACCCCGACACAGGCAAGTACACCGGTGGCAAGTCGCCTGCCGGACGCACTATCACCAAGAAGCAGTTCAACAACCGCTTGATACTGCGCAGAGCTATGATGAAGCACGGATTCAAGCCACTCGACACTGAGTGGTGGCACTTCACTCTCAAGAATGAGCCTTACCCCAACACTTACTTCACCTTCCCAGTAAAGTAGATGATAACAGGTAACAAAAATAAAAAATGCCCTCAATAGTTTTTGAGGGCATTTTTTGTATCATGCTATTTTGACATCATTTAGTTGCAAAACGGTAGGTGAGTCCGAAACTCAAGATTTCCTTGAATTGCCAGTAGCGCCAGTCTTTATTCCACGGCCTCGACTTGTCATATCGCAAGTGAGTGAAAATCTGCGTACTCAGGTGGCTGCTCACCGAGAAGGTGAATGTGTTCTCCCAGTCGCCCTGCACATAATTATAGTCGGTGAAAGCATAAAGACGTGTCTTCCAACTGATGCTCGGAGTTATTTTCCACTCAAACTTTGCTTCCACAGTCGAACCGAAACTATGCTTGGTGTGATGCCCGGCATCGATGCCGAACTTGGTAGGATCGAGCTTAATAATGTCGCGACAAATCTTCAGGTTATAAGACAACGGAGCTATCGACAGGTTGAACATCTTGTAACCATCCTTGTCCTTATAGTCGTAGGTCATACCAAGACCCACATTCAGCTCACCCGACGAGAGAAACGATGCAGCCAGGTCATGAGTGTTAGTAACATAATTGTTGAGCAACTGCGTCTTGAAAATCAATGTTGCTGAGTAATACCAGTTCTTAATCGCCTTATAACCAAGCTGTGAGTTGAACTGGAAGTCATCCTCATTGATGCTATAACTGCGCAAGCTGTCGCCCTTGGCAGTGGCTATACCCAAGCGATAATGAAGCGTGTTGTTAAACAGCCATTTTGGATGCAGCTTCTGGTTCAAGTTGACGTCCCACTGCACATCGGCAAGCAAGTTCAAGTTGTTCTCACCACCCTGATACCAGTTATTGCTTATGTAAGCCTGCGTGCCATGAAGGCTTCCCACAAAGGTGTGCAACCAATTGTGCATCTTCACCTCACGGCGGTCGAGAGGCTTGAATTTCTCACCATCAATCTTCTGTGCCTCGACTTGCAGCTCGGTTGCCGATGGGTCGGTCTCAACCACAACCTCTTTAGGAGCCTTGGGGAGCAAAGTCTCGTTATACCGCACAAGCTCGGGATAGTCGACCATGAGGCGATAACGTGCATCGTGCACCCTACCCCATTGCTGCTGCGCCTTGTCGATCCAGCTGTTGTCGACCTTAAGACTCGGCATTGAGCCGGTTGAAGCCGAGGTGGAAGCAACTGGCACTTGACGGTTGTCAAAGACAAGCGGCATGAGCAAGTAGCGACTCGTAGAGTCGGCCTCCTGCGCCACAGCACGTTGCGGCACAACAAGAATCAATGTCAGAAAGAGCATGGTCGGTATTATATTTCGAAAGATATTTCTCATAGCTATTCAAGAATTAATAACTTTTATTCTTCATCATCGTCATCGAGGAGCTCGGGGTTGAGCATGTTGTCATCACCTTGAAGATAAAGGGTGTGCTTGTTAAGAGCCTCAGGATCAAGTTCACACTCAAGCTGCATGGCACGATATTTGGGTCTTAATACCAATATTTCTACTAGATAAGCTATCACAAACCAAATGCCACAAAGAACCCAAAGCGACGTATAGAAGTCTTTCATCTGCGATAACGATGCTCCATTGACTTGCATTTGGACATAGGCCGTTGAGCCCCAATAGCCTGGTATCATCCTGCTAATCACATCCCAATAGGGAGCAATCTGGTAATGAGGCCACGACACGCCTGTGAGAAACACAAAGATTAGTGATGTGAAAGCAAGTATCAAGAACACGCCCTCACGGTTATTGACAAACACGCGCAGCGACTGCCCCATGAACGAGGACGCCAACAGGAATGGGAACATGAGAAGCGCTATCTCAATGAAACTGCCGTTCATCGGGAATTTGAAAATCAAGGGTACGATGTGCAGAGCAAAAATTGCCGGGAAAAGATAGTAAAACAAGTGCACGAGCGCCTTGCCAATAATCATCGCGCCAGGTAGCGCCTTGGCCTCATCAAGGCGGTCGATGCCACGGTTGCGACGGCGGCGACCTATGCTACCAGCATGATTCATCGCGATACCCATTATCATGCCTTGCTGCAACACATAGACGAGAATGAAAGGTAGCACTGCCGAAGCTATTCCCATTGCCGTGTTCCCCAATGGCACCTGACGGCTTTCGACAAAACCACCATCCATATTGATAACATTTTGCATCTTCTCACCCTGAATCTTTGAACACATCTCCATTTGCACATTAGTAAGAGCAGTGAGCATGGCTTTGTAACGCATCATCACGCTCATGTCGGTGTATAGTGCGACATGGCCCTGATTGCCACGCATAACCTCGGTCTCGAAATTGGCAGGGAAAAAGGCTATTCCATAACACTCTTTGCGAGCCATCATCTGCTTGGCCTCTTCCATGTCGTGGGCATAGCCCTTGATTTTAACGTCGGGGGTGGCATCAAGCTTTCGCACAAACTCACGAGAGAGCTCTGAATGGCTATCATCAACCACAACCATTGCCTCATCGTGCACCACCTCAGGATTATAGATGAGTGAGTAAAGTGGTGGATACACGATTGCCAGCACCACAAAGAATATAATCACAGCCTCATCTCGAAAGATGAGCTTGAACTCCTGTATCATCGAGAGTCCAATGCTATGCAGCCATCCTATTTTCTCACCACTTTCTTTCATCTTTACTATGGAATATAGAATGGGTTAAGACAGTGCTTGCGCAGCTTCCACAACATTGTGGCAGGCAACAAGCTATAGGCAATCAGTATCACATAGTAGTAACGTGAATAATATAAGTCAACGCCATTCAACGCTTGGTCGACATAAATCAAGAAGTAATACTTGATTGGCATCAGGTAGCCCAATGGCGTCACCCAGGAGTACATGGCTTCCTCAGGTAGAGAAAAACCACAAAAGCTGAACGACAACATGCCCAATAATGTACATATTGTTGAAGCATACCTAAAGTTGGGCACTAGGCTGATTACAAACAGCGCAAATCCCTGGCACGCAAGCACCAGCAATGCCATCGCCGCTATCATGTGCCACGGATTGCAGTTGAGAGGGAACCCGTAATTCACATACATCATGTACTGTATCCACAGCCCCACATTGATGAAGATAAACGTGTGGGGAAACATCTTGGTAAAGGTAGCAAGAACAATAGAATTGTCGGCCGTGCGCAGCCAGTTGCGGCTCGTGCCTGCGTGCCACTCCATGCCAATGCTGAACGCCGTTATCAGCATCACAATCAATGCCAACAAGCATGGCACAAATGAGCCACTCAGATAGTAATTATAACTCAACCATGGATTCTTGAGAGGATGCACATGAGTGACAATGGGTTGCAATGTAGCACTCACCATTTGGCTTGGAAGGCCCAATGTGGTGAGCACACTACTAACGATGCCACCGTTGGCCAGCACAGTAAGGGTCTTGAAACCCTTAAACTGCATCGAGGCGGGAGCGTAATAGGAATAGTTGATGTAGTAGCTCAAAGTGGGTTTCTTGTTACTCAACGCCTTTGTCGAAAAGTCGCTGGGAATGAAGAAGAAGCCGAAAACCTCGCCACGCTGCACAGCATCGATAGCCTCGTGATAATTGCCGTAGGTCTTGACGATACTAACCTGCTGGAAAGCGCTGAGGTTGCGTGTGAGCTTGCGTGAGAGGTCGCTCTTGTCAAGGTCGACGATACCCACTGGTGTGCGCTGTACCACTCCGTCCTTCATGAGGTCGAAGAAGAACCAAGCACTAACAAGAGGCACAATGACCATCATACAAATGTACAACGGTCGCCTGGCCAGCTGTTTCCAGCCTCGTATTATCGAGTTGACAAGAATCCTTAACACTTTACTCTCTACTTAAGTATTACCGACATGCCAGGCCTGAATCCCTCAATTGTCTTCACCGGGCGAGCCTTGACCTCGAAAGTCTTGCTGTCGTAGTCGCCATAGGCCTTGGTTGCGCTCCATGTTGCAAAACTTCCCATGTCGTGCACATAGAACACCTTCATCGTTGCTTCCTTGTTATTGAGAGCAGGAATCATCACATTGATTTCCTTGCCCACCCCAAGGTCGTTAAGTTTTTCTTCACGAACATTAAAGGCAGCCCACATATCGTCGAGCTGAGATATTGTCATGATGGGTGAGCCCATAATCACTAGTTCGCCAATGTGAGGATAGATGCTCGACACCTCACCGCTGCATGGTGCAATGAGATATTGATCCTCAAGCACGGCCTCAACCTCTTTAACAGTTGCCTCGGCCACATGCTCCATGCCTCGCGATGCCTCTTTGTCTTCGTCCTGAGGTCCATTCTGAGCCATCTCTAGCTGAGCCTCGGCAGTCTCGACTGCAGCTGTGGCAGTGCCCACTGCGGCTGTGGCAGCATCAAGAGCAGCCTTGGCTTCGTCGCGCTTCTGCTCGCTCACAACACCTTCTTTAAACAGATTGTCGAGTCGCTCAAAGGTCTTGCGGGTTATCTCCTCGGCTGCAATGGCTTGCTGCTTAGCCGACCTAGCTTGTTCAACCACCTTGCGTGCCGACTCTATTATCTCATAGCGCGTACCTCGTTCAACCTTAAGATTTTGGCTTGAAGCAACATTCTTCATCTCCTTTGCCTTCGTCAGGGTGGCATCGGTGGTCGAAGAGTAAATCTTGGCAAGTCGTTGCCCCTTGTGCACATAGTCGCCTTCCTTGACATAGAGTTCTACAAGGCGACCGGCAAGTTTGCCACTTATGCGCACCACATCGCAGTCGGCCTGGCCCTGAATAGTTCTATCGGCAGGGCGCAGGTGCAAAATGCCCCATATGGCCATGCCAGCAACCACTGCCACAAGGATGAGCATAGCACCTATGAGCGACAAGCGCTTGGCCTGGCGAATTTTGCGTCGCTTGGCCTTCTGCTCTGCAGCCTCTTCCTCAGCGCTCTTGGGTTTCTCGGCTACCGGTAGCGTTTTTTGAGCAGGCGCAGTTGCTTTCGACTCCTTTTTCACCGGTTTCTCTTGTGATTTCACTCCATTGTCCGATGATTTATCATTAGCATCCTGAAACTTGTTCCATTCCTGCTTCTCGGTCTCTTTATTTTGATTATTTTCCATATCTCATGTGTTTTTAGCATCAATAATTCATTCGTCCGGTAACCTTCGAGAGGTATACGTCACACATCATCACATCAATCTCGGCATCAATTTTCTCGCTGTGTGCTTTAAGCCATGCCGTCTGAGCTGTGAGCACTTCATCGCTGGTCGACATTCCCTCGCGGAAGGCCAGCTGTGCCACGCGCAGGTTCTCATCGGCCTGAGCAAGGTTGGCCTTGGTCATCTCATAGGTCTTATAGGCCTCCTGATACTTGAAATTGGCTTGTGTGACCTGGAGCTCTATTTTTTCTTTGGCCTCCTCCATCTCCAAGCGCTTGATTTTAGCATCAACAAGAGCAGCCTTGTACTTGTTGCTCAATCCGCCCCAGTGCCAGATGGGGATTTTCACCATTGCACCAATAACATAGTTGAAGCCGAACTCCTTCTTGAAACCGTTATAGACGTGAGGATTTGAAGCGAACACACTACCCACAGCAGCAACAGTGGGCAACATCTCACTACGAGCCACCTTGGCCTTCTCGTCAAACACTTTCACGCCTAGCTCCAGAGCATTGAAGTCGTTACGGCGATCATAAACCTGAGCCATATCAATGTGGGTGGGATAAAGACCCACATCAAGGTCGGTGCGCCCCTCGTCGGCTAGTATCATGGGCTCATCGAGCGGTTCACCACACAATTGCGCCAAAGCCATGCGCGAGAGCACTAAGCCATTCCTCACCTTAGTCAGCGCCACATTGGCCTCATTTACCTTAACATCCACACTCAGCAGCACAGCACGGGTGGTCACTCCCTGCTCAAGCATCTTCTTGACATCGTTGTCAAGGTTAGTAACCAGCTGCAAGTAGCTTTCGGCAAGTTTCTCCTTAGCTTTGAGCGACACTACCAGCCAGTAGGCTTGGTCCACCCCATAAATCACATCCTCGGCCTTGCGGTCGTGAAGCAATTGAGCTATCTCCTCGGCATACTTTGTTATTTGGTTCAAAGCTTTAATCTTACCTCCCATGTAGATGGGCTGTGTCACAAGTATGCCAGCGGCAAAGATGTTGTGAGTGTCAAACGTGAGTGCGTCCTTCACCTTCTGTGTTACAGCATTCACCTTACTGCCTTCAATCGATACACCAATGCCCGATGCTGCATCTATCACAAAGTCATAGTTGCCAGTGGCAGGATTAAGAAACTGAGTGGGAGTTATGTTGTCAATGTCAACAAGTGAGACATTGCGACCCATGTGCATATAGGTGCCAGCAAAGTCTATCGACGGCTTGTAAGCAGCCTGGGCCTGCTTGCGCTGGTAGCTAGCCTGCTCTATCTTGAGCTGCTCAATGCCCATCTGCTTATTGTTGCGAAGTGCCATGTGCCGGCACGAGTCGAGCGTGACCTGAGCACTCGCTGTTAGGGTCACGCCTATTATCAATGACGATAATAATAATTTCTTATACATATATTTAAAAAAATTAAGCGCAAAAATACATATTTCTTTAATTGCAAGCAATAGCATTCTGACTCAATCTACACATAGCAAGAAAAAACGGAACACTATCGGTGCAAAACAGAACATTGCCCCTCTCTCGTCACATGGCCTCATGGAGCCGAAACTGCCTCGACCACATAACCTCGAGAGCGCAAGAGCTCTATCAAGCCCTGCTCGCCCATCAAGTGCGCTGCACCCACCACAATGAGCATGCTTTGCACTGGCAATGTTGCAACAATCCTGTCCATCCACTTGCGGTTGCGTGAGTAGCACATGCGCTCCAGGTTCTCGCCGCTCATGCCTCGCTCAGGGTCAAAAAGATGCTCCTGCAAGGCTTTAAAATCCTGAGTGTGATACAAGTCGCACAACCTATGGTTGTTCTGGGCAAACTCATTGTCGCTAGCGCACATCTCCACTAGCACGCGAGCCTGCTCTTGCAAGGTGCTACCATAGGCTATCGACAATTGCTGCTCCACTGTCTCGAAGCCTCCCACATACTTGCCAAGCTCGCTGCCGCGGCGCTGCACTGCCATGTCGATGCCGCCACCTGCAAGCGACTTGAAGTCGGGGAAATACTTAGCCATCTGCATTGCCTCGAGCTGCATGACAATGGCCATGGGCTTCAACTTGCTCAGACGGTCGAGTCCTATCAGTCCCATCATGTACCTGCTCACCACACTGTCAACCATCTTATACTGCTCGGGGGTCAACAACCGGTCGATAGTACTGTCGGCAGGAGCCACCGACTGCTTGAGCACCTTGCTCATCACATTCTTGCTCATCATCTCATCCTGCACCACCTCGCCATAGATGGCGTCGACACGGCCCATCACCTCGCTCAAGCCTGGCACACTGTCGATGTAGCTCGACGACTCAAGGTGGATGGTGCCAAACATGTAGGACGGCTTGTAGCAATTGCCGCCAGTGATACGCCACAGCAGCTGGGCCTGAGCGCCCGTGGCACACAATAGTGCCAGCAATGAAATCAGCAACTTTCTCATCACGATATTATTAATTTTGTTGTTTTTTGACCACAAAAATAGGCTTTTTTGCACAAAACCACAAGTAATAATGACTCCTTTAAGCAAAATTACCTAATCATAGTGATTGCCCACCCCGCAAATCACCCATAACTTTGCATCGTGAAAATTTTAAAGTGAATTAGTTATTAGTTGAGCTACACATCTCACATAGACTTTTTAAACAATAATAGTTAAGTAAATAATAAAAGACCCGCACGATGTGAATCGAAGCGGGCTCTTTTTTTATGTCACTGATGGAAAGGGGTTGTTTTTTTCCTTCATTTTTGTTGGTAAAAATTGGTTAATTCAAATTTTGTGCCTTTATAGTGGTTCACTTATCGCAAAAATTATTACCTTTGCAGTTTGTAATAATGTAATAATATTATCTTTTAATAAAATTAATATATAAGCGAGTGGACACAAAATACATATTTGTAACTGGTGGTGTGGTGTCGTCGCTGGGCAAGGGAATCATCTCATCGTCGGTAGCTCGGCTACTGCTCTCACGCGGCTTCAAGGTGACAATCCAAAAGTTTGACCCCTACATCAACATCGACCCAGGCACGCTGAACCCCTATGAGCACGGCGAGTGCTACGTGACTGTGGACGGTCATGAGGCCGACCTCGACCTAGGGCACTACGAGCGCTTCACAAGCATCAAGACCACACGTGCCAACAACATCACCACCGGGCGCGTGTATCAGAGCGTGATCGACAAGGAACGCCGCGGCGACTACCTGGGCAAGACAGTGCAGATAATTCCTCACATCACCGACGAGATAAAACGCTGCGTGAAGCTGCTGGGAAGCACCGGCAAGTATGACTTCGTGATAACCGAGATAGGAGGCACAGTGGGCGACATCGAGTCGCTACCATTCCTCGAAGCCGTGCGTCAGCTCAAGTGGGAGCTAGGGCGCAACTGCGTGGTGGTGCATCTCACCTACGTGCCGTTTATCAAAGCTGCAGGCGAGCTCAAGACAAAACCCACACAGCACAGCGTGAAACAGCTGCAGCAGGTGGGAATACAACCTGATGTGCTGGTGCTGCGCACCGAGCGCGAGATGCCCATAGCCCACTGCCGTAAGGTCGCCCAGTTCTGCAACGTGAGCCCCGATGCCGTGACTCAGAGCCTGGACGCACCCAGCATCTACGAGGTGCCCCTGATGATGCACCGGCAGCGCCTAGACCAAATAATCCTCGACAAGACTGGCACCCCCTATAGCGGCGAGCCCGACCTAAGCAAGTGGAACTTCTTCCTCGACAAGCGCCGTGAGGCAAAAGAGGAAATCAAGATTGGCCTCGTGGGCAAATATGTAGAACTCCAGGATGCCTACAAGAGCATCGACGAGAGTCTGCTCATTGCCGGCATTTATCAAGGCCACAAAGTGAACATCACCTATATCTCCAGCGAGAAAATCAACGACAGCAATGCCCAATCGCTACTAAGCAGCATGCATGGCGTGATAGTGGCGCCGGGATTCGGGCAACGTGGTACTGAGGGCAAATTTGCAGCCCTCAAGTGGTGCCGCGAGCACGACATGCCCACCTTCGGCATTTGCTACGGCATGCAGTGCATGGTCATTGAATATGCCCGCAACGTGCTGGGCATGACCGATGCCAACAGCGTCGAGATTGACCCGAAGACGCCTCACAACGTCATCGACTTGATGGAGGAGCAAAAGAGCATTACCAACCTGGGCGGCACCATGCGACTGGGCGCCTATGCCTGCCACCTGAAAAGTGGCACAAAAGTTGCTGAGGCTTATGGCACGCTCGACATCGAGGAGCGCCACCGTCATCGCTTCGAGTTCAATGATGAATTCCGCAAGCAATTTGAAAAAAGTGGCATGACATTTGCAGGAGAGAACCCTGAGACCCACCTTGTTGAGGTAATGGAACTTCCCGACAAGAAGTGGTACATAGGCACTCAGTACCACCCCGAGTACAGCAGCACGGTGCTTAACCCGCACCCTCTGTTTATGGACTTTGTGCGTGCCGCAATTGAGACTAAGAACGAAAGAGCAGTCAAGTAAGCTCTAACTAACCAACAACCAACACAAGAAACAGTACATTATATAAAAACATTATGGACAAAAACACGGTCATAGGCATGTTGCTGATGTGTGCAGTAATCTTTGGATTCATGTATTTCCAGCCCAAAGAAGAGAACACACCAAACAAGCAGCAGGCAACTACCACCGAGAACAGCACCAGCAAGGCCACTAACGCCAGCATCGACACACTGACAGCTGCCGAAATGACCTTGCTCGACACCATCACTGCCAAGAACGGCGCAATCACATTCGAGGGCGTTACGCTTAACAACGATAACGGCAAGGCCACTGGCACTGTCAAGATTGACAATAAGGCCATCGACCTGGCATCGCTCACACAGGCCAAGACCGACGACCCACGATCGCAGAATCTTGCTGTGCAGGCTGTTAAAAACGTCATCAGCAAGTATGCCCAGGCTTCGGCATTCAGCGCGAACCTTAGCGGCGAGGAGAAAACCATTGCACTCGAGAACGATTCAATAAAGATTGAAGTCAACACCAAGGGCGGCATGGTGAGCCGCGCCACACTCAAGGGATACAAAGCTTACCGAACCCAAGAGGACTACAAGAACAACAAGAGTGTGCCCGTCGAGATTATCAATCCCGACAACAACAGCTATAGCTTCACTCTTAACTCCAACACTCAGCGCTACGACACTCGTGACTTCTTTTTCACCCCCGAAGAGAAGACCGATAGCAGCGTGACAATGAGCATGAACCTAGAAGGTGGAGCCAAGTGGAGCCTGCGCTACACACTGGTGCCAGGAACCTACATGGTGCGCATGGAAGTCGTGCAAAGCGGCATGGACAAGGTGATTCCCACCAACATCAGCACCATGGACTTCGCCTGGAACCAGAAAATCAAGCGACAAGAGGCCGGAAAGCAATTTGAGGAGCGCAATAGCGCCCTCTACTGGAAGATACAAGGCGACAACGATGATGTCGACAACCTGAGCGAGAACGGCAGCAAGGAAGAGACAGTGCAAGAACGCATTAAGTGGATTTCGGGCAAGAGCCAGTTCTTCTCAACTGCAATCATCGCCAACCAGGCATTCACTGGTGCCAAGCTCAGCAGCACAGCCTACGACAAGGACAAGAATCCCAAGGAATATGACATCTACCTCAAGGACATCAACGTGACCTCGAGTGTGGAATACAGCTCGCAGAACCCCGCTCCAGCATCGTTCTACCTATACTTTGGCCCTAACCGCTATGCCCTGCTTTCAAGCTACGACAAGTTCTCACCACAAGAGGACCTTCACCTCACCCGACTGGTTTCGCTCGGATGGACCTTGTTCCGTTGGATCAACTCGGGCATCGTGATGCCAGTGTTCAACTGGTTGTGCAAGTTTGGATGGAGCCTCGGAATCGTGATTCTGGTACTCACCATCCTTCTTAAACTTGTTCTTTGGCCATTGACCTACAAGAGCTACCTCTCGCAGGCCAAGATGAAAATCCTGCAACCCGACATCGCTGCCATCAACGAGAAATATCCAGACCCCAACGATGCTATGAAAAAGCAGCAAAAGACCATGGAGCTTTACAAGCAAGCCGGTGCCAACCCAATGGGTGGATGCCTGCCAATGCTGCTGCAGATGCCGTTCCTCATTGCTATGTTCTGGTTCTTCCCATCGAGCATCGACCTGCGTGGTCAGTCCTTCCTTTGGGCTCCCGACCTGAGCGCCCCCGACGCCATCATCTCGCTGCCATTCAGCATACCACTGCTGGGTGACCACTTGAGCATCTTCTGCTTGCTGATGACCGCCACCAACATTGGCTACACCTATCTCAACATGCAGTCGCAGTCGTCGAGCCAGATGCCAGGCATGAAGTGGATGATGTACTTGATGCCACTCATGTTCCTCGTGTTCTTCAACACCTACGCCGCAGGTTTGAGCTACTACTACTTCGTATCGCTGCTCATCACAATTATCCAAACCTATCTCACTCGCATGATGGTTAAGGAAGAGAAAGTGAGAGCAGTCATGGCCGAGAATGCCAAGAAACCAAAAAAGAAGAGTGGATTCATGGCACGCCTCGAGGAGGCTCAGCGCCAGCAACTCGATCAGCAAAAGCGCAATGCCAAGCGTCGTCGCTAATTCAAAACAACCCCTAACTTATTCAATACAACTCTTATTTTTACTACTATGTCATTCATTTACAAATGCCCCAATTGCGGCAACAGCGTAACAATCGAGCAACAAGTGAATAATATCACATGCCCTTACTGCGGCACCAGTTATAACACCGATGCCAACCAGCAGCCACCACAATTCGGAGGCGGGCAGCAACAATATGGCTACCAACAGCCTCCTTACGGGCAGCCACAATATGGTTACCAACAGCCCTATCGCAGCAACGACGTATTCTCAGAGGGTCCATCGGGCAAGAGCCGTGGCATCGCAGCTCTGCTGGCAATATTACTAGGTGCAATCGGCATCCACTATTTCTATCTTGGCAAGACCACCCCAGGAATAGTATTCCTCGTTGCCAGTCTCATCTCATGTGGAATCCTTGCTGCAGTCACTAGCATCATCGCCCTGATTCAGGGAATCATGATGTTCTGCATGAGCCAGGAGGAGTTTGAGAATAAATACGTCAATCCAGCTGTTTCATTCCCATTGTTCTAACCACTTCAATATCCTCACCCCACCATGAACAAGAAGACACAACTTTTGGCCCAGCAAGCCAAGAAAGTAAAACAGGCCAAAAAGGCCCAACAGACCAAGGCTGAGCGCAGACGCAAGTTGCTCAAGACTTTCGCCATTGGCTTGTCGATTCTTCTTGTGCTCATGGCTGCAGTGCTGTGGTGGGGATATAAGAACCGAACATCCATCTTCCACTGGATGAGAGGTGAGATTGTGGTCAACCACGACAAATACCCCATTGTGGGTATCGATGTGAGTGCTCACAACGGCGACATCGACTTCGAGAAAGTGAGAGCCGACGGTTACACATTTGTCATAATCAAGGCCTCAGAGGGGGTCGACCACCACGATTCCAAGTTCGACATCAATTTCGATAATGCCCGAAAAGCAGGGCTTAAGGTGGGTGCCTATCATTTCTTCCGCAAGAACACCGACGGGCTCAACCAAGCCAAGAATTTCCTTGAGACAATAGGTTGGCGAAAACTCGACCTGCCACTAGTAATTGATGTTGAGGACTGGAGCAACGACAAGAACGTGAAAGACGACCGCACGCAAAAGCATCTCGACGCAATGATCGACAATCTGCGCTCACGAGGTCATCAAGTCATGATTTACACCAACGGCGATGGATATAAGAAATACATCAAAGACGGACAAATCAACATCAACCTGTGGCTTTGTGCTTTCAAGAACCCCGACAAGCTCAAACACATTCCTCACCAAATGCAGCAATACAGCCATTGGGGAAGGGTAAAAGGCATATGGGGCGACGTCGACCTCAACGTCTTCAACGGCTCACAACAGCAATGGGACAAGTGGCTCAAGGACCTAACGCCCTATCAAGTTGAAGAAGCTTACATCGACTCAACTCAAATTGACGATAACGAATTTTACATAATTGACGATGAAATCTAACAAGCATATTGCCCTACTGGCTGCTATTCTGCTCTCGATGGCCACGGCTACCACCCAGGCCAAAATATACACATGGGACAAATTCAACATCGCATTCGAGGCTCCCGAGGGCGGACACATACCATTCAGTTTCTTCCAGGACCCTAATTCGGCACAAGTCGAGTGGGACGAGATGGTCATGACACTGCAGCGTTACATCAAGAACGAGAACACCAACAAGAAAAACCTCAACGAACGTCTCAAGAGCCGCGCCCTTGGGTTCAACATGTACGACACAAAGCTCCTTGAAATTAAGGTTAAAGGCTTCAAGTGCTACTCACTCGAGGGCACAATGCCCGACGGCACGCGATGCCTCATCAACTACCTCGTGAGCAACAAAACGTCAACAGTGATTGAAGTTGTGGTTAACTATCTGCTAGGCAATCAGGAAGTGGTGGAAGACATCATCAAGAGCTTCTCAGAGAACAACAACCAGAAACCCAACGAGCGCGAGAAACCAAAACAGAAAATACAGAAAAAAGAAGACGCCGAGAAACAAGAGCAAGAACTCAAGCGCGAGAAGAAGCGCAAGAACGAGAAAGTCTATGAGTGCTAATTCTCGCAACTTATTAACAAAAAAACGTCACAAGCATGTTCTTGTGACGTTATTTTTTTTTGCACGCTAGAATGCGCTATTGCTCAAAACTTAAACAAGTAACCGATTCCTAGGATATGTGAGTCGCGGTCGTTGTAGTTGTCGCCGCCATTAATATCCTGATAGCGATAGAACACATCAATGATGTTGTGCTTATTAACCTTAAACTCGCATCCAGCTGTGTAGCGCATCTTTTCAAGTTTCTTGGCAGCATAAAGCTCTACCGAGACATAAGGCTCGTACCATGCTTTTTTCTTATCGTAAGAAATCTGCAACTTGGTTCGCGACACGTGTTTACCCTTAGCCTTGACCGGCTCCAAGCGGTCATGCTCCCAGTCGTAGGTCACGTCGGGGACCTCACAGCGATAGGTGTATTGCCAGCGCTCACGAAGCGAGAACTTAACGTTCTGAACTTTATAACTTCCTGTGCCCGATGCATACACACGATGCTTAGTACCCCAATAGGCTTCGGTTTCCTCTTGGTCTTCCTCGTCCCACTCGGGCAGTGAGTAATCACGCATAAACTTATATCCGGCATCAAGTTTGAGCCACGACAGAGGCTTATAGTCGGCACCTATGCCTATGCTCCAACGGTTAGGAGCACCCCAGCCTTTACCTTCTTCGATGTTGTCCTTGAGGCGAAACTCAAACTCAACTCCAACGCTCCATTTCTTGTTGATTTTCTTCTCAACGCCAGCTGTCATCCACAACCCAAAGTCACGGCCTTCTTTACCGTCAAACTGGGCTCTCGCCGGCAGTGCCACAGCAATGCACAAAGCCATTGCCATAGCTAGTTTCACTATTTGTTTCATTGCAAATCTTGCTTTGAGAGTTTTGTCATTTTGTCGACACTGTTGCTACCACTGTCGGTGCTGCGATAATGCACACGCAACACAGTCATGTCGCGCAGGAAGTCGATTGCGCCCACCTCCACTTTAGTGATGTCGAGACCTGTGCGTTTCTTGAGGTCTTCGATTAGTTCCCCACGTTTATCGGGGGTGATCAGCTCTATCTTGTCATACTGAATGAGCTTTACGCTCTCGGTCTTGAGGCGCCACTCGCATATGATTATAGCGAGTATCACTATAATATTGGTAAGAACCAGCTCAAGAATTGGCATCGTCGAAGCAAGCGCGTTAACCACAGCCAGCGATATGATGATGAACAAGTAGGTCATCTCGCGCACCGGCATGGTGTCGGTGCGATAACGCATGATGCTGAAGATACCAAATAGACCGATACCCAGACCGATACCCGCTTTACCTTTCATGTCCTCAAGCACGAAAATCATGAAAAACACCAGGAAGAATATCGAGATGCTTATGAGCATGAAGGTGAAGTAGAAGTCGCGACGCTTGCTCTTGCGGTAGTAGAGCCTGTCGATGATAATCCAACTAACAACCACACAGATAAAGAATCTTATCAGCATGGCGTAATATGGTTGGGTAATAGTCAATAACGTGTTGTTAATCATATCTTTTTACGTTTTATATTAGTCTATTAGATAATTGAGGTTTATTCTCTCATTGTTTGCAATCTCTTGATATCAAGCGATCAACGTAATGCAACTTGGGCTTGAGTCGGTTTTTCTTCACTCCAGGATTGCTCAAGGCTGTGCCCATGCAGTACTTGCTAAAACCATGAGGACGAATGTGAAGATCGCGCAGCATTGTCAGCAGTGGAGAGTGCTGATTGCCATCGCGCTTTAGCTCAATAACCACAGCCTGGTCAAGACTCGAGTCAATGCCTGACCGGTAGTTGTGAAACCGAAGTCCAGTATCGATAGTCACGCGCTCGGTCTTGTTCTTGTTTACCAGAGTGATGCGGTTAAACCAGTTGCGCAGCGCCGGTTCTAGCAATTTTACATCCCACCAGCACAAGTAATTTAGGAAGTTGAGTTTCTCCTCGCCCTCGATGTTGAACTCATCTATCGAGATACGCTTCTTGCGAGTGCGGCGATGATTATTCTTGTTCTTCACCTCAAGAAACATCTGGTGCGAATCTACATACTCTCGCACCCTCACCTTCTGCCTGCCCAAGCACCCGTTATGATGCATAGTGTACATGTCAAGCGCAGGTGTGTCGTAGTAGAGAGTAGTGTAGGCACTGCTACGTATGCCGTCAATCTCCTGCATGAGATATTCGCCACGCGCCATCTCAAGCAAGTCGAGCAAGCGCGGCACGGTTGTCACAAACTTGGTATCGACGCGATTCATTAGCCGCACCGATTTCATCTCGGTGAGCGTAATGGGTGCAAATGTGTTGATTATCGCGTCCATAGTTTTGTAACTAAATAATATCTTTTCTCTTTTAAAACGGCAAATTTACTCAAAAAATATCATCGTTCAGTTTTTTTTGTATTATTTTTCAGCAAGACAGCAAAAAACATCAGCAAAACGCAAGACTAAAGACACCCATTCTACAATGCGCAGAAAGAGTGTCTTTGGCAATTAATTGTATGCCTTACAGTTTATAGACCAAAACTCTTAATCTTGCTCAAGAACGAGATAAGGCAAATTAGCGAAACCAGAGAGCACACACCATACACCCCAAGCAACACATAGTCTTCAGTCTTGGCCTCGCTGAGTAGGTTCTTATAACTATTCACATCGGCAATCTTGTCCATTGGAATCGATGCAAGCACAGCAATTGCAAGGCCTGCCAAACCAATAATAAATGAGAATACGCCACCTCCATATCTACTTGAAATTATAATTCCTATTAAGTTCAAGATAAATGCAAGAGCAAAATAAGCTATTGTAAGGAATGCATACTTCTCGTTCTTTACCATGCGCATGATAGCAATAACACTGATGCCCATAATAGCTGCCGAGCTCAACAATTGGCACAAGCCCAGAATGGGACTGCTGAACCATCCTCCAAAGTAGGAGAATGCTCCAATGAAGCTAATCAAGCCCCCTAAGGCCGACAAGCCTAGCAACACGTACAAGATAATCTTGAATATATTTTGGGGCGACTGTTGATTTCCAACTGGTTGCTGATATTGAGGCTGCTGGTATTGAGGCTGTTGATACTGTGGTTGTTGATACTGTGGTTGTTGATACTGTGGCGCGGGAGCTGCGGGTTGTGTAGGAGCAACAGGGGCAGCAGGTTGCGCAGGAGCTGGAGCCACAGGCTGAGCCGGCGCAAATATGTTAAGCAACTCTGGCACCTGGTTTGCCGCTGTCCAATTAGCCATGCCATCGGTCCATACCAACGTTTCGGGCTGCAAACCCATTTGCAACAACTGGTCGACAGGCATTGGACCAATCTGTTGACCATCTTTTACCATATAAAACTGTTTCATAGCAAAAAAATATTTATTGTTATTATTTACCTACAAATTTATACATTATTATCAATATTGCCAAACATTCATCAACTTTTTTAAATGCAAATAAAATGAGCATTAAAATTTAATTATATTATTGCCATTAATCAAGAAAAAAGTAATAACTTTGTAGATTGAATTGCAGGCACAGCAACTGGTGTGAGTGCCGCAATCTTTTTTAATCGACTTCACACGACATGAGCGACATAAAGTTCCTTTGGCACAGATTCTGGATTTGGGTGCGCAACATCCTTATCTTCTTCTTTGTGTCATCGTTGTTGGCAGTGATTGCATTCAAGTGGGTGCCCATCTATCGCACACCACTGATGTACATTAGGTATTGCGAGCAGTGGCTCGACGGCAAGGAGCCAGTAATCAAGCACCAATGGGTCGACCTCGACCAAATATCACGACACATGCCACTAGCAGCTATGGGAGGTGAGGACACTCACTTTACCGAGCATAGTGGCTTTGAGGAAAAAGAAATCCTGAGAGCACGTCTTGAGGCTCTAGAGGGAGGTCGCGAACGTGGTGCAAGCACCATCTCGCAACAGACTGCCAAGAACGTGTTCCTATGGCCAGGTCACAGCTGGTTAAGAAAAGGCCTGGAAGCCTATTTCACAGTACTTATTGAGAACATTTGGGGCAAGGAACGCATCATGGAAGTGTATCTCAACAGCATTGAGATGGGTGATGGGATCTATGGCGTCCAGGCGTGCGCACAGGAGAAATTCCATAAAGATGCCTGCGACCTCACGCGTAACGAGTGCGCCCTAATCGCTGCCACCCTACCCAACCCTTTAACTCGCGACTCGGCCAACCCTAACGCAACAGTCACTAAACGCAGCAAGCGCATAAAGCGCGAGATGAACGCAGTCAAGGATCCCGGTTGGGGGAAAAGGTAAAACATTCGTAATGACACATCATAATTATAAACCTATAAACAATTTCTAAAAAACAACTATGGAATTTATTTCTCAAAGACTTCAAGCACTTTCGCCATCGGCTACACTGGCGATGTCACAAAAGAGTAACGAACTCAAGGCTCAAGGCATTGACGTGATTAACCTGAGTGTGGGTGAGCCCGACTTCTTTACCCCCGACCATATTAAAGAAGCTGCCAAGAAGGCTGTCGACGACAACTTCTCGTTCTACTCTCCTGTGCCAGGATACCTGTCGCTCCGTCAAGCTATCAGCGACAAGCTGAAGAACGAGAACAACCTCGACTTTACTCCTGAGCAGATTGTTGTGGGCAATGGAGCCAAGCAGTCACTGTGCAACACAGTGCTATGCCTTGTAAACCATGGCGACGAGGTGATTATCCCCACTCCAGCTTGGGTAAGCTATGTGCAAATGGTGAATCTTTGTGGCGGCAAGAGCGTGCTTATTCCTGCAACCATCGAGACCGATTTCAAGATTACTCCCGAGCAACTTGAAAACGCCATCACCGAGAAGTCTAAACTAATCATATTGTGCTCTCCATCTAACCCCACCGGCAGCATCTATAGCCACGACGAGCTCGCAGCACTGGCTGCTGTGCTGGCACGTCACCCACAGGTGATGATTATCGCCGATGAGATTTATGAGCACATCAACTACGTGGGCAAGCACGAGTCGCTCGCCCAGTTCCCCGAAATCAAGGATCGTGTAGCAGTTATCAATGGTGTTTCTAAGGCCTACGCCATGACTGGATGGCGCATTGGTTACGTTGCAGCTCCATTGTGGCTCGCCAAGGCTGTCAACAAGCTGCAAGGACAATACACCAGTGGCGCTTCATCAATCGCTCAAAAGGCAGCCGAGGCTGCCTATCGTGGCTCACAACAATGTGTTGAGGACATGCGCGTTGCTTTCCAGCGCCGTCGCGACCTCATTACAGGCTTGCTGCAGGAGATTCCCGGTATTGAACTCAAGGTGCCCCACGGAGCATTCTATGTATTCCCCAAGGTTGAGGCATTCTTTGGAAAGCGCTGCGGCGACACCGTTATCAACGACGCTGGCGACCTCGCCATCTACCTGCTCGAGAAGGCACATGTGGCTAGTGTGGCAGGCGACGCATTCTGCTGCCCTGGCTACCTGCGCATGAGCTATGCCACTAGCGACGAGAACATCATCGAGGCTGTAGCACGCGTCAAAGCCGCCCTCGCCGAGCTGAAATAACACAATAAGCATGAATCGAATAATCACATACATCTTGCTCCTTATAGTTGTTACTACTGTAGGTTGCAAGCCTTCAGGAGAAAGCGTTGACAATCCCAAGCCAGCGGTTTACTACTGGCGCACAACTTTAGCGCTCGACAGCGTGGAGCGGCAGTTCCTGCACGACAATAATGTGGGCAAGATGTATGTGAGATATTTCGACATTGCCCTCAACGATAAGGGGCAGCTGCGCCCCAATGCCACCATCACCTTCGATGACTCAATTCCTGCCGGCATCGAGGTGATTCCCACCATATTCATTGTGAACAACTGCATTGAGCGTGGCATCGACACCATAGCGCCACTGCTCGTGCAGCGGGTGTTGCAGATGAATGAAACCCACGACATTGCCGGTGTTAAAGAGATTCAAATCGACTGCGACTGGACAGCATCGACCCAAAGCGCCTACTTCAACTTCCTGCAAATCATGAAGCAGCTACTTGAGGAAAAAGGCATGGCTCTGAGCGTCACCATCAGGCTACACCAGCTTGCCATGGAGGTCCCTCCAGCCCAGTATGGCGTACTCATGATGTATAACACTGGCGAACTCAAGGACAGCAAGCAACGCAACCCTATCCTCGACAAACGCGACGTGGAGCCCTACATGAAATATGTTGCCGACTACCAGCTGCCACTGTGTGTTGCCTACCCCAACTTTAACTGGCAATTGCTCTACACCGGCGACAAGTTCCGCGACATCCTCTATAGTGAGGACCTAGGCGACTCTACACTCTATCGCAAGGTGAGCGACAACAAGTATCTGGTAGTCTCAAGCATCGACCTGCCCAACTATCTGAGCAGCAACAGTAGTTACACCTATTTAAATGCGGGCGACACAGTGATTGTGATTAAACCCGAAGCGGCTTCAATAGTCCAAATACATGACGCCTTAAGCCACGAGCGACCAGGCATCAACGACCAAGTAATCATTTACAGTTTAAATAATAGCAGTATCAACAATTACACCTCAAGCGATTATGAAAAAATTTATCGCCCTTAGTCTGCTTGCATTTGCCACTTTGCAAGCTTTAGCATGTGGTGGATGGGTAAGGCCCAACTACTACATGTTCAGCGTTTTCAACCGCACTCAAATGGAAAACACCTATCAACAGGAAGCCAACAAGTTTTGGAGTTCCTACGTGGGTGACAACTACTACGACTCCATGGTAGAGGAACTAAGCAATGTCGACCCAAAGGAGTTTGACAAGAGCACCAACGGCATTATTGTCGCTGCCAAAAATAAGCGTGACACCGAGATGCTAACCTACCTGCGATTGCTCAACAAGTATCTCAACAACAATGGTGCTGGCGACACCGAATGGAACTACCCCACCAAGGCTCAGCTGGCTAACCGCAAAATGGTCATTAGCCAAGTGAAGAAGCAGGCAATGGCCTATCGTGGTTCCAAGCTCAAGAACCAGTATGCCTTACTTGTTATGCGCTGCAACATGACCGAGAAGGCACATCAGGCCAACATCAACTACTGGACCAACACTGCAAGCAAGTTTAAGGAAAGCCCATACAAAAACTGGATGAAGGACATCTATGCTGGTGCGCTCTACAATACTGGACAAAAGGATAAAGCCTGTGAAATCTATGCCGAACTTGGCGATATGACAAGCATCAAGTATTGCATGCGCAAGAAACGCAACCTTAAGGGAATCAAGGAAGAGTATGCAGCTAACCCCAACTCTCCCTCCCTAACTTTCCTTGTGCAGGACTTCGTCAACAACACTCAAGAGACTCTCGACAACAACAGTGATCCCGAAATCATGAAATATGTCGAGGCAACTGGCATTTACCAAAACGACATTGACGGGTTCATCGATTTTGCCGGTCAAGTTCTTAAGGAAGGAAAGACCAAGTCGCCCTCTATGTGGGAGGCAGCAAGAGGTTTTGTCAACTACATGGCTGGCCACCAAGACGATGCCATCAAGCAACTCACTAATGCCCAGAATCTGGGTGGCACACAGCGCATGAAAGACAACGCCCGTGCATGTCTTATGCTCGCAAGCATCAAGAGTGCCGAGCCAACCGATGAGTTCTTCAACTACATGCTCGGTGAGTATAAGTGGCTCGACAAGGTGGCTGGAGTTACCGAAACTGAAAAATATGGTACCGATCCACACTATGTCGATGTGTATGAGCGTGTGACCTACGACAACCTCGTTCCCAAACTATTCCGATGGGGCAAGACCAACACCGCCGTTGCAGTATTGGGAATGGCATGTCAGCACGCAGCCTTCAGCGACGAGTATTCAGCAGTTCTCGACCGCAATTCTTCGAGCCAGTTTGAAGAATTCTATAACTACATCAACACTAAGCCCAACACTGAGTTTGAGAAGTTTGCAATCAGCAAGCTTTCAATCGAGGATAATATGTTCAACGACATGATGGGGACCAAGTTGCTTCGCGAAGGTGAGTTCCAGGCTGCTGTTAATTACCTCGACAAGGTGCCTCTAAGCTACATCTCTGAGCAAGGAATTGCCTATTACATGGCACGCAAGGATTACAACATTGAGCCCTGGATGCAACGTCAATTCATGAGCCCATGGAAAGAGACCGAAACCCAGGTTAAGACCAATGCTAAATTGCAATACTGCCGCGATATGTTGAATCTCGACAAGCAACTTGCCAACGCCACTGGCGAGGAGCGTAACCAACTGCTCTACAAGAAGGCAGCTATGCTCTATCAGGCAAGCTTCAAGGGCGATTGCTGGTATCTCACACACTACGCACAAAGTGTCAACGACGAGCAGCAATCTAACGAGTTTGACTTCATCTCAACAGCACGCCTGTTGCTGCGCGACGTGGAAAAGAACACCACAAGCCCCGATTTGTCATTGAAGAGCATCTTTGCACAGACATTCATCTCCGGTGAGAATATGGGTTACTGCTTCAACGAGAACTACGACTGGAACACCGAAAAGACTACCTACACGCTCATTCCTGAAGGACCACACTATCGTGCAATGACCCGTCTGGTAAACTACAGGAACCAGTTCCCCGATACCGATGCTCCCTACTTCACCAAGTGCGGCATTGTTAAACGTTTTGTTGCTTTGAACAAGTAAAAATCACAATACATAAGCCTCGAGGACCTTTAAAGTCTTCGAGGCTTTTTTCTAACCCTAATCGATCATTTGTTATGAAAATTCAATATGCCAGTGACCTTCATCTTGAGTTTGACGAGAACACAAAGTTCTTGAGTGAGCACCCACTAGAAGTGAAAGGCGACATTCTGGTGCTGGCAGGCGATATTCTGCTCTTCGGTGAGAAACTGATGAGCGAGCATCCTTTCTGGGACTGGTGCAGCGACCACTACACCCACACATTTATCGTACCAGGCAATCACGAGTACTACAATCGCACCGATGTGCTATCCACCCTCAACAACTTCACTTTTGCTCTTCGTCGCAATGTAACCTATATCAACAATCGCAGCATCACCCTGGGCAACACCGAATTGTTCCTAACTACACTGTGGACTCGCATAAGCGATGAGGACTTGGCCGGAGTGCAAATCCACATGACCGACTGCCATCGCATCGCCTTTAGCGACCACATATTGCTTGCTACCGACTATGCCCGGGCACATGAGCAGTGTTTTACATGGCTCAAGAAAGCACTTAGTGAATCGACAGCAGCTCACAAGGTTGTCGTCACCCACCACTGCCCTATTGTTGCCGAAGACCCTCGTTATGCCGACAATGGGTTATCTTCAGCCTTCGTCATCGACCTTGAGGAATTCATCAAGGCAAGCGGCATCGACTACTGGATTTTTGGGCACACCCACTGGAATGCCAAGCGTGGCACCCAGGTGGGCAACACCACCCTACTCACCAACCAGATGGGCTATCTCACTCATGGCGGCGAGAAAGGTTTCTCGCTCAATGAGTTTGTTGAAATATGATACAATAGCTATAATTCCACGCAACGTGGAAAATGAAATGAGCTGGAAGGATATTCCCTTCAGCTCATTTTTCATTAATTCCAAAGTCACTATTAGCTTTTAGTCAGTATCTCAATCAATTCCTTAACACCCTCAGTTGCTGTTTTGGGTATTACGTGAACGTAATCGGGCACTGCACTTGGGCGTGGGTCGATGTAATAAACCTCGGCACTGCGTGGCGCATAGTGCAAGAGCGATGCAGCGGGGTAAACTACTAGAGATGTACCAATTACTACGAAGATGTCGGCCTTCTGCGCAAGCATGCATGCATGGTCGAAGTTTGGCACTGCCTCCTCAAAGAACACTATGTGAGGACGCACAGGATCACCATAAGGGTCGCGTGTGTCAACACTAGTCACCAATCCCTTGTCGGTAAGTTGGTCGCATGGCAGCGCGTAGACACGGCTCTCATCCCTGAGCGAACGCACCTTCATGAGTTCACCATGCAAGTGCAGTACGTTTTTCGAGCCAGCACGCTCGTGCAAGTCGTCAACATTCTGTGTTATAACATTCACATTAAAATACTTCTCGAGTTCCACAAGACCTTTGTGAGCAGCATTTGGCTGCGCCTCAATCAGCTGCGCACGCCTCTCATTATAAAACTTGTGAATGAGTGCAGGATTCTGCAAGAATCCAGTGTGACTTGCCACTTCCATTACGGGATAGTTCTCCCACAATCCATCGGCATCACGGAATGTTTTAATTCCACTCTCGGCACTGATGCCGGCTCCTGATGATACTACTAGGGTTTTCATAATTGTTTTTATTATTAAACGAGTTTATCAAAATTCCAGACGGAAGCCCTTATGCTTAAGCTCTTCATACTTCTTGGGATTAAACTCAAAGAAGAAAGGTTGCTTGGGCACGTTGGGATCATCGTTGACGACCTGTGTGAGAAGCTCAAGATGCTGCATCTTCTTGTAGAAGTTGCGACGGTCAAACTTCACATCAAGAACCGCCTCATAAAGCGACTGCAATTCCCTAATGGTAAACTGCTTAGGTAACAACTCAAATCCCACTGGCTCAAAATGAATTTGCTGGCGCAGTTCGCGAGTTGCTATGCGCAGAATCTGATCATGGTCGAATGCTAGCGCAGGCACATCATCGAGTGCGAACCACTCGGCACGAGCGGCATCGTCGCCACCCTGCACATCCTGCAAGCGCACGAGGGCATAGTAGGCAATGGTGATAACCCGCTCACGAGGGTCGCGTTTAGGTTCAGTAAATGTGTGGAACTGCTTGATGTAGGCAGTCTCTAGTCCAGTCTCCTCCTTAAGTTCCCTCAATGCTCCCTGCTCGGCACTCTCGTCCATTCGCAAGAATCCACCGGGCAATGCCCATTTTCCCTTATAAGGGTCAATACCACGCTCAATGAGCAACACCTTAAGTTTTGTGCCATCAAATCCAAAAATCACACAGTCGGTAGTGACCGCTGGGTGAGGATAAGCATAACAGTATTTTTGTTCTTCCATATTATTACGTGTAATTTTTACGCAAAGATACACTCTTATTTTCAAACGAACAAATTTTTTGGATATTTTTTTTCAACATTAACGGGTCATGTCGCTAATGCCAGGCGCTGCTACTGGGTGGCCGTTGTCATCGTGGCGTGGCACGTAGCGCGTGAGATTGCCGTCGCCCCCTATGAAGTTGATTTCCACATCGGGCTCACCATTCTCGTTGCATCGCACCACTAGAGGACGGCTGTCACTGTTATACAGACGTTCGCCAGTCTTGGTGTTTTTGACAGTGATTTTAGTGTCATCGTGGGTGGCAAGAATCAAATAAACTTCCTTGCCGCCAGTCTGAGCCTCCCATGAATTCACATCCTTAAACTCAGGATATTTTTTGTATGGGTCCTCATATCTCATAGTAGAGAACGTGTTCCATTCTCCCATATAGGCAACTTGCGCCACCGAGTTAGGATCGGCCTTTTCAGGTGTTGCTTGCACAGGAGGTGCACCAGCCATAAGCGACTCACCAAGTTCAGTCCCTAGACTCGAATAGATGGCCTCAGGGTCCATATCGTCACGTTCTTCGGTATTAAACTCATAATACACGGTTGCACTCTTTCCGTCATATAAAATCGTGCGTTGGTAGAACTGCTTGTCACCTTTGTCGCCTTCAATCACAAACGAATCGTCATCAAGACTGGTTTCAGTCACCTGCGCTCCATCATTTTTGTATTGAGCAAGGCATTTCGACACCGCTTCCTCGAGCTGCATTGCACAAGCCTCACCCCATGCCTTGAGCTTAGCTACTCCATCCTTGCTATGGCATGAGAAACCACGATCGCCATCTTTCTTGAAATCGACAAACGAGTTAGGATACTGCACCGAGTAATCCATCGATACGCTGTGAAAATAGGTAACACCCTGTCTCAATGGATTGTTCTGGTTCATTATCTCTTCTTTCTCCTCATCGGTGTAGCCCGAATTAGAACGAGGCATCTTGCCACCATTGCTTCCACCGCCCATTTGGCAGCCTGTCAAGACAATTGCCAATGAAAGAACCAATAAAATCTGTTTCATAATAATGTTGTATAATGTTTGCAAAAAAACGTGTGTACAAATTTACACAAAGTGTCGTGTTTTTACAAGTGAAATAGCAACGAGAATTCTTTTTTCTTGCCTAAAGTTATGACATATAACACAAAAGTGTTATCTTTGTAGCACTGTAAAGTAACACCATTAACTTATTATACTATTACACAAAAACAGCTATGAACGAGATTGAAAAATTGAAACCGACATGCATCTGGCGCAATTTCTATGCGCTGACGCAGATTCCCCGTCCCTCAGGACACGTTGAGAAAATCCAGCAATTCCTGCTCGACTTCGCTAAGAAGGTGGGCGTTGAGGCTTTCCAAGACCCTGCTGGCAACATCGTGATGCGCAAACCAGCCTCACCAGGCATGGAAAACCGCAAGTGCATCACAATGCAGGCACACATGGACATGGTGCCACAAAAGACTCCCGAGAGCAAACACAACTTCGAGACCGACCCAATCGAACCATACATCGATGGCGATTGGATCAAGGCTCGTGGCACCACTCTTGGCGCCGACGACGGTCTGGGCGTAGCAGCCATCATGGCTGTTATGGAAGACAACACCCTCAAGCACGGCCCCATCGAGGGACTTATCACTAAGGACGAGGAAACCGGCATGTATGGTGCCAACGACCTGCCCAAGGGACAGATGAAGGGCGACATCCTCTTCAACCTCGACAGCGAGACTTGGGGCAAGTTTGTGATTGGCAGCGCTGGTGGCATCGACGTTACCTGCACTCGCAAATACAACGAGGTGAAGACCACTGCTGGCGAAATCGCAGTGCGCATCACCCTCAAGGGACTCAAGGGAGGACACAGCGGACTCGAGATTCACGAAGGTCGTGCCAACGCCAACAAGCTGATGGTTCGCTTGGCTCAACTTGCCATCAAGGACCACAAGGCTCGCCTGGTAAGCTGGCATGGCGGCAACATGCGCAATGCCATTCCATTCAAGGCCGAGACAGTGATGACCATCCCTGAGGACAACCTCAAGGGCATGAAGAAACTCATCAAGACCTTGAAGGCTGAGTTTGAGAGCCAGTTCAAGCTCATCGAGGACAACGTCGACCTAACCATCAAGAAGGTAGACCGTCCCAAGATGAAGATGGCCCTCGACGACCAGACTACCATCCTGCGCGCTCTCTACGCTTGCCACGACGGCGTGGTTCGTTTCATCCCCGCCTATCCCAACGTAGTTGAGACCTCAAGCAACCTCGCAATCATCGACATCGAGGACGGCAAGGCTGCGGTGCAGATTCTAGCACGCTCGGCTCGCGAGGACATGAAGGACTACATCGTGAAGATGCTCATGACATGCTTCCATCTCGCCGACTTCAAGGTTGAGACTGGTGGCGACTACATTGGCTGGGATCCTAACCCCGACAGCGAGGCTCTTCACATGCTGCTCAACCTCTACAAGAAGCTCTTCAAGGAAGAAGGCATCGTGCAAGTTGACCATGCAGGTCTGGAGTGCTCAATCATCCTGGGCAAATATCCACACATGGACGTAGTTAGCTTCGGCCCAACACTGCGCAGTCCACACACCACTATCGAGCGTGCCTACATACCTGCCGCCGAGCCATTCTGGAAGCTGCTCGTTAAGGCCCTCGAGGAAGCACCCGTCAAGTAATAACCAAAATTCTAGAAAATCTAGAAAGTCTAGAATAACTATAATTAGGGAGGATTTTGCTTAAATGCAAAATTCTCCCTAAATTTGTGGCATAAAAACACAAAACGCTTATGAACGATTACATTTATAAAGAAAGCGACAACCTGTCGGCACTGGTCACTTCACAGCCTGAACTACTGCTCACATTATCGCATTTTGGCATTCCTATGGGCTTTGGCGACAAGACCATAGCTCAAGTGTGCGCCGAGCACGACGTAGACCCGCATTTCTTCCTGCTGATATGCCAAGTGTACAGCAACGACAGCTACTTGCCCACGCAGCGTGAAGTAATGAGCACTCCCATGCAGGGTCTAGTGCCCTACTTGCTGCGCTCACACGACTACTACTTGAACCGTCGCTTGCCACACATTGGACACCATCTCGACAAGATTGCATCGATGCTTCCGGCACGCGCCGGCAAGGCGATAAAGGGATTCTTCAAGGCCTATCTCGACGAGGTGCGCGAGCACTTCGAGCGTGAGGAGACAATCGTCTATCCCCACATCAGCCGCCTGCTCAACAGCGACAGCACCGACAGCTTCACGATTAAGTCCTATCTCGACACACACGACAACCTCGATGACAAACTCAGTGACCTAGTGCAGATTATATTCAAGTATCTGCCTGCTGGCGACGACGATGCCATCGACATGGTATTCGACATCCTGCAACTCTCGCACGACCTGCGCAAGCACTCACTAATCGAGGACAAGATTCTGGGCCCCTATGTGAAACAACTTGAAAAGACCGCTGCCCTATGAAAAGGAAAGTATTAATCGTAGAGCCATCTGAGGTCATCGTTGAGGGACTGAAAGCAACCCTGCAGCATGCCGACCTCAAGTTGCTTCAGCCCGAGGCAACTGCCAGCGACCTCACTCAGCGCCTCGACGTGCTCAAGCCCGACATCCTTATCATCAACCCCACTCTCTACGACAATGTCACTGAACTGCGCAGTGGTCGCAGCATTGCAGTTGTGGCGCTGGTTTACCAGTATGTGAAGCAGTCGCGATTGCGTCATTTCGATGCCATCATCGACATCCGCGACAGCCGTCAGTCGATTCTGCAATCGGTGCGAGACCTGAGTGCCAAGGCTACGACTGGCGATGCAGCAATAAGCAACCACGAGCTCACAAAGCGCGAGACTGCAGTGCTCATCGAGGTCGCCAAGGGACTCTCCAACAAGGAAATTGCTGCCCGCCTCAATGTGAGCATCTTCACGGTGACCACCCACCGCAAGAACATCGTCCGCAAGACAGGCATCAAATCAGTCGCCGGCCTCACCGTCTACGCCCTCCTCAACAACCTCATCGACGAAGACACCGTAATTTGAATGCATAATGCACAATTGGGCTTGTTTGAAAAAAACGTTGTGGCAATATAATAATTTTAGCACGAAGTGCTCTAATTTCCATGTGCTTGCACATGGCTGAATAGTTGTTTGATATACAAATACAAGACCAGTTTAGGAGAAAAGAAAGGCGACTCCCGGGTGGGGGTCGCCTTTTTGTGTGATATTTATTTCAGATTAACTGCTCGTGGACTTGTGACTAATAAATAACGTGTTTAAAACGTGTTGAGCAGTCTCTCTTAATAAATGTCGTTTAGATTATTTTGCTGAACCAAGAAGGAGGTTGTAGATGAAGGTGATATCACCAGAAGTAATGCTGCCATCACCGTCAACATCACCATTAACCAAACCCTCAGTTGCACCATCAAGGAAGTAGTTGTAAAGTATTGTTACGTCGCCAGAGTTGCATACGCCGTCGCCGTTAACATCGCCAGGAACTACAACAGCGCCGCCATCACCAACGATGATCTTGAACTCGGTGCCTGGGAGAGTGTAAACTACAGTGCCGTTGTTATTAGGCTCAACGTTGATAGTAAGAGTGGTGTAGCCAGTGTAGCTGCCATCTTCCTCGTCCATGATGTCCTCGGCCTCGATGTTAATCCAGCTTGGGATATCCTCAACGTTCCAAGCATCGTAAGGCTCGCTAGCCTTGAGCTCGAGAGTAACATTGCCACCCTCAGCGGGGATAGTGTACTCGGTAGCGTTGTCGGCTACAGTCTCGATGAATGCCATCTGAGCGTTGATAGAGAGAAGGAGGTTCTCAGGAAGATACATTGGATCGCCCCAGTAGTAACCCATGTGGCAGGGCATAATTGAAGCGTCAACAACCTCACCAGCATTGTCATAGAAGTACCACAAAGCATAGCCATTGCAGAATTGGCTGTAAAGCTCATCGTGAGCCTGATCTAAATCATAAGACATAGCGCCCAAGACAGGAGTAATATCTTCACAGTCGTTAACGCCCTCGATTACGATACCGATTTCGCCATCGATAAGGAGCCAGTCCTCCTCGGTAAGGCCGAGCTCAGGATCCTCTTTCTCAAAGTAGAAGTCGATTGCAGTAGTCTCGTCCATAACTTGTGCGGGGAACTCATAAGTAGCAGTAGCGATTGGGTTCTCGATGTCAATAACATTGTTCTCTACCTTGCAAACCTTGGCGGTAAGAACTTTACCAGCATCGGCAGTGCAGTTAGCATAGAACTGGATGCGAGAGAAAGTGTAGGGCTTACCAGGATAGTCGAAGTACTGGATGAAGTTCTGAATCTTGCCATCTACAGAACCTTCGGGCTTGTAAGCATCGGGAAGGTCGGCATAGAATGAATTAGCATCATCGCCATAACCAGCACCAAACGAAGTGCGCATGATGGTGTTGTAGTCGGCACGAGGAGGGAACTGATACATGTTAGTTAAAACAGTACCGTCGCCAAGCACGTCATCCTCGAACTTACCACCCATGAACACAGCGCCGTCAAATGCATAGTATTCGGCGTTTTCAGCATAGGCATTAGCATAGAGTCTTGGTGCAATCCACCATCCGGGATAGTTGGGGAATGTTGCTACCAAGTCTTTCTGTCCCTCTACTGGGGTAAGATACTCCTCGTCGATAGCTGGATTGAAGTAAGCCCAGTCGTAGGTGTCGCTTGCGATACCTATAGAGATGTTGGTCCAAGTAGTTTCAATGTTAGTTGGAATCAACGCCAGGTTGTAGCTGTAAAAGAAGCTACCATTGTAGGGGAAGTAAGCTGAGAAGAAAGTTCCCTTAGGTGTCATGTACATGGTGTCAACCGTAGGAACGTCTTTCAACATGCCGGCCTTGCCAGTGTAGAGATCACCCATTTTGGCTTTCATCTCAATCTTAGCCTCCGATTTCTGTGGCTGGAGCTTGTGAGCCTTTTGAACTGCAGGAGCAGCAAAAGCTGCTACAGTCACAACTGCGAAAAGAAGAGTCAAAATTTTCTTCATAATCTTAATTGAGTTTTGTTTAGTTAATAAAATAGAATTAATTATAGTCTCTAAAATAATAGTATTAGTTTAATATTACTACATGAATGTGCAAATTTAAGAATAAATCTCAAAACAAACAACATTTCACTCCATTTTCTTAAAAAATACACTATAAATAAATCAAACAACATTAACAACAAATTAACAACAGTAACAACAAAAAAATAATTAGTTGTGTTAGTTGTTAGAATGTTGTTTATGTTGTTTGATAAAAACGAGGCCATAAAAAAGGAGTGGCGGCCGCTGGTTATCAGCGGCCGCCACTGGGTTATGAGTTGTTATCCCCGCTGGGGGATGTTGTCTCACGTTAGAAGCCAATTACAACGAAGTTGGCAGGATTGCTCTTGCTGGTCATGGTCATTGGGTTAGCAACCATTGCATGTTCAGCGGTAAGAGTGTATTCACCGTTGCAAATCAAGGCAACCATAGCCCTCATGCTCTCGAGGTTATTGTAATGGTTCTGGCCATTGTTATCGAAAGCACCCTCGGCATCGGGATCAAACGAGAACTTGATGGTGTTGGCATCAACCATCTCATGTTTGATGTAAATGCTACCATAGTACTTACCGTTCTTGAAATAGAGACGATATTTAGCCTTAGCATTATCATAACCAAGCTGCAACCAGTTGAAAGTGGTCTTGTACTTAGTCTTAGCCTCGGTAACAATCTGGTTGTAGATGGTCAAGAAATCACCACCCATCTCGCCGTCTTTAGTGCTAAATGTCCAACCCATTTGTGGCTGGTGGAAGAGGTCGGCAAGACCTGGACCAGTAATCTTGGTCACACCATCCTCGGTGCACAACAGCGAACCATCTTCCTGGAACTCGAAGTTCTGAGCTGCAACATCGTTAGCATCATACTCTGGCAAGAAATCCAGAGGCAGCATGAAGCGGATGCCCTTAGTAGTGATGATTGCATTCATATACTCACCGTTGTCGAGCAATGTACCATCTTCAGGATAGAAGCTCCACAACATGGTAGTAACATCGTTGCATATGTAACGCTTGCCACTGCCAGTGGTGAGCACGTAGTTGTTGATGCGGTCGCTGAACGCAGCCTTGCGCACTGCAGTGAGACTAGTAAAATAGTCCTCATCGGTAGGATACTCGGTGCTGCTCAAGCGAGTCAAAAGAACATCGATAACCACACCTTTTTCACGTGACTTCTTGCCACGCATAACAATCTTGTCATTGTCGGCGTTGAGAATCATAAACTCATAGTCGCCCTCATGTCCTGAACCATCGCTTTGTGGGCTCGAGAACACATGGAATGCCTTGTTATAGGTATTGAACGAGAGCACTGGGCCGTAGTCAGATACTACCTCCCACAACGAACGATCGGTGAAGAAAGCTCCACCATTAACATAGGCGTTTTGAGTTGAGATATCGACTGAACCATCATTGTGGAATGTCATGACAAAGTTGTAACCCTCCTCACCACTGTTGGCAAAATATTCCATGAGCCAACGACCACCATCCGACTTCAAGAGCTCTGTATAGTTCTTGATAGCATTGTCGAGACGCACTGCAGGGCTGTCATCGAAGATGTCGTCAACCTCACTTGGAGCACAAGCTGCCAATGAGAGCATCAAGATTAATGCCGAAAGATTAAATATTTTCTTCATAATATCTAATGCGTATTAAAATATTAAACATTACTGGCCATAAACTTGCTGACGAAGTTCATCAAGCTTGGCTGCATCGAAGGTAGATACACGATTTTGAACTGCATTGCGCAAGTCATCGAGCTCAATACCCCATTGTTCCTTGAACCAGTTTTTAACCAAAGTTATTTTCTGCTCCAATATCTCTGCTCCATTCACATTATCCTTATCCTCAACTGGATAAACAACAATAGGAATGCGTTGGCCATTCTTGTCAAGAACAAAACCAGCATTGTCGCACAGATTGCCATTAGCGTCATATCTGTTGCCATCCTCACCAGTAGTGATAGGTGTTATACCACGCTGGTACTGATTTCTTAAGACGTAAGTACCATCATCAAGCTGATCTACCTTGTTAGATTCTACATAGGTCTGAGTGCTCTCACCAGCATCATCTACAGGGTTGTTGTTGGGATAGTAGTAATAGCAATAATAAGTGATTCTTTCGTCACCAAACTCATCGCCATCGGTAGCCCAACCACGAGAAGCATCGTCCCAAATGCGTGCCCACTCAGCGTCGGACAAAGTGATATAGTTAGCGATAGTCTCGGCAAAGTCCTCACGAATAGCACTCGAAGCATAAGGAGTAACAAAACCAAGTGAGTGAGTCATGTGAGGGTCACGCGACTCCCAGTTGATGGGCTCAAAATGACCCAGCGACATGAGCTGGAACTCACGAGGAATACTCTTGGTCTGGTGCAAGATGTGAGCAAACTCATGGTGCATAGTGTGGAAATAGTCACTATTGAGAGCATAGATGTTGAGTGGGTTCATGCTGTTAACGTGCAACAGTGTCACCTTAATACCACCCTCGGCAAGACCCACGATAATGGTACCAGTCTGAGGGTTAATTGCGGGAGAACCCACGAGCATGAGAATGCGAGGGCCATATTTCTTAAGGAACTCCTTGCTGCCCGAAACTTCCTCATATACATCAAACCACATGTACTTAGCAAGCACAGCCAGGTCGACTGCATTCTCGAGCGTTGCAGGCTCAAGGTTGTAGTTCATATTGGTCTCATTGTCTTTGAGCCTGTACTGGAAGTCCAAGTTATAGACATCAAGATAATTTTCCTTAAGCCACTTATCAAACTTATAAGTGTAGCTATTAGGATCGAGCTCCTCGCTAACGTCGGGGAAGATAGTGTCGTCCAACCCCTTCTCGCTACACGATGAGAGCGACATGGCTGCAATAGCTACAAGTGCTAAAGCACTGGCATATTTAATATATTTCTTCATAATCTTAATGTTATGTTATTCGTTACTAGGAACTGCAAGTACTGCCTTCTTCAAACCCATCATTGGCGTCGACATTGTTGGAGTAATGCGATCATTCGGGTCAATACCGGCAGCGATAATCTCGTTAGGTATCTGAAGTGCTAAACGAGGATCGAGAACGCCATTGGCAATATCAGGATTAAGAGTTACAACACGAGAATCCTTGCCAATCACGTGGCTATAGCTGATGCCAAGACGCTTGATGTCGAACCAACGCATGCCACGGAACACGAACTCAATGCGGCGGAAGTGCTGGATGCACTGCAGGTAAGGATTAATCTCGGGACTGTTGTGATACTGAGCACTTGGGCAAACAATGTCGATGTTTAGTGGCTTAGCAATACCGAAATAGATAGAGTCTAACAACTTGGTGCCAAGAATGTCGCGACGCTCAGGACGGCTGTTGCGAATAAACTTCTCCTCGGCCTTGGTGTAGAACTTCTGTACGGCATCCTTACTCCAATCAATCATTGCATAAGTGTCGGGGATGTTACGGTGAGCCTCATCCCAAACACCGAGGTCGGCAAGGCAACCATCAATGTCGCCCATGAACAATTTAGCCTCGGCACGGTTGAACAGAGCCTCCTCACCAGTGAACTCAGTAAGCACTTGGTGTGCATAGCCAATACCGGCTACCTTATCGGTATACTCAAACTGCTCACCTACTGCAGGAGCCCACCACAGGCCATAGTCAGAACTGTTACCAGCCAAATAGTTACCACAACCATTGAAGCATGGCAGCATCGAGAAGCTAGGAGTTCCCTGATACTTGCAAGCCTCCCAAGTTGGGCCAGGACCACGCATTGTGCAACGCATACCATCACGGTTGCAAGCATAACGGTTACCGCTATAAAGGTGGCGAACATAAGAAGAGTAAGTAGGAATAATCATGAAATTCCTCATGTGAGTAGTGCTAGCATAGTAGCGATTGAACTCGTCAGAGCCCTCAAAATCAGCTGCATGAGCCCAAATGTCGGTCATGTAAGGCAGTGGATTAGTGTCGGGACCACCAAATACTATATTTGCACACTCAATCACTTTAGGATAGTCGCGCTTAAACAGATAGAAACGCGATGCAAAAGTGTAGGCAGCCTGCTTGTTGAAGTGATACTTAGGCATCTCATAGAATGCATCATCAATCAGTGGCAAACCAGCCTCGAGGTCGGCCTCAATCTTATCGTAGGTCTCGGCAAGAGTTCCACGCTCATAGTGAGGCTTCACTGTAGTCTCAGGTTTTGTTGTATAAGGAATACCAGGTAACTGCTTGCTCAGTTCTGGGCCACGATAAGGCATACAGAAGATGTTGGCAAGCATAAAGTGACAGTAAGCACGGTCAACAAGGGCCTCGCCCTTCACAGCCTGAAGCTTAGCGCTGTTCTCGCCCTCGGCCTCAAATTCCTCAACTTTCTCGAGCACTGCATTACAAGTAGCAATTGCAGCATAGTAGCCTTCCCAAGAACCCGAAGGAGTGTCGGTACCTGAAGAAGAGCGTATATCTTCAAAAGCAAAGGTTTCGTCATCGTTACGATTATAAGAATTCAAATTGTAACGGTAACCCTCAATACTAGGCGAATTGTTGTCAACAAAATTGTCGGTCGACAATTCACAGAATGGCACATAGCTATATTCTGGATATGCGCTAGTCATCAACATGCGCAACTGCTCGGTGTTGGTGAGAGTAACGCGAGTGTCGCTAGGTTTGTCAAGGAAGTCGCTACAAGACGACAGTCCAAGCAGTGCCACACTAGCCATTATTAAATATCTTAATTTCATATTCTAATTTTAGTTTAAGTTTAACTTTCACCTATAATATAATTAGAGACCCAGGCGCACTGTGAGAGTGAACTGCTTGGGAGTTGGCGCAGCCACACCACCCGAGTTAAAGAACTCTGGATCTTGACCGTTGAGCTTCTTGTCGGCATAGAGCAGGCACAAGTTGGTGGTGCTCAGCTTAACAGATGCACTGTTCAGGCGCAAAGCCTTAAGAGCCTTGGCTGGAAGATCGTAGGTAAGAGAAACCTCTTTCAGGCGAATGAAGTCACCCTTAGCAATACGCACTGTACTATAGTTATAAGAACTGTAGGCAATGCTAAGTGCGTTGCTAGTCCAGTTCATAACCTGACGGCGAGAAGCTATGGTTGGGATATCGGTTAAATTCTCATCACCGGGAACAACCCAACGGTTCTTCATGTCGCGAGAGTTTGCGGTCATATCGCCATAAGCATAAGCAAAGTCGGCTGGCAAGCGCAGCTTGTTACCAAACGAATAGGTCAAGAACAGGTTCAGGTGGAAGCCCTTCCAACTTAAGTTGTTACCAAGACCACCAGTGTAGAGAGGATCAACTGGACCCTCATACTTAAGGAAGTCGAGGTTGTCGAACTGCTGGAAGTAGATGCCATCGACAGTTACTTCACCATTCTCATCGTAGAATGTGGGAAGACCCTCTTCATTCAAGCCTGCAAATGGGATAGAGAAGATAGCGCGCACGGGATAGCCCTGAAGTGCGAAACCGGTACCTGGCACGAGGTCGATGATACGGCTACGTGACACGAGGTCGGTAATCTTGTTCTTAGCATAAGAGAATGTGAAGTCGGTGCTCCATTCGAAATCACCTGGCTTAACAGCCTCGATGTTGCGAGTAGAAAGAGTGAACTCAACACCATGTGACTTCATGGTAGCAACGTTAGCATACTTGCTGGTTACACCACCCACACCCTCGGTAAATACACGACCAATAAGGTCGAAGTTGTTACGCTTGTACCAGTCGAATACGAGGTTGATGCGGTTGTTATAGAAACCGAGGTCAACACCAACGTCAAACTCGTGCTTCTTCTCATAGGTCAACTCCTCGTTGGCGATATTAGAAAGGTACAGGTTCATCTCAGCATCTTCGGGTACCAAGCGCCAAGGCTTGCTTGGATAGTAGATTGGGAGTGCGTTAGAAACGCTTGCAGGACCGGCATCGGCAGTCAGTGAGTAAGACAGACGCAGCTTAGCATAGGTCCAGATACCCTTCTGGTTGAATGCTGCATCACGGAAGAAGCTTTCCTCGCTAGCATTCCAAGCACCTGAAATGTTCCAAGTTGGGAGCCAGCGGCTCTTCTTGGCCTTACCGAGCTTGTTAGAACCCTCATAACGGAAGGTACCTGTGAGGATGTAGCGACCAGCATATGAGTAGCTACCCATTGCATAGTAAGCCATGTTGCGGCCATAACGCCAAGCCTCGCTGTAGTAGTTGTGGTTCTCCTCAACTTGCTGCTTGAAGAGGTTCTTGTCGAGGAAAGGAATGTTACCGTTCTCATAAACGATACCCCAGCCCTCGAAACTCTCGGCGTGACGATCAATCTTACTGAGCTCGTAACCACCGAGTAAGTTAATCAAGTGAACATCGTTGAACGAAGTGTTGTATTGTGCCTGAGCACGCAAGTCGAACTGCGACATCGAGTTCACATCGTGATACAGGATACCACCCTTAGGAAGTACTGTAACAGGAAGAGCACCAACTATATCGGGGTCGGTATAGAGGTAGGTGTTGGCATCGCGAATGGTTGCATTCTCAGGATCGATACCAGCACGGTAAGCGTTAGCCTGGTTAGAGTCATCCTTTACATAGTGGTTGGTTGTACTGCTGTTGAAGCGGTAAGAAGCCAAACCCTTGAGTTCGAGACCCTTTACAGGTTTCCAAGTGATTTCGCCCTGGAACTTAAGGTCGGTCACACCGAGGTCGATGTAGTTCTGGTCGAGCTCGTGGAAGATGTTGAACGCTGTATAGTTACGAGTGTAAATAGCATTGGCATCGGCTGTACGAGATGTATTCAACGCATAGCTATAAGGGTTGATATCGAAGCTACGGCTATAAACACCGTTTACCACGTCGACGTCCTGACTCAAAGTACCAGGAGCGCGCTGCTTACGGTAGCTATCGCTGGTCAACAACTTAATGGTTAAGTTCTTCGACAGGTCATAGCTTGCGTTAGCGTTGAAGGTGTAACGAGTAACTTCACTTTGCTTGGTCCATCCTGGGTCATACATGATAGATGCCGAGGTGTAGAACCTTGCGCGGTCGGTACCACCCGAAATAGAGATAGCGTGGTTTTGAGAAACATTGCTGTTGAACAACAGGTCGAACCAGTCGGTGTTACGGAACTCAGCCTCACGCAGATAAGCGTTCTTTCCAGCTAGAGTGTTAGGGATACCGAAACCGGTAACGGGGTCATACTGGTCCATGAGCTTGTACATGGTACCATACACACCCGAGCTCGAAGAGTTGGCAAGACCAGCAAAGCTCAACCATCCCTTAGCCTCGAGTTCCTTGTAGATACCCATCTGCTCCTGTGAGTTACTGATGTTGAACTCACGGTACATGGGCTTCAAGCGATAAGTGAACTCACCGGTATAGTTGATACTAGCCTGACCTGAGCGACCCTGCTTGGTGGTAACGACAATCACACCAGCCATGGCGCGAGCACCATAGATTGATGTTGCCGAACCGTCCTTAAGAATCTGGAAGCTCTCGATATCGTCGGCGTTGATACCAGCGATGGCGCTGGCGATAAGCGTGGTAGCATCACCACTCGAGAGGGCGTCGGCATCGAGCTCAACGTTATCCTCAAGAATCACACCGTCGACAACCCACAATGGCTTGCTGCTACCGTAGATTGAGGTAGCACCACGCACGCGGATCTTAGGAGCGGTACCAAAGGTACCCGACACGTTCTGCACACTCACACCGGCAGCACGGCCCTCGAGGGCACGCGACACGTCGGCCACACCGTCGAGCTTTGCCTTGTCGGCCTTAATGCTCGTGGTAGCACCGGTAAAGAGGCGCTTGTCAACGTTTTGATAACCTGTTACAACCACCTCCTTGAGAGTAGTCTTCTCATCGGTGGTCAAAACAATCTTCATCTCACCCTGGGTCACCTGCACATCGGCATCGGCAAGGCCCATGTACTTCACTATGATGTGACTCTTGAGTGAAGGCACTGTCAGGGTAAAGCGACCATCGAAGTCGGTTGCTGTACCATTGGTTGGCTTTGCTTTTTCCGATACATGAGCACCAATAACGGGTTCATTGTCCTCGGCCGAAATAACGACACCCGTAACCTTAACCTGAGCTGAGGCTCCGAGTGACAACAATATTGCAGCCGTTAGCAATAAAAGTTTTTTAAGACTCATAAGCATTGAAAAAAAATTAATAATTATTATTTGTATAGTTTTTAAAAATTTTCTCACATTAACGTGTTTGTCAGCAGGTTAGAAAGTCAATTTTCGCAGCTGTTTTCGTCTCTGTGTAAATCACTACCGTCCTGCCCACCACAAGCCTTTAAAGCCTCGCTTGCGACACACCGTCGCATCGGCCCATTGCGCAACGGGGGCATTGACGCATTTTATAAGGTGCAAAGAAACAAATTATTTTTCAATTATTCTAATTTTTACTGTTAAAAGTGAGAGTTTGGTTTAAAAAAAATATTCATTCGACACAAACAAATCAACATTTATGCTATACAACACAAAAAAATCAGGAAGCTCGCTTAGGCAAGCTCCCTGATTACAAAATAACGGTTTCAGCGACTAAAATGCGCTGTGATTACTTGATTGCTGCGCGAATCTCGTTGAGAGTGGGGTTAACTGCCACTATCACACCTTTGCCATTGATGAGGAAGGTGCAAGGCTTGTCGATACTGCCCCATTTCTTCTCAAACTCTGGGCGATCTTGCAGCTCGCAGAAGTACTGCGACGAAACCTCGAGGCTGTCGAGGCTCATCACCTCCTTGAAGAGCGCCTTGCTGCGGTCGAAATTCACACCCATGTGCACAACCTTGTCGTTGTTGCGAGCAATCTTGTTCAACTCAATATTCTCTATGCGTGTGATAGCGTCGGCCGAGGTCCACATGTTGAGCACAACATACTTGCCACTGAACTGACTCAGTTCCACCACATTGGTCTCGTTGCCAATGCTGAGGTTTGCAGCTCGAGTTCCAACGCGGCTGTCGTTAGAAACTGTGGTCCGCGATGAAGTGAAAACTAGCACTACGCACAAAGTAACAAACAAACAAACAAACTTCTTCATAGTTAAAGTCTTTGTTCAACTGCGCAAGCCTATATAACTCACAACCACTTGTGTTGCTCTTGCATGTGAGAGAGGATGCCTATCATCATCATGCACATGGCCACTGCCAAATGCACGGGCCTGCACAATTGAAATTGGGGTGCAAAGGTAGGCAAAAAATCCAAAACCAAGAAGGATTTAAGATTTTTTACACATCTTAAACATGTTTTACATGCGCATTTCGCCCTATCGCTCCGGGTGTCGCACCCTATTGTAGCCACCCGAACCGCAGCTCTGGTTTTAGGACCTAGAACTTGTAGACGGCACCCACCAGGAACACTGCCTGATCGATTGAGCTCACGATGGAATACTTGAACTCGGCATTGAGTGCCACATTGGGCCTGATGTCATATTCGCAGCCACCACCCAGGTTAAGACCGAAGTGAGTGACCGATTTGTCGTCATTGCTATAGCTCTTGCTCACAACGGTGAGACCAGCCAGTGGATAAGCGCGGAACTTGGGTGCAATGTTGAACAGATAGTGAGCATTGGCATTCAAATCCCACATGTGGAAACCGTTGTTGGGGAAGTAATAGTTGAACGAAGCTTCGGCACGGATATCGTTGGTGATTCCGTACTGGAACTTGCCACCAAGTCCCAACATGTTAATCTCGGTACCATAGAGCAGGTTGCCTCCAACTCCCATCACACCCTTCTGGGCAGCAGCATAGCCACAACCCATAGCGGCAATGAGCAATAATGCTAAAAATTTCTTCATAATAATATCGATATTCTTTTCTTAAAACTTAACACTAAAAAATCCTCCCCTACTTGTCTTGAGGCACGTTCACGTTCTTGCTCATCACAAGGTCATGGGTTCGCTGCATGAAGCGCTTGAAGGTTTCGCGCGAGTCGGCACGCACCAGTTCGGGTTTGTCTTCGGGTATCACCTGATAGGTGTTATCGCCAGCACCAGGCTTCTGGCAGAAGAACAATTTATATCGGGGGTTGTCAATCACGGGCTTACCATCTTTCATTTTAAGCGACACTTTAACCATAGCGCCTCCACGGCAGTCGATATCGCTCATATTGGAAATGAAATTGCCCAAACTATACACGAGCAGAATGTCCTTGTCATACTTGTCGCTGTGGCGCACCTCGAAGGGCTCTACCACATGCGGGTGACCACCTATTATCAAGTCTACGCCCTTGTCAATCAAGAAATTGGCAAGATCATACTGGACTTGAACAGGAGTCAAGGTGTACTCCACTCCCCAGTGCATATTGACGCACAGCACATTGGCACCGGCAGCACGAGCAGCATCGATGTCGGCAGCAATCACCTTCTTGTCGATGTAGTCGACCACAACATCCTTCTGGATGGGAATGCCATTGGTACCATAGGTATAGTCCAAAAACGCGACCTTGATACCATCAAAGTCCTTGATGAAGGGCAATCGCTTGGCTCGGTCCTGCTTGTTGATGTAGGTGCCTATGTGAGGAATGCCCCACTCATCGAGTTTGTTGATGGTCCTGATAGTGCCCTTGTCGCGCTTGTCGAGACAGTGATTGTTAGCTGTCAGGAAAAGGTCGAAACCCACCTTCTGGAGCTCGCGAGCATACTCATCGGGAGCACTGAAGCATGGATAGCCCGAATAAGGCGCTCCACCCAGAGTGCACTCAAGGTTCACGACCGCATAGTCGGCCTCCTCGATATCGCCCTGCACATGCTTAAAGCAGGCGCTGTAGTCGTAGGTGCCATTGGCACGGCGGGCGACCTCATATTGCTTGGAATGCTGCATAGCATCACCAAAAAACACAAAATCGACCTCGGCGTTTCCTGCTAGCAACGACATGAGCGACAACGCCAGTATTGAGAGAAGATTCATATAGTTATTAATTATAATTGTTTTTCTTTATTACGAGGCCAGAAATTCCAGATTATGCATTGTGCATTGAATTAACGGCGGCGTCCGGCACGCATGAGCTGCTTGGGGCTCATGTTGCTAACCTTGTGCATAGCCTTGCGGGTCTGGTCAAACTGAGTGAGCAGCCTGTTCACCTCCTGGATGGTAGTGCCACTACCACGTGCGATGCGCTGGCGACGGCTACCGTTGATTGCCTCGGGATGCTCGCGCTCATAGGGTGTCATCGAGTGGATAATAGCCTCAATGCCCTTAAATGCATCGTCGCTGATGTCAACATCCTTGATGGCCTTGCCAACACCAGGAATCATCGATGCCAAGTCCTTGAGGTTACCCATCTTCTTAATCTTGCTGATTTGTGAGAGGAAGTCGTTGAAGTCAAATTTGTTTTTGGCAATCTTCTTCTGCAACTCGCGCGCCTGCTCCTCGTCATACTGCTGCTGCATGCGATCAACGAGCGATACGATATCACCCATGTTGAGGATGCGGTCGGCCATACCAGAAGGACGGAATGGGTCGATGGCTTCCATCTTCTCGCCTGTACCAACCCACTTGATAGGCTTGTCAACAACAGTGCGGATTGAGAGAGCAGCACCACCGCGGGTGTCACCATCGAGCTTTGTCAGAACCACGCCGTCAAAGTCGAGGCGGTCGTTAAAGGCCTTAGCGGTGTTAACTGCATCCTGACCAGTCATCGAGTCAACAACAAAGAGTGTCTCATTGGGCTGGATAGCATCTTTAATGGCCTTTATTTCCTGCATCATCTGCTCATCAACGGCAAGACGACCAGCGGTATCGACAATAACAACGCCATAACCCTTGGCCTTGGCCTCGGCAATGGCATGCTGTGCTATCTCTACAGGATTCTGGTTGCCTGGCTCGCTATATACGGGCACTCCTATCTGCTCACCGAGCACTTTAAGCTGCTCGATGGCCGCAGGACGATACACGTCGCACGCAACCAGTAATGGGTCGCGCTTGATAAGGCGGTTGGCAAGCTTTCCCGAGAAGGTGGTCTTACCTGAACCTTGCAGACCCGACATGAGAATGATGGCAGGATGGCCCTCGATGTTGAATGGAGCCTGCTCGCCTCCCATGAGTTGGGTAAGCTCATCGTGAACTATCTTAATCATCAGCTCCTTAGGCTTCAAGGAGTTGATAACGTTTTGACCTATTGCTTTCTCTTTTACAGTGTCTGTAAAGGTTTTGGCTACCTTATAGTTAACGTCGGCCTCGATGAGTGTGCGGCGCACCTCTTTTAGGGTCTCAGCAACGTTAATCTCGGTGATTTTGCCTTCACCTTTAAGTACCTTGAACGCTCGTTCAAGGCGTTCGCTTAGATTTTCAAACATATATAATTTGTAAGTTTAAGTTCTAAGTTTTTGGTGTTTTACGACTTCAAATCAATTTGTTGGTTACTGTGTCGGGGAACACAACCTGTGGCTTAAAGCCACGCGCCTCATCGGGTGTCATGAGCGCATACGACATAATAATCACTATGTCGCCAGGCTGAACCTTGCGGGCAGCAGCACCATTGAGGCACACTTCGCCCTTGCCGCGCTCACCAGGTATCACATAAGTATCGAGGCGCTCGCCGTTGTTGTTGTCGACAATGAACACACGCTCTCCCTCAACGAGCCCAGCTGCATCCATCAAGTCCTGATCGATGGTGATACTGCCAATGTAGTCGAGGTTGGCACCAGTAACGGTGACACGATGAATCTTTGATTTTACAACTTGAATAAACATAGTGCAAAAAATTTAATGTTAATGTGTACTACGATTCTTAAATCTGCAAAAATCGTGCCACATTACAATTGCTCGGGCTTCTTGTAGGTGATATTGTCGATTTCACGCACGTCGCCACAGTAAACCGTGATGCAGCCCACAATGTAATCGCTGTCGTCCCAGGCATTTACCGGTTGCAAGGTGATGCCGTCGCATATCGAGAAATACTCCACATCCATCTCGGGATATGCGTTGAGCGTTGCCACAACCCAGTCGTGAGTTTGCTCCACAGTGTGATCCTCGGCAAAAGCCAAACTGTCGCACAGCACTCGGTATATATTGGGAGCTATCTTGCGAACAAGTGGAGTTAGGCGCACGTTGCGGCTGCTCTTGGCAAGTCCGTCGGCCTCGCGAATGCAGGGGCATGTAACGATATCAAGATTAAGCCCCAACTGCTTTATCATAGCACGAATCACGGCAATCTGCTGGAAGTCCTTCTCGCCAAAGTAGGCACGTGTGGGCTCAACCATCATGAATAGCTTGCTCACGATTTGGCACACTCCATTAAAATGGCCTGGGCGCATGGCTCCTTCCATCACCTCGGCAACGGGGCCAAGCTTAAACACGCGCGTATCGGGCTCGGGATAAATGTCCTCGACAGTGGGCATGAAAGCAATGTCAACACCACAGCGCTCAAGCAATGCGGCATCGGCCTCGGCAGTGCGCGGATAGGTGCGCAGGTCTTCCTTATTATTGAATTGTGTGGGGTTGAGAAACACGCTCACCACCACAATGTCGTTCTCACGGCGAGCACGCTCCACCAGCGACTGATGGCCCTCGTGCAACGCACCCATCGTGGGCACAAGACCTATCGACTTGCCCTCTTCACGATGCTTAGCGACTTGCTTTCTCAGTTCGTCGACTTTACTTATTATTTTCATTGTAATTACAATAAGATTTTAAAATCGACTGCAAATTTAGATATAATTTCTGAATAATAAGCTAGTCAATAAAAATAAATATATTTTTTCTATTATTCCCATCACAAAAGAAAGGCTGGCGCGCAAGAGCGTGCCAGCCTTTACAAAATTATTTGGATTTAATTCTATCCTGGATTATTATTCGGGCTTTGAGTGCGAGAAGTAGATACCTCCGCAAAGCTCAACAACCCCTTTAAATGTGTCTTTATAACCAATTGTGGTGAGAACGTCACCCACTTCAATGCCAGCTGCGGCCACCCAACCCTTGCGGTTGTCGCCAGTAGCACCATAGCCTGGATAGAGGCCGTAAACATAAAGCTGTTGACCACCATCAGTTATATACATATTACCCCAATCATTAGGATTACCATCCTTGTCTAACAGAGAGCTAACTTCTCCTGTGATACGGTAATACACGTTTTTGTCATCAGGCATTTCAAAGAAATCTTCAATGCTAATGTCGGTAACTGGGATGTGAGTCTCATACTGACCACCCTTCGACATTTGTGGTGTGCCGTTGTAAGAGCCACGCTTGCCTACGACAGTAATAATGTCGCCTTCTTTGAGTCCGAGCGATTCAAACTCGCCCTGAGCACCCATGTGGTAGATAGCAACCTCACCACTCCAGTCGCGCAGTACGAAGTCGCCCGAAGAGGCCTTAGTCACCTTCTGGATTACACCAGTCAAGCGATATTGTGTAGCATCCTCAGCTGCATCAAGGAACTCGGCCACTGTGCAAGCTACGATAGAGCCCTTCTGGTTAATGGTAGCAGTTACAGCACTCTCCTGTGAGCCATTGCTGGTCTTGAAGGTAACCACTGCGCTGCGGTCGCCACCAGCATTGGCATTTGCATGGAATGTAACGGTTGGGGTGCTTCCAGCTGTGATTTCAGAGATTGCGAGCCAGTTCTTGGCGCTCTCAGGAATCTCAACGCTCAAGCCATTGCCCTTGCAGTTAAGGTTCACAGTAACGTCGCCACCCTCCTGAGGAATTGTGGCATCCTCGGGATCGTATCCTTCAATCTTCAGAAGTGATTTCACAATCTTAACAACTTTCACGTCAACGAGCTCAGTGATGCCGTTATAAACCGACTTTGGACCTTCAACAGTGATAACATCACCAATTTCAAGCCCCCAACTTGCAACGGGGTTATTGGCAAGCTTGCCATTCTTGTCGGCCATACCATAAATCTGGATTTCTCCGGTTCCATCCGAGATCCACATGTTGCCATACTTTTCATAGTTGTTAGCCCAACGTGTGATAGCACCAGTCACGCGATAAGTCTTGCTTTCAGGACCTGCGATAACCTCGGCACAAGTAGCATCTTGAACTACAGGAAGACCTTGGATGATTTTGATATTTTGAGTGCGACCAGCGCAGTTAATTTTCAGGTCAGCATTGCGACCATTGTTAGCTGCAGGTGCACTGAACTTAACTTTAGTCTCACCAGCCTTGCCTTCCATAGGAGTGATTGTGAGCCACTCGGGAATGCCAGCCTCCTCAAAACTCCAATCGGCTTTGGCGTTAACATCGATAGTTGCCTCACCACCCTCAAGGTTGATGGGAACGTAGGAACGAGACACTTGAATCTCATCGAGCAAAGTTACTGTATCCTCGTCGGAGCAGCTAACCATCATAGCACCTACCAGTGCAATAAATGCGGGAATAAAATATCTAAGTTTCATAGTAGTGTATGTGCTTTAATGAATTAATTGAAAATATACTTAATACCGATAGCAATGTTCCAGCATTGACCAATGTTGTGGTAGGGAGTCCAAGTCTTGGTGTTGCCGTCGATAGCCTTATTAGTAGCAAATCTAGCATATCCATCGGCATCAACGCCCTTGTAGTCAAGGATGCGTGCTTCACTGCCAATCTCAGGATTCAAAGTCTTGCTTACGCCCCAGCTAGAGTTGAAGAAGTTAAGAACGTTCTTCATGTCGAAGCTCAACTGGATTGTGTGCTTAGTGTTGCCAGCACGGAAGTTGAAGTCGTGCTTGTAACCAAGGTCAATGCGGTGTACCCATGGGCTGTAAACGCTGTAACCCTCGGCATACTCACCCTGATGATTCTTCAGGTAGCTGTCGTTGTGAACGTAGCTCATGAAGCGGTCGCGATCGTTTTCGCTAACGAAACGGAACTCTCCATCAGCAACCTCCTGATCGGTTGGGATGTAGATAGCGTCGTAGTTGTAACCGTCGCCGTTCATGTCGTTGCTAGTCATGTAAGAGTAGTTGTAACCTCCACGCCAAGCCTCATAGATGAGGTTGTAGTGGTTGCCGCTGCGGTCGTGCAGAGTGGCACTTGCCACGAAGCGATCGGGAGTAACATACTGCGAGTTGTGCAGACGAATGTTGTTAGGACCTTCCCAAGTAGGAACATAAGTGAAGGCACTCTCAGCAGCCGAGCCTGGCATACCGGTAACTTCCTTAGAAACAGTGTGAGTGTAAGAAGCCATCAAGCTTACCCAGTCGGCAGGTTTAGCAGTTGCCATGATGTTGGCGCTCCATCCGTAACCCTTGCTGGTGTTCTCAAGAACGAATGCCTTGGTACCAGTGCGGAATCCTTCAGGATAGATAGGACGATTGTCAGCACCGTTGAAGCGAGCAAAACCGCCTACGCTAGGAATTGACCAGTCGCTGATTGAAACAGCGTTGATAGTCTTGTTGAAGATGAACTCACCAGTCAGTGTCAATGGGAATGATACTGGGAATGCATAGTCAATAGCGATTGAAGATTTCCACACCTGTGGCATCTTGAACTTAGGATCTACACCGTTAACAGCCGATGGAACAGTACCATCCTCTGGCTTAACAGTCTGTGGGTAACCCATGCTGAAGAGTTTCTCCTGCAGAGCAGCGATAGTAGCATGGCCGCTAGCGTCGGTAACGAGACCGCCAGCAAACTGGCTCATATCGGTGTTTTTAGAGTTGAGCTGAGCTTGGTATTGAACCATACCACCGTTGGTTGGCATGTTGGTGAAGAATACCAATGGCAGACGGCCCGAGAAGAGACCTGTACCACCACGAACCTTGAGGCTCTTGTCGCCCATTACATCCCAAACGAAACCTACGCGAGGCGAGAAGGTGATTGAGCTCTTTGGCCACTTGCCAGTGTCGACGTTGCGAACTTTACCGTCCTCATCATAATAGTCAATGTCAAGGATTTTCTTGTTAGTCATCAGGTCACCATTGTTGAAGAAGAGACCATCGATGCGAAGTCCGTAAGTCAATTTGAACTTGTCACTAACGTTCCACTCGTCCTGGCCATAGATGCCAAGCTTGTTGAACTGAACGCGAGCTGCAGGAGCAGTCTCACCGTCGTAACCGTAGGTCAAGCAAACCACCTGAGGAGCAGCGCCATTGATGAAGTCGTCAACGCTCTCATAGCGGTAGTAACCAGTACCATTACGCATATACTGGTTGTCGGCCATCTGATGCTCGAAGCTGATGCCACCCATGATTTTGTGGTTACCAGCATAGTAAGTGATATCGTCCTTCATGTTCCAAATGGTGTTGTGAACGGCGTTATTCCAAGTAAAGAGCTCATAACCTAGAGCCATGTAGTTGCCGTTAGAGCCAGTACCATCAAGGATGTCGATGAATGGGAACTCGCTTGAATTTGTGCCACGCACGTCGTCAAGTTTTGACCAAGTGGCGAGGAACTGGTTCGACAGGTTGTCGGTCAAGCGGCTGTTCAAGTCAAATGAGAGAGAGTGTACGAGGTTCTGCATTGAGTACATCGAGTTTGCAAAAATCATCGAGTACTGCGATGCACGGGCAAATGCTGAACGAGTGCCACCGTCCATTGAAGTGGCGTTGGCTGCGTTCCATACGTTGTTCTTAGTGTAGTTATAGCGAAGTGCTAAGTGGTGATCATTGGTGATGTTCCAGTCGATACGGGCAAGCAGCTTGTAGTTGCTCTCGTCGGCAGGGAAATCGGTATAAGAACCGGTGTCATAACCATACTTGTCCATTACGTGCTTTTGAACTCTTGCCATGTCGGCGATAGTGGTGCGTGACAGGTAGTTGTCAGGATCGGCAACACCGTTCTCCGAAGCGCGCCAGCGATTGGCAACAGTAGGAATCTTTGACATTTCACCGTTCACGAAGAAGAACAATTTGTTCTTGATGATTGGGCCACCCAGAGTAAAGCCATAAGTTGTGTTGCGGTCTTTTGCACGAGCTCCGGCAAGCTGTTCACCTTCTACGCAGTCACCACGCAGGTGCTCGTTACGATGGTAAAGATAGGCACTTCCACGGAATGTGTTGTTACCACTCTTAGTAATGGCGTTAACACCACCACCGATGAAGTTGGTTTGACGAACGTCGTAAGGCGAGATAACAACCTGCAACTCCTCGATAGCGTCGAGTGAAATTGGGTTGCCACCACCAGGAAGTTTGTCGCTCAAACCGAAGTTGTTGTTGAAGTTGGCACCGTCAACAGTGAAGTTGGCAGTACGACCATCAGCACCGGCAAAAGCCATTCCGTTACCTCCATAAGGCGAGAGGCGAGTAACGTCGGTGATGCTGCGGGTAACGGTAGGAAGGTTGGTGATTTGAACGTTGGAGATGTTGGTGGTAGCTCCAGTCTTCTCACCAGCGAACTTCGAACCCGAGCCCACTACAACCACTTCTTCGAGTTGGTTGGCATCGGCCTGCATGGTAACGGGCAAGTTGTAAGTCTCACCCAGTGGCAATGTGATTTCCGACATCACCATTGTCTTGTAACCAATGTAGGACACTGTAGTGGTGTAAGGACCACCAGTACGCATACCTTGGATGTAGAAACGGCCATCCATGTTGCTCACGGCGTTGTACTCAGTACCCGAGGGCACGTGCACTGCCTTTACCACTGCGCCAATGAGGGGCTCATTGGTGTCGTCAACGATTACACCTGTCATCGACGAGGTTGTAATCTGCGCATTAAGTGACATTGCTGCTGCCAGCAACATCATCAGCGTTGATAAGTAAAATCTTTTAAGCATAAAAATGTTAGATTAATAAAGTATTAATAAAAACGTTTAATAGTTTTATTCTCTCATCTTTTATAAATATGTGTCATCAAAGTCTTTTAAAAAAGCGACACACCGTTATTAGATACTTTGCTCTAATAGCGGTGTGCAGTCTATACTTTTTGCCTTGTAGTCCCTTGAGTGCGATATTGTGTCCCCGGCAGTAAGTGTCTTATCGCCAGGAACATAAATGTCAAATATAAAGAACTGTAGCAAATCCATTTTGTTGAACCAGAGTCCTAATTATGGTGCAAAGGTATTGATATTTTTGCGATTTGTGAAAACTATTTCAAAACATTTTTCCACATTAACTATTTTAACTAAAAAACCAACCATTTCACAATGATTAACCAACCCCATTTTTAGCTGTTAATTAACATACTACATAATGCCATATGTTAAAAAGCAGATAAATAATGGCATTAAAAAAATTATGCAGGTGTTTCGCAACAGCCGCATAAAGTAAACCTTAAAAATCTAATCCTATGAAAAAACTTGTTGCAAATATATATTCTTGTAAAGTATTATGCAATAATTAGGTATAAAAAAAACTATTTTTTAACATTTATTTGTGAGCAATGTACAAATTTATCGCAAAATCAAGTAAAACAACTAACGCACAGTTGCCCATAATAATAAATATTAGTAACTTCGTACCCTGAAAAATGACGACAGCCTATGACAGCTTTTGATCTAAACATATTGGGGTGTGGCTCAGCCACTTCCACTCTTCGACACCTGCCTTCTAGCCAAATACTTAATGTGCGCGGCAACCTCTTCATGATCGACTGTGGCGAGGGCGCCCAACTCGAGATGCGCCGCATGCGGCTCAAGTTCTCTCGACTCAACAACATCTTCATTAGTCACCTGCACGGCGACCATTGCTTTGGACTACTAGGTCTTATCTCCACCATGGCGTTGCAGGGCAAAGGGGGCACTCTCACTGTCCACATCTTCAAGGAAGGTGCCGAACTGTTTGGCCGAATGATCGATTTCTTCTGCCGCGAGCGGCCGTTTGACCTCAAATTCAACATCATCGACACTCACAAGGCTGTTATCTATGATGACGATGCCATTACAGTAACCTCGTTCCCTCTCACCCACCGAGTACCATGTGTGGGATTCATATTCAGCGAGAAGCCCAAGTTGCGACACATCAACGCACCTGCGTGCCAGGAGCACAATGTGCCAGCTCATGCCATGAATAGCCTTAGGCACGGCAGCGATTATGTTACCCCTACTGGAATAGTGATTCCAAACAACCAGCTCACAACCGAGCCCGACGCTGCAATATCCTACGCCTACTGCAGCGACACCAAGTACTCAAAACGTGTGATTAATGCCGTTGAAGGTGTCGACTGGATATACCATGAGGCCACCTACGGCGACGAGAACCTAAAGAACGCCATCAAGCGTTACCACAGCACGGCACGTCAAGCGGCAATGGCAGCACGCGAGGCTGGCGCTAAACGGCTCATCCTTGGCCATTACAGCAATAGGTATAACGATGAGAGCATCCTCCTGAAGCAAGCCCAAGAAGAATTCCCATCTACTATGCTGGCAATGGAAGGCATGACAATCGACCTCAATAAACTATAGTGTCATCAATGACGCAAAAAAGCAGTTTTTGCACTAATTTCCTTAAGTCCTACACGGCCAGCTCCCTGCCAATCCCCCAGGTCTTGACCGAAGCAAGGGTAACAGGTTGTAGCGGCGCGATGTAGTCTTCTTACCCTTTTTTTGTATCCTTACCTCAACTTCCCTTATAAGTAAAAAAAAATGTGACGCATCACGTGCGCCACACTGTGCATTATGCATTAACTATTCGGTCGGGGTTTTTCTTTATGAAGTCTTTCCATGACTTTGCACCACCACTAGCGATAGGTTTCTTGCTTTCATAAAAGTGGCACAGAGCGGCAGCCAGAGCGTCGGTCGCATCAAGCAGTTGTGGCATATCATCTTTCGAGATATTGAGCTGTCGCTGCAGCATCATTGCCACTTGCTCCTTGCTGGCAGCACCATTGCCAGTTATTGCCATCTTGATTTTTCGTGGCTCATACTCGGCAATCGGCACTTGGCGACCAAGAGCTGCAGCCATTGCAACCCCCTGAGCTCTACCAAGTTTGAGCATCGACTGAACATTTTTTCCATAGAATGGAGCCTCAATCGCCATCTCATCGGGAAGGAACTCCTCCACCAAGCTGAGCACACGGTCATATATGCGCCTCAACCGCAGGTAGTGGTCCTCAATTTTGCTCAACTGAAGCACCCCCATGGCAATGAGCAACGGCTTGCCGTCCTTCACTCCAAGCAACCCATAGCCCATCACGTTGGTGCCAGGGTCAATACCTATTATTATTTTATCGAAAGCGTTGGTTTCCATTGCTATAAGTCGATGTTTTCCATAAAAGTAGCAAAGCCTGCCACCTTGGCTCCAAATCGCGACGTCATTTCTTCGTGAAGAGTCTTACCCACAGCCTGATTCCAACGCTGCAGTTCTCCCAAGGTCGATGCTTCCAACTGAAGTGCAAAGCATGCACCACCCTCGTTATGACCCATAAGGCGCATCAGACGAGGATTACTAACCTGCCCACTCTCCAACGCACAAGACAAGTAATGGTCGCGCAACCAGTCAAGGAAATCGCCACTGATGTCGCAGTCTACATGATATGTAGTGTTATAAACTATCATCTCTGCAAAATTACACAAAAATCTGCATTCCACCAAAAATCCACCAACTGCCCACTCACCCTTAAAGCCAAAAGTGGCATATGTATGAATTGATTTCAAAAAACCAACGACTAATAACCAATAACTAACAACTATTTACTATCTTTGCAAGAAATATATTAAAAAACTATGAGAATTAAGATTTTAACTGTTATGGCAGCGTTAATGAGTGCAATCTTTGCAATGGCTCAATTGCCAACTCAAGCACCATCTCAACCAACCCAGCAAGTGAGCTCGGGCACTCTAGATTTTTATCCCGACTTTAAGTCACAGTATATAACAAGTCGCAATGTAACTGTATGGCTCCCCGATGGTTACACCTTGGGAGAGCCTTGCGATGTACTCTACATGCACGACGGGCAGATGCTCTTTGATGCCACAACCACTTGGAACAAGCAGGAGTGGAAGGTCGATGAGGTAATGGGACGCCTTATTGCCGAGGGTAAAGTGAGACGATGCATCGTTGTGGGCATCGATAACACCAGCAATCGACTCAATGACTACTTCCCCACCCTATGCTATGAAAAAGTGCCCGCCGAGCAACGCAAGGACATTGATGTTAGCATCTACAAGGGCGACGAGTATCTGCGTTTCCTCGTTGAGGAAGTGAAACCTTTTATCGACAGTCACTACAAACCGTTAACCTCGCGCGAACACACCTTCGTGATGGGCTCGAGCATGGGAGGTCTCATCTCACTCTATGCATTATGCAATTATCCTCAGGTGTTTGGCGGAGCAGCATGTATGTCGACCCACTTGTCGATGAACTTTTTCGATCCTAAATTCAAAAGTGAATATTGGTCCGAAGGGCTTCGCCAATATATAAAGGAAAAACTTCCTGAACCCAACAGCTGCCTGTTATATATGGATGGCGGCACGGTTGAGCTCGACGACACCTATCGCCCCTATCAGAATAAGCTCAACGCAGTAATAAGTGTTTTGGGATGGGATAGTGCACACTTTGTTTATTACCTGTTTGAGGGACACAAACACATGGAGACTTTCTGGGCTGAGCGCCTCGACAAGCCATTTATGTTCCTGTTGAAGAAGTAGAAATGCGTTATTTCCTTAAAATATCGTTTCAAGGAGCAGCTTATCATGGGTGGCAGATTCAGCCTCATGATGTTAGTGTGCAGCAAACCATCGAGAAAGCCCTCGCTATGGTGCTTAGGCACGAAACTCCCATCACAGGCGCTGGGCGCACCGATGCAGGCGTCAATGCAACCACCATGTATGCCCATTTCGACACTGAGCAACCTGTTGCCAACCTGCGATTACTCGTGCGAATCCTAAATGGCATTCTGCCACAAGACATCGCCATACACGAGATAATACCTGTTGACGACACGGCACATGCGCGTTTCGACGCCACGAGCCGCACCTATCATTATTATGCCCACACTGGCAAGTCCCCGCTACTACGAGCCACCAGCTGGCAATGCAACCCTCAGCTGAACTTCAACCTGATGAATGAAGCTGCAGCCAAGCTACTTGACTATGAGGACTTCACATCGTTCAGCAAACTACACACCGATGTAAAGACCAACAATTGCCACATTACTGAGGCTAACTGGCAGCGGTGCGAGAGCATCGACACCAACGTGCAGCAATGGGTGTTTACCATCACTGCCGACCGCTTCTTGCGCAACATGGTGCGCGCCATCGTTGGAACTCTTGTCGAGGTAGGAATGCATAAAATAACAGTAGAAGAATTCTGCCGCATTATCGAGAAAAAAGACCGCTGCGCAGCCGGCACCTCAATGCCCGCCCATGCCCTCTACCTGTGGGACGTGAAATATCCCTATATCTAAATTGCAATATTTATCAACAAAACAATTGGCGCACCAACTCATGTTGATGCGCCAATTTAATAATGCTTTATTTAAATTCAATCTTCTTTGATTTCCCATCCCAGGGCCGATGCGCCAAGCACGGCAGCATCGCTCTCCTTGAGTTCGCTGATGAGAATCTTAACCTTGCCCTTGAACACCTTCATGATGTTCTTGTCAAAGGCCTCGCGAATTGGGTTCATGATGTAATCGCCACTCTTGGTCAAACCGCCAAAGATTACGAATGCCTCGGGACTTGAAAAGGTAACAAAGTCGGCAAGTGCCTCACCCAGAATAGTGCCTGTGTAGTTAAAGATATCAAGAGCCAACTTATCGCCCTTTACAGCGCAGTCATACACGTCTTTAGAGGTGATGTTCTCGATATCATATTCACGAAGCAGTGATTCCTCATCGCGAATCTCGAGGAACTCACGAGCTGTACGTGCCACACCAGTAGCCGAGCAGTAAGCCTCAAGGCAGCCAGTGCGACCACAGCCACACACGCGGCCGTTGTTACGCTTCATGATAACGTGGCCAAGCTCGCCGGCAAAACCGTCGTGGCCATACACCATTTGTCCATTTACCACGATACCGCTACCCACGCCAGTGCCTAGGGTAATCATAATGAAATCCTTCAAGCCACGTGCTGCGCCATAGGTCATCTCGCCTATTGCTGCAGCATTGGCATCATTGGTGATAAGGCAAGGAATGCCAAACTTCTTGCTGATAAGGTCGGCCAGTGGTATTGGAGTGGGCCAAGGCAGGTTCACGCCGTCTTCAATAACGCCAGTAAAGTAGTTAGCGTTAGGGGCGCCAATGCCAATGCCGTTGATCTTTCCCTCGGCGTCGTTAGCCACGATGATACGATTAATCTCGGTGTAAAGCTCATCGATGTAGTCTTCAATCTTAGAGTGCTTACCAGTTTTGATGGAACTGCTGGCAATAACGTTGCCACGTGCGTCCACGATTCCAAAAGCGGTGTTAGTGCCGCCCATGTCGATACCAATTACATAGGGTTTCATAATGTTTCTAGATTTAACGCTTTAATGTTTTTATGTTTTGATTTTTATTCTGCACAAAGTTAGTGATTTTGAGTGAAAAAACTGCATTATCTGCATGTTTTTTTAGAAGTTTATCTGCAAGCGCACATTAAATTGGCGGCGAGTGAGATAGTTGGGCACAGCATACTGAATATGGTTCACATCGGTAACCCAATAGTAACTGCTCACGTTGCTGATGTCGAGCAGGTTGAACACGTCAAGCCCCAACCAAATGCTCTTGAAGTGGCTGAAGAATCCCGATGCTGGTTTGTGACCCTCGCCCAAGATCAGATAAGAAGCGCCCACGTCAACGCGCTTATAGGCAGGCTGACGGAAATAGCCCTCATCGCGCGTGCGCAATGGTGCTGTAGTGGGCAGACCGTCACTAATTATGCCCTTGAGGCTGAACTTGATGCGTGGAAACTTGGGGAAGTAGTCAGTAAAGAATATCGCCACACTATAGCGCTGGTCGGTTGGCAATGGCACTTTCACACCATTGAGTTCTTCCTGGGTTTTCATCAGCGAGAAGCTTATCCACGAGTCAGTACCCTCTACAAACTGTCCAAAAATCTTGAAATCAATACCGGCAATGTACCCCTTCGACGAGTTCACACCGCTATAGTTCATCTTGAGGTTATCTACCTCATAGGGTATCATGTTGCTCAAGTTCTTGTAATATATCTCTGACGTGAGCTTGAATGGTCGATTAAGCGCCCTAAATGAGTAATCTCCACCCAGTATCACATGGATGCTTCGCTGCGACTTAATGTCGCGATTCAGGGTTATAATGGAGTTCCCATTCTCGTCAATCGTTTGGATGCGGTATTCCTTGTAGAATGGCGACTGGTAGTAGAGTCCTCCAGCCAAGCGCAGCGCAAAGCGGCTATTGCGCTCGGGCACGTAGCCAATGCTGAAACGTGGCGATATGAGCGACTCCTTGTTGAAATCCCAATAGCTGTAGCGCACACCCACATTGAAGGTAAAGGCACCAGCTCCTGAATATAGGCGGTAAGTGTCTTGAACGAATGCCGAGAAACGGTTAGTACTCAAGTCATTGCTCGAGCTCATGTTGTAAATCACGTTAACCTCATCGGGAATGTGAGGCAGTGAGTAACCTGCCGAGTCGCGCCACTGCCACTCACGTGAACGCTCATAGAACACATCATGACGCAACTGGAAGCCGTAACTGATGTTATTATTATTTAAGCCTATGTTACCTTTAATCGAGGCGCTATACACGTTCACTTTAAGGCGGTTGCGAGCATGCTCATGATACTTGCCTACACCAAGCTCACCACCCACGCTTCCTTCGCCTATGGTTCCGGCTTGGTCGAGCCAATACTCACCATGGATGTCGTAGGCCACAAGCTCATCGGTTCGATAAGCGCTACCGGTGAGTGTGAGGTCGGTACCTTTGTCATTGAACTTGTAATTCAACTGCAATGCACCAAAGTAGGTATGGAACTTGTCTTTCTCTTGACCATCGAAATACACGAGAAACGACTTTGCATTGGTCGAAGTACCAAAGCTAGTCTCACGATTGGCAGGAGTAAAACGGTAGTCATTGAGCGACACGTTGCCAAGCAACGAAACCTTGAACTTCTTAGTAGGCTTGAACACAATGTGCGTCTGGTAGTCGAAGAACTGTGGGTCATACTCGCCTTTCGATTCCAACGAGCCAAGCATCGACGAGTTACGCTTGTAGCGCACACCGTGAATCTGCGAGAATTTGCTTGTGCTGTGCCCCAAGGTCAGTGTACCACCTTGCAGACTCGCACTGATGCTACCCTCAAATGATTGTGGTTCCTTGTAGGTGATATCGAGCACACTCGACATTTTGTCGCTGTACTCAGCATTAAAACCTCCAGTCGAGAAGTTTACCTTCTGAACCATATCGCCATTGATAATACTCAATCCCTCCTGCTGGCCATTAGTGATAAGCTGAGGGCGATACACCTCAATTCCATTGATGTACACACTGTTCTCATCGTAGGTACCACCGCGCACCATGTACTGGGCACTCATTTCGTTCTTGCTGCTCACACCAGCCTGTGTGGTAATCATGTTTTCCACAGCATTACCACTTGCGCTAGGCGTCAACTTGGCTAGTTCAATATCGATGTCCTGCATGGTGTTGGTCTGCTTCTTGTATTCAGTAACCTGAATCTCTTGGAGCTCAACAGTTTTCTTATACATCTTGGGACTGAGTGTAACGGGGCTCACGGGTTTTATGAGCCTACGCTTCACGTCGCTATAGCCCATGCAAGAGAACACCACTTCTATGGTGTCCTTGGCAGGAACTGAAATCTCGTAACGGCCGTTGAGGTCGGTGTTCACACCCAGCATCGTACCACTAATGCGTACAGCGGCAAACTCTACTGGTTGGTCCTGGTCATCAACAACAGTACCCGAGATTTTAATCTGTCCATTCATTGCCAGTGCTGTGGTGGTCATCAGCAGCAGCAACATGGCTATCTTGATAGTTATATTTCTCATTATTTTATATAACGAGAAAAACAGTGTATTAGTATTTTTCAATTACCCATAAATACGAAAAAAGTGGACTCATGACTGAGCCCACTTTTTAATTGCTTAAGGCATTAAGATTACTTTACGATAACCTTCTTGCCATTGTTGATGTAGATGCCAGGAACACTTGGCATGCCGTTGAACTTCACACCCTGGAGGTTGTACCAAGCATTGTCGGCCTTAACATCGGTGTTGATGTTCTCAATGGCAGTTGTTTTGTCAACGATAGTCAGGGTCATAGCGTCCATGTCAACAGTGAGAGAGTACTCACCCTCAGGAACCTGGAATGCGTGACCGTTGTTGAATGTCAGCTGCAGTGGCTGGCCATTCATCTCAGGCAAGAACAGGAAGTCACCATTAGGATTTTCAGCTGTTGCCTCTGAAACAGCACCGAAGCGGAATGGTGCAAGACCGTTCCAGTCGTCGGCAGCTTCCATCAGCTGAGTAGCAAAGCTGAAGTAGCAGTACTGTGGATCATCCTTATCAGGACGTTGGAGAACTACATCCTGAGTATAAACAACGTCATCCTCAGTATCCATCTCAACGCCTACGTTAGTAGCCCAAGAGTTACCGTTAACTTCACCAATGATGTAAACCTTACGTTCAACTGGATAGGGCTCACCTGCGAGCTCTGCAGTAACCTCATTGTTCTCGGGGTTGTAAGTCACATAGAGTGTGTAAGCACCTGCTCCCTCAACGGGTACTACATAGTTGTTCTCGGGGAAGCATACATCCCAAGCGTGGTCTTGAACAACCTTGAACTCAATAACACCAGCACCAAGTTCTGTCTCAGCGCTTGTCCACTCATACAGACCAGTCTCCTCGTTGAGAGTCATCTCGGGAGCAGCAGCGGGATCCCATGCATTCTCCATTCCAAACAAAACAGCTGGAGAACCACACACTGCATAGGTGTGCTCTTCCTCACCACCTGGGATAGTCAACTCATAAGTCTTGAAGTAGTTGCCAGGGAAGTACTGATAGATGATAGCCTTGTGCTCGTTAACAAGTTCGGCGTTGAGCCAGTTGCTCTGGAAGCCGTTAGTAACGTAGCCAGGGATCTCGGGTACCACTGCAATGGGCTCCTCGGCGTTCTTCTCAGCGATAGCCCAAGCGTTGCCATAGTTAGGCAGAGTGGTGTAGATAACCAGGTCTTTGCCACCGAAGGTGAATGGGAAGCAGCCATTGGTAGCGCCCTTGTTGGGAAGGGTGAAAGTAGTGCCAATGAAGCCGTCCTCAGTCTCGTTCATAACCAGGTCAACAGCGTTAGCATTGCGTGTCCACAGCATGTAGTGCTTGGTGCCGTCGGCAGCAACGTAGGGGTTAACTACGGTAGAGCTGGTTGGAGCAAGAGTAGCGCCCTCAACTGGGAACAGAGCGATGTGGTCGGTGTCGATCTCGCCACCCAGGAAAGGAACCTTGAGGATGCCAGTAGACTTGGCTGTAACGAGCCAGAGGATACCGCCCTCTTCCTCGTCCATCACGTTGCCCTCGATGAAGCTGAAGAAGTCGCAACGGCCATTCTCGGCCTCAAAGTCGGCGAAGATGTCAGCCTCAACATCAATGGGGTCGCCACCGCCAGCGGGGAAGATCTTCATGATAGTAGTGTCGGCCATGAAGTTGCCTGGCCAGCTGTTGTCAACGCGAGCAATGATGTTGCCAGCATCGTCGCGAGTCACTGCAGGCCAAGAAGCGGTGGCGCCAGTTGTGAGAGTGTTCTCAAGGGCTCCATCTTCGGGATTGTAGAAATTGATTTGGCCAAGCACCTTGTCCATAACGATGAACTTGCCAGCCATACCGAAGCCCTGACGGTTGTTCATGCGGTCGGCAGGAACATTAGCAGTGCTAGTTACCTCAGTAAGTGTGAACTCTTGTGCACTTACCGACAATACAGCAAAGAAAGCTGCAAGAAGTAAAAATTTCTTCATAATCGCTGAAATTTTAATTAGTAAATAAATAACGTTATTTAAATCGCTGATAAAAGTATTTTTCTATTTTATGGTTTTTAATAAACTTTTAAATCAACTCACAAAAATAAATTTTATTTATTAATTGACAAAATTTTTATTAAAAAAAATACATTTTCAAACAAAAACCACCAAAATGGTCCTATCTGAAAAGATAGGATGTAACACTCTGTTTTCCTAATAAGAAAGCTTTGGCTTTAATTAGAGTGCACTTGGCATCAACTGCCACAGGACCAGTCCACAGTGGTGAAGAAAGGGTTGGCTCGGTACCGTCAAGGGTATAACGCACCTGTGCCTGAGGATATTGGGCATTGGCTAGCAATTTGCCATCCTTAACAATGATTCCTGGTTGAGCAACATGGAAATCATAGCCTCGCTTGCTCAGCATGGGGAGTTCCCATGTGCCAATGTTCATGTTATATTTTGCTCGAGCCTGAGCCATCGCTTCATTATCACCTGCCCACGATGGAGCAGCGTTCCAACCTCGCTCAGCAACACCAAAAATCTTGGGAATGAGCAATCTTTCCACCTCACTGAAGTTGCGCAAGGTCTCGCCCCACAATTGCGCCTGGACACCTATGATGTTATCACGGCGATTAAGCGGCGTCTTACCCTCGGCGTTGTCGCCATAGAGGTTCCAAGGCTGAGCCTTCCATGAATCAAACTCATTAACCTTACCACCCCAGTGCAATCCCTGCTCATACTGGTGCCAACTGTAGCCCATGTCCATATAGAAATTATCCACATTCGACAAGATAGTGGGATATCCTGCATTCGCAACCTTATAAGGCACCTCGATACGACTGCCTATAGTGCTCCATGCGTTAACACCCGCAAATCGTGGCGCCACGCGCTTGTTGAATTCATCGCTGTGGTTAAGTGCCACTTCCTGCCATCCTTCAATCTTGATACCACGCTTGATGAGCATTTCGCTCACGCGATCGATGTAATACTCCATCATGGCATGAGTGTCACCCATTTTCTCCTTGGTCATAAACGACTTAACAGCAGGACTGTTGTCCCAGCAACCTTTAGCAACCTCATCACCTCCCAGATGCACGATGTCGAGCTTTAAGCCTGCAGTATGATACATCCTGCCAAGCTCTTTCACCACTTTCTCCAGAAAGCGGTAGGTTCCTTCCTGTGCAGGGTTGAGCACATTGTTGGCATAAGCCTGAACCGACTGGTAACCACCCTTGTCATCTGGATCCCAAAGCATGTATTCTTGTGCTTTCTTTAAATTGGTAGGAGCTAGTTTGTCATATCTATACTTCATTGCCACAATAGCAGCACGCGAGTGTCCTGGAGTGTCAATTTCAGGTATAATCTTGATGCCTCTTGCATTGGCATAGCGTAACAGGTCGATAAACTGTTCGCGAGTGAGATACCCGTTAGCGCTTTGGCTCAAGTCGTTAGGATTACCGTTGCCGTCAAATATCTGAGCCAGGAATCCATCCTTGAGTTCGTCAAGAGTGCAACCTCGCCTTGATGCCACTTGAGTTAGTTCGGGCAATCCTGGAATCTCCAAGCGCCAAGCCTCATCGTCGGCAAAATGGAACTGTATGGTGTTTATCTTGTATAGAGCCAAGAGGTCAACCAGTTGCTTCAGGTCATCAAGACTATAGAAATTGCGTGCTATGTCGGCCATGAAACCACGATAGGCGAAGTCAGGCTCATCAATCACCATGCACAGTGGCAAGGTGTTGCGCTTGGTGTGCCCAAGGGCAGCGACCAGGGTTTTGGCGCCATTTAGCACGGCAATATCGCTCACGCCGGTAATGACTATGCAACTGTCGGTAACAACCATCTCATAATAATCAGGATTGGTGCTCATGGTCTCATCAAGTCGAGCCTCTATCACATATTGGCAGTCATCCATCACATGAATGCCGTTATAAGGCAAGTTCTGCACCAAGTAGTTCTTTACTCTACCTATATTTTGCTTTCGGGTAATCATGAATGGTGGAGCTTTGAACGACACCAGGTTGGGTATTCTAACTTCGCCACCTTTCTCATTGAGCAGCACCTGTTTAGGTGCAGGAAGAATGTCAAAAGGCATTGTGCTTGCTTCACCCTTATTGACTAGTTCATTAAAGGCATATACACTCGGTCCATCGGGATATTCATCAGTGGCACTCCATTGGCCTTTTTTCTTGAGTTCGCTGCGCTCAATTTTCACGGCCATAGGATGCTTTGTATCGCCATCTAGAACCACATGGCCTCCATTAGGAGCATACCACAGATTTACAAACTTCCCCTTCATCATCATGTCGATTACAAGCGAGTCGCCAGCGGCAAGGTTGGCATAGCGCTCATTGGGTTTCACCTGGTAGTAGGTGGTAGAGATTTCCTTGATGTCGACAGGACATGTCGAGGGCAATTCAAGTGCTCTTGAGAACTGATTAAAGAAGAACATCCAGTTATTCTCTAATGGTTTGCCGCTCACGTTTCTAATCACAAGTTTCGAACTATAGAAACCTGGCTTGGCGTCGTTTTGACCCATATCCCACCTCACTGCGATGGGCGACTGGGCGTTAATGCCTAATGACGATATTGCAATTGCTGCCACAAGGAGCACATGCTTAATGCTTAATGTTTTCATTGCTTTATAGTTTGTTGTTTATTATGTCGTTAAGAAGATTACCACAAGCGTCCTCAAGCAGGTCGAGTGCAAGCTCAAACCCCTCGGCACCTTCATAATAGGGGTCAGGCACATAGTCGTAGTGTGCCCTGAGTTTAACGATGTAGTCGCCCATCATCACGATTTTTGCCTGCTGTTGGGGCGAGGATGCCAGTTGCATGAGATTGCGACGGTTACCCTCGTCCATAGCCACAATAATATCGAAATAGTCAAAATCATCGCTCTCGATGGGACGGGCGCGATGGGTAAGATTATAACCACGGCGGCTAGCGTGACGGCGCATGCGAGGGTCGGGCAACTGTCCATGATGCCCGCTGTAGGTGCCTGCCGAGTCAATCTCAAAGCAATCACCAAGTCCACGCTCCTTGACCAACCTTTGCATCACTCCCTCGGCTGCAGGTGAGCGACAGATGTTTCCCAAGCAAATAAAAAGAATCTTTGTTTTCATCTTATATTTGACGGTTTACATCAATCGCATGATTTTGTCATAATCAACTTGCACCACACCCTTCACTTTCTCAAAATGGGCCTTAGCCTCGTCCACATTTTTGCCCTCGGGTAACTTAATTGTTATGCTGTTAAGGGCCTTGTAGTCATAAATCACAGTCGCCCCATATTTCTTCACGGCTTTCATCAGTGATTTCTTGCCACTGCGTTTACCATTGTGAAAAATAATAAGCGTGTTGTCGGTGTGAAGCTTTTGGGGCTTTGGTGGCACATCTTGCACATTTCCTGGCCTAGGCCTTATTGGTCTGACAATCCGCGCATTGACTGAGGGTGCCACAAAACCCATAAGCAACAATATTATAATAATGTGTTTCATCATGTTGCAAATTTACAAATCATTTTTGAAACCACCAAAATGTTTACAACACGCATCACTTCTTTCACATTGTCATGCTTCGGGCACCTACAAAAACATCTTTCTTGGTTATTTGCGTTATTTTCTATAATTTTGCACTTGCGTTCCAATATGACGTGGAGTTTTTCTAGGGGTGTTCCACAAATTATTTGAGTCAGTTTTGGATTTATAGCACTACCCTTTATTACCACAACCATCACAACTTATGGAAGAAATTCAAATACAGTCATTAATCAACGATCTGGCGCTGATATTGACATTAGGCGCAGCAGCCACAATTATTTTCAAGTTGCTCAAGCAACCTGTGGTGTTGGGTTACATTGTCGCAGGTTTCATCGCAAGCCCACACTTTGCGTTCCTGCCATCGGTGGGCAACGAGGCCACAATCGAGTTCTGGGCTCAGATTGGCATCATTGTTCTGCTGTTCTCCTTAGGTTTGGAATTTAGTTTCAAGAAGCTTATCAATGCTGGTGGTTCGGCAATTGCCACGGCGTTAATTATTGTTTTGGGCATGATGGGCACTGGGTTCATCATAGGCAAGAGCATGGGATTCTCGTCGGTCAACAGTATCTTCCTTGGAGCAATGCTTTCGATGTCGTCTACAACCATCATTCTCAAGGCCTTAACCGACTTAAACATGCGTCAACGTCGCTTTGTGCCGGGCGTGTTTGCGGTCCTCATTGTCGAGGATCTTTTTGCAGTGGTAATGATGGTGGTACTCTCATCAATAGCTATCGATGAAACCGTGTCGGGAGGCGAATTGGTGAAAAGCATTTTGCAGTTGGCTTTCTTCCTTATTATATGGTTTGTGGTTGGCGTGTTCCTTATTCCCACCATTTTCAGGAGGTTCCGCAAGGTTATCAGTGACGAGATGATGCTTATTATTGCTATGGGACTGTGCTTCTTGATGGCAATCTTCTCGGTCGAGAGTGGCTTCTCTCTGGCTCTTGGAGCATTTGTAATGGGTTCTATTCTTGCAGGCACACCCGATGCCGAGCGCATTGAGCGAATTGTCAACCCTGTTAAGGACCTTTTTGGTGCTGTTTTCTTCATCTCGGTGGGCATGATGGTCGACCCTGATGTTATAGTTCAGTATGCAGGCACTATCTCTCTGCTCTCGATAGTGGTGATTGTCGGAATGATTATATTTGGCACAACGGGTATGCTTGCCACAGGTCAACCTTTGAGAATTGCTATCGAGAGCGGATTCAGCCTCACACAGATTGGTGAGTTCTCATTTATCATTGCCACACTGGGCACCACGCTGGGAGTGCTCGACGAGAGCATCTACCCAATTATCGTTACTGTCAGTGTTATAACCACATTCACAACGCCATTCTTCATCAAGGCGGCAATTCCTTGCTGCAACCTGGTTGAAAAGCACTTACCCAAGAAATGGAGCACTTTGCTCGATGGATATAGCAAGACTGCTAACTCCGAAGTGAAACCATCTCACCGCACCATGTGGGTGAGCATTGTCAAGCGCCATGCAATCAGGCTCACACTCTACTCTGTGGTCCTAGTGGCAGCTATATTCCTGCTTCGCACCTACCTCTTACCCCTTGTCATCAAGATATTATCCACAATGATGAGCCACAACCTAGCTGTGTTGCTCTGCGTTATCGGTTCGTTATTGCTGTTGTCTCCTTTTTTCTACGCAATTATCACACCAAGTTTCGACAAGCGGGAGCGCAAAGAGCTAAGTGAAGCACATGTCAATGGCGTTGTAATAATGCCTCGTGTGGTAATGATGCTGGTGGGTGGCATGCTCACGGTGGGTTTCATCACATCGCTTCTCTATGGATTCTACTCGAGCATCACGTCGGTAGTGGTTGCAATTGTCTATATCATAATACTGATTTTGCCACTTGCCCCCATGGCGCGCAAGCAACTCGAGAATGTTGAGAAACGATTCATCAGCAACGTCAATGAGCGTGAAAACAGGCGCACAGGCAAGGAGAATAACCTAGTGAGCGACATGCACTTGGCCTACATGACTGTGGGGCACGAATGCCCATTTGTGGGTGAGCGGCTCAAAAATGCCGACTTGCGTCGCAAGTATGGGGTTAATGTTGTCACAGTTCTTCGCAATTCGGTTCGATACAACATTCCCACAGGTGATATGCGCATCTTCCCTGGCGACCAAATAGGTGTGATTGGTACCGACGAGCAAATTCAGACGCTGCTACCACTGCTTGAGGCTACACGAAAGTCAAGACCCGACACTGCCGAGGAAGTGAAATTCACACACTTCACTCTCAGCGAGAAGTCTCCTCTTGTGGGCAAGCGTTTGGGCGACACCAGCCTGCGCGAGGACTACAAGGCGATGATTGTCTCTATTGAGCGTGGTTCTGAGAACTTCCTATCCCCCACCCCCGACGTTATTTTCGAGGAAGGTGATATACTTTGGATTGTAGGTGACACAAAACTCATGAAAGGACTGAAATAAAACTTCTTAACCCAACTTACTGGGCATCAAGTTCCATTTCATGTTTTTTTAATGTTGTTCCTTTTCAGCAACACACACTAAATTTGCACTCGTGTATCACACACGAGAGCTCTTTTACTTACTGTTTATTAATCTATTTAGCTATTACCCACCAACTGAGTCAGGTGAGTCAGGGGAGTCAGGTGAGTCAGGGGAGTCAGGTGAGTCAGGTGAGTCAGGTGAGTCAGGTGAGTCCACTGATTCCGGTGATTCCACCGAGGCAACCGCTTCTTCATTCTCAATCCTAGCACCACGCTCGTTTTTGTGCTTTCCTATTTTGTGGAACTCGTCTTGAATGCCGTGACCCACTTTCGATATATGTTTCTTGCTCGACTCAAAACCCTTACCTATGCGATGGTCGATGCTCTCCTCTAGGCGCTTATTAAACTTGAATGGCATGAGCGAAACCAGTGCCGAGATAAACGCCAGTCCACTAAACACAAAACTGATGTAATATCCTATTCCAACTCCCACAATGGGCATGCCCTCGACCATCTCGCCATCGGCAGCAACATCTGGGTCATGCACGAGCGAGAACCCTTGAAACACACTGGTCAGTGTGGTAAAAAAGTAAAGTACAGCAAAAATCAACACCGCAACCAGGATTCCCCAGTAGCGGTTCTTAAGACAGTTGAAACCTATTGCAAGAAATATGAGGGCAAAGGGCATAAGCGAAAAACTGGTAAACCAGGCACTAAGGTTGGCAGTAATCATACCAGCCGTGAACTGCAAGCCCGTAAGACTACCCACGAGAGATATTTCAAACAATGGCAAGAACACATATGCCACCAATGCCAATAATAACAGTATATTAGTTATAGGTTTCATGTCATTTACTCTTTTAAGGATTTGGGGCTCTCACAAGCCTTTTGCAACATAATCAACTGCGAAATTAGCAATTTTAATGCAAACTTCAGTAATTTATTTACAAAATTAATGTTAAGAGAGTTTTTCTTGCTAGTGAAACAGTTGCTTTTATTGCCTATCCTTCGGGCACTACCCCCAGCCAATACTTTGATGTGAAAATGGTTGGATAACAAGGAGCGTCTCGTGGTTTGCGAGGCGCTTTTTGCTTTTCATTAACCTTAAAAATGCGTTAAAAGTGTATATAATATATAGATGATATCTGAATTTTGACTAATTTTGCACATTAATTATAAAACAACTATATGCAATTAATTGACGGAAAGAAAATATCGGCCGAAATCAAAGAAGAGATTGCTGCCGAAGTTAAAGAGATAGTGGCCGCTGGTGGCCGTCGTCCTAACCTAGTGGGTGTACTCGTTGGCCACGATGGTGGCAGCGAGAGCTACATGGCATCTAAGACCAAAGCTTGCGAACAGTGTGGTTTTGAGTCGTCGCTCATCCGCATGGACGACACAGTTACACAAGAAGAACTCATTGCAAAGATTAAAGAACTAAATGAAGATAAGGGCGTTGACGGCTTCATCGTGCAACTGCCATTACCCAAGCACATCGACGAGGAGGCAGTGATTGAGGCTATCGACTACCGTAAGGACGTCGACGGTTTCCACCCCGTGAACGTGGGCCGCATGACTATTGGTCTGCCATGCTTCAAGCCTGCAACTCCATCGGGAATCGTGATGCTGCTCGATCGCTACGGCATCGAGACGCGCGGCAAGCACTGCGTGGTGCTGGGTCGAAGCAACATCGTGGGCAAGCCCATAGCCAACATGCTCATGCAGAAAGCCACCCCTGGCAACTGCACCGTTACGGTGTGCCACAGCGCAACTCCTAACATCAAGGAAATGTGCCTCCAGGCCGACATTCTGATTGCAGCCCTAGGCAGTCCTGAATTTGTCAAGGAAGACATGGTGAAGGAAGGTGCCGTGGTTATCGACGTGGGCACCACCCGTGTCGAGGACTCAACTCGCGAGCGTGGCTGGCGCCTGTGTGGCGACGTGGATTTTGAGCACGTTGCCCCCAAGTGTAGCTACATCACTCCCGTGCCCGGCGGCGTTGGCCCCATGACCATCGTCTCGCTCATGCACAACACCCTGTTGGCAGCAACTGGAAGAGCCTATTAACAAGGCACAATCTAGATTATCTAGAACTTCCAGAGCCTCTAGTCCATCTAGAAAAAATCAAAAACAATTAACAATAAAACAACCTAAAAAACAACATGAACCGACTTATTGAATGCGTGCCCAACTTTAGTGAGGGCCGCAACATGGACGTGATTAACCAAATTACCGACGTTATTCGCCAGGCTAAAGGTGTGAAACTGCTCGACGTGGATCCAGGTGAGGCAACTAATCGCACAGTGGTGACATTCGTAGGTAGCCCCGAAGACGTAGTGGAGACTGCATTCCACGCAGTAAAGCGCGCAGGCGAACTCATCGACATGCGTCAGCATCATGGTGCTCACCCACGCATGGGTGCCACCGACGTGTGCCCACTTATCCCTATTGCAGGTATCACCCTCGAGGAGTGTGCCGAGCTGGCTCGCAAGCTCGCTGAGCGCATCGCAAACGAGGCTGGAATCCCCTGCTACTGCTACGAAGCAGCAGCGTTCACTCCTGAGCGCCGCAACTTGGCAGTTTGCCGCAAGGGCGAGTATGAAGCGCTTGCCGAGAAACTGGTAAGCAAAGACGGTGCCCCAGACTTTGGTGCACGCCCCATCGACGAGCAAGTTGCCCGCACTGGCTGCACAGCTGTTGGCGCACGCGACTTCCTCATTGCAACCAACTTTAACCTGAACACAACCAGTACCCGCCGTGCCAACGCCATCGCGTTCGACGTTCGCGAGAAGGGACGTCCCGTGCGTGAGGGCAACCCCATCACTGGCACTCCTAAGAAGGACGAGAACGGCAATACCATCATGCAGCCTGGAACCCTCAAAGGCACCAAGGCTATTGGCTGGTACATCGACGAATATAAGATTGCACAGGTGTCGATGAACATCACCGACATCAACACTACCCCACTTCACGTGGCATTCGACGAGGTTAGCCGTTGCGCTCAGAATCGCGGCATCCGCGTCACTGGTACCGAGATTGTTGGCTTGCTGCCCAAGCGTTGTCTTATCGAGGCTGGTAAGTACTTCCTCGAGAAGCAGCATCGCTCTACTGGTATCCCCGAGGGCGACATCATCGAGATTGCCATCCATTCGCTGGGTCTTGATGACCTTAAGCCATTCGACCCCAAGGAGAAAGTTATTGAGTACATGATACAGGACGACAGCGCAAGCAAGCTCGTTGACCTAACCGTCACTGGTTTTGCCGAGGAGACCTCGCGCGAGTCACCAGCTCCTGGTGGTGGCACCATTTCGGCCTATATGGGCGCTCTGGGTGCTTCACTCGGAACTATGGTTGCCAACCTCTCAAGCCACAAGCCCGGTTGGGACGACCGCTGGCAGGAGTTCAGCGAGTGGGCCGACAAGGGTCAAGCTATCGCTAAGGAACTTCTCCACCTCGTTGACGAGGACACCGAAGCCTTCAACCGCATCATGGCTGCATTCGGTATGCCCAAAAAGACCGACGAGGACAAGGCTGCCCGCAGCGCTGCCATACAAGACGCCACTCTCTATGCCGCTCAAGTGCCCCTGCGCACCATGAAAGAGTCGATGAAGGTGTTTGAGATTTGCCGCGCAATGGTTATGGAAGGTAACCCCAACAGCGTTAGCGACGCTGGCGTGGGCGTTCTCGCCGCACGTGCAGCAGTACTCGGCGCTGGCATGAACGTGAAGATTAATGCCGGTTCTCTCAAGGACCGCTCAATTGCCGACGCACTTATCGCCGAAGCCAACGAGCTCATCAAGAAGGCCAATGCCGAAGAGGCCGACATCACCGCTATCGTAGAAACAAAATTATAAATAATCTAGAATATCTAGTCAATCTAGAATTTCTAGAACTTCCAGTAAATTATAAAAAATGACAAGAGAAGAATTCATCGCCGACATTAGGGCTGGAATACCCGACGTTCTACCCGAACCAATGCCCTATGACACCGAGATTAACCATGCGCCCAAGCGCAAGGACATTCTCAACCCTGAGGAGAAGAAGCTCGCTCTGCGCAACGCTCTGCGCTACTTCCCCGCTAAGCACCACGCCACTCTCCTACCCGAGTTCCGCGAGGAGCTTGAGAAGTATGGCCGAATCTATATGTATCGTCTGCGTCCACGCTATGAGATGAAGGCTCGTCCCATCGACGACTATCCTCATCGTAGCCGTCAGGCAGCCGCTATCATGATGATGATTCAGAACAACCTCGACAAGGCCGTAGCTCAGCATCCTCATGAGCTCATCACCTACGGTGGCAATGGTGCCGTGTTCCAGAACTGGGCACAGTATCGCCTCGTGATGAAATACTTGAGCGAGATGACCGACGAGCAAACTCTCGTGATGTACAGCGGTCACCCACTGGGTCTGTTCCCATCGCACAAGGACGCTCCACGCGTGGTTGTTACCAACGGTATGGTAATCCCCAACTACAGCAAGCCCGACGACTGGGAGCGCATGAATGCACTCGGTGTTAGCCAATATGGTCAGATGACAGCCGGCTCTTACATGTACATTGGCCCTCAAGGCATCGTGCATGGCACCACTATCACAGTGCTCAATGCAGCCCGCAAGGTTATGGGCGATGAGCGCGAGAAGCGCATCCCATTGTTCGTTACTGCAGGTCTTGGCGGCATGAGTGGTGCTCAGCCCAAGGCTGGTAACATCGCTGGTGTAGTGAGCGTTACAGCCGAAATCAATCCCCTCGCAGCACGCAAACGCTACGACCAGGGTTGGGTTGATGAACTACACGAGAACCTCGACGAACTCATTCCAGCAATTCGCAAGGCTGTTGAGGAGAAGAAAGTCGTTTCTATGGCCTACGTGGGCAACGTGGTTGACCTATGGGAGCGTCTTGCCGACGAAGGTATCCATGTTGACTTGGGTAGCGATCAAACTTCGCTCCACAATCCCTATGCCGGTGGCTACTATCCAGTGGGCTACAGCCTCGAGGAGTCGAAGCGCATGATGGCCGAGGAGCCCGACCGCTTCAAGGAGTGTGTATTTGAATCACTGCGTCGCCAAGTGGCTGCCATCAACCGCTTGACTGCCGACGGCATGTACTTCTTCGACTACGGCAACGCCTTCATGCTCATGGCAAGCCGCGCTGGCGCCGACATCATGAAGGATGAGACTCACTTCCGCTATCCTAGCTACGTGCAGGATATCATGGGCCCAATGTTCTTCGACTATGGCTTCGGTCCTTTCCGCTGGGTTTGCACCTCGTGCGATCCTCACGACCTGGAAGTTACCGACCGCCTCGCTGCCGAAGTGCTCGACGGCATGATGAGCACCGTGACCGACGATATCAAGGGACAACTTGCCGACAACCTGCACTGGATTCGTGAGGCTGGCAAGAACCACCTCGTAGTGGGTTCGCAAGCCCGTATCCTCTATGCCGACTGCGAAGGCCGCACCAAGATTGCCTTGGCTTTCAACGACGCTATTCGCCGCGGCGAGCTCAAAGCACCTGTAGTGCTTGGCCGTGACCACCACGACGTGAGTGGCACCGACTCGCCATTCCGCGAGACCAGCAACATCTACGACGGCTCGCAGTTCTGCGCCGACATGGCTGTTCACAACGTGATTGGCGATGCCTTCCGCGGTGCTACATGGGTGAGCCTGCACAACGGTGGCGGTGTTGGTTGGGGCGAGGTCATCAATGGTGGCTTCGGTATGGTAATCGACGGTAGCGATGAAGCCGACCGTCGCATCCGCCAGATGCTCCTGTGGGACGTTAACAACGGCATTGCACGTCGTTCTTGGGCTCGCAATGGTGGCTCAATGGACGCCATCCGCCGCGAGATGAAGCGCACCCCAGGCCTCCAGGTAACCATGCCCAATCTCGTCGACGACGCTTTACTTGAAGATTAATTCTCCGAAAAAAGACTAAACATAACGACCGCCATCAGGAACAATCCTGGTGGCGGTCATTATTTATCTTAAGTGCCGTTTCCCCTTATCGGTCGCGCTTGTCAAGTATGTTGCGCACTTGGTCTAAAGTTTTGCCGCTGCCAGGAGAGACAATTTCTTCCATTGTCTCGGCATCATAGGCTCCTAGACTGTTGCCGTCGCCAGCGATGAAATACATACCGCGACGCGTGAAACTGTCGGCATCCATAATGCCTATGCCTCCGTCAACTGTAATTTTTGCCAGAACACCGCGATTTGAAGGGCTGCGGTCAATCAGCTCAATGCGGTCGCACGCGCAAGGGATAGTACGATTGTCACCGCTTACAATAGAACCATTAATTATGCCATGACGCAACATTCCTTGTCCGTCGCGCTGTGTCACATCATAAAACTCTCTGGGTTCGCCATTGCCGCGAGCTATAAGCACCTTAACACTTTCATATATCGGTTCAACTATTGCGTAACCGCCAGCGTTGTAAACACCCCATTTGCCGTTGAGGTCTCGCACGATAAAGACATCCAAAGCGTCAGGTATCTGAGCAGTCTCAATCTTTGAGAATTGTCCCACCTCGTTGCCGTCTTGATCATAGAGAACCCACATCTCCTCGCCGCCGGGGAATGTCTTGCCATAGGCTGTGGCCCAATTGCCGTAACCGATTTTCTTGTCATAGCCGTTCTTGATGTCTACGCTCGACAGGTGCTGATAACTAGCGGGAGCGTGAGATGTGTTTTGCTGCGCTTGCTCTCTTTCCTTTTGCCTGGCTTCTTCCCGTTCTCTACGAAATTTGGCCAAGTTATATTCAAAGGATTCAAGCAAATTGTCCTCACAAACATGAAAACCGATGATCGCCTTTCTGCGTTCTTCGGGTGTGGTTGCCGCTAATGCTTTGGCCTTCGCTTCATTGGCCATCTTCTGAAAGATGGCAAGGGTGCACCATCCCTCATGAGCCACACTTCCACAAGCAGGACATGTAGTCATGTGCTCTCTATCACCGGCTTGATACATTAAGCGATATATGTCGGGCGAAACGTCCAGCCTGCTTTTTACCTCGGGAAGAGGCTCATGGTCTTTCAACTTTGCTGAGCTTGTAACTGATGATGAGCTGTAAGATGATGATTCTTCCTCTTTTGGCGCCTCATAATAGGGGCATGAGCTCTTGTGTGCTTCCCCAGTTTTTAGATTCACATTGCAATAGGCGCAATGCGGATCGGAAACTTGTGGAATTTGTGCATGGGTTGCTGCTGCAAGCAACCCCAGAAATAATAATAGATAAATTCTTTTCATAATCAGTTGGGTTTTTGTTCGCCGCAAATATACAACAAAAAACAACATTCCTTTGATTTGCCATGAATAATCGCCACAAA
>CACWNQ010000004.1 GCA_902762385.1 uncultured Bacteroidales bacterium | reverse complement strand
CATGGTCTTACACACAAAGTCGGGTCTTCGACCCGCCCAGCATCTTCGATGCTCACGCAGCTCAAGGTTTCGTTTTGGCGTGTCCCATTGCGGAAAACAAGAAGAACTAAATAATATATTGTTGTTCTTGTTGTTTATTTGTGTTGTTTTTGTTGTTTGATATTGTCACATCAAGATGCAGCAAAAAACCAAACACTAAGAACTAATAACTAAATTGCTTATTACTAACGACAAAGCAAAAGTATTATTCTTGAATAAATATTGCCTACTATTTTTTTATACTATTTTTCTCAAAAAAAGTTTGGAAATAAAAAAACTTTTAGTATTTTTGCATTGATTTCCATTTAATGCATAATTGTATGGATTCAGCACTATCAATTTGAGTGACGTGACTAATAAATAATTATTCATCTAATTAACAATTAAATCATTTTAAAATGAAAAAAGTATTTACACTTTTTGCAGCCGCTTTGTTGGGCTTCTGCGCTTATGCACAGGAGACATGCCCCACTGTACCTGAGTTGACACTTCTCGACGGTACTGATGCAGCAAACGTTTTTATCGAGCTTGGCCTGAAGGTTAACAACAGTGCAAACCTTAACGGTTTCAACTTCGAGTTCACAAAACCTCATGATGCTGTATGGAAGAGAGCTCAAGGTATGAACTGGTTCTCTGCTAAGGGATATGCTCCTTACATTCTTGGCTGCCTTGCTGAGAATATGGGCGAGAGTTTCACTGATGAGGAGCTCGAGGAATACCTTAGTGACATGTGCGACGTTAAGAGCAACGCCAAGACCGTGGGTGAAGAACAAAATCTCGTAGTCATCGAGATTCTTACTACTAACGAATGCCGCTTCTTCCCTGCTTATCCTGGATTAGTAGGTAAGTTCAAAATCGACATGTCGGCTCTTGAGGACGGTGAGTATGAAATCAAGGCTGAAGCTACTCCAGCTACCGCTTCTATGTCTTACACCGGTGGCCCCGAGGGCAACCGCGCTTGGACTATCGACGAGGACTTGGTTATCACTCTCGTTAAGGAAGGCAACGTTGTAACTGAGAAGGCTGATACTCCTCAACCAGTTGAGTACAATGCATTCTATGTAACTGGTACCTTCAACGAGTGGGATCAGGATGTTGCTAACATGACTGAGCTCGTTGCTAACGCTGATGGCAACCAGTTCACTGGTTCTGTTGAGCTTACCGACGGTGCTGAGTTCAAGGTTGTTACTCCAACTGAGGATGGTCTGAAGTGGTTCGGTGGCGTTGATGAGAATCAAGTTGGCTACTTCGAGATCAACGATGCTCTGCTCGACCAACCAATTGAGCTCGTTGACGGTTCTAACTTCAAGGTTGTAGGTGATGGCAAGTACACTATCACTGTTATGAACCCAGCTAAGGGTCTCCAAGAGCCTCTCGTAATGACTGTATCTAAGGAGTCTACTGGCATCAACACTATCGGTGTTGACAGCGCTAATGGCCGCATCTATGATCTCCAGGGTCGTGAGCTCAAGAGCGTTCCCGAGCATGGAATCTACATCCAGAACGGCAAAAAGTATGTTAAGTAATTAACTACTGATGCAAAAAACTAAAACCACCCATCCTTTGGGTGGTTTTTTTATTGCCCCTACATTCATATCAAACAACTAAAACAACAAATTAACAACAGGCACAACTATAACAATTTATTGATTGTTGTTTCAGTTTTTGACCCGTTGTTCATGTTATTTGATATATCCGCTATCAGCAATTGTGCATTATGCCTTGTGCATTAGAATAGGTCTCTCTTGCCAGGAATGGTAAGCCTCAGGGCCATGCAGGGCAGTAATATATTCCTTATAAGTAATGTAACGGGCACCAAGGCTTTCAAGGTGAGTGGTGCGAATCTGGCAGTCGATAAGCGAGCCACCATGCTCCTGCATGCAACGCGCCAGAGCTATCAGCGCTAGCTTGCTGGTGTTAGGCTCGCGTGAGAACATGCTTTCGCCCACAAACCCACTGCCACTGGTCACCCCATAAAGCCCTCCCACCAGCTCATCGCCGCGCCACACTTCTACACTGCGTGCCCGGCCAAGTTCATGCAGCTTGGTGTAGGCTTCAATTATCTCGTCCCCGAGCCATGCTCCAGCCTCGTTGATGCGTCCGTCTACTGTGCTGCAGCCTCTTATCACCTGGTCGAAGGCTGTGTTGAAGGTCACACGATACCGATGCTTATTAATGAGAGTCCGCATCGAGTGGCTCACATGCACCTCGTCGGGGAAAATCACGAAACGCTCACTCGGGCAATACCACTGAATGTCCTTGTAGCGAAAAGCATACCATGGGAAGTAGCCATGGTCGTAAGCAAACAGCAAGCGCTCAATCGACAAGTCACCACCCACAGCCACTAGGCCGCCAGCATCATCAAGCAACGGCAACTCAGGATGCGGAAAAGCTATTATGTCATCGTCAAGCTCGAAAATCATATTAGTATAGAGGTGAAAGGGAAGAGGGAAAAGTTAATATCACTAGCAAACAACTAAAACAACAAATTAACAACAGGCACAACTATGATAATTTTATAACTGTTGTTTCAGTTGTTGGTCAGTTGTTCATGTTGTTTGATAATATCTGCATTTTTTCATTTTAATATTATCTTGCCGTCGGTTAGGGTAATGTGTGCTGTGCCACCGCGCTTGAGGTTGCCAAAGAGGATTTCGCGCATCAGTTTGGCCTTGAGCTCACGATGTAACACTCGGTCGAGCTCGCGTGCTCCATACTCGGCTGTAAAGCCCTCCTTCAGCAATAGCGCCCTTGCATCTTTCTCAACAACGAGTTTCACTTTCTTAGGCGTGAGCTTGTCTTGCAGCTCGCGCAAGCGTTTGTCGAGAATCATGCCAGCCATTGTCTCATCCATATCGTTGAAGACCACTGTTGCCGACAAGCGATTGATAAACTCAGGCTTAAACGTCTTCTTCACCTGCTTGAGCATGTCGGCACCACGACTGCCATGGCTGTCGAAACCCACAGTGAGCCCTGCATGCTGCGCGCCGGCATTACTTGTCATAATGAGCACCACGTTGCGGAAGTCGGCATGACGGCCCTTGTTATCGGTTAGCCGCGCATAATCCATAACTTGCAGCAATATGTTGTAGATGTCCTCGTGAGCCTTCTCAATCTCATCAAGCAGTAACACGCAGTTAGGAGTCTTGCGAATGGCATCGGTGAGTAGGCCACCATCTTCATAGCCCACATATCCTGCAGGCGAGCCAATAAGCTTGGCCACGGTGTGCTTCTCGGTGTACTCGCTCATGTCGAAACGCACCAGTTCCACACCAAGTTCCTGAGCCAGCACTCGTGCCACCTCGGTCTTACCAACACCTGTTGGACCCACAAAGAGCAGCGACGCCAGCGGCTTGCCATCGTCGATAAGTCCTGCCTTAGACATTTGCACAGCCTCGACTACCTCGCGCACCGCTTGATCCTGGCCATAGATATAGCTCTTGATGCGCTTCTCAAGCGTCTTGAGCTGCGCATTGCCATCTTCCTTCATGGCAGTGGCGTTAATCTTCATCACCTTCATGAGCACATCGTCGATAAGCGCCTTGTCAACGGTCTGCCTTTTCTTTGTAGTAGGATGTATGTGTCTGTAGGCGCCAGCCTCATCTATCAGGTCGATTGCTTTATCGGGCAAGAAGCGACCCATGATGTGCTTGGCACTTGCCCGCACTGCATAGTCGATGGCTGCAGGAGCATAAGTCACATGGTGATAGTTCTCGTAGCCCTCTTTCAGTCCGTTGATTATCTCTATTGTCTCATCGACCGACGGCTCCAGAATGTCGATTTGCTGGAAGCGGCGCACTATACCCTTGCTGCGCGACAGTTGTCGGTTGAATTCCTCATAGGTTGTTGAACCAATGAACCTGAGCTTGCCGCCTTCGAGATAGGGTTTAAGCATATTTGACGCGTCAATAGCGCTGTCGCCAGTAGCTCCTGCCCCCACAATGCTATGAATCTCATCGATATAGACAATGGCATTGTCGAGACTCGACAGGTAATCCATAGTCTGCTTCACGCGCTTCTCAAAGTCACCACGATACTGCGTGCCGGCAAGCATCGCAGCCATGTCAATCTGGTATATCTTGCACCCCTTGAGTGTGTCGGGCACATTGCCGTCCTCGATGCGCTGAGCCAAACCGTAGATTAGCGCCGTCTTGCCCACTCCAGGCTCTCCCACGTGCAATGGATTATTCTTATCCTTGCGGCAAAGTACGTGGATAGTGCGCTCAAGCTCAGCCTCGCGCCCTATGAGCGGATTATGCTCTCTCAAGCGGTCGTTAATGCAGGTCACAAAGTCACTCATGCTCACCTGCTGTGGGTTAAATCCCATCGACTCCTCAAAACCGTCTCTCCAATCATCCATGTCACTGTCGTCATCGAGTGGAAGGTCGTCGCTCGGAGTAACCTGAACATTGTGCGTCGAACCATCTTCAAAAACCGACATCACACCTTTATCGGCCAAGTCACTGCCCTTGATGGGGAACTGACTTGTAAATTCCTCGATTTTCCATATCAGCGTGCTCAAGAAATCACTCACCTTGCCGGCAAAAGTGTTCAGCACATTGGCAGCTAACGAATCGCTAAGATACATTGCTGCCCTTATTATGTGGGTGATTTCCAACTCCTTGGCCGATGATGAGCGCATAATCTCTACAGCACCCATTATTAATTGCTGAAACTGATGTGATGGCTCTATTGTATAGTCCAATTCTTCGGGAACATGCTCGAGTTGCTTAGTGTACTCACGCAGAGGACTAAGCATATCGCCATAATCAATGCCCATTTCACGCAGAGCCTCAATCGTGGGCTTCTGCACTATTATGGCATCCAATAAGTGCTCGGGCGTAAAATACGGGTTGCGCATGGCAGTTGCATTGTTGACCGACAAGCGCATTGCCACCTGCAAATAAAAACTGTTCTTTATCTCTTTTCCCATAATTTCCTTTTGTTAATCTCTTTCTTAATTTAGGCTCAAGCTAATTAAAGGTTCTTTGTACTCATTAAGTGCAATAACTTCAATGCCTGCTCATTCCGGCTCATAAGTGATGCGAAGCGGGAACCCTTCATCGCGTGATATTGTGGTAGCCCTACTAACCATCGACACTGCCATGTCATAGCTGTAGATGCCCACAACGGCAACACCCTCTTCATGCACCTGAAGCATGAGTCGCTTGGCCTCACTAGAACTCTTGTAAAACACATCAACAAGCAACATCACCACAAAGTCCATCGGGGTGAAGTCGTCATTATGAAATAATACCTTATAGTGCTTGGGATAGTTGGTAAAAACCCTTGAGCGTTCCTTTGTCGAGCCTTGCTGTTTTGCCATTATGCTTTGATTTTAATTCGTTACAATACTACAAAGTTAAATATAATCCTGCAAATTGTGTGCCAAAATAACATCTGTTATCAAATTATTTCTTACCTTTGCAGCGCAAATTGGTAAAACTCGCCAATTTGCGGATGCTCTGATAGTTCAACGGATAGAACGTGGGTTTCCTAAACCTAAAATCTGGGTTCGATTCCCAGTCGGAGTACAAGCAATAATGCGCTGTAAACTATTGTTTTACAGCGCATTATTTGTCTCTAAAAGAAACAACCCTACTTGATTATTGTGTGCTCGTTGGTGAAATGCAGCTCGGTGCCATCGTCAAGAATGATGGTTATATCGCCATTCTTGATCTCTCGGCCCATATACACTACATCGGCACCAGGATTACTCTTGCTAAGGTACATCTGAATCTTGCCAGGCACCATGCGCATGGGCACGCCATCCTTACGGCAGTCAACAATCATCCAATTTCCATCTTTGTCAAAGTCGATAGTGGCATCGTTGTCGAGCATCACACAAGTACGGTTTTTCATGTCCTTGCTATTGTTCTTAACGGCCTTAACAACCTTGTTGGTAGGGAAATAAGACTTAACCATTCTCAGACCCAGGTCGGGCACTTTGTTCAATGGAATATCAACGATATTGTCATTGGCGACAGCAACACCTGCCATCAGCACCATTGCCATCAATGTTAAGAATATCTTTTTCATAGTGTGCTATTATTTAAGTGTTATTATAATCATTCTTTAGTTGGAGCTGCATCGCCATCGGTAGCCTTGCCGTCAACAACGGGAACACCCTTGGCTGTAGGAGCATTTTCGCTATTGTAACGCGCATTCAAGCCCTCGGCAACCTTGTCGGTCACATCCCAACGTGGGTTGATGAACATAGCAGCCTCCTTGCGCAAAATAGCATCATAGTCATTTTTCACTGCAAAGTCGGCAAGGAAAAGGTCAATCTCGTTGGCAAGCTTCACTTGCTCGCCACTGAGCTGCTGCTCCATCTGCTTCTGCATGGCTTCCATCTCTTTTTGAGCATTTTCTTGCATCTGCTCGAGCTTCTTCTGATCAGATTCAAGCTTCTTCTGGTCGGCCTCAAAAGCCTTCTGAGTCTTGTACTGACCGTTCTTATACTTAGTTTGAACCTGGTTATAGAAGTTCTGTACTTGATTATAGAATGTCTCTATCTGCTTACGCTTCTTCTGCTCGGCCTGCTGGAAATCATTCTTGAGCTTGGCTTGCAACTGCAAGTATTGCTGTGCCACAACATATTGTTGGTACAACCTATCCTCATCTATATATCTTACTGTGAAAGGCTTTACGTTCACTTCTTGCGCTGCCACGCTTATGGCAACGATGGCCATCGCCATCAAAAAAAACTTTTTCATTTTATAAATAACTGATTTATAATAAATTATATCTATATTTAATGCAATCTGCAATATTTAGACGGGTTTCCACACAAAAAGTTTATCGCTAGGGCGTATCTTTTCGTCGGTTTTGATTGAGAAACGCTCACCTTTCACAGTTTTCTCCACTGGCTTGAGGTCAACCCTTATCTCTTCAACCGTCAATGGCAATGCGCCTGTTGTGGGGCCTGTAATGAGTATCTCGTCGCCTACGTGCAACTCGCCTGCCTCCATCTGGAACTCAGCAACTCCAAGCTTTGAGAAGTAACGGATGCCCTTGGCCGCATACACCTTCACATGGGTAGCACTAGAGCCATACTTCGACGTCCACTCGCCCAAGCGTTGACCCAAGTAGTATCCATCCCAGAAACCACGGTTGAACACACGTGCCAAGCGCTCATTCCACTGCTCGATGCGTTCCTCGCAGTAGGTGCCGTCGACGATAGCTTGCAATGCCTCGTTGTAGCAACTCGCCACAGTGCGTACATATTCCGGACCTCTCGCCCTACCCTCAATCTTGAACACACGCACCCCAGCATCCACCATTTTATTGAGAAAATGGATAGTCTTCAAGTCCTTAGGCGACATGATGTATTTATTCTCAATAGCCAGTTCATCGCCCGTGTCACGGTCGGTTACAATGTAGCTGCGACGGCAAATCTGGCGGCATGCGCCACGATTAGCACTCGAGTCGGCCTCATGCAGACTCATATAGCACTTGCCACTCACAGCCATGCACAGCGCACCGTGGCAAAACATCTCAAGACGCACCGGTTCGCCATGTGGACCACGCACATCGCTCCCTGTTATATTCTCGCTAATGCGAGCCACCTGCTCAAGGTTAAGCTCACGCGCCAGCACCATCACATCAGCCCACTGAGCATAGTATTTCACAGCCTCGCTGTTGCTCACATTCACCTGTGTTGAGATGTGTACCTCAACCCCTATGCTGCGAGCATATAGTATCGTAGCCATATCGCTAGCAATAATGGCACTGATGTGGGCATCACGAGCAGCATCGACGATGCGGTGCATGTAGTCGATGTCCTCGTCATAGATGATTGTGTTAACAGTAAGGTAAGTCTTAATACCACGCTCTGAGCACCATTGTGCTATCGTGTGCAGATCATCAATCGAGAAATTTACGCTCGACTTGCTGCGCATGTTCAAGTTCTCAATGCCAAAGTAGATTGCATCGGCACCTCCTTGTTGAGCAGCAACAAGCGACTCCCACGACCCCACAGGGGCCATGAGCTCAAAATCGCTACGCGATAATTGGTTTATCGTTGATAGTTTATCGTTTATCATTATTTAGTCAATCCTTGTCATAAGAATTATCTAGACAATCTAGAAATACTAGACGGCCTAGATAATCTTGTTTTTTTGCTACAATTCACATCGCTTGCAGCGCTATGCAATTATTGCATCTCTTTCACTAAGAAAATCTCTGTTGGGAAGTGGTCGCTATAACCGTTCAGGAACACGCCGCTGCTATAAGTACGCAGTGGGTAGCCCTTACGGTCGCCCTCTTGAGTCTTCAAGAAGTCGCGGTTAAGAGCCTCGCAACGCAAGAAAGTGAGCTGTGGTTTATCCTTGCTGTTACGATATTTAGTGAAGAATCCGTTGCACATGATCTGGTCGAATAGATTCCACTGACCTTTATAAGCTAGAGTGCCAATTCCCTTTGCAAGCACGTTCCAGAAGGGGTTGAACATTTCACCGGGACCGTTCACGTCCTCAATGTTACGCTTTCCACCCACAGCCTCGGCACAAGCCTTGTCCATTGGGTCGTCGTTAAGGTCACCCATGAAGATGATTCCAATGTTATCGCCATGAACGTTGACAAGCGAATCGATGGTGCGACGGCACATATAGCCGGCAGCCTCGCGCTTGGGGCTTGAAGCCTCCTGGCCACCCAGTCGAGAAGGCCAGTGGTTAACCATTACAGCCACGGTATCACCAGCAAGCAGACCAACTACGCAAATCTGGTCACGGGTACGGAAGTTCTCGTTCCACTCATACTCAGCTTTGCGACCGGGATCGGCAGCAGTGGCAGCACGAGCAAAGTCTTCTTCGCTTAAGCGCTGGTTTGTCACATTTAGCACCCTGAAGAAACGAGGATTATACATCACGCCCACATCTACACCACGACGGTCGGGGCTCTCGTGATAATCAGCAACCTGCAAGTGCCAATCTCTCACCTGAGGGTCGCGAGCAATATCTTTTAGCACAGTCTCGTTCTCAATCTCACTCACACCAATGATAGCAGGACCATAAGGTGTGGCATCGGTCTTCATCTGGGCAAAGGCATAAGCCATGTTATGAATCTTCATCCAGTACTTGCGACCGTCCCACTGGCGAGCGCCATTGGGTGAGAACTCTAAGTCGTAGGTACCATTGTTGTTGATAGTGTCGAACAAGTTCTCAAGGTTGTAGAACATCACGCCATACATCTTGTAACGCTTACTTTGCTGTACGTTGTCTTGAGCATTTATCGCAGGGATCAAAACCATTGCCACTAATGCGGCTAATAATAATTTCTTCATAGATATTATATGTTTTGTGTTTATATTTCGGCAAACAAACTAATTAATTTCCAAAAATACTACTTTTTCTTGAATTTACACTTCATTTCCAGTAAAAAAAAGTGAAAACACAAAAAAATGAGACATCGAGAAAAACTCCCGACGTCTCAATGTATTTAATTTATTGTAAAAAGGTTACTGCCATACGCTAGAGTTTAGCGTCGCTTCCACCGAATCTTCAATGTCGTCGGGCAGGTTACAGAAGAAGTCGATGCCTGTCCTCCTCTCCAGCTCGTCGATGGTTATCATGCAGCTTTGCAAAGTGGTTGAGCTGCATGAACTGTTGATTTGCTCTGTCCAGTAGGCCATTGCCTGATATTGTCCGTTCTTCAAGCGCAATACTGCCATATACCAATAGCGTGGAATTGGAAGAGTTCCAGTGATGTTCACTCCAAATAGACTTTGCACTTCTGATTTAGGAATGAGTCCAGATGTTGTGGAACCATTGAGAGTAACATTACCAATTGTGGCGCCCTTGCACACATAGAGCGTGTCGCGGAAGTTGTTGTTGTAACCCCAAGTCTGAACCTTTGCCTCCATACGCTGCCACAGGCCGGCATTATGTGCCTGATACTGTGGATGGATGTTGCTGGTGGTGAATGTGTCGTAATTCTGGTCCTCAGTGGTCTGGCGATCCTCCGATGCGCATATGTGTCCACGAGCGAAGAGAGTCATGTTGCTACCATCAAGATTGGTGCAGCTTGTGGTGTACTTACCGGTTGTATATTCATTGTGCGCTACTTGATAGGCAGTAGGAACGCATTCGTCTGGATGGAATGTGCTGGTCACACGGCCCACGTTGTTGTTGGGAAGACCGCTGTGCATGGTGTAACATGTCCAGTGGTTGGCACGCTGGTTCTTGTCGAGCTCCAGCGACAGTGAGATGCCTATATTGGTGGCATGCACCGCAACCATGTAGTTGGAGCCGGTGTTGATGTGCGGGTATTCAATGCGCCAAGCCTGATTATAAGTAGCACTAGAGCTAGTGGGTTTTGGACCTGATTCCGGAATATTGAAGGCCGTCTCTTTCCAGTTGGCATTGACATTGTTGTCAGTAACTTCTTCCACGGTGTAAACGGCAGTCATTACAGGGCTTGCCACTCCGTTAAGGACAGCGATAGCCTTGATGGTTGTTGTGCCAACTTCGAGTTCCTCGATGGTGTAGGGCGAGTTGCCGTGAGTGTAGTAGTGGCTTGTGGTGGGCGTTGTGCCGTCGAGTGTGAAATAAATAGTACTGCCGTAGGGGCCGGTAATAGTCACCGAGCCTGTGCCTTGGAACACTGTGCCCGAAGGTGGGTTGAAGGTGGGGCCAGGCACTTCAACAAGTGAATACACCGCTGTTACCACAGCACTTGACTTGCCATCAACTACTGCAATGGCCTTGAGGGTCATATTGAAGCCTACCATCACATTGATTGAGCCGTAAGCGTTGTCTTGATAGTGTGTAGTGCTTGGAGTGCTGCCATCGGTAGTGATATATACGCGGCTATTGGCAGGACCTGTAACCGTCACTTCAGTTGGAGTGTTAAACACCGTTCCCGACGGATGGCTGAATGTAGGTGGTTCTACCGTTTCGGGCATTTCACCACTTAATATGTAGTTATAAATAACGGTAATGTCGGCACTTGTAATAGATCCGTCACCGTTCACATCGGCACTATCAACATATGTCATGTCGCTGTTAAGAAGGTAATTATACAACGCGGTAATATCGCTACTGGTCACGCTGCCGTCGTGGTTCACGTCACAAGGGTTGTAGTTGGTCTCTTCCATCTCATAGGTTACTGTCATCGAGTACAGACTGTTGCCACCAGTACCAGTGAATGTTACCTTGCTGGTCGAGCCGCTCCAGTAGCTGTTACCTGAGTCGAAGCCGGCGGGCGAAGCAGTGAAGCGCTGCTGAGTGTAGAATCCGTCGAAGTCAACTCGCTTAATTGTTGCGCCACTGGCTGCTTGGAACGAAAAGCTGTTGCCACTAGTAGTGTAGAAAGTGTACTGATTTTGATAGTAGGTGGAGCGTGGTGCGCTGCTACCAGGGATAAAGGTGATATCGCCCACTGTGATATTGTCATGCAGGTAGGTAGGATTACTGCTTGTGGGTGTGGGCAGACCCAATTGAGCTAGTGCCTCGGGCGAGCTGAAATCAAAGACAGCCGTCTTGGTGACAGCCGATGCCGCCAGCGATAGGCACGCCATCATTGATAAGAGGTAAATTCGTTTAATCATAGCTTTATGTTTTTTAAATATTTATGTTCTTGATTAAAAAAGTTGTGCAAGTTACTAATTTTTCGTAAATTAACCAAATAACCCACCATTTTTAACATGGAAGCCATGCCTTCACAAGCACCTCTCCGACATCTCAACAACAAATCAAAAACACATAGTCAAGAAAGTTGCAAAAAGAATTTCTGAATATTTTTTGATAATTAATACAACAGCCCTATCAGTAAAAGTTTTCCAAAACTTTTTATATACCTTTGATTTACAATCTTTTATAATTTTGATATTTTAAAAAAGTTTCCAAAAACAAAAATTGTTGATAAATTCTCGAGAAAAAATTTTGCCATCTATATAACCTTTTGTAGTTTTGCACTGCAAATTAAAAGGAGACACTTTTTAGTACAACCTTCAAGGCCCGAGAGATTGGGCTTTTTAAACGCATCTACTTTTATAACCTACTTATTATTTACCTCCTAATAGAATATGATACAAACAGTAGTAAAACGTGACGGACGAGTTGTTGGATACAACGAAGAAAAAATCAAAGCGGCTATTCGCAAAGCGATGTTAGCCACCGACGCCGGCGACGACGAGGCACTCATTCAGCGCATCGCCGACCACATTGGAGCACGTGGTAAGAGCCAAATGAGCGTCGAAGGCATACAAGATATGGTTGAGCTCGAACTCATGAAGAGCCCACGCAAGGAAGTGGCAAAGTGCTACATCAACTATCGCCACAAGCGCAGCATCGCCCGCAAGGCAAAAACCCGCGATCTGTTCCTGGAGATTATCAACACCAAGAACAACGATATCACCCGCGAGAACGCCAACATGAATGCCGACTCTCCTGCCGGCATGATGATGAAGTTTGCCAGCGAGACCACAAAGCCGTTCGTCGATGACTACCTCTTGAGCGAAGAAGCACGTGAGGCTGTGAGAGCCAACTATCTCCACATTCACGATAAAGACTACTACCCCACTAAGAGTCTCACCTGTGTCCAGCACCCTCTCGACAAAATTCTAAACAACGGGTTCTGGGCTGGCCATGGAGAGTCACGTCCTGCCAAGCGCATCGAGACTGCAAGCGTTATTGCATGCATCTCGATGGAGACTGCACAGAACGAAATGCATGGTGGACAGGCAATACCTGCATTCGACTTCTATCTGGCTCCATTTGTGCGCCGCACTTTCATCGAGGAGGTAAAGATTCTTGAGGACATCAACGGCGAGGACTACAAGGACATGTATGACGCTAAAGTCGATGACTACATCATTCGCGACCTTGATGGCTTGAAAGGACGTGAGCGTGTGCTGCAGCATGCCATCAATCGCACCGCTAATCGTGTTCATCAAGCCATGGAGGCATTTATCCACAACATGAACACTATCCATAGCCGTGGCGGCAACCAAGTAGTGTTCAGCTCCATCAACTACGGTACCGACTTCAGCCCCGAAGGACGATGCATTATTCGCGAACTCCTTCACTCTACTTGGGAGGGTGTGGGTAACGGTTCAACAGCTATCTTCCCCATCCAAATATGGAAAAAGAAGAAGGGCGTGAGCTACCTACCAACCGACCCCAACTATGATTTATACAAGCTCGCATGCAAGGTGACTGCACGACGTTTCTTCCCCAACTTTGTAAATCTCGACGCCACCTACAACTTCCACGAGAAATGGGACATCAATGATCCCGAGCGATATCACTATGAGGTTGCTACAATGGGATGCCGCACTCGAGTATTTGAGAACCGCTTTGGCCCTAAAACGAGTATTGGCCGCGGTAACATCTCATTCTCGACCATCAACATTGTGCGACTGGCTATCGAATGCATGAAAATCGAGGACAAGCAGGAGCGCATCAACGAGTTCTTCAAGAAACTTGACCGAGTGCTCGATATCACTGCACGCCAACTCGATGACCGTTTCCAATTCCAACGCACTGCATTAGCTAAGCAGTTCCCACTGCTCATGTCGCAACTGTGGAACGGATGCGAGAACCTCAAGCCCACCGACACAATCGAGAGCGTTATCAATCAAGGTACGCTGGGCATTGGCTTCATTGGTCTCGCCGAGTGCCTCATTGCCCTCACAGGCAAGCACCACGGCGAGTGCCAAGAGAGCCAGGAACTGGGTCTGAAGATTATCTCACACATGCGCGAGCGCATCAACGAGTACAGCGAGCAGTACAAGCACAACTACAGTGTCCTCGCAACTCCAGCCGAGGGCCTCAGTGGCAAGTTCACACGTCGCGACCGTAAGGACTTTGGTGAGCTTCCCGGTATCACCGACAAGATTTACTACACTAACAGTAACCACGTGCCCGTATACTACAAGTGCAGTCCCAAGCACAAGGCTGAGGTTGAGGCACCTTACCACGAGATTACTCGCGGTGGACACATCTTTTATGTTGAGATTGACGGTGATGCCACCCACAACCCACAGGCCATCATGGACATAGTTGACCTGATGGACAAGTACAACATTGGCTATGGCTCGGTGAACCATAACCGTAACCGTTGCTTGGACTGCGGATATGAGGACGCTACCGAAGATCTGCATGAGTGCCCTGAGTGCCACGGTCACAACATCGACCAGTTGCAGCGCATTACAGGCTACCTTGTAGGAACAACCGACCGTTGGAACAGTGGCAAACTTGCCGAGCTCCACGACCGTGTAGTGCATAAGTAAGAGCTAAGAGTTCACAGTTAAGAGTTCACAGTTAAGAGTTTTTCCTAGTCACTCCTATCCTATAAAACTATGACCGAGAATTTGAGAGTATTGCATGTCGTCGAAGGGACCAGCGTTGATGGCCCAGGATTGCGTACGTCAATTTATTTGGCAGGATGCAATCATCATTGCCCAGGATGCCACAACCCCGAGTCGTGGAACATGGGTGGTGGCGACACACGCACCCTCGATGAGCTCATGGAAGTGATTGCCTATAACGAGGCACCTGTAACCTTTTCAGGTGGTGACCCACTAGCGCAACCCAAGCCACTAGCGCACTTGGTGAAGCGCATCAAGAGCGAACTAGGTTATAACGTGTGGTGCTATACCGGCTACACTTGGGAGCAAGTGAAAAAAGAACCTCAGTTGATGGAGGTGGTAAGCCAACTAGATGTACTAGTCGACAGTCCATTCAAAATCGACGAACGCGACACAAAGCTACGCTTCCGAGGCAGCCACAACCAACGCCTCATCGACGTTCAAGCCACTCTCAAGAACGACAAGCTCACACTGTGGCACGATTAGTTAATACTTAATGCACAATAGAAAATGCACAATTTGAGAATAATCTCAAATTGTGCATTTTTGATAGGCTAGGCGCTCGTCACCATTAAGAAGATAAATTATTCCACAGTACCTGAAACCATGCTTGGTGAACAGATGCTGCATTATCTTATTGTCACGATGGGTATCTACACGTATGTTTGGATCGTGCTCAAAACAATAATCCATAGCACTCGCAAATATGCCGCGAGCAGTGGGCTCACCACCCATGCGATGCACCACATGATAAGGCAATGTATCATCAATCCATTGTCCTTCATATATTGCTGCATAGGTAGGCTCAGGCGAAGGCAGGAAAGCGAAATAGGCTACCACTACCCCATCATCCTCAACCACCATACCGCCTTGACGCTCAATATCGCTAATTACGGCCTCGACCGTAGGATACCCGTTAATCCACTGATTCTCGTTACCCGCATTACGCATTACCTGCTTGGCAGCATCGAGCACTTGCATGATACGGTCAACATCGGCCACAATTGCGTGTCTTATTTTTCTCATGATAAATTAAAATAATGGCTGTGATTATTTCTCACAGCCATTATTGTGTTATTGAAGATTTAGAAATTCAGTGAAATACCACCCATGAGCCCAATCTTCTGAGCACCTTGACCTGGCATGATGTCCCACTGCTTGCACAGCAGGTTGCTAGCCTGAGCCCACACCGAGAAGATATGGCTGAAACTGTAGCGTGCACCCACATGAAGGTCAACAACATCTTTCATTTCAATTGCACCAAAGATATAATAGCCGGGGTTAATGGTACCATCATCTCCCATAGTGGGATCTACCCAACTGCGGGCGAATGTCGAGCGATTGATGCGACAATGGAGTCCTGCAGTAACTGTAAGGAGTTTAATGGGCCACACTTTCACATCAAAGTTGAAAATGCTGGTTGGTCCATCATCACCAAGGGGATAACCCATGTAGCGCTTGCCAACATAATAGTCCTCGTCACTGACAAATGTGTGTACAAACTGAAGTTTGGCTTCGGCAAGTGAACGATATTTATAATTCATCTCAAAACCCATATAAGCGCCTTTGCACTTCGTCATCATGTAAATGATAGCTGCATATTGATTATAGTCTTTATAAGGCGACAACGGGCCATCGGGTGTTGGGTTCTCAATGTCGAGAACCTCTTTATAGATTCCAGAATTAGCAGCAGGAACAACAGCATCGAGCTGACCAGTGACAAATCCATAGCCCACATAAGCCTTAGCACTGAATCCCACAAATGGACCAACGTTAAAACCTAATTTTCCATCAAAAGGCACATAAGTACTTGCACCATAGCCTGCTAACGGGTCATTGTAACGATATTGGTCGTGCAAAGCACCCAGGTGGTTTATCTCCTTGCCTCCTGTAGCATTAACAAAGAGGTTCACTCCCTTATAAATCTTGAAGTTGAGGTCTACATTAGGAGCAACACGCACTGCAGCACCGTCGTTGAACGAGAAGTTAATCACGGCACCAGCCTTAGCATTGAAAATGTCATTCGAATACTTATAATATGGGTTGAGAGTTAACATACCAAACGTCTTGTTGACGCTTGTGTTTTTGTTGAATTCATGACGACGCGAGTTAACGACGTCAACACCAAAGAGCAAACCCACATCGCCTATCTTCTCAAGATTGTACTCACCTTCAACCGAAGCGCCAACCCAGAATTCCTTGGCTCCCGAGACACCCTCAAGATGTGACTTGTCGTAGCCGGCATAGTCAATTGTGGCATTTGCCTCATATTCTATAGCATCTTCATCATTGATTTTATACTCGCTCTCCCACTTACCATCTACTCTAGCTTCAACAAATGCAGTCTTGTTGTTCTTCAAGTAATCACTGAATCCACCATAGTAGTTAAAACTATCAAAATGAAGTCGTCCATCAATTCCTAATGTACCCTTAGTCATTTCCTTAGTCCAACTAGCACCCAACAAGTTATCGTTGAAGCGCTGTTTTTGACGCTGCGACGAGTTCTCAATGAGTTTAGTAGTATTCTTTCCAAGCCAAGTGCTGTTATGCTGCAACCACACGTTAAGTTGCTCGGCATCCTTGTCGATAGCACGATAACCTGCACTCACAAGAGTGTTCAGGCACGTTCCCAGTCCCACATTAAGATAACCCCTCTGGTTTGAGAAATTGTGGCGGGTGCGATAACCGTAAGGCAACATAGTGGGAATATCGACTGGAACTAATGCCGGCACAGTCCAATCACTGAACTGAGGCGCCACAGCCTCCTTGGTGCTCTGCTTTATCTCCTTAGGGAGCACAGTCTTTTTCACCACCTCCTTCTTAACGGGATCAAATTCCCTCTCTAGTGTGATTACCTTGTTGAGGTCTTTCTTGTCTTGGTTTGTACTTTGGGCATAACCACCCATCGTGGTCACAAGAGCCACAGCCAGAGCAGTATATTTTAACTTGTTTGTCATCATTGTGAAGTTATATAAAATAATGTGTAAACCTTATTAAACGATAGTTATAGGCCTTGCAATTCCCAACGTGAGATTGCTCCGTGCCGTGTTATTTCTTCGATTTCTTTTGCCAATTGCTCAATCGACTCTCAATCTCATTGAAAATCTCACCCTCCTTGCCTGGATAGTTGTTCTTAAGGCTCACGAGGTACTCAATAGCCTGCTGCTGATTACCTTGCTCATTGTAGATGTCGCACAGCAAGATAAAGCCCTTTGCTACCCAATAGTTATGCTCGGTGCCACTGCCAATCAAGGCATCAAGACTCTTCTCGGCATTCTCAAGGTCACCCTCCTCATATTGCAGTCTTGCAATTTCGTAGGCTGCCTGAGCACCAGCTGCACTTTGAGTGTTTGATGCCAAACTGTTAAGATCGGTCATTGCAGCGAGAGAGTTACCAAGGTTGGTATAAGCGATAGCGCGGTCGAGTATCACTTCTTGCTCAATGTCGCTACTTAGAGTGTAACCACCTTCAATCAGATTATTAGCACTAGTCACAACCTCTTTCCACTCTTGAGCCTCACTAGCGGCGCGAACGATGCCAAGTTGCGACAGAGCATAATTGTCATTGTTGGTAGCCTTGGTTGCCCAAGTCTTATACACGTCTATTGCATCGCTGGCACGACCCTGCTCAAGCAGCAACGCACCCTTGAGTGCCATTGCTCGTTGTGCAAATGGAGCATCCTCGCTGCCCTCAAGAGCATCGTCAAGCGCCTGCATTGCGCTATTATAATCGCGCTTGCTGTAATAATAATGACCTATGTAGTACATTGCCTCGCTTGTGTAAGCTCCATTTGGATAGTCACGCAGGTAGTTCTCAAGTTTTGCAATGCTCTCATTGTCGATATAATAAGTCTCGGCAGCATCGAAGGCAGCTTTCTCCACCTCACGAACGTCAATCTTTGGTCCACCTTCTATACCATTGAGCCTTCGGCTGAACTCACCAAGTTCTCCACGGTCGGCATATATAACCTTCAAATCCTGGGCGGCTGTCTTGGCTTCATTACTTGCAGGGAATTTGGTTATCACGTTCCAATAGGTGTTGATGGCATCGTTAATTTCATTGTTCGACTTTTGAGCAAGCGCCATCTTGAGCATACCTTCGCGAGCCTCGGGCTGCTGTGGATACTTGCGCATCAGCTCACCATAAGAGTTGATGGCCTCCGAAAGTTTTCCTGCATTAACCTGAGCGTTGCCTTTCTCAAGCATCGCCTCAGGCACCTTCGATGAGTTGGGATATGTTTTGATAAGCTCATTAAGTTGAGCTATCTTTGAGTCATATTCGCTCTTGTCGCCAGCGATAATTGCCTTGCGAAGCATCGCATACTCGGCCGAAGCATCAATATTGCTGTTAGCTGCCTTAGTGTAGCTGTCAACAGCGCCATTGAAGTCTTTACCATAGTACTTAGCGTCGCCAATTCTATTATATGCCTCGGCAGCCATTTCGCGGCTCAACGAGTTGGTCTCAATTGCCTTTGTAAATGCCTCTATAGCCTTTGGGTAATCTTGCTGATTGAACAATGATGAGCCTAAATTGAACTGAGCCAATCCATAATTAACATCGTTTGTCGAAACAGAATTCACATACTCTTGCTGATTCTTGGCGGCACTCTTGTAGTCACCAAGTTGGTACTGAGCCTCGGCAAGCCACAGCTTACTGTCGTTGAAGACCTCATTGTCCTTCTTTCCCTCATCTATAGCTTGCTGCAGTGCATGAGCCGCAGCTGCAGGCTTATTGTTGCGAAGCTGTTGCACACCCTTATGGTAGAGCACAGTTTGCTTAGCCTTAAGCACCTTATCACTTGGGTTCTTGATATTGGCAATGCTTGCCAGCGCACGATCATAGTCGGTAGTGGTAGTGTAAGCATCAATCAGGTAATTCTCAACATTGCTGTAATAAGCCGAGTTAGGATACTCGTTAAGGAACTGCTCGAACATGTCGATCGACTTGTTGAAAGGAGTGCGACCTCCGCGGCTCTGACTGATAGCATAGTTATAGAATGCTGTCTCACGCACGTTCTTGTCCCAACGCATATTGGCTGCACGCTCAAAGGCTATTGCTGCACCATTATAGTCACCACTCTTGAGGCGACTCTGGCCCACATAAAGCAATGCGCTCTGTGTGAGAGCATCGTCTTCACCAGCCACTGCAAGCATGTTTTCTATGGCCTTATCATATTCGCGCGAGTTGAAGTTTATCACTCCTAGCATGTAGGTAGCATTTCTCTTCTCGACTGTTTCCTCGTCGTTGAGTTCAATGAATTTGTTCAAGTATGGCTTTGCAGTAGCGTTTTTACCCTGTCGATAGTAGCTCTCGCCCACAATGCGATTCATCTCGGCACTGAAATAGTCGTTTTGGTCGTCCTCGATGAGCGATTGACCTAGGCGAGCAGCGTTAATATAGTCGCCCTGCTTATACAGGATTTGGCACATATAGTATTGTGACTGATATCCGAGTTCGCCAGTGCGATCAACGTTCTCAAAGAGCTTGTAGGCCTCACCATAATTCTGGTTGGCATACTCTATATAAGCCTTAAAGAAAGTAGAAGCGCTGCTATATTGCTTGGTTGTCGACAGCTTGTCATAAATAGTTTTGGCCTCGTCATAGTCCTCAAGCATCAGGTCACAATAAGCACGACGATACAGCACATCCTCGTCGGTGTCGTCGTCTAGTGCCTTTGCCCTGACCTGACGGTAATTATCGAGTGCCTGTGCAAAATCGCCACGGTAGAAATAATAATCGCCCACCTTAGCTCTTGCTGCAACAGCAAGGGGATCTCCCTCATAATTCTCAATAAATTCCTCAAGCATAGTCAAACTTGCAGGTTTGCCGAGCTCAAACTCATTAATAACCTTCATGTATTCGGCCTCGGCTTCCTGATTCCACTCAGGAAGCAGGTATTTATTGAGGTGGTCGAGCTGATGCGACGAACCCACATAGTTGCGCACATCATTCATCAAAACGCCACGATGATAGTAACCATATCCTGCGTTGCTCATAACCACTGGTTGCGCATTCACAACAGTAACCGATGCAACGGCACACGCTAATAACAAAGCTTTCTTCAAGTTCATAACACTATATTATTGTAGTATTTTTAATTCATATATGATTAAAGTATGCAAATATAACTATTATTTCACAATTCCCCACATCAAAAATCAAATAAAAAGAAAAAAAATAACTAATTGAAGATTTCTTTCACATTTCTTGGTAATTTGAAGATTTTTTGCCAAATTTGCATACTCACTTGAAATCTGTTGATTTTCTTAAACATTTTGAACTAATCTTATAACTAATTTTATATGGAACCTAACAAATGCCCTAATTGTGGAAACATCGTGCCCGATGGCGCACGATTCTGTATGAATTGTGGCCAAGCCATTGAGGTGAAGCCAGTTAACACCAACCCACCCGAAGTGCCAGGAATGCCACCAGTACCAGGTGCAGCTGCTGCAATTCCCGAGCCTCCAGTAGTTCCTGTTGCTCCTGCAATTCCCGAGCCTCCTGTTGTTCCTGAACCAGAACCAGTGGCACCTGCAGTTCCCGAGCCCCCTGTTGCTCCTGAACCAGAACCCGTGGCACCTGCAGTTCCTGAGCCTCCAGTTGCTCCCGAACCAGAACCCGTGGCACCTGCAGTTCCTGAGCCTTCTGTTGCTCCTAAACCTCCTGTTGTTGCTGCCACTGCTGCAGCCGCTACCACAGCTGCCGCTGCTGCTCCAGCAGTTCCCGAACCACCAGTAGCGCCTCAACCTGCACCGGCCCCTCAACCTGCGCCACAGCCAGCGCCGCAACCAGTTCCACAGGCACCTGTCTATCCTCAGCAGCCTGTAGCCGAAGAGCCCAAAAAGAAGAGTCCATTAGGCTTAATCCTTGGCATTATCCTTGGCGCACTTCTTCTTGGTGGCATTGGTTATGGTATTTATTGGTTCCTCAATAAGGATAAAGACAATAAGCCACAAACCGAAAAAGTCGAGAAAGGCGATACCGAAGACGACAACACCAGCTTCAGCAGCGATCCCGACGACGAAGGCAACACTGATGTTCAGGGTAATGAACAAGACGGAAACGACGGCGAAGATAATGGTTTAGATCCCGAAGACGATTCCAACAACCAAATGACTGAGCCAGATGACTATAACAATCCTAATGATCCGTCTTACACTCCTCCTGTACCTCCAAGACCGGCACCAATTCCTGCACCAACCAAGCCTAAGGCTCCAGTGACCAAGCCCACTCCTCCACCTGCTAAGCCAGCTGTGAAACCTGCTACAAGACCTGCACCACAGCAGCCCAAGTATGAAGAGCCTCGTCACCGCGACCTCGATTATGAGCGCCTGCGTGGAAACAACAACAATAATAACAACAATAACAACCAGTCGCATCGCGACCTCGATTATGAGCGTCTGCGCAACAACGGCCAGAGAGCTTTCTAAAGGAGACAAGGTTGTCTAATAAATCAAGGAGTTGCACCTCGCATGGTGCAACTCCTTCATCTTTTTATAGTGCCAGGGCCATCATTCTAGTATGCCCTGCTATGATATTAAAATTTCAATGTGTACTCCCTGAGTGGATTACTTGTCTTTTTTTGTCTTCTCCAGCTGACGCTTAAGCGCATCAACCGAAAGGTCGATAGCCTCCTCAAAGGTGTCGGCAACCTTGTTGGCAAAGAGATCCTCGTTCCTGGGAATGAGCAGCTTTATGCTGGCTTCCTTGTTCATAGCGGTCTCGGGTTTAACAACTTTCAATGTCACCTCTGCATTGGCGATTTCCTCATGATGCTTAACTAGCTTCTCAACTTTCTTGTTGATGAACTGCTCGAGCTTCTCGGTAGCATCGAAGTGAATGGCTTTTACTTTAATTTCCATATTAGCCTCCTTTTTTAAGTGCCCTGGGATGGGCGAGTTTATAATTATTTTTCAATTCACTAAAAGTCACATGTGTGTAAATTTGAGTTGTCGCTAGCGACTCGTGGCCAAGCAATTCCTTGACACTATTGAGTGCAGCGCCATCATTGAGCATCGCAGTGGCAAAAGAGTGTCGCAACACGTGCGGACTTCGCTTGCTGGTAACACCCGCTTGGCCCAATGCCTCGCGTACAACTCTATATACCAGCATCGCATAGAGTGGTTTGCCATCTGGTCGCACAAAGAACAAGTCACAGCCTCGTGCCTGCTCCTCGCGCAGGGTACGATACTTATCAATCCATAATGCAAGTTCGGTGCCAAACGGAATTATTCGGTCCTTGTCACGCTTGCCATGAACCTTGAGCTCGCCTTTTACAGTATCTACATTCTTGTCAAGCAGACCTAGCAACTCGGCACGACGCATTCCCGTCTCATATAGCATCATCACAATCAAGCGGTTGCGCACTTGCTCAAAGTCGTCCTCATCAATTTCACTGTCGAGAAGAGTATTGACACTATCTTCACGCACCATTTGTGGCAGTCGCTTTGGTATGCGTGCCAATTCGACCGACGCGGCAGGATTGACAGTAACCGTGCCATTGCGCATTAGCCACTTATAAAACGAGCGCACTGCCTGAACCTTTCGCCTGAGCGTGCGGGCACTGTCGCCATCACCACTCAGGTGCAGCAGCCATGCCCTGATATCACTGGCTGTCACACTCGCCACATCAAGCTCTTGCTTCCCTGCTGTGAGATATTGCTCCCACTGTCGCAGGTCGTTGCCATAGGCTGTGACCGTGTGAGGCGAGAGATTTAGCTCCAGCTTGGTGTATTGAAGGTATTTGTCAATGATATTGCTCATAGGCTCAGGTCAATAAGTATCTTCTTTACTCTCTCTTCATTATTTCGAACGCCCTAAATTACACAAAAATCGCAATAAAAACAAATTTATTGCGATTTTTTTGCCTCTTTAACTATATTTTCTAACTTTCAGTCTCGTTTTGCCATGACATTATCATTGGCACATGCTCAAGGGTCATTCAAAGTCTTCAGGGAACTTCACGCTTGCCTCTCTGAGCATTTGCGACACATCAAAGTAGAAGTCTTTTGTTTCACGACTATTGGTCTCGCTCTTGGCTCTTATCCTGTCGATTCCGCCATTGAGCTCATCGTGATCGACCGCGACATATCCCAGCAAATTGATGAGAGTGTACTCATGTTCAGGGAATATAACCACCCACGGCTCCTCCTCGGTGCCGTGTCCACTCGACATGATTGCTGCAATTAATTTGTCATGACGATACTGGCGAACTGCAGCGCGGGCATATTTTTTCTTATGCTGCAAGGCATAAATGTAATAGCCTATCTGATCAATGTCAAACATGTTGTCGTCGAGTGCTCTGATTGCATATTTCTCTATCTCGTCACACTCTTCGCGGGTAAGCTCGCGGTCGCTGTTGTAGTAAAGCTGCTCTACCTTTTCCTTGTCTTCAAACTCAGTGCTGCGGAATGGATTATAATCCTCCTGGAACACAAATCCAAAATAAAGGTCACGGTAGGCCTCAAAGTTCATGATGGTGTCGTTGCTATTGAAATAGCTCACAAGCTTTGGATAATAGTAAGGCGACAACGAGTCAAGAGTCACTTCCTTTATCTTATTAAAATCAACCTCACGAACCTCATACTTATACTGGGCCGAAGCATGAAAAGCCATTCCAGCTATCATGGCAACCACCAGTGTCAATATTGCTCTATTGAGTTTCATATATCGTTTCTGAATTTTTATTGTCATTTTAAATAAACAAAACCTTCAACGGCAAGGCCTATCATGGCTACTGCCACCACGATTGCCAAACCTTTGGCGCAAAGGTACTGAATAAAATTGGATTTAGGAAATCTCAGCCATTTGCCGCCAGGGGTGCGAGAAAATGCAATCTGACCCATTATAGTACCTATTATTGTTCCCAAAACCATGAATCGGGCTTCTACCATCATGCCAAGCAAGCACCCCATCATAGCTCCAAGGCCCAAGTATAGATTGCCCGTCGATTTGCCATCGGGTTCACCTTTGGGCGACAAGTATCTAATGCCCATCACCATTAAGGTTGCGGCACCATAGAAGATAAATATCCATGATGGGAATGTTGCCACTGTACTCCAGTGAAAACACCACAATCCAGCATAGGCCGGAACTGCAGCAACCCACCACGGCTTTATAACGAGCACTATTGCTGCCAGCATAAAAATTATCCCTAATATGAGTAAGAGCAAGCTTATCGACATCTGAAAAACAATTCTTTTAAAATAACTTTTTTTATCACTTTTTTGCAACAAAAGCCTACGACTCTTGCTCAGCACTTTCAATCTCAGTGTCTACTGTCTCAACCTCACCATCGGCAGGTGCCTCGGGTCTAACATCCTCGGGATACGACACTCGAGTGTGATAGAATGTGAGCAAGCGCTTAATCAGGCTCTCCTTGACAATGGTGATATCTTTGAAGCTTATAGGCGATTCATTAAACACCCCACTGGTCACTTGTGAGTCAACAATCTTGTTAACCATGTCGGTTATGTTTTTCTCGTCGGCAACAGCAAGACTCTTCACTGCAGCCTCGCAGGCATCGGCCATCATCAGGATTGCAGCTTCCTTGCTCTGAGGGTTAGGACCTGGATAGGTGTAAGGAGCTGGATCGACGGTACCGGTAGGACTCTGCTTGCAAGCCATGTTGTAGAAATAGCGTGTGCGGCTCTTGCCGTGATGCTGTGCAATCAAGTCCTTGATAACTTGAGGCAATTTTGCCTTTTCGGCACGTTGCAAGCCATCGGTCACATGAGATATCACAATGCTTGCACTCTGCTCGGGCATCAGAACATCGTGAGGGTTCACACCACTTTGGTTCTCGGTAAAGAAAGCCGGATTATCAATCTTGCCAATGTCGTGATACAAAGCTCCTGCCCTTACCAGCTGAACACTGGCTCCTACAAGGCGTGCTGCCTCTCCGGCAAGTGTTGCCACCTGTAGCGAGTGCTGGAAGGTGCCTGGACAGTTCTCCGAGAGTTCTCGAAGAACAGGATTGTTGATATCACTGAGTTCTACCAGTGTCACCTGTGAGGTGAAGCCAAATATCTTCTCTACTATAAAGATTCCGAAGTAGGCAAACGACAACACTATGCAATTGACTGCAAAGTAAAGTATCACATGCCAGTCAAATGCATCGAATGTGCCATTGCGCGCTATAAATTGCGCCACATAAGTTATTGAATAGCACAGGAATATAAAGAACGCGCACACTACCAGTTGAGAACGCTGCATCAGTCCCTTAATCGACACCAGCGCAATCACACCGGCCAGGAACTGCATTATCACAAAGTCACTGGCCTCGGGTGCAACTAGCGAGCTGATGAGTACAACTATCATGTGCACGAAGAATCCTAACGACACACTGAAGAACACCGTCACAACTATGGGCACCAGCGCAAACGGGATCAGGTATAACAACCCCGACCGCAAGTGCGCTATCACATATACCAGCAACACAAAGATAAACACAAAGCAATACAGGAATGTCATGTGACGCATGCTGCGATACACAGCAGGATGCATTATCCTGATGTATAGATACATCACAAATAGCAGCAACGCTATCACCACAAGGTTGCCAAACACCGAGAAACGACGTATAACATTGTAGGTATTGCGCTCGGCGCTCTTGCGCTCATAAGTCTTGATGAGCGTGAACTTTTGAGCTGTCACAATCTCACCATAATCAATGATTCGCTCTCCTGTCAGTTTCATTCCGTGAGGAGCCAATGCCACCTTGTAGTCATCTTCAAGAATCGCATCGGTCTTTACGGTGTCATACTCTAAGTTGGGAACCAGACTGCTGTGTATCAAGCGAGATATATCAGCATCGGGCGATAGGTTGATGCCTGACACCGAGTCAATATAACTATAGGCTTCAACTGTGGAACGAAGGGTTTTTGCATCAACCGTCTGCGACTCATTGCCCTGACTATTGATTACGCGAACCGTCTTGATTTTCCCCTTGGCAATCTTGTTGCTTGTCGCGTTGTCAACTATACCACTCGCAAAGACCTGGCTTGCAGCCTCCTTAATGCGATGCTTGGTGCTCGCTGGCACGCCACTCATGCTGTCAATTGATGTATTGATGGTCTCTAGCGCTCGCTGGGTGCGTGCATCATTGATGTTGTAAATTGGAGCAAAATTATCGTCGATGCTGTCTTTTATTTTCTGGGCGGTCACCGAATCATACTCTATTGGTATGTCAAACGGCGCTATGAGCTTTGGGTAATTCCATGGACGCCCCTCGCTATACACCAGCACATCGTGTGATGTGCCACCAAAGAATATCGACAGTGTAACCACTGTCAACGCTATCAGCGCCATCACCACCAGATTTATTTTCACCGATTTCTTCATTTTCTCTATTTATGTTTCTGTTTTTTCCCCTGAAATAAATTCTCTCAACCTCTATGCTAGCTCATGCGCGCAGCCTTGCTCACGCCCTTAACCTTCGATAGTCGCTTGCACATCTTGGTAACAGTGTTCACGTCTTCAACATATATGTCCATCTCGCAAGTGAACACACCAGCATTAGAGGTAATGTTCAACCGGCGTATGTTGATTGACAGGTTGGTCGAAATCAAGTAGATAATCTCTTGCAGAATTCCCATTCGGTCCACACCCTCAATGAGAATCGAAGCAAAGAACTTCTCGCTGCTTGTCTCCCACTGAGTTTCAACTAGGCGACCACCAAAACCACTCTTTAGCTTCATTGCAGTTGGGCAATCTACCTTATGAACCACAACGTGGTTGTTGCGGTCGATATAACCCACCACATCATCGCCAGGCAATGGATGGCAGCAGTTAGCGAGTTGGTAATTGCTCTTACCATTCTCGGTCTTGAGTACATACACCTCGCGCTTGTTGATTTTCTCGCCCTTGGTGCCGGCATCCTCACCACCTTCGGCGGTATCCTTGTTGTTCTTACCACCACCAAATGGACTGCGCCACAGCTTACTGAAGAGTCCTTGCGACTGTGGCTTCAACGCCTTGATAACCAATGGTGATAGTTCAACCTTATGAGTCCCAATCTTCAAGAACAAGTCTTCCTTGTTTTGCACTCCCAAATAATTGATTATGCGGGCAACGTTCTCGTTGTTGATTTCAACCGAATTCTCAGCCATAAATTTCTTGAACTGGTCTTCGCCACGCTCTATTGCCTCGCGGCGAATGTGACGGAACGCCAAGTTAAGACGGCGTTTGCCCTTCGAAGTGATTACAAACTTAGTCCATTCTGGTTGAGGATTCTGCGACTGCGAGGTGAGAATTTCTACCTGGTCACCACTCGAGAGCTTGTGCGACAGTGGCACTAATCGGTGGTTCACCTTTCCTGCTATGCAATGCGAACCTATCTCTGAGTGAAGAGTGAACGCGAGGTCGAGCACAGTGGCATCCTTGGGCAGCTGTATCATGTCACCCTTTGGAGTAAACACCATAATCTCGCGTGCATAAAGATTGAGTTTTATCGAGTCGAGGAAGTCGAGAGCATTGGGCTCTGGGTTTTTAAGGATGTCTTCAATCTCCTTATACCACTTGATGAATTGGTCGTCCTCGTCAATCTCGCCATTATTGTCCTTGTAGAACCAATGAACAGCGTTTCCATGCTCATCGTTATAGTCCATCTGGCGGCTACGTATCTGCACTTCAATCCAGTCGCCATCGGGTCCCATAACAGTCATGTGGAGTGCACGGTATCCATTGGGTTTACTGTGTATAAGCCAGTTGCGCGTGCGCTCAGGATGGGTGCGGTAGAGCTGTGAAATCATGCGATAAATCTTCAGGCAATCGTCATTCTCATCACGGCCTTCGGGACATTCAAACACGATTCGGGCAGCATATATGTCATATATTTCCTCAAGCGGTATGCGCTTCTTCTCCATCTTTTTCCAAATGGAGTAGCACGACTTTACACGGGCCTTGAATTCATAGGTAAAGCCTTCATTATCAAGACGCTCGCGTATTGGAGCCGAGAAGCGGGTGAACACGTCGTTACGCTTTTGTTCCGATGCTGCAACGGCTTCCGAGATATTCTTATAGGTGTTGGGGTGTTCATATTTGAAACTCAAGTCCTCAAGCTCGGTCTTGATGGCATAGAGGCCAAGGCGGTGGGCAAGAGGTGCATAGATATACATGGTCTCACCGGTAATCTTCTTTTGCTTGGCAGGAGGCATTACCGAGAGAGTGCGCATGTTATGCAACCTGTCGGCCATCTTGATGATTACCACTCGAATGTCGCTGCTCATCGTCATGAGCAGTTTCCTGAAGTTCTCGGCTTGAGCCGAAGCCTTGTCGCCGAATATTCCACCTGAGATTTTTGTCAAACCGTCTACGATGTTGGCAATCTTGTCGCCCACCTTCTCGCCACCCTCGCCTGTGAGTTCGTCGCCAAATATCGCCTTGATATCCTCGAGGGTGTATTCGGTATCCTCAACCACATCATGAAGCAGCGCGGCACAAATCGATGTCGAGCCAAGGCCTATCTCCTGACTCACAATAGTCGCAACAGCTAGCGGGTGGAAAATATAGGGCTCGCCCGAGCGGCGACGCACACCGGCATGGGCATTGCGCGCAAACTGGAACGCCTTGTCTATCTTCTCAACCTTCTTGCGGTGACTGCTTGACAGATAACCGTTTATCAATCGCTCATAGGCCTCATCTATAAGTTTATTCTCTTCTTCAGGTGTCATCATAATGCTATTATTGTTATGAATCTACTTTTATTCTAAATTACAAACTTACTAATAAATTGTGAAACTAAACCAATTTTACACTCACTTTTTACCATTTTTCAAAAAAATCAGCCCTACCGCCAAAAAACTGTTCGCAAATTTGCAAACACCATTTTTTTGTTCTAACTTTGCAGCAAGATGATTATTGTTTTCGAAAAAACTTATCTTCAAGAACTTTATCTGCATGGCAGAGCCAGTGATAAGAAGCACAGGTTCCAACCGGCAGTTGTGACCAAATACGTCAAAGTAATAAACTTAATGAAGCAACTTGAAAATGTCTTGAGCTTAACGAAATTTGGCTCGCTACATTATGAGAAACTTCATGGCAACAAAGATGGGCTTTCCTCGGTAAGAGTTGATAATAAATATCGCATAGAATTTAGAGAAACAATTAAAGAAGGTGAGTCTATCGCAACTATTTGCAGTATAACAGAATTGTCAAATCACTATAAGTAACAAAATCATGTCTTTACAGCAAAGCAATCCAAATATGATAGCCAATAATATGAAGCCCTTTGTCCCCACGCATCCAGGAGAAGTATTAAAGGACGAACTGGAATTTCGGGGAATCTCACAACGCGGTTTGGCACGGCAGTTAGGCATCTCTTATTCGGTTTTAAACGAGATGCTTAATGGCAAAAGAGCGCTCAACACACAACTCGCAATGATGCTTGAGGCGGCACTCGATGTGCCAGCAGCACCTCTACTTGCAATGCAAAATGAGTACAACATGCTCATTGCCGAGCGCGACAAGTCATTCATGAAGCGACTCAAAGATATTCGAAAAGTCGCAGCGGCACTCTAAACAAAAATCAATTTTATAGACACAAACAATTAGCACCGCCACGGTTAACCAGGCGGTGCTATAATTTACTTTAATAATTTGAAACTCTAACAGCACGAACACTTCGACCCCAGCAGCGCTCTTCTGCTCCTGACATGTTTAGAGGATAGCCATTTTTTGTGATCAACATATAAGCATTACATGGCAATGGAGATCCTAGACTTCGCGCCCAGTAGCGACTGCTAGTGTTGTAGCCGTAGTGTTCTTCCCAACTGTAAAAACCTGGAACTGGCAAGAACAACGAAGCGCCGTTATGTTTGCTGGTCACCAAATAACCATTCGCGCCATTTACAGTCGTCCATTCCCATGTGCATTCATCTAGTAATTCTTTTAATTGCCCTTTTGATGGCATGCGCCACTTAGGACCCCAATTCACTGTGGCAGCATCATCATCAGGGTCAAGTTCATTTTTATTATCAATAATGCCAATATCTTGTCTGTAACAATACTTGGTCATAGTATTGTAGGTGCCGCAACACCACTTGTATGTGAAAAATTCATAGTAACGTTTTAACTCTGGATCGGTTTCGCCCCAAGCAAAATAGTCGCCAGCTTCCTCTGGACTGCTTGCTCCAATATTCATTGTCGCCCACAACGTGCCACTGGGTAAGGCCAAATCAACATATTCATGAATATCATTTCCCAACAGAATATCATAAATCGCTGTCACATCAGCACTGTTGATATGACCGTCACCATTCACATCACTTGTGGCAACATAAGTTTGGTCTCCATTGAGCATACAGTCATAGAGGGCAGTGATGTCGGCTGCATTAATGGCCTCATCGCCATTAACGTCACCTTCAATAGAGCTTTCGCCCACCTCTACAACGGCATAGTCCTCAGCATCTTCGGTTATCATGAAGTCTTTCCACACATCCTGATTCTCATAACTTGTTTTCGAGCCTTGTCTCACATGAAGGTTGCAACTTTCTGTCGGCGCACCATCAAACACGCTACTTGATATGGAAATTGGCTGACGCATTAATGCAACAACTTTATTTAGTGATGAACACCCTTTAAAAGCCTCAGGGCCAATGAGCCTTACGTTTTTGCCAAAGATCACTGTGTTCAGGCTGCTGCAATTATAGAAAGAACTGCTGCCAACCCTGACCACAGAGTTTGAGATAGTGACAGACGTCAATCCTTCGCAGTCATAAAAGGCACTGCCACCTATATTGGTCACAGAGTTTGGTATGGCAACTGTGCTCAAACTACTACAACCACGAAAGGCCTCATATTCAATGATTCTCACCGATTCTGGTAAGATGACCGATGGCAAACTAATGCAATACCCGAATGCCGATTGCCCAATCGCTGTCACCGAGTCGCCAATATTAACCGATGTCAAACCAGTACAGCCATAGAAGGCGCTAAACCCAATATCTTTCACCGAATTGGGAATGGTTATCGATGTCAATCCCGACAGGCCATAACAGAGGCAATAAGGTATAACCTCTACTTCTTCGCCAAAAATGAAATGTTCTATATTTGACATACAGTAAAAAGGACTTTCGCTAAAAATGAAATTATTGCTTTCTTTGGCATTCCATTTCACAGTTTTCAATGATGTGCATCCTGAGAACACTTCTGCTTCTATTTCTAAAACAGATTCTCCAATTACTATTTCTTCCAATGAAGAACATTGGCTGAATGCTTTATCATATATATAGTTCACATTGTCACCAATGGTTGCCGATTTCAAGCCAGTACAGCCAAAAAACGCATTTGTTCTAACTGTTATAACCGAATTAGGAATTAATATTGAGGTCAGACCCGTACACTCCTGAAAAGCACCATAGCCTATTTCAGTAACTGAGTTGCCCAAATCAGCAGAGGTCAAGCCACTGCAGCAACGAAAAGCATAACCACCAATCCAAGTTACCGAGTCAGGAATTGTAACCTCGATCAAACTGGTGCACATTTCGAATGCGCCGTCACCAATATATGTCAACGAACTTGGAAGAGAAAGAGATGTCAGGCTGGTACAATTAGAAAAAGCACCATTATTAATCCACGTTATTGAGTTGCCATAGGTCACCGATGTCAGTCCAGTGCAATAGAAAAATGCTTGTCTATCAATTGTTGTCACTGAGTTTGGAATTGTTACCGATGTCAAACCAGTGCATTTCTCAAAGGCCCTCTCGCCAATCCATGTCACCGACTCGCCTATGGTCACTGATGTGAGGCCAGTGCAACTATTGAAAGAGTTTTTGCCTATCAATGTAACCGAGTTGGGTATGACTATCGATGTCAGACCAGTACAGTTACAGAAGGCTGCTCCATCCGAGGCAATTGGGTCTGCACCGCCAATGGTTGTAACCGTATTGGGAATGGTTACCGATGTCAAACCAGTGCAGTTGATAAAAGCGCGATCACCTATTGATGTCACTTGATAGGTTTTGCCATTATGGGTGACACTCTCGGGAATTACTAAATCGCCAGTCAGATTCTCATAGCCATCACCGTATGTGTTGCCATAATAAGTTGTGGTTTTTTGATAAGTCACAGTCACGGTAGTTTTACCGCTATTCACTTTATAGCATAAACCATCCTCCATAAAATCATAAGCAACAGCTGGCAACGCAGTCGCCAGTAACAGCGCAAGTAGCAAGAGGCGCCGTGTAATTGTGTGAAGTGTAGTTTTCATAATTATATCGTTTTTAGGCTATCCGCTGGGATGCCACAAATTTGTTATTAAATTACAAATAACTTTTGCTTTAAGGGTTAAATCTTAAATTTCAAATTATATTCTTACGCAAATAATCATTACAATTATTGTCTGAAGAACGCCACTTCTCAATTAAAAGAATAGCGTGGAGACCTGGCCTTATTTATTTTCATAGAGGCTTCGGCGTGCCCACACTCAAATAAACAGTCCACCCCACGCCATGCCATTATATCGCCCCATGCACGGGTAGATATAGGCTAGCAAAGGCGTTCTTTGACTGCTTATCCATGAGTGTTGAAATTTGCCGAATTTCTATGAAAGGATAAACAAAAACGCTTTCTTATGTCTTCAAGTGAGAGCTTGTCTCTACAAGTTCATTTGAATTGTCGCAAATTTACACTTTAATTTGATAAAAAACAAGAATTATCTCTATTTTTGAAATAATTTTTTCAATATTGCCTTATCTTCACACATGCGCATACTTTTGTATAAAAAAACGTATGTATAATTTTCATCTAAAATTTCTCGGCGCAATCCGCTCTCCCCTCTCACCTCTTCCCTCTCCCCTGTTTTTCTAACGTTGTTTTCTCACTGCACCTTGCACTACCTTTGCGCACATGCGCGTTCATTGACATATTGCCACCCAACCCAAGAACTAAAAAATAATAACTGAGTCAAGTGAGTCAACTGAGTCAAGTGAGTCAACTGAGTCAAGTGAGTCAACTGAGTCAAGTGAGTCAACTGAGTCAGGTGAGTCAGGTGAATCAAGTGAGTCAGGTGAGTCCACCTTTCGCCATTTTGTTCAATTCGCTCAATTCGCCGTAGTTTGATAGTTCATGGATAATTCACGATAATTTGCGTAAAATACACCAGAATCAATTGTCTTTAATAGCCAAAAGCCGTATGGCTACAAACCCAATATCAAATGAGAGATTATTTATTTGTCATTAACTGTCGTTTAAGAAAAAACGCAAAACTGTCCCAAAATTTCCGTTTTTGACCAGAAAACCACCATTCCTTGGTCCATTTTTCCAGAAAAAAAACGCAAAACTGTCCCACACACCAACCCAAATTTCCTGCGTAAGCAGGCTTTTCGGCACCGTCAGGTGCAACTTTTCGAAATTATCGAAGCATCTGCATTGAATAAACCGCAGTCGACCCCACCAGCATCCAAAAATAATTTAATTTTGAGTGAGCAAAGCGAACGGTTTAATTTCTCGCCGCAGGCGACCCACCCAGTATCTAACGCTATTGTGCTTTGTGCATTCAAGGAACTCTCCCCTGAAACGCATTGATTAAAACTTGCTTTGTGCATCGAAAAACTTTTTTTATTATCTTTGTACCCTGAAAAATAATAACACCAAACATTATGTTGAATTTTATAACTTGGACAGCCAACCCTAACCTACTCACCAGCCCCATAACTGTGCGCTGGTACGGACTAATGTTCGCTATTGGTTTCTTGATTGGATATGAGATAGTTTACCGAATATTTAAGCACGAAGGCGCCCCCGAGAAGTGGCTCGCACCCCTGTTTTTCTACGTGGTAATTGCCACAATAGTTGGAGCTAGACTTGGCCACGTATTCTTCTACGACTGGGCCTACTACTCGCAGCACCCTGCCGACATCTTCAAGGTGTGGGAAGGTGGACTCGCCAGCCACGGCGGCACCATTGGTATCATCATCGCAATCTTCATTTTCAGCTGGCATGTCACCAAAAAAAATGTGCTCTGGACCCTCGACCGCCTTTGCATCCCCATCGGGCTCGTGGGAGCACTCATCCGCATTGGCAACCTCATGAATCATGAGATTTATGGCGGTCCCACTAGCCAGCCATGGGGATTCAGCTTTATCGACAACATAGGAGCCTATATGCGAGGTGCTGAGCCTGTATTCACTCAGCCCTGTCACCCCACCCAAATCTATGAGGCATGCTTCTATCTGCTCACCTTTGCTCTGTGCATGTGGCTTTACTGGCGCCGCAATGCCCAGGAGCGCCCAGGACTCATACTGGGTTGGTTCTTCATTGGCATTTTTGGCACACGATTCTTCGTTGAGTTCCTCAAGAACGTGCAAGAACCCTGGGAAGTGGGACTGCGCAACTCAATAGGCCTTGACCAGGGCCAGTTGCTTAGCATCCCATTTGTAATTGCCGGAGTGTGGCTCATTGTGCGAGCGCTGCGCCGACCACGTCTTGAACTGGAATACCCCAACGAATTCTCCGACGCAAAAGAGAAAAAGAAGAAATAACAACCATTAGCAATAAACCCATTATGAAGAAAACAATGCTCTCACTCGTTGCGCTCTTGTGCGCCTTGAATGTCATGGCCGCTAGCAACGAGAAGAAAAATGATGAACCCAAACTAGTTTTCACTACCATAAAGGCTAACCCCATAACCTCTATCAAGAACCAGAACCGTAGCGGCACATGCTGGGACTACGCCACTCTGGGCTATTTTGAGGGCGAAATTCTTAAGAAGACAGGACGTAGCTATGACTTGTGCGAGATGTTTGTCGCCAACAAAAACTATATGGATCAAGCCATCTTCCATGTGCGCATGCACGGATGCAGCCGCTTCTCCGAGGGAGGCAGCGCCGACGATGTGCTTTGGGTGCTCTCAACTCATGGTATCTGCCCCGAGGAGGCCATGCCAGCACCAGGCACTCTAATTGGCGACTCTCTTGCCAATTTCACCGAGTTCTTCAAGGTGCTCACGCCCTATGTCGAGTCGGTTGCTAAGAGCGATGCACCCAAACTCTCATCGCAGTGGAAAGTGGGCCTCCAGGGCATCCTCGACGCCTACCTCGGCAAGTGCCCCGAGCAGTTCACCTATCAGGGCAAGCAATACACTCCCATGAGCTTCGCACAAAGCCTAGGGCTGAACTGGGACGACTATGTGAGCATTACAAGCTATACCCACCATCCATTCTACACTTGGTTCACCATCGAGGCGCCCTACAAGTGGCGTCCTCGCCTGAGTTACAACGTTCCCCTCGATGAACTCATGGCGATTATCGACGAGGCTCTCAACAATGGCTACAATGTGTGCTGGGGTGGCGACGTGAGTGAGGATGGTTTCACTCGCACCGGCCTAGGCATTGCTGCCGACATTGAGCATGCTCCAGACTTGACTGGCAGCGATGCTGCAAGATGGCTGAAACTCAGTAAGCAGGAAAAAGCCGAATCGCTTAAAAAACTTGGCGCCACTACACCTGAACTCGTTCCCACTCAGCAGCTGCGTCAGGAGCGTTTCGACAACTGGGAGTCGACCTACGACCACGTTATGGTAATCTATGGTATAGCCCGTGACCAGAATGGCCGTGAATATTATATGGTAAAGAACTCATGGGGCAAAACCGGCGACTACGAAGGCACCTGGTACATGTCGAAGGCTTTCATGGCACTCAACACCACCTATGTCTTCCTCAACCGCAATGCCATCACAACCTCTGTTCATAAATTTTAAACTGATAAATCTTTTGTGTTATCAGTTTTTTGCCTATCTTTGCAACTGTTACTATAAGAATAAATCATAATCAATATGGACGATAATACTAAAGACCAGCCACAGAGCGCCAACGGCAAACCATTATACATCATTACTGGTGCCACAGGAGCTATGGGAAGTGTCATTGCCAAGCGATTGGCAGCACAGGGCAAGCCGTTGATTCTTGCCTCACGCGACATCGAAAAAGGTGAAAAACTTGCACAGGATCTTAAAGAAAAGACACTAAACAACGACATCATCGCTATGCACCTCGACCTTAGCTCATTTGCTAGAGTCAAGGCTTTTGTCGCCGAGCTTTCTGAACTCAACCGCCCAGTAGCAGCTCTTATCAACAACTCGGCTGTGCTCACTCGCAAGCGCAAGACTTCGGTCGACAACTACGAGTACACAATACAAGTCAACTTCTTGAGCACCGTGTTGCTCTCGATGCTTGTTGTGCCCATGTTCCCCGAGAAGGGGGGCCGCATTGTGATGACCACCTCGCTCATGCGCAACCTCACATCACTGCCCTATGAGTTCCCGGCTGTCAACAATTTCGTTCCACTCACAACTTATGCTCAAAGCAAACTCGCTCTCACGCTGTTCTCAATCTACATGTCGACCACTCTTCGCACTCGCCATGTGACTGTCAACTGCGCCGACCCAGGCATCATCAATGCGGGCATGCTCACACTGAGCCACTGGCTCGACATGGTGAGAGACCGTGTGGGACAAACACTCATTCACAACCCCGAAGACGGCGCAATTGCTGTGATGCGTGCTCTCGAGTCGAGCGACACAGGCTTTATTTTCAAAGGCTTGGACCGTCAGGTGAAGACCAGCAGCCTTCTCAAGAACCGTGAGGTGTTCATTAAGCTGTGTAACGACACCATGCGCATCATCAAGCGAGAAATGCCATCCTAACAATTGCTCAATGACTACCATAAAGGGAATCAAGAATCTGCTCTTCGACCAGGGAGGAGTGATTGTTGACATCGAGCGCGACAGGTGCCTCGATGAATTGAGACTTCTGGGAATGGAAGCTCCCGAACGACTGATAGGGCTGTACAAGCAGGACGGCCCTTTCTTTGCGCTCGAGAATGGCGACATCACTCTCAACGAGTTCCACGATGCATTGCGTCCATTAATGCCAGCTGATGTTACCGACGAGCAAATGGACCATGCCTTCAGCTCATTCATAGTGGGTATTCCACTCCACAGGCTACACACTCTTCGTGAACTGCGCAAGCGCTACAAGACCTATATACTTTCCAACACTAACCCTCTTATGTTTGAGGGTGTTATTGCCCAAGCTTTTGCTCAAGAAGGTCTCGACGTGAATGCCTATTTCGACGGTGTTACCGTATCCTATATTGCACACAGCAATAAGCCCGACCGCAAGATTTTCGACTATGCCATCGCCACTATGGGCATCAAGCCCGAGGAAACTCTCTTCTTCGACGATGGTCAAGAGAACCTCGATGCGGCAGCAGCCTTAGGCTTCAAGACAGCACTGGTTGAGCCTGGTTGTGAGTTTATCGACATTATCAATCAACTAGAACAGAGGCAATGAAGATTCTTGATGGCAATGACTTCTTGATGAGCAATCAAGAGCTGCTAACGGCGACAATAGGTATGTTCGACGGAATGCACCGTGGTCACATCACACTCATCAACGCCCTCAAGCATGAGGCTATGGCACGCCATCAGCGCTCGGCGGTTATCACTTTCAGGAAACACCCTCAGCTAGTCGTGAATCCTGGCGACAGCCCTAAAGCACTGATGACTCTCGATAAGAAAATCGAAGCCATTGCTACCACTGCCCCCGACTACCTTATATTACTCGACTTCGACAAGAATTTGTCGCAACTTTCGGCCAAGGATTTCATTGAACTACTCCACGACCATTACAATGTTGCGACGCTTGTTATGGGATATAACCACCGCTTCGGTCACGAGCGCAACACCACCTTTGCCCACTATGTGGAACAAGGACGGCTTGCCGGTGTCGAGGTGGTAAAGGCTCCTGAATATTTAGGCCGATATGCACCCGTAAGTTCATCAATCGTGCGCCAACTAATCACTAGTGGACGTGTTGAAGACGCTATGAACTGCATGGGGCATCCGTTTGAACTATCGGGCAAGGTGGTTCACGGCTTCCACAACGGCAGGGGCATCGGGTTTCCCACAGCCAACGTGGGTGAGATTGACCCAGCAATGATTTTGCCTCACCAGGGTGCCTATGCCGTTATGGTCTATGTGAGCGGCCAATGGCACAAGGGAATGGTAAACATTGGGCACCGCCCCACACTTGACAACGGCGACAACCTGTCGATCGAAGTGCACATCTTCGACTTCGACGACGATATTTACAGTCAGCCCATCACCCTTCACTTCGTGCGCTTCCTGCGCCTGGAATTCAAACTGGGAAGCATCGAGCAACTGCGAGCCCAACTCACTTACGACAAGCAGTTGTCAAACCAGATACTTGACAATTACATTTCACAACAATCAACAATTGAATAATCATGGAAATTATCAATCTTTGTGAGAACAATTCACTGGTGAGCCAGTTCATGAGCGAAATCCGCGACAAGGACGTGCAACAAGACAGACTCAGGTTTCGTGCCAACGTGCACAGGCTAGGACAAATCATGGCCTACGAAATCTCAAAGCGCCTTAACTACGAGACTATCGACACCACTACCCCACTGGCTGTGGCTAAAACCAACGTCATTGCCGAAAAACTGGTGCTTGCCACCATTCTGCGCGCAGGCCTGCCACTGCATGAGGGATTTCTCAACTACTTCGATAAGGCCGAGAATGGATTCGTGAGTGCCTATCGCAAGTACGATGCCCACGACCCCAACAAGTTTGACGTGAAAATCGAGTACCTCGCATGCCCTGCTATCGATGACAAGGTGCTTTGCATCGTCGACCCTATGCTTGCCACAGGACTTTCGATGGCGCTCGCCTATAAGGCTCTGCTGAGCCGTGGCACACCCAAGCACGTGCACATGGCTTCGGTTATCGCCACCGATCAGGCCATTGATTTCATCGAGAAGAACATTCCTAACGAAAACCTCACCATCTGGACTTGCGACCTTGACCACGAACTCAACCAGCACAGCTACATTGTGCCTGGCCTGGGCGACGCAGGCGACCTCGTCTACGGAGAGAAACTTTAATGATTATGAAAACTTTAGAATTCAATATTCCATCACTCGAGACTATTGAGGATGCCGCCTACAAGTTCATGACCGAGATGGGCAACTACACCGTTTTTGCTTTCTACGGCGAGATGGGTGCTGGCAAGACTACATTTATCAACGCACTGTGCCGATTGCTGGGCGTAGAGACCGACATCACCAGCTCACCCTCGTTTGCCATCATCAATGAGTATCGAAGCGACAGCACTGCCGAGCTAATCTATCACTTCGACTGCTACCGCCTCGAGAATGAAGCCGAAGCACAAGACATTGGTGCCGAAGACTATTTCGACTGTGGAGCTTTGTGCTTTATAGAATGGCCCGAACGCATCGAAGGCCTATTGCCCGATGACACCGTTCGCGTCGATATAACAGTCAATCCTGACGACAATAGCCGCATCGTGAAAATGTCGTTGCCTGAGGCTTAAAAACTGCAAGCCGTCAACATCTATTTAGAGAGCACTATTCAGAGTGAACTCACAAACTTTGTTTTTGATGCCAAACATTATTCTATTACAAGAGATTGGTTCGACCAACGACCTGCTCAAGCGCAATGCCGCAACCATGGAGTCGGGGACGCTTATTAGGGCCTACAAGCAAACTGCCGGGCGAGGACAAAAAGGCAACTCATGGGAGGCTGAAGCAGGAAAGAACCTTACGTTCTCAATGCTATTCAAGAACCCATGCATCGATGTGAAGCACCAGTTCGCTATTAGCGAAGCTGTGTCGCTGGCCATTATCGATGTGCTTGATAATTATGCCCCTGGATTCAGCATTAAGTGGCCCAACGACATCTACCACAATGACCGCAAAATTGCAGGCATACTGATTGAACACTCGCTAGGCAACGAGGGTATCCACTACACCATTGCCGGTGTGGGGCTCAACATCAACCAACAGGTGTTTACCAGTAGTGCACCTAATCCCGTGTCGCTAACTCACATAACAGGTGAGTTTTACGACCTTAATGATTTCACACGCCTGCTAGGCGAGAAGATTGAGCAGTACTGCAACTTCGACGGCACTCAAGAGCAGCTTGACTCGATGCACAAGCGCTATCTCAAGAAACTGTACCGTCACGATGGCAAGCCACATCAGTTTACCACTCCCGATGGCACGCAGTTTGAGGCGACTATTGTGGATGTCGCTCCCGACGGCACTCTCACCCTGCGAGACACCAGCGACAATAGTTGCCACGGCTACTCCTTCAAGGAAGTTGGGTTCGTCATCAATAGGGTTTCTTTCATCTGAAATGATTCTTACCCACAATACAAAAATCAAGCCCTGTGGCATATGCCACAGGGCTTTTGATATAATACTTAAATAAGTGAATTAGTGGTTATATCCGTCATTGACTATAATGCCTTCCATTCGGTCGAGCACTTGCTTTGCTTCAATGGTTTTTTGTTTTGCTTTGTTGAGTTTATCAACAGCTTTATCATAGTTGCTGCGTGCATTCTCGGCTTTCTTCTCAGCGTCCTTTACCTTGTTCTCGGCATCTTTAACTTTTGAGCGAGCCTTTTCAATGTCCTTAGTTGCATCCTCGGCCTTCTTCTGAGCTTTGTCAACTTCTTTTACAGCCTTAGCCTCATCCTTTACAGCATCGTTATACTTCTTCATCGCCTCGGTCTTAGCCTTAGTCTCCTTGGCGAGTTGATCAATATCTTTGGGTGCTGCATTGGCACCTATTCCCAGAGCAAAAATCATTGCTGCTAATAATGCTAATTTCTTCATGATTATAAATGTTTTAAACGTTAGTATTCTAAAATAGACAATAAGTAGACAAGTTAGCGAGGCAATAGTTTAATTGTTATTGTTCACCTCTTGATTTATGTCTACCAGTTATTTAATGCGCAAATATACAAAAAATATGTATCACCAAGCAAAAAATCGCCAAAAAGAAGTGGCTATTGCAATTGCTTGAGGGCTTCGCTCACGAGTTTACCGCTGGCGGCTGGGCATTGTGCCTGCACGTGGGCTAGAATAGCGCGCATGTTTTTCATCTGCGGTTCGATTCCCGACTCCTTTATCATAGCAACGATGTCGCCAATTTCTGGTTCCTTGGGCAAGAACTCTTGCAGTATGTTGAGACGGTTCTTGAGCTCACTGGTATCGCGCCCAGCTTTGTCAAAGAGTTCAGCCTCTTCTTTCCACGATTTCTCCATCTTTTGGATGATTGAGATTTCTTTGGCGTCGTTGAAGTCGGCTTCGTTGAATCCCTTGCTGGTTTGGAACTCAAGGAACTTAGCCTTTATCATCTTGAGCACGTAGAGGCGGTCGGCATCACGGCTCTTCATCGCAGCAGCGATGTGTTTGTTGATTTCGTTATGTAACATTATAATAGTTTATAGTCCTTAGTTTTTAATTCTTAGTTTTTTTAGTGTTTTACCATGCTTGAAGGTATTCGTAATCATCCTGAATTTGAATCCACTGAGTGTCAAATTCTCTCCAAATGGAGTAGTGCATTCCCTCAAGCGAGTTCCAGCGCACGTAGAGCTCAAGACCAGGAGGTGTCGCCACCATAGCCATGATTTGTGGGGCATAGAAGAACAGTTCCTTACTGTAATCCCTGCCGTCATCAGTAAATTTATTGTCTTTCGAGAGCTCATACCACTCATTGTGAGTAGAAACCACTGCTCCCTCAGCCATGCAGACCATTGACATTAGACCAATATTGTCTTTAGGTTCAAAGAGAACCATATAGAATTCCCGCTCGTTGGTGGGGCAGCTGGCGATCCATTTAGTGGCTTTGACCTTGCGGCCTTCAAAGAAGTGGTTAATGATGTCCAGCTCATCGCGTGAGGCTGACTTTTCTTTCTCGCCATTCAGCCAACGGGTGTAGTTGAGCACATTGTGGTCGTTGAGCCACGCCTGTGGCACGATAAACGGTGTGGCCTGATAGTCGCTGTAGCCACGGAACATCTTCTTGGTCATTGCAGCATCGGTGAGGGCAAAGGTGAAGACACCGTTTCCGTCTACTGATTTCTCGCTCACAAACTTGGCGTTGCCAATGTGTGGCTTGAAAATTATGCGGTCGTAAATGCGCTTCATTTTGCCAACATCCACGCCTTCGGTCCGCCAAGTGCCGTTGTTGGTCGAGAAGCGGTTCTTGGCAATCTGAATCTTGTTAAGGAACAATGGGCGATGCTTGAGGGTGACATCAAGACTGGCATTGCGACCCTCGGTGCTGTAGATGTAGAATAAGGGTTGCCAGTTGACGTTATCGCTGGGGATAGTTCTGATACGCTCAAGTTTCTCGTTGGTTATCTTGAAGGTGCTTGTAAACTGCTTCTCATAGTCGGTAATGGCAAACTCGTTGAATCCATCACTATCGACATCGGTAAGGACATACCAGTAAGCATGATTGAGAAATGGTTTCTCGTGATTGAACTGCTCGATCACGGTGGGCAACTGACGCTGCACGGTGGCAGGCATCTGCGCCTGAGCTATGACTGCTAGAGCCATAACCATGATGATAATTAATGATAATCGTTTCATAACATTTAGGGTATTATTTATAAACGCTACAAGCGTCTTGCTTATTACTTATTCACTTTGTCCTGGAAGGGAACTGGGGTTCCATTGAGGATTGCCTCAAGATAGGGTTTGAGCTTCTGGGCGTAGTAGTAAAAGCCCAAGTCGGTGAGGTGGATGCCATCGACTGAGCCTTCGCAGTCGGGGCCATAGAGGTTCTCTCGGTCAATGTAGTAGAGGTTACGAGGATTTTCGGCTTTGAGTTTCAAGTAGTTCTTGTGAAATTCATAGTTCTTCTCTGGAAGATATTTGCTGTAGAATCCACTGAAGCGTTCGTAGCTGTACTCTTGCCCTTCAACCATAAAGATGGGCACCTCGGGGCGCAAATCGCGCAGAATCTTCACGAAACCATAGGTCACAGTGTCGCACATTAGCTTAGTGCAGTTGGGAATGGGGTCAAGGATATAGGCGTCCACGTGTGGAATTGCTGCCATAGCACGAGCCATGACGCTATCCATCTTGCCCTCGCCACTCACACCAATGTTGACGCACTCCACGTCGAGGTCACGCTGCAAGATGCTTGTCGCCACCATGCCTGTGCGCGAGGCACAGCCACCATGCAGGATACTAGTGCCGTAGAACACAAACTTCTTCTCCTTACGGGGGCTGTTAACACGAGGCTGAGTAATCTCGGCACTCGGTTCCACACCAATCTCCATCCAGTTGATGCCATCATAGAGTGGCAGATAAATCATATATTCATGCCAACGGCCATCAAGCATATCAATGTAAACCTTGCTCTGAATTGAGTCTTTGCGAGGTCCCTCGCCTTTATAATTATAGTCTCGGTAAGGTCGGTTACAGTTCACAAAACGCCACACGCCCTCGTCATCGAGTATGTAGAGGTCGGTGCCCTTGATACCGGTGTCGGCCATGTGTGCCATGTGGAAGTTGTTCATTAGGTTATAGCGCACAGCCACACAATGACTATTAGTGGCAAAGCGAATTCCTATACCTGCCGAGTTCTTTGCTCGGTCCCACAGAGTGGTGCGCACACTGTCCTTGATAGTGGCAGGTATGCGCGTGTAGGGGGTGAAGGTGTTGTCCCAACCCTTGTTGATCATGCGGAAACGCAGCGCGTCGTAGAACTTTAGCGTATCAAGGCTGGTAAAGTCCTGTGCGCTAGCTGCTGTAGCAACCAGGGAAAGACATAGTGCCCAAAAAACTTTTCTCAGTCTCATCGATTCTTGGTTAATTATTAAAAGCAAACACGGTCGGCCGCCTCTTGATGGGTTGCCGACCGTGCCGTTTCTTAAATTAAGCTTGCTGTGATATCTCTAACAGATTATTGGAGATTACCAGCCTCAGCCTGCTGAATCATAGCATCGTTAGCGGTGATATAAACCTCTACACGACGGTTCTGAGCGCGACCAGCTTCAGTGTCGTTGCTAGCTACTGGATAGTCATAAGCAAGACCCTTAGTCTCCATGCGATAGCCTTCTACACCACTGTTAACGAGATAGGTCTTAACAGCATTGGCGCGAGCCAGAGATACTCTCTCATTTGCCTCACGAGAACCCTTGTTGTCGGTGTGACCGAAGATCTGAACGTTGGTGTTAGGATCGTTCTTCAATGAAGTTGCAAAACGGGTCAAAGCGTTCTTTGCAGGAGTCTTAAGAACAGACTTGCCAAAGTCGAAGAGGATACCCTCGTCGAAGGTAACCTGGATACCAGTGTAACCATTGTTGTCGGTAACGGTAGTAACCGAAGCACCCTGGATAGCAGCGAGCTCGTCGGCTTTCTTCTGCATGTGCTTGCCAATGAGAGTACCAGCAACACCACCAGCAACAGCACCAATAGCACCACCAATAGCAGCACCCTTGCCCTTGCCAATGAGAGCACCAATACCAGCACCAACAGCAGCACCGCCGCCACCACCGATAAGGCCACCTTGCAAAGTCTTGCTCATTGAATTACAACCACTGAAAGAGATGAGCAGCACAGCGCTCATGAAAAGACTCATAAATTTCTTCATAATAGTACTATTTTTAATGAATTAATAATAAGTGTGTTTCTGTCTTTTTCATTTTTTTCGATACAAAAGTAAGCAGTTTTATTGTAAATCGCAAATAATGTAAAAAAAAACACAACAATTATGCGACAATTTGTTCAAATACTCCTAAAACGAGCAGTTAATGCAATGTTCACTAAACAACCATAGGAGCCTTGAAAAACCTCGCACAATCGCCTTTTAAACACACCATCCAGCAAAATACTGCATCAAAAAAAGAAAAAAATGCACAATTACTTAACAATCGCACAAAAAAACGGGAGACCGAGGAATTTACCACAAATTCAACTCGGCCTCAATACTATTGCAAATAAAAAGAGTAAATGAAGTTATTCTAAATCAAATCAATATGCCTAACAGAAATACAGTTTTAAATAATCAATATAACCATCGTAAACAATACAGTCCTAATATCATAATCTTCCTAATATATCAAAAAAGCTATGGTCTCGAACTTTATTCGCCAGCTAAACACACGCACCTGCAAAATACTGCATTGCAATGTTGAAATTTAACACTTATTAACTATAGACACAAAAATGATGCTCGCAGCATCGGCTGAGAGCACCATTCACATTATGAAAACTGTAAACTACTTGTTTACTGAAAAGTTGGCCTTGCGCATGTCGCCTTCTCGGGCGAGGGCAACATGGAAAGCGAGAGCCATCTCGTTGTTCTGCATCACGTGACCCATCTTGCAAGCCTTGAGGTACTCGCGCAGCAATGGGCGATAAACGGGATGAGCAGCTTTCTCTATAATCTCCTCGGCGCACTGCACTGGATCCTTAAAGCGCAAGTCGGCAACACCCTGGTCGGTAACGATGATGTCTACGCTGTGCACAGTGTGGTCGATGTGTGTACACATGGGCACGATAGTCGAGATGCAGTCGTCCTTCTTGATTGATGGACACATGAAGATGCTGGTATAGGCGTTGCGGGTGAAGTCGCCGCTGCCACCTATGCCGTTCATCAGGCGTGTACCACTCACGTGCGACGAGTTGATGTTACCGAAGATGTCGGCCTCGATAGCGGTGTTCATCGAGAGAACACCCAAGCGGCGAATAACCTCGGGATTGTTAGAGATTTCGCTTGGGCGCATAAGCACCTTGTCGTGCAACTTGTCGATGTTGGCGAAGAACTCGTCCATAGTGTCATGAGCAAGGGTGAGTGAACATGTGCTCACAAACTTACAATGACCATGGAGCAACAGTTTCACAAAGGTGTCTTGCATAACCTCGGTGTAAACCTCAAATGGTGGAATCTCATCACTCTCCTCAAGGCTGTCGAGCACTGCGTTAGCAATGTTGCCCACACCGCTCTGCAGTGGCAGGAACGACTTGGGGATGCGGTTGTTCTTCATCTCATTGATGAGGAATTGCACTACATTGTGACCAATCATGCGAGTTGTCTCATCAACGGGAGTGAATGCGTCGGCCTTGCCAAGTCTGAACGAAGTTTTTACCACGCCCACAACCTTCTTGGGGTCAACATGAGCAGTGGGTGAACCAGCACGGTCGTGAGCAGTATAAATAGGAATCTCGCGGCGGTTAGGTGGGTCGAGAGGAATATAGATGTCGTGCAAGCCACGAATGCTCTCGGGCAGCTGGTCGTTAAGCTCGATGATGACCTTCTCGGCGCACATGAGCCATGTTGGAGTGCAGCCCACCGATGTTCCGAGCACAATCTCACCATCGTCGCTTATGCTCTGAGCCTCAACGATGGCAACATCCATCTTGCCGTAGTAATTGTAACGGAACTCCTGAGAGAGCTCGCTCAAGTGGCGGTCGTTGTAATGGATTGTATTATTGTTGATGGCCTTGCGCAAGTCGGGGTGCGACTGGTAAGGTGAGCGATAGTTGATAGCCTCGGCGCGTGTGAGCTCGCCATCGATGAAATCGTTGGTCGACGCACCGCTGAAGATGTTGATTTTAAACTCACGTCCTGCCTCATGCTCGCGACGAGCCTTGGCAGCGATAAATGGAGCTACTGCCTTGGGGCAGCCAGGGGCGGTAAATCCCGATACTCCCACGTTGTCACCATTCTTGACAAACTCGGCAGCTTCTTCGGCTGTAATGATAGGATAAATCATTTTATTTCTTTATTTTATGTTGTTTTTTGATATGTGTCCTTAAAAACCGTGCAAAGTTACACAATATTTTTAAATTGGAGTGAAATAAATGAGTTAAATGAATTAAAGTAATTACGACATTGACATATAAAAAACCTGCACAGATTTTAGCTCTGTGCAGGTTGAATAGAAATCACCAGCCGTTTAGTTTCCTAAAAGGATGTTGTAGACCACTGTTACGTCAACACTGGTGATGTGTCCGTCACCATCCTGATCGCCATTGACGATATCACTGGAATCGCTGTTGAGCAGGTAGTTGTATAATGCAGTCACATCAACACTGTTCACATGCCCGTCGCCGTTCACATCGCCAGGAATGCCACCGCCAGAACCGGAACCAGGGAAGAGGTTGGTGAAAACCTGGGGTTTGCCACTTGCCTCGCTAGGGGTGAGCTTGAGGTAAGCTTTGCCAAGGGTTGAGTTGGTAGCCGTAGTAGGTCTAACAAAGCGCTGGCTGTTAGGACCTGAAGTGGCGGAGAACCAAGCATAACCCACTTCCTCTTCGGAAATATCGACCCAGGTATCAGGAGTTCCCACCAAATAGTTGGTCGACGGAGCCGTAACACTTCCCGAGGGTCGATCGAATCTTTGTCGGCTGTTGGCTTGCAAGTTAGTCAGGAGCACACCTGTTCTGGCAGGTATCTTGCTGACCTGTGTCATTGTCAACTCCTTACCTGTGTTGTTCTTATTGTAGGCGCTGGCATAATAGGCTTTCACCGCAGTTCCCGAGAAATCAACTGGCACCACCGAGCTAAACATCTGTGTAGAAGCATCAGGCATAATCCACACTGCAAGTTTGTCGGCATAGCCAGAACCCCATGAGGTGGCCTTGGCCAGGTATTGATACGCTCGGTAATTAGGCACATACACACCGTAGTTGATGTACTGACTCCACACACATCGCCCCATGGTGGGAAGATTAATATCGGGAAAAACTATAGAGTTCAGAGTCGAGGCACACAAAGAATACTCCTCGAGAGTTGTCACCGTGCTCGGAATCCACACCTCACCTGTGATTTTACTGTTATAGAATGCGTCGTGGCCGATGAAAGTCAAACCTTCTGGCAATATCATACTGTTGACTTGATAGTCACTATTGCGGAAAGCGCTCTGACCAATGCGTGTCACCGCAGAGGGGATGTTACCGCTAGTGAATTTGCTGCCGTAGAGCAACGAGTCGCCAATCTCGGTGATGAGATAATCGCGCAGGTCGTAGGGGTCGGTTCGGTCAATCTCCGAGATAGAAAAACCATAGCTATTTGCAGAGGTTGCAGCCTGAATATTGGGATGGTAGACATATTTAGCCTTTCCAGCATAGGTGGTGCCCTGGAAGGTAGTGGGGGCGGTGCTTAGAACGGTCAGGAACCATTTGCCATTATCATAGTTGTTGTAGTAAACAAAGTCGTAAGCACCAGCCTTAATGTAGTTGGCTCGACTACTTAAAGCACTATTCTGTTTATACTGATTGACGACACCGGTGGGAACGAGGATTCGGCAAGTATTGGGCACACCGTCCAGGTCCCAACTTGCGTAGTTGTAGAAAGGAGCGCTATTCTTGTTGAGTACCAGCTCGGTGAGAGTAGTGGTGCCTGAGCAGAAAGAACCATATAATGAGCCTATTGAGCTTGGTACAATAATTCGTGTATATTTGCCATTACCAAATGAATGTCCTCCCAGCATCACCACTCCATAGGGCAAAGCAATAGTTCCTGTTAGTCCTGACCCATAGAAGGCATATGCCATTATTCGCCTTAGATTGTGGGTAAAGGGATAGCTAGTGACAGCCTGACCGTCGAATGCGTAGGCGCCAATGGTGTCGATGTTGACACATCCGTCGACGGTGAAGTCGCTGGTGCGATTGTTGAATGCTTCATCGCCAATCTTGTTGACAACGTACCTCTTGCTGCCTATGTCGACAAAGGCAGGGATGTAGACTAAATCTGGACCGTTGTCATAGCCTGTAATTCCGTTGCACACAACCTGCGCACGACCGCCGTAGTTGTTGCCATCGGCGCCGGTGGCACTGGCATTACTTGTCACGGAGTAAGCGAAACCACCAGTGCCAACTGGAGAGTTGGGATAGTCATACGCCTGCCGTCCCAAATAATTGACATCTCTAAAACCTGTCCACCCTGCGCTGCTGTAGACCGAATTCTTGTTGTTGGGCACAAACAACCTCATCTGGCTATTGTCACCAAAGTAGCTGCTTGCAACCACTGTTGGAGGATTGGATATGTTGCAAATAATCCAATTATTGCTTTTGGTACCAGTGAACACGCGATCGTCGCTCAAACTGGTGACTGAACTGGGGATGCGCACATAGTCCAGACTGGTAGTATTACTAAAGGCTCCTTCACCAATGGTGGTAACACCATAAGGCAACATGGCGTGAGTGATTTTAGTGCAATTACAGTGGCTCCAGTACCACACGTTTTTCAGAGTGGATGCATAAGAAACCGCTCCAATCTTGGCATTGGGAACTTTATACAAAGTCGTCTGAGCGTAGTTATATAAGCATCCATCGTAGATTGATAATTTCGTGCTTCCTGAAGCCAACTCAAATGCTGTAAGCGAGCTGAAATGAAGGAAAGACACAGTGCCAAAGCTAAAGTTTGAGTTAGGAAGTACCAACCTTGTCACATTTCCAATTCCTTCATTAGCAGTCTGACTATCGAAATACTTGAGGTTCGACAGATTCGACAGGTCAATGGTCTTGAGCGTTGACTGACCTTGGAAAGCATTGGCACCAATGGTGTCGATTGAGAAAGTCAATCCGCTTAAGGTGTAGCTTGCTTGAGTAGGCATATACTTCGCACCGTAGTTGCTGTTACCTCCACCTAGGAATCCGCTAAATGTGGCACTGCGCACCGTGCTAGCGCCATAACTGTCGGGCCAGCCAATACAGTAAGCACCGCCGTCATCCATATAGTAGTCGTAGGCTTGGGGGGAGTAAGCAACATCGGCAAACTTTGAGAAAGTAGAATTGGCTTTATATGCTGCAGGTGTCTTTCGCGACGGATAAGGTATATACAGGTTCATGCCACTATAGCTTGGAAAAGCTGTAGAAGCAACCGACCATGGAAAGTCGAAACCAGCATAAAAAACAGTTTTCAATGATGTGCATCCTTGAAAGGCATCACTCATAATGGTTTTCAGTGAGCTCGGCAGGCGCACGTAGGTGAGGCCGGTGCAGCCTTTAAAAGCCTTGTTCTCTATGATTCCCACACCGAAGCGCATATTCACGCCCACGAGGTTGGTCGCATTCTCAAATGATTGTGCATCGATACCTGTCACGCGATAACTCGTGCCGTTGTAATTCACCGTCGATGGGATGGTCATGATTAGGTTTGATTGACTTTGGGCCGAGGTACTAAGTCCTGCACAATAGACATAGCCATTATGGAACTTATACTTCAGGTCTCCCACCGAAAATTCCTGCGCCAGGCTGCCAAACGTCGTTGCTGTCATGAGCAGAACAGCAAAGATTTTGAGTAGTTTTGTTTTCATAATGTAATATGTTATGTTAGTAAAAAGATTCCGAATCACTTAAAAGTAGCGTGTTTGTCTGCTTACAAATTTATAGCATTTCTACTTAAATAACAAGAGAATCGCAAGAAAAAACATGATTTTCTTGCGATTCTCTATAAAAATTATAATTATACAAAAATCTTATACAGTGAGGATTTCTTTCTCCTTAGCAGCAAATACTTCATCTATTTTCTTTAAGAATTTGTCATGGAGCTTCTGCACTTGCTCTTCACCATCCTTCTGTGCATCCTCGGGCATTCCGTCCTTAACGGCTTTCTTGAGACCTTCAATCATCTCGCGGCGTGCGTTGCGCACACTCACTTTAGCCTTCTCGGTCTCGGCCTTGGCATCCTTCACGAGCTGCTTGCGGCGTTCCTCGGTCAACGGAGGGAAGTTAAGGCGAATAATCTCGCCGTTGTTCTCAGGGGTAATGCCGATGTTTGAATCAAGAATCGCTTTTTCTATAACCTTAATCATAGGTTTCTCCCAGGGGGTGATAGTGATGCTGCGAGCATCGGGAACTGCAACGTTGGCCACATTAGCGATGGGCATCATTGAGCCATAATACTCAACCTTCACTGGATCGAGGATTTTAGGATTAGCCTTGCCGGCGCGCACGCGCGACAAAGTCTCATCAAGATAAGCTACAGCCTCATTCATCTTCTTCTCGGCTGCATCAAGAAATGTTTTTACGTCTGCCATAATTGTATATATTTTAAGTTAATAATTTCATATTATTAAAAAAACGTCACGAAAATATACATTTTTTGCCACCACTGCAAGAAAAATGCCAAAAATTTGAAAAAGTCCATTTAGTTTAGTGACTATCAATTCAAGGTTTCACAGGTTCCATGTGCAGGGTGATGTGAGTTTCTTCGCCAAATCTTTCCTTGAGCCTCTGCTCTACTTGACTGGTGATATTATGCACATCACGAAGCGGCATGTTACCATCCATGCGAATGTGCGCTTCGATTGCTATGCGATTGCCAATACGCCTTGTGCGCAGGTTATGAGGCTCGCTAATCTCAGAAAATGAAGTAATTATATCTTCTATTTCCTGCTCTGTTTCTTGAGGCAATGAACCCTCAGTGAGTTCCCCTATGCTTGTTCTCAGTAATCCCACTGCCACTTTGACAAGGAACAATCCCACGACAATCGATGCTATTGGATCGAGCACGGTCCATCGGTCACCTAGCAAAATAGCGCCTCCAATGCCTATTGCTGCGGCTATCGACGACAACGCATCACTGCGATGATGCCAAGCATTGGCAACTACAGCCTGTGAGTTAAGCCTCTTTCCTTTATAAGCAGTATATTGATAAAGAACCTCCTTGACAACTATCGACAATAATGCTGCCCATAATGCCAACTGCCCAGGTGCTTTAAGCTTAGCACCACCAGCCCAATCAATGAGAGCCATCACTCCCGATACTATAATACCTACTGCCGCCGCAATCAATGCCAAGCCAATGAAAAATGTGGCTATCGTTTCAAATTTTCCGTGCCCATAGTCGTGAGAACGATCTTGCGGTTTTGCACTCACACTCACAAACACCAGCACAATGATATCCGTAACAAAATCCGACAGTGAGTGAACGGCATCGGCTATCATTGCCGAGCTATGCCCCAGAATACCTGCGATGAATTTGAAAATCATCAGCGCAATATTTCCTGCACTTCCCACTAGGGTAACTTTCTGTATTTCACGCTCTCTTATCATATAAACTATTTTTGTTATGATATGACTCCCAATGAGTTGATTTTACTTAAAAGTGAGGATTGAACAATGGTCAAGTGTGAGTTGCTGAGCTGCTTGCTGGAGTTGCTCGGGAGTGACGCTAAGTATGCAATCGATGTTCTCCTGCAGTGTGCTCACTGCGTTATAATAGAGCAGTCCGCGTCCTGCTGCCATAGCTGCAACCTCGGCACTGTCGCTGGCCACTAGCATCTGCCCACAGTATTGACGTTTATAGGAATCAAGTTTACGGTCTTTCATCTTATTTTGCGCCAATGAGTCGATTGTGTTGCCTATAAGTTTAAGCGCTTTCTTAAGCTTCTCGTGCTCACAACCTAAGTATATTTGAATCATGCCACAGTCGGTAAAAGTCACAAGTGACGATTCCACAGTGTAGACTAAGCCTCGTTTCTCACGCAGACTCACGTTCAACAGCGAGTTCATGCCTGGACCACCCAGTATGTTGTTGAGCAAAGCAAAAGCAAAACGCTGATCGTCGTACATGCCAGGCACCCTAGCGCCCACAATGGTGTGCGACTGGTGCAGACCCAGGTTCACCACTTTGCGCTGAGGCTCAATTGATACTGGCGCCTTGCGTCTTATGCCATGCTTGGCATGAGAAAGAACGCCAAAGTAGCGCTCAGCATGGCGAAACACTTTGTCGGCAGGAGTGCAACCTAGCGAAAAGAAAACCATGTTGCTTGGCACATACAGCCGCTTTATCCAGTCGAGGCAATGCCCCGATGTGAGCAATCGCAGGTCTTTCTCCTCGCCCAGTATGTTGTGGCCAAGCTGGCTACCAACGAGGAGCATATCTTCAAAGTCATCGTAAACTGCCTCGCTGGGTGTGTCACGGTAACTAGCCACCTCCTCGAGCACCACATCGAGTTCGGTCGAGAGTTCATGTTCTGGGAATACAGAGTTTTCCACGAGATCGGCAATGAGCTCAACAGCACGCTCCAAGTGCTCCACAGGAAAGATACAGTAGAGCATGGTGCTCTCCTTGGTTGTGTAGGCGTTGAGTTCGCCGCCCACCTGCTCCATCCTATTGTTGATGCGAGTTGAAGAGCGACGCTTGGTCCCTTTGAAAATGGTGTGCTCCACAAAGTGTGCCAGTCCATATCGCCCTTCAAGTTCATCGCGACTGCCAGCATTAACTGCCAGCCCACACCATGCCACAGGCGAGTTACGCTGCACATGTACCAAGCGCAGACCGTTATCAAGGGTATGAAGTGCTATATTTTCGTTTTTATTCATCTCAAGGAATTAAAGAGAATCAAAAAGAGTAAATAACTTTCTACTTCTTACTTTCTACTTCTTACTTCTTACTTTCTACTTCTTACTTTCTACTTCTTACTTTCTACTTCTTACTTTCTACTTCTTACTTCTTACTTACATCCTCGTATCAACATGAATTATGTTCTGCACAAACATCATGTCGCGTATCTCGTCACGGTTGATTATCATGTCGTCGTAGCGCTTGTTCTCGCTGCGCAGAATCACCATAGCAGGGTCATCGTGACGGCGTATGTATTTCACCATGCGGTAGTCGTCGAGAATAACCACATAAATTTGACCCCAAAATATTTGGCGCAAGTTGCTCAACTCGCGCACTGCAATGTAGTCGCCATTACGTATTACAGGGCTCATCGAGTCGCCGCTCACGCGCACTATGCGGCATTGGCTGCTCGTCATGTCGGGAAGGTCGACGAAACCCACAATCTGGTCATCGGTAAACATGCGTGCTTGTGGCTGGTAGCCAGCAGTCACATCGATGTCATACACTGGTGTGCCACGCTTTGCAACCACAGCGCTTGGTTGGGTTATTATCTGCGACTCGGGCACAGTGACAAGCTGTTGCGGTTGTTGCTTGGCAAAAGGCAAGTCCTCGCCAGTCTCAAGCCACTGCTTCGAAACACCAAGGTTCACCACAATTTTATTGATAAGCGCCTCGCTCATCGCCAAGCGCCCGTTTAGGTACTTCGACAGGTTTGAGGTGTCAACATCAATCTTTTGAGCAAAATCCACCTGACGGTAATTCAACTCTTTCATTAAGAACTTAATACGTTCCGCTACTCCATTGTTATCCATAGTAATACAATTATTTGTGGCAAATTTACCACAAAATTGGCAATTTACCAAATCTTTTTGACTTTTTTACCAAGAATAACGGTATAACATTTTAATCTTCTCCCTTCGCTCCTTAGGTTTAGGCTGTGTTTTTTTAATGTTGCTCTCGAGATTTGAAAGTCACTATTTTTGCAATGGGTCTAATCCCTATGCGATCATTGATATTCTGCCACCACATTTTTAAGCGAAGCGCCTCAAGTCTAATTGTTTATGATAGTCACGCGGAGTCCTCTCTCACCTCTCCACACTTCCCTCTCCCCTGAGCCAGGTGAGTCAGGTGAGTCAAGTGAGTCAGGTGAGTCAAGTGAGTCAGGTGAGTCCACTTTCACCAACTCTACATTAGTCATTAAACATTTTTTAGTAGCTAGCTTTAATTTCTTCGGGAGCGAAGCCCGGGTAACCCTCATCATTGCTGATTGTTGCCGATCTATTACCGTTTAGAGTGATAGTAAACGTATTAGGAACAATCCAGTTAGTCCAGTAAAGTCGCAGCACCAAGGTTTTAGCACTTGTCCATGCGTAGTTTCCTGCTATAGTGTAATCGCAACGCAAACCGTCTATTCTCTTGAGGTTAACCGGTTCCACGGCGTTGTTGTAGGGGGGCACGTGGCTAGTGCTTTGTTGTGCCCAACCATTGTGCATAAATTGATATTTCTCAACCTCGCCATTGGTGTGTGTGAGAGTCATGTTGCACATTTCGCCGTCAAATTTCAACTGCATAGTCTTGTAGTTACGTGCGTTGGGGCTCAGCGTGAATGTGTACTCACCGTTGCCTTTCTCGCCCTTCAATAGTGGAAGTGAAAGCTTTGCGAGTTTCTCGTCGAGCGTTTTTTGTTTTTCTTCTACATCAAGCATTGACGCATCTTTCACGCCGGGAATAAGCTTGTTCCATATACAGGCAAGCTCCTTGCCAGTGTTGCTCGAAACACCAGTAATAACAACCACGAGGTCATTCTTTGGCGACATAACAATAAACTGCCCATAGGCACCATCGGCTCTGAATGCATCAGGCAATAGGCATCGCCACATCTGGTAGCAGTAACCTTGATTGGTGTCGGTTTGCTTTTTGCTTGGTTTGCTGTAGTTAGTGTGCTTGCTCGACGCTTCATCAATCCACTTGGCGCTCACTAGTTGCTTGCCTTCCCACTTGCCATGGTTCATGACGCACACTCCAGCCTTAGCCATCGACTCGGCTGTGAGGCGCAGACCCCAGCCACCCACGTTAATGCCGTCGGGACTCTCTTCCCAGTCGGCCTCGTAGATGCCTAGCGGATGGAAGAACCGCTCGTTGAGGAACTCCAGCAATGTCTTGCCAGTGATGCGCTGCACTATCGCTGCAAGCATGAAGGTGCACAGTGAGTCATACTGAAACCTTCCAAGCCTAGTTACAGGCTGAGCCAGCCAAATGCGTGCCCAGTCATCACCCTCCTGCCTGAGTTCCAGCGCAGGCTTGATGCCGGCGGTCATGGTGAGCAAGTGCTTCACTGTCATCTTCTTGAGCGCTAGACTTTTAACTTTTGGAGCCTTGTCGGGCAAGAGGTCTATCACCTTGTCGTTTACGCTTAGTTTGCCGTCATCCACAAGCATCCCTATGGCGAGCATGGTAAATGTCTTGCTGCAAGAGTAGAGTGTGTGAACGTCATTTTTCTTGAATGGTGCGGGATGGGCTTCGGCAATCACCTTGCCGTGGCGCACCACCATCATGTGATGTATGTCGGTTTCAGGCACAGCCATTAATGCATCGATAAATTGCCCAACGGCAATAGCATCAACGCCTTCCTGAGCAGGTGTGCTACGCGGCAGTTCTGTGTTTTTGACTGTTTTTTCGTCACCCGAGTTGGCCTGTTGACTCGATGCTCCGCAACTCACACTTGCTGCGACAAGCATTATTATCAGTAATGTACTCTTTATTATATTCATCTTAAAAGGTGCTTTATTCAATCGTTGTTATTGATAATGGATTCTCAAGGGCTTTGATTGCGCATTGCTTGGCAATGGCTCGGCTTTCCTCACTCATACCCACTGGCAAGCCGTTGATTTCCTGAATGTTCTTGGCACGAAGCCACTGCTGGTCAATCCATGTTGTGTCGGTCCACACACGGTTACTCAAGCCATATCGATCGAGAAGTGCAGCACAAGCTACATAAGCCTCGATTAGGCACGGAATGCCGTCTTGCAAGTGCAGGTAATCAAAGAGATGTCCAAAATCACCCAATGAGTCGAGTGGAGTGGTACGAGCATTCTGGATAGCTGTTCCGCAAGGCAACAGCAATTCAATACCAGTGTCCTGCTGCAGATTACTCACACATTGCAAAATGCGCTCAAACATCTGCACGCTAGTAGTGTCGGGGGCCAATCGATCAAGTCCATCGGGATAGGATGGTGTAATCAGCCAAGCGTACTCATGATTGTTACTTGTATGTTCATCAAGCCAACCAATTAGCTGGTTGAGGTAAGGTTGATAGGTGCTGTAGTCGCGTGACGCATTGGATTGTTGCTGCAACACTATTACATCCCACGGTTGGGACTGAATCGTCTCTGTCATCGATACATTAAGCCGCTCGTCCCAAGGTTTTGCACCAAAGGACCAATAATATCTAAAACCATTGGTATCTAAAGCGTTGCAAAAGTTTTCAAGGCTTCCGCCACCAATATACATTACGCCCAACTTAAGGTAAATCTCAGGCGCTACTGCCTTCATAATAAAAGGCACATAGCTCAACGCGTCGAGCGAGAAACTGTTGCCTATCGAGAGCACTCGCAACGTGTCGGTAACAACATGAGGGGCAACCTCGACCTGCACATCTTTATAATATATGGTGTCCTGGCCTGTGTCAAAGTACAAAACCACTTGAGATGTGGTACCAGTGTTATAATGCTTATTGTTGAGCGAGAACACCTGAATATCGTTAACGCTTTTTATCTCGCCCCAAGGCAACGCGCCTTTCATCATGCCAAGTCCCGATGCCACAATTAATGCATTCTCGTTGTCATGAGCCACTAAGCACACTTCATCGCCCACCTGTAAATGGATTTTCTCATCAATCCTCACTGCGACATGGCCAGTGCTTTCTTCATAGGTGGCAAAGCTGTAACCCTTGTCACCCACACCACTGGTGTTACCATTAAGCAATGCAGTATAGATAACCGTGACATCTACAGCTGTCACTACACCATCACCATTAGCATCTGCTTGATGCTGGTCATTACCAAGCAAGTGGTTGTAAACCACTGTCACATCAGAGGCATTTACCACACCATCACGATTAACGTCGCACAAGTTGGCGCTGCGGGGCTCAGAATTCACATCGATCAAGACCGTCAAGGCATTATTACATACTTGCGAATATGCATCAACCAATTGACAGTCGACACACAGGCGCACACCATCGGGCAATTGAGGCACCAACTGTAATGCATTGGGCACATGTGAAAACACGGTAGCTAGGCTGTCGCAGTCAGCAAACACCTCGTCGCCCATCTCACTAATTGTGGATGGCAACGATACTTGTTTGAGCGCCATGTTGCCAGCAAGGGCACGTTGACCAATTGCCGTCACATTATAAGACTTCTCGACGGTGACTGTGGGTGGTATCACAATTGCCTCATCAGTATAGCCACCAGCCGGCGCAATAAGGCACAAAGTTGAATCACCTGGCAGCACCTTATAATACAAGCCACCACATTCAACAGTGTCACCCACGAGTGAAGCACTCGCAGCTATAACAGTAAAGAACGATGCTATCGTGAGAATCAATATTTTAGCGACCCGTAAACTCATAAACAAGTAAGTTGTTGCAAAATTCATCAAAAAAACCGAGAAAAACAAGTTGTATCAAAAAAAACGCAACTTGCGCACAATCTATATAATAATTGGACTAAAGTGGACCATCACTAAAGATGTGATTCTAAATGCATAAAGCATAAAAAAAACCTACGCCCGCTTTTCAAACAAAGCAGACGCAGACAACTAAAAAGGAATGTATTAATTACGATGGTTATATAATGATGAATGTTTTCGTTATTTTCATTGCAAATATAGCACTATTTATGCATTTAAGAAAAAAAATCTCACTATAAATTTAAAAATTTAGTGTTTCTTAACAAAAAATCCGTTGTTTTTACAAAACAGACCAGTATTGTTTCCTTTTTGGTCCATTTAAGTCCATTTTGATTCTTTCCGACTCAAAACCATAGGAAGAAATGCTCAAGATTGAGTTTTGGTTGTGCCACTACGATTGCTGTTTTCTCGTTAGTGAATGTTTGTCCCCACTTTATCTCGGCTTTCAGATTCAGCCACAGCTGCTTCATCACGTCGCTTCGATGCAGGTTTCGCATCACAATCACACAACCAGTGTCAATCATGTCGCTCAGCATCGACTGCAATGGTTCCACATCCTGAGGCAAGGGAATAGAGTTGACCAGGACAAAAGGAATGTTGCTGGAAAGACTATTAAGATAGTCATGCATCGCCACATCCAGTTGATTGTAGCATTGCACATCATCGATGTAAGGCATGAGCACACCTACTGTAACAGGATAACTATTGAGTTCTGGGTCATAAAGCCATAAGCGACTAGAAGAACTTACATTCATCATACTTGCTGCTGTGAGGCCATAACTCGAACCCACCTGAAAGATAGATGTGGGGTTAAAAAAGTTTGTTATGCGAAAGAGCATCTTCAGACCCTTTACCGATACAACTCGAGGGTGTCTCTTTACATCGCGCAACGATTCAATCACAGCCTGCCGCAGCTGTTCCATATCCTCATAGCAATAGTAAGGCAACTTCTCCCTCAACACAAAGCGTACAAAGTTGAAAGCAAAGGGCGAATGTATGCCATGCCCTTTGCTACGATGATGACGGCTCAGCGCCGTGCGATATCTCTTTATACGCCCCAAGTAGTTGCTATTTTTTCGTTTTCTGCTTATCAGTCGGTTGCTGTTGCTCTTGTTCTAGCTCTTTCTTGCGGCGGCGCTGAGAATTTCCTATCGACCACGCTAGTGTAAAGACCACGAGCAACAGAATTATATAAACTGAAGTCTTAGCAATTCCCTCGGTCTTGTGCACCTCATCAGGATCGAACGTGAATACTATGGTGTGGTCGCCTGCGGGCAGCTGCATCGCACGAAGCACATAGTTCACGCGACCAATCTTAGCTTCCTTGCCGTCGATGGTAGCCTTCCATCCCCATGGGAAGTAAATCTCACTGAACACAGCCAATCCACCTTGCGCACTGTGGGCATGGTAAGTAAGCTTATTGGGAGCGTAAGTGGTTTCATAAATGGTGTCACCAGGCTGAGTGGGTTTAGCTTCGCCCAAAGCGCCCTTGAACTGTGCATCGGCAACGGCCGAGGTTGCTGGGTTAAAGTCATCGAGGAACTTCATCTCCTGGTCGGCATTCTTTACATAGGTAAGAGAGTCGACAAACCATGCGTTGCCCAGGGCCTCAGGATTCTGTTGAGCCTGTTCGTTGTTCATCATAAACCACCTAGTGTTGAGCATATTGAGCACTGCCATATTGTTGTTGGAGATTTGTCGCTCGATGAGGTCGTTATAGCGAGTGAGCTTAGCAGCATGATAACCACCCACAGTCTTGTGGAAATAGCTCGAGCGTGGCTGCATAAATCCCTGCAGGTCCATCACACGGTAGTTCTGAGTGGTATCGGCAAGAATTATTGCATCGGCAGGAGTTTTCTCGAAGGTAGTCTCGGGAAGGTCATCACGGCTCACAAAACGCTCCTCGTTGAGATAACGCTTGTTGACGGTATACATATCGATGAGCACGATAGCTGTTATCACTAGTCCTGCAGCCATTGCGTTAAGTTTTTGAAACTTATAAGCCATCAGCACAGCAAAACCCAGAACTATCACCAGCAAGCTTCGCCAAGCGTCGCTACTCACAAGGCTGTGACGTATAGCTTCGACTGCTGCCGTAACACCTGGCAGCTGATCGAGGGTTGCTTGTCCCTGCAAGGCCTGCGCAAGACGGGCCGCCTCCTCCTCGCTTGGAGAACCGCCAAACATTCCTGGTGACACTGCAAATAGCACACATAACAGAGCACAAACACCAAATACAGCATAGGTCAACTTTCCATATTTAGTGAAAAAATCTTCTTGTGTAAACATTTCCTTGAGGGCCATCACTGCTAGCAGTGGCATCGTGAACTCGGCCACAACAAGGATACTCGACACGGTTCGGAACTTATTGTACATGGGCACGTGGTCGATGAAGAAATCGGTCAATCCCATGAAGTTATGTCCCCACGACAGGAGCACCGAGAAAATGGTTGCAACAAGCAAAGCCCATTTCAACGGTCCTTTAACTACGAAGAGGCTGAGAATGAACAGCACGAAAATCAGCGCACCCACATACACCGGACCACTGGTGAACGGCTGGTCACCAAAGTACTGTGAGAATGCCTGCATGCCCTGAACGCCAAGTTCGCTGTCGGCAGCCTTCTCATCAGCACCGTCAACCTCGGCAAGCGATTTCATGCTCGTGCCACCCTTCACATTGGGAACCATAAGAGTCCAGGTCTCGTCGATGCCGTAGCTCCACTGTGTGATATACTCCTTGCTTAAGCCGCCATTGGTGGGCTCACTACTCACGTTTTGCTCACCATCGTTGCTGGGTAGTGGAGTGAGCTCGCTGTGCCCGCCACGCATGGTTTCCTGAGAATACTTATAGGAGAGATACAAGTTAGACGCATTGGCTCCCAGCGCCAGAGCGGCAGCAACTGCAAGTGCACATGTGGCGATGCACCACTGCCCTATTTTTTTGTCCTTGATAGCGATAACCAGGAAGGCCACAACCAGTGGCACAACAATCAGCATTGAGTAATAGGTCATCTGCACATGGTTGCTTATGAGCTGCAACGTGGCAAACAATGCAGCCACAGCAGCACCGAGCAAGTACTTGCCCCGATAGGCCCAAATGATACCTGCTATAGTGGGTGGAATGTAGCACAAGGTTAGCAGTTTCCATATGTGTCCTGCGTCGATGATAATGAAGAAATAGGACGAGAAGGCATAGCCAATTGCGCCAAGCACAGCCAAGTACCACTTCATGTCGAGCGACAACATCAGGATGAAGAAACCTAGCATAAGCAAGAAAATCCAGCTTACTGGTTCGGGGAATCCCAATGTGAGCACACGCCCTATCTTATTAATCATCGAGTTGCTCTCATAGCTAGGTGCAATCTGGAATGTGGGCATTCCGCCAAAGAGACTGTTAGTCCATCGTGTCACCTCGCCATCGTGACTCTCGTTATAGAGTTTCGCCTCCTGCCCGTTGGCTGCTCCTTGCAGCACGTCGTTCTGCTGCAGCACGTCGCCGTTCACGTCGCTAGGATAGAAATAAATCCACGATATGGCAGCCATCGCCAGTATCGAAAGCACTAGAGCGATCACGCTACGCACCTTGATTGTGCCTGTCAATCGCTTATCAAGAAAGTTGGTTTCCATTACTTTTATTATTGAGTGTTTTCTTACTTCTTACCTCTTACTTAGAACTCCATCTTGTTGACTTCACGTCGCAAGTCGGCAGCTTCTTCCATGCCAGCCTCGTCGTTATTAATCTGCGACAATTTCATCAGTTGCGACAGAGCCACGAGCAGGGCATCCTTCTGCTTCTTTCCATCGGCTTTAAGCTTGGGGCTTGGAGCCGTCTTGTATTCCCGATAGCACTCGAGCAACTTGTTGAAAGCGCTACGGCAAGCCACAATCTTCTTATTTACAGCAGCATTAGAGCTAGTGTGCTGCTCGATTTCAACTATCTCCTCCAGAGTGGGGACCATGTGCTCGAGTTGCTCAAGTTCCTTCTCGTCAACCTCATTCAAATCACCGTCCTTATTTGGCAAATTATCTTCGCTAGGCGCTGGTGGCAGCGGTCCCTCTCCAAACCCTTCCACATGACCAGGTGCTGGCCCATCAAGAGGATTCACCACTCCCATGGTGGCAGTGTCGGCCCTTAGCAAGCTGTCGAGGATGGAATCGCGTGGCACATCAATAATCTCGCCTTCGATTTTCTCGACAGGTGCTCCATATTCATATTCGACCTCGCTAGAATTATCTGGTTTGGGATAAGCACGCTCATTCCTGCCTATGACACTATTGATCCAGTTGTGAACTGGAGTGACAAACATATACATCGCCAGCAGAGCAACCACTGTTGCCCCTACTATTGACCATAATATTTTCTTGTTTTTTTGTGTCATAAAAAAGGTTATCTCGAAACTGTCTCGAAAAAACTGTGCAAAGTTAGTCTAATAATTTCATATTTCTTACTAAAAATTGAATTGTTAAGTTTTTTTTATTGTTAATACAAATTCTGTGAATTTAATGTGAATTTAAGAAGACACAATAAAACAAAATAAGAGAAGTGTGAACAAAGAATTATGAAGCGTTATGAGGCAGATTTAAAGAAAAACATTTAATTTTGCACCTTGATAGCATATACCGAGCGCATAGCATGGCTAGGGGAAGAGAAATATTGCGACCACAGCTCTTCAAGTTTGACCTGAACTTAAAGACTGTGCTGTGGGGAGGCGACAAGATAGCCGCCTTCAAGGGCATGACAATCGACTCTCACAATGTGGGCGAGAGTTGGGAAATCTCGGGGCTGCAGGGCCGCGAGAGCATCGTTGCCCATGGTGAGCATGCCGGCACGAGCCTGCGCACTCTCATCGAGCACTACAAGGAGCAGTTGGTGGGAGGCAGAGTGTGGCGCAAGCACTGCACCGAGTTCCCGCTGCTTGTAAAATTCATTGATGCCAGCAAAGACCTCTCGGTCCAAGTCCATCCCGACGATACTCTTGCACACCGCCGCCATGACTGCAGCGGCAAGACCGAAATGTGGTACATCATCGATGCCGAGCCTGGCGCCTCGCTGCTTGCAGGAATGAGCCGCACTATCACCCCGAGTGAGTATCTCGAACACATGCGCAACGGCACGCTGCTCGACGTGCTGGCGCGCCACGCCACCCACAAGGGCGACATCTTTTTCCTGCCTGCAGGGCGCATCCACTCGATAGGCGCCGGCAACTTACTGCTCGAGGTTCAGCAGGCAAGCGACATCACCTATCGCGTGTACGACTACGACCGCATCGACAGCAACGGCAAGCCACGTGAGCTTCACACCGAGCTTGCCCTCGACGCCATCGACTACACCGTGAGCAGCGACTGCCTGCGTCACTACCCTAACAATGCGGGCAACACGCGCCTGATAAGCAGCATTTTCTTCGACATCGACCGCTTGATGATCGACGGGAACTATCGCCACGCAATGCCTCACGACGCCTTCCTGTGCCTGATGTGTATAGACGGCAGCGCCACTATCGACTGTGGCAACGGCGAGTCAGTGTCCATAGCTCGTGGCGAAACTGTGCTGGCGCCAGCATGCGTGAGAAGCCTCGACATAGCAGGAAGGGCAACAATCATTACTGCAACGGTGTGATTAGTTTTTAGTTCTTGGTTTAGAATTTATAATGCACAACTGATAATGTTATAAGAGCATGAAACGTTTCTTTTTATTAATATGGGCGGTAGTGGTTGTGGCCACTAGTATTCAAGCGCAGAGCATCGCTCGTGAGACATTTGAGAAAGACCTGCGCATCAGCGCCAACAACTACCAGGCTTATCCCGATAAAAACCTGCCCACACTCACTCCTGCACCCAAGGGGTACACGCCATTTTTCATCAACCACTATGGCCGTCACGGAAGCCGCTGGCTGATTGACCCGAAGGATTATTCCATTCCCGTTGAGCAACTATCAAAAGGCGAGATCAACGGCAAGCTAACCCAACGTGGCAAGGAGGTGCTGGCAGCATGTCGCAACATGCTTGAGGCTTCGCGCCAGCGACTGGGTGAACTGAGCGACATAGGTGCCGAGCAACATCAAGGTATAGCGCGCCGCATGGTTGAGAACTTCCCCGAGGTGTGGCAAGGCGATGCCCATGTGGATGCCCGCTCGACGGTTGTGATTCGCTGCATCCTCTCGATGCTCAATGAAACCGACATGCTCAAGTCGCTCAACCCACGCCTACGCATCACAACCGATGCCAGCGAGCACGATATGTACTACATGAACTATCGCGACACCGTGGCAATAGCGGCACAACGTGCTGCCCGACCAGCAGTTAACGAGTTTAAAGACAAATTGTTTCCCCCGAAGGAACTCGACAAGCGACTCGGCAAAATCACGTCTAGACTATTCACCGACAAGAAATTTGTGCGCGACAGCATCGATAGTTTCACACTGGTGATGCGCCTCTTTGATGTGGTGAGCAACATGCAGAGCCACCACGATTTCGAGAACATTGACCTCTACACCGGGGTGTTTACCGCCGATGATGCTACCCTGATTTGGACCTATAACAACGCGCGATGGTATGTCTACTCGGGAAACACGCCACTCACTAACCACACTGGCCCCTTGGCACACAGGCACCTGCTGCTCAACTTTGTAGAAGCTGCCGACATCGCCATTGCAAGTGGGACCAACAGTGCTACACTGCGTTTCGGGCACGAAAGCGTTGTGCTGCCCACAGTGTGCCTGATGGGACTCAACGGCATGGATTATGAAACCACCCAACTAGAGACTCTCGCCGAGCACTGGCGCTCCTATGAGGTGTTTCCAATGGCCGCCAACATCCAGATGGTGTATTATCGCAAACCAGGCAGCGATGACATCTTGGTCAAAATACTGCTCAACGAACACGAGGCAACCCTGCCCATTGACACCGACATTGCGCCTTACTATCACTGGACCGATGTTCGCAAGCATTTCTTGAACCGCATCGGTCACCCTTAGGTCTTGCCACCAAGCCGTTCAAGGAGTGGGACCGAGTAGGATACTATAGACCGTGGTAATATCGCTAGTGGTTATAATGCCGTCGCCATCTTGATCGCCAAACACTATTGAACTGTCGTCGCCAGTGAGCAGATAGCTGTAAAGAACCGTGATGTCGAAGCTTGTAACTTGGCCATCGCCATTCACGTCGCCTAATCGTTTTTGCCTATATTCGGCTTTGGCGCTATCGAGCGGAACACTGAATACAGTGTCGTTGTGAAGCTTGATAATGTCGCACATTGCCATAATTCTTGCCGCCGTGATGTCGCTCGAGTAACACATGCCCTTAATGATGCGACTCTCGCCGTAGTCAAACGCACGCTTGAGAATTGCCTGACGGTAATCGGGCATCACCTCGGCTAGAGCCATGGCAAGTCCCCACCCTATCAATGCATGTCGTGAAGGATAAGACGACTCGGAATAGAGCTGGCGCTCCTCTTGAGTGAATTGAGTGGTTTTCTGGAGCATCCTGTAAGGTCTAACACGGCGGGAGGTGCTGCCCTTTAAACTCGTGGCCCGGGAGTTGAGTATAAGCTGGAGCGTTCTGAAAAAATAGACAATGGAAGGAGTGTTTTCCTCTGAAATCTCAATAGCTGGCGTGCATGCATTAAACATGTCAATAAGATAGGCTTCGGTGAGCGCCGCATCGGCTTCGGCAAGCACCCCGCGCTCGGTGGGGCGCAGTGATTTGGTATGCCAGTAAGCCTCGGCATCGGCTGCATACAGCACGTTGTCCTTATCGAGTGGTGTGCCCAGTAAGTCGATCATCGAGATGTAGGATGCCGTGAGATTCTCATCGGTTAGCCCTGTTACCTGCATATACTCGTTGCGAGCAGCGTTGAAAAGATTGCCATAATCTCTTGATGCAAAGAGTTGACATATCACTTCGCCTGCCACAACTAGGCCAGCATCGATATCAGTTTGCCAACTTTCACCAGTAATTACCCCACTGCCTGCGCATTGAAATGCCCTTTTCAGGATAGTATCTTGCTTGTTAGGTGCCAGCTGAGCCAGCGCCAGTGCCACCGTCCATGTCTTGGCAGCATGAATTGACGGGTGAGATGATGATTCACTCTCGCTTTGCTGCGAGCTATTCACGCCCCAAGGCTGCTCGTTCATTAGCACATAGGGTCGCTTGCGTGGAGAGTTTTCACTTATCTCGCCTGCACGACCCTGGGCCGCCTCGGCAGCATGACTGATGAAGCTGTAGATGGCAGGTGTCGCACTGATGTCAATTTCCAGGACGTTACTAAAAATGTCGCACATTTGATTAATGTCACAACACCCTGAATCTTGAGCAGCCAGCTCTCCAAGCTCAGTGTCTCGTTGTTGCTTGCCCCAAATCCAGTGGTAGAAATCACCTGCAAAGCCCACAGCCAACGAGTCGGGCGGCAGTGGCAGGTACGACAACTGTTGCGCCGCCATCATTGTAGCGGCAGAGTCTTGCTGGGCTTTTATCTCGGCATATTCCTGCTTAGCGGCATCAAGCATACTGTTGAAATAGGCATCATTATGCATTTTTGTCATCAAGCTCGAGGCCATGATCCATCCTGCTTGAACATCGCCAGGATAATGAAAACCAGCAATCACACGGCTCCAGCCAAAGTCATATCCACGCTTGAGGATTGCATTCTGGCACTCGGGCATCACCTCGGCAAGAGTCATGGCAAGTCCCCAGCCTATCAATGCATGTCCCGAGGGATAAGACGACTCGTCATAGTACTCTTGTTCTTCGCCTGGCACCATAGTGGTGTCGCCAAGCTGCACATAGGGTCGGCTACGGAACCAAAAGTCCTTCATCGACGCTGCATGTAAACCTAGCAGGAGCTTAAGGTTCTTCATCAACGACACTATGTTTGGTGTGGAATCGGACGACACTGTGATATCGAAACAAGGCGCAAAACCAGCCAGGATGGCGTCGTCGCTCAGATTGGCGTCGGCAACAGCCTGAGTGCCACGCACTGTATTGCGCTCTTCCTTCGCCTTCCAGTATGTGCCCACTTCTCCATAATATAAATAGGAATCGTCCATTGCGGGCGCATCTAGAATCGTGAGTGCCGATGGATAAATGTTGGGATTTCGTTCTTCCTCGCTAATGCCCTTGATCTGCATGTACTCTTGCTTGGCAGCCTCTAGGTCAGCCTGGTATTCTGGGGTGAGGCGTGCACGTGATATAGCTGCGGTAGCACACAAAAATGCCGCATTCACATCGCTCATCCAATGCGCTCCCACAATAACACGACTTACACCGTACTGGTAGCCACGCCATAATATCGAATCCTGCAAGTGCGGAGCCATCTCGGCCAACGCAAGTGCTGCCCCCCATCCGTTACCGGTGTGCGACGATGGGTAAGAACTGTTGGGGGCCAGTTCACTATAGGAATCGTGCGCCCCCCAAGTTTGCTCAACCATGAGCACAAATGGGCGTTTGCGAAAATAGGCATGTTTCATTTTCGAGACGCCTGCAGCACCAGTTTCGCCTGCTCTCATCATGAATCGGTAGATTGCTGGTGTTGTGGAAGCTGTGATTTCGATGCCGAGAATCTCGCCAAATATCACACTCGTGCGAGCAGTTCCATATTTAGAATCGCCACTAGCCATCTCACCTCGTGCCGTGTTACGAATGGTCTTGCCCCAAATCCATCGGGCATAGTCGCCATTGCGCATTATCATCGTGGAGTCGGGTGGTGGAGGAAGATAAGCAACGGGATTAGGCACATCATTGCCTGATATATAGCTATCGGCATAGGCAACAACGCTACTCGTGGCAGCAATTACCGCGAGCAACAACCCTGCACATTTTATTTTCCTTACCAAGATAGAAAGCATATATGACATCTAAATTAAAAAATAAAGATTTATTACTGACGAATAGGCACGTCAAAAGTTATTGGGTCGCCCACACAGGCATTTGGCATTTGAATGTGCAGCATGGCACAAATGGTTGCTGCCAAGTCAACAATCCTTGTGGGTTTTGTTGTATTACCATGTGGCACATGCCATCCCATGAACACTAGTGGGATGTGGCTGTCGTAAGGATTCCACGAACCATGAGTAGTGCCTTTGTAATCGCTCTTCACCTTGAATGGCAAGTATCCAGCTTGAGTCATTACCACAATGTCGCCACTGCGTCCACGGTGATAGCCGTTGATGAGCCGTTGCTTGAGAATGTCGGGGATGCTCGCCTCCTGCACCTTATCGTAATCGACTGCACACACGAGCTCTTTCTCATGCGACAGCACATCGAGGGCCACCTTCTTTACCTGATTAACATCGGCTCCTGCGCTATCAATAGCGTTGTGATCAAGATAGATGCGATAGTCACTTATGTTCTTGATTGCGCCAGGCACTCCACATGCCTCATAGATTGCAGCATTCATCGACTTGCGAGCCGTGCTTGAGTCCCAACCTCCTGCAGGCTGACCATGCTCCTTCATGAAGTTAGGGTTATGTGCCCCACCATGGTCGGCACTCAGGAAGAGCAGATAATTGCCACGTCCCACCTGCTTGTCTAGTTCCTTGAAGAAATGTGCCAGTTCCTTGTCGAGTTGCATGTATACCTCATAGTTCTCACGACCACGAGTACTATAGGTGTGTCCTATAGCGTCGGTCGAAGAAACGCTCACACACAACATGTCGGTGTATTTGCCACGGCCCAATTTCTCGTTCTCAAGGATAGCCTCGGCCATGCGGAAGGTGTAAGTCACGCCCTCATTGCTAGTATTTAGGTCAAACTTAGGCTCGGTGTTATATTTACGGTTAAATTTCTCTACCCAACTAGGCAGGCGGTCCATATAGTAAGTGCTGGTGACGAAATGTCCCACCTCGCTATCCCACCAGTAGGCGGCATCGGCGCTATGCCCTGCTGGAAGTATTGACGCACGTGGCTTGATAGCAACACTCATTACCTTACACTCAAAGTCGAATGCCTGCTTGAGCTCGTCGCCAATAGTTGTGGAGAGCAGATTGCGAGGCGAATTCTGGCCCGCCTTGCTATCGGTGCCCACACCATCCACACTATTATCGTCGGTGCTCGACACACGCTTGCCATTAATCATGAAACTGTTGCCGGCAATGCCGTGGAAAAATGGCACAGAGCCAGTGTAAAGACTCGTGTGACCCACTGCGGTAACCGTGGGTACATAGTTTATCATCGTGTTCTCGCACGAATATCCTTCACGCAACAGGCGCTTGATTCCCTCATTGCCGTAATCCTCATAATAATAGTAAAGATAGTCCCATCGCATTTGGTCAACAACTACCCCCACGACCAACTTTGGCCGTTCAATCTGTGCCATGGCGCTAAATGCAGCAGCCAGCACAGTAATCATAATGAGCACTCTTTTCATCATGGTTTTATTTGTTCTTTATGTTGTAATTTTCAGAGTTCAGGCACCAAAGTTAGTGATAAAAGTTCAATCATGCAAGACTTTCACTGATAGTAGTTAAATAAAAATAGTTATGAGCCATAGCAAAACGAATTAGAATTTTGCATTATTGATTTTTTTGATTAACTTTGCAAAGTTATAAAAAATGAAAATGTTTAACCTTGCACCCCTTCGAGCGGGTGCTAAATCCTTAAATAAAAATATGAAACGAATCGTTTTCAAGCAATTTTTGTCGATATTGGTGTTATCACTGATTTTTGCCGGTAATGTTGAGGCCAAGAAAAAGGCAAACACAAAAATTCCTGCCGACCTAACCGGCAAGACTCGAGAGTATTATATTCAGGCAATTAAAGGTGACGACAAAGCCCAACTCATGCTTGCTCACAGTTACCAAGAGGGTGAAGGGGCTCCAAAAGACATAACCAAGGCAATACACTGGTACACCAAGGCCGCGCAGCAAGGCAATGTAATAGCACAATTTAACCTGGGCGACATTTACGACAGTGGCAACGGCGTAAATCAAGATTTCGCCAAGGCAGCGCACTGGTACCGTAAAGCCGCCGATCAAGGCGACGCCATGGCTCAATGTAGCCTAGGCAATTGCTACTACAATGGCGACGGACTGCAAGTCGACTACAACCAAGCTGCATTTTGGTTTCGCAAGGCAGCAATGCAAGGCAATGCCGTTGGACAAAGGTGCCTGGGCATTTGCTACGACGAGGGCAAGGGAGTACCTCACGACAGCAAGATTGCCGTTGAATGGTATGAGAAAGCCGCTGTTCAGGGCGATGCTGTGGCACAGTTCAACCTTGGCAGTTCGTATGCCAACGGTGAGGGCGTGAAAAAAGACCTCAAGAAAGCCGCTGAGTGGTTCAAAAAGGCAGCCAGTCAAGACGACAATGTAATAGAGCTGCTAGAAGAAGCTGCCAAGAAAGGAGGCCGTGACGGAAAAGATGCCAAAGAAATTCTCAAAGAGATTTCTAAGTAAGTCATTTAACCTAACAAAAAAGAGCAAGACATCAAAACCATAATGATGCCTTGCTCTTTTATTTACGAGAGTACCTCGATGATCTTGAATGCGATTACTGATATTTCACCACATCAAAACCCATGCGCACACCGTCGAATTGCTTGCTCACATTGCCAATGGCTGTGATAGCACTGTTGCTCTTCACATTGTTGAGAGCTTGAAGAACGCTCATTAACATTTTCGACTCCATTGTGATTGACAAACCACGGGCGTTGCGTGTCACGAAAGAGGCTATGGTACCAACTTTGGTCTTCATGTTGAGTTTTCCCGTGCTGGGATCGAAGGTGTAAGTTCCATTTAATGGCAGACCATTAAGCACTGCCTCGAAATTTCCATTCTTGTCAAAAGCGAAACCTGTGTTGTTGCTGGCGAAGCCCAATGAACTGTAAGAAGAACTTAATTTCTGCTTTACCTGATTGGCTGCTGCAGCACCCCCTGCCTTGGCAAGTAGGTTCTGACTAGTGAATGCACAACCTGGTTGAGCATACACCCAAGTGCCAACGAGTTCAGTCTGGTTGAGTCTAGTGTTTCCAATGACCATGTCGTTCAAATTGGTGGATGTATTGTCGGTGAGCATTGTGCCACCAAGGACACCACCAAGCATGCCGCCACCATTATTCGCCATGCCGCCAAGCACGCTACCGAGTACACTGCCTAGCACGCTCCCGGTGGTGTTAGCAGTAGTTCCGCCACCAAGCACATTGCCTAAAAGACCACCTGAGCTCATGCAACTACTCAGCATCAGTGTCGAAGCCAAAACTAATGAAAAAAGTGTCTTTTTTGCCATAATTCTTTGTTTTAATGATTTTTGTTTTAAGTTGACAATAAATAGTTCGTTTATTTTAAAGTTTTTGCAAATCTTAAATCAATGTGAGAAAATGACATTATTCTGTTTTTACTGTGTTGTAACAGTGAGAAATGAGCAGGAATTCATATAGCTCTGCTCATTTTCACTTTCAGTTTTTCTTTAAGAATAACTAATTACTGATATCTCACCACATCAAAACCCATGCGCACACCGTCGAAGTTCTTGCTCAGCTCGCCAACGGTCGAGAGAGTGCTATTACCAGTGATAGCGGTAACAGTCTGCAGCACATTTAGCAGTTTCTTTGATTCCATTGTGAGCGAGAGACCGTTAGTGGTGCGAGTGACAAAAGCAGGTATTGTGAAAAGTGTGGTCTTAAGGTTAATCTTGCTATTATTAGGTTCAAAGGTATAAGTCCCACTCAAAGGAATGCCCCTGACCTTAGCCTCAAACCTACCATTCTGATCAAACGCAAAATAAGTATTGTTACTTGCAATGCCCACTGAATTATAAACAGTGGCCAACCTTTGCTTGACCTGAGTGGCAGCAACCGAACCACCAGCCTTAGCTAAGAGGTTCTCGCTTGTGAAAGCGCAACCTGGCTCGCTGTATACCCATGTTCCCACCAGCTCCCTCTGGTCGAGTTTCACGTGACCTATCACCATGTCGAGAAGTCCACCGGCTGTGTTAGCATTAACAACTCCACCCAGCACACTACCAAGCACTCCACCCAAGCCGCCACCAGAGCCAGTTGCAGAAGTGCCGCCTTGGTCCATCATATTACCAAGCCCACACCCAGTGAGGGCTATAGTCATCGCGAGAATTGTCGTGAATATTGATTTTCTAATCATAATATTTAAAGGTTTTATAGTTAATAAAATTTGTTCCGATTGCAAATATAACGAAAATTATTAAGAAACCAAGAATAAAAAATAGTTTTTATTCACAGAAATATACAACAATTCATTTTTTCGCAAGAAAAAAAATAAAAAGTTATGAGAATTATATGCCAAATCTCGAAAAAATGTTGTAACTTTGAAAACTTTATATATGATTTTCTTTACCAATGTAATTATTATTAACCTTTTTTTGGTTAACTCAGTTAATTGAAAAAACTATTATAACTAATCAATACTTTCTATGAGACTTAAACTATTTTTGCTACTTTCGCTCTTTTTGAGCCTGAACGTAATGGCTCAATCGGGGTTACGGGGTATCGTGGTTGACTCAAGGACCCACGCGCCCGTTGTGGGGGCTACTGTAGTGCTCGACGAGTCGGGTGCCAGTGCCATCACCGGGCCTAATGGCGACTTTGTTATCACCGATGCCAAACCAGGAAAGGACAGGATGATGATATTCTGCTACGGATATCGCGACCTGTTCAGAGACGTGGAACTGCTAAATGGCATCGACGACCTGGGAACCATCGTCATTGCTCCCACCTCGTCGGAGCAAGCCGATGAGAATGAGGAGAATGCCGATATCGTTCTTACTGAGTCGATGCTCGAGGACGAGGAAGGTAATGCACAGCAAGTGGGGGCGCTCACCGGAGCCACCGACAACCCCTACTACAAGGCTACCAACTACAACTTCAGCACGATGCGCTTCCGCATTCGTGGTTACAACAACGAGTACAGTCAAACCTACATCAATGGCATCAACTTCAACGATGCCGCACGAGGCAGGTTTAACTACTCAATGATTGGCGGTATGAACCAAGCGTTCAAGAGTCGCAGTGTGGGATATGCCACGGAGCCTGTAAGCTTTGGCTTTGGCGACATTGGTGGCGCGACCAACATTTTCACTAACGCTAAAGACTATGCTCCCGGCTTCAGAGGAAGCATAGCCTATACCAACAGCAACTATCGCTGGCGTGGAATGATAACCTACAGCACGGGCCTCAACAAGCACGGTTGGGCAATGACCTTGAGCGCCATAGCACGCTATGCGGGCGAGGGCATCATCCCAGGCTCGTTCTACAATAGTTGGGGTGCTTTCCTGTCTCTGGAGAAGGTGTTTAACTCCCAGCATTCGGTATCACTCACATTGTTTGGTGCACCCACTAAGCGCGCCAGCAATGCAGCCACATTTGACGAGGCCTATAGCCTTGCAGGCAGCAATCTCTACAATGTGAACTGGGGATGGCAAGAGGGCAAGAAGCGCAATGCTAAGGTCGTTAATTCGTTCGACCCAACTGCCATCTTGAGCTGGACATGGACACCTAACACAGGGACCTCGCTCATTACCGGCCTGGCGTTCCACAAGTCGTTTTATGCATCAAGTGCTTTAAACTGGTATAACGCGCGAGACCCACGTCCCGACTACTACCGCTATCTGCCTTCTTACTACCGCACCACAAGTCCTGAGACCGCCGATCTCTTTGAGTGGGAGTGGCTCAACATGGAAGAGAAGCGTCAGCTCAATTGGGCCGAGATGTATCAGGTGAATTATCTCAATAACTACCAGTTTGATCAAGGCGGCGAAGAAAAGGGTTCTACCTATGTGGTGGAGAAACGTCACAGCAACCAGTTTAACTGGATGCTTAACAGCAACCTCAACAAGCGCCTTACCGAGACTCTTACTCTGCAAGGTGGTGTGGGAGCTAACTACAGCCGCTCGTCTTACTACAAGACTATGAAGGACCTGCTCGGCGGACGTTACTGGCTCGACGTGGACCAGTTTGCTGAGCGCGACTTCCCCGGCGATGCCGACATTCTGCAAAACGATGTCGATAATCCCAATCGCCGCATCCTCGAGGGTGACCGATTCGGTTATGACTACAACATCAATTCTATTACTGGAAGATTGTGGTTGCAAAATGTGATCAATCTCAAGAAATTTGACATCAACTATGGAGCACAACTGAGCGCAACCTCATTCCAGCGCGACGGTAAAATGCGCAACGGACGTGCCCCCGAGAATTCTCTGGGCAAGGGCGAGAGCCACAGTTTCATCAACTATGCCTTCAAGGCTGGTGTCATCTACAAGATTGACGGACGCAACAACATCCAGGCACACGCCTACTATGGCACTCGTGCACCAGAATACTATAATGCCTACATCTCGCCACGCATCAAGGACGACGTTATCACCGACCTCAAGAGTGCGCGCATCCTCTCGGGCGATTTAGGCTATGTATGGAACTACCGTCGTTTCATGGGTTCTATCACCGGTTTCTGGACCGAGTTCTGGGATATGACCGAGAGAACGTCTTTCTACGACGACTATAATAGCACCTTCGTGAACTACGCGCTCACTGGTGTTCAGAAGGAGCATAAGGGTGTTGAGATTGGCGCTGCCTACAAGCTTACTCCATCACTCACACTCAATGCCGCAGCAACAATTGCTCGTTACCAGTATAAGAATCGTCCACTCGGAACTCGTAGCTTTGAGAACGGTTCGGTTGCCGATGTGACCCAGACCGTTTACCTTAAGAACTTCTATGTGAGCGGCACTCCACAGGAGGCTTACAGCCTTGGCATCAACTGGAGCGCTCCCAACATGTGGTTCTTCGAAATCAACGGTGTGTGGATGAATCGCTCTTATGTTGACCTCTCGCCCATTCGTCATGAGGTGCTTCCCGAGCTCTACACCGTGGCCAACAGCGAGCAGGAGCTTATTCAAATGATGCAAGACATTGGCAAGCAGGAGAAGCTCAACGAGGCGCTCATTATCAACATGAGCATTGGTAAGGTCATTTACCTTTCTCGTTCTTCGTCGCTTAACTTGAACTTGAGTCTTAACAACCTTCTAAATAACACCAACATCCAGACTGGTGGCTACCAGCAAGGCCGTTTCGACTACAAGAACTACACCACAGCCAAGTTCCCCAACAAGTACTACTATGCACAAGGATTCCGCATGTACTTGAATGTGGGAGTGAGATTCTAATGAAACACATTTATTATATATTGAAATAATCAAAAATAAGATATACACTATGAAACGTTTTAATTTATTCCTAAATGCATTGTTGCTCATGCTCGTGGCTGTGGGATGTAACGAAGACTTCGACACTCCACCCATGGTGGTGCCTCACGCCGAGCATCAAGCCAACATGACAATAGCCGAGTTCAAGGCTAAATACTGGCAGGACGGTCGTAACTTTATCGACACCTGCAAAGAGGACACCTACATCCACGGATGGGTGACCAGTAGCGATGAGGAGGGCAACATCTACAAGCACCTCTACATTCAGGACGAGACTGGCGGTCTAGGCATCTCTATTGATGCTAACAGCATTTGCAACACTTACCGTGTGGGCCAGGAAATCGTCATTAGCATGAAAGATTTCTGGATTGGTAAGTACAACGGAGAATACCTCATCGGCAAGCCCGAATGGTATGCTGCACAAAGCGTGTGGGAGGCTGGCCGCATGACTCTCGATCAGTTTAAGGAGCATGCCGAGCTCGAAGGCCTGCCCAACCTCGACAAAATTAAGCCTGTGGAGGTTGAGATTGGCGATGTTGTGGGACACAGCGACGCCGAGACTCAACTCAAGTATCAAGGACAATTCGTTATTATCCGCAACGTGGAGTGGGAAGGTGCCGATGGCGTGCTCACCTACAGCGAGAGTTCTTCGTCAACCACTCGCAACATCAAGGACGAGGAAGGCAACGTGCTGGGAGTTAACAACAGCAACTATGCCAACTTCCGCGGCGACCCACTGCCTCTGGGCAAGGGCGACGTGCAAGGTATTCTTTACATGACAGGTAGCGACAAGTGGGGACTGTATCTGCGCGACACCAACGACTGCATTGGCTTCGACAACGACACCAAGGGCTACTTCAGTGATCCATGGACAGTGCCCGAGGCTATTGAACTCCAGAACTCTGGCAAGAAAGGTTGGGTAACTGGTTACATCGTGGGTGCGATAGCTCCAGGCGTGACACAAGTTACTGGCAATGGCGACATTGAATGGGAAGCTCCCACTACTCTCGACAACACTCTCGTGATAGCTCCTAGTGCCGATGTGCGTGATTACAGCAAGTGTATTGCTGTAGCTCTGCCACAAGGCTCAAGCTTCCGCCGCGACGCAAGCTTGAAGGACTTCCCCGAGCTTCTTGGCACTCAAATCTGGGTTAAGGGTACTCTTGCCACATTCATGGAAATGGCAGGTATTACCGATAACACCGGTTCAATTGAGGAGTACAAGCTCTCAATCATGACTGGTGGTGTAACTGAGCTTTATGAAGACTTTGAAAGCTGCAATAAGAATGGTTCTATGCCCGATGGATGGCGACTCATGAAGACTAGTGGTGATAAAGACTGGTATATTGATGAATTTGACAGTAACAAGTATGCTGCAGTTACGGGCTACACTGGCAAGCAGCCTCCATTTGAGGCTTGGCTCATCACCCCAGCCCTCGACATCAAGAATGCCGGACGCAAGGAGTTCAGCTTCATGAACAAGGTTCGTTATTATCGTGGCACCGATCCAATCGAGGTTTACCTGATGAGCACCAACGACCCAACCACAGCTGAACTCATTAAGCTTGAGCCCACTTTGGCAACTGCTGCCGATGGTGGACAATCCGACTTCATTAGCTCGGGGGTTATCGACTTAAGTCAGTATGATGGAACTTATTGCATTGGTTTCTGCTATAAGTCACAACAGCAGTCAAATTACACCACTTGGCAAATCGACAACGTCAAGTTTGGTGGTAAGGCTCTGCTTCAAACCATCGACGACTTCGAGACAATGAATGACGGTAATCCAACATCACAGAGCCAATTTGCCGAGTGGACTTCGGCCAAGGGATGGCGAGCTGTCAATGCCGGTCTGCTCAAGGGTGGTCCCACCGATGCAGCTCCAGTTTATTCTATGATTGGCAAGAAGGCCGATGGTAGCGACCGTTGGGCTCATGCAGTTCACCTGAATGGTAAATTGGATAGTCCTCAAGGAAATCCAATGGGAGTCCTTTACTCACCAGTTATTAAGGGTGGCATCAAGACTCTGTCGTTCAGTTATGGCTATGTGCTCACCGACCCAGGTGTGTCGTTCACCATATATTTCTACGACATGACTCAGGGCAATCCTGTTGAGATCACCAGCAAGAGGATTAATGTGCATGATCCTAGTGCTACCAAGCTCACGGCCTACAACTACAATGCAGAGCTCGACATTAACTGCGATGTGATGATTAAAATCCAGAGCAACGGCGTGTCTTCTAATAGCACCGGTAACAAAGACCGCTTCGCAATCTGGAACATCATGTGGGAGCCCATGTAATTAAGCTGATCTCTCGCTAACGAGAACCTAATCCAAAAACAGCAAGGCACGCATTTTAAAGCGTGCCTTGTTTTTTATTCTGATAGTTCCTAGAAAAACTAATCACCAGTTCCTGTCAATAAAAACGGTTAGCCCCCTAACAGGATATTGTAAATCACTGTAATATCGCCCGCGGTGATAGAACCGTCGCCGTCAACATCGCCGTTGACGATGTTGCTTGTGTCGCTGTTGAGCAAATAGTTGTAAAGGATTGTCACATCAACGCTAGAAACGTGACCGTCTCCATTCACATCGCCCACTGGCAGCTGTGGTGCAGTGCCACTATTGTAGACAAAGGCGATGGGCTCGCAGTAATCGGTGTTAGCAGCACCGCTCTCGGTGTTATAGCTGGCGCGGGCACGGGCATAATAGGTGTGTCCGTCCTCCATTAGCTTGTTGTTGACCTTGATAGAGCCGGCAGGCAAAGTGGTGTGATAGGCGAAATCTCTCACAGTCTCAACAAAGCGCGTGCGTCCCCATGTGGTGGCGCTGGTCGAAATCTCGATGGTGTAACTCACGGCAGCCTCCTGGCGCTCAACGGTTACATACTGGTCACTGTAGAGCGTGCCTCCATCCGTTGGTATTGCAAACGCTGGCGGAGTCGCCACAAGATAGGCCGTCTTGAAGGTAACGGTGCCCGTCACGCGATAGTTGCCGTTGTCGATCATGTGCACACGCATGTAATAATAGGTGCCTGGCATGAGAGTATATTTGGGAATCTCAAGTGAGCCTGTCGATGACGTGCCACTGAACACAATATTGGCGAACGCGTCGTCGCTAGCAATCTCGAGGGTTGCCTTGGCATTAGAACCGCCAGTGAGCCACTCGGCAGTGAACGACGGATGCACATTGTCCTGGCCGTTCTCAGGATTGATGATGGTGAATACCTGTGGTGTGCACATTCGGGTTTCGCTAATGCCGTCGGTATATCCCTCGGCACAAGCTCGCACACGCCAGTAGTAGTTGCGTGGCAGGAACTCGCCAAATGCACTCGACGAGATGCTTGTATTGGTTGTTGTTTGACGTTTCACATCGCTGAAATCCTCATTGGTAGCCAACTCAATCATGTAGCCTTGAGCGTTTGGCACAGCTTCCCAACTCATGATGAATGGGTCAGGGACGAGGCTGCCATTCTCGGGCGAGAGGAGCACCGGTGCGTCGAGATGCTGGTCGGCAGGAGGGATGAGGAATGCGGGTTCAAACTCGTTGTCCATGCGGTCGACGGGACACACGGCATAGTAATAGCCAAAGCGTGCGTTTTCGGGAATTGTGAAACTGGTGGAGTAGCTAACATCTAGTAGCGACTCGGCATCCTTGGCAAACTGTGATGGATCCACACCATTAGGCACGGCATAGATAGAGTATTTGTAGTTGTCAAAGCCGTTCCAAGAGAGCACGTGGTTCTGGCTTGTGAGATTGGTGACCACACCTGGGTCAGTGCCTGGTTTCCATGGCATGGCTGGTGGCAGCGCTGGTCGCGTGAACACTTTGCGCTTGAGATAGGTGGCGAGTTCCTCGCTATTGCCGGTGCGATACAAGTACTTGCAGCTGTAGAATATGGCACCTGGAGCATCGTCGTAGCTGTAGTCGCGATTGAGCTGCACCTCGTTGGCATATTCCTCACGGTCGAGCTCTGTGCTGTGGCTAGTCATTCCTGAGATGGAGTTTGACACGAAAAGCTGACGGTCGAAATAGTCGCACACCTGGTTCCACCATGGCACAATCTTGCTATAGTCGGCAGTAGCGCCAATCTTCCAGTACACTTGTGGCGATATGTAGTCGATTGTCTTCTCGTTGAGCCATGCCAGCGGATCGCTGTAGATGGTGCTGTACTGCCAGTCGCTTCCTGCCGGGCAATGTGGCAAGCCATAGTTGGGGGCCGATGTTCCCGCCACACCGGCAGGCGAGATACCGAAGCGAATGTCGGGCCTTGTGGCCTGTATCATGTTGTAGACGGCGCGCACCATGCGGTTCACGTTGGCACGGCGCCAGTCGCCAAATGTCATGTCGACATTGCTGTCGAGCCACTCTTGATAGTCGCCGGCATTACTGTCGGCGCTGATGCCGTCGGGGTAAAAGTAGTCGTCATAGAGGATACCGTCCACGTCATATTTTGTGATAATCTCCTGGCACACGTTCACAATGCGCTCCACAGTCTCATCACGGGCAGGATCAAGCACAACATAGTTGCCAGCACTCAGCAGGAGTCCACTCTGGCGCAAAGCAATGTCCTGTGGGTTACCGGCTGCGTCCCACTGGTCAATACCGTTACTGCTATAGCGATAGGGATTAATCCATGCGTGGCATTCCATACCTCGCTGGTGGCAACCCTCGACGGCATAGGCCAGCGGATCCCAAGTGGGCACTTGGCCACGAGTGCCAGTGAGGTAACTTGACCAAGGCTCGTAGCTCGACTCATACATTGCGTCGCACATTGAGCGAACCTGAAAATTAATGGCATTGAAGTTGTTGCGCTTAAGCGAGTCGAGCATTCGGTCAAGCTGAGCCTTCTGCTTCAGCTCGGCATTAGTGCCATAGGCTTGTGTCTCGGGCCAATCAAGGCACCACACGGTCGCCACCCATGCCGAACGAAACTCATGCTTAGGCACAGTGTAAGTAGCAGCCTGCGCTGCAAGGCCCAAAAACATGAGCAACGCAATAGTGACATTCAGTCGTGTTAATCGAGTCATAGAGTAATCGGTTATAATAATGGTTAATATTGTTTTTCAAAGTTGTAAAATTAGTGCAAGCTGAGTGAAATACCAAATAATAGACGAAGTTTTTTATTTTTTATGCCGAGGTGCAGCCCAATTAATCAAAAATCAGTTACTTTTTTTGGCATTTGCTTAAAAAACATTTGATTTTTTTTGAGAATGCAAGGGGAAATATTACTTTTGTAGAATTAAAGAATGTTCATTCAAAAAAAACTATAGTTATGATGAAAAAAATCTTATTGTTGCTAGCTGCGGCACTCTTGCTGCCAGTGGTGGCTGTCGCACAAAATGCAGTGCCTGCCTATATTATTGATTCAAAAGGCCCCGTGACCAATATCCGAACTGCCCCCCGAGCTAATGCCAAGGTGGCTATGACTCTGCCCACCGACAAGGGCTCCTATGAAGTTTTATTGTGTAAGGTCAAAAACGGCTGGTGGAAGATAGAGGAAAGTATATATGAGGCCGAAGAAAATCAAGAAATCAAGCTCCACGGATCAAAAACTGGCTATTGGATTCACAGCTCGATAGTGGCGTTTGGTGTGGCCGGAGAACAGGAGAATTTCCTTAGAACTAAGCCCTCAAACAAGGCAAAACGTGTGAAAGTGAGCCACACGGGCTCGATACTCCTGCACCCACTTGCAGTGAGTGGCAAATGGGTAAAAGTAGTGACCGACGATGGCCGATACACTGGCTGGATGCTTATCGACAGGATTTGCTCCAACTCACTCACCACGTGTCCGTAATCGAGCGACTTTAACTGACGAATGTTCAACACTGTCCCAACCCATGCAAGGGCGGGACAGTGTTTTTGCATAGGGGATGGTAATTACAATTTGTAAGGTAAAGATTGGGATGTTGAAAAGTTTTTTTGGAAGTTTCAATATTTTTTAATAATTTTGGCGCAAATAATTTGAGATTTATAATAAATGATAGAGTAAATGATTATTTCATTACCATAATTAACTTTTTGTCTAACTAAAAAACTAAGCATTTATGAAAAAAGTTTTATTAGCTTTAGCATTATGCGTGTCTTTTAGTGGGATGGCACAACTTGTGAATGTAACCTCAATCGACAAGGTGAACATTCCCGAGAATGCCGCCAGTAAAGTTGCAGCCATCAGTCCCCAGGGTGACTACATCCTGATGACAACCGACTACAACTGTGGACTCACTAAATTTGACCTGGCTACAGGCGCCACTCAGGTGATTACCCAGGCGCAGGGAGCAGGCCACGATGCACAGATTTCTCAAGATGGCAGCACTGTTGTCTATCGTGAGAGGTCGACCAACAAGAAGCACTTGCAGATGAAGGCCGTGAAGACCAAAAATCTTGCAACAGGTGCCGAACAACAGCTTGTGAAGCCCAGCCGCGACCTGCAAGGCGTGGCCATTGATGGCAACACCGCAGTGGCTGTAAACAAGGGCAAAATGTCGAAAAAGGCTCTTGACAATGGCAAGGCACAGGTGAACACACCAGTGCTCTCGACCAACAATTTCAAGCTCTACATCACTCGTAACGGTAAGACCACCGAGTTTATGCCTGCTGGCAACCACCGCTACATTTGGGCTTCAATGTCGCCCGACGCAACCAAGGCCCTCTTCTACTGCAGTGGCAAGGGCGCCTATGTGTGCAACATCGACGGCAGTGGCCTCGTGAGCCTGGGCAAGCTTCAAGCTCCCAAGTGGATGAGCAACGACATGGTTGTGGGTATGAAAACCACCGACAATGGCGAGGTATATACCTCGGGCTCAATTGTAGTTGCCGACCTCAACGGAAACAGTCAGACTCTCACTGGCGACGATGTGGTTGCCATGTATCCATTGCCAGCTAGCGGCAAGATTGCGTTCTCCACCCCTACTGGTGAGGCTTATATTATTAACCTTAAATAAATGGAGGAACTGAATCATGAAAAAAATAATACTTTTAGCAACAGCTCTAGTAGTTGGTTTCTCGCTTCAGGCAAAGACCACCGATGAGTTCCGCATTTATTTGAACCCTGGCCACGGCAGCTACGGCGCCAACGACCGCCCAATGGCTACAATCGGACACCCACACACAGGCCAACTCAACCCCGAGGGCACCACTTGGATTGATACCGATACACTTGGATTCTATGAGGGACGTGGCACGCTGCCACGCGCATTTGCCATCAAGAATTATCTTAAATCGATAGGTGTGCATAGCGAGAACATAGTTATGTCGCGTGAGGCTAACGGTCCTTGGCCTTACACTACCCCCAACAGCGAATATGATCCCGAAGAAAACTTCAACAAGCCACTGGCCGAGATATGCGAGGAGGTGGAGGAAGGCAACTTCGACATGTTCATCTCGTCGCACTCTAACGCTACAACCGACGGCAGCAGCACCAACTACCCGCTGTTCCTGTATCGTGGCTACGACACAGGCACTACTGGCGACGCAGGCTATAACGGACCAGGCGTGGAGGGTAGTGACGATATGGCGCGCACCGTGTGGCCATTCCACCACATGGGCGAAATTGAGCCTCAGAGCCACTACAGCGTGACCAACATGAACGTGCGTGGCGACATCAGCTTCTATGGAAGCTACAGCACCTCGACCCGCCTTAACGGCAACCAGTACAGCGGCTACCTAGGAGTGCTCAAGCATGGCGTTCCCGGTTATCTGCTCGAGGGATTCTTCCACACCTATCAGCCAGCGCGCCACCGCGCTCTGAACTTCGACTATGACCGCTTGGAGGGAATCCGAGAGGCTCGCGGTGTAGCCACCTACTGGGGCTTCAACCTCAACGGCAAGGGTGAAATTGCTGGTACCGTGAAGGACCTGCATGAGAAAATCGTCAACAACCTCTACAACTACGCCTATGGCAGCGACGACCAGTGGTTGCCTCTTAATGGCGCCCAAGTAGTGCTCAAGAAAGACGGCAACGAGGTTGCAACCTATACTGTTGACAACGAGTGGAACGGCTTCTTCGCATTCTTCGACCTTGAGCCAGGCAACTATACAGTAGAGGCTACAGCCGAGGGTTACAAGGCGCTTGAAGCACCTATTGACGCTACTGTTACCGCCAACAACACTTGCTACTCGTTTATCAAACTCGAGAACGAGAACTATGTACCCGACGAGATAGTATATGAGAACTATCCCGATCCAGCACAGCCTGGTTATCTTGGCCTCGCCGGCACCTATGTATTTGGTCAGGACGACGGCACCACCTACGACGGCATCGTGGGCACTATGGCTCAGGCATTGCAATATGGCGACTCGACCATCGTACTCTCGCATGAAGGCAAACTTGCTCACCTCTACATAGTTGACAACAACACCAAGCAGGTGGTTAAGGAGCTTAGCACCGAGGGCATCTTCAACATGGGCGACGATGTGCCCATCTTCTACAACCAGATTGGCTCTATTGCTCTTAGTGCCGACCGCAAGCTCGTAGGCGTGAGTGCAGTGCGCACTTGCTTCAACAACGACTATGCCGACGGCTATCCACGTGGCACAATGTATGCCTACTATTGGGACAACTTTGACGCAGCACCCACCGAGTGGTTCACAACCCAGTACTCTTCTAACTGGTACCGTTCGGACCTTGGATTTGGTGTAGCCGTGAGCGGTCCTATCAATGAGTGCATGGTGTGCGTGCCTGCTCCCACCACTGGCAGCAGCCGTGGCGTGCGCCCAGCATTCTTCGTCATCAGCGATGGCAACGTGGTGAGCACCAGCCGTGCCAACGCTAATAATACTATTGCCCTGACCGAACTTGGCGACCCATTGGCAATCGAAGGCAACGAGAGCGGTTATCCCGTTGATAACTACGGACGCATCAAGGTGGCTGTGTCGCCATTCGACGACCACGCATTTATCATCGGTGGCTCGAATACTGGCAAGCTCTATGAGTTCCCTGTTACCACCGACGGTGGCGTTCCCGAGTGCAACGTGTTTGAGGCCGATGCCGAGCTGCTTGGCAACGGTCTGCAAATCTTCAAGTATGCCGGCCACACCCTCATGGTTGCTCCTTATGGAACCAAGAACGACGTGAAGGGCATCAAGATTTATGAAATCACTAATGGCCTAGCAAACGCTACTCTGCTCAAGACCATCAACACCGACATCAACGATGGCCGTGCCATCACAGCTGGTGGCGCCGACTTTGCTTGGGCAGGCGCTGTTGTTAATCAAGAGGACATCCACGCCTATCTCGTGGGTAGCGACGTGAATGTAGTTAAGTTTGCAACCGACGATGTTGAGCAACCTAAGGTTAAGGGTATCTATGCCTACGACCTGCGCTACGAGCTTGACGACACCGACTATGTCTTCAGATTCAAGGCCAACGATAATGCTACTGAGGCAAGCATCACCTTCAGCAATCCCGAGACTGGCGAGGAGATTCTATCACTGCCTATCGACGATGTAGTGCTTGGCGAGAACGTGGTAATCGTGCCAACTACTCAACTTGCTGCTGCCATTGAGGGCAAAGACCAAACATTAACCCTGGATTGGGCGATTACCCTCGTGGGCGAACCCATCGCACGCATCGATATGCTCAATGAGCTGGGTGACGACTGCGTCTACAGCGGATGCCTCTTCAACAATGTGGACAAGAATCCTGAGAGCCCACACTTCGGTAACATCTATGTGGGCAACCGCATCTCGCAACCTAACGACGGTAATGGCCTCTACATCTATGATCCATTAATGAACCGCCAGAACAGCGTTGCCTATCACGGTGCAACCACACTCAGCAGTCCATATCGCCTAGGCGTTGCTCCCGATGGAACAGTCTACATCCCCGACTGGAGCGATCCATATTCAGGCGTTTATGTAGCCGACATCGATAATGTTGAGGCCGACTTCACTCAGTTCTTCTTGGGAACCCGTGCAGGCAGCGGTCTGTTCACCAACGATGGTGTGAACGTGGGTGGTTCGGCAACTTCGGTAGCCTTCACAGGCACTGGCGCCGACACTAAGATGTATGTCTTCTCAGAGGACGTTCCTGGTCCATCTGGCAACGGCAATGGTGTGGCAATCTACAACGTTGGTAACGCTGATGGCACTATAGCAAGAACTTGGGGCGCTGCGCCCGACAATTACTTCGACATTGGCTCGAAGATGCTCAATACTAACGGCAACGTGGTTCCTACTGAGAACGGTGGCGCATTCGTTTCGCAAGTGCGCAGTGGTGGCAACAACCAGAGTGGTGTTCCTTCGTTTGTATATGTTAACCCCGAAGGCCAAATTACCTTCAACTCGGGTAGCGACCTGCAAGACCTCAACGGCTCACTGGGCGCTGGTATGGCTATAAGCAACGATGGCAAGACATTTGTTATCAACAACGGAACTGGCGAGGTAGAATTCTTCGATCTCACTTGGAACCGCGATGGCGACACTCCAGTCATCACTCCACGTGGCTACTCATTTGTCAGCGCTGCTCGCCGCAACGATGGTTCGTCGCACAACAACTACATCTATCAGATGAACTTTGACTACGGCAACAACCTTATCGTTACAGGTAACAAGGTGGCTATGTACTCTATTCCTACCGACAACAACACTCACACTACTCCTGCCAAGATGGAGTATACTTCTCTAACTGGCATCAACAACCTCACCGTCGACACCAACAAGAAGGTTGTTTCGGTTAAGTATGTGAACGTTGCAGGTATCGAATCGAGCACTCCATTCCAGGGCGTGAACATCGTGGTGACACGCTACGACGACGGCTCACAAACCACAACCAAGGTTATCAAGTAATTTCAGCTTGATATTCCTCAAAAAAACAGATGCTATGCGCGCATAGCATCTGTTTTTTATCTTTTTACCTTATCTGAAATTAATAGTCTATACCAAGTTCCTTGTATGCACGTTCATAAAGAAGTTTGCTGATTCGGTTCAAACCGTCTCCTCCAGGCCAAGCATTGCTACCACGACTCGATACCGAACGCCCGTCGGCCAACTTGGCCCTAAACGACCATGATTCGCCATCAAGAATTCTTTCAGATGTCTTGGGGGAATAACTACTTGCATAATTAAGCATCTTCTCCTGCTCGATTATCTCGAGCGCTTCCTTAAGAATCAGCTCGCCATCAGCAATCAGAAACTCCTTTTCATCGGTAGTTGTACCTTTTATCACCAAAACCACCTTGCCATCCTTACGCTCAACACGCATCATAGCCACAGGAGTCATCATCATGCCCTGGTTACAGTACTCCACCATGTCGAGGCCACATTGCTCTGCTTGAGTGCATTTAGGCTTTTCCTTTGAGCATTTGGCTTTCTTTTTCATAACTTTCTCTTTTTTGATTGTGCTGCGACGCTTCTTCACCTTGGCATCCACAGTGAATGCGCTTCCTAGCATTGCAAGGGCGACAACAAGGACAGTAATTTTGAAAATTTTCATAATCAGTTTATATTGTTGAGTTAATAATCAGTCTTTATGGTAAATCAGTGACTCTAACTATTTAAACAATAGTTTTGCCTGTTTTATTGTGCTCTATCATTATTTTGAAATATGTACAAAAAAATAATCCTCGACTCACGTCGGGGATTGCTTAACTAATTAACCTTCTAATACCATTAACATAAACCTTAAAACAAAAATGAAAAAGAATCTGCGTCGTCACGACGCGTTAGATTTCATAACCTTAAAAACTAATACCATGAAAACTGATGCAAATTTACACCCTTTCGCCTTACAAACCAAATTTTATGACCAAAAATTTGTGATTTTACCCCAAATTTTAAAGCTATTTTGTATTTATAAATATATTTTAAAATAGTACCTCATTTTACACAACAAAAATTATCCCCCATAGCACAACAGTGCCCGGGGGATAATAAGCCAGTAAGAAATACTCGATCGACTTTTGAATTAGTCGAGTCCAGCCTCTTTCATGTTGGTGAACACGTTCTGCACGTCGTCGTCCTCCTCAAGTACCTCTAGGAGCTTGTCCATATCGGCAGTCTGCTCCTCGTTGAGGGCCTTATAATCGGCAGGTTCGTAAACAAACTCAGAACTCTTGATTTCGAAACCATTCTCCTCAAGATACTTCTGGATGTCGCCGTTCGACTCAAAAGCAGCGCTGATGATGATTTCCTCCTCATCTTGCTCAATCTCCTCGGCACCAAAGTCGATGAGTTCGAGCTCGAGGTCCTCAAGGCTTACGCCTTCCTTAGGCTCTACATGGAAATAGGCCTTGTGGCTGAACATGAATGCTACACTACCTGAGTTGCCCAGAGTGCCACCCTTCTTGTTGAAGTAGCTACGCAGGTTGGCAACGGTGCGAGTGGTGTTATCGGTAGCTGTCTCAACGAGAATAGCAATTCCGTGAGGTCCGTATCCCTCGTAAATCACCTCCTTGTAGTCACTTGCATCCTTGTCGCTTGCCTTCTTGATAGCGCGCTCAACAGTATCCTTTGGCATGTTGGCAGCCTTGGCGTTGGCCATGAGGGCACGCAGACGTGAGTTTGCAGTTGGGTCGGGACCACCAGCCTTCACGGCCATAGTGATTTCCTTACCAATCTTGGTGAACGTGCGGGACATGCTGCCCCAGCGTTTCAGTTTTCTTGCTTTGCGGTATTCAAAAGCTCTTCCCATAAATCAATTTATTTTTAGTTATTAAATTTTCTCATTTGTGATGTGCTGGAACCACTGCCAAGAACTTGAGATTGCAGTCGCCACGGTTGATTAGGCTGTGGCTATGGCCCATAGGGCAATAGTGCACCTGACCTGGCAGCAGAGTCTCCTCGCCACTATCGGTGAGTACAGTGGCCACCCCCTCAAGAAAATACATTATCTCGCTGTCGGCATCGTGACTATGATAGCCTATTGACGCTCCCGGCTCGAGTGTGCCAAGCATTATTTTGTTGTTCTCGTCAACAAATCGACGCGACACATATTCCTTCTCGCCACCCTTAAAATTGGCGGCAACATTTACTTCCAGGTCGTTAAAATCCAGTTTCATCGCTTTTTAACTTATCGGAGTTTTGCACCTACTTGTTTTTCGAGGTTGGCAATGATTTTATTCATCACTGCATCGATTTGCTTATCTTGCAAAGTCTTCACATCATCTTGCAGTGTAATGCTGATGGCGTAAGATTTCTTGCCAGCCTCAAGATTCTTGCCCTCATACACGTCGAAGAGATTTACACCACGCAACAGGTGGCGCTCGCTCTGCTCAACCACGCGCTTGATGTCGGCATAGGTAACTGCGCTATCGACCAGCAACGCCAAGTCACGTCGTACAGGCAAGGTCTTGGGCAAATCGGCATATTTTGTCTTAGCCTTAGCGGCCATCTTACAAGTAGCATTCCAATCAAGCTCGGCAAAATACACCACTTGAGTGCAATGGGTCTTCTTGTGCTGCTCGGCAGTAATAATTCCGAGCTCAGCGATGAGTTTGCCACCACGGTTCTTATAAGCAAGTCCCAGAGCAAATACATCATTACTAAACTCTTCTTTAATGAGGTCGCGTTCTGCGATGCCCAAGCGATGGAATATGTTCTCAACTGTTGACTTGAGGTCGTAGAAATTGAGTTTGCGGGGCTTTTCATTCCAGCTATCACCGTGGTTTTCACCAGTGAGCCAGATACCTAACGCAGTGTGCTCGCTATAAGGAGCGAGAGCAACTTCCTCATTACTTGCCTCAGGACTGAAGTGGTACACGTTACCAAACTCATACATCTTGAGGTTGGGGTTCTTGTGATTAATGTTACGCGCCGCACTCTCAAGTCCTCCAAAGAGAAGAGTCTGACGCATGAGGCACAAGTCACTGCTCAATGGGTTCATCACATGAACACAATTAGCCTCGGGATAAGTTTCGCATCCCTCATAGTAACTCTGAGCAGTCAGAGAGTTGTTCATTATCTCATAAAAGCCTTGTGAGCTCAACTGGTTTGAGATAAGCTCCTGCATATCGTCGCGGAAGTCGACCATTCCCTTAATAGAGAGCGAACTCTTAACCTGGGTTCCAATCTCCACATTGTTGTAGCCATAGACGCGCAAGATGTCCTCAACCACATCGCATGGACGCTGAACATCGACACGATAAGTAGGCACTACAAGATTGAGTTTCTCATCGTCCTCGGCAGTGATTTCCATCTCAAGGCTCTTAACAATGCTCTTAACAGTTTCCTTATCAAGTTCCTTACCAATGAGGTTGTTAACATAGTCATAACGCAACTCAACGGGGAATCCGGGGAAGTCGTGCTGTTTCACATCAACTATTTCGCCACAAATCTCGCCACCAGCAATCTCCTTGATAAGCATGGCAGCAAGTTTCAGGTTATAAATCACATCGTTAGGGTCGATGCCGCGCTCAAAGCGGAACGAAGCGTCGGTGTTGAGGGCGAAGCGACGGGCGCTCTTGCGAATCCAAGTGGGATGGAAATAGGCAGCCTCGAGGAAGATGTCGGTAGTCTGCTCAGTAACACCGCTGTCAAGACCTCCAAACACACCACCGATGCACATGGGCTCCTCGGTGTTGCAAATCATCAGGTCGCGGTCGGTGAGCGTGCGTTCCACACCGTCGAGAGTGACGAATTTTGTGCCTGGCGCACAAGTCTTAACCACAACCTTGTCGCCCTTTATCTTGTCCAGGTCGAAGCAGTGCAGTGGCTGGTTGGTGCCAAGCAGTATATAGTTGGTGATGTCGACAATACTGTTGATGGGACGCTGGCCAACGGTGGTCAAGAAATCTTTAAGCCACTTGGGACTCTCCCCTACCTTGACATTGCGAATGGTCAAACCACAATAGCGTGGACAAGCCTCACCGTTCTCAACCTCAACTGGGATACCACCATCCTGGCGATCAATCTTGAAGTCATCAACGCTTGGACGATGCAGATTGCCGTCCTTGCCATGGCATTTGAGCCATGCGTTGAGGTCACGGGCTACGCCGTAGTGCGAGCCACCATCAATGCGGTTGGGAGTAAGGTCTACCTCGATGAGCCAGTCGCTCTCAATTCCATAGTAGGTAGCGGCCGGAGTGCCAACCACTGCGTCGTCGGGGAGCACGATGATGCCGGCATGGTCGCTGCCAATGCCAATCTCATCCTCAGCGCATATCATACCGAAAGAGTCGGTGCCGCGAAGCTTCGACTTCTTGATTACAAATTCCTTGTCGCCATCATAGAGCACTGTGCCCACGGTAGCCACAATCACCTTTTGACCTGCTGCTACATTAGGCGCACCGCAAACAATTTGCACTGGTTCCTCTCCGTTGCCCAGGTCCACAGTGGTAAGATGCAGGTGGTCGCTGTTGGGATGAGGCGCGCAAGTGAGCACCTTGCCCACCACTATGCCCTTGAGGCCACCACGAATTGTCTCTACTTCCTCGACTGCACCCACTTCAAGTCCGAGCGATGTCAATGCGTCTCCCACCTCTTGAGCAGTGAGATCGAAGTCAAGGTATTGTTTCAACCATTTTAATGAAATATTCATTTTGATATATTGTTATATGTTTTATTTTCCGAGTGTTACGAGATTGCAAAACTGCGCTCTCCCTCAAAATATGAGCCCACCTTTCCAATCAAGCTGCAAAGTTAGTAATTTTTTATAATAATGTATAGCGTTTAAACCCGAAATTTGGCTTAATCCTTCAGAACACTTAAGAAGAACCACTAATCACACCCCTGTATAAACCCCTCAACTTTAAATGCTCAGTTGTTTAAATTCGACTTGCAGGGCATTGAGAAACTGTGCTGCCTGGGCACCATCCATCTGCGCATGGTGAAACTGGAACGAAATAGGAAGCAGGGCCTTGAAGAGTCGACGTCGGTATTTGCCCCAAGCGAGGAAGGGCGTATTGAAAACTTCAGAGTAGATACTCACTACGGCATCAATCTCACAGTCAGGCAAAGCCGATGTGCTAATAACCATGTAATCATTGCTCAAACTATAAGGATCGCCTGTATCATGCACCATCTGAGTCAGTCGACGATAATTATCATTGAACTGGTTAATGTCTTCTGAGAATGGGATGTCGCAAAGTGTGACACCTCCGTTTTTTACAGGCACCACCACATTCACCGCCAATTGGTCATATTTCAAATAGTGTTCCCCCTTGGGCAACATATAGAACTCTTTAATACCTCTTGCTGCTCGGGCAATGCACCAGCACATGAGCACGGTGAATTTCAAGCCACTTCGTCGGCTCACCTTAACCAGTCTACCCACATTGAAAGTCTTGACCAGCGTTACCTTGGGCATGGGTGCATTCTTCCATATTTCAAATGATTGAGCACGCTCGGTGGTTTTAGGATCTATTTCTGTTTTCATTAGAATTATTTATTTCTGTACGATGTTCTTGGTTACGATGGGGTTTCCGTTCTCGTCGAGCAAGGGAGTGATGCCACCACTGTTACCTGCCTGTGCAAACAAATAGTTCACTCCTGTCATAGTGTCAACGATAATAGCAGTGCCTTTGAATACACCCTCTTCTTCCACCCAAACAAATCGTTTTGCTTTCTTTGCCATAATATTTCAGTTTTATGAGTTTCACTTATAATTTAAAACGCGATATTCATACCAATATTTTGACTGTTACCATAAATAACTTATCTTTGCAAAAAACAAAACTTTATCTACACCGATTTAAGTTTATTCCTTCAAGCTACATCTAGCAATTTTAAGGGAAAAACGACAAAAAACCGTTGCTGGTCTATTGTCTGTTGATTGGCAATAAACTTTGTTATTATTTACAAGTCAAAAAAATATCTGAATAATAAAAACTGACTACCGATATGAAACAAGGCAAGAGAATATGTGAGACGCTGAAAGCTATCCGCAGCGAGATAGCGAGCGCCAATGAGATAGAATACACCCCCATAAAGTGCACCCACAAGGGCGACTGTGCCGGCACTTGCCCAGCATGCGAGAGCGAGACGCGGTGGTTGGAGCGTCAGCTGCGTCTGCGTCATGCCCTGGGCAAGGCGGTGACCATTGCTGGCGTGAGCATGGCATTGACCGTGGCTGCAAGTGCTGCCACACCATCGTCGCTCGACCCAGGCAAGAAAAAGACAAAACATCGCCAGCGAACAAGCAAAGCGAACACAACAAAAGTATATACAACAGTTGGTAATGTTGTTCCAATGAAGCCTCAATTGTTGACCACAAGCGACACCACAGCAACAGGTGATGAGGCCAGAAAATTAGAAGCAAGAACTATGGGTGTGGTGTCTCGGTTCATGCCTCACCCCGACTCAATCTATACCAAGGTAGAAGTCGAGGCATTTTACCCAGAAGGCGAAGAAGCACTCGATGCCATCATTCGCGACCAGCTCTACATTCCCGACGAGATTCTAGATCCAATCAAGGAAGTTGGTGGCACTGTAAAGGCGCGCTGCATTGTCAAAGCCCTTGTGGAGACTGACGGCACTATCAGCGACGCCGTGATTGAGAAGACCACTACCGCAGCCATCTTCGATGAGGAGGCGCTTCGTGTAGTCAAGAACCTACCTCAGTTACACCCTGCCACAATAGAAGATGTGCCCGTTCGCTCATGGAAATTGATTCCTGTTGAATTCGTCTACGATTTTTCACGCAAGGATTGATTTATTCCACTAAATGTCCTATCTTTGCAAAAAACCGAATTTTATGAGACGAGGCAAAAAAATATGCGAAACCCTAAAGGCAATCAGGCATGACATCGCCGTTGCCAACGAAATAGACTACCAGCCCACCGAGTGCAAGCATGAGGGCGACTGCGCTGGCACCTGCCCAAAGTGCGAGAGCGAGACACGCTGGCTGGAAAAGCAACTGAGAGCTCGCCAAGCACTAGGCAAGGCAGTAACGATCGCTGGATTGAGTGTGGCATTAACAGCCATGAGTTCGTGTGATTTAATATCATCTTACAAGAGATATAAAGATGACCACACTTTGGGTGAAGTCCCAATGACCGACAGCAGCTACTGCTCAAAGCCCGATAGTAGCACAATACTGAGTGACAGCAACGACTCGACAACCACTAACAATCGCTTTACCCCAATGAGCAAGATTGACCCCCTAGCCAAGGATGGTAAGGGCGACAACGAGGAAGAGCAACTCATGGGCGAGGTGGCAGTCGATGAAAACGGCAATGTCGGCGACCTATAACAACCACTAATTGACAACTATTATGAGACAAGGGAAACATATTTGCGAGACGTTGAAAAACATAAGGCGAGAAATTGCCGAGGCTAACGAGATAGACTACCAGCCCACCGAATGTACCCATGAGGGCGACTGCGCTGGCACCTGTCCAAAATGCGAGAGTGAGACGCGTTGGCTAGAACGTCAGCTTCGCTCACGGCAAGCTCTAGGAAAGGCTGTCACAATCGCTGGACTTAGCGTGGCGCTAGGCGCCATGTCGTCGTGCCACCCAAAGATTTTTCAACCCGATGGAATGATAATGATGCCTCCCGAGAACGGCAACAACATAAGCGCACCAAGCAGCACCAATAATGGTAGCAACACTCCTCCCTCGGCACGCATCACTCCAGCGAGCAAAACCGATCAGCCAGTGCAACTCATGGGTGATGTGGTCCATATGCCCGACTCAACCACTATTGACCCCCAAAAAAAGAACACAAAAAACTAGCTTGAAAAGTTGAGATAAGTAATGTTCACCACTTGGTGTCACACCACTTAGTATACATTTTTAAACAAACTTTATTTATTTTAATTTCAAGTGTTTAGTTAAAAATATTTAATGTATATCACTTGGTGTCACACCACTTGGTATACATTATTTTTTTTTGTATCTTTGCCCAAAATAATGATCAGATATGAACACCAAACCTTTTATATATGGTATGTCGGTCGAAGGCGACAACTTCACCGACCGCGAGATTGAGACAAAGCGCCTTAAACTCAATTTTGAGAATGGGATTAATTCCATCCTCATCTCTCCACGACGCATGGGCAAGACGTCACTAGTGAAAAAAGTGATTAGCATGATTGATGAGCCCAAAATAAAGGTTGTGTATATGGACATATACAAATGCCGCACAGAGTTTGACTTTTATGAGAAATTTGCTTCGTCAATCATCCAGGCAATCGCTACAAAAATCGACTCCATGGTTGAGAATGCCAAGAAGTTCATCACAAGCATCACACCAAAAATCGCATTTTCTCCCGATATAAATGCCGAGTTCACATTGTCACTTGGCATAGACAAGCATCGCAATTCGGCTGAAGAGATTCTCGAACTTCCTGAGAAGATTGCTAAGGATCGAGGTATTCACATTGTCGTGTGCATTGATGAGTTCCAACAGATTGGCGAAATTCCAAATTCCTTGAGTGTGCAACGGGCCATTAGGAGTGTGTGGCAGCATCAGCAGAATGTTAGTTATTGTCTGTTTGGCAGCAAACAGCACCTAATGTCCAATCTATTTTATAGTCGCAAAATGCCATTCTACCAGTTTGGCGATATGTTCTTCTTGAAGAGAATCCCTACCGATAAATGGGTGCCGTTCATCATAGGTCGTTTCCAACATGCTGGCAAAGAAATTGACGAGGTTTTGGCCACAAAGATTTGCGAAACGGTGGAAAACTACTCATCCTATGTGCAACAATTGGCCTGGAACGTACTGGCTGTTAGTGACAAGAAAGTGACCGAAAACAGTTTCAACGACGGTCTTTCAGCTACCTTTGAACAAGTGACGCCACTCTTCGTGGAGCAAACAGCCAATCTCACGACTTATCAGTTGAATCTACTTAGGGCAATATGTGTTGGAATACACAGTGATTTCAGCAAAAAAGAAACAACAAGCTTATTTGATCTTGGCACCCGTTCCAATGTTCCAAAAATAATCAAGGCATTAACCGAACGCGAGATAATAGAAAGAAATGAGAATGGCATCTTTATTGCCGACCCACTATTTAAGTTGTGGTTTAAAAGAGAGATGATGTAATAGTTATGGAAAGCAGGGAGATTTCGGCGCCATTTATTGGCATTGTGCGACACCGGCTTGCTACCGACGGCAAGGGAGTGACGACGCTGGTGGCTTTCCATGGGTGTCCGTTGCGATGCAAATACTGCCTCAACAGCCAGTGCCTTGACCCCAAAATGGTGTGGCGCACCATCACCACCAGCGAACTACTCGATGAACTGCTACTCGACAATCTCTACTTCCTAGCCACTGGCGGTGGGATAACATTTGGTGGCGGCGAGCCACTGCTGCGCAGCGAGTTTATCAATGCATTCTGCCGCATCAAGCCTGCCGAATGGAAAATCAATTTCGAGACATCACTAAATGTAGACCGTAGCCACCTGGAGCGTGTTCTGCCCCATGCCAACGAGTTTTTCATCGATATCAAGGACACCAATCCTGCCATCTATAAGGAATACACCACCCGCGACAATGCACAAGTGCTCGACAACCTACGTTGGCTGCTCAGTCATGAAGGCATGGCCGATAAAGTGATAGTGCGCCTGCCTCACATCCCCAATCACAACACCCAAGAGGATGTGAACCATAGCCGCGCTATGCTTGAGGATATGGGCGTGAAACGCTTTGATGAGTTTGAATATATAATGAAGCAGGATAAGTAGTAAGTAAGAAGTATAAAGTAAGATGACGCACTCTCCATTATTATGTTTCGGTGAGGGTGAGTAAGCTCTGCCCATTGTGGTATTGAATGTCGACAATGCCCATTTCGCACAATTTCACTACCGTGCGCTGTGCCGTGAAGAACGATATGTGAGCCAAGCGCTCATAGCCACTCAGCGTTATGCCACCGTGGCTTTGCAAGTAGTCGAGCAACAGCTGTTCCTTTTCAGTGAGATTAATCACCACATCTTCGGGTGTGGGTTTGCTTTTGCGTTTCATCACCTTGGCATGGGTTGATGTGGCAAGCACATTCTCGTCGGCAACGCGGTAGTAGGTACGCCAGTTACCATTGTCGTCGGGGGCCTTAACGGGTTTTGCCACAGCTTCATCGATGTCGACTTTGAGTACACTCTTACCGCCAACGCGAAAGACCTCAAACTTCACCTGTTGCTCTGGCTGGCAGTACATCTGCGCAGCCTGCTCAATCATGTAGATTTCCTCATCGCTGCTCACGCCCACAATGCTGCCGTTGTCCTTAACACCCACCAACAGATGACCTCCACTGTGGTTGGCAAAAGCACTGATTGAGCGTGCAATCTTGCGTGCGTCAGTGATTTGGTACTTGAAATCCTGATGTTCATGCTCACCCTGTTCGATAAGCCCCTCGATATAACCTTTCCTCTTGGTTTCCATTACAAGTGCAAAGATAAGAAAACTTTTCGGGGAAAGCAAAATAAAAAACTATGACAGAAGATGAAATAAGCGCCGAGAGCCTTATAAAACACGGGTTATGAATCCGTTGCTAAAATAAGCTAGAAGTATCTCTCAACTACGGCAATCTTCTGCCATTGAAATTTCAGCCTTTGATGACTGCGATGGGAAGTAGTCGGGTGACAATGCGCACAAGGTCGAATTCGTTGTTGATTACGGTCTCGATGTCCTTGTAGGCACCAGCAGCTTCCTCAAGGTCGTGAACGGTGCGAATGGCATGGACAATTCCCTGGTCATCGAGGCGCTTGATTTCGTCCTCCAACGAGAGCGACTGAACGGCCTTTGTTCGGCTCATAACACGACCAGCGCCGTGCGAACAGCTGCAGAACGAGTCGGGGTTACCAAGACCCTCAACTATATAAGAAGCAGTACCCTGCGAACCAGGAATGATACCCACCACACCCTCGCGCGCCAATGTGGCGCCCTTGCGGTGAACTATCACATTCTTGCTAAAGTGGTGCTCCCAAGTTGCATAGTTGTGAGCAATGTTGATCATTGGCTCAAACTCGATGCCAGACAATGCATCGGCTAGTATCTCCTTGATTCGCTCCATCATGAGGCGACGGTTGCACAGCGCGAAGTCGACGCAGTACTGCATCTCGGCCCAGTAGTTGTTAAACTCATTGGTCTTTAAAGGCAAGAAAGCAAGATGCAGCTCGGGATTCACCACCGAGTGCCATCGCTCGTTAAGCGTGGTAGCAAGGCGATTGTAGTAGTCGCCCACCTTTTTGCCCAGGTTTCGGCTACCAGAGTGAATCATCACCCATAGGTAACCCTCCTCATCGCGCTGAAGCTCAATGAAGTGGTTGCCACCACCCAGGGTACCAACCTGCTTGGTTGCCGAAATGTACTGACTACGAACCACCTGCATCGAATCGATATCGTGGCCCTGAGGCATGAATTTCTCGTCCTGAGCTTTCTTGTGATGCTCTTTGCCAAGAGGAATCGCCTTGCGAATGCCACGCATTATCTTCTTGCGAAGCACATCGGATGTAATGTTTTCCACCTTCCACGAGGTTTTCACGGCACACATGCCGCAGCCTATGTCGACCCCAACAGCGTTAGGAATCACCGCATCAACCGTTGCCAGCACGCCACCAATGGGCATTCCCATACCGGCATGCACGTCGGGCATGATGGCAAGATGATGAAACATGAAAGGCAACTTAGTGAGGTTCGCAATCTGCTCCATTGCGCTTTCCTCCACTTCGCCAGTCCATATCTTAACAGGACGATTGTTTATTATTTTTACTTCCATAATAATCTAAATAGTAATTTGGTTTATAACGCGTTGAAACCAGATTAAAAATTCCGTCAGAAATTTATTATGGATATTCCTATCGATATCTTAAACCAAGAACCTTTATCCACTTCAATATCAAGAACGTAAATTTAGAAAACCTCCAAATATTACTTCAGATCAAAACCATTAATACTTAATTTGAATACTGTGGATAAAGCCAATAAAATTTCTTTTATTAAATGGAGCACATATGTATTACATATATACAAGAAATCGTGACGGTGTCTAGTCGCCATTTTATAATCCCATAATAAATTTCTGTAAAGAATAAGTTAGTCTTTAAAAATCGACAAGTCTTATTCACCGGACTGCTTCCCGTAAGAAGTTACGAACTGATAAATGTCCATAAGATCGTTAGGGATGATAATCTTCAAAGAACGAAGTCGGTTGAGCTCATCAACCTTCCATTGTGAGAACTCCTTCTTATACTTAAGTTCTTCGACACGAATCTTGCCCTGGATGTCTTGCTTGTCCAAGTTGAACTGATGAAGCTTTGCATCTTGATCGTCATTGTATTTGTTCACAGCCTTTTCTACCGAGAATAAAATCTCGTTCAACTGCTTTTGATACTCACGCTGCTTGTCTTGCAATTCAAAGAACTTAGCCTGAATCTCCTCAATAGAAACAGAAGATGAGATGCTATAAAGCATATTGGCCGATGGAGTTTCCTTGACATAGGAAGTGCCTTTACTCTTTTCGATTATCTCCTTGGCGGCAGCATAAGCGCCATTGGGATGGATAAACTTTCCAAGAGAAGACGCCATGCTCTGGAGATAGAAATAACGATTCATCTCCTTAACCGAGAAGTTGTTCTCGATATACTCCTCTTGAGTTATGTGCTCATAATCTTCGGCCTTGTATTCAGGAATTTCGTAACCAAAGTTCAGGTCATCGATGTTCTTCATGTCCTTCATCCACGACTCGAAGCTCATCGACTCAATCTCTTCCATTTGGAACTCCCTTGCCTTGATGGCCTCACGGAACCAAGCAATCAACGAGTTAAGCTTTGCCTTGTTTTCAAGCAGCTGGTTAAGGTCGTTGAATTCCTGCTCCGAGATACCCTGGCCCACAAGAAACACCTTGCCATCCTCGGCATGGAAGTCGCGCACTGTAGTTGTTTCAAAAGAGATTTTCTCAAAGATTACATAACTCTTGATGATCTCCTTTGCAATGTTGCTAAGGTAGTTAGCCGAAGTGCTTGTTACACCCTTTACATCAAAAAACTTTTTGTAGTCATGGAAATTCTTCATAATACCTACATTTAAATAATTAAAAACTCTAAAAAGACAAATCATTGATGTGCGGCGGTTCCATCATCAGCCCTACTGCTAGTGCAGTACCCGGGAGAAACCGACTTTCTCCTCCTAATGACTTGTCGCTGCAAAGGTAATGGTGGCAGTGCGCAATCTTTTTGCGTAGTGAAGAAAAAAATGAAAAAAAAGTGCGATTTTTTTGTGTTTTTTGCCTTCTGCGCAAATAGGTTGCGTAGTTTTTTTGTAACTTTGTGCCAACAACTTAACACATTTGTAATCATGCCAGCAAATAAGAATGCGTTGATTCGCTATAAGACTATCGACAACTGCTTGCGAAATCATTACCGCAGGTGGACGCTCGATGACCTGGTGGACGCCTGCAGCGATGCCCTCTATGAGATGGAGGGGATAACTAAAGGTGTGTCGGTGCGTACTGTGCAATCCGACATCCAGATGATGCGCAGTGACAAACTGGGTTATAATGCTCCCATTGAGGTTTATGACCACAAGTATTACCGATATGCCGACCAAGACTACTCCATATTCAATATGCCACTCTCGGCAACCGATTACGAGGCGTTGCAAGAGGCAGTCGACATGCTGCGACAGCTTGAGGAGTTTGACCAGTTCAGCGAGATGGCCGATGTGGTGAGCCGCCTTCAGGACAAACTCGCTATCACGCGCAATGGCCGCAAACCAATCGTCAATTTCGACAATGTGCCCGACCTCAAGGGTCTGAAGTTGCTCAACCCACTATATAACCATATCGCCCACCGTCAGACTCTGCGCATTGAGTACCAGTCGTTCAGTGCACGGCGTTCGCAAGTGTTTATCTTATTTCCATATCTGTTAAAGGAATTCCGCAACCGCTGGTTCCTCTTTGGCAGTCGCGCCAAGGACATGGTGCTTTATAACCTTGCCCTCGACCGAATAATCAGCGTTGAGCCTACCCCTGACGTGACTTATCAAGACAATCCTCATTTTGACCCCGAGCATTTCTTTGACGACGTGATAGGGGTGAGTAAGAACATCAATAACAAACCACGGCAAGTAAAGTTCTGGACGAATCGCGAACAGAGCAAATATGTGCTGACTAAGCCCCTGCACCCGTCGCAGCAGTTGCTCGAGCGCAACAACGAAGACGGCAGCTGCATCTTCCAGATTGAGGTGGTGCTCAACTTTGAGCTATATTCAGTACTGATGAGCTACGGACCGGGATTGCGCGTACTGTCGCCACGCAATGTGGTGGCATATATGCGCGACTGCCTGCGCCAAGCGGCTGACGCCTACGACAATAGTTAATAGTGGAGAGTTCTTGTGTCTTTTGGAATCAGTGGAATCACCTGACTCACCTGACTCACTTGACTCACCTGACTCACTTAACTAAGGTGAGAGGGAAGTGTGGAGAGGTTAAAGAGGACTGCGCGTGACTATCATAACCAATTAGAGGTGAGGCGATTCACTTAAAATGGTGGTGGCAGTATGTCAATGACCGTTTAGGAATTATACCCGTTGCAAAAATAGTAACTGGAAAATCTTAATAGCAACATTAAAAAAACACTAACAAAAAAAACCGCCGCAACGCTTTGCGACGGTTTTCTGAGTGAGATAATGCTATTGTCAGCTAGGCTGACCTTTCTTAATGTAGATGTACTTAGGGTAACGGCCCAAGACGAAAAGGGTGACAGGGCACAGCCAGATGTCGCGCTCAAAGCCTGGCAACCCAGTAACAGTGTAGAACGAACCGCCAGTGAGCGAGTGCTCGCCTTGCACGAGACAAGCATAACCTGGATGCTCCTCGCGCTTGCTACTAGGGATGACGTCGACATGGCTAGTCACATCATCCTCGCTCAAGAAAGCACAGAGTTTATCGGCTCCTGCCACCATGAGCAGATTATGGTGGTCGAAAGGCCAATTGGGGAAGTCAACGTACCAAAGTCCATCGGCCTCATGATTAAACTTGAGTTTATACTCCTTCTTACGGCCAAATACACTCTTGGCCATGGCCTGTGCGCCACCCATCAGATTATTTATTGAATAAGACATAAAAAAGTAGTAAGTAATAAGTGAGAAGTAGTAAGTAAATTAGGTTGGAGATTTTACATTGTGAGACCGAGGATTTTCCAGAACTCGGCGGGCAAGGCAACATTCTCAAGATAGATGCAGTCCTTAAAGAGAGGTGCAATCTCATTGACTGTGCGCCCTGCGATGCCACAGCCCACGCGTGTTACGAGGAAACGAAGTTCGGGATGCTGGCCGGCAAACTGAGTGAAACGCTGCACAGCCTCGGCTATCTGCTCGATAGGACACGTAGTAGGGAGGGCATAGCTCTGTCCCTGCAGTCCCTCGCCCTGGCCCCACACAGCACCGAATCGCTCCATTGCCACCCTAGCAGCACCACCGCTATGAAGTCCCTGAGGGTTGCTGCCGAAGACGAATATTTCGCCTTCTTGCAGATTAGCAATGTGATTAGGAGTAACACGGTTACCGTAGTACTCATTAGCCATCTCGCGCTTGCGCTCAACCCATTCCTTCTTGCTTTGTCTGCGTCCGCGACGATATTCCTCATCCATCTTTCTGAAGTAGTTGCGCTTTGCCGAACTCTCACGAGCCCAGGAGCTGCTTGTTCCCATCACATCGTGGCTGAACTCTACCACATTGTTGATCGACAGGTTGAAGCTAACCTGCTTCACGTCGTGATTGCTACCCATGTAAGAGAATGACCACCCCTCTTGCGTGAGTTGCTCGATGAGAGCCTTTAGGGCAGCACCAGTCCACTCGCGCGAGGCGTTCTCGTAGCCGTCGGTGAGCACAGTCACCACTGCGCTAGCGTCGTCATCGTCCTTTATGTGGTTATGCAGAGCTGTGATTGACTGCCCCATTGCATCATAGAGAGGCGTGCCACCATAGGGGTTATAGTTGTCAAAGTCATTGACGTTGCCTATGGGCTCACGGTCGATCAAGGTACGCACTGGGTGATTGCCACCATTGGCATCGAAGGTCACGAGCGTGAGGAAGTGCTCCTGTGTTTCGGCAAACTCACGCTGCGCACCACGCAAGCTATTGATAATCTCGTTCACGCCAGTGAGTGTGGCATGCTCCAGTCCGTGCATCGATCCACTCTCGTCGACGATGATGAGGTTGTAGATGCGAGCTTTCTTGCTTTTGTTTTCTTGTTCGTTCATTTTCTCTTCATTTTTAGGGTTAATACTGCTAGTTGAACTCTCGTTTGCTTGGAAACCAAGCATCTTTTTAAAAAAGTCGATTTTGATCATTTTTTATACTTGAAAATTAGTTCGTGTAATTTTTACGCAGCAAATTTAATGCGTATTTTTTACACAGTAAAATTTTTGCTGCGTATTTCTTACGTATTTAACTTTATTTAACTATTTAGATATCAAAAACTATTATTTAGAACCAAGCGAAACTTTTAGTCTACGCTGCCAAACGCATAATAAAACACATACATTTTTCTAGACATAAAGTCAAATAAGACTACATTATTGTTCTGTTTAGGATATTCATGATTATTATAATTGGTTGGTGGATTAGTAGAATCGATTTTTTATGTACCTTTGCAATGAAAGTCATCAATACATATAAGTATTTACATAAATTATTAAACTCAAAAAACATGAGAAAGAATTACTTTTTGACAGCCGCAGCGGCATTACTAGCCCTAGGCATGCAAGCCCAGACAACTTTCACATCGGGTCAAATCACCTACACAGTGACAGGTGAAAACACTGTTGAATGTAGCGGTGTGGACAACGCAGCTACTAGTATTGAAATTCCCCCAACTGTTGTGAACGGTGGTGTGACCTATGATGTTAAAGCCATTGGCGAAGGCGCATTCAAGTGGAGCAACCTTATCTCGGTGGTTATACCTGGTTCGATTGAAACAATCAAAGCTCAAGCTTTCTATTACAGCGATTTAACCAACGTAACATTTGGCGAAGGTGTAAAGTACATAGGTGACTATGCTTTCTCTAGCCTAGGCCTTAGCAGCCTCACACTCCCCAACAGTGTGGAATGGATAGGCAATAGTGCGTTCTACAATCAGCACAACTCAAGCTACCAGCCTTGCTTAACTCAAGTAGACCTGGGCGATGGCGTTAAACACATTGGTAATGCAGCATTCTATAAACTGGCAGCCACCAGCATTGAAATTCCTGCATCGACCGAGGAGATTGGCTCAACATGCTTCCTTAACAGCAAACTCGAGACGGTGACCCTCAACGAAGGTCTGAAGAAAATAGGCGACGGCGCATTCAACAGCTGCACTGCCCTTAGTAGCATCACATTGCCATCGACACTAGAGGAAATAGGTATGGAGGCTTTCCTTAACGACAAGGCTCTCACCGCCATCAACATCCCAGCTGGAGTGACAACAATAGGAGAAAGTGCTATAGCCAACACCGCTGTGAGCACAATCACACTGGATCCCGCCAACACCTCATTTGTTATGGAAAACGGCGTGCTCTACACTGCCGACAAAACATTGCTTCAAATGGCACCCATGACAGGCGTTAGCACCCATGTGGTTAATGAGAACTGCTTGGGCATCGTGGGCGGAGCCTTCTGGGGCAGTGAGCTGCAAAGCATCACGCTTAACAAGAAATTGACTGCCCTGGGTTATGCTTGCTTCGAAAGCAGCCTCTTGAGCGAAATCAATCTTGATGGTCCCGACAACATCAACTTTATTGACGAACAGGTGTTTGCCGACACTAAACTCACCGAGGTTGTTCTTCCTTCTAGCCCCTATTACCTGAACGATGGCGAATTTGCCAGCTGCACCTCTCTAACCTCACTCACCATTCCCGAAGGCATCACCGAGATTTATCCTCATGCTCTCAATAACTGCACAGCTCTGCAGTCGATAACCTGCCTCAGCGCAGTTCCCCCTACCATCATGGATTATTATGAGGATTATGACATGCCATTCTACAATAGCAATGAGAATGCTATTCTCTATGTACCCAAAGGCAGCAAGAACGCTTATCAGGCTACCGAGTGGAGTTACTACACAATCGTTGAGCAAGCTCAACCACTCGAAGTTGTTTCAACTAATCCAATGTCGGGAGCCAATACCGAAACCTATCAAACCTTCTCGTTTGAGGTGACCTTTAACCAGCCTGTTACCGTTGCCCAGAACAATCCAGATGTAAAAATCTACGTTGGCGAAATAGGTAGCAGCGAGACCCTGAGTCCACTCGACAGCTGGTATGCAACCATGAACAACGAGAACACACTGCACGTTTGGGGCAGTGATTATGACGGCTATGTTGACTACTTCACAAGCGATATCAACAAAACCTATTATGTTGTTATCCCCGCCGGAGTGGTGACTTGTGAAGCTGGCGCAAACGAGGAAATCATTATTATCCTTAATCAAGGTGTTTCGGCTATTGACACCTTGGTAAGCAACGGCAACGCCACCATCGAGGCCATCTACAACATCAATGGCCAGCAAGTGCGCGAGATGCAAAAAGGCATCAACATCGTTCGCATGAGCGACGGCACCGTTAAGAAGATTATGAAGTAATCAACAATTAATCTTACCCTCCCTACACAACCCTGGGCTATTTAAGTTCAGGGTTGTTTTTTTCTTATGCACCTACCCCACTACACAACCTAGCAGTAGAGGGGATGATTCAGCCAATTTGTTTCTCACATCTTATATCTGATATCTAAAATCTGACATCTGATATCTAAAATCTGAAAACTATTTTGTACCTTTGCACCCGTTTTTAGAGTAAATGGAGAAAAACTATCTCAATAGGGTCGTTTGGATGGTGCTGGCAGTAGTGCTGGGACTACTTGCTTTGTACTGGTTGCCCGAGGTGAGCATTGGTGGCTGGACAATGCGCAAAGTCGACCTGCTAGCCGATATCCGCAACGACTCATCGGCGCTGGTTCTTGCTTCAGGCGACAGCACCATCGACGAGGCCAAGCTAAAAAGGATAGCAGCCCTCGATAAATTACCTGTTCTTGAAGGGTCACGACTCACCCACGACAAGGATGGCAACATTATAACCCTTGAAGACTCTATCATCAACGCCATGATGGAGCTAGGTCCCAAGAGCGACAGCGTGACGGCAATCGTCGACATGAGCGGAGATGAGCAAGGCGGCATGGAAGCTTTCTACCAGGCACTCGACAACTGCTCGTCGCGACAAGTGAGAATTGCAGTGCTTGGCGACTCTTTCATTGAGGGCGACATCATGACCAGCATGCTGCGAGAACTCTTGCAACAACGGTTTGGCGGCAGTGGATGCGGATATCTTCCCATCACATCAATCACATCGAAAATCCGACTCACGGTGCGTCAGTCCTATGAGGGTTGGATCCAGCACAAGGCTATTGACCGAAATGGCTACATGAGCACCTACAACAACCTCACAGGCTACTATTTCAATGCCACTACAGGTGCTTGGGTCAACCTGCTTGCAACCGGCTCCCGTTATCCCCACACCTCGTCGTGCACCAAGTCGTCGCTCTACTACCTGGGAGGTGGTGGCAGTGGTACAGTGACAGCCTATGTGAACGGAGAACGCTACAGGCAGTTTGCGCTCGACACATCGGCTCCCGTAGGCAGAGTTGACGTGACAGGCAACATCAAATCGGTGAAATGGGTAGTTGACAATCCCGCAAGCACCATTTTCCTGGGCACATCGATGGACACCGACAATGGAGTAACGGTCGACAACCTGTCGATGCGCTCGTCGAGAGGCAAGCACTTGCTTGACGCAAACAATCGCCTGCTGGCAGGCTTCGACGCAGCGCGCCACTACGACCTAGTCATAATTATGTATGGCTTAAACATAGCAAGCAAAGAGCGCCGCGACTTCACCACCTACTGCAACAATACCGAAGCGGCAATCGCCAACATCAAGCAAGTCATGCCATCAACGAGCATTATCCTTGCCAGCTGCAGCGACCGTGCCGAACGCACCAGTGATGGCTTCAGGACCATGAAGAGTGTGCTGGGACTGATTCAGGCACAAAAGCGTGTAGCCATCAATTCACGCGTTGCGTTCTGGAACCTGTATGACGCTATGGGAGGTGAGGGCAGCATCGTCGATATGGTCAACAGGCACGAGGCCAGCAGCGACTACACCCACATGAGTAATAAAGGTGGCGACCACATAGCCCGCCTGCTTTACAATGCCTTAATGCTAGGGTATGACAATCATAAATAAGATGATATGGAAATATTGTGGCATAACATATTAAAATACTTGAACGTGCAGTTTGGTTCCTTCGATTGGGACTTGCTGTTGAAGCAACTTGCCTACGACGACAAGTCGCCCCTCATCTTCTCGAGCGGGTTGTTCATGTGCATGTTTGCCATCTTCATCGTCATCTACACTCTTCTTAAGAACAAATCGCTACCCAGAACGCTGTTTGTACTTGCGTTCAGCTACTATTTCTACTATAAGAGCAGTGGGTTCTATTTCTTCTTGATTGCCATTGTCACGTGCTCCGATTATATCATAGCCTCGATACTGTCGAGAACACGATCACGATTTGGTCGCAAGAGCCTAGTGGCGTTAAGCCTACTCATCGACTTGGGCCTGCTTGGATACTTCAAGTACACAAACTTCTTTGGCCAATTATGGAGCGAGATGAGTGGCATGCCATGGCACAACATGGAAATATTCCTGCCCGTGGGCATTTCGTTCTTCACTTTCCAGTCGTTGAGCTACACCATCGACGTTTATCGCCGCAAGATTGAGCCTGTGGGGAGTCTGCTCGATTACGCATTCTACGTTTCGTTCTTCCCGCAGCTGGTTGCAGGTCCTATAGTTCGCGCCAGTGACTTCCTGCCACAGATGCGCAAACCCATATTTGTGAGCCGCGAAATGCTCGGTCATGGATTCTGGTATATCATCATTGGCTTGTTCAAGAAAGCAGTAATAAGCGACTACATTAGCGTGAACTTTGTGGAGCGTGTGTTTGAAAATCCAATGCAGTTCAGCGGCATTGAGAACCTCCTGGGTGCCTATGGCTATGGCATGCAAATATACTGCGACTTCTCGGGCTACAGCGACATGGCAATAGGACTGGCCCTGCTAATGGGGTTCCATTTCAACATCAACTTCAACAACCCCTATAAGTCAACATCGATTACCGAATTCTGGCGCCGTTGGCACATCTCGCTCAGCACATGGCTGCGCGACTATCTCTACATATCGCTGGGCGGCAACCGCAAGGGTAAATTCCGTCAGTATATCAACCTGTTCATCACCATGCTCCTGGGGGGCCTGTGGCATGGCGCATCGCTCAACTTCGTGCTGTGGGGAGGTGCTCATGGCATAGCCTTAGTGATTCACAAGATATGGATGAGCATAACACGTGGCTGGAAGCTCGTTGACACTAAGTTCTGGAAATTCATCATGGCAATTTTCACATTCCATCTTGTAATATTCCTGTGGATTATATTCCGCAATGCCGACCTCACATGTAGTGGGTTGTTCCAGCATGGCGAATGCGGCAATACAGGCCAAATGATAAGCCAGATATTCACCAGTTTCCACCCTGAACTTTTCATTGATGTGGTTGCGGGTTATTGGCAAGTGTTTGCCTTGATATTCTTAGGATATGTGCTCCACATGATACCCTCGCAATGGTGCAAGCGAGCATTTGTGAAAATGCCCGTGATATTCTATGCAGTAGCGTTAATTGTGTTGATTGTGGTGATAATCCAGGTAAAGACCAGCGATATTCAACCGTTCATCTACTTCCAGTTCTAAAAGCCCCTAGAACCCACACAAATTAATTGTAGAAGATAAAACTATAGGTATAGAGGATGAAGCAAGCCACCAAATAGGTGATTACGTTGGCTATAATGGTTGCGCGCATCACGTTCTTGAAACCTCTACTTTTCATCAGCAAGCCATTGATCAGCACCTCGATGATCAACGTGCCTATAAATGCAGCCACAAAATAGACGACAAACTGTGCCAGCGACTCGGTACTGTCGGGGTTCACTTCGACCGAGCTGACCCATGGGAACCACACTACAAGCATCCAACCTTCGTTAAGCGTCTTTGACACAAAAGCACCTGCCAGCCCACTCGCGATGTTACTCACACTCACTGGCAACAGAATGCGTGGGTTAAAAGTGCGGCGCGATAAGATTTCACTCATTATTATAACTTCGGCAACAACAACCAATACCATAAGGATCCATCCCATAGGTAACGAAGCATATTTTCCAAACGAAGTCGTAAGTAGTGGCATACCAATATAATTTTCCTTTAAGAAAAAATGAAGTCAAATTTAAAAAACAAAATGCAAAAGTATATATATTTTTTGATTTACTATTTATTTTGTGTTGTTTTTCTCAAATATTTAGTGCAAGGCACTATTATTTATGGTGAAAATTGGTAACTTTGCACGCTCAAAATAAACCAAGCAACCAATGATTTCGACCACACATATTATAGGCGTAGTGCTCACAGTAGCGGTGTTGCTGCTAGTGAGCTGGCTCTCGGCCCGCAACATCAAGGACGAGCGCAGTTTCACTACAGGTGGCAATGCTGGCAGTTGGATGGTGTGTGGCGCGTTTCTCACCACACTGGCTGGTGGTCAGTCGACGGTGGGCACTGCACAGCTGGCGTTCAGCTATGGCATCTCGGCATGGTGGTTCACACTTGGAGCAGCGCTTGGAGGAGTAATGCTAGCCGTGTTCTATGCTGGGCCGTTGCGTCGCAGTGGCTGCAGCACCTTGCTCGAACTCGTGGGCCGCGAATATGGTCACAAGGTTGAAGCCGTGGGATCTATACTGTTCTTGATAGGAATTTTCATCAGCATTGTTGCCCAAGTGCTAACCTCATCAGCCATGATAGGCAGCCTGTTCAACATGAGCACATTGTGGTCGCTCATCACTGGCGCTGTGCTGATAATGCTGTTTGTTATCTTCGGTGGCATAAAGAGTGCCGGAGCAGGTGGCATCGTGAAACTGATACTCCTGTATTTTGGTTCGGTTGCCACTGGTATCATCGTGTATCGCATGGCCGGTGGCATCGACGGTTTTGCACAAGGTATCGACGACATTTATAAATCTCCCACCATAGCATCATTCAATAGCCTAGATGGCATGGAAGCAATCCACCATCGGTACGGCAGCATGCTTGCCCGTGGTGCGCTGAAGGACCTGGGAGGATGCCTCTCGCTGGTGCTTGGTGTGGTGTCGACACAAACTTATGCCCAATGCATTTGGTCGGGAGCCACTACTGCCAAGGCACGTCGTGGCGCATTGCTATGTGCATTTTTCATTCCAGTGATTGGTGCTGCGTGCACGCTGGTAGGGCTATACATGCGAGGACATTATGTGACAGCTGCCGAACTTGAGGCCCTCAAGCAAGCGGGAGAGGCCCTGCCCAGTGGAATAGGCGTTATTGCCAACTCGGCACAGGCATTCCCTGCGTTCATCTTACAGCACCTGCCTGCATGGTTTGGAGGTTTGATGCTTGGAGCTCTGTTAATCAACATTTTAGGCTGTGGCAGTGGCCTTATGCTTGGCGCATCAACCATACTGGTGCGCGACGTTGTTGCCAATGTGCAGCACAAGTTCTCAAAGATGCAAATAGGCATCTCACAACTGCTTCAAACCAGGCTTGCAATAGTGGTGTTGCTTGCACTTGCAGTTGTTGTGGCCAACACTTTTAATGGAAGTTTCATCAACGATTTGGGATTCCTCTCGCTAGGATTGAGAGCTGTGGCAATCATATTCCCACTGAGCTTCGCCCTATGGTTGCCCAAGCGTTTTTCTCCTCGTGGAGTGATGCTTGCCATGATTGCCGGCACTGCAGCCATGCTGCTAGCAGGCTCAACAAACCTGCCTGGCGACGCCGTGTACTACGGCCTCGCCACATCACTGATTATTATACTCTTATCGAAAAATAAGTAGAGGTGAATTTGCGCCTTAATTAAAGCCAACCAGCGCTCTTGTACCACTCGATGGCTTCGTGGATGCCTTGCTTGAGGTCGTATTGCGCCTTGAAACCAAAGTCGCGCTCGGCATCGCTAGTGTCGCACAGCCAGTTGCGCTGCTTGAGGATGCGGAACTTGTCGGGATTTAGAGTGCTCGCCTTACCTGTCACCTTACCCCAGAACTCAGCCACATGACACACAATCTTCACAATCCATAGCGGGCAGGTGATGGGAATCACCACTTTCTTGCCCAGCTCGTCGAGGACAATCTTGCGGAACTCCTGCTGAGTGTAGCTGCGGTCCTCGCTCATGAAATAAGCACGGCGCTTGGGCCCTGCCTCAAGTGCGTCCATCACACCTCGTGCCAGGTCTTTCACGTAGATAAAGGTCAGCATCTGCTTCTTGAATCCCACACTAAAGTCAAATCCTCGCTTTATACTCTTTATCATCAAGAAATAGTCGCGCTCGTGAGGGCCATATACACCAGTGCAACGGAAGATGGTGTAAGGGAAATCGGCTTGCATCTGCAAGTAGGTCTCTCCCTTAAGTTTTGATGTGCCGTAGCGGGTGTTGGGTGCAGGCACGTCGGCGCTCTTGAAAGCTGTGTAGTTCACCTCGTCGCCAGGGCCCATCACGCTCAGGCTACTCATCATCAGGAACACTTCGGGTACAGCGTCAAGCTCTCGGAGTTCGTCGACAAGGCTCTTGAGATAGCCATAGTTCACGGTCTCGAAGTCGATATAATTGGTGGCCTTAGTGAGTCCAAGGTTATGCACCACATAGTCCCATTTGCCGTTTTCTTCGATGTGGCCCTTGAGAGTGTTGTGAAGCGCCTCGCTGTCGGTAAAATCGACTTCGAGGAAGTGGATGCGCTCGTCGGTGAGGAACTCACGGCTAGTGGTCTTGCGCACAGCCGCCCATGTTTCGTAACCACGGTTCAGGGCCTCCTCGACCAAATATCCGCCAATGAAGCCACCGGCTCCTGTAATGAGAATTTTCTTAGTCATCGTTGAAGAACTGTTTTAACTTTGTCGAGTATCAATTCGGGGCTTATGTCGCGCATGCAGTGATAGTCGCCATATCGGCATTTCTTATTGCCGAAGACAGAGCATGGACGACAATCAAGTTCAAGCTGCACTGTATCTCTTACTGCCTGATGCCAGCCCATGAAACCACACGACGGGTGGGTAGCACCCCACACGCTCACTACTGGCAGGTCGACCAGCGATGCCAGGTGCATGTTGGCCGAATCCATTGTGAGCATCACGTCGCAGTGTGCAAGTAGTGACAGCTCGTCGGCAAACGAGTGCTTGATGTGCGGCAGCGAGAGCACATTAGGGTAACGACGCATGATGGGGTCAAGGAGGTCACGCTCTTTCTTGCCGCCACCCATCAGAAACAGGTGACAATTCTCCCAGCGTGACATCTCGGCAATAACTAGCTTCATTTGTTCCAAAGGATACTCCTTACCACGGTGCGCCGAGAAAGGAGCAATGGCAATCCAGCGGTCGCCGGGTTCTTTGGCAGGAACAATAGGGCTGCGAGGCACCTCGCCTTGTGAGAAGATGCTGTTAAACTCTTCACCTAGATTGAGTCCTAGTTGGCGAAACACATCCTTGTAGCGAGCATGAGTTGAAAGCACAGGCTGCTTCGACTTGCCACGGGTGAGCCTCCTCTTTTCTTTGCGGCCTTTATCGATAGTGGCATTGGTCACACCTTTGCGCTTGAGTGCAAAGGTCATGAGCTTGGTGCGAAGCACATCATGAAGATCGGCAACTGCGTCAAAATTATAGCGATGCTGAAGATTGAGGGCGAGTTTCATGGGTCCGAATATCCCCGTGTATTGATCCAGGTCTATTCCAAGAATTATTAGATTGGCAGGTCGATTGACAAACATTCCTTCGGCCATCTTGCGTGTTGCAAACACGAAATTGACCTTGGGATTGGCCTCACACATAGGGTAGACAATGGGGATAGTCATCGCCACATCGCCCAGAGCCGAAAAGCGTGTGATTAGCACTCGTCGCAAAATCTTATTCTCACTATCTTTTGCCATAGAGAACGGGATTGGTCGATGGGTCGTTATACATCTTCATCTGCCTATATACTTTCATGTACTTACGGCCAGTGGTGTAGTCGGCCAGCAACTGGTCGATGGCAGTGATTAAATCGGCGCGTTGCTCAAGCAGCACTTCAAGTTTTGCTTGGCAGGCAGCGTGATGCTCAGGCGTAGCTTCAGTACGCTCCACTTGCTCTCGCATGTGATAAATCTTGAGCGCGAGAATCGACAGGCGGTCGATGGCCCAAGCTGGGCTTTCGGTGTTGATAGTGGCATCGCTTCTCACTTCAACGCCATCATACAGGGTGTGGAAAAAACTGTCGATCTCCTCGACCAAATCGGTGCGCTCTTGGTTGCTGCGGTCGATGCGGCGCTTGAGGGCCAGTGCCTCGACGGGGTCGATTTCGGGGTCGCGAATTATGTCCTCGAGGTGCCACTGCACGGTGTCGATCCAGCACTTTGTGAAGAGTGCGTTCTCAAATGAACCCTCGGCGTAGGGTGACGCAACTTTAGCGTCTACATCGTCGGTAACGTGATATAGTTTGATTGTTTTGTCAAAAATGACATTAGCGCTTTCTGCAAAGTCCATTTGTTATTTGATTTTTATGCTACAAGGTGCAAATGTAATAAGAAAAAACGAATTATTTACTAAAATCTAAATGTTTTGACCAGAAGCTGCGGTTGCGACGCCTGTAAAAGGCGTGAGTACCCATTGGAAACTCGCCGCCAGTGAGTTTCATGGCCATCTCGGGGTGACCTTCAATGGCAAAATGTGCTGCAGTCGAGGCATCGGGAATACGCACGCTGCCAGGCCAAAGCTCGTTGACGCGCACACTCCACACCACGTCCTCAAAGTTTGCGATTTGTGTTGAGTTTTTAGCCATAGCAGACATCTCGGCAGGATGTTGGTCAAGCACGCGAAGCATTGTCTCGACACGCCTCAACGAGAATCCTCCATTGCCCACCTTCCACTTGAGTAGGATAGGATTGAATCCACCTCGCAGCAGTGCCCAGCCACGTCTTATCTTGTAGGCGACGCGTTTTGCCACATTCCAGCCCTCTACCTCGCTTCGTGCCGGTAGCCACGGTGCGCCAATGTAGTCGTAGTCTAGCGAGCACCAGTAGTCGAGCTTGTCATGAAACAGTGCAACATCGGTCTGGCATATGAGAACAAATTGTGATTTCATGAAGCGGGAATAAAGTTCACGGCTGAGCATGAACTGGTTGTATCCGTGTCGTCCCTTAAAGAATTCAGAACTGAAACACTCCACACGACATCGGCCTGAACTGATGCCTAGTAGCTCATCAAGTGGCAACAGGTCAAGACCTTCGGGGCACACCACAGCGATATCGCGCTCGGGCGACAATATCCGAAGGTTACGCTTTACCGCCCATCGTTCGATGTCGCTCAAGTTGTTGCGGTAGATTGGAATGATTACTGTCACCAATTGTGAATGGTTTTGGTTACTTGGCATATCTGATTATTTGTACTTAACGATTTTAAGTGCTGTGCGGCGCACAGTGCGTCGCAGTTGCCAAATGCTGCACTGCTTGACGGCGGCAACAGCTTTGAGCACTTCGCTGATGCTTTCACTAGGCTCGTCATCGGTTTCCACTAGCAAGTGGTCGAGTGGAGTGCTAGCGACAGAAGCCTCATTGAATTTGGCTCCAAAACTCAAGTAAAAACCAGCATTCAACAACTCACGTGCCACATTCTCGTTGCCACGCAAGCCATGAATCACCCATGCCACATTGTGAGCATGAGGGTTGTCGCGCCATAGCCTGAGCACTTGCTGCGAGGTGCGCACGCAGTGGATTATTAACGGTTTTCCCGCTGCAGCGGCAATGTTGATGTGTGCCTGCATCACTTGCTCCTGCACATCAAGCGAAGGCCCCTTGAGCGAGTCAAGGCCAGTTTCTCCAATGGCTACCACTAGCGGGTGCTGTGCAACCTGCTCAAGTCGTTTCACTTTATCTTGCCAGTCATCGTCAATGTTCCATGGATGAATGCCCACCGAATAAACCTTCGCGTACTGTGGATTAAATTCATCCACATCCACGCTTATCAATGCCTGCTGAGCATTAATGTCGTGACTATGGAAATTGGTGATTACCGGAGGCACAGGATCATAGCCATGCCCACCCCAAGGGTTGCAACTGATGATGCGCTTTGTGGCCATCCAGAACCCCTTGAGAGGGCCATAGGATTGAATGGCTTCGACAGCATAGTGACTGCACGACGGTGTGTAGCGGCACACTGGTGGCGTGAGCGGCGATATAAACCGCTGATAGAACTTTATGGGCAGAATGAGCAATTGCTTGAATATGTTGGTCACGCTCAATTTCATGGCTCAGTGCTTTGGGTCACGGCAGTGGCAATCTTGCTCAGCAATTCCTGCATACTGCGCTCGATTGTGGTGTAGTTATACTCATGGTTAGCAAGCCAGTTGAAACCTATTAGCACTGTGACGCCCTCACCCTCAATAGCATCTAGAAGATGACGGTTAAGGCGATAGGCCTCGCGAGTGCGACGACGCAGCAGCACACGGTCCACGGCATGGCGCACTCGCTTCTTGGGGATGGAAATAAGGAAGCGCGCTGTCACAGGATATTTGCCTTCGCACGACGGCACAGCCAGCCACACCGCCCGTAGTGGATAGGCAATCATCGATGTGCCTTGTGCATACAGTCGTTCAATCTCCAGCTTGCTGCACAGCTTCTCGCTCTTGTATAACCTGTTTTGTGCCATGATTCAAAGTGCGAAGTTACTAAAAAACCTCGTTCACGCCCTCAAATGTCTAAAAAAAATAAAATTTTGGGGATTTATCCTCTCGAAAATCCCCAAAAAATATCTTCAATAAGGTAAAAACACTTTCAATAGAAGTTCAAAAAGACTATGAACTAGCCCTTGCCTTTTCGGCTCGTAGTGATTGCCACTTCTTAAGTTTTCGCATCCCCTCACCAAGCCAGAGCACAAATGATGTGCCAAGCACGATATATACCCAATCGATGAATTCAATGGGCTCAACATTGAACATCTTACCACCAATATTCACAATAAGTATCTGTCCAATGAATATTAGCAAAGCGATAAACACAAATCCACGGCAATTCTTAAGATGCAGTGCCGAATAGAGTGAACGATAGGCGCGGGCATTAAACAGGTTCCAGAACTGCATCATCACAAAGGTTGTGAAGAACAGAGCGCTCTCGTAGGAAGATATCGGGTGCTTTGGAGCCTTAATGTAGCTGCCACTGGTTAGCATCTTCCAGAACTCGCTCAACGAGGAGATTTGCTTCACATCGCAGTGTTTTATCACATAGAACAACGTGATAAGTATAGCACTGAACACCAGTCCCACCCACAAGATGTGACGACCCATGCGCGCATTGATGATAAAGCGGCGTCGATCGCGTGGTTTGTCTTTCATGAGTCGCTTGTTGGGAGGCAACGACGATAGAGCCATGGCGGCAAAGGTGTCCATAATAAGGTTAACCCACAGCATCTGGGTGACGGTGAGTGGCGCATCGGTGTCCATGAATGCTCCTGCGAGAACCACCATGCAAGCAGCCACGTTCACTGTGAGCTGGAACAGCAAGAAGCGCTGGATGTTGCGGTAGAGCGAGCGACCCCACATCACGGCACGGCCAATGCTCGCAAACGAGTTGTCGATGATTGTGATGTCGCTTGCCTCCTTGGCCACGCTAGTGCCGTCGCCCATCGACAATCCCACTTGTGCCGCTTTGAGTGCCGGAGCATCGTTAGTGCCGTCGCCAGTAACAGCCACAACTTGGTTACATCGCTGCAGCGCCTCGACCACGCGTTTCTTGTCATTCGGTCGTGAGCGTGCTATGATTTTCAAATCCATGACTTGGGCATCGAGTTGCTCGTCGGTCATTGCCTCAATCTCAGGACCTGTAGCAATATTTCGTTCGGTGTCGCGATTGTCGTCCCACAATCCAATCTGCCTTCCTATCTCCTTGGCAGTGCCAGCATTGTCGCCAGTGATGATTTTCACCTCTATGCCAGCCTTTATGCACTCCTCGATTGCCGGTGGCACATCTTCTCGCACCGGGTCGGCAATGGCCACATAGCCCAGGAACGAGAGTCCACTGACCACAATATTGTGACCATCAAGCGGCTGCTCATCGGGCGCCAGAATCTTATAGGCGAAACCCAATGTGCGCATTGCCTTACTTTGGAATGCCATTATATCATCGCGATGAGTGCCCATGTCGATATCGCCACTAGTGCTATCACACATTGCAGCAATAATCTCGGGTGCACCTTTCACATAGAGCACATTACGGTCGAGGGCTTCACTGTGAACCACAGTAGCCATATACTTGCGCTCGGTGTCGAATGGCACGTCGGCTATCACATCGCAAGAATCGCGCACGGCAACGTAGTCAATGCCCTGACTCTTGAGCCATAGCAGCAACGCTCCCTCGGTAGGGTTGCCAAGCACCTCGGTGCGGGCTGTCGACTCGTCGGTCGAGAGATGGGCCGTAGAATTCACTGCCACACTCTCGCTCACGATTGCCCCTTGCTCGTCGTCATAGAGCCAACCACCACTCATGCCATAGAAGCAGGCGTGATGCACATGCATCTGGTTCTGAGTGAGGGTTCCGGTCTTGTCGGTGCATATCACTGTTGCCGCACCCATGGTTTCGCAGGCATGCATGCGACGCACCAGGTTATTGGTCTTGAGCATTCGTCGCATGCTGTAGGCAAGGCTCAGCGTCACTGCCATGGGCAGGCCTTCGGGCACAGCCACTACTATCAGCGTCACAGCAATCATCACCGATTGCAGCATGTAGGTCATGAAGTTAAGGTCGAAGGCGGCATTCTCGGTATTGATGAAATAGGCCACTACCCTACCCACTATCACCAGTGCAGCTATCAAGTAGCTCATTCGAGAAATGAATATTCCTAACTTGTCGAGCTGTTCATTAAGAGGTGTCTTAACACTAGAGTCGATTTGAGCATCTTCCATCACCATGCCGTTCTCGGTGGCATCGCCCACAGCTGTAACCTGAGCAATGCCATGACCCTCAATCACTTTTGTGCCCTTGAGCACCTGGTTGCTGGGATAAGTCGAAGCTGGGTCAAAGAGGCTCTCGTCGGTAGTCTTCATGCACTGTGGCTCGCCTGTGAGTGTCGACTCATCAACTCGCAGCGAGTGTGCCTCGAGCAGGGTGGAGTCGGCCGGCACTTCCTCGCCGGTGTTAATCATCACCACATCGCCCACCACCACATCGCGCCGTGCGATGTGCTGCACCTTGCCGTTCCTTATCACTTGCACAGGCTCATCGTCGTTCACCTGATTAAGAATTGAAAATTCCTTCTCGGCCTTCTGCTCAAAGATAAACGCTATACCCGTTGCCAGAGCAATAGCTATGAATATTCCCACCGGCTCATAAAACACCGATGCGCCCTCGTGAAGAGCATAGTACTCATAGAACGAGATGCCCACCGACAGCACGCCTGCCACAAGCAGGATTATGATGAGTGGATCACGAAACTTTTCAAGGAGTTTTTTCCACCATGGGTCTTTCTCTACTGGCGACAGCACGTTGCTACCATGCTTCGCCCTGCTGGCAATCACTTGCTCAGAGGTTAGACCTGTGTATTTCAGTTTTTGCGACATAAGAGGGTTTTAGTCTTATTCAGTGGAGTACTGCAATGATTTAACACACGCTTACACCCCACTCTATCAATTGCAAAGTTAGTTATTACTTGTCACTTTGCAAAATCCATGCCAAAGAAAAACGCGGTTACCATTGTTATTGTGGAAACCGCGTTTAATAAATCACACTCAATGCCTTACTTGAAAAGCGACATCTGGTCTTTCTCGCCGTCGTTAGAGTCAGTAAACTCAATGCCGTCGTCCAGGTCATTAAGTATTGCGCTCTCGGCAGCCTTAGCCACGGGAGCCTCTTTACTGGTCTCAAGTTGCTTGTTGAGCTCTTCAACCTTCTTCTTCAAGTCGGCAATTTCATCGTCTTTGCGTTGCTTTATTGCCTCAAACTTGTCGATTTCGGCCATGAGCTGCTGAGCCTGAGCGATTTCTTCGTTAGCACGCTCAAGTTCCTCGGTGGTCTCATCGAGCTTGTGGTGGAGCCATGCAACCTCGGCCGAGAGGTCTTCAATCATGCCGTCGCGTGCAGCATCATCGGCTACTGGAGCAACCACTGCGTCGCCCTTGGCACGAAGCTCATCAACCTGCTTCTGCAACTGGGCGATGCGCTCCTTCGACTTAATGCCCTCGTTGCGCTCGCGTGTGAGCTCATCATTAAGCTTGAGCAGTTCTTCCTTGGCCTTATCATTGCTCTCACCCTTTTCCTCATTCATCTGCAGCACCTTCATCTTGTTCTGCAGGCTACGGTTCTCCATTTCGGTCTTTTCCTTAGCATTCATGAGTTCCTGCATCTTCATTTGCAGGTCGTTATATCGTGTGAGAGTGGTCTTGCGCGAGTTCTCAGTTGCTTTAATCTTCTCTTTCAGCTCCTCGATCTCATCATAGGCCTTGAGTGCCTTGTCGTCGGTCTCCTTGAGCTTGTCGATAATCTCGGCACGTTCCTTGTTCCAACGCTCGGCTGCACTGTCAAGCACATCCTTGCGAAGGTTGGTCTCATAGTCACGGAATTGTGGCCTCAAGCTCTCAACAATTGCCCTGGTCTCGGCCTCAACATTAAGGTTGTTGAGGATGTGTGGCGACAAGTTGCCATTGATGATATTCATCAAGCGCTTGAGAATATTCTCGGGCACACCGTCTTCCTTGCTCACAGCAAGACCTGTAACATCTACCTCCTGACGTGGAAGCTCCACACGTGTGTAGGCAGGCTTAGGTTGTGGCTGGCCTTGTGCCTTGTCATCGTCATTCTTGTTGTCGCCATCGGTGCTCTTAGGCTTCTTCTCGTCCTCGTCTTTGCGCCAAGGGTTGTCGTAGTTTCTCTTCTCGAAGTAGTCGAGATCATCAACGCCCTCGCCAAAGTCACCAAGTCCCAAAACCTTCTTTAATGCATTGTTAAAACTCATAATTCCAGTGTATTTTTAGTTTATTTGTTATTCAAAATATTGCGAGTCGGTAAAGTTACAATTAATATTTCAATATCTGCATCAATTTTAGATTTATTTGCAAAAATAACTGAATGTAACTCCCGAATTTGCGACTGCAAAGATAGTTATTTTACTTTAATCTAATGTAAACCTTTATCCTATAAATAACCGAAAAACATGAAATCGGTTACCAAAATTTGACTCGTAGGCGTGTCGTTCACCATCACTTTCTCGTCGTTGGCCACTAACCATGGGCATGCTCTTAAACTATTGCTGCCCTGAGCAATCTAAAAAACAGAAAGCGGCGAGAAACATTGAGCAAAACACAGCGCGAAATGTCGTTCACCACCACTTTCGAGCAGTTGACCACCAACTTTGGAATCAACTATTGCACACGGTGAAACATCACCTTAACTTTGCAACAAAACATTTTTATATAACCGCTGGCAACAGCATCAAAAACTCAAGAATTATGAAGAAAATGATTTTAAGCATCGCAATCATCCTGGTGACTGCAGGTCTGGCAGCACCATCGGCAATGGCACGCGAAATGCGTGGCGATGCAATGAGCCACAGACCAGGTGTTGAAATGCGTGGCCCAGGTCATGGTCCTCGAGTTAGCAAACCGATGCCTCCAGTGGGTGGTACAGCACATCGATATGGCATGCGCTTCGACCGTCGCCCAGCAGGCGTAGTAGTAAACTTTGGTGGCATAAACTTCATCTACAACAACGGAGTTTTCTACAGCGCAATCGACCGAGGCTTTGAGGTAGTTCGCCCACGAGTTGGCATGATTGTTCCCTCACTCCCAATGGGACACACTGTAATCATTAAGGGTGGCAACAAGCACTTTGTTCACAACGGCATTCTCTACAGCCCAATGCGCCGCAACGGCACTGTAGTGTTCCGCATCGCAGGCTTCATCTAAACATAAAAACAATGTGGGCTCTGGCCCAAGCTTCAGGGCCCACATTCAATATCAACAAAATATCAACTTTTAAAATATAGAAAACATGAAAAAGACATTATTATTAGCATTAATGGCAATAGTAGCCACAACAGCAGTGACAGCACAAGATTTTGAAAAACGTGGAGAGCGCCGTGGACCGGATCCCGAGCAGCGCATCGAGAAGCAGGTGAAGCGCCTCGAAAAGAAACTAAAGCTCACCGAAGACCAGCAGAAGCAGCTAAAGGAGTTTTACGGTGAATTTGACAAAGCTCAAATGGCACGCATGCAGCAGATGCGTCAGCAAGAGCTTAAAGACCGCGAGGCCCTGAATGGCAAGATCAACTCAATCCTAACCGAAGAGCAGAAGGCAAAATATGCCGAGATGAAGGAAAAGGAGAAAGAGATGTGGAAAGAAGGAGGTCAAGGCAAGGGCTTCGGCCGAGGACATGGACATCACCGCGGTCATGGCGGCCCGGGCCGAATGGGTCACGGAGGCTTCGGCGGAGGTGACTTCGGCGGTGGCGAAATGAACGACTAACGCACACAATAGCATAGTGTAACAATTTTTTCATAAAAAGCATTGATTTAGGTTAATAATTAGATTTGATTAGTAAGGCTAATAAAGGAATGAATAGAATAACAGCAGCGGCACCTCATCGCACGATGGGGCGCCGCTTTTATCATGTTAAGGGCTATACCTATAGCAACTCGGGTAACTGGAACAACTTGTTGCCGTTGGAACCCTTAATAAGGATGTAGTAGCCATCGACTGGATTGGCGGCTAGCTCTGCCTTAACAGCCTCGACGTCGGCAAACTTGCGATAGTCGCAGTCAATATTGTTAAACTCATCACCCACTAGCCACACTTTGTCGAAAGCACACTCATTCAGGCGATTAACCATTGCCATGTGCTCCTCGCGACTGCTAGCACCCAGCTCGCGCATCTCACCAAGGATTGCCATCTTGGGCGACACTTGCATCACTTGGAAATTAGTGAGCGCAGCTGCCATCGAGGTGGGATTGGCATTGTAGGCATCAACGATAAGGTGGTTGCGACCAGTCTCGGTGAGTTGCGAGCGGTTGTTCGACGGCACATAATTCTCTATTGCCAAGTTAATCTTCTCGGGCTCTACTCCATAGTATAATCCCACAGTCACCGCAGCAAGCACGTTGTCAATATTGTAGCTACCTATCAGGTGAGTTGCCACCTGGTGCCACTCTTCGCCTCCAGCTCTCCAGCGCAGCCTCAGGAAGGGGTCACATGCCACCACTTCGCCTATCACTCGTTGCCCCTGATTCTCGGCGCCCAGACAATATTGAACAGACTGAACATTCTTTGGCAAGATGTTCATCAGCAACTCGTTACCGGCATTGATGAAAATCACGCTGTCGTCGCGAGTGGCAAGGTTATCATAGAGCTCGCCTTTGGTCTTGATTACGCCCTCGAGCGAACCGAAGCCCTGTAAGTGCGCTTTGCCCACGTTGGTGATCAGTCCACTAGTGGGTTCAGCTGTCTCAACCAGCGTCTTGATGTCGCCAGGATGGCTGGCACCCATCTCAACCACGGCAATCTCATGCTCAGGCGAGAGGCGCAGCAGCGTCTTAGGCACGCCCACGTCGTTGTTGAAGTTGCCCTCGGTCGCCATCACATTGTATTTTTGCGCCAGCACTGTGCGTACCAGTTCTTTAGTAGTGGTCTTACCATTGGTGCCAGTTATGCCCACAATGGGAATTGTGACCTGGCGGCGATGCTCACGCGCCAGGTCCTTGAATGCCTGTAGCGAATCAGGCACAAGCACCATTAGCTTGCCATCGATAGGCTTTTCTAGGAATTGGTTATAGACCTGCTCGTCGTCAACCACAGCAAGTGCACAGCCTTTCTCCAAAGCCTGAACAGCAAACTTGTTGCCATCGAACGACTCACCCTTAAGGGCAATAAAGATGCTGCCCTCGGGACAGTCGCGACTGTCGGTGGTTACCACCGGATGCTGCTTATAGAAAGCGTATAATTCTTGTATATTCATGATTAGTAATTTTTCTTGCCACAAAGTTACACATAATGTTTTAATAACGTCAATCTAATGAAGAAAAATTGTCAAAAACCACCAATTACTATTTTTGATAAGAAACCTTTATTTGATTTTTTGAGAATTTTGTTGCTTATTTTATTATTTTTCTTAACTTTGCAACATCACTTTTAGCATAAACCAAACCAAACTTGGTCAAACCAAATATTTATACACAATTATTTTATTTACTTACCCAAACCTATCAAAAAAAATGAAAAAATTCTTACTTTTTTTGGCTGTACTAGCAGTCAACGTTATGTCACTTTGTGCACAGGACGAATTAACCGTTGCCGATGGCACTAACACCAACGTTTATCTTCCCATTTACGGAAGCTATTGTGACACCGAGGGTACAATTGGTCAGATGATTTACCCCAAGGCTGACCTTGCCGATATGGCAGGAAAAGACATCAGTAAGGTGTCGTTCTACACAGCAGCACTTCCTGAAAAAGTGAATGGCTGCGTACTTCAAATCTCGCTCAAAGAGGTTGAAGAAGAGACTTTTGAATATCCTGAAGGAACCTACAGCTATGTTCCTTTTACCGACTTGACTGCCTGCGGCACCACCACATTGGTGACAGGAGAAACTGGTTACTCTTTTGAGTTCGACACTCCTTTTCATTACAGTGGAGACAATAACCTTGTTGTTGAGGTAAAGGTTATCACCGTTTCAAATTGGGCATCATTCAGCGCTTACGGAGTTAGCCAAGCAACTGGTCATGTAACTGGTCTTGCAGTATACGGTTCTCAAAAGAGTGGTCAAGCTTTCTTGCCAAAAGCCACCTTTGAATACTCAGGCGAACCAGTAGACTATGAGGTTAAGGTCACTCCTGCATCTCTCGATTTTGGAAGGGTGTTTATCAACGAGGACTCTACTATTAACGTAACTGTTCTTAACAGGGGCATCATGCCTGTTACTCCTTCAATCAATGCTCTTGAGGCACCATTCAGCACCACTTGGACTCCTACTGAACTCGCCACTGGACAAAGCACTGTTATTCCAGTGAAATATGCTCCTAGTGCCGAAGGCAGCCACACTGGCACTCTTATCGTCAACTGTGGCGAAGCTGGCACTTTCAATGTTACCCTCAAGGGCGCTTCAATCGAGAAAGGCAGCGAAATGACAGTATGCGACGCAACCAATACCAACAGTTACATTCCTGTTTATGGTTCCTATATTGACACTGAAGATACCCAGAGTCAGTTCATTTATCCTGCCTCGAAGCTTTCTGAGATCAATGGCCGCGCCATCACAAGCGTTACATTCTACCCACAGAACAAGATTAGTTTCTCGGGTTGCAAGATTCAACTCTCGGTTAAGGTAGTTGATTATAATGAATTTGAATACGAAACATCGACATCAGCTCCCAACAATCCTGTAACTGAGATGACAGTAGTTGGAACTGTTGTTCCTGGCGCCAATGACACAGAACTCAAATTTGTCTTTGATGAGCCATTTGAATACAATGGTGGGAACCTTGCTTTTGAGACATATGTACTAGAAACTGGTACTTATTCTTCATGTTTATTCCTAGGTGAGACACAAACTACAGTCAGCGCATTCTGCTCTTACAAGTCTTGGAGCGGCAGCGTTAACTACACTTATCAAAATTTCTTGCCTAAGATGTACGTAACCACAGTTGCTGGCGGCGAGGAACCAGTTGAGGAAGGCAAGACTATCAGTTATACTGCTGAGCAAGAGAATGGTTCTGTTGCTGTAACTCTTGAGGATGGCACTACTGTTGAGAGCCAAGTGACTAAGGTTAAAGAGGGTGAAAAGTTCACTGTAACCGTTACTCCAGCCGAGGGTTATGAGGTTGAAAACCTTGAGGTTAAGGCAGGTGAGAATGAGCTTAATCCTATTAATGATGAGGGCAAAGCCGAAACTGCAGTGGCCTACACCTATGAGATGCCTGCCGAGGATGTTGCAATCACAGTAACATTCAAAGAGAAAGAGCAGCCAACCGCTATTGATAACCTCAACCTCAGCAATGTGAAGAGTGTTCGCTACTACAATGTAGCAGGTATCGAGAGCGCTACTCCATTCAAGGGTATCAACATTGTTGTAATGGAGATGACCGATGGTTCAAAGAAGACCGTGAAAGCAGTGAAATAATTCTTGCTTAACACATAACACTTAAAATGCTTGGCACTAATTGATGGTGCCAAGCATTTTTCTTTTTTATGAGAAAATTTGGTATTTCAGTGGTGTAATAGTAACTTTGCAGTAGATTTTTAACTCAATACTACTGCAATGAAGAAAACAAAACGCAATATCGCCATCGTGTGTGGTGGCGACTCGTCGGAGCATGAAGTGTCGCTGCGCTCGGCACAGGGACTGTACAGCTGGTTTGACCGCAACCGCTACAACGTTTACATCGTGGTAATCAGGAAGCACGACTGGCATGTGAACTTGCACGACGGTAGCATAGCACCCATCGACAAGAACGATTTCTCGTTCAAGCACAAAGACAAGAAAGGCGAGAACACAACATTCGACTATGCTTATATTACCATCCATGGCACCCCTGGAGAAAACGGCATCTTGCAAGGCTACTTCGACCTCATTGGCCTGCCTTACTCCACCTGCAGCGTGCTTGTCGAGGCTTTGACATTCAACAAATATATGCTCAACAACTATATGCGCCCCTTTGGCGTTACCGTTGCCGACAGCATCTTGTTGATAAAGGACGTGGAGCGCAACATCACCGAGGATGACATCGAGCGCGACCTTGGCATGCCATGTTTCGTGAAACCTACCGACGACGGTTCGAGCTTTGGTGTAACAAAAGTAAAGAGCAAGGACAAACTTGCACCAGCCATCAAGAATGCCTTCAAGCAGTACAACCAAGTAATGGTGGAACGCTTCCTCGACGGCACCGAGGTGACCGTGGGTTGCTACAAGACTAAGACCAAAAGTGTGGTACTCCCTGTTACCGAGGTGGTTACCGACAATGAATTCTTCGACTACGACGCTAAGTACAATGGTCAGGTCGAGGAAATCACTCCAGCTCGCATCAGCCCAGAGCTCACAGCTGCTCTGCAGACCGAGACAAGCCGCATCTACGACATCCTGCACTGCAATGGCATTATCCGCGTAGACTACATAGTCACCAAGAACCCTGACGGCAGCGACTGCATCAACATGCTTGAGGTTAACACCACTCCTGGCATGACAGCTACCAGCTTCATTCCACAGCAGGTGCGCGCCGCAGGCCTGGAAATGACCGACGTGCTTACCGACATTGTTGAGAACCAGTTCTAAATCAATGCCGAAAGCAGAATCATAGCTATTCATAGTCACTCCTATCCACTCATATCACAGCAATGATTATCAAGCCTTTTGATATTGCCAATATCGACATTGCAGCGGCGATACTTGACAAGATGTGGAAAAAGGATATTTTTAAAGGCATTGAGCACAGCTTCGAGCTATCGCGAGAGGTGGTGCTCAACTTGTTCTACGACCCACAACTTGCACTCCAGGCTTGTGACGATGACGGGAAGATGCAGGCTCTGGCTTTTGCCCGCATGAAAAACCATGTCAACACTACTGATAAATGGGTTGAGGATTTCTTGGCCGACAAAAATGACGATGAGCGCAAAAAAGTGCACGAAGCCATTGCCTATATACTCCGAACTGAAAGCGAAATGCTAAATCTCATGAGTGACGACAGTGCCAAGTTTTCATTCTTGGTTAGCTACAAGCGAGGTTATGCCAAAGCACTACAAGAACACCTAATGCAGCTACTTATCGACCGTGGCGTGCGATGGACTTATCATATCACCGACAGCACCTGCTCATGGCAATACTTCCACCGTCACGGCTTTGAGAGAGTGCACGAGGAACTCGTTGAGCGATTCAGCACCGAAGACCAACCCTACTACTGCTACTTCTATCGAAAACCCATATTCAATGCATAATACGTAATGCACTATTATAAAAAAGGTGGCTTCCTGATTGGGAAGCCACCTAAATTTTATGTATTATTGCTTTGATTACAAGCCCATAAGAACGCTGTAAACATAGGTAATGTCGCCAGCAGTGATAGAACCATCCTTATCCTGGTCACCGTTAACGATGTCACTGTCGTCGCCAGTGAGCAAGAAGGTGTAGAGTGCGGTGATGTCGGCACTGTTTACATAGCCGTCGCCATTCACGTCACCATCCACTCCAGCAGGCTCATCGTCCTCAACAACCCACATTGCCGAGAAGGTAAAGCGATTGTCAATCTTAGCGATGCGAGTGGTCTCGCCAGTAGTTATGTCAACCTCGTAGAGGGCAGTGTCATACTTGCCGTTGTTTAACCAGTTATTGTCGGGAAGTGGAGCCCAGTCGCCATAGTCGTTGTAACCCATGCCACTGTTAACGAATCCGTTCCAGTACATCTTGTTAGGATCTTTCATGCTGAAGCAAGCGCTCTGGCGCTTTGCCTGTGAGCAATAACCAGTAGCACCCAAGTCATTAATCATGAGACCTGAAGCAAGGTCAAACTCCATAACGTGAGCACCAGTAAGGTTGCCGTTGATGTCATAGAACTTGCCGTCCTCGCCCTCGTAACCAGCAGTAGAACCAGCTGTCATGGCAAATGCACGACCGTCGCTGTTGATGGAGAATGTAACGAAGTTGTCGTAGTAGAGGCCTGGAGTAATAGGAGTTACTACCATATTATCAAGGTCGATAGTGCAGATTGCATAACCTGAGTCGATGCTGTCGCCAAAGAAGTCGGGATCATTAATAATCTCATCGGGGAGTTGCACGTCAGTAAGATAGAATATGCCATAAACCTTGCCGTCCTTGGGGTTGACGCACATACCAGCGCTCTCGAGCCACTCGCTCTTAGCATGGTACTCACTAGGAGAGTTGAGCAGGTCGCCAGTCTCGGCGTTCCACTTGCGCACTGCAAAGCGCTCGCTGTCCTCTACTTCGTCGCCCGAGCGAGAAGTAACGGTAACAATGCGGTCACCAGCTTTCACAGCGCCCGAGTTACCATACATCAGGTTGAAGTTGTTGGCCCAAAGAGCCATAGCATCATTAGTGAATTGTCCATTAGAGTAGAAATCGCTGATAACCACATCAGGTTCCTTCACAGGAGTAGTAACCGAGTTGCCTTCAACCTCCATAGCATAAATGCCATTCTCCACCACGAAGATGGCCTTGCCCAGAGTGCTGTTCCAGCCAACGTATGTGCTATACCAGTGGTCGGCATGGTCGTCATAACGGTTGTTGTTGTACACGCCCTTGATTTTAATTGGGTCGGCGTTAGCCGTGAGGCACAATGCAAGCATAGCAAGTGCCACGAGTGTAAATTTCTTTGTCATAGAAGAATTAATTAGTTGTTTTATAAAAAATAAAAGTGTTTGGTTTAATGTAAAGACTACTTTTTTATCTCCAACGTCGCATTAGAAATGTGTAATAAGTAACCGGCTTCTACATTTTTTCAGGTACAAAGTAAATCATAATTATTCTATTATGCAAGAATGACGGCAAGAATCATTGATTTACATTGACTTTTTTCATCCATTTAGTCCTACTCATAATAAAAAAGCAAGGACTAATCATCACTGATTGTCCTTGCTTGGGTGTTTTATAGAAAATTCTGATTATTTCTTTGTGGTCTTCTTGGTTGTAGCAGCCTTTGCTGTAGCCTTTTTGGCTGTAGCTTTTTTAGTAGCGGTTGCCTTCTTGGCGGGCTCACTCTTCTTGGCTACAGTTTTTTTGGCTGGCGCTTTCTTAGCAGGAGCAGCAGCCTTTGCTGGAGCCTTTTTAGCAACAGCCTTCTTTACAGGTTCCTCGGCCTTCTTTTCAGCTACTGGCTTAGCTGGAACAATCTCACGCTTTTTCTCAACCCTTGGCTCAGAGTCTTTAAATCTCTCTTGCACGATTCGTTCCTCTTCGGGATCATCCATATGCTCCTTGATGTATTGCTCAATTGCAGCAGCAATCGATGGAGCCTTGGGCGAGGTGGTGAAGTCGAGTCTCAGACCGTTGTTCTTGAGTTCCTCGATGGTCTTCGAACCCATAACGCCAATAGCGATATTGCCTTGCTCAAAGTGTGGGAAGCTTTGCATAAGCGATTTCACGCCCGATGGTGTGAACAGGATAATCATGTCGTAATCGAAAGGCTCGTGATTGCCTATCACGTTGCTCACGGTGCGATACATGATTGCCTTGGTAAACTTGATGCTTCCATCCTCAGGAATGTGCAGCTTCTGGTCGTGCACATCACTGATGGGATAGATATAGGTCTCCTTGTTGTGCTTTGCAAGCAATGGGAGGAGAGCCTCGGCATGGCCTGTCTCGCTATAGAATATCTTGCGCTTGCGATAGATGATATACTTTTGCAGATAGTGGGCAATTGTCTCGCTCACACAAAAGTATTTCATTGTGTCAGGCACGTTGAAACGGAGCTCCTTACACAGACGGAAGTAATGGTCAACCGCAGTGCGTGCAGTGAAAATCACTGCAGTATGGTTAGTGATGGGAATTTTTGACTGACGGAATTCTCTTGATGTCAACCCCTCAATCTTGATGAATGGCCTGAAGACCACTTCAACACCATACTTACGTTCCAAATCGAAATACGGAGATTTTTCAGATTGTGGCTTCGGCTGGGAAACCAGAATTTTCTTAATCTTCACTGTTTCAATGTTTTTTGTTTATAATATGCTGCATACATAAACTGTACCGGCAAGTGCCAAGAGAGGGGGTACAATTTCGACGGCGCAAAGGTACAAAATAAAATAAATACTAGAAGAGAAATTATTGAAAAAAATTCTAAATCCTTTCCAAATAAACACTAATCTAGCCAAAACATATAGGATTATTGCTAGAGTCAGCATCAATTTAATAGTAGATGGGAACACAAGCGTGATAACCACTATGGGGAAAAGAACCAGACCAAGCGTGGCCTGGGATGCCAAAAAACCACCCACCCACAATTCGGTAAGGCGGTCGTCGCTGAAGGTGAAACCAATAAGACGGTAAAGGAACAGCTGCAATGTGATGAACAAAGCTGCAGCCAGTACAAGCACAAAAACGTGCAAGAACACCGAGCTCTGCAGTGCCAGAGTGAGCTGTGGGTTATACCACGACAACCCGTAGAACATCAGCATTCCTTCCATGAGGCAAGTGTTGACAATGAGTGCGATGATAATGCGCGTGTCGCTCATGGTGTGGTCGCTGTAAAGGTCATCCTTACCCTTGATTGAGAACATGTTATGCGCAAGATTTGAGATATACACATTACCCAGGCGATAACTGGTGATAAGGAACAGACATGAGAGCAGGAACATAATCATCGAACCTGTGTCGTGAAGAGGCGAGCTGTTGTGGGTGTGGGCATTGCCGGCAGCAGGGACCTCGAGCACGGGCATCTGCTCGATGCGCTCAAAGGTGGTGTCGTTACCGCCACGCTGCGGAAATCCATTCAGATACTGAGCGCGATGCTGCTTGGGCGCAACCACGGTGTCAACGGTCTGCGTTGTGTCGCTAGCCATCGATGTGGTGTCGGTGATTATATTTTGGTTATCGGTTGGCATTGTTAAGTTTTAGTATTTTGATTCAATGGGCGCGTCCTCGCTTGCCAATTCCTGCTCAATAATGTCGAGCGCCTGCACAGGGTCTTTAGCCATGCGCCACAAGCGGCGGTGACTCGCCTTCATGAAACCGTGCTCAATAGCAGTAACGAGCATCGACTCCAAGTGATTGTAGTACCCCAATGTGTTGAGCAGTACAATGGGCTTGGGAGCAAGGTTAAGCTGACGCCAGGTGATGGCCTCAAGCAGCTCTTCCATGGTGCCACAACCGCCTGGCAACGCTATCACAGCCTGCGACATCTGAGCCAGAGTGTGCTTGCGGTCGTGCATGGTTTCGGTAGCAATGATGCTACTCAAGCGGTCGTAGTGCCATCCATTGTCGATCATGAATTGTGGAATTACGCCTATTGCCTCGCCTCCAGCATCGAGCACTCCATCGCTCACTGCACGCATCAGCCCTTCGCTGCCAGCACCATTCAGGCAACACCAGCCACGCTTAGCCATGATTGAGCCCAACTGATAAGCTGCTGTAATATAGGCTTGACCTATGTTACGGCTCGAGGCACCAAAAACACATATGTTACCCTTTTTCTCCAAAATCTTTAATCTCACTCAAAATCTCAAAGCCTCTCCACTCTTTACTCTCCGCTATCATCCTCATCGTCATTCACAATCTGGAAGTCACGGTCGGGGTCGTCATATTTCTCGGCCCAGTACTCATCGTCCCATTCCTGCTCGTCGACAATCATCTTGCCTCCGGCATCGGGCATTTCGTCATAGTCGGGATCCTCGGCGGCAAAGATGAAGTCATCCTCCTCCTGAACACGATGTTGCTCATCGAGGTCGTGGAGCGCAACAGTGTCGGGGATGCGATTGTGCTCATCGTTGATGGTGCGCCACAAGATGTCTTTCAATTCGGTAAGCCCCTGCTGAGCCACGCTCGAAATGAACACCACGGGCACGTCGCTGGGCAAGCCTTCGCGCAACATCTCTTTGAGCTCTTCGTCAATAAGGTCACACTTGGTGATAGCAAGCACGCGAGGCTTTTCCACCAAGTCGGGGTTGAAGGTAGCGAGCTCGTTGCTCAGTATTTCATATTCGCGCTTGATATCATCGGTATCGCTAGGCACCATAAACAGCAGCACAGCATTGCGCTCGATGTGACGCAAGAATCTTAGTCCCAATCCCTTACCCTCGCTGGCGCCCTCAATGATTCCAGGGATGTCGGCCATCACAAACGACTGTTGGCCACGGTAGGTCACGATACCCAAGTTGGGCTCGAGAGTGGTAAAGGGGTAATTGGCTATCTTAGGCTTAGCAGCACTAATCACCGAGAGTAGCGTCGACTTACCAGCGTTAGGAAATCCCACTAGACCCACATCGGCTAGCAACTTGAGCTCGAGAACTATTGACTTCTCAACACCATCCTCGCCTGGCTGAGCAAAACGTGGTGTCTGGCGTGTTGCACTCTTGAAGTGTACATTTCCCAATCCACCACGGCCACCCTTGAGCAAGCGCACAATCTGGTCATGCTCGGTAACGTCGCACAGGAACTTGCCTGTCTCGGCATCATACACAGCAGTGCCGCAAGGAACCTCGATAGTACGGTCCTCGCCCTTCTTGCCGGTGCATTGATTCTCGCTGCCTGGAGCGCCATCGGTGGCAAATATGTGTCGCTGATACTTCAGGTGAATTAGAGTCCACAAGTTGCGGTTACCCTTCAGGAAGATGTGACCTCCACGGCCGCCGTCGCCGCCGTCGGGACCTCCCTTGGGGATATACTTGGCGCGGTGCAGGTGCTTCGACCCTGCGCCACCGTGCCCGCTACGGCACAATATCTTTACGTAATCGATGAAGTTGCTCTCAGCCATAACAAATGTAAGTTTTCAGTTTTCGGGGTGCAAAGGTACAAATAATTACCGACTTAAAGTCGGCTTTTCTTCTAAAACCTTAAAAAATAGCAAAAAAATGGCACAAAATGGTTGTCACTCTTGCTGCTGGGCACAACTTTGAGTAACTTTGCCACCGTTAATTGGGGCAAATGCCCCACCCACAATTCTACTTGCTTTACCAGAACTTATGATTATACTTGGAATTGAGTCGTCGTGCGACGACACCAGCGCAGCAGTCATCAAGGACTGCATTCTCTTGAGCAACGTCATCGCCAGCCAGAAGGTGCATGAAGCCTATGGTGGAGTAGTGCCCGAGCTTGCTTCGCGTGCACACCAGCAGAACATTGTGCCTGTAGTGAGCGAGGCCATTCGTCAGGCGGGCATTAACAAAGGCGATATCGATGCCATTGCCTTCACACGTGGACCTGGCCTGCCAGGTTCCCTGCATGTGGGAACCTCGTTCAGCAAGGGCCTTGCGCTAGCGCTTGGTATACCTCTTGTGGATGTTAACCACTTGCACGGTCACGTGCTTGCCCATTTCATTAAGGAAGATGAGAATACCCAGGTGCCAACTTTCCCCTTCCTGTGCTTGCTCATAAGTGGAGGCAACTCGCAGATTATCAGAGTTGAATCTCCCACCAATATGGAAATTCTGGGACAGACAATAGATGATGCTGCAGGCGAAGCATTCGACAAGTGCGCCAAGGTGATGGGACTCCCCTACCCTGGTGGTCCCTACATCGATGAACTGGCCCAAGAAGGTAATCCTAATCGATTCAAGTTCTCAAAGCCGCACATAGAGGGCTATAACTACAGCTTCAGCGGATTGAAGACTTCGTTCCTCTACACCTTGCGCGACAACCTCAAACTCAACCCCAACTTTATCGAGGAAAACAAGGCCGACCTTGCAGCTTCGCTACAGAAGACCATTATCGACACGCTGATGGACAAATTTGACAAGGCAATCAAAGCCACAGGCATCAAGACTGTAGCAATAAGTGGTGGAGTGAGTGCCAACAGTGGAGTGCGCAACGCTGTGCAGCAATATTGCGACCGACGCCACATTAAGGCATTCATTCCCGAACGCTCTTTTACCACCGATAATGCCGCCATGATTGCCGTTGCGGGCTACTTCAAGTATCTTAACGGTGAGACCTGCGACATCACTGCTCCACCATTTGCCCGAGTTGTGATATAAATATTTACTATACAACACGCCAACAATGAAATATTTTTTATATATTTGCAAACAATATATATAACACTAATAAGTTCAACATTATGAAAAGAATAACAATTTTACTGATTCTTGCTGCACTACTCAGCGTGTCGGCAGGAGCACTATCGATTGAGAAAAAATCGATCAGAAAAGTTGCCAGAAAAACTCAGGTCGTTAATGGCTCCGACTATCAAAAAGCCATGGACGCCTATGATAAAGATGACCTTAATACTGCCGCAGCACTCATGAAGAAGCACCTCGACAAGCATCCTAACGATGCCGAGAGCTGGGCTTGCCTAGCTGGGATTTATGGAGAGGCTGGAAGATCGCAAGAAGCTATGAAGGCCATCGACCGCGCTCGCCAGTGCAACATCAGCGAGAGTGATACCGAACTGCTCAACTGGCTATATTTCACACGTTCAGGCATAAACTTGCAGCTCAACGACACCATTTCGGCCATCGAAGACCTGAACATGGCATTACGTTACGACAAAACCGATGTCGACAGCTACTTCCGCCGCGCCAACATCTACAAGCGCTTACGTCGATTTGACGAGGCCATGGTCGACTACGGTATGGTAATTCAATATGAGCCCAAAGAGGTGCAAGGATATCTGGGACTTGGCACAGTGGCTGGTTCGCTCAAAAAACGCAAAGAAGCCATAAAGGCCTACACTATGGCCATTAAGCTCGAGCCCGAGCAACCTGAGTGCTATGCCCTGAGAGCAGTTGAATATTTCAACGATTGGGATTATGAGAAAGCTGCCAAAGATGTGGTGACCGCTCTTGAACTCGACCGAGAAAACACACGCGCATTGTGGATTCTGGAATATCTCAAGCAAACCGAGGACGCATCCAAAGACCTGAATAAAGTGTTCAACGACAAAGCAAAGAAAACCAAAGACCCAACTTGGCTCGACTTGCTGAAAGACTAATTTATCACATCTTAATTCTCTCTACACACCCTATAGAGAACCCTAAATACTACAATGCAGGGAAAAGATAGGCTTAACGAACTAGATAAAGCCCCAATAGGCAAGCTGTTGTTTAAATACAGCTTGCCTTCGGTTGTGGGTATGGTGGTGATGTCGGTTTACAACATCATCGATCGAATGTTCATTGGTCAAGGTGTGGGCCCCGATGCCATTGCAGGTCTCGCCATAACTTTCCCTGTGATGAACGTGTCGGCAGCTTTCGGCGTGCTCATCGGTGGTGGCGCCGGCGCCCGGACCTCAATAGTGCTGGGACAGGGCAATCGTCGCACAGCCGAGCAAATCTTGGGTAACAGCCTGGTGATGACGTTGATACTGGGCATTTTATATCTTACGCTTTTCGCTATTTTCATCGACGAGGTTCTCATCCTCTTCGGTGCTAGCGAGACATCACTACCCTATGCACGCGACTTCATGATTTATATGTTGCCCGGATTGCTAATCAACAATCTCACGTTCTCTTTCAGCAACATTATGCGTGCCACGGGCTATCCAAAGAAAGCCATGTGGGCCAACTTCATAGGTGCCGGCATGAATGTGATTCTGGCACCAATTTTCATCTTCGGACTCAAATGGGGCATCAAGGGCGCAGCCATTGCTACCGACATCTCGATGTTCATCTCAATGGTATATGTGCAGATGCACTTCTTCAACAAGAAGAGTGAAATCCATTACAAACCAGGCATCTACTCGGTGAAATGGAGCATCTTGAGCCCGATTATTGCCGTTGGCGCTGCACCATGCATCGTCAACACAGCCGGATGTGTGATAAACGCTGTGCTCAATCACACCGTTTTCAAGCACGGTGGCGACCAGAGTGTGGCGGCCATGGGTATCTTGATGACCATTTCACAGCTTGCCATCATGTTTGTGCTAGGTGTGTGCATGGGCATGCAACCAATTGTGGGTTTCAACTATGGGGCAAAGCGATATGACCGCCTCAAGCGAGCCTATTGGCTCACCGTCATGGTAGGCACTATAGTGTGTCTCATCGCCACTCTGCTGAGCGAGTTGGTTCCCGAGTATCTGGCAATGATATTTACTACCGATGAGGGACTGATCAAAACGAGTGCACATGCGTTCCGCATAGCAAACATGGTGTTCTGGGTGGCAGGTTTCCAAATTGTGACAACTAATTTCTTCCAGTCGTTAGGCGAGGCAACGAAGTCAATTTTCATGAGCCTGTCGCGACAAGTGCTTTGCCTGCTGCCATTCCTGTTCATATTGCCACCACTGTTCAAGCTCGACGGAGTGTGGTACTCATTCCCTGCAAGCGACCTTATATCGGCGCTCATGGGTGTGGTGCTGCTAATAATCGAGATGCGCAAAATCAACCGTCTGGTCGCAAACACGCACACATAGCGACTTATAATTACCGTTTACTTAACTGATTAATACACTTTTAATATCATAACTCATGTTGAAGAAAATAAGAAAAACACTTGCTGTGCTGTTCTTTATTGCAGTGATGCTGCTGTTCCTCGACTTCACAGGAACGCTACACCACTGGCTAGGGTGGACTGCCAAGATTCAGTTTATGCCTGCAGTGCTGGCATTGAATGTGGTGATAATTGTCGCGCTTGCGTTGCTCACTCTGGTGTTTGGCCGAATCTATTGCTCGGTGATATGCCCGCTGGGAGTCTTGCAAGACATCATTTCATGGTTTCACGGCAGGCGCAAGAAGAACCGTTTCACCTACTCCAAGGAAGTGAAATGGTTGCGCTATCCAGTGCTGGTGCTTTTTATCGCCCTAGTGCTCGCTGGTGTGGGTTCGATATTCACCTTGCTTGAACCTTATGGGACATTTGGGTTGATAGCGACCAATTTGTTCCAACCCATCTACCAGTGGTGCAATAATGGCATTGCCGCCATCGCCGAGCACTATCACAGTTACGGTATCTACACCGTGGAGGTGTGGGTAAAGAGCATAGCGTCGCTTGCTACTGCTGCCGTACTGTTCATTGTCATCGCCGTGCTGGCATGGCGAGGCGGACGCACCTATTGCAACACCGTGTGCCCGGTGGGAACTTTCTTGAGTCTCATCTCGCGATTCTCGTTGCTCAAGGTGCACATCGATGACGACAAGTGCATCAAGTGCGGCATGTGCACTCGCAACTGCAAGTCGTCGTGCATCGACTACAAGAACGGCACCGTTGACCATAGCCGCTGCGTGACCTGTGGCAACTGCATTGACAAGTGCCACAAGGACGCAATCTATTATGGCCGTCCACGCAAAGTGGTTGCCGTTGAAGACACTCCTCAGCAGCAAGAAGGAGTTGACAAGGCCAAGCGAGCATTCCTCATTGGCAGTGGTGTAGCTCTTGCTACTACTGCTATGGCGCAGGCCAAGAAGAAGGTGGATGGCGGACTTGCTGCCATCGAGGACAAAAAGATGCCCGAGCGCAAGAATCCCATCACTCCTCCTGGTTCGCTTAACGCCCGCAACATGCATCAGCATTGCGTGGCATGCCAACTGTGTGTTGCCGAGTGTCCCAATCAAGTGCTGCACCCCTCGGGCGACTTGCTCAACTTCATGCAGCCCATTATGAGTTATGAGCGTGGCTACTGCCGCCCCGAGTGCAACCGCTGCTCGCAGGTGTGCCCCGCAGGTGCAATCAAGCCCATCACCATCGAGCAGAAATCATCTACACAGATAGGCCACGCCGTGTGGACCCATTTCCTGTGCATACCCACTCGTGACAAGAACGACGACGGCACGCCAGTTTCCTGTGGCAACTGTGCCCGCCATTGCCCAACAGGTGCCATCACCATGATTCAACTCGACGAGAACGATGAGAATTCGCCCATGGTGCCTAGCATCAACGAGGCCAAGTGCATTGGCTGTGGAGCATGCGAATATGTGTGCCCATCACGCCCAGTTTCGGCCATCCACGTCGAGGGTCACGAAGACCATCGAACAGTTTAAATTTCATAACAAGACTGCAAGAGTTGAGTTATTCCTCCTTTCACTCCTTTTATAATAATAAGAACAATGAGCGACAACAAGCATAACATGAGCCGACGCCACTTCCTTAAGGTGGCAGGAGGCACTGCAGTGGCATCGAGCGCTGTGCTCGCCGCTTGCAAATACGACCATCAGGAAAACAATGCCATATCGGCCGACGATGTGCCAAAAGACAAAATGACCTATCGCACCAACCACAACACTGGCGACCGAGTGTCGCTGCTGGGCTATGGCATGATGCGACTGCCATTAGAGGGTGGTGATTTGGCCGACCCTGATGCTGCTATCGACCAAGAACTGGTGAACAAAGAGGTTGACTTCGCAATTGAACATGGCGTGAACTACTTCGACACATCGCCAGCCTACTGTCAGGGACGTAGCGAGAAAGCAACGGGTATTGCATTGAGCAGGCACCCTCGCGACAAGTATTTCATCGCTACTAAGCTCTCTAATTTCGACTCATCAACAAGGTCGCTCGAGGAGAGCCAAAAGATGTTCTACAACTCGCTCAAGGAACTGCAGGTCGACTATATCGATTACATGCTCCTGCATGCTGTGGGAGGCGGCGAAGATGCTATCGAAGAGTTTAACAACCGATTCATGGACAACGGCCTTCTTGACTGGCTCGTCGAGCAGAAGGAGGCTGGCAAGATTCGCAACCTGGGATTCAGCTATCACGGCGACATTGCCATCTTCGACAACCTGCTGGCATGGCATGACGACGGCGACTACCACTGGGATTTCGTTCAAATCGAGCTCAACTACGTTGACTGGAAGCACGCTAAAGAAATAAACGAAGACAACACCAATGCCGAATACCTTTATGACGAACTCCAGAAACGCGACATTCCCGCTGTCATCATGGAACCACTGCTGGGTGGGCGACTGGCTAATATGCCCAATGATATTGTCGCCGACCTGAAACGGCGTGAGCCTAACAACAGCGTCGCCTCATGGGCATTCCGCTATGCTGGCACGCCCGAAAAGGTGCTTACCGTGCTAAGTGGCATGACATGGATGGACCACCTCATGGAGAACATTAAGACCTACTCGCCATTGAAGCCCATTTCGCCCGAAGAGGATGCTTTCCTCAGCAAGATTGCCGACAAAATCGTCGCACTGCATGATATCCCCTGCAACGACTGCAAGTACTGCATGCCTTGCCCCTATGGCATCAACATCCCGGCGATTTTTGTCCATTACAACAAGTGCCTCAAGGAAGGCAATCTGGTGCGCGACGAGAAGGACAGCGACTATAAGCGTGCTCGCAAGGCATTCCTCGTGGGCTACGACTACAGCGTGCCACGCATGCGTCAGGCCAACCACTGCATCGGCTGTCGCAAGTGCGTGAGTCACTGTCCGCAAGAAATCGACATTCCTAAGGAGCTGCAGAAAATCGACCAATTTGTAGAACAATTAAAACAAAGCGATAAGAAAGACTAAAAACACGCTTATCCATTGCTGATAAGCAATTTATAAAGGAACATTTTCCACCTTTTTTTACCCAAAATGAAAAAAAATTTGGTGGATTGAAAAAATGTTCCTACCTTTGCAACCGATTTCGAGTCAGGGTACTGCGGTTTAGTCCCGTTAGACCTGTTCTGTGACATGATCGTTGAAACTTCGATGGCTGCTTGACGATGCTTAAAACGTGGCCATAAAGCGTAGGACGATATTTTTACGAAAAAACAACTGCTGGTGGGTAGCATTGATGGCTTCTCACGTCAATTTATCGCCAGTGACTTTGGGTGTCGTGGTAGAATATTGTGCTACGCGGACACATAAGCTGAAGGAGTGGCTTGAAATCAACGAGAGAAACAAAGTTTTTTTGATAACATTTTTTTGAACTAAAACACTATGTCAAAAGTTTGTCAAATCACAGGCAAGAAGGCGATCACTGGTAACAATGTATCGCACTCTAAAAGAAGAACAAAACGCAAGTTCAATGTGAACGTGTTCAACCGCAAGTTCTACTGGGTTGAGCAGGATCAATGGATCAAGCTCACAGTGAGCGCTAGCGGACTGAGACTTATCAACCGTATCGGACTCGACGCAGCTCTTAAGAAAGCAGCTCAGGACGGACATTTAACTGAAATCAAAGCAATCTATTAAATCGAGGATTAAATTATGGCAAAGAAAGCAAAAGGTGATCGCGTTCAAGTAATCCTTGAGTGCACTGAGCAAAAGGGCAGCGGTGTTCCCGGAATGTCACGCTACATCACTACTAAGAACCGCAAGAACACAACTGAGCGTCTGGAGTTGAAGAAGTACAACCCCTACCTCAAGAAGTATACTTGGTGAAGGTCGTAATTACAGCAAGGTGATTAAGATGGTTCGCTCTCCCAAAACCGGTGCTTATGTTTTTGAGGAAAGAATGGTTCCTAACGACAAAGTAGACGAGGCTCTTAAATAATAATTTCTTCGTTATCCCACACACGTTATTTTGTTTATAATAAAACAAAAACGCTATATTGCGAAAGGCTTGTGACGAATTCCGTCACAAGCCTTTCATCTTTATCACACCTGCCCCATTGCCACCCTAGGTCGATGAGGCATATTATTTTTTTTACATAGCCGGCAGTGCAGTTATTGTGCGCAGGATATCAAGTGCCTGGAGTACGGTGCTAACGCTCGATATCACCATCGATCGCTTGCCGTTAACCTCACGCAGCTTGCAGCGCAATGGGTTTTGCTGCAAGTAGTTGAGCATTCGTCCAAAGGCTCGCGACTGATAGTAGGCCTTGTTCTCGTCGCCAACAAAATAGGCATACATATGACCTTTCTTCAAGGCAATCTTCTCGATGCCAAGGCGCCGGGCTGTGAACCGCAATGGCACAATGCGTATCAACTCAAGTCCCATCTCTGGGATGGCACCGAACCGGTCGCGCAAGCGCTCTTCAAAGTCATCGATGTCGCGCTGGTTTTCCATGTTATCGAGTTCACGATATAGCGATATGCGCTCATTCTCCTGTGGAACATAATCCGATGGGAACATGAGTGTGAGGTCGGTATCGATAACACAGTCGGCAGCAAATTCGGCCTCATCCTCACCACCCACCTCGGCGTCTTCTTGCATCTGCTCCATATAAGTGTCGGCAAATTCCTCGGTTTTCAACTCCAGAACGGCCTCCTTGAGTATCTTCTGATAGGTCTCAAAGCCCAAGTCGGCAATAAAACCACTCTGCTCGGCACCCAGCAGGTTGCCTGCGCCGCGTATGTCAAGGTCTTGCATGGCAATGTGGATGCCTGCCCCAAGGTCACTGAAACTCTCAATGGCCTGAAGTCGACGACGCGCCACGGTGGTAAGAGGCGCACCCGGAGGCACTAGCAGGTAGCAAAACGCCTTGCGACTACTGCGCCCCACACGTCCTCTCAGCTGATGCAGGTCGCTAAGTCCGTAGTTCTGAGCATTGTTGATGATTATGGTGTTCACGTTTGGCATGTCGATGCCACTCTCGATTATGGTTGTCGCGAGCAGCACGTCATAATCGTGATTAGTAAAGTCGATAATGCGCTGCTCTAATTGCTCGGGAGGCATCTGTCCATGTGCCACCACCACGCGCGCATCGGGCACCAAGCGGTTTATCATAGCCTTGAGATTAAACAGTGGCTCGATGCGGTTGTTAACAAAGAACACCTGGCCGTTACGCGACAACTCAAAGTTGATGGCCTCGCGCACCACATCGTCCTCAAGAGTATTGATGCTAGTAAGGATGGGATATCGGTTAGCTGGTGGTGTGTTGATGGTGCTAAGGTCGCGCGCTCCCATGAGCGAGAATTGCAGGGTTCGTGGAATTGGGGTCGCACTCATCGTCAAGGTGTCGACATTAACCTTGAGTTGCTTGAGTTTATCTTTTACTGCAACACCAAACTTCTGCTCCTCGTCTACGACCAGCAAACCTAAATCTTTAAATTTCACCGTTTTGCCGATGAGTTTATGAGTACCAATTATGATGTCAATCTTACCCTCGGCAAGGTCGGCGAGTATCTGCTTCACATCCTTGGGTCGTCGTGCTCGGCTCAAGTAGTCGATGCGCACAGGGAACCCTTTGAGACGGTCGCTGAATGTGTTATAGTGCTGGAAGGCGAGAACAGTGGTGGGAACAAGCACTGCCGTCTGCTTGCCATCAACTGCTGCCTTGAACGCTGCGCGAATAGCAACCTCGGTCTTGCCAAATCCCACATCACCACACACCAGGCGGTCCATGGGTTTGTCACGTTCCATATCGGCTTTCACGGCCTGCGACGCGAGCAACTGGTCGGGAGTGTCCTCATAGATGAACGACGCCTCAAGCTCCTGCTGCAAGTAGCTGTCGGGACTGAAAGCAAAACCTTTCTCCTCTCGACGTTGGGCATATAGCTTGATAAGATCGCGAGCTATATCTTTCAGGCGGCCCTTGGTGCGACTCTTGATGCGCTCCCACTTGCCAGTGCCTAGTTTGCTGAGCCTGGGTGGAACACCCTCTTTGCCACGGTATTTCGAGAGCTTGTGAAGCGCATGTATTGATACGAAAATCACGTCACCATTCAGATATGAAAGCTTTATCATCTCTTGCGTGGTGCCGTTGATGTTGGTGCGCAACAATCCCTCAAATCTTCCTATGCCATGGTCCTCATGAACTATGAAGTCGCCTGTTTCTATCTGATTTAGTTCCTTGAGCGATAATGCAAGTTTGCCCGAGCGGGCGCGCTCGCTCTTAAGATTGTACTTGTGGAAGCGGTCGAAAATCTGGTGATCGGTGAAGACGCACATCTTGCGGTCGTCATCGACCCAACCTTCGTGCAGTGTCTTTTTGACTGGAGTGAACGATATATTATCGTGCCTATCGTCGAAAATCACGCGCAAGCGCTGAATTTGCTTTTCGCTGTCGCTTAGTATATATAATGTATAACCACGCTCAATGAAATGGTTGAACGACTGGCTTATGAGGTCGAAATTCTTATGGTAAATGCCCTGTGGAGTGCAGTGTAGTGATAACCTCGCATCACCACGAGCCAGGCTCTCGCCATAGTAATACTCCAATCGTCGCATGGCATCGAGCGAGGCCATAAACTTGGGCACATCCACCACCTTGCGCATGGCATCATGGTCACATTCCTGGGCTTCGAGAGCGCTCTGGCTCAACGACTCCTTACCAATGCTCTCTATGCGGCTCTTGAGCCACGATGTGTCACGCACAACTAGCAGCACGTCGGGTCCCACATAGTCAAGAAGTGACACTCCGGCATCCACTGCCTGCGACGAGGTGTTGTTAATAATGCTCACACTCTCAAGGTGCTCGAGCGATAACTGGGTCTCAACATTGAAGGTTCGCACACTGTCGATTTCATCGCCAAAGAAGTCGATGCGATAAGGATACTCGTTACTGTAGGAATACACGTCGAGAATGGAACCACGCAGCGAGAACTGACCAGGCTCATACACATAGTCAATCTCTTGGAATCCTAGCTCACGCAGCTTGATGGCAACGGCCGTCAGGTCCATCTCATTGCCTACAGCGAGGGTAATCGTGTCGCGCTCGATGCTCACGCGTGGTGCCACTTTCTCGGCTAGTGCCTCGGGATAGGTCACGACCCAGCGCAAGTTCTTGTCGGTATGCCAGCGGTTAAGCACCTCGGTGCGCAGGATTTCCATTGGCGCATCAACCTGACCATACTTTATATCGCGTTTGTAGCCCGACGGGAATATCAGCACATTGTCCTCGCTTGTGAGTTGGCACAAGTCGTTATAGATGTAGCCAGCTTCGTCAAGGTCGTTGGCAACAATCAGATAAGGCGACTTGCCTTTAGGCATAGTTGCAAAAAGCATCGATGATGCAGAACCTGCCAGTCCATCAACCACAATTACTCGGTTGCGCTTGCTGCGCAACATCGATGCAATGGCGTCGCGCATTGCCTGCGTCGACACCTGATTAACTAGTGTACTGAGGGAAATTGGGGCGGGCATAACTGCTTATTTCCTCGATTTCTTCTTGCCTTGAGCCTTAGGCTGCGACTGTTTCTTAGCAGTGGCTGGAGCAATGTTGAGAATCCGCTCATACTCGCCAGGTTTGTTAAACATCTCGCTGGCGCTTTGGGTGCATTTGTCCTGCTTCAGCGCATAAATCATCTGCCCACGCTGGTAGTAATAGCCCTTGATGATTTCCTTCGACAAGAGTTTCTCAAGCTGACTGCGGTTGAGGTCCAAATCCTTATCGAGGTCGTGCTTTAGCAACTTCTCAAGGCGGTCAAACTCGGCCTTGGTTTCATCATTGAGGTAACCCTCGGTCTCGGCAGTCTTTTTCAGCGAGGCGAAACTGGTCTCGCACACCTTATCATACTGGAACTTCTCGGGGTCGACAAATGACTTGAAGTCGTTGAATATCTCGTCGGTAATAGTGAAATCTTCTGGTTTTGGTATGGTTGGATGCTCCGAAGCATATTTCACAGCGTAGTCAAATGCCCAACCGTCGCGCACGATGTTATATACCAAGCGACTGGCCTGCGCTGGCTCAATCTTGATGTCGGGAGTGATGCCACCGCCACCTGTCACTAAGCGACCATGGGCTGTGTGGAACTGCTGCGCAGTGCTGTCGACAGCTTGCTTAGGACTGCCATCGGTGTCACGCTTGGAATAATCTATCTCTTGTATCAGTCGCCCACTGGGAATGTAGTACTTCGACACAGTAACCTTAAACAATGCATCAAATGGCAACTGACGAGTAGCTTGGACAAGGCCCTTGCCAAACGAGCGAGAACCTATCACCACAGCACGGTCCAAGTCCTGAAGGGCACCAGCAGTAATCTCGGCTGCCGAAGCAGAACCACCATCGATGAGCACTGCGAGCGGGATTTTAGTGTCGACTGGCTCCTCGGTGGTCTTATAGGTGCGTTCCTGCTGCTTGGTCTTGCCTCGTGTCTGGAGCACCTGGGTACCCTTGGGAACAAAGAGACCCACAATCTGGATGGCGCTTTCGAGCAATCCACCACCATTGCCTCGCAAGTCGAGCACAATGTTTTTCACCTCGGGATTCTTCTTGAGTTCGAGCAACGCCTTCTTGACATTAGCCGCTGAGTGTTCATTATATGTCTCAAGAGCAATATAGCCAATGTTTCCATTAGTCACACCATAATAGCTCACGGGGTCAACCTTTATCTTCTCACGGGTAATAGTGAAAGTCTTAATGCTATCAGGGTCATACTTGCGGGCTATCACAAGCTTGAGCTGTGTGCTGGCCTGACCTTTCAGGTGCTCACTCACCTTGTCGCTGGCCCAGCCTTTAACCGAATCGCCATCAATCATTATAATTCTATCACCTGGCTTGAGGCCAGCCTTTGCAGCAGGGCTGTCTTGATAGGGCTCGCTGATGTAGACGTTACCGTCGCGCTCATATATGTAGGAACCTATGCCGCCATACTCACCTGTCGAGATTACCATAAAGTCAGCACGTGCCGATGCTGGGATATATTCGGTGTAGGGGTCCACATCGTCGAGCATGGCGTTGATAGCTGTTTCCATCGACTTGTCGATGTCTAGCGAGTCGACATAAAACGCATTCAGTTCCTTGAACAAGCTGTTAAAAATGTCGAGGTTACGGGCAATGCGAGTGTCACGCGTGCTGGTTTCGTTACTCTGGGCCAAGGCTAGGGGAACAACCAATAACATCACACTAAGCAACGCAATTATTATTCTTGATTTTTTCTCCATTGATACTTTATATTCTTTGCTATTGTTTTTAGTCTGCTAAAGTACTTCTTTTAGTTGAATTAGAGCACTTAAAAGTGCTTAAAAAACACTTAAACGACATTTTTTTTAAATATTTTGACTAAAAGTGTTGCACAATTCAAAAATTGACTGTAATTTTGCACCGCAATTCCCGAAAGGGGTTGCACGACTGCTTCAATAGCTCAGTTGGTTAGAGCACCTGACTGTTAATCAGGGGGTCGTTGGTTCAAGTCCATCTTGAAGCGCCATTTTTTCATAATTGGATAATTTTAGGGTTAAACGAAGCTTCAATAGCTCAGTTGGTTAGAGCACCTGACTGTTAATCAGGGGGTCGTTGGTTCAAGTCCATCTTGAAGCGCATTAGGGCAGAAGTCAACTTGATTTCTGTCCTAATTGTTTTTTCTCCATTTTTTTCCTACCTTTGCAAAAATTTTTTCAACACACACATTATTATACTATTGATATGGAAGAGAAGAAGAAATATTCACGCACGCTTGTGACCACTGCGCTACCCTATGCCAATGGTCCAGTACACATCGGCCATCTGGCCGGAGTTTATGTCCCTGCCGACATCTATGTGCGCTATCTGCGCCTCAAGGGTGAGGATGTGCTCATGATAGGTGGCAGCGACGAGCATGGCGTGCCCATTACCATCAAAGCACAGAAGGAAGGTGTTACACCACAAGACATTGTTGACCGCTACCACAAGATAATCAAGGAGTCGATGGCTGGATTAGGAATCTCGTTCGACGTGTATGGCCGCACCACCAGCGACATGCATCGCCGCACTGCGAGCGACTTCTTCAAGAAACTCTACGACAACGGCGAGTTCATCGAGAAAACTAGCGAGCAGTTTTATGACGAGGAAGCCGACCAATGGCTTGCCGACCGCTATATCACCGGCACTTGCCCACACTGCGGCAACGACGGCGCCTATGGCGACCAGTGTGAGGCTTGCGGCACTTCGCTCAACGCCACCGACCTTATTAATCCTAAGAGTGCCATTACCGGCAACGTGCCAGTGCTCAAGGAAACCAAGCACTGGTACATGCCTCTCGATAAGTGGGAACCTCGTCTGCGCCAGTGGATTCTCGAGGACCATAAGGAATGGAAGACCAACGTCTACGGCCAGTGCAAATCATGGCTCGACGGTGGCTTGCAGCCACGTGCCGTGACGCGCGACCTCAACTGGGGTATCCCCGTGCCCATCGAGGGCGCCGAGGGCAAGGTGCTATATGTATGGTTTGATGCACCCATTGGTTATATCAGCAACACCAAGGAGCTTCGCCCCGACGACTGGGAGAAGTACTGGAAGGCCGACGACACTCGCATCATTCACTTCATAGGCAAGGACAACATCGTGTTCCACTGCCTAATCTTCCCCGCTATGCTCATGGCCGAGGGCACTTATCAGCTACCTGAGAACGTGCCTGCCAACGAGTTCCTCAACCTCGAGGGCGACAAAATCTCTACCAGCCGCAACTGGGCGGTGTGGCTCAATGAATATCTCGAGGACTTCCCCGGCAAGCAAGACGTGCTGCGCTATGTGCTCACTGCCAACGCTCCCGAGGCCAAGGACAACGACTTCACCTGGAAGGACTTCCAGGATCGCAACAACAACGAGTTGGTGGCAATTCTTGGTAACTTCGTGAACCGTGCCATCGTACTCACCAACAAGTATTTCGACGGTGTGATTCCCGAGGCTCATGAGCTCACCGACTACGATCGCGCAACCATCGAGGAATTCAAGGGCGTGAAAGACGAGCTGGGCAAAGCTCTCGACACATTCCACTTCCGTGCAGCACTTGCCGAGGCCATGAAACTGGCACGCATTGGTAACAAATATCTTGCCGACACCGAGCCTTGGAAGCTTGCTAAGACCGACATGGCACGCGTAGAGACCATCATGAACGTGGCATTGCAGATTACTGCCAACCTCGCCATCGCTTTCGAGCCATTCCTGCCTTTCAGCGCCGAGAAACTGCGCAAGATGATTAACATGGAATGCGCCGACTGGAACAAACTCGGTTCTATCGATATTCTTAAAGCTGGCGAACGCGTCGAGAAACCCGTGCTGCTCTTCGAGAAGATTGACGATGAGACCATTAAGATTCAAACCGACCGTCTTGAGCGCATCAAGCAAGAGAACATCCTCAAGAACTTCACACCTAAGGCTGTGGCCCCAACTGTGACTTTCGACGACTTCCAGAAGCTTGACATTCGCGTGGGTAAGGTGCTCGACTGCGAGAAGGTGAAAAAAGCCGACAAACTGCTCAAGTTCACCATCGACGACGGCATGAAGGGACGCACAATCGTTTCGGGTATCGCCAAGTTCTACAATCCCGAGGACCTCATCGGCAAGGAGGTGTGCTTCATTGCCAACTTCCCCACCCGTAAACTCAAAGGCGTGGAGTCACAGGGCATGATTCTCAGCGCCGAGGACGCCGACGGCCGTCTCGTGGTAATAGGACCACAAGGCGAAGTTCGCCCAGGAGTGCAAGTGGGATAAACCACAACATCGACAATTCATAAGAAATTCTAGATTTTCTAGTCCTCTAGAATCTCTAGAATTTCTATTTACAATATACAATAAATGCAGGCGGTATCACCCATATTAGAATTGCAGAAGCAGCGAGCGTTGCTCGTGGCCGAGCGCGACACCGAGCGTGGCGAGTTCCAGCGGCAAACCGAGACCGTGGGACTGGGACGCAAGGTGAAGCGTGGCGACTGCTGGTGGCCCATCACAGTGGGGCGCAGCTACTACAATTCGCTCAACCAGCTTGTGGTTGAGGTGAGCCGCAATGATGATACCGACATCGAGCACAACTTCGAATATGGACGCCAGGTGATGTTTTTCCATGTCGACGCTAGCGACAACATCTCCTATTTCAAGTTTGCTGCAACGATGAGCTATGCTCAGGAGAGTCGCATGGTGATAGTGGTGCCCGACGGCAATGCCGTGGCCGAGCTACAAGGCCGCGAGCGAGTGGGAGTGCAACTCTCGTTCGATGAGCACACTTATCAGCTCATGCTCCAGGCCATTGACAAGGTCACAAGGGCCAAAGGCAACCGTCTCGCACAGCTGCGCGACATCTTCTACAACCACAGCAAGACCGAGAAATTCACCTTTGCGCCCATTCGTTTCCCATGGCTCAACCCCACTCAGGAGCACGCCGTCAACGAGGTTCTGCTTGCTAAAGATGTTTCGATTGTTCATGGCCCTCCAGGCACTGGCAAGACCACAACTCTGGTCGAAGCCATTTATGAGACGCTGCGACGCGAGAACCAGGTGCTGGTGTGTGCACAAAGCAATATGGCTGTCGACTGGATTAGCGAGCGACTAGTTGACCGAGGGGTGGAAGTGCTGCGCATTGGCAACCCCACCAAGGTTAACGACAAGATGCTGGGATTCACCTATGAACGACGATTTGAAGCGCACCCCGACTATCCTCAACTCTGGGCTATTCGTAAAGCCATTCGCGAACTTCGCAGCGCAAAGCGACGAGGTTCCGACAGCTATCACCAAAAGCTTGACAGGCTGAAAAGCCGTGAAACCGAGCTGGAACTACGCATAAATAACGAACTATTCAACAGTGCGCGTGTGATTTCTTGCACCCTTGCAGGCAGTGCTAGCCGGGTGCTTGAGGGGATGAAGTTTGCCACGCTCTTCATCGACGAGGCAGCGCAAGCCCTCGAGGCAGCGTGCTGGATTGCCATCCGCAAGGCTAACCGTGTGATATTTGCCGGCGACCACTGTCAGCTGCCTCCCACAGTGAAATGTCTCGAGGCGATAAAAGGTGGGCTCGCCCGCACCCTCATGGAGCGCATCGTGCAGAGCAATCCTCAAGTGGTGACACTGCTCAAGGTGCAATATCGCATGAACGACGACATCATGCGCTTCTCGAGCGACTGGTTCTATAATGGCCAGGTGGAGAGCGCCCCCGAGGTGAAATACCGAAGCATCCTCGACCTCGACACACCCATGACATGGATCGACACAGCTCAACTCGACATCGAAGCACACGAGCAGCTCGTGGGTGAGACCTACGGACGCATCAACCGTGCCGAAGCGCAACTTACCATCGACACTTTGCAACAGTATTTCTCGCGGCTAGGACGCCAACGCGTTCTCGACGAGCGACTCGATGTGGGCATTATTTCGCCCTATCGCGCCCAGGTGCAACTGCTGCGACGCATGCTGCGCAAGAGTGCCTATTTCAAGCCACTCAAGCAGCTTATCTCGGTTAATACTGTCGATGGTTTCCAAGGCCAGGAGCGCGACATCATCGTTATCAGCCTGGTGCGAAGCAACGAGGCTGGGCAAATAGGTTTCCTGCGCGACCTGCGACGCATGAACGTCGCCATCACCCGCGCTCGCATGAAACTATTCATCCTTGGCAACAGCACCACAATGGCTCGCCATCCCTTTTACCGCAAACTATATCATTACATACAACAACTAAAACAAGAATAACCCTTTTTTAATCAAGATGAACAAGCTTATTAAGATATTGAAAGAATGGACTTTGCCGGTGTCGATGTCAACTGGCATATTGGTCTATTTCATCTTTTATTTCACTCCAGCGCTCGACGAGGCGTCACGAGTGTTCAACAGTTTCTTCAATTTTATCCTGCCGTGGATATTGTTTGTGATTCTGTTTGTCACCTTCTGCCGTGCCGACTTCCATCGCATGCGCCCCTGCTGGTGGCACTTCGTCATACTGGCACTGCAATTGGTGCTTGTAATCGTGAGCACAGTGCTCATCATGCACTACGATGCCTCGGGCAACGACCTGATATTAATGGAATGCATAATTTGCTGTGTCATCTGTCCGTGCGCCACAGCAGCACCAGTAGTGACTGCCAAACTCGACGGAGACCTCGAGAAGATGACCACCTTCATGCTGCTGAGCAATTTCGTTGCTGCCGTGTCGATTCCCGTTGTGTTTCCACTAGTCGACGAGAGCATCGACATGCCTTTCTGGGACGCATTCCTCGCACTACTCGAGCGCGTGTGCTCAGTGCTGGTGGCTCCCATGGCGCTTGCCTATGTGGTGAAGCATTTCACACCGCGATTGCATCGCCTCATCATCAGCAACAAGGACCTCTCTTTCTACTTGTGGGGAGTGCTACTTCTTGTGATTTCGGGTGCCACAATGCGCAACATTATGAACTCAGGCACCACCGTGTGGTTCATCGTGATAGTGGCGCTCACGAGCCTGTTCATCACTTTTGTGCAGTTTGCCATAGGCCGCTACGTTGGGCGTTTTTTCCATGCCACTACCGAGATGGGACAGGCGATGGGGCAAAAGAACACAGCTTTCGCCATATGGGTATCGAGCGCATGGCTCCACCCACTTGCCGCCGTGGGGCCTGGCTTCTACATACTGTGGCAAAACGCCTTCAATAGCCTTGAAATTTGGCACCACAACCGACTAAAGCATCATCAATCAACTAATAAACAACAACCTTAATCCTATGAAAGTGACATTCCAATACAAAGCTGGCAATGAGCACGGTAGCGACGACTATCGCTTCTCCCACGATGAAGATGCCCAAGAGAAATTCTCGAGCATGAAAGATATAATTGAGGTTCAGTTTCAAGGATGTTCCGATGCCGAAGTGGTCGATGAACCCGACTTTTTCGGTATCATCGACCACTCCTCTGGCGACTGGGCCAAGGTATTTATCACTCTGTAAAGTGTAGCCACCTAATCATCTAACGGATGCGGCTGCGAGCAACGTAGCCCAGATAATTACGGTTACCGTTATACACTTTAACCCAACCTGAACTACTACCTTGGTAATAAACTGTTGTGCCTATCCAAAGTCGGCTCACTATAGCATAGTTAGTGCCTGGGCCCTTGCGCACGTTCACATAGTTGTCACGAGGGTCAACGATAGTACCCCTTCTCAAGGAGCTTGTCGACGTGCCGCCAGTAGTGTAGCTACTACTGCTATTGGGGTTTATGCGCACGATGCGGCTAGTGTGCATGTATCCCATGAAGGTGTTGCTGCGAGTTCCCGAATACACCTTGCTCCAACCATTGCTCATTGGAGTGTAGTAGAGATAATATCCCGACCTATAGCTTCCTATGATAGGATACCTGGTCGATGCACCACTGCGAATATTGGTGTAGCCATCAGGGTCCGACACACGGCCATAATATTGCTGAGCATCAATCGAGAACATCGATGTCACACTCAATAGCAGTGTTAGAATAAATAGTTTATTAAGCTTCATAATTATTGATTATTAGAGTGTTATTAATAGGACTTCTCTTGCATAATTCGATATGTTGCAAATTTATCAAGAATTCTTCACACCACAAAGTTATTAATGACAAAAAAACAAGATGATTAACATCATATTTCATCAAAAAAGACTAACTTTGCACCCGTATTTCACGCGGTGTGGAATAACCAAAATATTTTGATACAATTATGAGCGAGACATTTGAAATGGTTGCTAAGACCTTCCAGGGGCTGGAAGGCGTGTTGAGTGATGAACTGGTTGCGCTGGGAGCGCAAGATGTAAAACAAGGGCGGCGAATGGTTTCATTCGTTGGTGACAAAGAGCTCATGTACCGTGCCAACTTCTCGTTGCGCACTGCACTCAGGGTGCTCAAGCCCATCTATAAATTCACCTCAACCAGTGCCGACGACCTCTACGAGCAGGTTAAGCAGTTCCAGTGGGAAAACATCTTGACCGAGGGCAACACTTTCTCTATCGACTGCACTGTCTACAGCGACACTTTCAAGCACTCTCGATTTGTAACTTACCGCGTGAAAGACGGCATTGCCGACTATTTCATGGAGCGCTCGGGAAAGCGACCTTCAATTCGTCTCAACTCGCCCGACTATCAATTCAACGTGCACATCAGTGGCAACGATGTCACAATCTCGCTCGACTCGTCGGGAGAACCTCTCTACAAGCGTGGATGGCGTGTGGCACAGACCGATGCACCCATCAACGAGGTGCTCGCTGCTGGCATCATCAAGCTCAGCGGATGGGATGGCGAGAGCAATTTTGTCGACCCTATGTGTGGTTCTGGCACGTTCTTGATTGAGGCGGCGCTCATTGCTGCCAATATCAATCCCGGCGTTTATCGCAAGGAATATGCATTCCAGAAGTGGCCAGACTATGATGCCGACCTATTCGACGAAATCTACAACGATGACAGTGGCGAGCGTGAGTTCACACACAAGATTTACGGCTACGACATCCTGGGCAAGGCAGTAGCGGCAACTAACGCCAACGTCAAGAATGCCGGCCTCACTCAGTACATCGAGGTGGAACGCAAGCCTCTCGAGGATCAGGAAACTGTTCCCACCAAGGGCGTGCTTATCACTAATCCACCCTATGGCGAGCGTCTTACTAGCGATGAACTGCCTCAGCTCTATGCAACCCTCGGCACCAAGCTCAAGAAGGTGTTTGTGGGCTATGACTGCTGGCTTATCATGGGCATGAACAAGGAACTTATCGACAATCTCGGCCTCAAGGCATCGCTGCATTACCCATTGCTCAATGGCGACATCGAGTGCGAACTTCGAGAGTATGTCATCTTCGATGGTAGCTTCGACGACATGCGTCGCAAGGGCGGCACCATCAAGAACACCGAGTTCAGAGCAAGCGACAAGCCCACCTACGAGCGCCGTGAGCGTGACGAAAGGCCACGTCGCGAATTCAAGCGCGATGACGATAAGCGTGAGCGTCGTGACCGTGACCACGACCACCGCGATCGTGACCATGGCAAGCGTCGTGAGTTCAAGCGCGACGGCGACCGTGGCACCAATCCCATGCGTCGACGCCATGATGGCGACCGTGGCACTAACCCCATGCGACGTCGCAACGATGAGGGCGAAGGACGCACCTATCGCTCTGAGCGCTCTTTTGGCGGAAATGAGTCTCGCGAAGGACGCCGACACACATTCTCGTTCCATGGTCCACAACTGGGCGAAGACAAAGAGCGCCCCATCTTCAAGGGACGCCGCAACGGCTGGAAACGTCGCGACGCCGAGACTGGCGATGGTAACGACAATAACAACGACGCATAACGCACTCTCTCAACCTAAATCATCTAGTTTTCTAGAGTTCCTATAAGAACATGGCTAAAAAAGGCAGTTACATAGTAGACTACTTCAACAATCGCGGCTTCTTTGGGTTGTCGATTCTGCTGCTTGTAGTCTTTTCGGTAATTGCCAGCGGTAACTTCGAGATTCCACAACGAGGATATGGCACCTTCCACAACCTCGCCTCATGGATTTCGAGCAGCGACACCTCTTGCTTTGTAGCTGTGTTGTGCAACATTGTGACGGGTGTTCTCCTGGTCACGCTCAACATCATGTTCCGCTACATCAAGACCTACAACTGCTTCGTGTTTGCCGCCATCTTTGTGCTGCTGCAAGGCATTAATCCGTTCCTGAGCACACGATTCTTTGCCGGCACTGCCATGTGCCTAGTTGTTGTGATGTCGCTTTTCTTCACTTTCGAACTCTATGGCAAGCGAGGTGGAGCCTCACAAGGCATCTTCCTGGTGATGGCGTTGCTTTCGTTCTTCACCATCTACCATTATGTGTTCTTCCTGCTCATGCCTCTCTTCATACTGGGCTTCGCCTATATGCGAGTACTCGACGTGCGTGGTGTCTTCGCCACAATCTTCGGCATCGTAACACCCTATTGGATTATGCTTGGCACAGGCCTTGAGCCATTGTCGGCATTTCAGGCACCACACCTGTCGCAGGTGTGGCAGAGCACACCATCGTTTGCTGCACGAGACTGGGCTATCACCATGGCAATCACCACCGTGGCACTCACAGTACTTCTCACCATTGCCAACCTCAAAACGATGCTCAACTATAGCGTGCATGTGCGAGCCTACAACAACTTTTTCATTGCCCTCTCAATCTTTGTGGTGCTGATGATGGCCATCGACTACAACGACTTCCTCATCTACATGCCCTTGCTCAACATGTGCTTCGCAATTCAGTATGGGCATTGGTATGTCATTACCCCTCACGAGTCGCGGCAACCCATCACCATGTGGCTGCTAGTGGCTATGCTCACAGCATTTATCATCGCAATGATAATAGCCTGATGAAGATAGTTGCCGACAGTAAAATCCCTTATCTCAAAGGTCTTCTTGAACCAGTGGCTCAAGAGGTCCTCTACGTGCCTGGCAGCGAGATAAATAACGACATTCTGCGCGATGCACAAGTGCTGCTCACTCGCACACGCACGCGCTGCGACCGCAACCTGCTCGAGGGCACTGCGGTTGAGTTCATAGGCACTGCCACCATAGGCACCGATCACATCGACCTCGACTACTGCCGCCAGCACGGCATCGCCGTTGAGAACGCACCCGGATGCAACGCCCCGGCAGTGGCGCAGTGGGTGCATGCCTCTATCCTGCAATGGCTCGCGGCGCAACGCACACCACTCAACCACCAGCTCACTTTAGGCATCGTGGGCGTGGGTCACGTGGGCAGCATCGTCGCACGCTGGGCCCACCAGCTCGGCTATCACATCCTCCTCAACGACCCACCTTTAGAAGAAAAAGTAACAAAAGTCACCACCACCCTCTCTCCCCTCTCCCCCCTACCCTCTCACATCTCACCTCTCACCTCTTCCCTCTCCCCCCTACCCTCTCACCTCTCACCTCTCACCTCTTCCCCCTCACCTCTCCCCTCTCACCTCTCCCCCCTCTCCTCTCTCCTGAAAAACTGCGACATCATCACTTTCCACACCCCGCTCACCCGTGAGGGAAAGTATCCCACTTGGCATCTGTGCGACGAGCAGTTCCTCAATAGTCTGCAGCGATGCAAGCTCATTATCAATGCTGCCCGTGGAGCCGTGTGCGACAACAAAGCGCTGTTGCGATGGTACGGCGACCTGGCACTCGACTGCTGGGAAGGCGAACCTAACATCAACTGCGAACTACTCAAGAAAGCCTTTATCGCCACACCACACATTGCTGGCTACAGCTTGCAGGGCAAGCAACGAGGCACTGCCATGATTATCAAGGCCCTCAACCGTCGCTACGGCTGGGACATCAAGCCCGTCCAGGCAACAACCCCACTCAAGGGAGCAGAGCACGTCACACCACAATCCATCCTCACCAGCTACAACCCACTCCACGACACAGAATTCCTTAAATCAGCTCCCACCACCTTCGAATCCCTCCGAAACAACTACCACCTCCGCAACGAGCTACCATAAAAAATCCCCCTCTCCTCTCTCCTCTCTCCTCTCTCCTCTCTCCTCTCCCCTCTCCCCTCTCCCCTCTCACTCTCACCTCTCTCCTCTTCCCTCTCACTCTCACCTCTCACTCTCACCTCTCTCCTCTTCCCTCTCACCTCTCACTCTCACCTCTCACTCTCCCCTCTCACTCTCCCCTCTCTCCTCTCTCCTCTTCCCCCTCTCCTCTTAATAATTCCTCGCACAAGCCGGCAAAATGTGCATTGTGCATCGAATAAACCCCAGTCGCCCCCACCGGCATCCAAAAATAATTTAATTTTGAGTGAGCAAAGCGAACGGTTTAATTTCTCGCCGCAGGCGACCCACCCAGCATCTAACGCAATTGTGCATTGAATAAGCCCCACGCGCAGCCAAATTTCCTGCGTAAGCAGGCTTTTCGACAACGATAGTTGCACCTTTGTGAGATTACACACCACAGTAATTTGTTCAAATTGACTCATAATTTTTATGAGTCTCTTGCTTTTAAATAAAAAACCATCTAAATTTGCAACCTAGAAGCCTCTAAATTGAAAGCAGGTAACAACATCACGTTTTCGAAGTTTATACTTACACGTTAACACACATTATGCATATGAGAAAAATAGTATTTTGCATGTCAATGCTGATTGCATTTATTGCATGTGGTCAAAATGATGTGAAGCAATGGTCATTAAAGCCTTTTGCAGGCATGAGTATTTCCAGTTTCATGGGTGATGATGCCGATGGTTCAGAGGCAAGATTCGGATATCATGGCGGCTTGGAGGTTGAATATCAGTTCCATCATCGCTGGAGTGTCGCCCTGGGAGCATTATATAGCACTGGAGGGGCAAAAATATCTGAAAACGCCGAAAACATGACAATCAAAAGCGATAGAATTTATTTCCCTTTAACAGCAAAATGCTATGTGTGGCGAGGGTTGTCGTTAAGCGCAGGAGTCGCACCAACTATTGTCGTGAATTCAGTGTTCGACTTTAGGGGCAATGGCGTTTCGGTAGGTGTGAAGTCGGGTAAAATTTCTCGCTCCTTTGATGTTTCGATACCCATTGGCGTTTCTTATGAATATCGCAACGTGGTGGCTGGCGCAAGTGCTTACTTTGGTTTGTGCCCATTGTTTAAGAAAAACTCCTATATAGAAGGCAATGGCATTAGGCTTGACTTGGGTGATGCCAAGATCAACAACTACGCAGTTATGATTTCTTTAGGCTATAAATTTAAACTGAAATAACTGATTGCGATAAAAATGGTGTCACCAAGAGACTGAATTCTCATCGAAGATTTTGTGACTTTTTAATTATGAAAAAGTTTCTCTCCATATTGACTTTGATGCTGCTGGCTTTTCCTGCAATGATGCGGGCGCAGAGCGATTGTGCAGCAGTGGAGAACAGCGGTTATGACGCTTTGCAGAGAGGTACTGTGCGCGTTTTTATCGAAAATCAGCCATGTGGAGGTGCTTATTCAAGATTTGGCTTGTGGGATGATGTTGACGAACAGGTGTTCTTT
>CACWNQ010000003.1 GCA_902762385.1 uncultured Bacteroidales bacterium | reverse complement strand
AGAGAAGTTAAGCCTCACCACGCCGATGGTACTGCGAAAGTGGGAGAGTAGGTAATCGCCCCCTATGAGAGGACTCGAGGAGAAATCCGCGGGTCCTCTCTTTTTATTATCTAAGCAAAACTGTTTTATCTTTCTGAAATATAATAATATAAAATCACCCAAGGCAAGCCTCGGGTGATTTTACGTTTTGATTTGGTATATTTATATATTTCTATATAAATCAAGTTGATTATCAGCGCCTTTTCAAGGTGAAAGGGCAATATTTTTTACAAAAATAGTGCTTTTCTGCTAATAAGAAAGAGATTTGATTAAAAAGTTATTAACAACCATAGTTTGCTTTAACTCATCGAAAAACACTAAATAAAACTAAACCTCTCAAGCAAATTGGTTATGCTTGAGAGGTTTTTTCGCTTTAGATAGTGATATCTGTTAGAAGTGTGATATCGGCTAGTTTAGGTGTTTTTTATTTGATTACGCCCAGCTTCTTGCCAACCTTGATGAAGGCGTCGATGGCCTTGTCAAGGTGCTCACGCTCGTGACCTGCCGAGAGCTGAACGCGGATGCGTGCCTCGCCCTTGGGTACCACGGGATAGTAGAAACCAGTAACATAGATTCCCTCTTCCTGCATTGCAGCAGCGAAGTCTTGTGACAGTTTAGCGTCGTAGAGCATCACAGCGCAGATGGCGCTCTGGGTAGGCTTAATGTCGAAGCCTGCGGCCATCATCTTGTCGCGGAAGTAGTTAACGTTATTGATGAGCTTGTCGTGAATCTCGTTGCTCTCCTTGAGCATCTTGAACATCTCAAGGCTGGCACCTACGATAACTGGAGCCACTGAGTTAGAGAACAGATAAGGACGTGAGCGCTGACGGAGCATAGCAATAATCTCTTTGCGGCCGGTGGTGAAGCCACCCATAGCACCGCCAAATGCCTTGCCCAGAGTGCCGGTGAACACGTCGATCTTGCCGTAGAGGTTGAACTGCTCGGCTACACCGTGGCCAGTAGGACCAACTACACCTGCCGAGTGCGACTCATCGACCATTACCATTGCGTCATATTTCTCGGCGAGCTCAACGATCTTGTCGACTGGAGCTACATTGCCGTCCATCGAGAATACGCCATCGGTAGCGATAATGCGGAAGCGCTGCTCTTGAGCTTGCTTCAGGCACTCCTCGAGTTCTTCCATGTTGGCGTTGGCATAGCGATAGCGTTTAGCCTTGCACAGGCGCACACCGTCGATGATTGAGGCGTGGTTCAAGGCATCGCTGATGATAGCATCCTCAGGGCCAAGGAGAGCCTCAAAGAGACCGCCGTTGGCATCGAAGCACGAACCATAAAGGATTGTGTCCTCGGTGTGGAAATAGTCGCTGATGGCTGCCTCAAGCTCCTTGTGGATGTCCTGTGTGCCACAGATGAAGCGAACGCTCGACATACCGAATCCACGCTCGGCCATCATGTCGGTAGCAGCCTTGATAAGGCGGCTGTTGTCGCTCAGGCCAAGGTAGTTGTTGGCGCAGAAGTTTAGCACGTCGGTTCCGGGTTTCACTTTGATTGCTGCCCGCTGGGCAGTGGTGATTAGTCTTTCTTCTTTGTACAAGCCAGCGTCTTTGATTGCTGCCAGCTCATTGCTAAGGTGTTCTTGAAATTTGCCGTACATAGCGTTTTTAAGCTTAAAAATAGTTGTTTATATTGGTTATGTTATCTTCTACACCCACAAAGTTCTAAAAAAATTGCGACATAGAACAATTTTTTGCCCAAATTTTTATTAAATTTGATTGTTAGTGATTAATTTTGCAAAGCTAAACTTTAAAACAACTATTTTTATTGCAATATGAAGAACGTTCTAGTAATTGGGTCAACAGGGCAGATAGGCTCTGAACTCACCATGAAGCTAAGAAGCATCTATGGAAACAGTGCCGTAGTGGCAGGTTACATCCCTGGCGCAGAGCCCAAGGGAGAACTCGCCGAGTCAGGACCAAAGGAAGTGGTCGACATTACCAACGCACAGCAGATTGCCGATGTAGTCAAGAAATATGACATCGACACCATTTACAACCTTGCAGCGCTGCTATCGGCTGTTGCCGAGAGCAAGCCATTGCTGGCATGGAAGATTGGCATTGGTGGCTTGATGAACACCCTAGAGGTGGCACGTGAGCACAAGTGCGCCGTGTTTACCCCCAGTTCAATTGGCTCGTTTGGTCCCAACGCTCCTAAAGATGGCACTCCACAAGACACCATTCAGCAGCCTCGCACCATGTATGGCGTGACCAAGGTTAGCGGCGAGTTGCTGAGCAACTACTATTTCACCCGCTTTGGTGTCGACACCCGTTCGGTTCGATTCCCAGGCCTTATCTCTTACGTTACCCCTCCGGGTGGTGGCACCACCGACTATGCAGTCGACATATACTACAGTGCCGTTAAGGGCGAGAAGTTCCAGTGCCCTATCAAGGCTGGAACATTTATGGACATGATGTACATGCCCGATGCTCTGCGTGCTGCCATCGAGATTATGGAGGCCGATCCTGCGCGTCTCATCCACCGCAACTCGTTCAATATTGCGTCGATGAGCTTCGATCCTGAGATTATCTACAACTGCATCAAGAAGTACATTCCAGGCTTTGAGATGGAGTATCAGAACGATCCATTGCGTCAGGGCATTGCCGACTCGTGGCCCAACCGCCTCGACGACACCTGCGCTCGCATGGAGTGGGACTGGAAGCCTGAGTATGACCTCGACACCATGACCCAAGACATGATCGAGAAGCTCAAGGTGAAATTTGGGAAGTAATTCAGTGGAGTTATGAGTTTTGAGTTATGAGTTGTGAGTTCTGATCTCTAACTTCTGGCCTCTGGCTCCTAACGATATAAAAGTTATCAAGGCGGGGACATCAACGTCTCCGCCTTGATAATTTCAAGTTTTTCTTGAAGCCTAAAATTTACTAAACCCAAAAAAAGTGTTTTTCATGGACAAACAACAAATGTATAAAAATAAACAAGCCTAAAACAATTTTACCTTTATGCCTATGAATTATGTTGCAAATCTAACACATAATTATAAATATAGCAAGAGAATATATACCAACGGGCATATTTTATAGATAAACGGCTTTGTTTTCACATTTTTTTACAGTTATAGGTAGATTTTAGCACAAATCGCCTATTTTTTGTTGATTGCCCACATCAAAAAGCCTATTCCCAAATATGATAGGAGAATAGCGGCTTTGTTTTTCAGTCTTACATTCCAGTCTTTAATGCATAAATTTCGCATATTTTTCACATATTGCCAGCAGCGCTGCTTGGTGGGTTGCCACTTGGGGTCGCTGGCAGGCATGAGGCGTAGCATGTTGAAGCATGCGCTCATGTGACGGCTGCGCACGGCAGGCAGGTATTGTGGTGCCTCGACAGCCACTTGCTGCTCAAGTGCCTCGAGGTGGTCGAGCACCTGGGTGCGTCGCAGCGACATGGTGCTGATGATGCTGCCTGGGCGGTGCATGTAGTAATACATCGGGGCCTTGATCAGCGCCACCTTGTCGACCATCTTGAGCAGCGGATAGATGATGGCAAGATCCTCGTAGAGCGCTCCCTCGGGGAATCGGAGCTCGTTGAAGAGCCTGGTCTCGAAGATTCGGCTGCAAGCCGAGTGGTTGAGCCGCTGCTGGTAGAACACGCTCCTGATGGCCCCTTCTTGCGTGTAGATGGTGCACGCTGGCTTGTGTGTCTTAACCTTGCGTGGTGTGGAGCCCTCGTTGAGTTCCTGCCAAGTGCAGGCGGCAATTTGGGCGCCGGTGGTGGCGATGGTATTCATCAGCAACTCAGCAAATTGCGGGTGCACATAGTCGTCGGCATCGATAAACGTCACATAGTCGCCTCGAGCTACATCGAGCCCGGCATTGCGGGCGTCGCTGAGTCCGCCGTTCGGTTTATGCACGACCCTAATGCGCTCATTGCCTGTGGCATAGTCATCGCACATGTCGCCACTTTCGTCGATGCTGCCATCATCCACCAGGATAATCTCCAGGTCGGTATAGGTTTGAGCCAGGACCGAGTCGACACAACGTGCAAGATAATCCTGCACGTTGTAGACTGGTATGATGACACTCAACATAGTTAACAGTTCTGAGTTGTGAGTTTTTGAGTTTTGAGTTGTGAGTTGTGAGTTGTGAGTTATGAGTTTTGAGTTCTGAGTTGTGAAGCTCTTCCCTCTCTCCTCTTCCCTCTCACCTCTTTCCTCTCTCCTCTCACCTCTCACCTGAATTCATCTCACTTTCCACTCGAAGCCGTCCTTGGTGTCCTTCACGTCGAAGCCTGCCTCGTTAAGGCGGTCGCGAATGAGGTCGCTGGTTGTCCAGTCCTTGTTGTCCTTGGCAGCTTTGCGCATCTCGAGCAGCAGGTCCACGGCCTTGCGGTAGGGCTCCAGGTTCACGCTGTCGCCACCGGCAGCATCGTCGCGCACTCCCAGCACGTCCATGAGGTAGGTTTGGAACGTGGCCTTTAGGGTGTCGATGTCGGCCTGCGACAGGGTCGCGTTGCCGTCGTTCACTTGGTTGATTACCTTGCAGGCGTCGAATAGCGTGGCAATCACCTGAGCAGTGTTCAGGTCATCGTTCATCGCCTCGGCGCAGCGTGCTGCATAGTCGTCGAGAGTGATTGAACTGGCGTCGCTGGCCTTCAGGTCGTTAAGGCGGTGCCAACCGTCCATCATGCGCTCATAGGCCTTCTCGGCGGCCTTCAGGGCATCGTTCGAGAAGTCGACGGTGCCACGGTAGTGTGCTTGCAGTATGAAGAAGCGAATGGTCATGGGCGAATAGGCCTGCTCGAGCAACTCGTGGTTACCAGTGAAGAACTCCTCGAGTGTGATGAAGTTGCCCAGTGACTTACCCATCTTCTGACCGTTGATGGTGATCATGTTGTTGTGCATCCAGTAGCGCACCATGTCGTCGCCCTGGCTGGCAACGGCCTGTGCTATCTCGCACTCGTGGTGTGGGAACACCAGGTCCATGCCGCCGCCGTGAATGTCGAAGTGGGCGCCCAGATATTTGCGTCCCATGGCTGTGCACTCGCAGTGCCAGCCGGGGAATCCGTCGCTCCATGGCGATGGCCATCGCATGATGTGCTCGGGCTGAGCCTTCTTCCACAGGGCGAAGTCGGCCTGGTTGCGCTTTTCGCCTACGCCGTCGAGCTCGCGGCTGTTGTTAACCACATCCTCGAGGTTGCGTCCACTCAGCTTGCCATAGTGGTGGTCCTTGTTATATTTCTCCACGTCGAAGTACACGCTGCCGTTGCTCTCGTAGGCGTAGCCGTTCTTCAGTATTTCCTTCACCAGCTCCTCCTGCTCGATGATGTGGCCTGTGGCGTGAGGCTCGATGCTGGGAGGCAGCACGTTGAGAGCCTGCATGGCGGCATGGTAGCGGTTGGTGTAGTACTGCGCCACTTCCATGGGCTCGAGCTGCTCAAGGCGTGCCTTCTTGGCTATCTTGTCCTCGCCGGCGTCGGCGTCGTGTTCCAGGTGGCCCACATCGGTGATGTTGCGCACGTAGCGCACCTTATAGCCCAAGTGCTTGAGGTAGCGGAACAGAACGTCAAATGTGATTGACGGGCGGGCATGGCCCAGATGTGGATCGCCATACACGGTGGGACCGCACACATACATGCCCACATTGGGCTCCTGCAAGGGCTTAAACAGCTCCTTGCGCCGCGTCAAAGTATTGTAGATAAAAAAATTATGTTCCATAATTATTTTTAGGTAAGAGGTGAGTGGTGAGAGGGGAGAGAAAGCAAGTTGCACTTGCTACTAGCGAAGGTTCTGACCATCATCCTCTATCCTCTTAAATGTTATTTTTTAATAAACTGCTTCTAAAGCCATATAACATTCTTGCAATTTCATCAATCTTGATTTTCAGACTTTCTAAATTTTCGTTTGAAATATATCCTAAATCATTAGCAATTGAAAGTTGGCAATAAACCTCCATCAACGACCCATAGGCTATTTCGACGAAGTGCACACGCTCCTTAACCGAAAACCTTCCGCGACCTTCAGCAATGTTGGACGGGATTGAGACTGCAGCGCGCCTTATTTGGTCACACAGAGCATATCTCTCGGTTGAAGGGAACTTTTCAAGTAAAAAATAAATGTCTTTTACAAGTTTGCGTGCTTTTTGATAAACATCTAGTGTCTCAAAGGTGAAGAATATATCTTCCATGCAAGAATTTGTTAGTGATTAGGCGGAAACTTTTTTAAGGTGCGAGGGGGTGGAGAGAGGTAAAACTCTTCCCTCTTCCCTCTTCCCTCTCCCCTGTATTAGGCTTGTCCTTTGGGCAGGGGGAAGTCCATGATGCCGCCGTCGTTGTTGTTGATCTGGCGGGGCTTGATCTCGCCGAAGTGAGCCTCATACTTGTCCACGTTCTCCTTCAGGGCGTAGAGCAGCTGCTTGGCGTTCTCGGGAGTCATAATCACGCGGGCTTGAACACGTGCCTTGGGCGTGTTGGGAGCCACGAATATCATGTCCATCACAAAGTCGTTGGGTGAGTGTGAAATCACGGCAAGGTTGGCGTAGCGACCCTGCATCTCATCGTTGGGAACCTCAATCTGAATCTGGTTCTTCTTGTTTTCGTTTGCCATAATTCTATATGTTTTAATAGTTAGTATTCAATTGAACTGCAAAGATAGTAATTTTTTTGCTCGCAAAAAAATTATAGGGGAGAGGGAGAGGTGAGAGGGAAGAGAGTCAAACAACTTGCACAACGGTTGGGCCGCGCTGCGCGCTAAATATTACTGCCCTGCGGGCAAAGATTGGTAATGTTGGCGGGATTGTTTTGCCACTCCTAGCGGAGTGGAAATTAGAGCACTGCGCGCTAAAATTTTCTGTTATAAATTTTAGAGTCGAATACTCTCTAATTTTCATGTGCGCAGCACATGGCAAAAAGTATGGTAGTTTTCCTCTCACAAAGCCGCACCTGACTGTGTCGAAAAGCCTGCTTACGCAGGAAATTCGGACTGACGCGTGGGACAGTTTTGCGTTTTTTTTCTGGAAAAATGGACCAAGGAATGGCGGTTTTCTGGTCAAAAACGGAACTTTTGGGACAGTTTTGCGTTTTTTTCTTAAACGACAATTAATGACAAATAAATAATCTCTCATTTGATATTGGGTTTGTAGCCATACGGCTTTTGGCTATTAAAGACAATTGATTATGGTGTATTTTACGCAAATTTTCGTGAATTGCCCGTGAATTATAAAACGACGGCGAATTGAGCGAATTGAGCAGAATGGCGAAAGATGGACTCACTTGACTCACCTGACTCACTTGACTCACCTGACTCACTTGACTCACCTGACTCACTATTGTCAAACAACGGGAACAACCCAGAAACAACCTGAACAACTGGCTTTATTTAATGCATAATTCACAATGCACAATGGGGGCTGCGCGTGGATGGTTTTTGTCAAACAACTTGAACAACACATAAACAGCTTTCACAACTGTTTTTGTTTTCTCGCAAATTGAGGGTGGCAGTATGTCAATGAGCGCATGTGTGCGCAAAGGTAGTGCAGTGGCAGGGAGAAAACAAGGTTAGAATATCAGGGGAGAGAGAAGAGTGAGAGGTGAGAAAGGGGCTGCGTCTTATCAATGAACAAAGTATAATGCACAATTTTGGCTTAGGTGTTTTTTTCATTTAAAAAGCTGCATATATCGGTGTTACAAATCTAGTTTACGACGGATTTTTTCAGCTGACGAGTGGTGGTTTTTGTCAAACGATAAGGAACGATTGGGCTTGATCTCACGAAAATCACGCAATTGAGCTAAAAGGGTAAAACAAATAAAACAACTGAAAGACAACAAAAACAAATAAAGTCTATTGTGTTTCTATTGTACCACAAATTACCCATTAATTCCGTTAGACACACTTGCTGCACCAACAACATGAAAGTACACCAATTAACGAATTGCTGCTAATTATTCTTCATTTGAGCAAATTTTATTATCAGTATAACAGTAACTAATTTGTATGCTTTATTTTAATAAACCACAAACAAAGCGGATACTCGTTTCTATTGTTTCTTTTTTCACAGGCAATCCAACAAGAATGATTCTAGTAAAAAGTCCATTGACAGGATTATGGACATACATTATCTTTGAAAGATTATCAGAAAAAGACGGATAACATAACATTATCTCTTTGTTTTTATCGGGAACCATAGAAGAATAGGCAAGCACTTGATGAAGGTCGCTTCTGAATTCTTCCTTCAAATTTTTGTTCTTTTTGTCATAAAGACTAGTCATGTGCCGTTTGTATTTTGCATCTGCAATGATTGTCTTATTAGTTAACTTAACAATTATATCAGGTTCAATATACTTTAATGCCCATTCAGGACGTTGTCCACTAATACTATATTTTTGATTAGAAATAACTCTTCCTCCAAGACGTCTAGTTGCTTGCTCAAAAATGTATTGAACAAAACGTTCAAAAAATTTACTGATATCTAATGTCCAGGCACTAGATTGAGTTGTTTGATTTTTCAATATTCTATTAGCAATATATTTGGTCTTTTTAATGATTAAAGGATCTGATGCATGTATTGGAATCTCGTGTATAACACTAAATCTTGCTCCTTGCAATTCAATCTTATACTGTGAAATTGCATGAAATAGTTCCTGTTTTACTTTTTGTGGTGTTCGTGTTGATTCTATTTCGTCTATTGTTAGTGATAAAACATAATTGAGCATTTCCCATTCGGGGTGATTGAGTATTAATCTATTAACTTTATTTGTATAGTTAAAGACTTTATTTGGGTCAAAACTATTAAATGCATATTTGCCCCAATCTGTTGAAGAGGAAGGGAGTTTCTCAACTTTACTATAGTTGGCGAATTTTTGCCATTTGGCACGTTTTGATTTAGAATACATATCAATAAATTTGATACATTCTAAATATAATGGCGGAGTTGCCAATGGAGAATTGTTTAGCAACAATTGTGGCTCATAATCAATGAATAATTCGCTATTAATGATAGATGATATTCCTGCAATATCATCTTGGAAACGACTATTTACTACTATATTACCGCACGGTTTTCCTGTCTTAGGAGAAAACAAAGGAGCACATCCAACTTGTAACGAAGGCGTTAAGGTTAATGTCTTTAAAACAATAGATTCTTGATATGCAATGCCTAAAAACCTGAGAGCCCTATGATTATACCTTAAAAATTTAGAATAGCAATCAGATGGATATCTTGGATCTGATTTCCATAAATTCTTAGCAACTTGAGCTGTTATTATTTTAGGCCTAAGTGATAAAAGCTCAAGATCAGATATGGCATTTGCCGATCGAAAACTTGAGCAGTCTTTGATTTCTGATCTTATCTCTTTCTTGGTGAGCTTGTTATGCTTTTTGGCCATATTATTTATACATATATTCGCCAGTATACTTAAAGTATAATTGTGCGAACTCATTTTTTGCCTCAGCCAAGTAGCCTTCAGCAAAATACTCTTTCATTAATGGCATTATCTCATATTTCAAGCGCAATTTCATTTCATCATTTAATTTGTCTTCTATATTATTTTCTTTTTCCTTTGTTATAAAATAGGAATGTCCAGGTTGAAGACTTAGTTCATCATCTGTTGCGTATCGTTCAAACAATGAGGCAATCTTAATGAATAGTTTTTTGTTGAAGTTTTTATGTTGTTTACTTAATAGTTCGCGTGGGAAAAGGGTATACCAAGCAAATCGTCTACGGAGTGCAAAGTCAACCACTGCAAGACTTTTGTCCGCAGTGTTCATGGTCGCTATGACATGTATGTTTTTTGGCATTTCTTTATATACAATATCTTCCTCCTTGCCATTTTGTTCTATAAACTCTTTTCCGAGTATTAAGTTGTGTTTTGATTCTTCGCGTTTAGATTCAAATAGATAAAACACAGGCCCAAGAACATTTGCAAGATTTGCGCGATTGATCTCATCTATTATCAGCAAGTAGTCATTTTCAGGATCCTCTTTTGCTTCATCTATAATTTGAAGCAGAATGCCTTTTTCGCCTTTATAAGCTATGTTTGTGCCGTTTAAAACTGGTTTGATACCATATACAAAATCTGCATAAGTTGTCTCGGCGTGAAATTGTATAAACTTGACCCTATTTTCATAATTTTCCGCAAGTTTATTGGCAATATATGTTTTTCCACAACCTGGAGCTCCTTGAAGAACAATATATTTATGATCTTTCTTAATAAGATCTTTAATTTCCTCTAATATATCATTTTCCTTCTTTTCTGAAACTCTTTTTTCTTGAAAAAGGTTATTAATATTTTCAGGTAATTTTGAAGCAGACATCCATCCTCTCCATATGGCATACTGTGCAAGCCATGCATCAAGCGCTGGGATGCCTCTATCTGTATTAGCCGGTAATTTAATAACACATGCAGCCGGTAATAATTTATTTTTATCATATTTCTCTAATGATGTATGCAGGGGGCCTGACTTATTAGGTGTACCATCTTTTATTTCAATTTCATCTATATAATCAACTAATCCTGGATTTCTAGTCTCCATAGCGGCCCAGTTTTCGACGAAGAAATACTCAACATCTTCATCTTTCATCTTATTTGTCAGTTTCATGAAACTTCTCCTGAATCCTGGTTTAGATGCCAGACCAACATCTTCACCAAGGGAAGAAGAGCCTATTCCAATAGAAACGATACAATGAGTCTGTTCTTGTTCACTTTGATTTGTGGCATCATTTGGTGATTTTGCATTACATTGAGTAAAAACTACGAAGGAAAGTCCTGTATATGCACCGGTAATTCCATTAATATCACCAGTCTCAAAATCATCTTCTATAACTGGTTGCCCGGAATCAATTAAACCGATATATGCGCCGTTCGACAAAGAATGTCTAATAACTGCATTTCCATTTTCGATAGGGTTAATGTCCACAAATTCAACCCCTTTTACGGACGGGATGTTCTTGGGCTCCATGCCAAAAGATACGGCTTTTTCTACAATATACTTATATAAGTCTTTTTCTTTCATAATAATGTTATTTATTTAAATTGAAATAACTCAGATTGTTAAAAAAGATAAACCATATGAAACAGTTGAAGGCCTAAAGTGCTAGAGCACAGCAAAATGTATACTATTCGATATTATACATTATAATAGGTGCGTATTCTCCTGCATAAGGTAACATACGAATAATGTCATAGCTGATATAATCTACAGCTTCTTCGTAGTCCATTCCTTGATTACGCATAAGTTGTTTAACCATTAACTCATGTGAGTAAACTAAACGTTCATCTTCAGAAATGCCTATAATAGCAGGAATAAAGTCTTCCGATTCAAGAACAGCAGTATCTTCGTGAAAATTTTCACAAAGCCATTCTTTCAATTCTTTAAGGCTAAGTGCTGAGTGATCACTTTGTTCGGCTCGAAGCATTAACTCACTGACCGAAAGTCCGAAGCCTTTTGCAATGCGTTCAATTATATCAAATGATATATTGCGCTTACCTGTCTCAATATCACTCATATATCTACGATCAATTCCCGCACGAACAGCAAACTGCTCCTGCGAAACACCTTGTTCTTTACGTAAAATTCTGACCGTTATTCCAAAATTAGTTTTTAAAGACATCTGGTTATCATTTTTTGCAAAGTAACTGTCTTTATTAAAATCGTACAACGGCCAGTTGTGCACATTTTCAGGGTTGTTTAAAAAAAGTAAAATCTGAGTTTAAAAATAAGCAGTATGCATACTTCTTTAAAAAACGGCATAATAATTTTAAAAAAAAACAATTTTTTAACTTAACTTTGCAATGAGAACACTAAAATTATTGCTTTATGATGACTATTCGAACAAACATTACAACAGAGAAATTATTGAATGCATACGCTGATCCGATACCTAATAAGGATTTTCTTGCATATCATCGAGACAATATTTTTAAAGGACTATAAATAATTATATTGCTATGGAAAATATGAATAATTCGCCTCAGCCGCCGCAGTATGGTCCTAACCCTCAGTATGGACAGGGGCAGTATGTGCCACAGTACCCGCCTCAGTATGCTGTTCCACCAAAGAAGAAGAGTAAGGGTTGGTTGATAGGGTTGCTGTTGGGCTGTGGTTGCTTGCTTGGAATAGCCATCGTAGTGGTAGTGCTCTTTGGTGTGGGCTTTGTACATAGTTACAACGAGCATAATAAGGACAGAACCACGCCAATGATAGAGGAGCTGAATCTTCAGGAGAGCTATGTGATGAAAGATAGCCTCGACAGCGTGCAGATTAAAGAACGTGTCTACGTTGGCATGCCTAAAGACTCTGTGCTGATCACCCTAGGAAAACCCGACAACTATTTAGATGCCAACTGGGGCGATTATGTTGAATATGACATTAACGACTCGCTAAATGTCCAAATCAATTTCATCAATGATGTGGTGGACAAAATCGAGTTTATTGAATTCGTTCCCGAAAAGTATTTAGAAGGAGCAGAGACCGATAGTATATAGTTAATGCATAATGCTTGATGTGCCAGCCGGCAATGTGAAACCTATGAGTTTAAAATCGCCTAAAATATTTGGTGTTTTAAGGAAAAAGTGTTATTTTTGCACAAATAATAATATTTTTTACTATTAACCCTTTAAAAATTATTTTTATGAGAATCAACAAGAAATTAAGTGTATTACTAGTGATGCTTTTCTTGGGCGCGATGGCAACTCAGGTGATAGCCCAACCATCAATCCCACGTCGTTATGGTACAACTAAGAAGAAATCGACCAGAGTGGCACGCAGTGGCACATGGGGCACAGAGTATGACTGGCTGGGCCTTCGTTATGCAACATGGGATGACATCCGCTACAAGGATGCAGGCCAGATTCGCGTGCTTAAGAACTCTATCTATGCCCGCCATGGCTACATCTTCAAGGACTCAAACCTGCGCGCCTACTTCAACAGCTGCTGGTGGTATAACGGTTATCGCAGCGTGGTGCCCACAAGCGCCTTCAACAAGTATGAGAAGGCCAACATCCAGTTCCTGGGAAGGTATGACCATTAAAAGAAGGCTGATAATCTTATGAATATTAACAGATTAAACATTGCTGCAGGCGTGCTGCTTGCAGCAATGTGTTGTGCTGTGACATGCACAACCACAGGTTGCAAGCAAGCTAACGCCACCTCGAGCGAAGTGACAACGCATGTGGCAAGTAACGACACAAGCGCCACCACCAGCCAGCCCCTGCCACCCCTGGCCGGCGATGAGAGCATGCCCACGGGCGCAAGGATACTGCTGACGGTGTATCCCGACTATGTGAAGGACTACAAGGACGGGAAGCTGATGATGAGTGACGGCACGAGCCTCACCTACGACGACGGCAAGAAGAAGTCGTTCGTGGAACTGCTTGATGATGCCGACCCCGAGGATATGTTTGCCTTCACCTACGACCTGAACTCGTGGACTCCCGGCAAGATGCAGGATGCGGGCCGCAGCCGCTGCGAGGCGCTGTTCAAGAAAATGTATGGCGAGTCGGCCTCGCAGGTGAGTCGCAAGCTCGTGGCGGTGCGCTGGCCATTCGGTCAGGCCACCAACAGCGGCGGTGTGAACAAGAACATCAAGACGGTGAAATTCACGAGCGTGAATGGCGCCAACAAGCAGCTCGAAAAAGTGGTTGCCGAGCTCGAGAAGCACCCTGAGCTGCACAAATACCTGGCGCAGTCGGGGGCATTCTACTGGAGGCCGGTGCGCGGCGCCAAGCGCCTGAGTGCCCACTCCTATGGCATGACCATCGACATAGGCGTGAAGTTCAGCGACTACTGGCGCACCCAGTCGACCAACGAGAATGCCAACATCGCCTACCGCAACAAGTACCCTCATGCGATAGTTGAAATATTTGAGAAGTATGGCTTCATATGGGGCGGGCGCTGGTACCACTACGACACGATGCACTTTGAGTATCGCCCCGAGATTCTGATGAATGCGAAGAGAGTTACGAGTTCTGAGTTATGAGTTTTTGAGTTTTGAGTTGTGAGTTCTGAGTTATGAGTTGTGAGTTTAGAGGTTCTGCTCTTCTATCTTGCAGTTTCTTGTTCTTTACCAGAGAATTATAGCGCTGAATATAAAAAGAGCCCTTCTTGCACGTGCAGGAAGGGTTCTTGTGTTGTAGATATATACTCTATTTGATGGTGTAGTCTCGGTAGTGGACTTGTGGATTGTTGTCGTCGTTGAGGTGCAGCCTGAGGACGTGGCAAGGCGCGTTGGGGCTCTTGAGGGCGCCGACGTTGACCGAGAGGTAGAAGTCGCGCCAGTAGAAGATGCTGTCCTGCGGGGTGCCCAGTAGGTCGTGCACGAGATAGGCATGAACGGTGTCGCTATACTTGGTGTCGCGGTCGATCATCATGTAGAACAGGCGGTTGCGACTGGTGTACTCGATCTGGCCGTGCATGTTGATGAACTCGCCAGTACGCCATGTGCTGCGCAGGCGGATGGGTCGCATCTGGTAGGTGTCGATAGGATTGATGTTGACACGAATGGAGTCGTTGATGATGCGCGAATAGCCTATGGCGTCGACGTTCCAGTAGGAGCCGTCGGGGGCGCGGTGCTTGATGGCATAGGTGAGCAGCAGGCGCTGGTGGGGTTTCACCTTGTCGGGGGCGCCGACGGTGGTGTAGAGCATGACGGCAGGGTCGTCGTCACGTCCGTCGAGGCGGAAGGTGGCGTGCTGGTCCTGGTCGAGGCCGGTGTAGGTCACGAAGTCGGTGACTTGGGTCTCGAAACTCTCGTCGAGGTTGCCGTCGTGGCTGCGATCGCAAGCCGTGAACGCCAAGAGCGCTGCTATTGCAAGGATGATCGTTCTCATTGTTTTTAGTTTTGCCACTCCTGTGGAGTGGAAATTAGAGAACCTACGGTTCTAAAATTGTAAGTGTTGCGCCGGCGCATTCCGGCAATTCTTTCCTCTCTACTCTCCACTCTCGACTATTAAGCCGTCGCGCATGTGGAGCACGCGGTCGACGTTGGGGTTACTGGCAAGTGTCTCGTCGTGGGTGACGATGACAAAGGTTTGGTGGAACTTGTCGCGCAGGTCGAAGAAGAGCTGATGCAGCTCGAGCTTGTTCTGCGTGTCGAGCGAGCCCGAGGGCTCATCGGCAAGCACGACCTTGGGATTATTGACTAGTGCTCGTGCCACAGCCACGCGCTGCCGCTCGCCACCACTGAGCTGCGCCGGCTTGTGGTCGAGTCGCTGGCTGAGGCCCAGGTAGTCGAGTAGCTGGCGTGCTCGGTCGTAGGCATCGCTGCGCTTGTCGCCACCGATGAGTGCCGGAATGGCGACATTCTCAAGGGTGGTGAACTCGGGCAGGAGCTGGTGGAACTGGAACACGAAGCCGATGTTGCGGTTGCGGAAGTGTGCTAGCTCGCGCTGCTTGAGGCGCAGCACGTCGGTGCCATCGTAGAGCACCTGGCCGCCCTGAGGCGCGTCGAGGGTGCCTATGATTTGCAGCAAGGTGGTCTTACCGGCTCCACTAGGGCCCACGATGGCAACTATTTCGCCATCGCCAATGGTGACCGAGACCCCTTTTAGGACCTTGAGGTCACCGTAGCGCTTGATTATGTTTTTTGCTTGAATCATAGTAGGTGAGAGGGGAGAGGTGAGAGGGGAGAGGTGAGAGGTGAGAGAAAGCAAGCTGTGCTTGCTGTTGGGCTCTCTCCTCTTTCCTCTCCACTGATTAGGGTTTCACGCCGAGGTTGTACATGATGAACGACTGGATATCGGTGTACTCCTCGATTACTTTGCTCATGGGCTTGCCGTGGCCGTGGCCGGCGTTGACGTCGATGCGGATGAGCTTAACGGCATTGCCGGTGTTGCTGGCCTGGAGCTGAGCTGCATACTTGAACGAGTGGGCAGGCACCACGCGGTCGTCGTGGTCGCTAGTGGTGACCATGATGGGTGGATAGGGGGTGCCGTCGTTCTTGATGGTGTGGAGTGGCGAGTAGCCCTTGAGGTACTCGAACATCTCGCGGCTGTCGTCGCTGCGGCCATAGTTGGGTGCCCAGTTCCAGCCGATGGTGAAGAGGTGATAGCGAAGCATGTCCATAACGCCCACCTGAGGCACTGCTGCACCCCACAGGTCGGGACGCTGGTTGACTACTGCGCCCACGAGAAGGCCACCGTTGCTACCGCCGTTGCAAGCGATTTTGCCTTTCTTAGTATAGCCTTGAGCAATGAGCCACTCGGCAGCAGCGATGAAGTCGTCGAAGACGTTCTGCTTCTGCATCTTGGTGCCGGCCTTGTGCCACTCCTCGCCATACTCGCCACCTCCACGCAGGTTGGTGTAGGCGCAAATGCCGCCCTTGTCGATCATGGCGAATGGGGTGCGAGCGTAGCTGAAACCAGGGTTCATCGACACGTTGAAGCCTCCGTAGCCATAGAGGAATACGGGTCGCTTACCGTCTTTCTTCATGCCCTTCTTGTAGATGAGGAACATGGGAATCTTGGTTCCGTCCTTGCTGGGATAGAACACCTGCTCGGTGACGTAGTCCTCGGGGTTGAGGGCCACCTTAGGCTGGAAAAATGGAGTAGACTCGTTGGTCTCGGGATTGTAGCTGTAGATTGTGGAGGGGAAGGTGTAAGAAGTGAAGTTGTAGAACACCTCGCTGCGAGTGTTCTTGCTGCTGAAGCCCACCGAGCCGAGCGCGGGAAGCTTGATTTCCTGAATCTCGTTGCCGTTGCGGTCGTAGAGATAGGCATGAGTGCTGGCGTCGCGGTCGTAGGTGACAATGAACTTGTGGTTCGACATCTGGATGCCGCTGAGAACCCATTGCTTCTCGGGGATGAACTCGGTGAAGTTTTTGGCACTGAGGTTCTCGGCATCGTAGGCTAGCACCTTGTAGCAAGGAGCGTTCTGGTTGGTCATGACATAGATTTTGCCATTGTCGACGCCGATGGGGTCAAATGCGAACTCACCATCCTGTGCAATCTTCACGTAGTGAGGATTGATGCTCTTGAGGTCCTTGACGAAGAGGGCATTTCCCTCGCCAGCGCTCTGGAGGATGAAGACGAAGCGCTCGTCCTCGTCGACGCCCACCTGGTTGAAGAGCAGTGGATTGTCGTAGCTGCGGAACTCGAGGTAGTCGTCCTCTTGAGGTGTGCCCAGCTTGTGGTACATTACCTTGTGCCACTCGTTCTTCGACGACTTGGCGTCCTCGGGCTTGTCGTAGGCGCTGTAGAAGAATCCGTCGCCTAGCCATTGGGCGTTGGTGAACTTGGCCCACACGATGTGGTCGTCGAGCATCTTGCCAGTCTTAAGGTCGTGGACGATGATTTCGTTCCAGTCGCTGCCATTGCGGGTGATGGTGTAGGCAGCATAGCGGCCATCTTTAGAGAAGTTGAGGCTCTGGAGGGCCACGGTGCCGTCCTGGCTCAGAGTGTTGGGGTCGAAGACCATGCGCGCCTCGCCGTCGAGCTTGTCTTTGACGTAGAGCACGCTCTGGTTCTGCAGTCCGTCGTTATAGAAGTAGTAAATCTTGTCTTTCACATAGAAAGGCGTTCCCATCTTGGCATAGTTGGCAAGCTCGGTGAGTCGGGCTTTAACCTTGTCGCGGAAGGGTATTTTCTTGAGATATTCCTGTGTGATCTCGTTCTCGGCCTTTACCCATGCTGCTGTTTCGGCGCTGTTGTCGTCCTCGAGCCAGCGATAGGGATCGGCGACTTTGGTTCCAAAGTAATCGTCGACTGTGTCGACAGTTTTAGCCTTAGGATAGCTAATCTTGGGCTGTGCGGCAGCTCCGCCAGCCACTAATAGTGCAGTGCACATGATTAATGCTTTGTTCATAATTATTAATGGTGTAAAAAAGTTTTTGCTTTGTGTTTTGTGCAAAGATAGTGAAAAGTTTTCAGTTAGCTGTTATTAGTTGTTGGTTTTTTGGTTCGGGGCTACTGGTTCATGGGTTTGGATTATATTTAAAGTAAAAGGTGCCCCGCGAGGGAGCACCTTTTAAGCATGGTTGTCAAGTTTTAAAATGATTTCTTGATTTTCACTTTCTTTGTTTTTCTTCCAAGAATGATGTTGTAAACCTCGGTAACGTCGGCCGAAGTGATTTCGCCGTCGCCGTTCTGGTCTCCATTCACGATGTCGCTAGTGTCGCCGGCGAGAATGAAGCTGTAGAGAGCAGTAACGTCGGCCGATGTAACCATGCCGTCACCGTTCACGTCACCAGTTATGGCTACTGCAATCTGAGGCCAATAGAGTGCGTTGGCAATGTAGTTTTGGAAGTCGTAGTCATAATCTTTGGGGTTGATGCTGTCGGTGGTTGTGGTGTGCCAGGGCTCCTTGAGAGTGATGGCGGCACGCACAGTGTATCGAGTGCTGTCAGTAAGGGTTTCGCCCCATCCTGCCCAATCGGTAGTGAGGGTGATGTTCTGGTCTTGAATGCTACTGCCTGGAGCATAAGCATGCAGTGCGTTGTCAGTAGCGTTCCAGTATCCAGTGACGTCAACCACCTGGTTAGGCTTGAGAGTGAATGGTTGAGCGAGATTCACTCTCTGAACTACTACATCATCATCAAATGGCTCTCCAAAGCTGGCAGTGTTGACTTCGAGGTAAGGGTTAAGCTCTACATCGTGCAGAGTGGCCTTGAGGGTTCCTGCGGCGATGAAACCGTCCTTTTGGAACATATCATATAAGTCATAGGGGTAATTTACTCTAATCCAGTTGTCCTTGCCGTCGCTGAGGAAGGCAAACGGCTCATAGTTCTGTGGCACGTCGACTACCGCGAGAGAGTCGGCGATGCGATAAAATTTATCGTTCTCGCCATTCTCGAGCAAGTCGGCAAGAGTAATGGCCTCCATTTCTTGGAAGTCGGCAATCCTAGTGGCGTTGACTACTGCCACGCGGTTATTCCGGCCCCAGGCCTTGCATATCACCTCCAACTCATATACGCCATCCTCGGTGAGGAACTGCCGCAGTGGAATTTCCTTCTGCCAGTAAGTGGTATCGTCGATTATCTCCACCTCGGCATTGGTCATGATGTCCCATGGGTTGTCGCCGGGTTGGTTAGACATTGCGAGCTTACCATTGCGGTAAATAGCATACTTAATGATGCTGTACTCCTGAGACTTTGGACGAATGTAGAAGTAGTCATAGTTGTGCACGTCAAAGTTGGCAACAAGGTAGTTGTTGTAAGTATAGCTGTGATCCTCGCTAGGCAATGGTATTGCCGTCAATTCCAAAACGGGATTCTCGCCTCCTGAGTATTTGCCAACTACAGTGCCGCCAACCAGGTCCTTGCCGTCAAGATTGATATTGCTGCCTTCGGGTAACACGAGCTCCACCCAGTTGCTCTCATCGTAGGTGTAGTCTTGCAATGCGTCGGGCACGGGCAAGCCCCAGTTTTCAGTTGGGGGCAATACGTTGTTGTCCTTAGCAAAGAGTCGGCGTTTATTTTGACTGTCGGTGACAGTGACCACGGCTGTGATGTCGTTGCTGATGACGTATTCTTTACCTTCCCATGCCGACTTCATATCGTTAAGTTCCTTGACGTTGTTGTCGGTGATGCCAACCAAGCCATTGGCAGTGTAATAACCGCCGTTGACAAACTCAAACGGGCCAACCTGCGACTGACCATTGTTGCTGAAGATGACGTCGCTGGGGGAGTTGAACATGTTGTTGTTGGTCCAGCGATAAATGAGGTTGCCACTAGGTGCAGTACCCACAACTTCTATCAGTGCCTCTCCTGGCCAGCCGTGCTCACCAAAGGTGTTAGTGCCGCTGTAAACCCATGCATAGGGCGAACCAAAGCTGCTATTCTCAAAGTAGCAGTGCAAGCTGGTTTCTACAGAAGTGGCGCAAGCCGGGATGATGTGCTCGGGTTCGGGAGTGACAGCGCCCTCCTCGGGCTTTTCAATATCGGGCAGATACTGAGAGTAAGTGTCGGTAACATTCTCGCCAGTGCTCCAGTTGTCAGGACTGATTGGGAACTTCAGGAATACACTACCGTTGATGCCGGTTACCTCAAAGCGCTCGTTGCTGTTGGCTCCATTGAAGAGGATGGCATCAATGTTATCCCTGTCGAGGAATGTGCAGTAGAACCAGGTCTGACCGCCAATGTTGGTGGTTGGGAAGCCTGACTCGGCCCAAGATCCTGCCCAGTTCCAGAAGATGCCAGTGTTGTCAATGTAAGGATAAAGCTTAATGCCGTTAGCCCAATCGGAGTTGCCGTTGTCATACATGAATATAGTAGTGGCATTTACTTCGGTGGTGTGACTTCTGTCGGCAGTAACATCGATGAAGCCAGGCTGGAAGCCACTGTCGCCGAAGTGTGCTCCTGGGTAGTAATAGAAGAAGTAATCCTTGCCGTCCTGCAGATAAGTGATATTGGCAGTCATATCCTTGCGTCCGGTGAGCATGAAGAGGATGCCCGAAGGAACCTCGTCGAAGTGCTTCTTGTACCAGGTCTGTCCGCAGTTGGTCTCAATGTCGACGAGCTGCTCGCCTCCACCGTCAAAGTCAGGAGAGGTTATTGCTGCGCCCTCGCCGTTCCAAGCGTAGATGTGAGGCACGTCGTTGGTGGTCATGTTCTTCACATAGATGTTCACGCCATTGCTGGTGCCGCCACTAACATAGTAGCTTCGTGCCAGTTTCTTGATAACCTCTCCGTCCCTGACGAGTCCGGCGCGCAGGTAATGGCTGCCGCTCTCGTTGAAGGTTACGGTGCTGCCGCTAGCGATAGTGGGGCTGCTTGTAGTGGGCTCGGTGCCGTCGGTAGTATAAACGATAGTGGCACCACTATAAGAAGATGTGATCATCGCCGAAACGCCGTTCTCATAGCTGCCAGTGGGCTTGTCGATTGACAAGTTGGGGTCTTCCAACATAGGCATGTAGATATTGGTCACATCGTTAGGCTGACCATCCTTCACGGTGTAGAACACATCGCTGGTGATGCCGGAAATGTCGGGAGTTTGGCTGCCGTTCCAGTTGATAATCAGGGTTACTGGATATTCGGGCTTATTCATCTGCACGTGCCACCACTCGAGGCCGCCCACAGTAACTTTCTCATAAGCCAGATAACCACGCCAAGGGCCAAATGGCTCAACCTTGTTACCTTCGTTGTCGTAGTAATAGGTGTAGATGTAAGGAGCATTGTCATCCTTCACATAGAAGTTGAGTTTGTCACTGACAGTAGAAGTCTTCACATACTGGCGGGTAACTACCGATGAAGTAGGCACGGAGTAATTAGCTACAACGCCTACCTTGAGGGTGGTAGTTTCGCTGAAAGTAAGAGCAGTCTCTTCGGTGATGGCTGGGTCGTTGACATTAGGCATCTGGCCGTTGGTGGTGTAAACCAGCTTGCAGCCCTCACTCGAAGGCTTCACGTTAACGGTGATTGAGCCATTGAAGGTGCAACTGTTGCGGTCGATGACTGGATAACCGTTGATGAGGTTTTTCTTGGTGTTGTATTGAATCAAACGGTAGAGGCTGGAAGTGATGCTAAAGCGTGCCACACGCTTGCCATCGACTTCGTCGCTCTCCCACACTGTGGTGAATCCATCGGGAACACCCTGGTCGGTAGCGTCGCCCAGCTGGAAGCAAATCTGTCCGTTGGTTCCAGTTACAACCCATTGAATACCGTTGTTGCCCACGAGGACGGCTGCTGAGCGCTCACTCTCGTTGGTGATGCCAGCGGTGCGGCGTGCCTTGATGAGCTCACACAGAATGTTGTGCCACTGTGGGTGCATGAAGTGAGGATAGAACAAGCAAGGAGTGCCAGGCATCGCTAGGATGAAGGCGTTGGCCTCCACTATGTTCTTCTCCACACGGTGCTGATAGGCCTTGCCGTTGCTCGAGTTGTAGTTAGAGCCGTCGGTGGGCAGATCCTTGAAGGTGTCGTGGTTGTCGAGGAAGGTCACGGCATAGCGTTTGAGTACTGGGTCGCTGATGAGACCTGAATTGTCTAGCTTGCGGTAGTTGCCGTAGTTGAATGCTTCACGGATGTCGCTCTGCAGTGGGAAGTCAAAAGCTGCACTCTGGTAGGTTCCCTCCATATAGGTGTTGTGAATCCAGTTGGAGATGTTTTCTTTCGAGCCCCAGTACTCAGCCACGCTGAAGGTGGGTCGCAGAGTTGTGTTGTACTCGGCATAGTGTCTCTCCTCAAAGCCCATTGCGTAGTCGTAGCGATAGCCCACATAGCCCAGATCGTTCTTCAGGAAGTCGAGGAACTTGATGACTTTGGCGCGTGTGGCTGGGCTGTGGTGGTCGATATCGCGTGCCCATTGGCCCTGGCCGCCACAGTCGGGATTACCGGTGCCGCGATGACTCTCATCGTCGTTGCACACATCGTCGCTTGACCAAGAGATGAATTCACCCTCGGGGCTGAATGTGCCTTGGTACCACTCGGTCGGGAACTCGATTGAGTACTTGTCGCCAGCCCAGGTGCCAAGTCCGCCACGGTGGTTAGAAACCACATCCTCGATGGCGCCGGTACCTTCCCTCTTGTAAGTTGAAATCAGCTCACGAAGCTCGGCCTCGGTGCCGAAGTAAGAAATTGGAGTCCAGGTGCGGCCCTCGCTGTCGGTGTAGGTCCAAGGGGTGCCGTCGGGATTGTAAGACAATCCGTGGTGGAAGTAGAATACAGGTACAAAGCCCATACAGTCGGGATTGGTGATAACCTCACCGCCGCCAAACTTGTCATATTCCCAATTGCTTCCATTGCGCCATGGGCGGACACCCTGGCGCGGACTGTCGTCGGTGTTTTTGTAATAAATCATAGTGGAGTCGGCCACTGTAGAGCCGCTCTGAGGCAGCCACAGCAGGTCGATGTAGGGAGTAATCTCGTCCTTGTGAGCGAGAAGGCTACTCCAAGTGGTTACTGGCACTTGCCATTCCTCACCACTGGACCATCCGGCACCATAGATGGTGGCCCATGTGTAGCCGGGTTGATGAGTTACGGTAGCTTCATTGGTCTGGTGGTTGGCCCACGGTCCAAACGGGCTACAGTCAGGAGTCTCCTTGTAGCTGTCCCAGAAGAACCCCTGCAGCATAACTCCGCCATAGTTGGCTGGCCATCCTTGCGCCATGGCATTCAGGCCAACAAGCAGAGTCAACACGATTGATAGGTAAATCTTTTTCATAAAATGCTAATTGATATTAAGTTGTTAATGAAAATTTATGGTCGTTTAAATAATGGGATATATGAATTAATATGATTAAATAATAATATTTAACTATAATTTCACAAAATTATAATAATTATTTTAAATAAACCAAATTTTATTATAGTATCTAATTGTGGTGTTGTGCAAACGTTTGCGTTGCTATTGATAAGTTTCATATATAATAATTTAGGCTGCATTCCAAGTGGAAAACAGCCTAAATGCGTTTTTATGTGTCGACCTCTTTGTAGTGCAATTACATAGCACCATAGGGTAGCTTGGCAATCATCTCACCAAGTTTCTTGGCTCCATCGCTGAGCTTGCTGCCCACCATGGCACGGAGCATCATGGGGAGTTCGATGTTGAGCTCGGTAATGCTTTGTGTATGGTCTTCATCGATAGGTGACAGGTTGATTGTCAACCCAAATGGAACGGGTGATGATTGTGCTGTGTATTTCACCATCGTGGGTGCAACACTCTCGCACACGCTAAGCTTAAGCATACCCATGGGTGACTCAACACTGATGCCATCGTCCTCAAACTTCACCTTCTCGAGATGTTCGCGGGCCTCATCGGGCAGGCGGTCGATATTTTTGTCGAGGTGCTCCTTAAAGATGCGTGGGTCGCTCAACTTGCTATAAATGACGTCGATATTATGATCAATGATAATGCTGTCGCTCTTGTAACTTTCCATAGTTTGTTGCTTGTAAAAATGTATTAATCAATAAGTTTAGTCGAGTTCAATGGATGCTGGAGTCCAGTTCTCGGGCGCATCGTGCCAAAGTTCGAATGTGTTGACATCGGGCTCGCTGATGCGACCTGTTGCGAGTGCAGCTTCCATCATCGCATCATAGTTGGTGAGTGTGATGAGTTTCAGATCCTCAGCCATAAATGTGTCGAGAGCCTGCTGGAAGTTATAGGTAAACAAGGCCACCATGCCAAGCACATCGCCACCAGCAAGACGCATCTCATGCAAAGCCTTGATAGCATTCTGCCCAGTGGAGACAAGATCCTCGATTAGAACCACATGCTGTCCAGGTTTGAAATTTCCCTCAATAAGATTCTCAAGTCCGTGGTCTTTGGGCACGTCGCGCACATAGACAAAAGGCAAGCCCAGAGTGTCGGCAACCAAAGCTCCCATAGCAATTGAGCCCATGGCTACACTAGCCACAACCTCGGCATCGGGGAAGTTCTCAAGGATGAGTCTCGAGAGCTCAACTTTTACAAAACGGCGAACATCGGGGTAGGAGAGAGTAATCTTATTGTCGTTATAGATAGGTGCATTCCATCCGTTACCCCACAGAAAAGGCCTGTCGGGTTGCAGCATGATAGCATTTATTTTGAGTAGTTTCTTTGCTAGGGTTAAGTCTAAACTTTCCATTATTTGAAGTGTTTTTCGTTTACAACTAATATCGGTGCAAAAGTACTAAAAAACACAGCAACTGATAAAATAATTGTTTACAAATTATATGTTTTTAGTCATTTTTTGTAATTTTGCAATATGAAAACGGCAAAATACAACACAAAGAAAAAACGTATTGTTGCAATTGTGGCATTTATGGCAGTGGCGTTAATGGCCGTTCTGGTCTATGCCATTCCAGGAAATATCGATGAGCCCAAGCGAGGAACACGTGTGGTTGGTGGCCGGGCCAACATAAAAGAGATATACCACTTTGATGACGTCAACGACACACAACTTGTGGCGGCACAAGAGTTTGGCATCGAACCAATGAAGACACGTGATGAAATTGACAGCAGTCTTGTTAGCACATTAAGCAAGGTTGAGACATCAAATGTGCTCTTCCTCGAAAAACTCACCCACTCGGTGCCTTACCTTACTCAAGGGGCTGGCGACCTGCTCAACACTATTGCTACCAATTTCCAGGACAAGCTGCGCGACAGGGGACTGGCGCAATATCAGATAGTGGTAACATCGTTGCTTCGCACCGAGGATGACGTGAGAAGACTGCAGAAAGTGAACCGAAATGCTGTGCGCAAGAGCTGCCACATGTATGGTACCACTTTCGATATCGCTTACAACTGTTTCCAGAAAGTTGACTCGCTAGCCGATTTTGAAGGCGACGATGCCTCGCACAAGGTGCTAGTGAATATGCTTGGCGAAACGCTAAAAGAGCTTCGTGACGATAACCGCTGCTACGTGAAATATGAACGGAGACAACCATGTTTCCATATAACTTCTAGATACTGAATTGTAATTGTTGAGTTTGGATAAAATATAGTTTAAATCAAAATATTAACCTAATTAAAAATTTTGCAAATATGAAAAAGTATTTAGCCGAAATGGTGGGCACTATGGTGCTCGTGCTTATGGGCTGCGGCGTTGCCGTGAGTCTAGGTTGTGACCCCGTGAACAACATTCCTGCTGTAGTAGGTACTGCTCTGGCTTTTGGTTTGGCAGTAGTTGCTATGGCCTATACAATTGGTGGCATAAGCGGTTGCCACATTAACCCTGCCATCACTCTGGGTTGCTTCCTTACAAAGCGTATTAGCGCCAAAGATTGCGCATTGTATATGATTTTCCAAGTTATAGGCGCATTCATTGGTTCGGCAATTCTTTACCTCCTCACTACTAATAGTGGTCTTGAGGGCACAGGTGCCAACGACTTGCAGGAAGGTGTAAGTGTGGTTGGTGGACTGCTTGCCGAGATTTTCTTCACTTGCGTGTTTGTACTCGTAGTGCTTGGTGCAACAGCTAAGACCAATGGTGCTACTAACAATTTTGCTGGCCTTGCAATTGGCCTGTCATTGGTACTCGTTCACCTTGTGTGCATTCGCTACACCGGCACTAGTGTTAACCCTGCCCGTTCGATTGCTCCAGCAGTGTTCAATTGCGGTACTGCATTGACCAACTTATGGATTTTCATCGTGGGACCATTCGTGGGTGCAATTCTTGCAGCTATCATCTGGAAAATCGTTGAACCCAAAGAGGAGAAATAACAAGTAACATTGTCACATTAATAAACCCTCGCAAGTGAACTTGCGGGGGATTTTTTTGCAATTCTCATCACTTGTTATTACTTTTGCAAACAATAATAATTATTTAACCAATGAAAACTAGAATTTTACACACCATATTAATCGCTTTTGTCGCCATGGTGGTAGTTGCATGCTCAGGCAAAAAGGATGAGAAGCCTTCGCCTTTGGTGGAAAAGGCCACCGAAACAGCAACACAGGCAGCAAAGAAACTTGTAGAAACTAGCCATGACGACACACTAGCGATGCAAAACTGCATCCTTGAAGCCAAGGTTCTGCAGGCCGAATTTCAGGTTGCTGAGGACACGGCAGCTGTCAATGCCTATAACCGTGCTTTCAAAAAATATCTTCAAGAAAATGATCCTAGCCTGGCTAAAGAGATATTTGTTGAGAGACCTAAAGACCTTCCCGAAGGAGAACCTTGGGATGAGTTTGAGCAGTGGGTAGAAGACGAAGAATAAGTGTTTAGTGAGAAGAAATTAAGTTATAACAAGATATGAAATTATTAAGAAATTTTTGGCCCATATTCATGCTTGCAGTAGTATTGTCGCTTGGCAGTTGCACGCAAAGCAAGGAGAGGGGCATTGCAATGGCTCAAGGTTTTGTTAAGGCCTGGAGTGGTGATAGTGCGACCTTTGCCAAGCAAGTGGAGAGCATTAATGCAGCAGTAGACAGCCTCACGTTCAAGGCTCCCTTTGTGAGTGCTTTCATCGAGGAAGCAGGCAAAGCCGACAGCACAATGGCACTTGCTGCCAAGGTGCTGCTCAACGACGGCAATGATGTGGCTAGTGAATTGTGCGACAATATTATCGATGGCCTTGCTGACGGAACGCTCAATTACAACCAGGCCAATGCCAAGGTGATGCAGCTTGCGCAGGTGTGCTCAAGGCTGAAGAAAGAAGACCTGAATGCAACCTTTGGCCAGTTGCTCGACACCAAGGCTGCAGGCCTCACTCTCGAGAAACAGATGAAGGTGTATAGCAGCGCTACGACCCCCGAGAAATTGGGCCGTGCCTTGAAAGCCGACGCCCAATCACCCACAGCCGATAAGGCTCTTATAGAAAAGCAGTTGAATGCCCTGAAAAGCATCTATAATGCTGAAGATTACAAGAAATTTATTGATTCATATAAAAAAGATTGAATATGCACGACTACAATTATTACCTGCGCCTTGTGGATGGGGCAATTAATAACATACAATACCCCAAGAACCCATCAAAACTCTATGAACCCATTGCCTATACAATGAACCAGGGCGGAAAGCGGGTTCGACCAGTTCTTACCCTCATGACATGTGAAGCTATGGGTGGAAATCTTGACGATGCCATCAACGTGGCACTTGGAATTGAGCTGTTCCATAACTTCACACTGCTGCACGATGACGTGATGGACCGAGCCGACATACGTCGTGGACAGCCCACAGTGCACACTCGCTGGAATGAGAATGTGGCCATCCTGAGTGGCGACACTATGCTCAACATGGCTGCACAGGCAATCTCTAAAGTAGATGATGACATTCTCCCAGCTATGGTCAAGTTGTTTAATGACACAGCGATAAAAGTGTATGAAGGACAACAGTATGACATGGACTTCGAGAAACGTAATGATGTGACTGTAGAGGAGTACATCAACATGATTAGACTCAAGACATCGGTGCTGCTGGGCTGCGCTTGCAAGGCAGGTGCACTTGTGGCAAGAACCGATGAAGAAAACGCCGAGTCAATCTACAACATGGCTGTTAATCTGGGTCTTGCATTCCAGTTGCAGGACGACTATCTCGATGTGTGGGGCGACCCAGTAACATTTGGCAAGGAGATAGGAGGCGACATCGTCAATAACAAGAAGACATTCCTGCTGATTAATGCAATTGACCGTTCGGCAGGAAATGATGCCATAGAACTTAATCGATGGCTAGCCGACACCTCTTCGCCCAAGCAAGAAAAAATCCAGGCAGTAACCGCACTCTATGAGAAACTTGGTCTAAAAGACCTGGCGCGCAATGCCATTGTCAACTATTCTCATAACGCACTCGACTTGTTGCATGAGACTAAGATGAGTTACGACGCCTATAAGGTGTTTGATGGCATAATCAACCGACTGGTGGATAGGGATAGATAGTTTTGAGTTGTTAGTTCTTAGTTCTGATATCTTATTTCTGATATCTTATTTCTTAGTTTTAGGTAATGATTGACTCGCACAGTCACATCTACTGTCGGGAATTCAACGATGACCGCGACCAGGTGATAGCACGGGCCTGCGAAGCTGGCGTGCGCCACATTATCATGCCTAACGAGAATCTCGAGAGTGTGCAATATGTAGTGGCTGCGCGTGATGCCTATCCCGGCTACATGTCGATTGCCTTGGGACTGCATCCTGAGGACGTGGATGGTGACTTTGAGTCACAACTGGCAGCAATGCGCCCATTGCTCGATGAATATAATCCTGTGGCAGTGGGCGAAATAGGCATCGACCTGTATTGGGATGCTACATGGCGAGAGCAGCAGATGCAAGTGCTTGATACCCAACTGCACTGGTGCAAGGAATTAGACATACCGTTTATAATACATTGCCGAAATGCCCTTGATGAGATATTGAGCGTGATGGATAACTTTGGCGAGCCGTTGCCGCGAGGCGTGTTTCACAGTTTTACCGGCACGCCACAGGAAGTGGAAAAAGTGCGTGAGCGTGGCGACTTCTACTTCGGCGTTAATGGCATAGTCACGTTTAAGAAAAGCGATGTCAAGGACATCCTGCCCGTAGTGGGCCTTGACCGACTACTGCTTGAAACCGACTCTCCTTATCTGGCTCCAGTGCCTAATCGTGGCAAGCGCAACGAGAGTGCCAATATTCCCTACATCTGCAGTTTTATAGCCAATTACTTGGGTGTTGACCTCGATGAGGTATCGCAGGTTACCGACCGTAACGCCATTGAGCTTTTTAAGCTTGCCATAGAATAAATGCCATAAATAATGACCAAGAAAAACACATTATTGACACTGGTATTGCTGGCTCTTGTAACTTTGGGTGCAAGAGCTCTCGATATTCCCAAAGGCACGTTTTACTTCGACAACTCACTCACTAAATACTCGGTGGTTAAGTTTGTGTTCGGTAGCTATTCCAACTCTGAGAGTTATGTGATGACGATGACCCGCGAGAGCGACAACTTGTGGAGCATTACCATCCCCGAAACTGTGACAGGAATGTACCGATATTGCTTCGCCGAGACTTCTATTCCCGACGGGCAGCTTAATGAGACGTTCCCCGACATGAAAGACCGTATAACATCACGCAATGAGATGCGCACCTCAACTTGCGAACTCTCGATTCCTGTTGGGTTGGTTTTCACGCCCACAAGCGGCGACAATTGGGCAATGGGAAGTTGGCAGAAACCAGGCGAGGCTACATCCTACTCGGGCACTCTGCCGGTGATGTTTATCAACACCGATGGTGGTGTGCCTATAACGTCGAAGGAAGATTACGTATATGCCGAATATTATATTGACAATATGGGCATTGAGGGTGTCGATAATGTGGGCTCGCACGATGCACCTGAACTAATGCAGATACGTGGCCGTGGCAACTATACATGGGATCAATTTCAAAAGAAGCCCTATCGACTTAAACTTGACAGCAAGTTGCCGCTTCTGGGCATGAAGCGAAACAAGCACTGGGCGCTTATGGCAAATGCCGATGATTACCTCTCTGGTTTACGCAATACCGTTGGCTTTGAGCTCAGTCGCATGATGGGACTTGCGTGGACACCGTTGCAACAGCCTGTTGAGGTAGTGCTCAATGGTGACTACATTGGGCTGTATATGCTAACTGAGATAATACGTGTGGAGCCCGACCGTGTTAATGTCACTGAACAGGCCGACTATGAGACTAGCCCATTTGTGGTGAGTGGGGGATGGCTTGTTGAAATCGACAATTATCAGGAAGAAGAGCAGGTGCGCACAGTGGAAGGTAACGGCCAGAGCATATACTCGACCTATAAGTCGCCAGCACACTTGAGCAATGAACAACGAACCTATCTCACTGGTCTCATCAACGCCACCAATGCAGCCATTTATGTCAACGACAAGACCGATAACTCATGGGAGAACTACATCGATCCCGACACACTGGCGTGCTACTACATTGTGCAGGAACTGCTCGATGACACCGAGTCGTTTCACGGCAGCTGCTTCTGGCATAAGGAGAACGGAAATAACGCAAAAATCATGTTTGGGCCAGTTTGGGATTTTGGCAATGCCTATCATCGTGGCATAGGGCGATTTATCTATGACCGTCCTGCTTTTACCCAAACATGGATTGGCGAGATTGCAAAATTCCCTCATTTTCAGGAGATTGTTGTGAAGCATTGGAAGCGCTTTGTGCGTTTCAATTACAAGAAGGTGGATTCTTTCATCAATTCGTTTATCGACCAGATATATCACGCATCGCTGAGCGACGCGAGCCGATGGCCACAATATGGCAACGCCGACATTCTTAATGACAAGGAAACATTCAAGAACTTCTTCAACAGCAAGTATCGATGGTTGCTTGAACAGTGGGGTGACGTTGAGATAGTGGTTGGCGACGTGAACCTTGATGGCTCGGTGACATCGGTCGATGTAACAGTGCTATACCAAATCTTGCTAGGTGAAATTGTTCCTGACGAGGAATTGGCACAGGTGGCCGACGTGAATGGCGATGGCTCGATAACGTCAACAGATATTACAGTTGTATATAATATCATGCTTGGTGTATATAATCCACCTGAAGAGGAGACAGGAGTAATAATCAATGTGCAATGTGATGTTGCACCTTACCTGTACTCATGGGTGTACTTCAATGGCACAAACAATATTCTAAATGGTAAATGGCCGGGAACACAGATGACTGAGACGCGCACCACAAGCGATGGTGTTACATGGTGGACACACCGATTTGACGTTGAATATGATGCTATCAACATCATATTCAATGCCGGTAACAGTAACCACCAGACAAGCAATATTGAAGGCTTGACTCCTGGCCACCATTACTTCATTTACGACGGAAACAAGAACTATCAGGATATAACTGATCAATATAGATAGGCAATTTACTTTCTAGGGATAGTGAGTTTTTGGCCTATCTTGATTTGGTCGTTCTTGATTGAAGGGTTGGCTTGCTTGATTGTTGAAACCGAAACACCATACTTCTTGGCAATCTTGGTAAGATTGTCACCTGACTTTACCTCATGTGTGATTGGGGCGCTGTCGCGCACCTTTTTTTCTTCTTCAAGCGCGCGCTGCTTGGCCTCTTCGGCAGCACGGGCGGCGGCCTCCTTTGCTTGAGCTGCTTCTTCTTGGGCTCGCTGAGCCTCTTGCTGTGCCAGCTTGGCGGCTTCTTGTGCTTTAATGGCTTCCTCAAGTTCTTGTGCTGTTGCTTCAGCCTGTTTTTGCTCTAATTGCTCATATTCTTCGGGGTAGATGAGCAGTGTGCCAATCTCGTTGCCCTTGGTGTCGACGTAGTGGTAGTGCAGGAGTTTGCGCTCGCGAGTTGCCGCGGCAAGCAGCAGGTTGAACTTAAGTGCCTCGTGTGCTTGCTTGAACCAGGTGTCGCGCTTGGTCATGACAAAGGCGGGAACGTTAACGCTTTCCTTGGTGATATAGGGGACAGTGACCTTGAGGGTTACGGTTGATGAGTCGCTGCTCATCTCGGTACCGCTCAAATGCTCATTGTTGCCTATGGGCAGGTGATGACGCGCAACTACCTTGCTAGCTGCATTTACGAATTGGGCCGCAGTGTTAACAGGCGTGGTGTCGACGGTGAATACAAGGTTGTCGAGCACTCGAGAAATCATGCTCGGATTTCCAACGCGATGGGCAGTTATGATAAGCACTGTACCATAACCAACATTGAACGTTGAGGCCTCGCAGTCGTAGGTATAGTTGTTCGACGTCTTCTTAAATTGTACACATTTGGCCTCGCGATGAGCTACGAATGATTCGTAGACCTGACCGAAATTGGTTGCTGCGCGACAAAAAACGTCTTTTTTCTCCACAACTTGGTGAGTTAGATAAAGCAAGGGATTGAATGCGCCCTCGATATAGTCGATACGAGCCAGCTCGAGAGTTGCTCCCCGAGCATCCATTCGTGCAATGTCGACCCTTGCGCCATAAGGACGCAGGGCGTCATCGTTGGTAAGGAACCAACTGTCGTCGGGGGTAGTGAGGGTGAAATATTCGTTCTTTACCGTAGCAGCACTAGTGCTTAGCACAACAATAGTGGCAAGTAATATTGTGGAAATAATCTTTTTCATATCGTGAGTTGTTTATATTTTTAACTGCAAAGAGGGCTAAATATTGTGCTGAGTGTCAATCGAGCTGTGCAACGGCAAGGGTGAATAATGAGAGTTTTACTCCAGGGATTGCATCTTTCAGCGCTGTGGCGCATGCCAGCAAGGTGGAGCCGGTGGTGACTACATCGTCGACAATGAGCAGATGTTTACTGTCAAGGTCGCGGCAGTGACGGCGACTGGCGGCATACATGCCTTGAGTGTTCAGCAAGCGTTCGGCTGCATCTTTGTGGGTTTGTGTAGAATGCTCACGCACTGCTTTGATGGCTTTTATTACAGGCGCATTAATGGCACGTGCTATTCCCTGTGCAAGATATTGACTCTGGTTGTAGCCTCGGCTTGCGAGTTTGGTGTAATGTAGTGGCACAGGCACTATGGCATCGATGCCGTCGAAGAAGTGGCTTGGCAGCATGTCTTGTGCTGCACGCTCGGCGAGCCAGCGCCCCATGGTGGGCATGTTGTGATACTTGATGTCGTGCAGAATTGAGGCGTAAGGATCGTTCTTCTGGTAGAAGAAATAACCTGCACAGCGCTCAATGGGGACCTTGCCGGCCATTAGTTGGTCGAAAGGGTTGAAATTTATGTCCTCGTAGTGAGTGCGAGGAATGTCCATCAGGCAGCTGCGGCACAGGTAGTGCTCATCGCTGTCGAGAGGCTTGCCGCACACTGAGCAGTTGCGAGGCATCAGCACACTTGCAGCACTGGCAAGAAGTTCTTTAATCTTCATTGCAGGTACCAGTTAGGCGTGAAACGGCAGGAAAAAACAATGCAGGCTCGAAGCCACGTGAGGCGGCAAAACGCAGTAGTGAGGCACGGATTTGCTCCTCGGATTTGCTGCCGAGGGTTTTTGCTTTAGCGGCAAGTGCCTCGTTGAGAATGGCCAGATATTGCTCCTCGTCAATATCGGCAAGGGCAGCGTCGATAAACTCTCGCTCAATGCCCTTGCCCTTGAGCATGTAGACAATCTTGATGCGTCCCCAGCCGTTGAAACGCAGTTTGTCACGGCAATAGGCGCGTGCATAACGCTCGTTGTCGAGATAGCGCTCGGCCTTCAGACGCTCAATAATGGTGTTGGAATCACTAGAGTTAATGCCCCAATCACGCAACTTCTTGCGCAAGTCGCCCTCGGCCTGCTCGCACCGCGCACATAGCGCTGTTAGCCGTAGGTAAGCATTATCGGGTGTTATGGGTTTTGGGGGCATAGGTCAAATTGTTTTTAAAACGTTTGTGATTCTATTTAGGCAGTCATCGGGCGGGCACCAGGTGATTGATGGGTCTCGGAGGAGCCAGCGGAGTTGCTTCTTGGCGTAGACTCGGGTGTTTTTCTTGATGCGCTCGATAGCGGTGGTTCGGTCCATTGTGCCGTCGAACCAGGCGAACATCTCCTTGTAACCAACTGTGTTGAGTGAATTGAGGTGTCGAAGGTGATATACACTGCGAGCTTCTTCTTCTAGTCCTTGCTCTATCATGGCATCGACGCGACGATTAATGCGGTCGAAAAGTTGAGGTCGCTCGATGTTAAGCCCTATCTTGATGATGTTGAAAGGGCGAGATTTCACTTGACCAGTGCGTAGAGTGGAGTAGGGGACTCCAGCCTGCCTGCACACTTCAATGGCATGAACCACGCGCTTGGGATTGAGTTTGTCAACCTGCAAATAATAGGCGGGGTCGAGGCGTTGTAATTCTTCCAGTAGTGGCTTGAGGCCATGCTCTTGCCATTGTTGCTTAACGGCAGCACGCACCTCATCGCTGATGTCGGGAATCTGGTCGATGCCATTGCACACGGCGTCGACATACATCATTGAACCACCACACATTACAACATAGTCGCCTTTCTCAAAGAGTGATGGGAGCAGAGCCATTACATCGGCCTCAAATTGGGCAGCACTGTAATATTCGTCAAGTTCCTTGAACTGCACGAAGTGGTGAGGCACAAGGGCTTGCTCCTCGGGAGTGGGGGCAGCGGTTCCTATAGGTATCCCTTTGAAAACCTGACGTGAGTCGGCATTGATGATGTCACAGCCAAAGTGTTGCGCCACCTTAATGGCAGCTGCCGTTTTTCCCACACCAGTTGGGCCGACTATTACTATTAGGGTCTTCATTGTTTATTTTATGAAGCGGGTGACGAATGATTCCACCCGTTGGGTGTATTCTTCGGGATGATTTGTGTAGGCTCGTGCATGCTCGGTGCCGTGGGCAATAAATTTCTCCTTGTAGCCGTGTTGCTTTGCTGCGTAGAGTTGGTCGAGCATTGAGTAGGGCACGAAATTGTCGGCATCGCCATGAATGAAGAGCATGGGCAGGGTTGACTTTTTGAGTTGGTCGATAGCCGATGCCTCGTCAAAAGCCCATCCGTAACGCATCTTACACAATAGGCTAGTGGTGTGCATGAGTGGGAATGCAGGCAAGTTGAACTCGTTGTGCATTTCACTGGCAAACTCGTCCCACACGCTTGTGTAACCGCAGTCTTCGACAAAACACTTGACGCATGGCGGGCATTTCTCGCCACTTATGCACATAGTGGTAAAACCGCCCATCGAGATGCCGTGAACCACCATTTGAGTTTGTGCCGAGTCGCCTCGGAACATGTTATTGGCAACGTCAATCCATCGCATCATGTCGAGGTGGTCGAGCCATCCCATATCGATGTGGTCGCCATCGCTTTCGCCGTGGGCAAAAAAGTGAGGCAAGAGCACGTTGAAGCCCATTTCGTGGTTGTAGATGTAAGCAATGTGCAGCATCGACTCGGCTCGGTCGTTATAGCCATGAAGTAGCAAGGCTACGCGGTTGTTGGGTTGTTCTGCCCGCAAGTAAATAGCCGCCATCTTGCCTCGGCCCTTGATAGTGATACTTGTGTCGCGAAGGCAATGATTGTTCTCAAGCGAGTCGACCCAAACCTTGAGGCTCACTGGCTCGCGCTTGTAGAACCGTTCCATAGCTTCGTCGTGCGAGCGCCTGTAAGGCGTTAGTGCATAGTTCAAAAAGTAGAACGATGCAGCAATCAGGGCAATAACCACCGCCAAGAGGATGGCAATAATTGAGCGTAGTAATATTTTGGTCTTGCGTGATTTCATTTAATGTTGTAATTGTAACGGTGAAGGCGTGGTTTGCAGTAAGTTGTGTGGTCTCGTTCAACAATCACTTGCTCGCTGCGAGACTCATAGCTCGGTGCATCATAGATGAGGGTGTACTTTCCGGGCTTCAGGTAGAAGAAACCAAAGAAACCGTTGTATTCATTGTCGACACGGTAGTGGCGAATGCGCACATTGTGCTTGTCGAGAAGATATACGGTAGCACCGTTAATAGGTTTCCACTGGTCGTCGGTACCTTCCTTGTAGTTATAGAGCGAGTCGGTAAAAGTCTCGTCGGCACTCTTGATTGTACCGGCAATGTAACCATGCTTCTCGGGCTTGCCGCCAAACCAGGCATTAATGCCACGGAAGTGGCGTATGCCTTCCATGCGACAGTAATCGCGGTTCATCAGTCGTTGTCGCTCAGGTTGATAGCTATGGAATGAACCTTCAACAAGGAAGCTAGGCACCTTGTGCTTGAGCACAGCAAGCCAGCCAGTGTAGCCCAAAGCATTGGGAGTGCCTGGAGGCGTGCCACCCATCCAAGTGAGGTCGCCGGCAATGTAGCGGCTTGTGTCGGGCGTGGTCCACACGGTGAGAGGGTTGTCGTATACATATGGGAAGGCCACCCTAGCACGAGCGATGCTTCCTTTGGCGTAATCATTTCCAGTTTCGCCACGATACATGTAGAGCAGATAGTTCACTTTCTTTCCGTCGCCACCACCTGTTGCATTGCTGTGCAACGCAATGAAATAGTCGGGGTTGAGCGAGTCGACTTGACTTGCGATTTTAAAGAGAGTTATGAGCTGCTGTTGGCCAGTGCCGTCGTCATAAGTCTCAAAGCGATCGTTGCGAGTTATGTTTTTGTCACCCTCGGAAACCCAGCCGTTGGTGGTTCTCGACATTATAACTTTGGCTCCAGCAGCCTTTAGGCGATCGCGCAGTTCCAATGCCTTCCACAAGCAGGTCTTCGACTCGAAGAAGCTCATGGTGTCCATTGCTTCATAGTTAATTGTTGCGTGTGGACGGTCATTTACGGTCCATCCGCCATGACCTGGGTTGACGTAGATTACTTTTCCTTTCAGCCCTTTGGCGCCAACTGGCGTGGTTATAATTGCTAGAAATAATATCGAGAATAAGAATTTTTTCATGATAGTTAAAATAATTGCTGGGTATGGGTTGATAATGCTCTGTTTGCAAACAAGTGTGCTCAAGGTGTAGCTTGGGCACACTTGTTAAGGTTAAGACCACTGTAAGTTATTTTTTCTTGCTAGATTTTTTGCTGGTCTTTTTTGTGGTTGTGGTCTTGGTAGTAGTCTTGGTAGATGAGGTTGCAGGAGCTTGCTGTGCAGACTTGATGTAGGCACCATACTTCTGCTTAACCGAAGGAATTTGCTTCTGCAGGTTTGCAATGCGAGTGGCATCACTTGGGTGAGTGCTCATGAATTCAACCTTAGTGTTAGTGCTGCCAGCACTCATTTTCTGCCAGAATGTGAGTGCACAGTCGGGGTTGTAGCCAGCAATAGTCATCAGCACCAGTCCGATGTTGTCGGCCTCGGTCTCATGTTTGCGCGAGAATGGAAGCATTACACCGTAGTTAGCACCAAGTCCAAATACTGTATTAGCAAGGCTCTGGGTTGATTGACCTGCATTTTGAGTGATGGCACCCAGTATGGCACCACCATATTCCAGAGCTTTCTGCTGGCTCAGGCGCTCATTACTGTGCTTTGCCACAGCGTGGGCCACTTCGTGTCCAAGCACTACTGCAAGTTCATCGTCACTGCCCACAATGTTCATAATGCCTTCGTAAACCACGATTTTGCCGCCAGGCATGCAGAAAGCGTTGAGCTGTGAGTCTTTAACCAGGTTGAACTCCCAAGCGAAGTTCTTCACTTGGTCGCTCATGCCGTTAGCGTTAAGATAAGCCTCGGTTGCGGCAGCGATTCTCTGTCCTACTCGAGTAACTTGAGCGCTCTTCACGGTTTCGGTCGATTTGGTGGCTTTGCCCATATATTCCTTGTAGGAAGCGAGACTAGCTTGAAGCACTTCGCTGTCGGAAACGAGATTTAATTGGTTACGTCCCGAGATGGGCACCTTGTTGCAGCCTGATAACAGCACTGCAACCATTGCTGAAAGTAAAAAGATCTTTTTCATAAATGTGTTGTTTTTTTATGGTTGTTAATGAGTTATTACACGCTTGGTGGGAGGCAAAGTGGCATTGCGCTCGTCGATAGCTTCGCCAACGGCAGTGGCTAGTTTCATGAATGCCATTCCTGATACAGAGTTCTCAAGGATTACGGGCACACCGTCGTCGCCACCCTTGCAGATGGTAGCCACTAGTGGAATCTGGCCAAGCAACTTCACATTAAGCGCTTCGGCAAGGTTCTTACCGCCGTCACGACCGAAGATGTAGTACTTCTCATCGGGGTGTGCTGCAGGAGTGAACCACGACATGTTCTCGACAATGCCAAGCACTGGCACGTTGACATGTTCGCCCATGAACATCGACACGCCCTTGCGTGCATCGGCAAGTGCCACCTCTTGAGGTGTGGTAACCACGATGGCGCCAGTGATTGCGAGAGTCTGCACCAGAGTGAGATGAATGTCGCTAGTGCCTGGTGGCATATCGATGATAAAGTAGTCGAGCTCGCCCCAGTTGGCCTCGGTTATGAGTTGCTTGAGTGCATTGCTTGCCATTGCTCCACGCCACAGGACGGCCTGGTCTTTATTGACCACAAACCCGATAGAAAGCACTTTCACTCCATATTTCTCGGCAGGCACGATGAGTTTTTGCCCATCAATCTCTTCCATATAGAGTTGCTCATCTTCAATGCCCAGCATCTTAGGAATAGATGGACCGAAGATATCGGCATCGAGCAGACCCACACGGAATCCTTGTTGTGCGAGAGCTACAGCGAGGTTACAAGCCACGGTTGACTTGCCCACGCCACCCTTGCCACTCGACACACCGATTATGTTCTTTACACCGGGTAGTGGTTCGTTGGTTTTAGGTTTTGCCTCAGGGTCAGGAGTCTTGACTGCAATATTGCCCTTAATTTCTACTTCTGGACTTATATAGGTGTTGATAGCCACTTCGCTGGCCTTAACAATCGATTTTATAAATGGGTCGGTTTTCTTGGGGAAGATGAGTGAGAACGACACACGGTTACCGTTGATGCGGATATCGTCTTCGACCATTCCCATAGTAACAATGTCCTTTCCAGTGCCTGGATAGCGCACTGTGCGCAGTGCATCGAGTATCAATGATGGATAAAGTTCTGTCATAATTCTGTTTTAGGTTTTGTTATTCTTGTGTATTGTTATTGTCAATAATCTGTGGCATCTGAATCTCACCACGACCGTAGCTGCGATACGTGTCACGCTCAATGTCGATGTCGGGCTCCTTCAGCTCTCCCTCTTGAGGCAGGTGGAAGCTGATGTACTTGATTGTGAGGCCACGTTGCAGCCATTGCATTTCGTAGTGAGTTTTTATCTCGAGGATGTCGTCGGCAAGACCACTAGCATATAGGTCGGCTGTATCCACAACAGTTTCGAGATTGTTGAGGTTAGTGAGCTCGTGGGTGTAGGTGTAGAGGAATGGGCTGTCTGTTTTGAGGTGGACAAGTCCATTGGGCACCAGAATCTTGCGGTAATTATTCAGGAAGCGCGTGCCTGTTAGTCGCTTGTTGGCATTCTTCATTTGAGGATCAGGGAAGGTTATCCAAATTTCGGCAACCTCGCCTGGCTCAAAGAAGTGGTCGATGAGTTCAATACTAGTGCGCAAGAATGCTACGTTGTTCATACCTTCTTGCTCCACCCGTTTTGCTCCTGTCCACATGCGAGCTCCCTTGATGTCGACGCCTATGTAGTTCTTGCCGGGGAACTTCTTGCCAAGCCCCACGGCATATTCACCCTTGCCACAGCCCAGCTCAAGAACGATGGGGTTAGAGTTGTGGAAATATTGCTCGTTCCACTTGCCCTTTAATGGAAACGGGCCCTCTTGAAGCTTGGCAAAAGGATACTGGAAGACGCATGAGAACGTCTCCATATCGGCAAATTTCTTGAGTTTGTTCTTTCCCATTATTAAAACTAGAAATACTCTATAAAGTATATTTCTATAATACCTTGCAAAAGTAATAATAAAACTTTAATTAGGAAAATATTAAGAGAATTACATTATTAGGAGTTTTCGGTTTTTAATTGAAAAAGGATAGAATTGATGGTTTGTGAAAAGTGTTATGGTGTTTTCCTTGGCTACCGGTGAGGGAACAACCCTTTATAATGGCACTGAAGCGGAAATAATTATCGCACAATCACTTTCTTGCCGCCCACGATGTAGATTCCAGCGGGTAGTCCTTGAGTGGCGGTTGAAGGTGCAACGTTGCGTCGCATCAGCTGGCCTTGGGTGTTGTAGACGTCGACTGGATGGTCGCTGTCATCGACCGTGATGTTGTCGATAGCCGAAATGCCTAGAATGTTGATTACTATGCCGTTGCGTTTGTACACATTCTCAAGATTGTCGGCAAACAGGATTTCGTCAAGATTTATGGTCTCGTTGATAGCTATTGCTTTGGTGCTGCTTATGTGGAGCGTGAATATGTCACCGCTTTGTCCTTCAATATCATCGCCAGCAGGAGAGAATCCCATGATTGTGTATTTGTCGGGTTCATACTGATTGAAGTAGATTTCGTGTCCTAGGCATCGGTCAGAAAGAGTGATATCGTCGATGGTGATGTAGCTTGGTGTAGTGATGCTGAACTGGAATGCGGTGTAGTTTCTGTTGGGGTTGTCGAGCATGATGCCGAGGTCAACCGACTTAAGCGAATTCTTCTTGCCGTTGCCCTCGATGGTGTCGTCGAAGTAGCCGCGATGTGGCTTATTGACAGGTACGTTGCCGTTAATGATGTTATAGATTGATACGATGTCACCCACATTAATGCGCTCGTCGCCATTCACGTCGGTAAGAGATGTGTTAATGCCCTGACTGTTGCCGTTGACAATGTATAGGCGCTCGGCAGTGGCGTCTAGGGTATTGACAAATCCGTCGCTGTTGACGTCGCCACGCAGTTGGGCTACAGCAATGAGGAAGTTCTGCCACTGTTCGGCAGCACGATAATCGTCGATGCTCTCGCTGCTTACGTTCAGCTTAACTTGACTCTGGTTGATGCCTTGCCACACATCGTCGCCTAGCTCAGGCACCTTGATGGGCTCACTTGTGATTTCGGTAAGACCAGTCATTCCCGCCATGGCGTGAGAGCCAAGATAGTGCACCTTGTAAGGAATGCTGATTGATGTGTGCTGCGACTGGTTGTAGAGTGAGTAGTCGCCAATGTTGCCCATGTTTTGAGTCATGAATGGCGTGCCATTGAGGCGTTCACATCCTGCTAACATATAGTCGGGCAGATAGGAGAGAGTTTTTGGCAACTCAAGTGAGGTGAGAGAGTTGTTATAGAAAAGTGTACCCTCATCAAGGCTCTTGATGTGAGCAGGGATGTTGAGTTTGGTGAGTTTTGTTCTTGCCAGCGCCCATGCTCCCAGATGCTTGAGCAACGGTGTGCGGCCGAAGTCGATTTGTTCGATATTCGAGTTGTAGAAAGCTTTGTCGCCAATGTCCTCTAGCTTAGATTCATCACTGAAGTAAAACTGCTTGAGTGCTGTGCATCCATTGAACGCACCATCACCAATCTTTGTAACATTGGGTCCAAGTACCACCTTGGTGAGGCTAGTGCAGTCGGCGAAAGCATTGTCGCCAATAACCAACGGTTCATTGGGGTTGAGTCTTACTTCAGTAAGAGCCGTGCAGTGAGCAAAGGCGCTATTGCCCAGGTAAGTGAGATATTTGTGGATTGATATGGTCTTTAGTGAGGAGCATGAGTTGAAGGCATCGTCGCCTATGGATTTGAGTGGTGGCAGCTCGATTGAGGCAAGTTTTGAGCATCCCGCCAATGCACCATAGTCGATTGCGATGAGATTGCTCGGCAATGTGAGAGATGTGAGTGAAACCATTCCTGTGAGAGCGCAGTAGGGCAGGGTCTTGGCAGGATAACTATACACGCCAGCAATAAGTTGGTCGTCAAGAGTGCTGTTGTAGGCAACGATATAGGCCTCAGAGAGATCAAGTGTTTTGAGGTTCTCGAGAGCGTCGGTTATGAACTTGAAATCGCGGGCATCGATAGTGCCTTTGATAGTAAGTTGAGTGATGCTACTATCAGACACCACCGATGCCAGGTGTCCGGCATAGGTGGTGACTGTCACAGCATGTAGTTGTAATGCGGTGATGAAAAGGAGAATTATTGATGTTATTCTACGGTTCATCCTAGTAAAGTGATTATCTCACAATCACCTTCTTGCCACCCACGATATAGATGCCCTGAGGCAGACCTTGAGTGGCTTCGCTGCGCTCAACATTGTGACGCAACAGTTGTCCGTTCATATTGTACACATCAACTGGTCCGTTGGCAAAAGAGTCGACATTGATGTCCTTGACACCTGTTGTTGTGCCAACTTCAACAGTTAAGTCGTTGATGAAGTGTACGAGTTCGTTAGGTTCGACGGCGATGATGTTGTCGATGTTAATGGCATTGTTGCCGCTGAAGTAGTCATCGGCCTGGACAGTGATGTTGAACAACGTGCCTTCATTGCCCTGCATGGCTGTAGCGCTTGAAATCAGAATTCTCCACTTGCCGGGTTCGATTTCGTTGTAGCCCATTGCCATTTCACTTGCACGGCTTGTGGTAGTAACACTTGTGATGCTAAGTCCTTGTGGCATTGTGAGGTCGAGTTGCATAGCTGAGAAGCCTGCAGTATTGATGAGTTCAACGTCCATGGTGTGAGTGCTGCCAGCTTCAATGGTAAAGCCATCGGCATTCATCTTGTCGTTGTCGTTACGTACCGACTTGTTGCGTCCAGAAATATTCTTTGAACCCATTATGATGTTGTAGACAAGCGTGATATCGGCTGAGTTAACAGCGCCATCACCATTCACATCACTGGTTTCATAGAATGTCATGTCGTTATTGAGCAAGTAGTTGTAAAGGGCCGTGATGTCGGCCGATGTTACGGTGCCGTCTTGATTTACATCACCTTCGATTGAACCAGTAGCAGTTACCAAGAAATCTTGCCACTGTGCAGCAGCAGTGTAGGCATCATAACTTGGACGAGGCACTTTAAGTGGAATTGAGGCTTGGTTTACTCCCAACCACACATCTTCGCCCAACTCGGGAACTTGACGTGCTTTGCTTGTGAGCTCCTGCAGCTCAGTGGTTCCAGCCATGGCTTGTGTGCCCATATACTCAAGCGTTGCAGGCAAAGTGAGCTCGGTTATTGGAGTGTTGTAGAAAGCATAATTACCAATGTAACGAGTTTTTGTGCCAGCAGCGTTGTCGTTAGTTATTGCAGTTCCAGCAAGAAGCATGTCGGCAATAGTGTCGCAGTTCTGGTTAGGAATGAAAGAGGTGAGCTCGCTGGCATAATAGAAAGCGCCCTTACCAAGGTTGTTGACACTGGCAGGAATTGTTGCACTCACTTGTTTTGACTGAGCAAAAGCCCAATCTTTAATTTCGCTCAATCCGCTTGACTGTGCAAAGTTGAAATTGGTTATTCCTGAGCCAACGAAAGCTGCTCGGCCAATGCTGGCGATGTTGTTTTGCCCTGTGAAAGTGATGGTCTTAAGTTGAGGGGTGCCCGAAAGAGCCCCATCGCCAATGGCAATCACATTGGGACCTAGTGATAGCACATTTAGGAACATACAGTCGAGAAATGCGTCTTTGGGTAGTGCCATAGGGGTAGAAGGCATGACATTTGCACTCAGCAGGGCTTGGCAATGCGCGAAAGCACCCATTCCCAACGACTTGAGGGTGGTTGGGATAGTGATACGGCCTACGGCCGAACTTGAGAAGGCGAATGAAGCAATCGAGTCGATGCCCTCGGGCAGATCGATGCTTACAAGTTGCTTGCAACCGGCAAATGCTGCTTTACCTATGGCACGAGTGCCAGCAGGTAGTGTGACTTGAGAAACCTTCTTGCCAAAAAAGGCCATGGGTGGTATGCAGTTCTCGGCATAGCTGACCTCGTTGTTGAACAGTGGGTTACTGGTGTTGCTGTAGGGTACTATGCTAACACCCGAAAGGTCGATGCTTGTGAGTGCATCAAGATTATCGGAAATAAACTTGAAGTCGCGTGCATCCATTTGACCAGTGATGGTTAATGAAGTAACGTTGTAGTTAGTAACAAGGTTGGCAAGGTTGCCTGGGGTACACTCTACTTCCTGTGAGACGGCCCAACACATTGTGGCACTTACCATTAAAGCTATTGAAAGCAAGAATTTTTTCATGACTGTATGTTGTGTTTTATTATTGTCGTTAATAAAAGGGCATAGTTATCCTTATATAAGTTAACGTAATGCTTCCCCCTTTTATTATATATAATGTGTTTTTTTGGTTTTATAGTATTATATCATGTGGTTTGCTGATTTTCTTTTTGAAAAATGAGGCATTGTATTTTGAATTGATACAATTCTTTTGTAATTTTGCAATATAGTTAGATTTCTGAGCCATGAAGATTTTAGTGTTGCCCGATATACATGGACGTCGATTCTGGGAGAATGCGGTTGAAAATATTGATAGCTGTGACAAGGTGTTGTTTCTAGGGGACTATCTTGACCCCTATGACTTTGAAGATATATTGGTGCGCAAGGCTATCGATAACTTCCGCAAGATTATAGATTTTGCTAAGAGCCACCCCTCAAAGGTGGTGATGCTGCTTGGCAACCACGACATGCCCTATTATAGCGATGATTACCGTGCGCTGTCACACTATCATTGTCGCTGGTCGGGAGAGTGGCACTACGTGATTAAAGGCATTTTTGAAGAGAATAATCAGCTGTTCAAGATTGCTCATGTTGAGGACAATGTATTGTTTACTCATGCAGGGTGTAACAAGCAGTGGCTTAAGTCGTTGGAAACTGTTCCCAATAGCCTTTGCGACCTTGAGACAATGCTTAATAATCTGGTAAACAGTGAAGAAGGTTTACGTCTACTCTACATGGTGTCGAGCTATCGTGGTGGAGATGACGATGCCGGGTCGTGCATTTGGGCTCATGTTGATGAGATTGCCAATGACTATGATGGTTTGAGCTTTGCCGATTGCAAGGACGTTAAGCAGGTGTTTGGCCACACTTTGCAGGTGGAATATGATGAAGATTGGAATATTGTGAGTGGCGGTTCTATCGAGACACCCAACGCCAAAATGCTCGACACGCGCTGCGCCTACCTGCTTGATACCGCCACCTTCATCGCTGAGCCTGTGCCATTATTGTGATTGGCATGTTTTTTGCTAAAAATTAGGAATGATATAAATACTAAAACTATGAAAAAGTCGAAAAGAACAAAGAGCAATGCGATGGATAAGATTATCAAGATGATATCGCGTGACGAGCAGATGGAACGCAATGGCGGCGGGCAGTGGGTCGCCACGCACCGTGTGCACCAGTCGAAGAAGCAGTATTCGCGCAAGCGCTTTAAGCGTGACACCAAGCGAGCCTTGGATAATTCATAATGCACAGTTCATAATGCATAATTAGGCTACGCTTAGGGGGAATTATAAAAAAATAATCATCGGCCACTCTGTTGTGGTCGATGATTTCGTTTTAGAGTCTCGTGAGGCATCAGACCTCGATGAGATGATGTCTTAGTTTTCTTCGCTTTGCTGTGGAGCAGCCACTACGTTAATGTAGGTGTGGCCAGCACGATGCTGGAACTCCACTGTTCCGTCAACGAGAGCATACAAGGTGTGATCCTTGCCCATGCCAACGTTAGCGCCTGGACGGTGAACAGTACCGCGTTGACGGCGGATGATGTTACCGGCCTTTGCGAATTGCCCTCCAAAAAGTTTCACTCCGAGTCGTTTGCTGTGCGACTCACGTCCGTTCTTCGAACTACCTACACCTTTTTTATGTGCCATAATGAAATAGTTTTTAGGGGTTAAGCAATTACATCTTTAATCACGAGCTCGGTGAAGCACTGACGGTGACCGTTCAAGCGGCGATAGCCTTTGCGGCGTTTCTTCTTGAAGACAATCACGTGCTCGCCCTTAACGAGGGGCTGCTTTACTTCACACACTACTTTTGCACCTTCAACGGTAGGTGCGCCAACTGTGATGGCACCGTCGGCATCTACGAGGAGGACCTTGCTGAATTCTACTGCATCGCCCTCGTTCTTCTCGTCGCCGAGATAGTGAACAAACAATTTCTTGCCGGCCTCGGCCTTGAACTGCTGTCCCTGAATTTCTACAATTGCGTACATTTAAATAATTGTATTGTAAGGGTTTCCCCTTAGTTAACCCGTGCGGCGGCCCCAGTCTCGTGAGGCACTTAGTCGAGCCTATCGGAAAATCGGTGCAAAGGTACTACAAAGTTTTGGAATAACCAAAGTTTGCGAGATAAATTCTTGAATTTTATGTAAAAACGGATAATAAATGGTTCACATGCATCCCCCAAAAGAGGGTTCCATTGCCCAAATTAATGCATCACTGGACAATGGAGCCTATATTAACGAAGTGGCTTTGTGGGGTTCGCCACTTGGTGTTACCTTATTTTGATTTGTGGTCGTCGGCAACAATTAGTGTGCCGATGCTAGTGCCGCCATAGTTAGTGCCATTTTTGTACTTGCCGTAAAATGTGTAGATTCCTGCAGGGATTCGCTTGCCATTAGAGCCGATGAGGTTCCAACTGAACGGGAATGTGCTGGTAGTGGTTTGCCAGCGAAGGTTCCCTGTGTGATTGAAGACTTTAATGTCGACCTCGGGAATGGTTGGTAAGTCGGTAGTGATGTTAAATGTAGCCTCATTGATTGCAGGCTCCTGCTCTACCGTGATATCAAGTAGTTGTGTTCCTACAGCAAAGTTGATGGTGCGAGTTGCCACATTGCCGGCAGCGTCGTAGACGGTGTAATGGAGAGTGTGGTCGCCTGGCTCGAGTGTTAGTGGTAGCGCTACATCGAGGGTCTTGCCATTGTTGCTCATAGTGGCATAGACTTTCACATCGGGGATGCTGGTTTTTCCTCCATCGAGCTTGAGGTCCATGCTGTTACCAATTGATGCCTCTTGGTTGTTGAATGAGTAATCGTCGGTTGCATGGATGTGCAGTGTGGCATTTGTTCCCACTTGATTGCACAGGTCAAAGTCTTGCTCGTTGTTGAAATAGATTGCCTCGATGCTTGGTGGAGTGTCATCGTGAATGGTCTGCGAGCTGCTAGCGTTATAGACATTAATCCTTAGCTTGTCGAAAGAACCGTTAACCATCTCGTCGCTGTTGTCTCGATGGGCATATACCGATACCAGTCCGTCGTTTCCTGGATTGAGAGTGTGCCTGGGAATTACTACTTTTCCTGTGAATACACCATTCACAACTCGTCCACTAATTTGTGCGATTTCCTTGCGTGGGAAATAGATGTCGCGGCTGTTATAGGTGCGTTCTTTTTTCAGGAGGTCGTAGATGCTGAGAGTTGCATCGCCGTTGAACGAATAGTCAACTTGGCTGCCGTCGGGGGTATATACCTTGGCAACTACAGTGACTTGCTTGAGGGCTGCAGTACTGATGATATCGGTGCCTACAGCTTGTCCATTTATTGATGTTATCTTGAAGTAAGGCTTAGGATAATTGAGCTTCATGGCTGGGTCGCCGAGAAGTGAGAACATCATCTTGTTATAATTGGTGCCTGTGCCAAACGCATTCTTGCTGAGCATGTAGGCTTCGCCCAGGGTGGGCATGTAGCCCTTAGTGTTATAGCAGAACGCTGCACGAACGAAGGCCTGATTAAGTACATCGTTCCAATTGGAGTAGGCTGCGCGTGTGGCGGCTAACATTGCTATTGCACCGCCGTCGGGCTTGTGGAACATGATTTCCATGAGGCCTCGCTGGTTGCCGTCGTATCGCGCCACGTCACAGCAGGCAGTGGTGATGATGGGCAAGTGAGGATAAGTGGCTTTTTTCGACTCGTTGGTAGTCCACAAGTTCACTTCCTTAGTAAGCGAAGTGCCATTGGCATGGCCAACGTAGGTCATGAAATATTGCCCAGATTTGAGCTGTGTGTTCATGCTCTTGCGTCCTTCGTAAGAAAAACCTGAGATTGGGTCGGTGGGGAACTGTGTTACATACACCTTGTTTTTCATCACGTCAACGCTGAGTGAGTCGGTTATGATGTTGCCGATTCCTTCGGCTTGATAGGAGTGAGTGTGCTTGTCATCAACAAAATAGTCGGCAACAAGCAAGATGTTGTTGCGCCATGGACCGTAGTCGGGATTGTTGACATAGTTGATGAGTTTGTTCACGTCGCCTTCGGCTTCCTCAATTGAATTGCATGGGATTCGACCCACGCCAATCCTGAGCAAATCGGCTGTTACATTAGTTCCGGAGTTGTCGTCGAGCATTCCGAAGAAGTCGTCACTCACATAGCTGTTATTCTCATCGTGACTGGTGTTAGACTCATAGGTAAGTATTGCACAATCGCGCTTGGTGAGAATTTGGCGGTTGTCGTAGCTTCCAGCACCAAACATGAGCAAGTGCTTGAATTTGTCCTTGTCTCGGTCATAGAACATCTTGCACATGAGTCTAATGGCCATGGCATCGGGGGTTCCGCTAGAGAACTCGTTGAAAACATTCTGCTGGTCGAGCACATGCACAATCATGTTGTCGTTGACGCGGTGCATATTAGCAATGCGCTCGGCTTGAGGCAGAAGGGGCTTGCAAGTGACAATTACCATGTCGGGGGTTGGCATGCCGTGTATGTTCTGGTTTTCGACAGGTTCAAATCCAGCTATCGATTTAAGTGGCTTGCTGGGATCGAAAGTGATGAATTGAGAGTAATCGGCGGTATAGTTCGGAGTGAACCCCTTTAAGTCGGTGTTATAGTCATTAAGTATGTAGTTTTTAGGTTCATTGGGGTTGTCAATATTCCACATCTGCGTTGTAGAAGTGGCATTGGAAACTGCTATGATATCGGCTGAGGTTACTTTGTTGAACCCCATGCGCAGCTGGTTGTCGGCAGAGCCTATTATACTGTTGTAGTGGTAGAAAGTGAGCATGATATAATTGAGTCGTGCCCATCTCATGTCGCCCACTACACCTGCTGTGATTGTTCCATTGCTTGGTATTCCAGCTTCATTTCTATAGATACCCGAAGGATAGGCGTAGTTATAGAAAGTGTACTCAGTGGAGCTGCCATGAATTTTGTTTGAACCTATGTTTAAGTCAATAGGTTCAGCATTGACTTTAGCGCTTACATTGGTTGGGTTTGCACACTTTGCCGCCATATAAGGGGTGACTACCATTGCCGAGTCGGGACACAAACCAAATATTGAATAGGGGATATTGATGCTGCCGTCAATAAGGAGTTCTCCAAGCATTTCTTTGCCCGATTGTGAGGGTGACACAATATCTTGTTCATGATGGTAGTAGTCAAGACTTGTTGACCTCACTTTTGTGCCAGTGATTTGGTAAGATACATTTGTAGGTTCCTTGAGGGGTGTATTCTCATTGCTTGTGATGAAATAATATCCCATCGTTGAGTAGCTATTGAAGTAGCGAGTGTAGTGTGGGGTGGTGGTGGGTGTCTCTATTGGATATCTCACAGGTCCACGGCCATAGAAGTAGATCTTGTCGCTGTTAATTTTGCATGGAATCTGTACTAGGTCATCAATAGCAGTGCCGTTGAGGATCTCGCTTATTGCATTACCTCCCGAGCCATAAATCCTCACATTTTGAGGATTGGTGAATCCCATCTCTTTGAGTTCGTTGTAGGTAATCTGATACATTCCATCGGTGGGGATGGCAATTTTCACCCAGTTACCTGATGCTAACTTCGAGAGGTTGGTATATTTCGTTGCTGGGAATGCGCTGGCTGTGAATGAACTTGCAACAAAGGCAACAATACTGATGATTGTGAATAAATAACGTTTATTCATGATAGTATAATTAATGCGAATTATCAAGTATGAATTTATTCTATATTTATATATTAACGTGTAATTAATGCACTTTATTGCCTGAAGTGAAGCTAGTGGCACCTTTTCTCGATAACACATTATGACACAACAGCATTCGCATTGTGACATTATTATTTCATGTTTGGGAATAAAAAACATTTCGCACCCATTTGGTGAGTGCGAAATGCTTATGTCTCAAGAGCTTGATGCGCCTTTCGATAAAGGATTAGTTATTGCTCTTGTTGGGATCGATTACGATTATGTGACCGATGTTGGTTCCACCATAGGTGTTGGCTCCTTTGTAGGTGCCGAAGAACTTGTACACGCCTGCTGGCACTCGGTTGCCGTTTTTGTCATTAAGGTCCCAAGAGTAGGGGAAGTTGGCGGTAGTAGTGCTCCACACCAGATTGCCCACGTTGTCAAGCACCTTAATGATTACCTCGGGTGTTGTGGTTAGCATGGTTTTCACATCGAAGGTGGCTTCATTCACTGCAGGCTCCTCGGCTACTGTTAGGTGGAGCTGCGACTCAGTTCCCACTATGAACGAAAGAGACTCGGTGGTTTTGTTGCCGGCAGCGTCATACACGGTGAACTGCAGCGTGTGGCGTCCTTCCTGCAGGTTCATTGGCAGCTCGATGGCGAGCGCTTTGCCCTCATCGCTCACGGTAGAGTAGTTCATGACATAAGGATAGGTTGTCTTGCCACCGTCGAGGATTAGGCTCATGGTGTTGCCCACCGCTGCAGCTTGATTATTGAATGAGTAATCATCGCTTGCTCGAATGTAGAGCGTGCTGCCTGCAGGTATTATTGAACCATTTGTGAACGTCTGTTCATCGTTGAAGTAGATGGCATCAATAACTGGAGGCAAGTTGTCGTGAACAGTAAGAGCGCTGCTCTCACTGTAGGGGTTAAGCCTGAGTAGGTCGAACGAACCGTTAACCATGTTTTCGCTGTCATCTTGATGAGCATAAACTTTAACAGAGCCATAGTTGCCTGTCGAGAGAATGTAACGAGGAATCACAGCTTTGGCGGTGAACACACCATTGACCACGCGTCCGTTGACCTTTGTGAGCAGGTTCTGTGGGAAGTAGATGTCGCGAGTCACGTCTACACGGTTCACACGCTGAGTGATACTGGTCTCTTTCTTCTTGTAGTCGTAGATTGCTAGTGTGGCGTCGCCATTGAAGTTGGTATTTACTGTCTGTCCGTTGGTGTTATATACTTTGGCTTCGACAGTAACTTCTTGCATTGCACCCGATGGTATTGCAGCGGTGCCCACGCTAGTGCCATTGATTTTGGTGATCTTGAATAATGGTTTTGGATAGTTCACCTTCATCGCTGGATCGCCCAGTAGCAAGAACGACATCTTGTTATTATTTGTTTTTGTGCCAAACGAATTTTTACAAAGTCTATAGGCTTCGCCAATGGTGGGCATGTAACCCTTGGTGTTATAGCAGAACATTGCATTGACGAAGGCTTGGTTGAGGGCGTCGTTATCGTTGGCATAAACCGAGCGTGCCGACGTGATAATTGCAATTGCACCACCACCTGGCTTGTGGAACATGATCTCGACCAGGCCACGCTCGTTGCAGTCATAACGTGCCACATCGCAGCAAGCAGTTGTGAGGATGGGCAAGTGGGGATATTCCACGTTGTTCGACTGGCTAGCGGTCCACAATTGCACCTGCTTGGTGAGGAAGTTCTTGTCGCCATGACCCACATAGGTCATGAAATACTGACCGTCTTTAAGTTTGCCGATAAGTTCCTTTCGGGCTTCAAAAGCAAATCCCGAAATTGGGTCATTGGGAAATTGGCTGATGTAAACTTTGTTGTTCATTAGGCCCGTTGAAAGAGAATCAACAATGATGTTGTTGATGCCCTCGGTCTGGAAAGAGTGTAATCCGTTGTCATAGTCGTCGGCAACGAGCATTATGTCATTTCGCCATGAACCATAATCAGGGTTGTTAACATAGTTGATCAGCTTGTCAACATCGCTTTCGGCTTCAGCAATCGATTTGCATGGGATGCGGCCAACGCCCATTCGCAGGTAATCGCCTGCGAGATTAGTTCCGGAATTGTCGTCAAGAATGCCGAAGAAGTCGTCGCACACATAGCTGTACTCCTCGTCGTTGCTGTCGTCGGCCTCATAGGCTAGAATTGTGCATTCGTGCTTTGCAAGAATCTGGCGATTGTCGTAGTTGCCGGCACCAAACATGAGAATGTTCTTGAACTTGTTTTTGTTGCGGTCGTAGAACATCTTGTTCATTAGTCGCAGGCCCATAGCATCGGGAGTGCCGCTTGAGAACTCGTTGAAAATCTTCTGCTGGTCGAGAACATGCACAATCATGTTGTCGTTGTCGCGATGCATCTGTGCAATGCGCTCGGCCTGTGGAATGAGTTCATTGCAGGTAATGATTACCATGTCGGGGGTTGGCAAGCCATGAATGTTCTGGTTCTCGACTTGATCATAACCAGCAATCGACTTGAGCGGCTTGCTTGGATCAAAGGCTATGTATTGCTTCCAGTTTTCGGCGGTGCTAACTGTGAATCCTATAGTGTCATTTTCGGTATTAAGAGCGCAGATGACAGGGTTGTTGGGCTCAGCAATATCCCAAAGTTGCAATGTCTCTACGCCATCGGCAAATGTGATTCGATTGTTTTTCTGAATGCTGTTAAATCCCATGCGCAGTTGATTGTCTTGCGCATCAACAAGAGTGTTGTTCTGTTGGTAGGTTATGATGATGTAATTGAGCCATGCACTGCTCACTATGCCATTAGCTGAGGTGATGCTAACGTCGATGTTTCCGCTTTGAGGCACGCCATCTTCAGGTAAAATTGTATTGTAAGGTGAAGCGTAGTTGTAGTATACAAAGCTATTAGCTGGAGCATAAATCTTGGAAGAGCTCAGCGTATAGTTCATATCTAACCCGTTAAGTTTTGCCTTAATGTAGGATGCAGCAGTGACTTTAGCGCCAGCCTCACAATTCACTGCGATTTCCTTGTCACTGCACAAGTTATTAGGTAGTGAGTAGGGAATGGTAATAGCTGCATTGGTCATAGCTTCTCCAAGCAACTCTTTTCCTGATTCTCCTGGAGAGATGAGGTCTACCTCATGGTGCCAGAAGTCAAGACTTGTTGACCTGGAAACTCCTGACGATGAACCCGATTGCATGATTGTGGGTTCCAGAGCCTCAATGCCATCGTTTTCGGTCAAGAAATAGTAACCTTTGGTGGCATAGCTGTTAGTCTCACGTGTGTAGTGTGGAATGCCAGTCGGAGTCGATAGCGTGTATTTCACAACCCCACAGCCATAGAAACAGATTTTGTTGTCAAACACCTTGAACGGTATTGGCTGCAAATCATCGATTTGGGAGCCGTCGAGGGTCTCTTTAATAGCAAATCCACCTGAACCATAAATTCTCACAGCTTGTGGATTGTTAAATCCCATCTGTGCCAGCTCCTCGAAGGTGATTTGGTATATGCCATTTTCGGGAACGGCAACTTTTACCCATTTTCCGCTTGCCAGTTTAGATGTAGTGGCATAGTTAGCTGTCGAGAAAGCATACGCACCAAGCGATGTTGAAACTGCGAGTGCTACAACGACGGCGATGTTGAATAAAAACTTCTTATGCATAGTGTTTTAAATATATGTTATCTACTTGTTATTTTGTATCTTAATTTATTATTTTACCTTAATCTGGTTGTAGGCTGGCATCGAGGTGGAGAACAAGTCTCATGCCTATGTTACCACTCTTGCTGGTAATGGGATAAGCATTGCGCCAAGCAATATAGCCTCCAGAGTCGGAATTGGCACCATTGCCTCGTGCTACGTGGTAATTACTGAATTGAGATTGTGTGTTCAAGCACACAGGGTTACTCTTTGGTGACTCACTATAGAAATTAGGATTCCACAAGTCGATGCACCATTCCCACACATTGCCATTCATGTCGTAAATGCCTAATTCATTGGGCAATTTGCCTTTGACGGGGTGAACGGTCCCTTCGCTATTGAAGTTGTTCCATGCCACGTCGCCTTCATTGTTTGAGCCAGCAAAGCGATATCCTTTGCTCATGATTCCGCCACGGGCAGCAAATTCCCATTCGGCCTCGGTAGGTAATGAGAAACTGATGCCTTTATAGTCGCCATTGCTTGCAAATAATGCGTTAAGCCGTTTTACAAACTGCTGGCTGTCATCCCATGTTATGTTATTGACAGGATGTTTCATATTGCTACTGAAAAAACTGGGATTAGTTCCCATCACGGCGATCCAAATGTCTTGAGTGACTTCGGTCTCACCAATGTAGAAAGTTGACACATTCACTTGGTGAGCAGGATGCTCTACTGGGTTGGTGCTGCATTGCTCGGCAGTTGCCCCCATGTTAAAGGCACCGCTGTCGACACGTTGCATAAGGAAGTTGTAGTCGCCAATGTTGATGATGAGAGTGTGGTCATCATACAGGCTTCCGTAGCTTACCTTTGGACCCGATGCTGTTGCTGGCAACGATTGTGACTCGCCATGTGACTTGCCGGCAACAGCAGTGGGTGCTGCCTTTGCCGCAGCACTGCTATTGCTTTGTCCCTCACTGGTTAATGAGCAGCACATGCAAACCAGCAACAGTGGGATTAAAATGGCGAGCTTATTCATTATTTAAGTTATATTCAGTTCTTTTTATTTTACTCTTATTACAAGTTGGGCGGCATCATTGAGTGATGCTCTAAGCGTGTCGCCAGGAGTGAGTTTTGTTGCCTGGCAGCCTTGAAGTTCCACGACTATCATGTCGCCCATTTTGAGCGTGAAATACACACTCAGTTGTGATATCACATTGCTGATGTCTATACCCATCTCGTTCAGTGTCAATGCTGTGTGGTTCTCATCGTTGCGAGCGATGGTGACCTTGGCATTGTTGATGGTTTTGATGTCGGTTATCGGCATGTCGTCGCCTAGAAGCAATCCGCCGTCGAAACTACTCGAAAGGGCCGAAGTCGATTCGCTCGGCTGGGCCAGCGATAAACCACAGGCTTTGACCTTTATGGCAGGCGACACAGAATGACAATAACGATGTGCAAACCGTGGTGCTATGTGCTTGCCCAAGCGGTCGATGTGCAGCACAATGGCTGCAATTCCACTAAAATTCTGAGCGAAGTTGGGCACAAAAAACGGTTTGCTGCTCCTGATTATTGCCGAGTCGGCCATCAGGTAAACCTGGTTTGGCAGCTCTCTGCCATTGCTTATGCCTATTATTTTCACTTTGTGATATTCTTGATGTTGGCACTCGCCTCCATGCGATTGTACATGAGGGCGAGGTCGGAATAAATTGATGTGTTTTGCAGCACAATGTTGCGTGGAACCTTGATGCGATAAGGCGTGAAGTTCCAAATGGCTTTGATGTTACTCTCAACGAGAGTATCGGCCACATCTTGAGCATTTTCAAATGGGACGGCTACAATTGCAATCGACACTCCTGTGCTGCGTTGTCGTGTAGAGAACTCGGCAAAGTCATAAATTGGAATATCGCCAACATTCTTGCCTACGATAGCAGGGTTGATGTCGAATGCTGCCACAATGTTCAATCCATACTGCATCAAGCCTAAATCTCGCATCAGGGCGCTGCCTAGCGATCCTGCGCCAACAAGAAACGCATTGTGGCGATGCTTGAATCCCAAAAACTCAGTCAACGCTTTAGTAAGAGGGTGCACCTCATATCCTATGCGCGTCTTGCCCTTAATGTTAAGGAACGACAAGTCCTTAGCAATCTGTGATGCATCTACGTTCAGTCGCTTTGCAATCTGTGTCGACGACACGTATTCCTCGTGTTTGCTGTCGAGCATCTTCACATAGGCCAAATACCAAGGCAGCCTCCTGAGCGTGGGTTCAGGAAGCATGTCGCGTGTGATATGTCGGGCATTGTCGCTCATTTGTTCAAATAATGCATTATCAAAACTGCAAATGTACTAAAAAATCTTCTATACGAAAAATTACATTAGTAATTATTGCTAACTACATTGATGTGATAGCCAGTTTCTTGGTCTTAGTACTCTCTTGGTGACCATCGGTTGTGATGGTGGCACGGTACATGTAAATGCCACGAGGCAGGCGGCTACCGCTATAGTCACTCAGATCCCACGTGATAGGGAATGATGAGAACATGCTGCTGCGTCCACTTTGAGTGGTGCTCCACATGCGCTGTCCCATGAGGTTAAACACCTCGATGGTGATGGTGACAGTAGCATCAGGACGGTTGTGGGTCACAAGGAAGGTAGTGGATGTTGCTGCAGGATTTGGGAAGGCTTTTATTTCATCGATTTCGGGTTTTAGTCCACTCATGACGTTGAAAGTGATAGTCTTCTCGCTTGAGTTGTTAAACACGTCCCAAACCTTGAGTTTTAGTGTGTGATGGCCATTGCTCAAGTTGCTGAATCCGTAGTTAATGTTTCCTGCCGACCCTTTTTCGGCCTCGATTGCAGTGTAATAGCTGCTCACGTCACTATAAGTGATGTTGCCGTCGAGGGTTAGAGTCATGTTGTGGCCAATACCCGCGTTAGAGAAGTTGATGCCACTCTCGTCGCTCACACTTGCGATGAACAATGGTGACTCGTTTACTCTGTCGCCGTCTTTGAAGTTGCTGCTATTCAGTCCCATGTAACTGATGTCGGGACCTATAGTGTCGGCTACTACGCTTTCGTCGTAGCCGTAGATGTAGAAGTCGTCGCACGAACCAGTGGCTTCAATTTTCTTGTCGGGGTCGTAGGCATATAGGCTCACGAGCGATGGACGGTAATTGTCGTAGTTGACAGTAACTTCGCTTGGGATTGTGATGTTGAAAAAGAACTCACCGTTGTTCACACGGTTGACAATGAGAGCTAATTTGTTCTGGCGCTCTTCGTAGGTATAAACTATGTCGTTTGCTCCAATGAAGGATACTGACTTTTCACAATCATATAGCGTGCTTTCTATAAGTCCGTTGAAATCGGTCTGCTTTAATCCTGCAAGGTTTTCTATGTGCCCTGTTATGTTCATTGTCTGTCGTGCCTCAAATACTGGCATGTTCTCTGGGTCCACGTCATTTCCGTTTATTTTGTCGATTACTGCCTTAAGCTGTGGCATTGCAGGACGCATTGCCGGGTCGCCATAAAGGTGATATCGCAGAGAGTTCTCGCGGCCATTGCTGGTGTTGTTCTTAGCATATACCAGTAAGTCGCCAAGTCGCATAATTTGACCATTATTGTCGCGCTTGTACATCTTTTGGGCAGCAGTGAGATTGAGGAATCGATTGTCGCTCATGTATACCAATCGAGGTGGGCAGAACATGGCTACGCACCCACCATTGGGGTTGAAAAACATGTTTTCGCCACTTGAAGGGCTAGTTCCGTCGTGGCGAGAGAATTCACATGTAGCAGCAAAGAGGATGGGTTGGTGGCTGTAGAAAAGTTTGTTCTCAACATCACTTGTCACAAGCAGTCCGTCGTTAGTCCATCCTGAGGGTCCACCATGACCACAATAGTTCCACCACAGAGTACCTTCAGTGAGAACCTTAAACATTTTTTTGCGGGCTTCAGGAAACTTGGAACCTGAACCGTCGCTCTTCTCCTCGAAATTGTCGAGAAATATGCGGTTAAAGTTTACGTTCTCACCACCATTGGCCAGCACTGTCTGCACTACGTCTTCGCCGTGTTTCCAGTGATTGCTGCCATTATCATCCTCGTTGTCGGCAACATTGAGCATTGTGTTTTTCCAGTTGCCATAGTCGGCCTGAGTGGCATATTTAATTATCTTGCTCACTGCAATGCTGGCATCGGTGGCGCTGCGGGCAGGGATGCGCCCCACGGCAATCGTCATTCTTCCGTTGACACCGGCTATTGAATTGTCCTGAAGATATCCGAAGAAGTCGTCGCTAGTGTAGGATTTCATTTCGTCCTCACTGGCGAGGCTTTCCCACACGAGCAGTTTGGGATAACGCAATGCTTTGCCAGCATTAGTGATTTGGCGATTGTCGCAGTAGCCATTTCCCATGAGCAGCAGGTAGCCCAGGTGGTGGCCTTGTTCATCGGTGCCACGGTCATAGAAGTACTTGCATAGCATTCTGTAGGCTAAGGCATCAGGAGTGCCACTTGAGAACTCGTTGAAAACCTTAGTCTGCTCGACTACAAGCACTCGCATGCTGTCGATATCCTCGTGCAGTGCTGCCAGCTGCTGTGCCTGTGGCATGAATTCGCTGGGGGCAATGATAATCATGTCGGGGATTTCACGGCCATGTATGCTCTGGTTCTCAATATCGGCACTGAAGGTGGGTGATGGAAACGAGCCACTCTCGTTGAATGCTATTATCTCACGGCGACTTTTGCCATCAAGACTAAAGTGAGCCTTGCTGCCATCGAGACTTACGCTCATCTCTTGTGGGGTTCTGCTATTTGTAACATCCCACACGTGAGTGCTGGCACTGGCACCACTAAGCTCGTATTGTGTGTTGCCATCACTCTTGAGACCAAATGCAAGGCTGCTCTTGCCTGTGAGGTCGAGCGCGCGCAGGTAGCCAAGTGTAATATAGTCGAGTCGAGCCAGGTTAACTGTGCCGCCTGGATTGTAAATTACAGAGTAGGTGAGCTCTCGTGTGCCACTCATGTTGAACGTTTTGAGAGCTGAGGCCACATTATAATGGTAGTGGTTAGGGTCGCTGGCGGTTATGCCTTTTATGGTGGTGCTGCCGGCTATGTTGTTGCCATTATACTTGAATGATATACTGCTGCCATTCACCAGGGTCTTGGCGCCGAAGCGTGTGAGCACACGCACTTCGGACCCGTCAATCAGGCCATCAAGAGTAAACTTGAACGATTGTGTGCTGGTACTTGTGAAATCCTCGCCCAGCAGCACACTGCCTGTCTCGCCGGGGTTAACGAGCTCTTCCTCGTGATACAGGCGCTCGGTGAAGGTGTTTACCACAGAGCCTGTTGGGGTTATGTTGAGTTGTTGTGGAGTAAGGTCGGGAATTGAACTGTCTTCGGTAATAAAATAGTAGCCCTGAGTGGAATAGGGGTGCTGACGTTGAATGTAGAGCTGGTCGTTGACCGACCATTTCCAAGTGGTGGGGCCTTGTGCATAGAACAAGATGCGTTCACCTGTGCGCAACACTGGCACTTGTGGCAGGTCGTCGGGGATGGTGACGCGCAAAGTGTCGTTGATTGGTGCGCCTCCAAAGCCGAATACACGCACTCGGCTCAGGTCGTTGAATCCCCACTTGCTGGCATCGCTCGATGTTATTTGATAAATGCCGCTCTCAGGCACTGCCACCTTTACCCATTTGCCAGTGGCAAGTCGTGAGGTGTCGCAGTAGTGCGACATGTCAAATGCTTTGGCACTCAAAGCTTGTGAAAACAGCACTATTGCCAGTAACATAGCTTGAGTGATAGAAGTCATGAATTTATGATAGTTTCCTGTCATTGTTAATCAGTTGTAGTTTATTTCAAAAAGGGCGCAGTATCCCCTTTATTAAAATTATAACGTATACGCGTTAAAAATATTGTATTATGCTTCATTAGTACACAAAAGAGAATTTTTATTGACATCTTTTGCATCCAAAATTATGGAGTGCAAAGTAATTTTCAGGAAAAGTTTTGTCAGGCTAAAAAATATCACTACCTTTGCAATAGAATCGCCACCACATGTGTGGCAACAAGTTGCCCACACCAGCACAATTAAAACACTGAGAAAGAGATACACATGTGTGTGCTGGCAGGCAAGAATGTTTAACTAAAACTTTTGATTTTGGATCCTGACCCTTTATCTTGTATTTTAAGTAATGTGGCATTATTGCTGCAGCAGTTAACCTCATCATCGGCCATGTCATTTAATGCTCCCGATTTGGGTAGCTGGTTGGCCATAGCAACAGCACTTATTGGACTTATGTTCTCAGCGTTCAACTCGGGCTCTGAGATAGCCTATTTCTCCCTCACAAAAAAAGACATCGACAGCATTGAAGATGACCGAAAGCGCAATCGAGTAGAGCACCTTTTGGAGCAACCCGAGCGTTTGCTTGCCACTATCTTGATAGGCAACAACCTCGTGAATATCATGATAGTGATAGTACTAAATTATGCAATGAATCAGATGTTTGAATTTCATAGTACGATTGCCAACTTCTTGATTCAGACCGTTATATTGACATTCTTGATTCTTCTTTTTGGTGAGGTTATTCCCAAACTTTATGCCACTAACAACAATGTCAAGTTTGCCACCTTTGTCGCACCAGCATTGCAGGCAATGCAGATGTTTTTCAGCCCAATTTCTCGCTTGATGGTCAAGAGTATGGGTTTTGTGCGCAAGGCAGTGAACCAACACGCCGATGAGATATCGACAGAGGACCTCACCAATGCATTGCAAATGAGTGATGTAAAGAGCCCCGATGAGAAAGACTGGCTTGAGGGTATTCTCACCTTTGGTGACAAGACGGTTAGCGAAATTATGACCCCGCGTATTGATATTGTTGACATCGACATCGAGGACAGCTTTGCCGCTGTGGTGCGCTGTATCGTTGAGAATGGATATTCACGAATGCCCGTCTACGAAGATAATCCCGACAATATTAAAGGCATACTCTATGCTAAGGACATTTTGCCTTATATCAACAAGAGTAGCGATGACTTCCAGTGGCAAAAGTTGCTCAGACCAGTGTATTTTGTGCCTGAATCTCGCATGATTGACGACCTTCTTGAGGACTTCCGCAAGAAGAAGATTCACTTGGCTGTAGTCGTTGATGAGTTTGGCTGTACGCAAGGACTTGCCACCATGGAAGATGTGCTCGAGGAAATCGTTGGTGACATCGACGATGAGTACGATACCGAGGAGAAATTCTACACCAAGGAAGACAAGGATACCTATATCTTTGATGCCAAGACTTCGATAACCGATTTTCTCGACGTGACAGGTGTTGAGGAACGCCATTTTGCTAAATATAGCGACGAAGCCGAGAGCATTGCTGGACTATTGCTCAACATCAAGGGCGACTTCCTGAATGAGAAGGAGAAACTCACATGTGGCCCATGCGACTTTACTGTTTTGAAAGTAAAAAAATATCGCATTGCTAAGGTTAAAGTCCACATTAATTCATAGCGTTGAGCATAAGTGCTTTAATGCCATTAATTCTTTTTTGATTAATTTTTAATAACAATAAAAACCTGAAAAATTCATGAAATCTATTTTTTCTAAGATGCGTGCTTGTGCCATCATGGCAGCAGCACTAGCAATGGGGTGGGGCGCTCAGTCTCATGCCTGCACCAATCTGATAGCTGGTAAGAAGGCTACCGTCGACGGCTCAACGATGATTACCTATGCTGCCGATTCTCACACACTCTATGGATTCCTTGAGTATTATCCCGCTGCCGACCACAAGGCCGGTGACATGCGCAGGATTGTTGACTGGGATACAGGTAAGTATTTGGGTGAGATTCCTGAGGTGGCTCACACTTATAAAGTGGTGGGCAACATCAATGAGCACCAAGTGACAGTTGCTGAGTCGACTTGGGGCGGACGCCATGAGTGTGAAGACACGACTGGCCGAATCGACTATGGTAGTCTCATCTACATTGCCCTGCAGCGCGCAACGACTGCCCGCGAGGCCCTTAAGGTCATGACCGACCTTGTGGCTGAGTATGGTTACTGCAGCGAGGGCGAGTCGTTCTCGGTTGGTGACCCTAACGAAGTGTGGGTGCTCGAGATGATTGGTAAGGGCGGCAAGGAGAAAGGCGCCGTGTGGGTTGCCATTCGCATTCCCGACGATTGCATCTCGGCTCACGCTAATCAGGCCCGCATTCACAAGATTCCATTTAAGGATAAAGACAACTGCATGTATAGCAAGGACGTTGTGTCGTTTGCCCGCAAGATGGGTTGGTTCAACGGCAAGGATGAGGACTTCGACTTCTCGCTCACTTACTGCCCTGCCGACTATGGCACCCTGCGTGGCTGCGATGCCCGTGCATGGGCGTTCTTCAATAAGTATGCTGCTGGCATGGACCGCTACCTGCCTTATCTTGAGGGTAAGAAAGGCGCCGAAATCATGCCACTCTATGTGAAACCCGACCGCTTGCTGAGCGTGCGCAACATGCAGGACATGATGCGCGACCACTTCGAGGGCACACCTTATGACATGACTCAAGACCCAGGCGCAAAGAACTACTTTGGAGTTCCTTATCGCTATCGCCCAATGGAATTTAAGGTCGACAGTGTTACCTATAGTCATGAGCGTGCAATCGCAACTCAGCAAACTGGTTTCGTGTTCTGCACACAGATGCGTTCTTGGCTTCCCGACCCAGTAGGAGGTATCATTTGGTTTGGTGTTGACGATGCTAACACGGCAGTGTTTGTGCCCATGTATTGCTGCATTAACGAGGTGCCCGACAGTTACCGTGAGGGTAAGGGCGACCTCTACAACTTCGACTTCGATGCCGCATTCTGGGTTAACAACCTTATTGCCAATCAATGCTACCATCGCTACTCGCAGATGATCCCCGACGTGCGTCGTGTTCAGCAAGGTATTGAAGATGCTTTTGCAGCCCAGCAGCCACAGGTCGAAGCCAAGGCACTGGCCCTCTATAAGAATAATAATGCCGATGCAGTGGAGTTCCTTACTAACTATAGCGTAAACAGCGCCCAGGAGACTACTCGCAAGTATCAGGACCTTGCCAAGTACCTCTTTGTGAAATTCCTTGACGGCAATATCAAGAAGGAGAAAGACGGCAAGTTTGAGCGTAACCCTTATGGCAATCCAGTTCAGCCCAAGTTTGGTGGTTACACACAAGACTACTTCGAGACCATCGTGAAGGGTAGTGGTGACTACTTGCGCGTGAAGGAAGTAGAGAAGTAATTTATTCATCACAATATTACAATGGGTGGCAATGCATGCGAAGCTCGCACTGTCACCCATCTTTGAATTAAGATGTCACGTCGATTTAAGGACTATCGCAGTCGCTACCGCGAGTGGAAACAACGTCCGGTAGATTATAAATATCCAGGAGAGAGGCATCGTTGCGACTGTTGTGGCGAGGAGCACGAGGGAAACTATTGCCCATTGTGTGGCCAGAAGGCGTCACAAGGCCCCGTCACATGGAAGAGCATTTGGGCAGGAGTGATGGAACTGTGGGGACTGCACTCACGGTCTCTGCCCTACACCGCTTGGCAGCTGCTGTTTCGCCCGGGCCACTTGATGCGCGACTATGTCACAGGCAAGCGCCAAGTGAGTTTCCCGCCAGTAAAGATGCTAGTGTTGCTTGGAGTTATCGTCTACCTGCTAGGACACTGGTTGTTCCCTAAAGAATTCAGTCATGAGATAGGCAAGATAACAGCCACTGGTTTCTTCTATTATATTAGCTATGCCTGGAAGTGGCTGCTGGCACACGAGGAGTGGGGAACTCTGCTGGTTTTCTCGGCTTTGATCTTGCCCACATGGATTGTGTTTCGTCATGCGCCGCTTTTAAAGCGCCACACATTGCCTCAGGGCTTTTTTGTTCAGGTGTTTGTAGCTTGTCAGTCGTTGGTTCTTGAACTGATAATGCTGCTGCTGGCGCTAATGCTGTGGTTTGTGCCCTATTCCCATTTTAAGACTTTGTATGCTGTGTTTTTCTTACTTTATCTGTTCATTGATTACAGGCAGCTCTTTGGCTACAACTGGTGGGGGACAATATGGCGAATGTTGATGTTGCTGGTCATCATTATGCTTTTTGTGGCCGACGCAGGCTGCATGATAAGTGTTTTTAACCATTCATTGCCAGCAGAATTGATGGGCATGGTCATGTCGCTGATTTTCACGTTGTGGATTACATATCTTGCGATTTACTTCACCAATGTGATAAACCGCAAGGCATGGCGAGAACGCGGCAAGTGGGGGGTGATAAAGTGGCAGTCACTCATAACAATAGCCATGATATTGTGCCTTATAGTGGCCTTGATTGTAGCTTCAGTGAAATAATAACTATACTTGCGATTAAAAAAAGAGCCGTTCCATCAATGTGGAGCGGCTCTTTGAGTTGTGAGCTTAACTATTATTTTTTAGCGTTAAGCAAGATGCTGTAAACTTCGGTAACGTCGGCCGATGTGATTTGTCCATCACCGTTTTGGTCACCATTCACGATGTCGCTCATGTCGCCTGCAAGCAGGTAGTTGTAAAGAGCAGTGATGTCGAATGAAGTAACATCGCCGTCGCCGTTCACGTCACCAGCAACAGTTGTTGACTCAGTAGTAGTGACCTCAATCAGGTTAGACCAGTTGCTCTCCACTGCAGGATAAATGGCCTTAACATCATAGATGTAGGTAGTGAGTGGCAGCAATCCGGTGACAGTGTACTGGGTGCCAGTGATACCTGGGAACAGCATTTCGTCCTCGGCCTTGGCATCGCTAGCGGTGATGTCGCCAGAGTAAATCACAATGCTGGTGATTATCACGCGCTTGCGGTTGGCAGTGGTGGCAAATGTCACGTTTTGACCTGCTGCAGTGTTGCAGTCGAGCACTTGGGTATACTCGGCCTCAGTGCTGTTAGGAACAGTCACTGTAGCAGTTGAACTGCCACAAGTGATAGTCATGTTGCAGTTAGTGTCAGTGTTATAGGTCTTAGCCTTGTAGACGATGCTTACCTTGCCGTTGCTGCCTGTCAAGTCGAGCGATGGGCTGGTGAGAGTGCCCTTTGTAGAACCAGAACCCAGACGGATGCCGCCAATGGCAGTAAATACATTAGAGCCAGTCCAGCCGGTGTTGTCCATGTAGTTGTTGAGTGAACCACCAATGTTGGCAGTGCCGTTAGATGTGAACTTCGAGAATCCCTCGGTGAGGAGCAGCTCGGTGGTGATTTCAGGCTTAGGCATCACGCGCAGGGTGTAGCTCTGAGCGTCGTCACAAGCTGTCCAGTGAGCGGTAAACTCAGTTGAACCAACTTCGGTAGCATCGGTGGCCACTGGGGTGTCAACGCCCTGGATTGGAGTCTTGAAGCCAATCTCATACAGGCGAGAGTAGTCGTTGTAGATTCTAACCTTGTAGATCTTGCTTGGGTCAAGGTCCATTGAGGTTACAACCTCGGCGGCATTGGTGAGCTGACTCTGCTTGTTATCGACCATAGTAGTACCCTCGGTAAGCGTTCCGTCGGCATTCAATGTACACTCATAAATCTCCATTCTTAATGGATAGACATTGCCGGTGTAGTTGCTTGATTGAATGTTGTAAGAGTACTGTTTAACCTGACTACAATTAGTAACGTAGTAGTTTTGGTAAGCCTCGTTCCAGTTAGCGTAGTAGGCAGTTCCTGTGAAGTAGCTGCTGCTGCCCAAGAAGATGTCGGTTGCATTCCAGGTTTCACTTTCAGACTTATCTTGGCCTTCGCAGTTTATCCAGTTCTGGTTAGCGTCGGCCTTGCGTGCGCCATAGTTAGAAACGGTGAGCCATGCGCAAGCGTCGCTAGGATACTCATTGTACTTGTAGATTGCACTCATGCCGCTCACTGTAGCACCAGCCTGACCAATGGTGTTGTACTTGGCGATATTGAGGTAGGGATCGGTTGCGTTGCCGCCCTCGGCAGCCGAAGCGGTGAGTTGAACAGTCTTGCTCTCGGCACCATTGCTGGCGAAGGTGAGCGAGCCATTGAAGTTGCCCTCGTTGGCCGAGCTGAACGAAACAGTAACCTGTGTGCCATTGTTGGCGTTGGCAGCGGTGATGGTGGTTGGCGAAACACTGAACACACCATTGTTGTCGTTCAAGGTCACAGTCACGTTGTTGGTCAAGAACTGGCCTGAAACGATGATGGTCTTTGTTACTGTTGATGACAGGGTTGCTGCGAGGCTTAACGTAGCAGGGTTAACAGTGATTGTAGGAGTCTTGGCTTGTGCTGTACCAGTTAGGTTGATTGTCACGTTCTGAGCTCCAGTGCTAGCAAGAGTAAGGGTTGCATTGGTGTTGCCAGCTGCTGTGGGTGTGTAGGTCACAGTCACTTGAACACCACCAGCAGCGTTAGCGGCAGTGATGCTTGTTGGTGACACGCTATAGACGTCAGAGCCTTGCTTAGTGATAGTAATGTTTCCAGTCAGGTTAATACCAGTAACGGTGAAGGTCTTGGTGTAAGTGTCACCCACATATCCCTCAAAAGCAAGACTGTTGGTGCTGACGTTGATTGTTGGGTTCTGAACTTCACCCTTGATATACCAGAACGATGCAGTGCCATCGCTGTTGAGATTTATCTCGGTCACAGGCTTGTTAACTGCGCCTGCTCCACCAGTAGAGTTTGACAATGAACCGCTAGCACTCATGTTGGCCTTCATAGCTGGCGAAGTGTTGGGGCCAAACGCATGGTTGGTCTCGCCGTAGAGGTCTTTATTCAGGTTGTTAGTGCTCAGTGAATTATCGGCAGGCATGATAGTTGCCAACTGAACACTCTGGTTGTTGACTGTGTTAGCGCTCCAGCGGTCGGCTACATAGGTGAAGTGGGTAATTAATATACCCTCATCTTGAATGTAATAGTCCCAATTCTGCTTCTTGCGGTTCTCGAGAATCCAGTATTCGTTGTTGTTCAAAGCGGTAATTTTCACTGCTTGGTCATTTTCGGCAACCTTACTGTTGAATACTGGCAAAGTGTAGAATGTATTCTCGGTAGGAATGATGTAGTTGAGCCATCCCATGAAGTTCTTCTCGTAGGCACTATAACCAATTGGAGTATCGCCACTTATTGAGCCGCCGTTATAGCAACCTGTGTCCATTAAGCTCCAATAGCTCATGCCAAAGTAGCCATGGTTGTAGGTTGTTTCATAGAAATCGGGCAATCCCAAGCAGTGAGAGAACTCATGGCAGAAAGTGCCAACACCATCCATGGTTGTACCACTATCGCTGCTGCCTGAAATCTCGTTGAATACAGCAAACTTGTCGATTGTCACTCCATTACGGGTTATGGCACCAGGGCCGTCACCGTAATAGGCTCCTGACGAAAGGCTCCACTGGCATGGCCAAACAGCATTGGGCACAGTGTAGGAAGCTTGTGCCTCACCAACACCTGCATAAACCACGATGCACACATCGGCATAGCCGTCGCCATTGTTGTCATACTGGCTCCAATTGATTTCGTTTCCGGCCTTGGTGATAGCGTCACCAACCATCTTTGCAACACCCACATCATCGCCACTGCTGTTGTTAGCGCCATATGTGGCACGATTGCCGGGCAGGGTATAAATGCCATAGATGTCGAATTGAGGTGTGTAAAGACCGTTACTTTGGTCTTTGAAATAGTTGAACACACTCTTGGCATTGGTGTTGTACTGAGCCTCAAACTGATTCTTGGTGTGGCTCATGCTCTTGTCGGTGTACTGCACCAAGATAATAGGTACTCGAGGTGAACCGTTGTTGGGGACCTGAGTAGCTTTCAACGAAGTTGACCTAGGCTGTACTGAACGCAATTTACCAGCTTGTGCTTTGGATTCGTGCAGTGCTGCCATGGTCATTTGTTCCTTGTTGGCATTCACAAACGAAAGCTCCGATGCGCTGCGATTGGTCACATCATGAGCTCGTACATTAGTAATATTGCCCGAGACAACATAGTAGAATAATCCGTCGTCGCCAAAGGCAATCGTTAGCCCGTCGGCAGTAGCAAGGCTGTGGCTCCATTCGTCACCAAGCACTTGCACCTGCAAAGTGGTGCCGTCGCTCATTGTGACGGTATTCAATCCGGGCTTTGCGGGGACTGCCATTGCTGCAGCACAGGCAACAACAATAGCAAGAGTCAATAAAAAGATTTTTTTCATTGATAAGGGATATTGGTTAATAAAATTTGTTTTATAAAATAATCATGATATTCTTATGAATTCTTGTGAAACACAAAAAGTTGCCAAATTTATAAAAAATCTCTTTTCAAGACAAATTTTGCCTTTTATTTGTTGAAATTTTCATTATTTTTTAATAATTATTCATCAATGTGTACAAAAAAAGAGCCACTCTTCAGGAGTGGCTCTTTGAGTTGTGAGCTTAACGATTATTTTTTAGCTTTTTTAGCGTTAAGCAAGATGCTGTAGACAGTGGTAACGTCGGCCGAGGTGATTTCTCCATCGCCGTTCTGGTCACCATTCACAATGTCGCTCATGTCACCTGAAAGAAGGTAGTTGTAGAGAGCAGTGATGTCAAACGAAGTAACATCGCCGTCGCCGTTCACGTCGCCAGCAACACTACCGCCAAGTGTAGTGAAGATGGTTGACGCGGTCCAACCTGTGGTGGCAGATTCAAACTTACCTTGAACCTGTACCTCATATGTGGTATTGGGTGTCAAGCCCTCGATGGTGTAAGGACTGGTAACGCCGTTAACATAGTTCCACTGGGCAGCAACATTGGTAGTAAGGCTTAAAGCATCGATGAACATGAAGTCTTTGTCGGTGCAGTTATAGTGACGGAAAGCAATATAACCAGCCTGGCCTTTATAACTGCTCAAGTCAATAGATACTTCGGTCCATTCTTTTGAATTGGGCGAAAGCATATCATCGGTAATAGGTGCAAAGTCGCTGATGTTTTTACCACTGGTAGAAACATAGATGCGATAGTTCTCCTGGTAGTTGTTGCCATCGTCCATTATGTAATACTTGAGAGTTCCACCAAGGTCTGCAATTTGAGGACTGATTAACCATTGGTCGGGAGTGACAGCACCTACTGAGCTACTTATCCAGCTTCGTGACATCGCAACATAAGAACCATCTTTAGCGGTAAATTGTCCGCTGAAATTGCTGGTTAAATCAACTGTCTGCCAGTTGTAAGAGTCGCCATCGGTGTTTATCAGAGTCCAATTGTTAAGTCCGTTCTCGAAATTCTCAGAGAATGTGACCTCTTCTTCACCTGTGTTTTGAGCATACTCCCTCCAACGCAAGTTCCAACCATCATTGTTCTCGCCTGGTGTCCAAGTGATTTTGGCGGTAGTGGCCGAAGGATCAGCCTCCACGTTGGTTGGTATTTCAGGAAGAGTTACGTCGAGGTCGGTCTTGAAGCCAATCTCATAGAGGCGAGAATAGTCGTTGTAGATTCTCACCTTGTAGATCTTGCTTGGGTCCAAAGTGCCCGAAGAGAGCGCCTCGGCTTGGTTGGTGGTCTGGCTTTGCTTGTTGACAACAGCAGTAGTTCCAACGCTGAGAGTGCCGTCGGCATTCAATGTGCACTCATAAATTTGCATCTTCAATGGGTATGGATTGCCCGAATTGTAAGAAGATTGGATGTTGTAAGAGAGCTGACTTACCTCAGTACAGTTAGTCACATAGAAGTTCTGCCAAGCCTCGTTCCAGTTGCAGTAATAGGCAGTACTATTGAAGTAGTTGCTGCTGCCCAGGAAAATGCCAGTCGCATTCCAAGTCTCGTTGCCTGACTTGGCTGTGCCCTCAAAGTCGAACCAATTCTGGTTGCCATCAACCTTTTGTGCACCATAGTAAGAGAGAGTGAGCCAAGCGCAAGCGTCACTTGGATACTCGGTGTAGCTGTAAATCTTCGACATACCGCTTACTGTAGCGCCTGCCTCGCCGATGGTCTCATACTTAGCGATGTTCAGGTAAGCGTCGCTGGCGTTGCCACCCTCGGCAGCCGAAGCAGTGAGTTGAACTGTCTTGCTCTCGGCGCCATTGCTAGTAAATGTAATCGAACCGGTGAAGTTGCCCTCGTTGGCTGAGTTGAACGAAACGGTAACAGGCACGCCGTTAGCTGCGTTGGCAGCAGTAATTGTAGTTGGTGTTACGCTGAACACGTTGTTGTTATCGTTCAGGGTAACGGTAATATTGTTAGTGAGGAACAAGCCCGTAACGTTAATGGTCTTGGTCACTGTTGATGATAAGTTAGCATTTATGTTGAGTGATGTTGGGTCAACGGTAATTGTTGGAACCTTGGCTTCGGCAGTACCAGTAACGTTCACTGTCACGCTCTCGGCATTGGTGCTGGCGAGTGTGATAGTTGCATTGCTGTTGCCGGCTGCGGTGGGTTTATAGGTTACTGTAACCTGAACACCATTGGCTGCGTTGGCAGCAGTGATAGAGGTGGGAGATACAGTGATGTTGCTCGCACCTTGCTTAGTGATGGTGATGTTGCCCTCGAGGTTAGCACCCGTCACGGTGAAGGTTTTGGTGTAGGTGTCGCCTACATAGCCCTCAAACGCGAGGGTTGTGGGATCAACGGTGATTTGTGGGCCAAGTGCGCCTGCGGGAGGAGCAATGCCGATAATCATGGCCTCACCATAGTTGAAGGTGTAAGAGCCGCCACCTTGGCCGGTAGAGTTGTTGCCAGTGGTGAAATTGTGCAGAGTGCAGTAGCCATTGTCTTCGCCGCTCCAACCCCAGTTTACGTAATATTTACCGTTTGCGTCGCATCCAAACACGTTGAAGGCGTGACCTCCAGCCGATGGGTCCGAAGCGAGATACTCGATGGGACGGCCTGCATGCAGCTCTTCGAGCATCCATGTGTTCCACTGAGCATCGGTATAGTTCTGATTGTAACCTGCATAACCACTGGTGAGGGTGAGCAGTTGGGCATCGGTGTAACCGAAGGTGTGACAAGCCTCGAGGATATCGGGGTCGTAGGCACCACTACCGCTGGTAGTGTACTGCATATTGCAAGCTTGGCCCACATAGCGCATCAGCCATGAAACAGCTTCGGCTTGGGTGCTATTATAGGTAGTGTTGGTGGGACCAGTATACTCATCGAGCATGTTAGCCCAGTCGGCAGCCTTTTCACTAAGTGCAGGTGCAGTAACACCGCCACTCACAGAGACTTTTGGTAGCGCTGGATAGGTACTAGGCCATTTAAAGATATAGAAGCACATACTAAGAGAGGTTGCTGGGCAGCCAGTGTAGGTGTGTGTACTACCACTGGTGGGGGTGTGGTTCCAGTAAGGTGCGTTCTGGTCCCAGTTTGCATTTGTCAGCGGAGCAACAGCTGTTGTTGCTTTTGGAGTGTAGCCGTTAGGCTTGAGTGTGCCAGCCTTGAGACCGTCAATCTGAAATTTGTACTTGTTGAGTAACCATTGCATTGCTGGTGGAATTTTGTCCAAGTTGACCTGTCCACGAACGCCATACATTAGGATTTCAGGTGCTTGGTCGTCACCTGCAACAACGACATAGGATTTGTCGGCGTTGAAGATGTAGTAGTCCACCGCTTTTGGGTTGAACACTGAAGGCTCGGCTTTGACGAGCTTGAGATTGCTAGCGGCTTCAGCTTTAAGTTGACCGTTTGTCACTTGCTTGGCCATGAAAGACTTCGCCACATTTTTTGCAGTAGCCAAGTCAATATCGGCTGCCTGCAATTGTGTCGCCATGCACAGCAATAGTGCTAATGACAACAACTTTGTTAGTCGTTTAAAAATCTTCATTTAATAAGAGTTTAGTTAATAAGTTGGTTGTTTTATATTTAATAAATATTTGGGTTTATGTTGTAATAAAAAACTGCCAAATTTATTAAATAAATTCTATTTATACAACATTTCCCTTTTTTCTTTCAACATTTCCCTGCTTTTTATCAACGAAAAAGGGTCGCTGCATTTTGAAATGACCCTTAGTGTTGATATTTTGATAAGATTTTGAATTAAGCATAGTATTGTAAACAACATCCATTAAATGAGTAATTATGTATTGTTTTTTACTGTTTGGCAGTGAAAACTCACAAATTTTAGGAATAATATTTAGAACTAAGTAAAAAATTAGTTTTTTTATATACCTTTGTGGCCTAAATACAATTCACTTCATCACCATGAAACGTTTTATAACCATCTTATTATTAGCATTAACTATTGGTGAGGCTTGGGCATGCACTGCTGTCATAGCTTCGGGCAAGGTAACTGCCGATGGACGTCCGTTCATCTTTAAGAACCGTGATGCCAGCGATGGAACTAACAACTCACTTCTAACCCTTCACGGCACCAAATATCAATACGTGGGTGTGGTCAACTACTCCACTTCGTCAAGTCCCACCAGCATTTGGTATGGTCACAACGAGGCGGGATTTGCCATCCTCAACACTTTGTCCTATTACTTCAATAGTCCCACTTCTAAGGCCAACACCGGCGCTGGGGCACTTATGAAGAAAGCGTTGGGTCAGTGTGCCACGGTCGATGAATTTGAGGCGCTGCTACAGCAGACCCAGGCACAGACTACTCCAGTGACGCTGAGCACTAATTTTGCCGTGATGGACTCGCTGGGCAATGTGGCATTCTTTGAGACGTGCAACACCAGTTACACTAAGTTTGATGCCAACGATGAGAATGTTGCACCCAATGGCTATTTGGTACGTACCAATTATTCTTTCACAAGTCCCTATTATGATGTTACAAATCATGTGGGTGAGCAGCGCTACAAGGCTGCCTGCAAATATATGGAAGACACCTTTGGCGACGGCAAAATTGATGCTCAGCAAGTGGTGCACGAGTTACCACGATATCTATATCATGGTGAGCGAGAGGTTAACTTGTGGGATGATATCCCCGCCGACATTGATGATGTAACCAATACTTATTTCAGCAACTTTATTCCACGCTATACCAGTGCTTCGGCTTCAATGATGCAGGGTGTACTTGAGGGTGAGAACCCCATCAACACTGTTAGCTGGATTGCCATTGGCTGGCCTTGTGGCTCGTTCACAGTGCCTATTGTCATAACGCCATCTCGGGTGCTGCCAGCGGTTGTGAAGCGTGCCACTGGCACCTACAAGAGCGAGATGTGCACTAATGCACTTCAGCTCAAGAACAATGTGTTCACCATTTACCACGACGGCACACAAAGCACCGATAGCATCGACCTCTCGAAACTCATCAACTTGGAAGAGACGGGAATTCTGCAAAAGGTGATGGCTGCCGATGCGCAAGTGGGCGAACTGGGCATGACATTGATAAACCAGCTTAGAGCTGGCACGGCTAGTGAAACTGAGGTTGCCGCTTATTATAACTGGGTTGACGACTACTGGCGTGAGTTCTTTAATCAAGCCATATCACCGATAACCACCATCACCACCGATAAGGAAGACGATGAAGCCTATTATTCTATTGACGGAATTCGCTATCCCAGTAGGCCCACTACACCAGGCATCTATGTTAACAACCATCACAAGGTGCTCATCAAGTGAACTGGACTTGAATAATTAGGTCCAACAATAAAACTCTATTAAAACACTAACAAAAAAGCTTTCCTGATCAGTCAGGAAAGCTTTTTTGTAAATATTCTTATTTTGTTGTGCTTTACTTCTTCTTTGCTCCAAGCAAGATGTTGTAGACTACAGTAACATCATAAGAATTGATTGCGCCATCGCCATCCTGATCGCCGTTAACGATATCGCTAGCGTCGCCAGTGAGCAGGAAGGTGTAGAGAGCAGTAACGTCGGCTGAGTTCACAGTTCCGTCACCATTAACGTCGCCAGTCAAGCCTGCAAGTGTGGTAACCATAATCTGGTTAGACCAGTTGCTTGACTTAGGACCAAATACTGCCTTCACGTCATAGAAGTAGGTGGTAGCAGGATCGAGGCCGGTAACAAGGTAATTGGTCTTGGTGATGCCAGGAATTGTGATACCGTCGAGATCAATCGACTTGCCAGCATGCTCGCCATCGATGATGTGGATGCTTGTGATTATCACGCGTTTGCTGTTGGCAGTAGTCTCAAATTTAATCTTCTGGCCTGCAGCAGCGTTGCAGTCAAGAACTACAGTGTAAGTGTCCTCGGTGTTGCTAGCAACAGTAACAGTCTCGCTTGCGTTGCCGCAAGAAACCTTGAAGTTGCAGTTGGTGTCGTTGTTGAAGGTCTTAGCCTTGAAGGAAACAGTCACCTTGTTGTCGGTCAATGTGAGGCCAGGAGAGGTCAAAGAACCAACCGAAGAGCCAGTGCCCAGGCGAGCACCGCCAATGGCCTCATAAACCTTAGAGCCTGTCCAACCTGCATTGTCCATGTAGTTGTCGAGCGAAGAGCCAATATCTTGAGAACCAGCCTTGGTGAACTTCGAGAATCCCTCGGTGAGGATATCGTAGTTCTTAGGAATGACGCGCAGGGTGTAGCTGTCGGCACCAACAACTTCGTTCCAGTTAGCAGTGAAGCTTGTGCTACCGATTAAGGTTGCAGCGGTTGCCACTGGTGCTTCAAGACCATTGATAGGAGTCTTGAAACCAATCTCATAGAGCTTAGAGTAGTCGTTGAAGATGGCAATCTTGTAAACCTTCACGGGGTCGAGAGGATCAGAAGCCAGAACTTCCTTGCTAGTGGTTGTGTTCTGCTTGGTTTGAACTGCAGTGTTGCTAGGAGTGATGGTGCCATCGGCATTAACAGTGCACTCATAGATGTACATCTTCAATGGATAAGAAGTGTTGCTGCGGTTCTCGGCAAACTGCTTAACCTGTGAGCAGTTGGTCACGTAGAATGTCTGGTAATCCTCGTTCCAGTCGGTATAGTAAGCATTGCTACTTCCGAAGTAGGGTGAGCTGCCCAAGAATACATCGGTAGCACCCCATGACTCGGTGCCAGTCTTCTCGGTGCCTGCGATGGTGAACCAGTTCTGGGTTGCGTCGCTCCTGAGGGCACCATAGTTAGAAACGGTGAGCCAAGCGCACTCGTCATCTTCATACTCGGTGTACTTGTAGATTGTGCTCATGCCACTTACTGTAGCGCCAGCTTCGTCGATAGTCTCATATTTTGCAATATCGAGATATGGGTCGGCTGCAGTGCCCTTGTCGGTGGCCTTTGCGGTGAGTGTCACAGTCTTAGTCACGGCACCATTGCTGGTGAAGGTGAGAGTACCAGTGTATTCGCCTTCTTCGGCCGAGGTGAAGGTCACGTTCACATTTACAGGAGTGTCAATACCTGTATTGCTAGCCGAAATGGTAGTTGGCGATACGGTGAACTTGTTGTTCTGGTCGTTGAGGGTAACGGTGATGTCGTTAGTAAGGAACAGGCCGTTAACCTTCACAGTCTTGGTGATTGGAGTGGCCAGCTTAGCGCTGAAGCTGAGGGTCTCGGGATCGGTGAGGATGGTTGGAACCCTAGGCTGTGCCACACCAGTGATTGCCACGGTCTTGGTCTCGGCCTCGGCGCTGGTGAGAGTGAGTGTTGCATTAGTTTCGCCAGCAGCTGTGGGAGCATAAGTAACGGTAACTTCAACACCAGTATAAGCGTCCTCAGGACTGATGGTGGTTGGGGTCACGCTGTAGATTGCATCACCACTCTTAGCGATATTGATGGGCTGAGTGAGGTTGTAACCCTTAACTGTGATAACTTCAGTATAAGTTTCACCGGCATATCCCTGGAAGTTTACATTGTCGGGCTTAGTGACGATGGTTGGACCTTGATGCTGGAGAATGTACTCAATACCATCGAGGGCGTTGATGATACCATGTCCACGAGCCATTACAGGGCTAGAAGCACTAGCGGGATAGGCTGTAGCAGTCTCGGCAATAATTTCCTTCACGCGGTCAACGTCGAGGGTTGGGTCGGCCTGCAAGTACAGGGCAACTACACCAGCGGCGCAAGGAGTTGCCATTGAGGTACCACTCATCTCGCCCCACTTGTAGGTCTGACCATTGTAGGTCATCGACCAAGTGGCTGATTGATAAGAGTCATATCCATTGATTGAAGAAATCACATAGTGACCTGGAGCGGTAACGAATGGCTGGTTAACGCCGTTAAAGTCGGTACCGTAGCTTGAGAAGTAAGCCACATCGCCTTGGCCATAGCCATCGCTAGAGCGTGAAGCCTGGGCGCCAACACTGATGACCTGAGGACATGTCATGTCGTCGCACATAGAGCCTTCGTAAGTACCTGGAGTGATGGTGTAGCCACTCACGCTGCCCGATGACGAGCTAAGAGTGCTGTACCAGCAGTCGGTATACACATTGATAGTGTTGCCAGCAGAACCCTTGATAACATAGGTTGCCGCCGACTCGCTGCTCTCGATATACAGGTTGTAGCGGTTGTTGAAGGCATCAACACTACCCGAAACAGTGACGTTGCCAAAGCTGCCGCTTGTCATCCAGTTACTCTGTGAACTGCCGATGATGACCTTGATTTGCAACTCGTCGCTAGTGCTGTTCCAGATGTCGCAAGCACCAGTAGCCGAACCCCACCAACTGCCTGAAACGTTGTTGGTGACAGCCATGTAATCGTCGGCGCTTGAGAGTGTCTTGTGGGCATGACCAATGATGTCGGCCTCGTTACCTGCAGCAAGCAGAATCACTGCACCGTAGGTGTTGGCAACCTCGCTATAGGCACGGCTGATGATGCTGGTGCCGTCGTGAGGACCAATGTCGCTACCCAAACTGATGCTGATAACGCATGGCTTGCCAAGTTGCTGAGCATACCAACCAATGTACTTGGCCGAGCTCATGATGGCGTTGTCGGTAAGTGAAGAACCGCAACCTGCAAGAATCAGGTCGGCCTCGGGAGCCATACCAGAATAGTTGCCCACGTGCGAGCCAGCAGCGATACCCGAGGTGTGAGTACCATGGCTCTCGCCTGTGTCGTCGCAGGTAAGGTTAGCAATCTGGCTGGGTGTGGTGTACTGATAACCCATGAGTTGTACACCATCGATAGTAGCCTTGGTGCCACCGTTAGCGCTTGATGCATTAGGCATGTAAACCGCTTTTACGCGGGTGTTGCCATTCTCATCAAGAAAAGCGCGGTGATTGAACTGGATACCGTCGTCGATAAGACCAACAACTACACCTTGTCCGGTGTAGCCCTGGGGCAGACCATAGTTGGTTCCGTCCCAAGCCTTGTCGGCCTTGACGATGCCTTTAGCCACATCGGTGAGCAGTCGCACGTTACGTGAGACACCCACTTGCTTTACACCCTTGAGTTGGGAAACCGCTTCAAGTTTGTTAACTGGGATGCTGGCAGTTACAAAACCGTTGTACTTGCCAGTAACCTTTGCTCCGTTAGCCTCGAGTTGGGCTGTAGAAGCGCCATCGAGAGAGATGAAGCATTCCACATACTCCACTCCGTTGAGTTTCATAGGAGTTGCAAGGGCGCGCTTTTGCTCGGCGTTAACTGTCACGCCATTAGCACGTTGCTGCAGGAACACTCTTGTTGGAGCGCTAAGCTTATCGCCAGCGACCATCGCTAGCGACACGCTCACTGCGAAGAAAAATAGAAAAAATCTTCTCATAATGAATGTGTAAAAATTAATATATAGATAGTAATTGTGTATTTCTATTTAAGGTGGAGTGCAAATTTAATCATAAATCCACACAATAAAGAAAAAATCCCCTCAAAAATTAAATTTGAGAGGATTTTTTAACGTTTTAACGAATTAATGAGGTTTTACTTGCTTCCCAGCAGGATGGAATAGATTGTGGTGATGTCGCCTGCGGTAATGACTCCGTCGCTATCCTGATCTCCGTTAACGATGTCGCTGTCGTCGCCATTAAGCAGGAAGGTGTAGAGGGCCGTGACATCGGCAGCATTAACCGTACCGTCACCGTTAACATCGCCGGTGACACCACTCAATGTCTCAACTTCAATCTTGTTTGACCAGTCGCCATGAATGTTGCCCCTCACGGCACGCACGTCGTAGATGTAGGTGGTGGCGGGCTGCAATCCAGTGACAGCATAACTCAGGCCAGTGATATCGGGGATGATTATTTCGCCAAAGCCCTCGGCTGTGGTGATGTCGCCCGAATAGAGCCCTGCTTCGGGTTTGGGTATCACGCGCAGGGTGTAGCTTGTGGCACTTGGGCACTGAGTCCAGTTGGCGGTGAATCCATCGGTCTTTACCTCGGTTGCCGCTGTGGCTATAGGTGTCTCGAGGGCATTTAGCGGGGTTTTGAAACCAATCTCATAGAGCTTGGAGAAGTCGTTGAAGATTACCACCTTATAGATGACGCTCGGGTCGAGAGGGTCCGATGCCAGCACCTCTGCGGTGTTGGTAGTGGTGTTTTGCTTGGTCTGAATAGCGGTTTCGCTTGGGGTAACGGTACCGTCGTCGTTGAGGGTACACTCATAGATGTACATCTTCAACGGATAGGTCGAGTTGCTGCGGTTCACTGCCAGCTGCTTAACCTGCGAGCAGTTGGTCACAAAGAACGTTTGGCAATCCTCGCTCCAGTCGGCAAATTGTCCCTCGCCGGCAAAATAGCTTGCGCTGCCGGGGAACACGTCGATGGCAGTCCATGTCGCTGAGCCAGTCCTCACAGTGCCCGCATTGGTGAACCAGTTCTGTGTGGCGTCGGCCTTAATCACGCCATAGTTGGAGATGGTGAGCCATCCGCATTCGTCTGCTTCATACTCGGTGTACTTGTAGAGGTTGCGAATGTCACTTGTGTTCCATCCTGCCTCGTCGATGGTCTCATATTTTGAGATGTCGAGATATGGGTCGCTGGCGGTGTTGCCTTCGTTGGCTTTTCCGCTGAGTTCCACTGTCACGCTCTCGGCTCCATTGCTGCTAAACACTAGTGTGCCCGTGAATCGGCCCTCGACCGATGGCTGGAATGTGACAGCCACCTCAACTGGTGTGTCGAGATTGACGCTGCTTTGAGGAATTGTCGTTGGCGAAACGCTGAACACGCCGTTGTTGTCGCTCAGTGTCAATGTCACGTCGCTAGTGAGATATACGCCCTTGAGGCTGATAGTTTTGGTGATGGGGCGCTTGAGCGATGTGGTATAGTCGAGCGAAGTGGGCTCAATCATGAGAGTGGGCACATGTGGCCGTGCCATTCCTGTTATGGGCACGGTAACTGCCTCCACGTCTTCGTCGGCACACGAGAGGGTGAGAGTTGCACTGGTCTCGCCTGCCTGGGTGGGAGCATAGGTGACAACCACGTCAACACCGGTTGCAGCCTCCTCGGCAGTGATAGTGGTGTGACTCACGCTGTAGGCATTATCGCCGCTGAAAGCAACGTTGATGTTGCTCTCGATGTTGTGGGCTTTAACTCGCACCACTTGGGTGTAGGTCTCGCCGGCAAATCCCTGGAAGTCGACAGTAGAGGGCGTTGCCCTGATAATACCTACCGAAGGCTGAACGCCAATAATCATTATCTGATTCAGGTTGAAGTTGGCGCCTGTGTCATCGATAAAGGCATTCAAGGCACACCAGGCGTTGCCCTCGCCACTCCAACCAAAGTTGACGTGATACTTGTTGGTGCCTGAATCGTAGCCATCGACGTTGAAGGCGTGGCCACCAGCAGTGCCGGCAGTACCCAGGTAAACTATAGGTCGTCCTTCAATTATCTCCTCTTGAATGAGAGCTGCCCAGCTAGCATCGGTGTAATCTGACTTTTGAACCATGCGAGTGGTCGTCTCATCGTAGCCGAAGCCTATGAACATGTCGGCAATAATCTGAGCGTCGGCGGTGTAGATGCCGCTACCACCAGCCTCGGGGGTGCCATATTTCATGTGCTCGGCCTGGCCCACATAGCGCATCAGGGTGGCAACGGCATTGGCTTGAGCAGTGTTGTAGCCAGTGGCATGAGAGCTGGTGTAGTCATCAATCATGTTGTCCCAGTCGAAGGTCACAGCGGGCAGGGCAGGATAGGTGTAGTTCACGCTGGTCCATGTTCCTATTTCAAGCACTCCATCGTAGGCGGGAACTGGTCCCACTTGCGTGATGGGGTACTTCCAATAGTAAAGCACCATCGATGCCGAGGTAGCAGGGCAACCTGTGTAGCACATATAGTTTGTGCCGTTGTAGTTGAACTTGCATTGGTTCCAGTAAGGAGCCTCCTGATCCCAAAGGGCCGTGAGCAGTGGGCCAATGGTTGTCTCATTTGCTTTTGGCGACTTGTAGGTCGTGGACCTGTCAACCTCTGCCTCGGGGTGAGTGAGCAGCCAGTCGAGCTGCACCTTGTAGCCGTCGAGCCACGCCTGCATGTTGGCGGGGATACGGTCGAGGTTTAGGGGCTTGTCGCCATAGGCGAGTATTTCTTCGGCACGGTCGTCGCCCGACACGATGACAAATGATGTCTCGGTGTTGAAGATGTAATACACAGGAGCCTTGACTGTCTTGCCCATCTCGGTTTTGATAAGTGTGGCGTCGATAGTGACAGGAGCCATAATCTTGCCGGCATACACCTTTTGGGCCAGGTATTGCTCGGCCTTGGTCTTGGCTGTTGACACATCAACAGGTGCTGCCATCGGCTGCAACGCAACTGCCATGACAGTGAGTAGTGATAATAGCTTTTTCATTTGTATTTTATGTTAGGTATGTCTATGTTGAAATAATTGCCCCTCAAAAATACAAAAAAAATATTATTATGCCAATTATTATGCCAATCATTCAACGAATGTTCATTTTTATGCAGTATTCCACATGCGCATAATTCTTTCTAACAGCGAATTAAGCTAATTGATCGAATTGGTTAAATATGGACTCACTTGACTCACTATTGTCAAACAACTAGCACAACCTAGAAACAACATGAACGATGGTTTTTAGTTGTCTTGAATATTGGGAGTGTGGGACAGTTTTGCGTTTTTTTATTGGAAAAATGGACCATGAAACAGGTGTTTTCTGGTCGAAAACGGAACTTTTGGGACAGTTTTGCGTTTTTTTCAAACAATTGAATACAATTATAAACAGTTTCATTAGATTACATTTTTTAGTGGTTATTGGGTTTAAACATACAGTTACTAGACAAAAGTAATGCTTTGTGCGTTATGGAAACAATGCTGAAAAATACATTTGTTGAATTTGTTTGATCTTGGGAAGACAATTAAGGACTAGATAATCTTGCACTAGATAGTGTTTTATTAAGGACAATTGCCGCTTTGTCACATTATGCATTTATTCAAAAAGTTGCGAACCAAGTTCGTCGAAAAGCCTGCTCACGCAGGAAAAATAAATAAATCCGAGCTTGGATAAATCATGCTGTGCATAGGAAAACAACTGACGTAAACTCAGAACGCAACTTTATTAGATAAATAATGCTTTTTGCTACTATATTACTGTTTTACTGCTCTGTTTTTCTAAAATTCATAAATTTTTATTAACTTTGAAGCGATAAAATAGAATCAAGCTTATTAACTCAAAAACGACATACATATGAAACGATTACTTACTCTCTTAGTGACAATGACGGCGTGCGTCGCTGCGTGGGCGGCCGAACCTTATGTGGTTTACACCTCAAACAACACCACGCTCACCTTCTACTACGGCACAAAACCCAGTGGGGCTTTTGGCCTGAATAGTGGCATCAACTATCCAGAATGGTACAATTACGGCACCTATGCCGCTGTAGAGCGAGTGGTCTTTGATCCATCGTTTGCCCAAGCACGCCCCACCACTACCGCTTACTGGTTTTACGAAATGAAAAACCTCACCACCATCACGGGATTGAACTACCTCAATACCAGCGAAGTAACAAATATGCTTGGAATGTTTTGGGGTTGCAAATACCTCACCTCACTTGATTTGAGTAGCTTCAACACGGCAAATGTGACCGACATGAGGTTTATGTTTAATAAATGCGAAAATCTGACCTCACTTGATGTGAGTAGCTTCAATACTGCAAATGTGATTAATATGTTGGCAATGTTCTGGGATTGCAAAAACCTCACCTCACTTGATGTGAGCAGCTTTAACACTTCAAATGTTACCGACATGAGTGCTATGTTCGAAAACTGTGGCAAACTTACCTCACTTGATGTGAGTAGCTTCAACACGGCAAATGTGACCGACATGAGGTTTATGTTTAATAAATGCGAAAATCTGACCTCACTTGATTTGAGTAGCTTCAACACAGCAAATGTGACCAACATGAAAAACATGTTCGAGAATTGTGATGAACTTAAAACAATTACCGTGGGCAGCACTTGGAGCACAGAGGCAGTAACCAGCTCAACAGATATGTTCGATAGTTGTTTCAAAATCGTGGGTGGTGCAGGAACCACCTTTAGTTCAAGTTACACCGATGCCTCTTATGCCCATATCGACGGCGGCCCCAGCAATCCAGGCTACCTCACGGGTGCAACCTACGATTTGTGGATTAATGGAGTGCAGGTCACCTGCGCTAACCAGAACGGCGTTACCGGTCCTGGCATCAGTGGCTCGGTAACCTACGACGCCAGCATCAACACCCTGACGCTCAACAACGCCACTATCGACCGGAGGGGGCTCTCGGTGTGCGCCATCGAAAATGCCTATGGTGGCCCTACCAACCTAAAAATTAAACTTGTGGGCGACAACAAGATTCTTGCTAACACAAATAACATTGCCATAAACGCAAAAGAATCGCAGGGCTTTACTCTTTATGGCTCAGGCACCCTCGACTGTGGCGGCGCACTCTACCTTGATGCACACGACCACTTGACCAACGATGCCACAGTGTCCTACATCAAGGATTGCTCGGTGTATTTTGATAATATTTTGTCTGAGGGTTATGAGGAGTGCCTTACCATCGACAATGCCGATGTGACCACCGAATACCTGAATGTGGGCAGCGATCACAACGGTTACAAAGGTCTGAATCTCGTCAACTGCTATGTGACATCACCTGCCAATGGAGTTGTTAGCAATTACGGATACATCACTGTGAATGGTGTTGAATGGCAAGGTCATGTCGAAATCAAGCGCTCGGCCATTGCTGGTGACGTGAACGGCGACGGGCACGTTAGTAGCGTCGATGTCACAGCGCTTTACAACTACCTGCTCAATAATGACTCAAGCGATATAGTAAACGGCGACCAGGATGGCGACGGACACATCTCATCGGTGGATGTAACAGTGGTCTACAATATCCTGCTAGGCAATTGATTCAATGCATAATGCACAATTGTTTTTTAGAGACAATTAAGGACAAGACAATATAGCATTTTGACACGGTTTTATTATGGACAATTGCCGCTGGGCACTTATTAAGTGATAAATCGGCGGTTCTTGCGATTACTGCTTTTTCGACCCTAACAGGATGCTGTAGACAGTGGTGATGTCGCTCGCGGTAATGACTCCATCGCCATCTTGATCACCGTTGACGATGCCACTTTCATCACTATTTAGCAAGAAATCATAGAGGGCAGTGACATCATAGGAAGTCACCACTCCGTCGCCGTCAACATCGCCAGGAACGATGATAACAACCTGTTCCCACTTGGCATAGAGCGTCATGTCGCCAGTCACGATGTTGTCGAAATTCCATGGGGTTGTGCAGGCTGCATTGGTGTACCATCCCAGGAAGTTGTAGCCATCGGCCGTTGGTGCGGTGGGCTCGGTGGCCTTGTCTTGGTTGCTCCACTCGATGTCTTGTGGGGCAGGTGCTGTACCGTGTCCGTTGGCATTGAAAGTGACAGTGCAGTGCCAGTGCTCCTTAGTTGTGTTGGGCCTCCAGTATGACCCTCTCAACACATTGCCCCATTGCTCTTGTGTTCCATTGAAGTAAATGTCGGTCAATAAAGGGCAATTATAGAAAGCATAGTTATTAATTCTTTCCACTGATGGAGGAAGGTACACTGTTTGGAGATTATCGTTGTCGCGGAAAGAACTACTAGATATATATCTTGTACCTGATTGGATGTCCACTAATTGAAGATCATCAATATTTCTAAATACCCCTCCACCTATGGTGTCGACATGGTTAATAGTGAGCTTGTTAATAGGCATTTCAACAATATTGGAATACCAATTGTGCACCCTTATAATCTGCTTTTCGGGGTGGTCGATCCAAACGGGTGAAGCACAGTTTATTTTCAGGTGGTTTTCCTTCAGCGTCCAGTACAGATGATTATCGCTGGTCTCATTACCGCCACACCAGCCACAATACCACAAGTGATCTTTGCTTCTAACCATTGTTTGAGCAGAATACATATATGACCTTGGACTCCAATTTTCAAGATCTCCGGCGCTATAAATTATGCATTGCTGGCTGCTCAAGTTAGCAAAAGCATAATCCCTAATCAAGACGTTAGGATTATCAACTGTAACCCAAGACAGAGTATTGCTTCCTTCGAAGGCATGCTCGCCAATTGTAGTGGCATTATTTGTGTGCAACCCCTCGATGGCAGTACCCACAAACCCATAATCTGGAATGCGTAATATGGAAGCGGGCAATTGGTCGTGAATGTAGGTGGTTTTGCTTGTTATGTTGTTGACAGCCTTGAGTGATGAGCATCCTTGAAACAACGGCAAATTTGGAATTGAAGCGTGATTATACATCATCAGCGTGTCAAGGTTAGTGAACCCATTGAAAACATCGTCGACGCAGTACTTCACCGTAGCGCCGTCGATGGTGACAGGAAAGGTCAATTTGCTTTTGTTGCCTTTGTTGCCAACATATCCTGTGATTTGACAATCAGTCCCGCTTCCGCTCATGGTCCATCCTTTCTGTGCCGAGCTGGTGTGCATATAGATGTAATCGCTTCCCTCGCCGCATCCCTTGTTGAGGTCGCATGGCGTTGAGCCGCCATTCTCTCCAACAGCCCCACTTGAGGTGGAATTGAAAGAGATTGATTTTATGGCAGTAGAGCGGTAGTTTTCATTGTTATCGGTGGCAGCGTAAAGGTGTATGTAGGAGCCTCCAGCGTGGCAGTTGAGGTCGCCTTTACTACTCTCAAAATCACTTCCTCCTACGTATTCCACAAGGTAATAGGTGCGACCATTGTGTGTGATTTCGTCGGGTGTTGAGCTGCTTGATGATGTTCTGATATAAAAATCGGTGACGAAATAACCAGCATCATTGATTTGGTTGCTGCCTTTAGTGTAGAGCAAAAAAATGTAGTCACTGCCAGTGCCACATCCCTTGTTGAGGTCATAGTCGACCAGTATCCAGCCATCGGCAATAAGCTCCGACTTCAGGTAGTTGGTCTCGCTTTTGGTGCCTCCAATCAGCACCAGGCCGTCGACAAATTCTTCGGCACAAACGCTAGTTGTGGCAAGCAGTGCCACAAGAATAAGTAAAATCTTTTTCATAAGTGTGTGTTTTTTGTGGATTGTTAGCAAACTAAGTATTTTTGGTTGCGAATATAATAAAAATAATGCAAAAATGCAAGTATTTTAAAGAAAATACTTGCATTTTGTGAAAAATACACACAGTCCAGTAGTGGGTTATGTATTAAGCCATTAATTAATTCCCCAGCAGGATGCTGTAGACTGCTGTGATGTCGGCGCTGGTGATGGTGCCGTCACCGTTCACGTCGCCTGTTGCGATGTAGGTCATGTCGCCGTTGAGCAGGTGGTTGTATAGTTCGGTCACATCGGCACTGGTCACTGCGCCGTCGCCGTTCACGTCGCCAGGAACGTTAACAATAATCTCCTCCCAACCGGCATATAGCGTCATGTCGCCAGGAACTGCGGTGTTGAAATCCCACTGGTTGGTGCAAGCGGCATCGGTGTACCAGCCTGTGAAGTTGTAGCCATCGGCTACCAGAGGTTCGGGTTCATCCACCTTATCAAGGTTGCTCCACTGAATAGTCTTTGGATCGGGAGTTGAACCATGGCCATTGTTGTTGAAAATAACCATGCAGTGCCAGTGCTCAGTGAGGTTAGAAGTTCCGCCCTTCCACCAAGCGTCCTTAGTCACAGCGTCCCATTGCTGTTGGTTTCCGTCAAACCAAATGTTTCTCAAATTATAGCATCCATAGAAGGCCTCTTTGCCTATGGAATGAAGAGTGGGTTCGAGATAAACATTATTAAGACCAAGACAATTCTCAAATTCATGCTGCCCGATTGAGTAAACATGCTCCAAAGTAATAGTTTTCATTGACTTTTCAAATCGTTTGGTAGCGATAATCTGCTTGTCGGGATAAGATTCCCACCAGTCGCCATATGAAGAAATTTTCAGGTTTGAATTAATCAGCTCCCAGTATAGCATATTATGGCTTGCTTCATTTGTTCCACCACACCAGCCGCAAGACCATGATGTGCCATTTTTAATAATCAAGTTTGGTGAATATATGTACATCAATGGATTCCAGTCTTCGATAGAACCTGGATACGATACTTGGCAGTTTGAACTGATGTTTTCGAAAGCAGAATTTTCGATTAGGACGGGTGATGTGTTGAATGTGACAGATGACAGATTGTTACAGCCACTGAATGCATTAATTTTGACACTGGTAACAGCATCTAATGTTATTTCGTTAATTGCAGTGCCAGCGAAAGCAGAACTCGAAATGGTTTTCATGGATGGTGGTGTCAGGTAATCAATATTTGAAGTTTTGACATCGTAAAACTTTGAGCAGCCCTGCATCGACGGCATTTCATCAATGATTGTTTCACCAAAGAATTTTATAGTTTCAAGGTTTGAGAACCCACTAAACACTGGTCCAGAGAAGCCAATCACCGTGGCCCCATCGATGAAAACAGGCGCTACAATGTTGGTTATAAGTGACTTTGGACCTTCAAATCCCTTGATGTAGCATTGGTCGCCTGTGGTGTTCGTTGTGTATATCCATCCAGGAGCTCTTTCGGCGTGCATATAGATGTAGTCACTGCCTGAGCCACAGCCGGTGTTGAGGTCATAGCCTGTGGTACCCTCCATAGTAGTCACTCCACCGTCGGCTGTAGCGTTGAAGGATATTGATTTAACAGTGCCGTAGTCACGGCCTTGGGAGGGATAATCTTTAGTGTAGTAGAGATGGATAGTGGCGCTACCCGAGCCGCAATGGCTATTCAGGTCACCCTGGGTGCTCTTGAAATATTCACCGCCATCGAATGGCACTAGGTAACAGATGCGACCATCTGTGTTAACGAGATGGTCGGGAGCGGTGCCATCGTAGGTCCGAATCACAAATTTGGTGATGAAAGCACCAGGGCTAACTGTGGACTCATCAGCCTTCTTATAAAGCATATAGATGTAATCGCTGCCCGATCCGCAGCCTGAATTCAGGTCCTGGTCGATGACTGTCCAGCCCAGATTGGAATAAGTGCTCTTCAGCATATTTACCTCGTTCAATGTGCCGCCTATTACCATCACGTCGGTGATGTACTCCTCGGCCCATACTGTAGTGGTAGCAAGCAAAGCCACCAGTAATAGTAGAATCTTTTTCATAAGTGTTTGGGTTTAATGGGTTATTATTAAATCATTCATTTTGGTTGCGAATATAAACAATTTAATGCAAAAATGCAAGTATTTTAAAGAAAATACTTGCATTTAGTGAAAAATATACGCGGCCTCAATCTGGTGCTATGAAAAGAGTTAATTTCCCAGCAGGATGCTGTAAACGGTGGTGATGTCGCTTGCGGTAATTACTCCGTCGCCATCTTGGTCACCGTTAACGATGCCGCTGTCGTCGCCATTAAGCAGGAAGTTGTAGAGTGCAGTGACATCATAGGAAGTCACCACTCCGTCGCCGTCCACGTCGCCAGGAAGGCAGCCTGCGAGAGTGGCAACCTCAATCTTGTTTGACCACTTGCCTTGCATGTCACCATTCACGGCACGCACGTCATAGAGATAGGTTGTGGCAGTCTGCAGACCGGTGACAGCATAGCTGAGGTCGGTAATGCCAGTGAAGATGGTTTCACCAAAGTCTTTTGCTGGTTTGGTCACGTCGCCCGAGTAGAGCTCCACTTCGGTGATGATTACGCGCTTAGCCTTAGTGGTGGTCTCAAATTTCACATTATGGTCGGCAGCAGTGCAGTCGAGAACGATAGTGTACTCGGCAACTTCGTTGCTTGGCACAGTGATTGTCTCGCTATTGTCGCCACAGGAAATCTTGAGCTCGCAGTTGGTGTCGTTGTTGAAGGTCTTTGCCTTGATTCTCGCACTCACCTTGCTGTCGGCGTTCAGGTCGAGGGTGGGACTGGTGAGGGTGCCTATTGAGCTGCCAGTACCAAAGCGCAGTCCGTCGACGGCAGTGTAGAGCTTGCTACCGGTCCAACCTGGGTTGTCGAGGTAGTTGTCGAGACTGTTACCCACGTCAATTGAACCGGCAGTGGTGCAACCTGGGAATGTCTCGGTCATGAGCAAGGTTGCAGCAGGCTTAGGCATAACGCGCAGAGTGTAGCTTGTTGCGCTTGGGCATAGGGTCCAGTTGGCTGTGAATCCGTTGGGCTTCACGTCGGTGGCAGCTATTGCAATAGGTGTCTCGATGTTGCTGAGCGGAGTCTTGAAGCCTATCTCATAGAGGTAGGAATAATCATTATAGATTTGAACCATGTAAATCTTTGCCGCATCGAGCGTTCCCGATGTAATTACCTCGGTAGTGTTGTAGACCGAACTTTGCTTAGTGTCGATGGGAGTGGTTCCGGCTGTTACCGATCCATCGGGATTGAGCGTGCACTCATAGATGCGCATAATCAATGGGTAGGTAGAGTTGCGATTGTAGGCATACTGTTTAACCTGAGTGCAGTTGGTGACATAGAAATACTGGTTGAGGCCATTCCAGTCGGCGGCATAGCTGGCCTTGGAGCCGAAATAGCTGTCGTCGCCCAAGAATATGTCGGTCGCATTCCACGATGTGCCATAAGTGGTAGTGATATTGTTTGTAAACCATTCCTGTGTGGAGTTGGCCATTATCACGCCATAATTGGAAACGGTGAGCCAAGCGCAGTCTTGGTCCTCATATTCGGTGTAGCGATACAGGTTCGGGATGTCGCTTGTGCTCCATCCTGCCTCGTCGATAGTCTCATACTTGGCGAGGTCAAGATATGGATCGCTGGCAGTGCCTCCATCAACAATCTTTCCTGTGAGTTGAACGGTTTTGCTCTGTGCGTTCTCGCTGGTGAATGTGATAGATGCGCTGTATTCACCCACGGTGGCCGAGTTGAAAGTAACGGTAACAGCCTGCGGAGTGTTGACGTCGGTGCTGCTTTGAGGAATAGCAGTGGGCGAAACAGTGAAAACACCATTCTCGTCGTTGAGTGTTACAGTCACGTCGTGGGTCAAGAATGCGCCAGTGAGGGCGATGGTCTTGGTTAATGGCTGCGACTTGGTAGTGGTAAAGGTGAGCGAAGCAGAGTCGACAAGCAGAGTGGGAACACGTGGCATTGCTGCACCAGCAATGGGCACAGTAACGGTCTCCACATCATCATCGGCGCAGCTCAGGGTGAGCATTGCCTCGCTATCACCAGATTGGGTGGGAGCATAGGTGATGGTTACATCGTAGCCGCTGGCCGCCTGCTCGGGAGTTATGGTGGTTGCATTGATGCTATAGAATTCCGAACCTGTCAAGGCAACGTTGATATTGCTCTCGATGTTGACAGCATTCACTTTCACAACCTCGGTATAGGTTTCACCGTCGAAGCCATTGAAGTTAATTTCTCCAGGATTGGCAATGACACGGCCCACGGGTGGCTGGATGCCGAGCACCATGCGCTGATTGTCGCTGAATGTGTAGCTGCGAGCTGAGAACGCGTTCATGGCACACCAATTGTTGCCCTCTCCGCTCCAGCCAAAGTTCACGTGATACTTGTTTTGACTAGGGTCATAACCGTCGACATTGAAGGCGTGTCCTCCAGCGCCGCCCACGTCAACGCCGCAGTACACAACTGGGCGATGATTGATAATCTCCTCTTGCACCATCTGCGCCCATTGTTCCTCGCTATAGTCGCTTTTTCTCACAAATCGGCAAGTGGTTGCGTCATATCCGAAGTCGATGTACATATCGGCGATAACCTGAGTGTCGCTGGTGAAGATGCCACTGCCCTCGGTGCCATACATCATGTGCTCTTTCTGTCCCACATAGCGCATCAGGGTGGCTACGGCTGCAGCCTGCTCGGTGGTATAGCCAGTTGCCTGTGGGCTGGTGTAGTCATCAATCATGTTTTCCCAGTCAAAGGTGACAGCGGGAAGTGCGGGGTAGGTGTAGGTAACGCTGTTATACTCACTAATGTCGAGGGTGGTTGTGTAGGAGGGAATTGGTCCCACTTGATGTGTGGGGTATTTCCAGTAGTACAGAACCATCGACGCCGAAGTGGCAGCACAACCGGTGTAGCACTCATAGGTGGTGCCATTGTAGGTGAAATGACACAGGTCGTTATAGGGTGTTCCTTGGTGCCAAAGGGCTGTCAACAATGGCCCTATGGGGTAATTACCCTTAAGTATGGGTGATTTGATGGAGGTGGGTTTGTCGACTTTCGCATCGGGGTGGGTGAGGAGCCAGTCGAGCTGCTGCTTGTAGTTGTCGAGCCATGCCTGCATGTTCTTGGGCATGTTCTCAAGATTGAGTGGTTTATCACCGATGGCAAGAATTTCCTCGGCACGGTCATCACCCGAAACAATCACAAAGGTTGTGGCCGTGTTGAAGATATAGTACACTGGAGCGTGTGCTTTCTCGCCCATCTCGGTCTTGATGAGAGTGGCATCGGCAGCTCTAGGGGCCATGATTTTGCCGGCATAGACCTTTTGAGCAAGATATTGCTCGGCTTTAGCCTTGGCCGATGTTGCATCGACAGGCGCAGCCATCGCTGCAGCACAAGCCACAACAATTGCAATGGTGAGTAGAAAGATTTTTTTCATCTAAAAAGATATTTAAATTTATTATTGTCTTTTAAAAAAGCCGCCCCCTCTTGCAATAGGGGGAGCGGCTCTAAATTATGCCCTACTGGAGTATAATGCCAGTTTAGGGAGCTTGTGATATGTTACTTCTTAGATCCGAGCATGATTTCGTAAACCACTGTAATGTCATGAGCGTTAATTTCACCATCACCGTCCTGGTCGCCATTAACGATGTCGCTCATGTCGCCAGTGAGCAAGAAGGTGTAGAGAGCGGTAATGTCAGAAGAGTTAACCTCACCGTCACCGTTCACGTCGCCGATGATGCCACTCAGTGTGGTTACCGAAATCAGGTTAGACCACTTGCTTTGCTTAGCACCAAACACGGCCTTAACGTCATAGAGGTAGGTGGTGGCAGGATCAAGGTCGGTAACCTTATAGCTGCTAGTAGTGATGCCAGTGAATGTCACTCCGTCGATATCAATCGACTTGCTAGTGTGCTCGCCATCGATGACGTGAATGCTGGTAAGGATTACTCGCTTGCCATTGGCAACGGTCTCAAACTTAATCTTCTGGCCAGCACTAGCATTGCAGTCAAGGACTACAGTGTAGGTTTCCTCGTTGTTGTCGGCAAGAGTGACTGTCTCACTTGCGCTGCCACAAGAAACCTTGAAGCCGCAGTTGGTATCTTTGTTGAATGCCTTAGCCTTGAAGGTTACAGTAACCTTGTTGTCGGTCAGTGTGAGGTCAGGAGATGTCAAAGTACCAACCGAAGAACCTGTACCAAAACGAATGCCGCCAATGTTCTCGTAGAGCTTAGAGCCTGTCCAGCCGGCATTGTCCATGTAGTTGTCAAGATTGTTTCCTATATCCATAGAGCCTGCCTTAGTGCACTTAGAGAACCCTTCGGTGAGGATGTCGTAGTTCTTGGGCACAACACGCAAGATGTAGCTGTCGGCACCCTCGCACAGGTTCCAGTTAGCGAGGAAACTGCTAGCAGTAATCTCGGTGGCAGGATTAGCCACTGGAATCTCATATTGATTGAGTGGAGTCTTGAAGCCAATCTCCAGGAGGTCGGGATAAGAGCCGCCACCAGTCAGTTGCACCTTATAAATCTTTGACTCATCGAGCTCAGCCGAAGTGATAACTCCGTCGCTGCCTGTATTAGTGTCAACTGCACTACTTGAAGGAGTGACAGTGCCGTTGGCATTGAGCGAGCACTCATAGATTGCCAAGCTTGCCATAGAGCTGCCGTAGCTGCCACCCTTAACAAGGGCCTTGACTTGAGTACAATTGGTCACATAGTATGCTTGATTTCCGCTTCCATAAACCGAGTAAGCCTGGTTGCTACCAAAGTAAGCACTTTGTCCTGGGAACACGTCGCTTGCATTCCAAGAGTTGCTATATTGTGAGAGCGATGAGCTAGTCAACCAGTTCTGGCTTGCATCAGCCTTTTGTGCACCGTAGTTAGAGACAGTGAGCCAAGCACTCTCTTGCTCTTCATACTCGGTGTACTTGTAGATAGTGCTCATGCCATCTACATTAGCGCCAGCCTCGTCAATGGTCTCATAGTTGGCGATATTGAGGAATGGGTCGGCAGCGGTGCCACCATCACGTGCTATAGCAGTGAGGTTTACAGTCTTGCTCTCGGCGCCCTCGCTGGCAAATGTGATTGAGCCAGTGAAGCTACCCTCGGTTGCCGAATTAAACGATACAGCAACATTTACAGGAGTGTTGACATCGGTGCTGCTTTGTGAGATTGTAGTTGGTGATACAGTGAACACACCCTTGGTGTCGTTAAGTGTTACGGTAACGTCGCTGGTAATGAAGGCACCAGTAACAGTGATAGTCTTTGTCACTGTCTTGTCGAGTGTGGCAGCGAAGTCAAGGCTCTCGGGCTCAACAAGCAGTGTGGGAACGCGTGGTGCGGCCACACCGGTGATGGGCACGGTAACAGTCTCCACTTCCTCGTCGGCGCACGAGAGGGTGATAGTTGCACTGGTGTTGCCAGCCTGGGTGGGGGCGTAGGTAACCACTACGTCAACCCCATTGGCGGCCTCAGTTGGAGTGATAGTTGTGTGGCTGATGCTGTAAACATTGTCACCGCTCAATGCGATATCAACATTGTTCTCGATGTTGCGGGCCTGAACTCTCACGGTCTGAGTATAGGTTTCGCCTGCAAAGCCGTTGAAGTTTACCTCAGAAGGATTGGCCTTAATCATACCCATAGGAGGCTGGATGCCGATAACCATCTGCTGGTCGCTGTTGAAGGTGTAGCCACCGCCATCGGAGAAAGCGTTCATTACACACCAGTTGTTACCGTCGCCGCTCCAACCAAAATTGATGTGATATTTGTTAAGGCTAGAGTCATATCCGTCAACATTGAATGCGTGACCACCAGCACTTGGGTCTACTGCCATGTATACTACAGGACGTCCCTCGGCCATCTCGGTTTGAAGCAGATTGGCCCAGTTTGTCTCACTGTAACTTGACTTGTGCACCAGACGAGTGGTGGCCTCATCATAGCCGAAGAGAATGAACATGTCGGCCACATTCTGCGCCTCAGATGTGTAGATTCCGCTAGCATTAACGCCATACATCATGTGCTCGGCCTGACCCACATAGCGCATCAGGGTAGCTACTGCTGCACCCTGCTCGGTGGTGTAGGTCTCGTTATGAGAAACGCCATTTTCGTCATACCAAGTGCCATATTTGTCTTTCATGTTGTCCCAGTCAAAAGTGGTGGCTGGAAGAGATGGATAGGTGAAGTTCACTTCGTTACTACCCCAGTAACCGCCACCAATGTCAAGCGTAGAGGAATAAGAGGGAAGAGGACCTACCTGCTCGGTGGGGTATTTCCAGAAGTAAAGCACCATCGATGCTGAAGTGGCGGGACAACCAGTCACGCAAGTATAGGTGGTGCCACTATATGTAAACTTACACAGGTTATTGTAGGGTGCGGCCTGGTCCCAGAGGGCTGTCATCAATGGGCCTGTGACAGATTTTTCAAGGGCACTAGACTTGAAGGTAGTGGGTTTGCTAACCTTGGCATCGGGGTGAGTGAGAAGCCAGTCGAGTTGCTCCTTGTAATCGTCGAGCCACACCTGCATGTTCTTGGGGATGCGTTCAAGCAAGAGGGGCTTGTCGCCAACTGCGAGGATTTCCTCGGCGCGGTCGTCACCCGAAACGATAACGAAGGTGGAAGCTGTGTTGAAAATGTAATATACAGGAGTTTGTGCTTTCTCGCCCATCTCGGTCTTGATGAGCTTTGCTTGAGTGGCCGCTGGGGCCATGTACTTGCCAGCATACACCTTTTGCGCAAGGTATTGCTCAGCCTTACTCTTTGCTGTTGAAACGTCAACAGGCGCTGCCCACAATTGCACCGCAACCATGGCCACAGCTAACAGCGATAAAAACTTTTTCATAGATAAATGTATATTATAACTTGATTGTGTATTATATAGTACTATTTAAGTATGTATTAGTTGTTTTTTCTCAAAAAGCCTTCAAAGTTATATAAATTCTTTGTTTTGAACAATTTTTTGCTAGCAGAATTGATTATTATTTTTGAATTTTGTTATAAATATGCAGTTATGCATGTTTGTTGGTGTTGTGCCTACAAAAAGAGCCGTTACCCAAATGGGGACGGCTCTATAGGTTAAACGGCGTTTTTTCTAAGCGCCTAGAAGTATTTCATAAACTGTTGTCACATCGTGAGTGGTGATTTCGCCGTCGTTGTCCTGGTCTCCATTGACGATGTCGCTCATGTCGCCTGTTAGCAGGTAGGTATAGAGTGCCGTGATGTCGGCCGCTGTCACTTCTCCATCGCCATTCACATCACCAGCAATGACTGTGGGATCATCGTCATCCACATCTTCAAGGAATTCGGGCCATGGTGATACAGTATAGGTGATTTGGTTAGACCAGTCACTCTCTTGGCCATCAGCATATATGGCCTTCACATCATAGTGCCAGTAAGAGAAATTGGAAATAAAATGATATGTAATTGTGCCTGGAACAAAACTTAAGCTGGTGCTGTCGGCAGGAATGTTTTTTATATAGGTGGTGTCGCCGCTCCAATCTATTGCAAGATCCTTAGGAGAAAGTTCAGTTTGAGCTTGTGGCTCACTGTAATCGCCCCAATAGAACTTTATCTCGCTAACTACTACACGATTATTGCCTGGCTCATAAGTCATGTTCTGGAACATGAAGCCGGCATAGAGCATCGCCTGATAATTGTGGCCATAGGCTTCAGTGTCCCTGTCTATTACCATGGTGTAGGTTGTCTCCTCGGGACCTAAATCCAAAACCACGTCATTAGTGGTACCACCTGGAGAGCACCTGAGCTTGCAATTGGTGTCGTTGCCGTAGGCTTTTACCTTGAAGACAATCGTATATTTCTTAACATATGGATAGATCCTTAAATTGGTTTCAGAGCCAGATAGATTAAGATAACCACCATTGTTAATCACGATTCCGCCATCGGTTGCTTGCAGGTAGCGACCATACCATCCCATGTTGTCGGCATTGTCGCCCAATCCTACATAGCCTTCGTCATCGGCTTCGAAGGTATCATTGGCAGTAATATCAGAGAACTTCTCGCGGAAAACCAGGCCCTCAAGTTGTATTGGGTAGGTGCGCAAGGTGTAGCTTATTGCGCCAGGGCAAGCACTCCAATGGGCAGTCATGGTGTGATTGGTAACATCGGTAGCGTCGTAAGCTACAGGAGTGGTAATTTCAGCATTGGCTGTTATCAGTTGCAATGCCGCAATCATTACAGTTAAGAGTGTAAAAACTTTTTTCATGATTAAGTGTGTATAGAGAAAGTTTATAATGCTAGTTAATTAGTTGCTTTAACATAAAAAGCCTACAAAGATAAAAAATCTTTTATTTTGAGCAATATTTTTCTCGCATAAATTATTAATACAATGAATTTTATTATAAATATTCATTTATGCATACATACAGAAATTTTTATGTGCCTACAAAAAAAGAGTCGTTCCCTTTTTTGGGGGGAACGACTCTTTAGATTATACTTATGTGTTATTAGTTTCCTAGAAGGAGTTCATAAACTGTAGTAATGTCGTGAGCGGTGATTTCGCCGTCGCCATCTTGGTCGCCATAAACGATTGCGCTGTCGTCGCTATTGAGCAGGAAGTTGTAGAGAGCAGTGATGTCAAACGAGTTAACCTCGCCGTCACCGTCCACGTCGCCAGGAACTACTATAGGCTCGTCGTCATCCTCGAGGAACACGGGCCATTCTCCGTAAACATAGTATACTTTGTTAGACCAGTCGCTCTCCTGTCCATCATAATATACCGACTTGACATCATAAAAGTATAAAGCATTAGTATAATTAAAATGTGAGTTATAAATCTCGCCTTGATAAGGTCCCCAAGTGAAAACGGTGTCGGTAACATTAGAAGTGTAGTATACCTCATACGGACCGTCCATTTCCCAACTTGGTGTTATATACTGTGTATGAACATTCTGGGGCTCGCTGTAATCTCCTAAATAAACCTTAAAGTCATTCAAGAGAATGCTGTGATTTTCTTCTTCTCCTCCATCATTTGGATTATAATAATAAGTGTTCTTGAAGGTGAAGAATGCGAAAGTCTGGTCAAAGAGGGTTGAGTCAGGCCTTTCAACCATAAATGTGTAATACTTCTCGTCGCCTGATATGTCAATAAATTTAATATGATTACCAAAAGTCACCATTAACTGGCCGTCGGTAGCGCCTTCGGCGGGTTTTGCTTTGAACTTAAGAGTGAAATGTTTCTGGAATGTACGTATTAATACAGCTTCCTCTTCAGTCATTGGTGATGAAAGAAAACCATTATTCTCAATCACAAATCCCTTATCGGCTAAACTTACGCTGTAACCACTCCATCCTTGATGGTCGGTATAGGCATCCAATGATTGCCAATCTTCAATTGGCGTGCCGCTGATGGCATTAGAGAACTTATCACGATAAACCAATCCATTAAACTCTGTGGGAGAAATGCGCACAGTATAGCTCTTGGCACCTGGGCAAGGGCTCCAGCTGCAAGTAACAGTTTCTTGTGCAAGATTGGCAACATCATAAGCCACAGGAGTGGTAATCTCGCCGTCAAACACGCCCGGGGTCTTGAATGCTATCTCATAGAGGTAGGAGTATTGGTTGGTGATAACAACCTTATACACCTTCTCGGGGTCGAGCTCTTGAGAAGTGAGCACCTCGGTGCCAATCACACTGTTCTGCAGGGTTTCGATTGGGGTTGTGCCATCGGTGATTGAGCCATCGCCGTTCTTGGTACACTCAAAGATTTCCATCTTAAAGATGTAGTAAGAACTGTTGCTGCGATGGTAAGCATACTGCTTAACTTGTGTACAGAAGGTCACATAGAACGTCTGAGTCTTAGCAGGCTGTTTGTATTTAGCCGAATAAGCGGGGTTGTCGCCAAAGTAGGCGCTTGGTCCCTGGAACACGTCGGTAGCGGTCCATGCGTTGGTGTACTGTGAGCCGGTGTCGCCGTCGGTCACTTCGTTGGTGAACCAGTTCTGAGTCTCGTCGGTCTTCATCACACCATAGTTGGATACTGTGAGCCAGTATCCAGTACCCTGCTGGGTGTACTTGTAAATGGTCTCCATGCCGTCGACTGTGGCGCCTGCCTCGTCGATGGTGGCATAGTTGGTGATGTTAAGATAGGGATCACTGGCGGTGCCGGCAGCCAGCAACTGCAATGCACATAATGCAGTGGTGAGTAGTGTAAAAATTTTTTTCATAGCAATAATGTGTATATGAATAATTTAATTAGTGTTCAGTCTAGAACGAATAGTTGCTTTATTGATATGGAATAGTTGTTTTATTCTTAATATAGCCCACAAAGATAAAAATAATCTTTTTTTTTAGCAATTTTTTGACATTATAATTGTTGATAATTACGCATTTTCTTTATAAATATGCATTTATGCGCTCAATTAATAAGTAAAATCTGTATTGTTTTCATGCTCTATGTTTTTTAAACAAGCAAAAAAGAGCCGCTCCATGTGATGGGAGCGACTCTTTGAGTTGTTGCTATTGGCGATGATTATTTTTTAGAGCCAAGAATAATGCTGTAAACTAAGGTGATATCGCTTGATGTGATTGCCCCATCGCCGTTTTGGTCACCGTTCACAATATTGCTCATGTCGCCCGACAAGAGGAAACTATAAAGGGCGGTAACGTCGGCCGACGACACATTGCCATCGCCATTCACGTCGCCAGGAATAGCGGTTCCACCAGCAAGAGTGGTGACCTCAATCATGTTTGACCAGTCGCTTGCATTTGTTCCATAGAATGCCATCACGTCATAGTTGTAGGTGGTCTCAGGCAGCAAGCCAGTTACTTTATATTGGTTGCTAGTAATGCCATTTATCATGATGGGTTCTCCGGCCAAGCTGGTGTCGGTGAGGTCGACATCATAGATTTCCACGCCAGTGATTACCACACGTTTCTTCTTGATGGTAGTGGCAAATCTAATCTTCTGTCCTGCTGCTTGAGCGCAGTCGAGAACCACGATGTAACTGCCCTCGTTGCTTGTGGGAATAGTTATTGTTTCGGCACTCTCACCGCAGCTCACTGTCAATGGGCAGTCCACATCGGCGTCGTAGGCTCGAGCGGTGAACTTGACGCTTACCTTGCCAGCACTGCCAGTGAGGTCAACAGCTGGAGTTTGCAACACGCCATTATAGCTTGTTGCACCTAGGCGAAGACCACCCACGGCTTGATAAACGTAGGAAGCTGACCAGCCTGTGTTGTCGGTGTAATTGTTTACTGAGCTGGCGATATTGGTAGAGCTCTCATTTACACACTTAGCAAATGTCTCGGTGAAGAATGGACTTGCTTCAATTGCAGTATTGATGCGCAAAGTGTAGCTAGTTGCAAAGGGGCAAGGTTCCCAATTAGCTGTGAACGATGTGCTAGTAATGCCAGTAGCGTCGGTGGCATGTGGAGCCGCGTTGTTCACGGTGGAAGTGCCGGTGAGGGCAACTGTAACGTTCTCGGCGCCTGGACTGCTAATTGTAATGTTGCCATTGTGAGAACCAGCGGCAGTAGGTGCATAGGTCACCGTAACTGTCACATAGCTGTTCTCGTCGAAGGTGGCGGCAGGAATGGTGCTTGGGCTCACGGTGAACATCTGGTTGTCGCTTGTGAGTGTAACGTCACCTGTGATAAACTCTCCGTAGAGCCTGAATGACTTGTTCACTGTACCACCGGCAAATGCTGTGAAGTCGAGCGACTGGTAACTTGTGCTCAGTGTTGGAGTCTTGGGCTGTGCAGTGCCATTCACAGTGATTGAAACCTGCTGGGCCCCAGTGCTGTTGAGGTTGATGGTTGCCGAGGTGTTGCCAGCTGCAGTGGGGATGAACTTGATGGTGAGGGTTGTTCCCGCCATTATCTCGGCGTTGGTGAAACTGGTGGGCTCTACACTGTAGATGCTTGGACCAACCACGTTTACATTCACGCCTTGGGTGAGGTTGCGACCTTCAAGGTTCACTGTTGTGGTGATAGTGTCGCCCACATATCCAGTCATGTTGACTTCGGTCTTGCTGGCAATGATTCTTGGCAATGCGCTCTGCTGCAAGACGTAGGAGATGCCACTGAGGGCGTTGATGATGCCGTAACCGCGCTGCTTGGGTGGACTGGTGGGGTTGGTGTAAGCCGTAGCACTGTTGGCAATAGCATCTTTCACGCCATTGACATCGAGTTCGGGGTTGGCTTGCAGGTAGAGTGCAACCACGCCAGCGGCGATGGGAGTTGACATCGATGTGCCGCTCATCTCTCCCCACTTGTGAGTGCGTCCATTATAGGAAACAGAATAAGATGTTCCATACTGGCTGTTATAGGAGTCGTAGCCGTTGAGCGAAGAAATCACAACGTGACCGGGAGCAGTGATGAATGGGTGATTATCTCCCTTGACGTCGGTACCGAAGCTTGAGAAATAGGCCACGTCATTTACATTGTAATAGCCGTTATAGCTTGTGCGTGATGCCATAGCTCCCACGCTAATTGTCTTGCTGCCGCAAATGTCGTCGCTCATGGTGCCATCTTGTTGGCCTAGTGAGAGGGTGTAACCGCTGATGTTTCCCGAAATACCGATTCTCGAGGCACTGCCACCTTCGCACCATGCATCGATGGTGTTGCCAGCGGCACTGGTCACGATGTAGGCGAGGCGATAATTGCTGTTTTTCGCTCCTGTCATAGTCGGATGGATGAATATGTTCTTGCGGTTGTTTGACGAACTGAACGAGATTTCCACATTGCTGGAGCTGTTAAACCAGGTGCCGAAGCTGCTTAGCGTGGTGCTGCCGGTGATCTCGTCGCTGGTATACACGATGGCACCAGTGTTGCGGTTAACAACAAGCACTTTGAGCTTGAGTTGGTCGTTGGTTCTGCCCCAAATGTCCATATAGGCGGGTCCATAGTAGGAAGAGCCTCCCACGTTGGCGGCACCAGTCGATGACTCGTGGATTATGGCAAAAGCATCGTTTTCGCTCGAGAGAGCCTTCTTGGCATAGCCATAGGCGTCGCCTTCATTGCCCGAGGAGAGCAAGATTACTGCACCATATTGGGTAGCGACTTGATCGAAGGCACGGCAAATGTAGCTCGACCCGTCGTGAGGTCCCATGTTGCTGCCAAGGCTGATGCTGATAACACAAGGTTTGCCTTGAGTCTTGGCATAGTTGGCAATGTATTTTGCGCTATTGACGATAGAGGTTTGAGATAAGTTGTCGCCAAGTCCGCACATTACCAGGTCACAGTCAGGAGCCATGCCGGCATAGTTGCCAACCTGCGAACCACCAGCGCAACCAGTGGTGTGAGTGCCGTGACTCTCGCCGTTGTAATCGGTGGTGAGGGCAGCAATCTGCGCTGGGGTGGTGTAGTGATAGCCGCTGAGTGTGGTGGTGCCCACCTGTGGCGCTGTGCCACCGTTGGCACTCGTGGCGTTGGGCAGATACACTGCTTTGACACGTGTGTTGCCCGAAGAGTCGTAAAAAAAGCGGTGGTTGAAGTCCATGCCAGTGTCAATCACACCCACCACAACGCCTGTGCCACTATAGTTCTGTGGCAACCCGTTGCTTGTGCCGTTCCATGCCTGATATGCTTTAGTCACGTTCTTGGCTTGGTCGGTGTATTTTTGCGCAACAGGCGCTATGGCAATCTGATTCACGATGTCGAGACGGGCAACTTGCTCCACCTTGTTGATGGGCACGAGAGCGGTGACAACGTCGTCAAACTCGCCTGTGATGGTCACACCCATGGCCTTAAGTTGGGCAGTGGATTTACCGTTCAGCAGTATGAAGCAGTCCATGGTTTCTACTCCGTTCACTGCCTTGGTTTTGCTAAACATTTTCTTGTCGGCTTGCTGAGCTATGTCATTGGCGTAGTTCTGCAAGAACAGCTGTGTTGGTGCGCTCAGTTTGTCGTTGGCACTCATGGCCAGCGATATGGCAGCCACCATTAACAGTAGGAAAAATTTTCTCATAAATGATTTTGGTATATAGTTATTAATAAATTTTCTTTGGTATAAAAAAGCCTACAAAGTTAATAATATTGACCAAATTATACAACAATATCCCCACAAAACAATTTTTGCAGGGATTGATTGAATTATAATCAGTTGCTTTTTATATGTATTGAATAAGCCGATTTAGTTGCCCAGCAAAATGTTGTAGACAACAGTAACGTCAACACTTGATATGTGCCCGTCGCCGTCTTGGTCGCCGTTGACTATATCGCTTGAATCATTATTGAGCAGGTAGTTGTAAAGCGCTGTCACGTCAACACTGCTAACGTGACCGTCACCATTCACATCGCCAGCAATGGCTGGGTTGACTGGTGCATTTTTGTAAATTACTTCAAGGCCTGGAATGAGCATGGTGTACTGTTGGCCCGCAGTTGACTTTCCCATTGTTATCTGCACATAGGTCAATAGGATAGGGTAGTTGCTGATGTCGTCGGCATCTATCCACTGGTCGATGGGTAAGTCAATGGTGGTCTCCACGTTGGCGGGCACCGATTCGGGAGTCACAGCCTGATAACTGATTTTGCCACCATTGGTGCGCAGAGCGAAGGTCACCCCTGTAACGGGAGCCTCACCCGGATTGATGCGCACCCTCAAAGTGTCGGGGAGACTCCACAGCACTATATCCTTGTTCATGCGAAAGTAATTGACGCGTGCGCTATGGCCTGTGTAATCAACTTTCACGCCATTGTCCAGAGGCTCAACAGTGTAGTTCTTGCCGCCACTCATCGAAACTGTCCATGTGCTAAGGTCCATCTCGGGGTCTAATGGATAGACGCGCTTGACAGGCTTCTCTACTGTGACTTTCATTGTCACGCTTTGGTCCTCTATAGCACCTGTTACCCAAGCAATGCCGTCGCGTACACCTTGCAGCACGCCAGCCTGAGCATCGATGGTGACGATGCTCTCATCGCTGCTGCTCCATGTGAGAGCAGTAGGGTCGAGGGGCATCCAGTTTTCACCCACCAGGCTTTGAAGTTCAACAGGGTAGCTGCGATAAGTGTCATTAATAACCGAATCGTTTTTAAGAGAAATTGCCTCACCCGAACCCACAATAGTGAGTGGTGCGCTCACGCTGATGTCGCCTAGTGAGCCAGTGAGCATGCCAGTGCCACTTCCAGTGGCGAAGAACGTGACGCCATCGCGAATCTCTCCTAGCGACTCTTGGCACGATAGCTGCACTCCTTGCACGTCGGTATCGACAAGCATGCCATACTGATTATATCCATAGAAACGTGGGGTGTAGACACCATATTTGGGCACCACAAGGCTGAAGTCGACAAATCGCAGCTCGGCAATCTCGTCATCATCGGGGGCGCTGCTCACTACGAACATTCCGTTGCCGTCGGCGCGCTCGGTGCCGTCGCTGGGCTTGTTGCGTATGCCCAGAGCACTAGTGTAGAGCGCCGCCGACCCTCCGCCGTCCACATTCATGGCATCGGTGCAACCGGCATAGCGCATGATGTCGGCAAGCACTGTAGTGCGCACGCCGTCGCTGATTAGTGAGCGCCCATCAACCACTAGGAAGTAGACCTTGCTGCCGCCATCGCTGTATCCCACCGCCGAGCGTGGATGCAGCTGATTGGCATCGCCACGTTCGCTCTCGGTGTCGAGTACCACGCCGTCGGCAAGAATCTTGGGGTTACCCGAGATTACCTGTTGTGGGTCGACGCTCATGTCGCCAAAAGTCCATGTGGGAGAAATCGTGATGGTGTCGCCCACTTGCAGGGTGTTGACAACGGTGGCTGCAGTGCCGCGACCACGAATCACATACTTGCCTGCCGGGATGGTCATATCGCCGGCGGTGCATGTGTCGCTTTCAACCACCATCTTGTAGGGGCTGGCGCTCTCAAATGCCTCTCCCTCGGCAAGACGTGCAACGAGTTCGGTGCCTGCGTTGGTCTGGTCGGTGCTGCCGTAGTATCGGTCGGTATAGATCACTATCTTGTTGTTGCACTCACTCGAATAAGTGTTCACGCCGCCCAGCGTTGCAGTAGCGCCCGATGGGGTGGTGAGTGTTCCACCAAAGACGAATGGGTCGACATAGATGTTCTCATCCTTGTCGACGATGAAATTCTTGTAGAGTGCTGCATTGTTGCGAGCGCGGTAAATCTCGCCATCGACCACTGTGGCACCCACGGGCGTACCCACTATCGACACACCGCGGCCTGTTGTGCCGCTGGTGTTGAAGAAGTCGGCGTTGATGCCCACAAAGTAGCGCTTTCCAGGCTCGCTCTTGCGTTGGGCCATAGCTGAGACTGTCTCGTTGCCGGCAAGATGGTCGGTAGCACACACTCCAGCAAGCGAGAGCCATGGGTTAGTCATGTCGATAGTGCAGTAGAATACTCGCAATTTGCCCGTCTCGTTATGGAACCATAGCGAGGTTTGAGTAGTTCCTGGTCCCACCTGGTTGTGGAACAGTGTGTCGACCTGATATTCCACGCCTCGCAGTGTCCATGTGTCGCTGGCATGAGTGCTTATCGACAAAAGCGCCAATAGAAATGCTAAAAACTTGATTTTCATGAAAAATGCTGATTATACAAGCGACGGTTCTCCCTGTTTTGAGAGAACCGTCATTTTGCAATGAGATTGCTTAATTTCCTAATAATATGTTGTAGACAACAGTTATGTCGACACTTGAAATGTGCCCGTCGCCGTCTTGGTCACCGTTGACGATATCGCTGTCGTCGCTGTTGAGCAGATAGTTGTAGAGTGCTGTCACGTCAACGCTGCTCACGTGGCCGTCGCCGTTCACGTCGCCAGGAATAGTGCCTGGTTCATCGGGCTCAATAGCTGCGCCAATCTTGTATACGCCCATGCCGTTGAATGCCTTGAATGTGAGCAGAGTCACTTCTTCGTTGCCCTGGCCGTCAAAGCCTTTTTCTATTGCTATGCAATGAACGCGCAGACCACTGTCGTTGATTTTGCCCACGCTGTCGGCAGGAAGTTGCCAGTATTTCTCCATTGTTTCGAGCATGTCGCCCTCGCCCAACTCGCACACGTTGATTTGGCATCCGTTGCCGTTGCCGTTCATGTCGCTACGGACGTAGGTGAAGAAATGGCGGTCGTCGAGAGTGAACTCGTTCATGCCGTTAGCGGTATAGCTTCTTTGCCTCAATTCCTCGGGAACATTTTCAAAACTGTCGATCACGTCGCCGTCGACCGAGTAGAGCACAGGTCCTTCGTCAGAGCCATCAATGTAGAAGAATTCTCCGCTGTAGCGAGTGTCGTCATCCTCGCCGAGCAGCATTTTCACTACTGGAGCCATAGCAAATCCTACCCTGCTCTCGGGGTAGAAATTGGTGAAGTCCATGTAGGGGTCGCCGCTGAAGCCCCCCTCCCAGGTGTCGATGTCGCCGCCTTGCTCGTTGTGCCAGCGATAGACGGTGGGCTTGCCAGGATTGTTGCTGTCGTGACCTACTGCCATGATGTTGCACTCAGCTTCTTCAAGGGTGAGGTCGCCAATGAGGTCGAGGTAGTCGGTGCGATAAGGCACTTCGCCCTTGTCCATGTTGGTGACCAGTGTCAATGCGCCACTCTCGATGTCGACTTGATAGATGGGGATGACGATAGCAGCGGCGCTAGTCATGGGAGCCACCCAAATGTGGCCGAAGTTGTCGCTGCCAATGCAGGTGTTGCCCAGAAACACACCATAGGGTGCACCGTTGAGTGTCAACTCCAAGTCTTTAGTTGGAGTGCCAGTAAGTGCGTCGAAGCAGTGAATCACACCTTGCAGAATTGTGTCGTTCTTACCAGTCTCGGCATTGGGGATAATAACCTGTTTCTCTTGACTGCGTGACACATACACCACGCCGCCTGTCATCGTGGCTGTGCGGGCGTTGGTGTGGCATATTGGCGATGCAAGGTAAGCTTGGCTGGCATGCACACGGTCGAGCATCCACAGGTTTTTCACCCCTATTCCGTTAACTTTGGCATAGGTCTGACCATCGGTCACAGCCCATGCTCCCATGGCGGTCATCACCGCCATTGTTGCTATAAGTAATAATTTCTTCATGAGTTTTTTATGGTGTTTTAGTTGGTAATAATCACTTTTAAACCCTTAGCGGTCTAATGACCGATTTGGGTTAAAGCAAGGAAGGGAGGAAAACCACCAAGCCTCCTCCCTTTCTGTTTAATCATGCATTGAGCATTGCCTTAATCACTCGCTACCTAGCAAGATGTTGTAGACAAATGTGATGTCGACGCTGCTCACGTGTCCGTCGCCATCTTGGTCGCCGTTGACAAGCGAACTGGTGTCGCCATTGAGCAGGAAGTTGTAGAGTGCTGTGACGTCGACACTGCTCACGTGTCCATCGCCATCCACGTCGCCTGGAATAGCTGTCTGGATTGGATCGTCGGGGGTGACACCTTCGCCCACCATGTAAACGCCCATGCCGTTGTAGCACTTATACTCGAGAATCATCACAGCATCCTTGCCGCCCTCGGTAGTGTAGTCGACTGTAATGGGGTGGATGCGCAGACCGCTGTCGCTGGTTTGACCCTGGCCGTCGGCTGGGAATGTCCAGTAGCGTTGCATGCCGCTGAATGCCATGCCCTCGCCTAGTTCGCATATGTTAACCTGGCAAGAGTTGGGAGCGTCATATTGGCCTATCGAGTAAGAGATGAAGTTGCGGTCGGCAAGAGTGAACTCGGCTATGCCATTTGTGCCCACCTTGGGCATGAGCAGGCTGTCGGCTTCCATTTCCTCTTGGGTGAGGCTGCCGAAGCCGTCGACGATAGTGCCATCGTTCATGTAGAGAACTGGCACTGTGGTGAATCCGTCGATGTAGAAGTACTCGCCACTATATTTCCATTCCTCATCCTCGCCAAGCACGAAGCGGCAGGCAGGAGCATAGCCCCATTGTGTTTGACTCTCGGGATACATCTCCACGAAGTCCATGTAGGGGTCGCCGCTGAAGAATCCGTCCCATGTGTCGGCATCGCCACCCTGGTCGTTGTGCCAGGCATACACGGTGGGAACCTGCGAGCCGGGGGTCATTACGTTGCACTCGGCCTGCTCAAGGGTGATGTCGCCCACGAGGTCGAGGTAGTCGGTTCGTGCTATCACGTCGCCCTTGTTGAGGGTTGCAACGAGGGTAAGCTCGCCACTGGTGGTGTTGAGTTGGTACAGAGGCACCTCGGCGGTTTTCTCGCTGGTGTAGGGTGCTACCCACACGTGCCCGAAGTTGTCTTTGCCAATTGAGTTCACGCCCAAGAACACGCCGTAAGGCTCACCATTGAGGGTCACGTCGAGTGGGGCCATTTCTTCACCGGTCATAGCGTCGAAGCGATATATCACGGCTGCCATGATGGTGTCGTTACCGTTGCCACTGGCGGCGGGGCGAATAATCTGCTTTGCCTCGCTGCGGGCCACATACACAACGCCATCTTGCAGCACGGCAGTGCGTGCCTTGGTGTTGCACCACGCATAGTCAGTCTGGAGCTCGTTCACGCCGTAGTGAAAGCGATCGAGCAGCCACAAGCTGCGCATGCTAATGCCGTTGACGGTCTCATAGCTATTGGGGTCACGCTTGAGCAGCAGGCCAGCAGCCGAGGCGCTTGAGCAAGCAATAGCAACCAATGTTAGAATGAGTAAAAATTTCTTCATTTTGCTGATTTTTTTAGATATTAATTTTGTTAGTTTTAAATTTTCTTTACAACCTACAAAGAAAATAAAAAGAAATTAAACTGCAAAACTTTTCGATGATTTTTTTGAAACGCGGCGCTCGAAATTACACATTTATATAAATCGCTCCCCTACGAAAGAAAAATCACCCCAACGCTAGTGATGGCGATGGGGTGATAAATACAAAACTTTCTGAAGTAACTATTCTTACCTAGAATAGGTTGGTGAGTCGTGGGTTGATGCAGAGTCCCAAGATGCGCTCGTCGTTACCGTTGAAGTTATACACCTTCTTGTCGTTAGGATTGAAATACATCAAGCCGGTGGTGTAGGTCTTCTCGGTAGTGGCGGCACGGAACCCGAAGTAAACATAGTGGGTGGCAGCGTCGACGGCAAACTGAGTGGTGTAGACGCCCTCGTCGGCCGTAGTGTTCTCGGGGTCGGCCTCCATGGTGATAAATGTGGTGAACTGGTCATAGTCTAGGCCACTGCTGGGACCGGGCAATGGATAACAAGTGAAGCCAGGACCTGGCGTTCCACCCTTGCACATCCACACATATAGGTTGCCCAAGTCCTCATCAAGAATGAAGGCTCGAGGCTGAGTCGCCTGCAGCACGATAGGGAACGGGATGGGACCAGGCTTGGTCGAGGAAGCCTCGCCAATGTCGCTTGTGCGGAAGCGGTAGATTCCGTTGCCCGAGTAGTTCTTGCCCCACCAGAAGGTGCCACTGCGGTCTTGCAGCAGCCCTGTGTGGATAGCACCATAGGCAATGCCGTTGCCGTAGTATTGAAGCATATTGTTCACACAGAAATAGCCAGCAATGCTTGAGAACACGGTGGCCTCACGCTCGCCACGCGTGGTGAGTGGCAATCGACGAATGCCAGTGTTGCGATCGGTGTAATAGAGGTAGGTGCCGTCGCTGAAGCCCTGGAATGGGTCATTAAATGCCTGACCACCCACGTTGGTAACCATAGTGCTCACATCGGTGCCATCGGCAGTCATAACGCTAATCTTGCCATCACCCAGCACACCGTTCTCATCGTTCACATAGTAGTACTGCTTGCCGCAGTCGAGGATGTAGACATAGTCTTTGTTCTCAACTGTTGCGAACACAAGGGTGGTGGGCATGTTGCCTGAGCTTACACCCATATCAAATGACATGTTCTTTGTTCCTGTGGGAAGCTGGCTGAGGTCGACGAGCTTGTAGGCCTTGATGTTGCCACCTTTCACGGCATAGTAAAGGGTGGGGCAAGGAATCGACGAGCCCACCTGAACGTTAACGTAGCTGTCCTCGAGGCGGCGGTTCTCGCCATTGACGTCGAACCAGGTTTGCAGCTCAATCTTCTGAGAACCGATGTTCTTGAAACGGAGCTTGCCAGGATTGTCGACTGTGCCATCACTATGGCTATAGCCAGTGAACTCGGTGATGGGAGTGCCATCCTCGAGCGAGGTTCCATCGGGGAACTTCCAAATGTATTTGCACTCCAGATCCTCAGGGTTAGGCAGAGCAATATCGAGCAGCACCGTCACATCGTTGATAACAACGGTCTCGGCACTCTGCTCTTTCACGCTCAGCACTGGCGCAATGTCGTAGATAAGCAGTGGATAGGTCTGCTTGCCCGCTCCGTCAACAGTCAAGGTCACATTGTAGATGCCAGCTTTAGCATACTTGTGAGTTGGGTTCTGGTCACTCGACGTTGAACCATCGCCAAAGTCCCAAGTCACATTGCCACTCGCTGAGCTGGTGTTGTTAAACTTGATTGTCGACACCACATAGAAATCGAGAGTATATTCATCTCCGTCGACATTGTAGGTGAAGTCAACATCTTTTCCTGGGAAGTTGCCATAGACTGGCTCTTTTTCCACACAGGAGGCCATGGACATCACCATCAATGCCATTAATGCTATATTTTTTAGTGTTTTCATAACCCGGGTGATGTTTTTAGTTGAGTTTAATAGCTTTGGTCTCGGTGTCCTTACCCATCTTGCCCGTCTCGTCAAAGACTTGGAACACGGGATAAAGGATATAGTTGCGACGAAATACTATACTGTATTGGTTATTGCTTTGATTTAAAATCCAGTCCTTAAAAGGAATTTGGCTGATGAGATCTTTCCAATAAGGCATATACTCCTTGCGAACCGAAGTGATGCGTCCACCGGTGTCGTCGCTATAACGACTGTAAACCCAGTCGCATGACTGGTAAACGTCATACACATTGACTCCGGCAGGAGCCTGATCGGGAGTCTCTATCTCATGCTCAACCTTTACTCCGGCATCATCAACAGTAATATAGTAGTAATGATCTACAACATCGGCATTCACAAACCACAGGTCGCTCTTATTGCCGCTCTCGGTCTCGGTGGGGATTGAGAATCCATACTTGGCATTGAGCTGCTCAAACTGCTCGGCAGTGAAGTCGTAGTTGATGTAGATGTTGCGCAAGTCGTTGTAGTAGGTGCTGTCCTTAGTCAGGTAGTTCACCACATGGTCGATAAACTCTTGCTTGAAGGTTGCGGGATAATACATGTCGAAGCGCTCCTCATCAAACTCCTTGGGCTCTACCCAATTGACTGGAGCAAGTGTTGCCGACACTGGGAAAGAATCAACAAGCACATACTCGTGCCCATCCCACTCGGCCTTGTTGTGAGGATAGCTCGCATATCTTACAAAGTTGCGAACGGTATCGGTACCACTCACTGTCTTAGTATAGGACAATGAAGTGGTCAAGCGACAGGTTGCCGAGGCTTCGGTGGTGCGGGTAACCAAAGCCCACACCTCGCTGTGGTCGATAGTGTGGTCGTCGCTGGTGTAGTACTTTGCCTTGAAGTTGACATATCCACCTGCCTTGGCCACATCACTGAGTTCCCATGTCACAGTTGGCACCACCTGGCCTATCTCCATGTTGTCGGCAAATGGGTCATTCACAGCACATCCAGTGGTCAGCGTGACCAGTAGTGCCAGGGAACTTATTATATTAAAAATTTTCATAATCATAATAGTGTTTATAATCGTGTTACAATTATTATCAGGTAATGTGGTCATCATTCGGCAGTGAGCGAAGTCACTTCACCATAGGCGTGCGACCAAATCATTGGCTCCTGCAACCACTTATAGTTCTTGTAGGCGCCCAAGCGTTGCAACTCCGAGCGGTTGTATTTCTCCTCGGTCTCGGGGTCGTAGTTCAAGCGCTGAATCCAAGTGTTCTCCTTCTGGGCCTCGGTTAAGCCATCCACCCAGTAGGCGGCATAGAGGTTGTAGGGGCGACGCAGGTTGGGATAGATAATCTCGTTGGCATCGCCAATGCCGTAGTTGTTGCGCTTGTTGCTATAGTGGTAGCGGCGCATGTCGGTCCACATCTCGGGTTGGTAAACCATAGCGACATACTTCTGAATCATCAAGTCGCTGAGGGTGTACTCCGAGGGGTTGAAGAACCAGTGCTTGTTGCCACGGTCGGTAACCTTGGGAACACGCAGTGTGGCTCGACCTTGACTGTTGTAGGTGTTGTACTCCTCGTTGTTGAGGAAGGAGTTCATCTGTCCGTTCCAATACTGAGCCTGAGTGTAGCCTGGTGTGCCACTGACGGTGCACTGGCCGGGATACTTGTTGTCGGTGTTCTCGTTGTAGTTGGGGTTAGGGTACTTCTTGAGGAAGAAGTCGAGATGACGCTCGATGTTGTGCTCAGTTGCCTCCTTAGCGAGGGCGCAAGCCTCGGCTTTGTTGCCCAGCCAGTAGGTTGCCTCGGCCTTGATGAAGTAGAGCTCTTCCATCGTGAAGATGGGGTTATAGGCAGCGCGGTCGCCGCAATAAGCTCCCATATACAGGTTGGGATAGTTGGCAATCTTGTAGCTGGTGCTCATGCCAATGTTGTTCTCCAGCCAACGCATCTTGATGACCTGTGCTGTGGTGTTGCTAAGCGATTGAGGTCCTGTGCGTGGAATCATCAGCAGCACGCAGCGGGGGTCGTTGGCATAGCCTTGGAAACTCGATGCTGTACCACCATTGTAAGTTCCGCAGTAACGCTCATTGTCGGGGGCGCTGATACCTAGCACATCTACCATGAAGTACTTGCTTGGAATGGCCGCATCGAGCAAGTTGGAGCGCGACTCCCAACTGTTGATTACAGGCTTCGAGAGGCTCCATACACAGTTCTCGGTACCAGTTCCCTCCTGGAAGTTGTAACGAGGCTCATTGCCAAACCAGCTGCCGTAGAGAAGGTCTCCCTTGCGCCACTGGTTGATGGCAGCGTCGGCAGCAGCGATAATCTTCTGGCACATGGCTGGGCTGCGGTCAACATTTGGGATGTTGCGCAGCAACAAGCGTGCCTTGATAGCATAGACTAGGCCTTTCCACTTCTCGAGGTCGCCAGCATACACACGGTCTTGAGCTGCATCAATCTCCAGATTGTGCTCATTTTGTGCATAGTCGGGATTCTCATAGAGTGAAATCAACTCGTCGGCCTCCTCAAACATCCACTTGTAGATGCTCGCCTGAGTGTCGTAGGTAGGAGCATTGCTCAAGTAAGCCTGCGAACGAGGCATGTCGCCAAAGGCGTCGGTAGTCAACTGGGTTGACATCAACCTGATGGTGCGTGCAATAAGCTCATAGTTAGGAGAACCGATTTCTTGAGAATATTGTATCAAGTTTTTGGCATTAACGCCAATATCGTAGAAGTGACGGCGCCACTGTGGGTGACGGTTCATAGTAAGCATCTCCCATTCGCACTTGTAGGAATAGGCACCCACCGAGCTCTTGCCGCCCGTTGTGAGGAATTGCGAGAAGTAGTTGTAATACTCGGCATGGTCATAATTGATTTGCTGGGCATAGAAAACCACAACTGGCAATGCTACCTGAACATTTATCGAGTGAGCCTTATCGGGGTTCACATTGTCGTCAAGAATATCTTCGCAACTCACACCAATAATGCTGGTGAGAAGCAACAGGGCAAATATCTTTACTTTGTTCATAATATCCATGTTTTACAAGTGTGATTAGAATGATGCCTTCAATGTGAAGTTAAAGCTACGAGTAGCGGGCACGTTGTAGTTGTCGATACCCATGCCACCAGTACCACCACTCACTGCTGCCAGAATAGCTGGGTCGTTGCCTGTGTACTTGGTGAGCAGGAACAGGTTGCGGCCGGTGCAGTTAAGGCTCAAGTGCTTGATGGGGCATCCTTTCTTGAGGTGACTTGTGAAGTCATAACCCAGGGTCACATAACTCAAGCGGATGTAGGAACCGTCCTCAATAAAATTGGACGATACAGTACTGAAATAGGTGTTGATGAAGTTGGAGTCGAGAATGACTGGAGTGCGGTTAGGTGAGTAGGTTCCATCACCATTGTCAACAACACCATTAAATATAATCTCACGGTTGCGATATTTATCATACAGGTGGTTCATGCCGTTGGTGATAAGGCTGCGGCCTGTAACGTTGGCAACATCACCACCCTTGCGGCAGTCAAAGAGGAACGATGCCGAGAGATTCTTCCAGCGGAAGTTGGAACCAAGACCTAACAGGAAGTCGGGCTCGCGGTTACCGATGTAGATTCCCTTGGCGGGGTCGATGAGAGGATAACCATCGGCGTTGCAAATCACGTTGCCGTCAGGGTCACGCATGTAGTCCTTACCCGAGAGACCAGTCGATGAGCCATTAAGACGGGCAACAGGGAAGATGTCGCCATATTGTGTTCCCTGAATCTCAACTACATCCTCGGGCAGGCGTGTCACCTTGCCGCGGTTGAAAGAGTAGTTAAGAGTAGCCGTCCAGTCAAAGTCATGACTGCGGATAATGTCTTGCGCCAGAGTCACCTCGAGACCACGGTTCTGAACCGAACCCTCGTTGCGGGTCTGCAAGATTGTTCCCGATGATGGAGACACGCGCACACTCACAATCTGGTTGTCGACAGTGGTCGAGTAGTAGGCAATATCGAGGCGGGTGCGGCTGTTGAAGAATCGCAGGTCGGCACCAATCTCCCAAGAACTTGTCATCTCGGGCTCAAGCGCGATTGCGCGCGAAGTGGTTGGGTCGATACCATAACCAGGGTCGGGGAAGGTGGTCCACTGCTTGAAGGTGTCGGTGAAGGCATAGGCAGGACAATCCTTGCCCACCTTTGCCCAGTTGCCACGCAACTTACCATAGCTGAACCAGTCGTTGGTTAAGTGGAACAGCTCGCTGAAGATTACGCCGGCGGTAACTGATGGATAGAAGTAGCTGGTCTTGTAGTTCTGCTTGAAGCGAGAAGAACCATCGTGACGCCAGGTTCCTGAAATCTGGGCAACGCCCTTATAGTCAAATCGCACCTCACCAAAGTAACCATATTTGTTCCAAGAGGAGTGATACAGTGTTATTCCGTGAGTGCGGTAGGTCTCATCGTTGAGGTTCTGCCAGCTATAGAAGCCATCACCATGAGAATCCTGGAGCATGAACTCATAGGCTCCCATATTGGCATCAATACTTGTGCTCTTGCGATATTCCATGCCGTAGAAGATGTTGAAGTTGAAATCCTCGGCAAACGTGTGAGTGTAGTTGGCAAAGAATTGAAGAGTGAGTTGCTGGCCGCGAGATGGCTGGAATGAATAAGCTCCCAGGCGGTCTTTATTCTCGTTCATGCGGTCTTGAACCTCCTGATTGGAGTAGTCGACGAAGTCGCTCTCATAAAGGCGTGGCACCGTGTAGGAGTCATACATCGAGTAGCCCTTGTCATAACCCACCTTGCCGGTGAACACGAGGCCCTTGATGGGCTCGTAGGCAACCTGGCCGTTGAGCATGAAGCGGTTGCTCTCGGTCTCGCTCTTGTCGAGATAGCGGCCGTAGTAGGGCGAGACTGTGGCGCCTATGCGCTGTGTGTCGAGCAGCAGTTCCCAATGGTCGTAGCGGCTCGCCCAGTTGACAGTGCCATTAGGAGTGATATAGTCGGCCATATTGAAGTTGCGGCCCCAGTTGTAGATGGTCGACATCGAGTTTCCAAAGCCTCGCGACTTGGTGTTGACAAAGTTCAGCGACATTTGGATTGTGACTTGCTCCGATGGCTTATACTGCCCTTTCAAGAACGCAGTGATTTGATTCTTATAGTCCTTGGGAACAACGCCCTCGTTGAGCATGTAGGCAACCGAGGCATAAGAGTTGAACTTCTCGGTGCCTCCCGAGGCCGAGACGCTGTACTTTTGCATCAGGCCTGTGCCCAGGAAGTCGCCCAGGTTGTCATAGATGGTCTGATCGGGCTGGATGTAAGGTCCCCAGCCGCCACCGCCGCTGTTCTCCACATAAAAGCCTTTAGAACCAGGGGCAAACATGCTCTGCAGTTTGGGAATGCGCATGCAGTTGCTAATCTCGACTGTGGCGCTGGCATCAACCTTGATAGAGCCGTCTCTTGAACCGCTCTTGGTGGTGATAAGGATAACGCCATTGGCACCTTCCTGGCCGTAGAGTGCGCTTGCGGCAGCGCCCTTGAGCACGCTCATGGTCTCGATATCGTCGGGGTTGATGTCGGCAAGCGTCGAAGCTCTACCGCGAATCGCCACACCGTCGACAACCATCAGCGGTTCATTGTTCTGGCCATTGTGAATCGAACTGATGGCACGAATAATAAGCTGAGTCGACGAGTTAGGAGAGCCACCGCCCGTAGCAACCTGCAATCCGGCAACCTTACCTTGAAGGGAGTTGGCAAAGTTGGCTGAACCACCGGCTGTTACCTGATCGCTACTCAGCGACTGAACGGCGAAGTTCAGTTTCTTCTTCTCCTGAGTTTGACCATAGGCAGTCACCACAACCTCTTGTAGCACTTGGGTGTTGTCCTCAAGCTCAACGTTTATCACGCTCTGGCCGCGCCCAACCTTGATACTTACAGGATTCATGCCCACATAAGAGATCTCGAGCACATCGCCGTCGTTGACCTCAATAGTGTATTTTCCGTCAAGGTCGGTGGCCGTGCCACGAGTAGTACCCTTTACCTGCACCGACGCACCTATTATGGTCTCGCCGTCGCTCTTTTGAGTAACTACTCCTGTCACAATTCGGGCATAGCCCGTCATCGCAATGAAGGAAAATAACAGTAGTAGTAGCTGTTTTCTCATAATTACTTTGATATTTGTTTTTTAGTATTGAATGTTGTTTTTCAGTTTAAATCTTATAGTACAATATTACCTATGGGACTAACAATTTGCTATAAAATAAGGCAATATTATTTCATTCTACAAACTTAATCATAAAATTTGAAAACACATTAATAAAAAATAAGAAAAATGACATTTTTTTTGATTTTTTAGCATTAACTACTATTTTTTACCATCCTTAACAGTTCTGGCGCCTAATGATTACTTTTCTCCCGAAAATTAACACTTTTAACTTAATTCCTTGTCAATAATTGTTGAAAATAGGATAAAGAATCGCGTATGTGTCTATAAAACAATGAATCCCAAAGGTTTTGGCATATCCTTTGGGATTCATTTTGAAATTAGATTGTGTTATTTCTTCTTTAGAACTGCGCGAATTGTGTGCCCCCTGTAGCGTAAACCATAGCTTGAACTGAAGAATGGCTTTCTGTCCTCAAATCCAATATGTAGGCGGTAAGAACTGCGGTCGTGCTTAGTGTAGGGCGTCGATGTCCAATAATATCCTTGTGTGTTGACCTCACCCAATCCTGCGGGATACATGCATCCGGCTGCTGGCAAGAAAATGCTGTTGCCGTTAGGACCGGTAACCAGGAATCCTTTTTTGCCATTGACTTGGTCCCATTGCCACTTGCATTTATTAATAAGTTCTTTCATTTCCTCACGAGTGGGCATGCGCCAGCCGTTCTTCCAATTAACAGTAGCAGCATCGTAAACCGAATGCCCTTTAATGTCACCTATGGGCTTGTCGTAGGTTGAGCAGTATTCTTGTTTGTAAGGTTTGCTTTTATTTCCTTTGCCTTCGCCCCAAGCAAAATATTTGCCAGAATCTTCAGGATAGGCTGCACCGACGTTGCATCTTGCCCAAAGCACGCTCAGCCCTAGGTCAACATATTTGTGTCCACCTTTATCTCCACTGATGCTGAGCCGGCTTCTCTGAGATTTTGCACTTGAGGTTGAGCTGTTGTCACTGCTACTCTTCGAATTTTTTACTTTGAAGGTGGCTGTGAGAAATATTGTTACATCAGCTCTTTTAAGACTCAATTCGACAACAGCCTTGGCAGCGCCATCAGGCAACGGGGCGTTAAATCCCACTGTACTGTTCTTTTCATTCTTTTGCGATTTTTTGGTGATGGCATTATTGTTGGCATCAAAGACTTGGTAAGAAGCCATTATCCAATAATTGCCACCACTCTTGACGCTGCTGCCAGCATTCTCGCCCTTGACAGTGATGGTAGCGCCTCTTTCGGTCTCGAAAACAAAGCTCTGAGTATTTCTTACGTTTTTTCCACTTTGATCATAGGAGATATTTCCGTCCATCTCGGTAAGTGTGCCTCCCGAGAACGTGTATTTAAGCTTTTGGCCACGCGTTTCAATGATGTCGGTTATCGCCATGGCAGGAAAAGTCGCAAGCAGCAATGTCACCACTAATGTGGTAATAAATCTTTTGTTTAATAATGTAATCATAATAGTAAAGTATATAATAAGATAATAAGGCAAATATATGAATGGTTCAAAATTTTTTACTCCCGAAAGAGCCATTATAGTGTTTTGATGGCTAATTCGAGAGTAAAAATTTAGCTTTAAAGATTAGGTGTAGAAACAACTACCAGTGCAGCAGCGTTGTTGTAGATTGAGGGGATGTCGAACGACACACCCTCGGCAGTATAGGTTGTGCCGCCAGTAACCACCTGGTTACGCAGGTATTTATACTTCTGGGTGTAGCCAGGCGTTACGGTTGATGACCTGCCACCAATGCCCAGAATGTAGCCGCCGTTGGTGAAGAATCCGCATTGGCCATTGAAGGCGCGGGCGTCGTCTTTGCTTGCAGCCACCTTCACGGTGCCTCCACTAATTGTGATAGCGCCGTCGGCCTTCACGCCACCAGCCTTGGTGTCGTGAGTGGTGTTGTATTCATACACATCACCCGTGGTCACGGCAGTGAAGGTTCCACCGCTGATGTTTACACTGCCATCGGTATTAAGTCCCTTGCCACCCATGCCGGTGCTTGTGAGGTAGATAGTGCCGGCAGTCATGTTGAATGTGCTGTCGCACTTGATGGCTGCGCAGCTGCTGATGTCGTCCTCGGTGGCATCGTATACTGCGTTGCCGCTTGTCGAGGCTGTGATGTTGCCACCTGCGATAGTCATTATCGACTCACACTTAATGCCCTTAACTGTGTTGGCACTGGTAGTAACGTTGATAGTACCACCATTAATGATGAACTGACCGTTGTTGGTATCGGTTTCATCCTTGGTGCATCCCACGTCGATGCCGTCGCCACCTGTGGTGTTGATAGTCACGGTGCCGCCATCCATCTGGAAGTACTGGTTCACGTGCATTCCGTCGCTTGCCGAGTTCAGCACGGTGATGGTGCCGCTGGTGATGCGTGTGTACTCATCGCTGAAGTAAGCATGCTTCGAGTTGCCAGTGAGGGTTAATGTTCCGTTGCCGGCTATCACGGAGTGGCCGTTAATAAATAGGCAAGCCTTTTGTGCTCCGCCAGTGGCGTCGGTTAGGGTGTTAGTGCCGTTTAAGGTGAGATCGATGCGCTTGCCGTTATCGATGTTGATGGCTGCGCTATCAGGGTTGTGGATTGTAAGGTCGGTAAGGTTCACATAGCACTTGTAGTCGCCGTCCATGTAGAACGAGCCGTTGCTGGTCGAGCCACTCAGGTTGTAGATTACCGAGTCTTGCAGCGAAGCATCGGCAACAATGTTGACGTGCGCGCCGTTCACTGTCACGGTCATCTTGTTCCTGATGTTCTTGGCAACAGTTACAGTGGCGTTATCTCCATCATATACCACGTTCACGTTATTATCGTCGATGCCGGGGTCATCGTCGCCATTGAGCATGATGTTGTAAATATATGTGATATCGCCTGCTGTGATTGCACCGTCGCCATCTACGTCGCCATTCACGATATCGGAGACATCGTTGTTGAGCAAGTAGTTGTATAATATTGTGATATCGACCGACGATACGGTTCCGTCGTCATTCACATCGCCAGTTATTGCAGCACTGGCTTGGTTTCCTATGGCTGCCCACATCATGAGCAACGCCATGATAATTATCTTCTTCATTTTCGGTTAATATGTTATAATTCAAGTGTGCAAATTTAGTAAATCATAATTTACTATGCAAGTTTTATTGAAAGTCATCATGGTTCATGTGCATTGTTTTTAAGTAAATAACGATTATTATTCAACTAAAATGCTACTGTTACAAGTGCTGTTTTTTAATAGCTCGTGTTACCCCAATCCATTTTTTCGTTTAGGAAACAATGATGTATTAGTCGATTTTATTGAAATTAAACATATTTAATGATTGAGAACATAAATTTTAGAATCATTGTATTATCTTTGTGGGTTGAAAAGAATATTAATGACTAACTACCATAAAAAATGACAAAAAAACTAACCTTTATCATTATTGCCCTTGTGCTGATGTTGCCAGGCATCAAGGCCGAGGAGCAAAAGCGCGAGATGCGCGCCGCATGGCTCGCCACAGTTTCCAATATTGACTGGCCAAGCGAGCGCGGCACTGGTGCAGCTGTGATAGCACGCCAAAAACAGTCACTGATTGACTATCTCGATGGCTTTGCAAACACAAATATGAACGCAGTGTGCATTCAGGTTCGCTCGATGTGCGACGCCATGTACCAGTCGAGCTATGAGCCATGGTCAAGTTACCTCACTGGCACTCGCGGCACTAATCCTGGTTGGGACCCATTGGCATTTGCTGTTGAGGAGTGCCACAAGCGCGGCATTGAATGCCATGCGTGGGTAAATCCCTATCGCTATGCCAACGGTGGCCCCTCAACCTGGAATACCACCCAAGATCAGGCATTGGTAAACTCGGGCATCCTGCTCACCTACACCAACAGCAGTGGGACCACGACCACAGTGCTCAATCCCGGTCTACCAGCCTCGCGTGAGCGCATCGTTAACGTGTGCCGCGAGATGATTGAGAACTACGACATCGATGGCATTATCTTCGACGACTACTTCTATCCAAGTGGAATCCCAACCAACAGTAGCGCTGCCGATTACCAACTGTGGCGCAATAGTGGCACAACAATGACTTTTGCCAACTGGCGCCGTGCACAGGTCAACCAAATGGTTGCCGACGTGTTTAACATGGTGCAGCAGGTGAAGCCTCAGGTGCGTTTTGCCATTGGGCCTGCTGGTGTTGCTGGCACTGCATCGACAAGTGCGTCACAGCATGGAGTGAACCCTTGCCCCACAGGAAGCGACTGGCAGTACTCATCGCTCTTTAGCGACCCGCTGGCATGGCTTGAGGAAGGCACTATCGATTACATCTCGCCACAACTTTACTGGAAGCGTAACCACTCGACTAATCCTTTTGGCCCATTGACTCAGTGGTGGAGCTACATTGCCAAGCACTTTGGCCGTCATCACTATGCTAGCCAGAACATCTATTTCATGGACAACGATGGCAACACCACTGCCAGTTGGCAAGAGATTGTTGCTCAGGTGCAACTCAGCCGCCAGTACACTGAGAACAACGCTCCAGGCGTTAACTTCTACTCGTCGCGATACATAAATGGCCCTCGAATGACAGGCTTGGGCAATTACTTAGTTAGTACAATCTTCCCAAAGAAGGCTTTGCCGCCAGCCTTAGAGTGGAAACCCAAGGATAACCTTGATGCCCCCGAGAATCTCACACTAAATGGAACGACCCTGTCGTGGAGTCCGGTGGACGGCGAACTGGTGAAATATGCAGTTTATGCAATCCCCACTAGCGTTGACGTTAGCACTATCAACAGCGAGCAGTTCGAAGGCATAAAGAGCGACTACCTGGTGGCTGTGACCTACAACAATAGCGTGACTCTCGACAATGCTTATGCAACAGGCCATTGGTTTGCTGTGTCGAGCGTCGATGGCTATAACTTTGAGTACACGCCTGCCTACCTCAATGCTCCTGCAGGTGAGGCCGAGCAGGTTACATTGATATCTCCTGTCGGTGATGCCCAAGTAGGGTGGACGCAGGAGTTCTCATGGACTGCGGTGCCTGGCGCAACTTTCAAGATTGAAATTGCCAGCGACAACACATTCAACAACGTGCTTATCAGTCAAAAGGCAATTGCCGAGAATCATGTGACACTCGATTTGAGTTCATTCGCTTCGGCAACTCGTTACTATTGGCGCGTGACCACTGTTGAGACCGGCAAGTTTGATAAGGTGAGCGAAGTGGCATCGTTCATGACAGTGCAGCGCGACCTTGCTCCTCAGGCTACCTTGATTTATCCTGCCGACGGTGCCGAGATTGACGACAACTTCAAGTTCCTTATTGCCGACGTGGGCGCCGACACCTATAAACTTGAGGTGGCACGAGACGCTGCATTCACTAACGTGGTGCAAACGGCCAATTACTTGCAACCCCAAGACGGCAACCTGTCGCTGCAATGTGTGATTTCGTTGATTGGCACAGGCACTTACTACTGGCGTGTGGCTACAACTGCCGCTGGTTGTGATCCTAACATGAGCGAGACTCGCACATTCACCATTACCAACATTACCACAGGCAGCACCGAGCCAGGTTATGTGATGAAGGTTGATGTTGACAACGACACCTATGCTCCCATAAGTGGAGTGAGTGTTACTAACAACTGGCTGCGCTCGGTAAAGAGCAATTACAACAACTTTGAGCAGGAGAATTATGGCTCGTTCAACCGTTCGTTTACTGTGCTGGGTGGTAATTTGTATGTCACTGGCCGTAGCTCCAATGCGTCGAATGCCGACTGCTACCTGCGTGTATATAACACCGAGACTGGTGAGTGGTTACGTGATATCGCCTTGCCCGATGAGGTTAAGGGCGACTATTTCCCATGTAACAATGTGCTAGTTGATGATGCCGGCAACCTGCTCATCAGCAATATGTTGCTTAAGATTAACAACACGCCGCTTGTAATCTACAGCATTGACCCAAGTACGGGAGCTGCCACTTGGCACGCAAGTCTATCGACCAGCGAATCATCGGGGCGCATCGACCATATCGACGTGCTGGGTGATGTCACTTCGGGCAACTTCCAGGTGTTTGCGGCTCTCTCGCGTAGCAACGAGATAATTCGCTGGACAATTCAGAACGGCAACGTTACCGACACTAAGGTTACTAATGTCACTGCCCTTTATCCTGCCAGTGCGGCCAATTTTGGTACTTCTCCTCGCATCAAGGCGCTGAGCGCTACCGAGGTGCTTGTGCATGGAGCAGCCATCCAGCCCACGAAGTATAACGTTGAGACTGGTGCCATCATCGACAGTTTCGATGGTAACGATGCACTGATGAAGCAGGGTGGGGCAAGCGACGGAGCCGATGTGTTCGCGCTTTGCGGCAAGCATTTCCTGCTTTATTCAAGTGGTGACTATGCTACCCCCGAGGGGCACAACTATCGCCTTGCGATGAATGCCTCGGGCAATGACTTCGCTGGCATGAATGTGCTTTGGACTCTGCCTAAGAACGGAATGGGTGTGGTTAACAGCACAACGATGAGCACTCCATGCTTGGCAGTACCTGGTAGTCGTGCTAACGAGATGGAACTCTATATGTACGTGCCTGGAAATGGAATTGCCAAGTATACTGTCACAGCAAGACTTCAGGGTGATGTGAACTGCGATGGTGTTGTGTCAAGTGTTGACATTACAGCACTCTATAATTACTTGCTTAATAATGATATGACTTATTACAGCACTAGCGATGTCGACGGTGATGGCTCTATCACTAGCACCGATATCACAGTAGTCTACAACATACTCTTGGGTAACTAGTATTTTGCTCACCTTATGAGAAAAATAGTCACCACTGCCCAGCCGGGCGGTGGTGACCTTTTTTTATATGTTATGCACACTAAGGTGCGAGTAGTGAGTTACCAGATGATGGTGCGGTCGTTCTCGTCGAGCCACATCTTGGCGCCTGGCTTGATGTCGAATGCCTTGAAGAAGGTGTCGATGTTGCGCAGGGTGGCATTAACGCGGTACTCTCCAAGTGAGTGTGGGTCGCTCTTAGTCTGCATGTAGGCAGCCTCAGGAGTGATGTTCTCGGCCCAGATGCGACCGTAGCTCAAGTAGAAGCGCTGCTCGGGGGTGAAACCGTCAATCTTCTCACCAGCTTTAGCTTGAGGAGTCTTCATGAAGGCATCGTAGGCGATGCGAAGACCACCCTGGTCGGCGATGTTCTCGCCAAGGGTGAGGTGGCCGTTGGCGTGCTCGCCGTTGCCCAGGTCGATAGCGTCGAACTGCTGAGCGAGTTTCTCGGCTGCAGCATTGAACTTCTCGGCATCCTCTTCGGTCCACCAGTCGGTCATGTTGCCCTGATAGTCGAAGGTGCGGCCCTGATCGTCGAAGCCGTGAGTCATCTCGTGGCCAATCACTACGCCAATAGCGCCATAGTTGGTAGCGTCGTCGGCCTTAGGATCAAAGAAAGGAGCCTGCAGAATGGCTGCTGGGAACACGATTTCGTTGTTGAGTGGGTTGTAGTAGGCGTTCACGGTCTGTGGTGTCATGCCCCACTCCTCGCGGTCAACGGGTTTGCCATATTTCTCAAGGTTGCGCTTGGTGCTCCACAGCGAGGCGGCTTTCATGTTGTCGTAGAGGGTCTTGCTTGGGTCGATGGTGAGCTTGCTGTAGTCTTTCCACTTGTCGGGGTAGCCCACCTTCACGGTGAAGGAGTTGAGCTTGACAAGGGCGTTAACCTTGGTCTGGTCGCTCATCCAGTCGAGGCCTGCGATGCGCTCGGCGAGGGCTTTGCGCAGGTCGCCAATGAGCTTGACCATCTTGTCCTTGCTGTCGCCAGCAAAGTACTTCTCAACGTAGAGCTGGCCCACAGCCTCGCCCATCACGCCGTTAGGAATGCTCATGCAGCGTTTCCAGCGTGCCTGGCGCTCCTTTTGTCCGCTCAGTGTGCGTCCGTAGAAGTCGAAGCTTGTTTCGCCCACCTCGTCGCTCAGGTAACCACTGGCGCTCGAGATAATCATGCCTGCCACGTAGTCCTTGATTTCCTGGTCCTTGAGGTTGGTCATGAGGTTGTTGGCAACAGCCATCACCTTGGGTTGCTCAAGAATCACGGAGCTGATGTTCTTCACGCCCATGAGCTCGAAGTAGCGTGCCCAGTTGATGACGGGATAGTCGGCCTGGAGCTGCTCGATGGTGCGAGGATTGTAGAGCTTAGAGATGTCGCGCTGCTCGGCACGAGTCATGCTTGCCTCAGCAAATTTGTACTCGATGTCGTAGATGGTCTTTGTCGCGCGCTCAGCATCTTTTTTCTTGTAGCCAGCGAGCATGAACATCTTGGTCAGATAATCGCGATACTTCTGCTGGATTTTCTTGCTGTCGGCATCGGTCTTGAGATAGTAGTCACGGTCGGGCAGACTCATCGAACCGGCGCTCAGGTACATGGTGTTGATGGCGCTGTTGGCAAGGTCGCTTTCCACGCCAATACCGAAGAATGGGTTGCCCAGGTACATGTGCTGATAGGCGATGAACTCGGTGAGGGTAGCGCGGTTGAAACTTGCCAGGTCGGCAAGGTCTTGCTGGATGGGCTTAGTTCCATCAGCGTTGCGGCGCACGCTGTCCATAGCAAGTGCATAGAGGTCGGTAACCTTCTGGCCGTTGCTGCCCTTGGCATGTTTCTCCTTAGCAAGGTTGTCGAAGAGCTCCTTGAGTTGGTCGCGGTTCTTCTCGGCAAGCTCGTTAAACACGCCGAAGCTTGAATACTCGGGTTTCAGGGGATTGTTCTTAATCCATCCACCACCAGCATAACGATAGAAATCGTCACCTGGATTAACTGTGAGGTCCATGTCGGCACGGTCAAGGCCATGCTTCTCGTTCTGGGCACTAACGCTCATCATTGGGAGAGCTATAGCTGCCAGAACCATGATTTTCTTAAATGTTGTCATAATAGTTGTTTTATAATTAAGTTGAAAATTAGTTAAACTCAAATATTTGCAAAATTACTGCAAGCCGAGAGAAATACAAAATGAAAAGCTAAGATTTTCATTTTTATTACCGATGCGCAGCCTAATTTATCTAAAAGTAGTCATAATTAATGAAAAAAGTGAGATTTTTGCCGTTTTTTGTCTCCAATAAACGGTTTTCACACATTAGACGCAACAAGTGAGGTAAAAGTTTCAAAAAAAAACGATTTTTTTCAATGTGCGAAGAAAATGACGATGATTGTTTTGCAGTTCAAAAAAAATGACTAACTTTGCACCCGCAATTTCAAAAAGCGAGCTTTGGCTTGCAGTGGAATTGTTGAGTTTTCTACACTCAAAGCCCGCGCCTGTGGCGAAATTGGTAGACGCGCTAGACTTAGGATCTAGTAACGCAAGTTGTGTAGGTTCGAGTCCTATCAGGCGCACCGTTGAATAACTCATTGGTAAACAATGGGTTATTTTTTTATTTATGATTTCTATTGTTGTTCCTTAAGAAATCAAAATCCGAGTTCCCCTTGAAAAGTGGTAGAAATTCTTGCAAGTTCCCCTAGAAAAGTGTAATTTTGCATTGAAAAAAAAATTTCATTATGAGACGACGCAATTATGATGAGGCTGATTATAATCTTCTCTTCGAGAAGCAAGCCAAATACGAAGAAACCATAAAGTCATATCACGAGCATCACACCAATCATGAGGAAACTGACGAAAAGTCTGTAAAAACTGAGGATAAAGACGTTGAGGCTAAAAACGACAATAAACAGTAGTGTTCAGCTATCACCATCTTGCAAAATTCAAAAAAGTCATTTTAACGTTATTATAGAAAGGCGGTTATCGTACTGTGAAGGTGCGGAAAACGTCTCTTGCCTCTATGTGTGAAGCAGTTTTTACACATAGTTTCTGTATCGTTTCTGTATAGGTTTAATCGTGGAAAAACAGATGGAAATTTTGGTGAATACAAAAAAAGTAGTAATTTTGCAGTCGAAAATTTGGTTTCACCTATGTTTCACATAGCGTGAATTAAAAGGGAATCAGGTGAGAATCCTGGACAGACCCGCTGCTGTGTTTCCCGCTAAGTCATTGCACAACGTCAGTGCCACTGAGCCCCCAATCTGAGAGGAACTTGGGAAGGCCGTGCAAGTGATGGGATGAGTCAGAAGACCTGCCAGTTTTATGATATCGTTGACGGCTTTCGTGGATTAGAGCCAAAGACACGTTACAAGTGCTTTATAGTCACTTGCACGCTACTTGACAGATTATAATTCACCGCGGTTGTGCGACAATAATGCTTCTTCTATGTGGAGAAGTGTTGTTTCGTTGCTTCTTTTATAGGCGGCAGATTAGATTTATGAGTGTGTAAAGCGTAAAGCGATAGGCTACTTGTCATGCCTTTTCCTCTTCATTCTTAAGCTTTTTTCATGAGGGTCGTTAAAATGTTATTTAATACATTTTATTATTAACATAAAGCGATTTTTATGAGAAAGTTTTTTACCTTTTTATCGTTCTTTTGCCTTGCTGTTCAAGCTTGGTCAACAGACTACACAAACGGTTTCTTTATTTTAAATGAAGAACAGTATGGCGTTCAACCCAGTTGTTTGAACTTTTATTCCTATGAGGATGAGACTGTGCATCTTCGAGTTTTTCAAGAGGCCAATCCAGGGCTCAATCTTGGGGAGACTTGCGAGTTCGCCCAAATTTTCAATGGAAACATCTATTTTTGTTCTAAACAAAATCACGGGGCTGGAGGCCGATTTATTGTTGCCGATGCTAAAACCTTAAAAGTGAAGTACAACATCGCTGATTATCCCAGTGGTGGTGATAGTCGTGCTTTTTGTGGTGTAAATGCCACCAAGGGATATATAGGCACAACGGTAGGCATTTATGTTTTTGATATTGAACAAATGCAGGTCACATCGATCATAGAAGGCACCACAAGTGATAATGGGGCGTATTCTGGCCAAGTGGGCGACATGGTTTGTGATGGCAATTATGTTTTTGCTGCTAAGCAGGGAACTGGTGTACTGGTCATCAATGCCGAGACCGATGAGATTGAAAACACCATCTCCATTTCTGATATAGCCACCGTTTTTGAGGCTGATGGCAAAATCTACGCTGCTGTAAATAGCGCCAGTTGGAGTGTCCCTTCAGAGTCTGACAATGAAAAATTTGTCGAAATCAACTCCGAAGGCATAGTAAAAGAAACAACTGTTCCCATGTCCTGCTCTGCAACATGGGGTGCGTGGCAGCCCAGCAAGCCAGCAGTGAAGGGCAGCTCGTTGTATTATAATGCCGCATCGTTGATAAATTACCTGAGCCGATATGACCTGTCGACAGATACTTTTACACAGAAATTTGTCAACTTCACCAATGGCTACCAGATGTACGCTCCATGTGTGGCATTGGAACCCAAAACAGGGGAACTAATAGCGGTGACATTCAAGGGCTACTCCAATACCAATTACAACATCAACTTCATCAATGCCGAGAGTGGTGATATAACAAAGACCATACCCATGAATGGACGTTACTGGTTCTCATCAATGATCCTGTTTCCTGAGGACAGCTCTATCCCAACACCTGTTGAGAGGTTAGAGACCGAACGTCATGCCATAACTTCTACTTACTATAATCTCAATGGCACTCAAAGCAACACTCCATTCTCTGGGTTTAACACCATAGTTACTACCTATAGCGATGGTAGCCGCACTTCAACAAAAAAAATTTACAGATAACTGAGTTATACATCTTTTAATTTTTCACATCATGAAAAAAATTTTATTCTTAACAACTCTCTTGTGCTTGTCGCTTTTTAGCGTGGCGCAAGTGAAAGTGCAGGGCGTTTTGCGCAACGACATACAACGCGCTCCCGCACAATTGCTCGACGATGCTTCAACATTCACCTTTGATGACATCCAGAACTGGAGTGGCGAAGGTGCCAACAAGGCAATGATGGTTATTCAGTGGAATGTTGATGGCGAGACTAGTGCTATGGCTTTTGGCTACCGATGGGATGGCACAGCCTATGGCATTGACATGATTGATGCTATTGTTTCAAACAATCCTCGCCTGTATTTCCTCACTATGGGTGGCACCTCCTATGGATCGGTTATCGCAGGTTTTGGTTGGGACGTTGATGGCAATGGCGATATCGCTCTCATTCTCAATGGCAATCGCATCGAGCCTGACGAGAATGGCATCTTCACCACCACAAGTTATAATAACTTCGACAACTATTCAGCTGCCGACGCTACTGACTTCTGGGGTTCAGGATGGTATAGCAGTTACTGGAGTTATTATATCAAGTCGTCGGTCACTGCCAGCTGGTCGTATGCCAGCACTGGCGCCAGCGGCCGTAAACTTGTGGATGGCTGCTGTGATGGATGGAATTTTGCCAGAGGCATGGGCTCTTATAGCTGGAAACCCATTGTCAGTGCTCCAAGTCTTATCCCCGATGACGCTCAGCGAGAGTTTATAATTGACGGTATCTGCTACACTCTCAAGGGATGGAGCGACGCACACAAGACTGTAATGGTGTCGGCTCCTTTTGAGGGCAGTAACATAGAGTATCAAGGCAACATTACTATTCCTGCCTCATTCCAAGTGGATGATATCACTTATGAGGTGGTGGGAGTTGATGATAATGCCTTTGCCAACACTCCATCGCTCTCTAGTGTAGTGCTTCCAGAGAGTGCTACAAGCTTGGGAAACAGTGCTTTCCAAAATTCAGCCATCAATAGTGTCACCTACACATCATCGCTCAAGAAGATGGGAGAGAATGTGTTTAATGGTTGCTCAAACCTGACTTCAATCATGCTTCCCGAGGCAATAAGCACTATTCCTGATGGAGCTTTTGCTGGAACAGGAATGACTAGTCTTGTGGTTCCTGAATATATAACTGCTATTGGTGACAATGCATTCAATGGATCACAAATTGCCACTCTTGAAATCAACCCCAGTGTTACTACTATTGGTGCTGGGGCATTCGCTGGATGTCCTTTAACGGCTGTCAAGAGTATGAGCCTCACCCCGGCAACTTGTGGTGATGAGGCGTTCGACGCAGCAACTTGCAACAGCGCAACTCTAACTGTTCCAGCTGGTTATATCGACGTTTACAAGGCAGCCAATGTGTGGAAAGACTTTATCAACTTTAACGAGGTTGCCGCTCCAGTTTATGTGGGCGATATTTTCGCTAAGATGGGTGTCAATTACAAAGTTATTGCCAACGATGCAGAGAGCCAGGAAGTTGTAGTGACCTATGCAACTCCTACAGCCAATACAGCAAGTGCAATACAGACCGCCAACCGTGCCTTCTATACCGAAGCTATAAACATACCAACAACTGTAAATCACCAGAATGTGATATTCAAGGTAGTAGCTATTGCCGACAGTGCATTCTATGGAGCCAACACCTTGCCAAGCGTCACCATCGAAGACGGCATGATGAGAAGCATTGGTAAGAATGCATTTTTCTCTTGCAACAATAGTAGCTTCACTACGCTCGTTATTCCACAAAGCGTGACAAGCATTGCACCACAGGCTTTCCGTAGCGCCAACAAGCTTACATCAGTGACATTGCCAAGCAATATGACCGAAATCCCTGACTCATTGTTCATGTCTTGCTCGGCTCTTGAGGCTATTGACATTCCTGAAGGTGTCACTCGTATTGGAAATTATGCTTTCAACTATTGCTCTAAGCTCGCATCGGCTACAATGCCAACAGCTCTTGAGAAAGTGGGTGAGTATGCTTTATACGGGACAGCATTGCCACAAATCAACTTGCCAGAGACTGTTAACGAGATAGGAAAATATGCCTTCGCGGTAAACAAGGCCCTCACATCTTTCAATTGGCCTGAGGCTGTGACTACAATACCTGATTGCGCTTTCTGGGGATGCTCAGGTCTTCAATCAATCAACATTCCTTCTACGGTCAATTCTATTGGTATTGAGGTGTTCAAGGGTTGTTCTGTCCTTCAAGATGTGGAACTTCCAGCATCGGTTACTGAGTGGCCACAAGGCACTTTCTATAACTGCAAGGCTATCATCGAGATCGAAATCCCAGAAGGTGTTACTACTTTAGGTAAAGATGTGTTTAACAGCTGTTCCAGTTTGACGACCGTAATTTTCCCCAACTCATTGACATCAATAGGAGAAGGTGCTTTCACTTCTTGTAATGCCATCACTGAGATACAACTGCCTGAGTGTTTTACTGTTATTCCAGACAAGTTGTTCATGAACTGCTTAGGCTTAGAGACAGTACACATTTCATCGCAAGCCACTAAGATTGGCAAACAGTCTTTTGATGGATGTAAAGCACTTGTAAACCTTAATCTTCCTGAAAGTATTGACACCATTGGTGATATCGCTTTCCGCAACTGCTCTAACCTCATTGTGCTGCCACTTCCTCAGAACTTGACATATCTCGGACAGTCGTCGCTTAGCGGCATCCTCACAATTGATGAGGTAGAGTTTCCCGAAAACGTTGAAGTGCTGCAGCCTTATGTGTTCCAAAACTGCACTAACCTAAAGAAAGTGACTGGATTGGGACGTTTTGAAGATGTGCCTAACTATCTCTTTGCAGGTTGCACCACTTTGGACAGCATTGACTTTGAACCAAAACTCAAGACCATTGGAGCTAACGCATTCAACAAGTGTACCAGTCTTCCTTCGTTTGATTTTGGTGACAAACTCATTAGCATTGGATCTAGTGCTTTGGCCTATGACACAAACTTTACTGATGTAGTTCTTTCACCTGTTCTCACTTCGCTCGGAACAAGCAATTTCTACTATCACGATTCTGTAATGGTATGGTCCACCATGGAGCAACCACTCAACTTGACAAGCCGTTATGCTCTATGCACCAAAAGTGGTACTGCTTATGCCAATGTCACTGTGCTCAATGGCACAAAAGCTGCCTATGAGGAAGCCAACATATGGAAAGACTGCACTTTGCGCGAACTCGAAATAAATGGCATGGATGTCGTTGAGGATGAAGAAACTCATGTGACGGCAAACTCAGCTACTTTGGTTCTCAACCCACAACTCACCTATGCACAAGAGGAGAACGTTCCCGCAACATTCCAGAAATACAACTCTAAGCACGCCATGGCGAGCGTAAGCAAGTTTGTCGTTGAGTATTTTGAGACAGATGATAACTCAAAGAAAGGTCGAGAAACCTCTACTGTAGATGCCGCAATCGACGAGAACGGTATTCTCACTGCCAACATTGATGGCCTCAAGAGCACTACAGCCTACACCTACCGTGTTAAGGCACTTGATGAAAATGATAACGTTATTTACACTTCAAGTGACAATTCTTTCACTACCGATGGCGTGACTGCTATCAAGAGCCTTGTAATCGATGATAGTGTAGTTGATATCCAGTATTACAACACTCTTGGCGTCCAAAATGCTACACCAATGAAGGGTGTCAACATCATTGTTGTGACTTATGATGATGGCTCGGTAAAAACGTTCAAGCATGTGTTTTAATCACATTTGAGAAATAACACTGTAGCTCATTTTAACAATATCATTTTATTACCCTGCAACCAACTTTAGTGCTTGATTGCAGGGTGTTTTTGTTACGTGGTGAGCAATGCGACACGAATGAGAAAATACAATTTTGGCAATAATCAAATATGAACTCAAATATAGACCGAAAAGCTTTGATAGTTTGAATAAAAGTAGTAATTTTGCAGTCGAAAATTTGGTTTCACATAGCGTGAATTAAAAGGGAATCAGGTGAGAATCCTGAACAGACCCGCTGCTGTATTTCCCCTTTAAGTTGTCACACACATAGCGTCACTGTCATCATTGATGGGAAGGCCGTGCCGACAATGGGATAAGTCAGAAGACCTGCCAAGTTGGACATATTGCTTTTGGCTCTCGTGGATTAGAGACAGAACAAGGACCTAACGCGGTATCAATCCCCATTAAATTCTTGCAAGGGGTGTATTGTTGCGTGATATTTACGCCTGCATCTTCTTTGTTTCCACGTCCAAAGCAATCTTGGATGTGAGATGTGTCATTGTGTTCTGCCACACAGCACATTATATAGTAACTAGACTTCAATGGTTGGTCACATCTAAGTTGCACTGCATTTTTGGGTGTGACCTTTCCATTGAAAAAAACAAGAGTAAAATGAAAGAAACAGAGAAAGCCTATGTCAGGATTTACACAGGCAACGGACAAGGAAAAACGACTGCCGCTTTTGGCATCGTGGTGAGAGCATTATGTGCAGGCAAGACGGCCTACATCGGTCAGTTCATAAAGAATGAGAAATACAATGAAACTGGCATAGTTAATTTCTGTAAGCATGTTGAGATAGAGCAACTGGGATTTGGTTGTTTCCTTGACCGAGAACCCGATGAGAATGACAAGGCTGCAGCAAAGGCCGCACTTGACCACTGCCAGACTATAATTGAATCACAATGCTATGATGTTATCGTGCTTGACGAGCTGTGTCTGGCTATATATTATGGCTTTGTGACTGTCCAAGAGGTTATTGACGTGCTCAACAAGAGAAATGAATTCACCGAAATTATCATCACAGGACGTTACGCTCCTCAAGAACTGATTGACTATGCAGACCTTGTGACAGAGATGAAAGAGATTAAGCATTACTATCAGGAAGGCGTACTTTCAAGAAACGGTTTCGACCATTAATTAACATTTTGAGTAAAAAACAAAAAATTGATAAAAAACTATGTTTAAGAGTTTTCTTGGCTTTAATTTGGTTAAGGAGTATCACAGTACTCGCGCTGATAACAGGTTTCATCCATCAAAAAGAAACCAGATCATCATTAAATCAGCAATCGTGCTTTTGGCCACGTTGCTCTTGTGGAACTTGCCATCAAGCGCATTTGGCATCGAAGGGCTTACAATTGTGCAGCAAAGAATTATTGCCATCTTTGCTTTCGCTACATTAATGTGGATTTTGGAAATTGTGCCCTCGTGGGCAACTTCAGTCTCCATAATAGTAATGATGCTGTTGTTCACCTCCAACAGTGGTATCAACTTCATGGTTGATGAAGAAAAAGTGGGCAAGCTGTTGTCTTACAAGGATATCATGGCATGTTTCGCCGACCCTGTGATTATGCTATTCATTGGAGGTTTCATTCTCGCCATTGCTGCGACAAAGACAGGTTTGGATGCCCAATTGGCTCGAATTCTCCTTAAACCTTTCGGCACCAAGAGCGAGAATGTGCTGCTTGGATTTATACTTATTACGGGATTCTTTTCTATGTTTGTGAGCAACACAGCCACAGCAGCCATGATGCTCACGTTTCTTGCGCCAGTATTCAAGCAGTTGCCGCCCGAGGGTAAAGGGCGCATCGCTTTGACTCTGTCAATCCCTGTTGCAGCCAATCTCGGTGGCATGGGCACACCAATAGGCACACCTCCTAATACTATAGCCTTGAAGTTTCTTAATGATCCTGAAGGCCTAAACATGGGCATGGGATTTGGTGAGTGGATGATGTTTATGTTTCCATTAGTAATAGTGCTATTGTTCATCGGTTGGTATCTGCTTAAAAAGTTGTTCCCATTCAGTCAAAAGACTATTTATCTTGAGATAGAGAGCAACGCCAAACAGAGCAACCATAAAAACATCGTCATTGTGACCTTTATTGTAACCGTGCTATTGTGGCTTACCGACTCCATTACGGGAATCAATTCTTACACGGTAGCGCTCATTCCGTTTGCAGTATTTACAATGACAGGAGTTATTAATAAGTATGATCTTGAAGAAATCAACTGGAGTGTTATCTGGATGGTTGCAGGAGGTTTTGCACTTGGCTATGGCCTGAATGCTTCGGGTCTTGCCGAAAATGCCGTAAAAAGCATACCATTCGGCGAGTTCTCGCCTGTGCTCATATTGTTACTTTCGGGCATTTTATGTTATATTTTGTCCAATTTTATAAGCAATTCGGCAACAGCAGCGCTACTTATGCCAATTTTGGCCGTGGTGTGCTCAGCGATGGGTGACAAACTGGATATAATTGGAGGCATCCCTACTATCCTCATTGGTGTGGCTATCGCGTCGTCAAGTGCCATGGTGCTACCAATCAGCACGCCACCCAATGCATTGGCATTCTCCACAAATCTTGTAAATCAGAAAGACATGACCAAAATAGGTCTGATAGTAGGTATCATCAGCATGGCGGTGGGCTATGGTGTTTTGTATGTTTTGGGCAAATATCATTTAATTTGACCCAAACTGAATTAGGATAAATCATTTTTTACACCATTTATCGTTGTCACTGGCATTGCATTGCTCGTTTTCTTATTTGCGGTGCAATGCCATGCTGATGATTTTGGCACTTGGGCAAGCGTTACCATTGAAAAGAAGTTCAAACACCAAATGGTCGGTGGAACTCAGGGAAAGTATCAAACAAATGACAAAGCCAGCGACACCGAACGTTGTCTTAGGCTATGACATGGGGGAGCGTGCGCTCCCCCTTTTTTTGTAGTTCATGACATTTTATGACACAATAAGATATTTTGAGACACCCCAAGTGCCTGAAAATGAACAGTCGTTATGTCTTATTGTTTTTTGTTGTGCAACTTCTCACTCCTATCAGGCGCACAAAACACAACCCACCAAAGGTTTGATAATCAATAAATTGTCATTCTTTTGGTGGGTTAGTTATATGTGTTTTTGGCGACTTTTTAGCGACTTATTAACCGAGTAGTGATTTTCTTTACTAATGCTGTTTTTATAACCATAGTGTTTTTATAATGTAAAAACCACACTATACAAAAAAAGTTACCGAAGAGGAGAATGCAGAACGAATGTTAGAATTATTTTTAAATGGACAAGAACCTCAGAATCTCATTAAACCCTAATATATAGACAATAAACGACCGACCCATATAGACAGCTGGCATTTTGATCCAGCGGAGGGTCGGTAACATAACAACAATATATATAACAACATATTTTTACCGATGGCACGGGGTGTAAACGAAGAGTTTGCGCCACCGACTATCAATCCAGGCGCTATTACCTGTCGGGGAGATCGTGCCCTAAAGACGGCATATCAAACCGACAGCGAGTCTGGAAAAGGAGTTGCGGAACCTTATCGAAGAGATAGGTTCCGCCTCTTTTTTTCAATAATGGTAGATCAGCCCTGGCGTGGGACAAGTGCTTCCTAATGTTGCAACAAGCACCGCAGCTTGTTGAGATGCCGCAGTGCCTGATCACTATGTGATTTAACTTTTAGTTTCCTAAAAGGAGATTATAAATCACTGTGATGTCGGTCGAGGTTATGTGTCCGTCGCCATCTTGGTCGCCATTAACGATATCGCTGCTGTCATCGTTAAGCAGATAGTTGTAAAGAGCGGTAACATCCACACTACTAACGTGCCCGTCGCCGTTCACGTCGCCAGGAATATAGCCTTGAATCTCTTCCCAATTATTATTATTTAAGTGATAAGGAATCCAGCGCTTGCTGCGTGCTTTTGTCACTTGTGACGTGGTGATTTCATTGCCCTCATCCGAGTTGTTCCTCACGAGCACATAAATTTTACCTGTACTGCCCGCTGGAATGGTTCGCAAACTGTTAATCAGGAGTTCCATCGCCGATGTTTTGATTTGGTTACCATTAATTTGCACCAAAGACAACGCATTCAATCCCGACAACGACAGTTGGGGAAGCTGGTTTATGTTACAATAAAGCTCGGTCAATGCCGTACACCCTGACACGTCAAGATTGTACAAAGCATTTTGACGACACTCCAATCTGGTCAGAGATGTGTTGTTGCTGCAATCTAGTAATGTTAAGTTTGGCTTTCCTACAATTTGCAGCGTAGTTAACTTGTTGTTGGAACAATCTAATGCTGTTAAGCTCTGCGGTAATGATGATGATGATATTGAGCTAATTTGGTTCTTTTGGACATCAACTATCGAAATATTATTTGGCAATGATGGCAAAGATGTTAACTTGTTTGAGCCGCAATATAGGTTTTTCAAGGCAGTATTACTCGACACGTTGAGTGAAGTCAAATAGTTGTTTTGACACTCAAGCATGAACATATTAGTGCAGTTGGTTACGTAGAGACTTGTCAGGCTATTATTGGTGCAATCCAAACGAGTAATACTATTATTGCTTATGTTTAAAGTTTTCAACGAACTACGATCTTTTATAGTTACCATGCCCGAAAGCAAGTTGTTGGAGCAATCTATAGACTTTATATAATAAGGCAAATTGTCCAACGAGGTGATTCGGTTATTACTGCAATTCAATGTTTCCAGCGAATTACACCAATGTAAAACGGATAACGATGTAATCTTGTTGTTTGAGCAGTTAAGAATCTGAAGAAAGTCTGGTACTCCATCTAAAGAGGTCAGATTATTGTTGTTGCATATCAGTTCTTTCAGACTTAAAAATTGTTCTAAACCATCCAGACTTGATATAGACTTGTTTGCTGTATTCAAGTATGTAAAGTTCATCATTTCGCTAACTGTCAAATAGCCTTTTGGCTCCAGATACCGCAGATAATCTAATAAGTTTGCGTCGGAAATGTAGTCTGACGTCATTACCACACTTGGTTTGTAATCCGTAATCTGCACCTCATTACCTATAAGGTTGTTGGAACTTAGAAATGCTATTGTTCTATTATAATAATCTATCGGCAAGAGAAAGCCCACGCCACTAGAATTATTTATATTGGTGATGCTGCTGGCATGCACAGTGCTGCTGTTGCCCGGCTTAAATGTAATCTTGGTGCTCATGGTGCTATAGTCCCCAGATCCATAATAGCTAGTTTTATCAAAATTCACATTTTTCAAATGATATAATCTTGGACCATTAGACTGAACGGTACAGTCTTTAATTTTGAATAGAAGATTTTCGGTGCCAGCACCGCCTTTTATTGCACATGCCGAGGAGCTACTATTGGTGTTCGTGATTTTCAATGTGCCATTGCCTTGAAGATTAACATCACCATCCTGTAGCTTCAAGCCAGCATGGCCACTACTTTTAGATATGAATTCGGCGTTACCATAGACATTAATGGTCGTGGTAAGAGTCGTGCCACTGAGCTTGCATTTGCAGAGAACGGCATCGGCATCACCGATTGTAAACTTCACTGTGCCATACAAATTGATGGTGAGATTACCCGACACCTCATCCACGCTGATTCCGTTGTTGCTGCTGCCAGTCTTGGTGTAATCCACATTGGTAATGTTCAGCGTTCGGGTGCTATTGTCATAAGAAACTGTTCCACCCGCAGCAGAGAAGGATGTGGTGCCCGTGATTTTTTGACCGCACACATATATCTTGGTGGCACTCGACGACAGCACCATCATTGCTGCAATCATCAAAAAAAGTATTTTCTTCATAATATGCTATTTTTGTTATATTATTTTATCTGCGGAGCTAAGAGGGGCTAGATAATTCAGAATCACCATAAAATCTAAACCATTGCTGTGATTATAGATTAGGCATTTAGTAAAAAGCTAATAATTAAAATTCTGGTTTAATTACCCAGCAAAATATTGTAGACCACAGTTACGTCGACCGATGAGATGTGCCCGTCGCCGTCCTGGTCACCATTCACTATATCGCTGGAGTCATTATTGAGCAGATAGTTGTAAAGTGCTGTGACATCAACGCTGCTAATGTGCCCATCGCCGTTCACGTCGCCAGGGATTGCTGTGTTAACAGGTATCTCTACCCAGCCAGTTCCAGACACAAACTTATATGGCATCCAACGCTTGTTGCGGGCGGACCTTACTTGAGCATCGGTGAGATTTACGTTATTTTCTACGTAAGAAGCCGAGGAATAGCCTGGAAAGATATATCGTAAAGCACCTTGGCTACCTGATGGAATGGTACACAGACTGTTGATAAGCGTATTGGCCCCTGATGCACTGATTTTATTTAAACAGCAGTTAATAGTGCGCAACGCATTGCAGCCCTGCACCGAGAGTGAGGACAGCTTGTTGCTTTCAAGCATCAAGTAATTTAACGAAGAGCAGCCCTGAACGTTAATTGAGGTCAACTGATTGTATTGTGCTTCTAATTGTGTGAGTTTTGTCTTGTTTGACACGTTAAGGGATGTAAGCTTATTTGTACGGCAGTTGAGCACAGTCAAGTTACTCAAGCTGCTCACATCGAGCGAGCTCAGCTGGTTGTAACCGCAGTCGAGCGTGGTCAGTGCCGTGCAACTATAGAGACCTATGATACCTGTCAATGCGTTGCTGTGGCAGTCTAGAGTAGTCAATGACGAGCAGTTAGTGACCCCTAGCGATGTCAAAGCAGCATTGCCATAGCAATTGAGTGTCTTCAGTCCTGGACTATCTTCCACATTCAAGAGTGTCAATTTGCTATTGTTGTTGCAATTGATGGTGCAAGATGACGTGGTATAATAAGCATATACCTTTTCCAACTTGCTGTTATTGTTGATAGTTAAAGAGGTTAAGTTTGGGTTGTTGCCAATTTGAAGAAATTTTATAGAGCTATGGTTTGAGAGCGAGAATGACGTAAACTTGTTACTAGAAGCAGATAGCGTTTCCAATCCACTAGGCAATGTGGGCAGCGAAGTGAGCTGATTTCCCATAACGTTTAAGATTTTTAGGCTGCTTGGCAGCGAAGATAGCGACGTGAGTTTATTGTATTCACATCTTATTTGTGTCAAACTAGTGCATCCCGAGACATTTAATGAGGTTAATGCGGCACCACCAGTACCAAAGTCACTATTCCATAATTCGGTGAGCTGGGTGTTATTCGAGCAATTCAATGTTTTCAAATTGTAATATTTAGTGTACATATGATCGCTTGTATTACAAAAATCCAAAATAGTGAACTTGTTGCTCGAGCAGTCCAAAAACTCTATACTGGTGGGCAAATTAGTCAACGAAGATATCTGGTTGTTGCTGCAATTCAAAGATTTAAGTGAGCTGCAGTTTTGCAAGTAATTAAACGATGTTATCTTGTTGTTTTGGCAGTAAAGGGTCTGTAGGGATGTTGGCACATTATATAGATCAGTCAAGTTATTGTTACTACAATCCAACCATGTCAGTTTGCTGAAATAGTTTATACCCTGCAGGTTAGATATAGATTTACCCGAGATGGTCATTGATGTCCTTGCGTTTACATCGCTAGTGGTAATGTAGCCTTTGGAGTATAGTCCTAAAAGATAGCTGCGGAAGTTCGCATCGGGGAAATAAGAACTGTTGAATACCGCCACTGGCGAGACATCTGCGACGACTGCCTCGGTGGAAAAATTGTTGACTGTCAAGAAATTAAGGCTCTCATTATAATAAGAAAGGGGCTTCAGCAACTTCACGCCTGTTCCTTTGTAAAAATTTGAGATATTTGATGCGTGGGGAGAAGAACTATCAGAGCTATAATATGTAAAAGTAATATAGGTGGAATAGTCGTCGCTGCCGAAATTTCCAGTGGGATTGAAAGTCACATCATTTAGATTGTATAATCTTGCACCATTAGACTTCAAGGTACACTTTTTAATCCCAAATTTGATATTCTCGGTGCCTGTGCCACCTTTGACAGCATTGACAGCATTTACCGAAGTAGAGCTGTTGATGTGTTCAATATCTAATTGCCCCGAGCCATTAATCGCGACATCTTGGCTTTGGAGTTTCAAGCCAGCGTGGCCGCTGCTACTTGTGTAGAAATGAGCATAACCGCTCACAGTAATGGTAGCGCTCTTGCCGCTGCTCTTGAGCAGCACAGCATCGGCATCACCAATGCCAAAGGTAACGTTTCCCACCAAATTGATAGTCAAATTATTATCACATTCGTCAACGCTGATACCATTGTTGCTGCTGCCACTTTTAAGGTAATACACATTACTGATTGTCAGCGTATTGCTACTTGCGTTAAAATACACCGTGCCACCACCTGCCGAGAAACTGGTGGTACCTGTAATCTTAGTGCCGCACACATAGATTTTGGTAGCGCTTGCACTCATAGTCATCAAGGCAATCGCCATTAGGACGAGTAATATTTTATGCTTCATAAGGATAAACATTTTATGTTGATAATTTATTTTTCTATACTTATTAAGGCTTGCTTTACTGCCTCAGCTGTACTTTTTGCAAAAATAACATATTTTCTGGTACTTTCCAAGGAAATTCGAATAATTTTCACACATAATAATCTTCTTTCAAAAAAAGTGCAGTCAATTTATCATTAGCATCATAAAGAATGTTGTCATTATTTAGACCGGCATCTAATTCAACTGCTTTCAAGTGACACTTAATAGATGAGTCATAATAATCATGTTCTTTTTAGTTTATGTTTTTTGCAAAGATAGTAATTATTATTATATTAATATTATTCTTTATTATTATTTCGTGTTCGGCTTTTGAGCCAGATTGTATCTTTTTGAAACTGAAATTTTGTTGTTGCCATTATTTTTAATTACTTTTGTGGGCTAATAATGAGTGTAGCTTTAGATTTTAAATATTACTTTACAATCAAACCATATGGCAGATAAAAAGCGAATTCTGTTGTGCCTGGCACACATGAGTGAGACAGGCGAAGAAATGAAGTTTATTAAGGAGGCGTTCGATACCAACTGGGTGGTTCCTCTGGGTCCAAATGTGAATGGTTTTGAGCAAGATCTTGAGTCGTTCATTAACCATTGTGATGATGGACGCACTTTAGACAAGAAGGTGGTGGCACTGAGTGCCGGTACTGCAGCCATTCATCTAGCACTAGTTGCCCTGGGTGTGGGTGCCGGCGATGAGGTGATTTGCCAGTCGTTCACGTTTGCCGCAAGTGCCAATCCTGTTGTCTATCAGGGTGCAACTCCTGTGTTTGTCGACAGTGAACCCGGCACTTGGAACATGGATCCCAATCTGCTTGAGGAAGCCATCAAGGACCGTATCGCCAAGACAGGTCGTAAGCCCAAGGCCATAATCCCAGTATATCTTTACGGAATGCCAGCCTATATCGATGAGATAATGGACGTGGCGCGCCGTTACGAGATTCCTGTGCTTGAAGACGCTGCCGAGGGCTTTGGTACTCGCTACCGTGGTCAGGTGGTTGGCACAATTGGCGACTACGGCGTGATGTCGTTCAACGGGAACAAGATGATTACCACTAGTGGAGGTGGAGCGCTTATTTGCCCCAACGAGGAGGCTGCCAAGCGCATCCTGTTCTTTGCCACTCAGGCTCGCGAGCCATTCCCTTACTATCAGCATGAGCACATAGGCTTCAACTATCGCATGTCAAACATATGCGCCGGCATAGGTCGTGGCCAGATGACAATCGTCGACGAGCACATTGCTCATCATGTGCGTGCACGCGACATTTATGCTCAAGGACTTGCCGATGTTGATGGCATCACACTTCATGTGGCGCCCGAGGACGATATGGAGCCAAACTACTGGTTGCACACTGTCACTGTTGATCCCGAGAAGTTCGGTATCGACTATGACCAGTTGCGCATCATTCTTGATGAAGCAGGCATCGAGTCTCGCCCATTGTGGAAACCAATGCACCTGCAGCCAGTCTACAAGGATGCTCCTGCCTATGTTAACGGCGTGAGCGAGAAGTTATTCGCCCGTGGCTTGTGCTTACCTAGCGGCCCAATGGTGACCGATGAGGATTTCGCTTTGATAATCAGCACTATCAAGGGCGCAAAGAAATAACAGGAGTGCTTGAGCGAGTGCAGACAAAAGAGGGTCTCAAAAAATATTTTTCACTTTTTTTGATTCAGCACTAATGGCACTGGAGAGGTGGGTGAGTGGCTGAAACCAGCAGTTTGCTAAACTGCCGTAGGGGTAACTCTACCGCAAGTTCGAATCTTGTCCTCTCCGCCAGCGAGCAACCGACCACGCAAGTGGCCGGTTGTTTTGTTTTTCTGCTTTCAGATTGTAAGTTGTGGGTCTTGTGAAAGGGACTGGGTGGGACACTTTTTGTGTTTTTTATTTTTGTGTTTTGAGGGTTTGCAATCATTATGGTTGAAATCTATTTTAGATGTTAAGGAGTGTGTGTTGCTTTGCTTAATATTTCGTATTGGGTGGGACAGATTGTTTAGGTTATAAGTTGAAAGGTGATTGGGCGAGAGGGAAGAGATGAACCTCGGCAATGGGGTGCAATATGTCAATGAACGCGCGTGTGAGCAAATATAATTGCTTGCTGAGAGCATAAACAAGGTTGAAATAACAGGATTCTGTTGTTTTATAAGGGTTATGCAAGCGCTGGTTGCTCTTACGATTTGTTGAAAATTTGATTGATGACGTTGATAATTATTTAAAAATTTGACCTATTTCCTTTGGATTTACAAGTTTTATTGATATATTTGCCGTGTTTTTTACATAAAATATAAGGAAATATTAACCATTTAACTAAATACAATATGAAACAAAAATTACTAACTAAACACTGCGCCATGCTGCTCTTGGCACTGGCCGCCGCCTTGAGCACGCAAGCATGGGCAGACGTTACTGTAAATGTAAAGACCTCATCTGCCCCGTTTATTTACGCTTGGGATAATAATCAAAACAAACTCACAGCCAATGAATTTCCAGGCGATGAAATGACTGAGACAAAGGTGGTAAATGGTATCACTTACTACACAAGAACATTTGAAGAAAATTCAATCAATCTGTTGTTTGCAACAAACAGTTCCACAAAGTCAGTTGATTTCTATGGAATTACTGGTGAAGTTTTCTTTAATTATAATGGTATCACACAAGCTTATGGTATTTTACCTAATGGTGTTAAATATGAAAGCAATGGCTACTATGCTTATTTTGTAAATACAAATAATTGGGACAAGGTTTACGCTTATATTTTTGGCGATGGTGATTACTCAGCATGGCCTGGAACCGAGATGGTTTCAGTTGGTGATGATGGAACTGGTAAAAGTGTATATAAATTTGGTCCAGTTGAATCTCCAAAGAATTTCACAAAAATAATTTTTACAAACTATGCTGGTACTCAAACTGCTGATTTGGATTTCACTAATGGAGGTTATTACTATCTTTATAGCACAGGAACTGATTGTGTGGCCACAATCGATGCCAATAGAATAACTAACTCTTCCACCTATTTCGGCGATGCCAATTTCAGGCAAGCAATCACAAGTGCACTTGGCGTACAAGAGAATGAGGCATTTACGCCTTCTGACATAACTGTACTTGATGTAAGCAATCAAGGTGTTACAAATGTCAATGGATTAAATCTTTTCACCAAGCTTGAAGAGTTTTATGCAAGAGATAACGAAATAACAACTTTTGGATATTCTCCTCAACAATCCACATTACGAATACTTGACTTGAGTAAAAATAGTGGTTTGAAAACCACCATGTCGAGTTATACTGAATCAAACTACACATTGGGTTCTGGAAGGATATATATATTAGGTTTTTCAAACCTTGAAGAGCTTATTCTTGATGATTGTGATTTTGGTGGCACTAGTGGTGGTGGCATTGGTATTGGTTCTAGTAGCTCAGTTTTGCCAAAACTAAGAGTTTTTAGTGCTAAGAACAATCCAAATCTTGAAAGTATGTCAACTTTAAAGAATGGTGCTCATTTGGAGTATATAAATCTTAGCAATTGTGGTCTTACGCGCGACGCTCTCAATAAAACACATTTTGAAGGTGCTGGTGGTGCAAACCTCAAGTATATTGATGTGAGCAATAATTCTAATCTTTATTATTTATACGTAACAGATAAGACAGGGCTTGAGACCATTATAATGAAGAGCTGTACGGCCTACGACTATGGCTCGTTCGATCATTGTCCAAACCTTAAGCATGCTGATTTCAGCGGTTGTACTGCATTAGCTTCTGATATGTGGAACCATTTAAAACCTGAGGTTCACACTCAACTTCAGTATCTGAATTTGAGCAACGGAACCACAAATGTGAATGGTCACACATTTAGTTTCCCTGCTCTTGACACGTTGATTATAAATAATCATGGCGCAACTTTGACCCAACTAAATATCAACACTCACTGTCCAAGTGTTATTGACATCACGAACAACACACATTTGGCAAATATTGCTATCACTAATTGTGGCTTGACACAGGCAACTATGCCTACCATTACAGCTACTGGTGCGACTTCGTTATATAAACTCGATTTAACGAACAACGCCTTTACCGATGTTCCTACTACAGGCATCTCGACACTTACCACACTTGTAATGAACAACAACCAGCTAAGTGACATAAATGTAAGTGAGAGCAACATCCATTACCTTTACGCCCAGAACAACAACTTTGGTGGTGGGGCTTACACCTTGCCGACCACGTCGCTTGTGGGTCTTGACCTGGGTAATAATGGCTTCACCAAGTTTAAGGCCGAGAACAACACCTCGCTCAAGTCGCTTGCGCTTGGTGGCAATGACGATCTCACCGAGATTGAGCTTCACGGAAACACCGCTCTGACACAGACAAGCCCCGACGGCGTTATCGAGAGTGACAATGGTCTTTACATCAAGGAACTGAGCAACTTACAGACTCTCAATATCGAGAACAGCTCGTTTAACAAGCTGGGCCAGCAGAACTCGCTTGAAGGTCTTACAAGTCTCACTAAACTGCAAGCTCGCCACAACGAGTTCACTACGTTCACTAATAGTGATTTTGATGTTGTTGCAGGGGGTGAAGGCTACCGCCCCAAAGACCCTACTCAATCTAGCTTAGAGCGTCTAACCGCTCTTGAATACCTTGACCTTGCCTATAATCATTTGCGCGATAGTGTACACCTTTATAGAAACGTTGCTCTCAAGCATCTCGATGTGAGCTACAATCGCTCAATTGACGGGCAAGCTGACCCAACGTTTGGACCAAAAGCAAAGAGTGAAGCCGAAAAGCTGGCTATCCTTGAGAAGAAAGGCCGCAATTTCATGAAATATGGTAGAGTTGGTGGCAAAACTTATGCCGTCAACGCCACTGAAACTCAATGGAATACACATTTCGCCATTCAGCAAGGTCGTGAGCGTCCATTTGATTTGCGCCCCGAAGACCTTAATGATACAACGGGATTGTATCACCTTGATTTGAAATATAATGTGGACCTTGAGTGGCTTGATATTAGTTATACCAATATTCACAACACCTCGGCAGGCCCCACACACATGAACCCAGGGTGGGTGAACAAAGACTGGGTTCAAGATTTGGAAGATTATGATCCTGATAGCAACCCCACATTTTCAGCTGAACCCAAAGACAAAACTCCTAACAATCGTGGCTATTCAAGCTGGCACACCTTTGTGTATTTCATTCCATGTACAAAACTCAAAGTAATCCATGCCGACCACAACAACATGCGCTCGCTCGGTATAAGATATTTTACCGAGCTTGACACATTGACTTGCAGTTATATGTATGGAGATAGTGAAATAATGCGCGATTATAAGAGTGGTTCAAGTGACCTCCGTTATGGTATGGGTAATACTGGAATCTCAACTTCAATAAAGAAATTCCATCACGTAGATTGGGATCATCTTGACAGTGATGGCTATCCGACTATAGTTCTTTGGGGACCTAATGAATCTACTGCAGATTCTGATGTTTATCCAAGCAAACTCAGATATTGGGATTTAAGTTATAGTGGATATAATGAAGTTAGGCTCTTCCCTGGCTCTTATGCCAACGACTTGCCCTATCTTGAGTACGTTAATGTAAGTGGCAACCCTCTTAACTTCACCACACATGCTTCTAATGCGAACTATGCCACCACATCCAATTGGAACTCTCTCGATGTGACTTATTGCCCGAATATCCGCACTGTGCTTGCCGAGAATTGCTCTGACCTACCAATTGTTCGCGCACACAACCGTACTAAGCTCGACACTTTGTACCTGAGCAATGATCCTAAACTCAAGGTTCTCTATGTCCAGAATGACCCCGTGCTGAAGGCCAACTTCCAGGGCCTGAACACGCTGACCGGGCTTGAGACTCTGTTTGGCTACAACAACACTAAGTGGGGTGGCATTGATGTTTCGAACAACACTGCTCTTAAGAACCTGTGGGTGTCGAATATCAAAGCAAGCAGCATCAATATTGCAAATAATGCTAATCTTGAGAAGCTGCGTGCCTACGATAACAGCCTGACTGCCCTCGACTTGAGCAACAACGGAGAACTCCTGTGGCTTGACGTGGCTCGCAACAAGTTGCCAGAAATCGACTTGAGTGGCAACACCAAGCTGCAGTTCTTCAATATTTCCAATGGTAGCGACACAAGAACTCAACTAGATGGAACCGAAGCCCTTAACCATGATGGTAGCGATGGCGACAACATCAAACCCACTACTATCTTTAGCGCTGATGAGACTCCTATAGCAAATGCCAATTATGGCAACAGCCTGAGCGACCTTGCGTTGCCAGCCAGCATCATTGACGCGCGCGCCAACGGCAACGACCTGCACTGCATTAAACCTGTTCAAGGAGGAAGCTTCACCAATTTGGCCAACATCGAGTTTGCCCATAACCACATTAACGGTATTGACCTGAGTGACGCTCCCAGTGCCACAATCGAGAGCCGTGACAACGGCCGCACAATTGTTGCCGATTTCGCCACATTCAAGGTAAAAGACAACAACAATCAGATTCAAGAGTACAAGGTTTACTTCTTCCAGCTCGAGAATCTCGAGGAACCGAATGGCACAATTCTCACTGACAAGGAGAGCAAGGACCTCAAGCTTGCCAGCCGTCACCTGGGCGATGATGGTCTTGCACTTGACAAGATAAGCAAATGGGGCTCTAACAATTCCGGAATACTCACTAAGAGTGGTACCACTGTCACTCCAGACAACATGGGCGACATTCTCGACCCAGACCAGATTCCTGGCAAGATTGTGGTACTCGTGCCTGAGGATGTGAACGAGAGCACCAACGAAGCCAGTGGTCATGCTACCTACACCTACACTACAGGTCCTGGCTCTGAAGGCAGTGAGTTCTATCTCAACTGGACAAGCAATGGTACCGTCACTGGCCTCAACATCGTTGGCATGCCTCTCGACAACGTGAGCATTACCAACACCTATGGCAACCTTACCGTAGCAGGTGCCGATGGCACAGTGGTGGGTGTTTATGACCTCAACGGTCGCCTGGTTGCCAGCGAGACCATCAGCGGTGGCACATTGACCATCGACGGCCTTGCTCCCGGCATCTATGTTGTGAATGGAGTGAAGGTTGTTATCAAGTAAAAAACTCGCTTGATAATTAGGTGTGAGACACTAAAGGGCTGCTCCATTGTGATGGGGCAGCCCTTATTGTGAATCGTGATGCTCGATTTTGGTAAAAAAAGAAAAAGCAAGGAGTATTTCCCAAAAAATAAAAACTATTTATTATCTTTGTGGGTCAAAAAGCAAAAAACCTAAATAAACTAATAAAAAAACTAACATGCAAGACGAGAAAGATTTACAACAGCAGGAACAAATTGAACTCCCCGAAAACGCGTTTCGTCCGTTGAAGGAAGGAGAGAAGTATGTTCCAATCTTGCGCCCCGAGAAGAATTATCCCGAGGTGACTCCCTACTCGGTGTCGATGGGTCTTATCATGGCGGTGATATTCAGTGCCGCTGCGGCCTATCTGGGACTGAAAGTGGGACAAGTGTTTGAGGCAGCGATTCCCATCGCCATTATCGCCGCAGGAATTGCTGGCGTTACCAAGCGCAAGAATTCGCTTGGCGAGAACGTCATTATCCAGTCGATTGGTGCAGCCAGTGGTATTGTGGTGGCTGGTGCCATCTTCACACTGCCAGCGCTCTATATCCTGCAGCAGAAGTATCCCGAGATGACCGTCAACTTCCTTGAGGTGTTCCTCAGTTCGTTGCTTGGCGGTGTGCTTGGCATTTTGTTCTTCATCCCATTCCGCAAGTACTTCGTAAAGGAGAAACACGGCGACTTCCCCTTCCCCGAGGCTACAGCCACCACTCAGGTGCTGGTTCAGGGTCAGAAGGGTGGTGAGCAGGCTAAACCGCTTCTCATTGCTGGTCTTGTGGGTGGACTTTACGACTTCCTTATGAGTTCGTTTGGCTGGTGGAAAGAGGTTATCTCGACCACAGCCATCCCAGCAATGCAGAACTTTGCCGACCAGACCAAGTATCTGTTCAAGGTTAACGTGAGTGCGGCCACTCTGGGTCTTGGTTTCATCATTGGCTTGAAGTATAGCTTCATTATTTTTGCCGGTAGTGCCTTCATATGGTGGATTGTTGTGCCTCTGTTTGCAGCAGTCAGCCCCGACATGGCAGCAATGGCAACCGACGACATCTTTAAGGACTATGCCCGCTCGATAGGTATTGGTGGTATCGCTATGAGTGGTATCATAGGCATCATCAAGTCGTGGGGCGTGATTAAGAACGCCGTAGGTCTTGCAGGCAAGTCGTTCAAGAAAGGCGGCACAGTTGAGAAAGAGGAGCGCACTCAGCGCGACATCCCAATGAAGTCGCTCGTGTTTGCACTTTGCGCAGCATTGGTAATCACTTTCGTGTTCTTCTGGATTGGTGTGATTCACAACTTGCCACAGGCAATAGTGGCATTTATCGTTGTTGTGGTTATCGCATTCCTGTTCACTACTGTAGCTGCCAATGCCATTGCAATCGTTGGTAGCAACCCCGTGAGTGGTATGACCCTGATGACCCTGATTATCGCATCGGGAATCTTCGTTGCAGTAGGTCTTAAAGGCTGGCAAGGCATTGTTGCATCAATGATAATTGGTGGTGTGGTTTGTACTGCATTGTCGATGGCTGGTGGCATGGTGACCGATATGAAGATTGGTTACTGGATTGGTACCACTCCTGCCAAGCAGCAGACTTGGAAGATGCTCGGCACCGTTCTCTCGGCAGCTACCGTGGGTGGTGTGATGATTATTCTTAACAAGACTTATGGATTCTATGAGGGAGCCGTTCCAGGCGAAACTCCGCTTGTGGCTCCTCAGGCCAATGCTATGGCTGCAGTTATCGACCCATTGATGACTGGTGGCGAGACACCATGGGCGTTCTACATATGTGGTGCTATCCTCGCTTGCCTTCTCAACTGGCTTAAAGTGCCTGCATTGCCATTCTCGCTGGGTATGTTCATTCCATTCCAGTTGAATACTCCATTGCTCATTGGTGGTATCATCAGCTGGTTTGTTAGCACTCGCAGCAAGGACGAGAAACTCAACAAGGCACGCATGGACAAGGGTACGCTCATTGCCAGCGGTTTCATTGCCGGTGGAGCCCTGATGGGAGTTGTGAGCGCTGCGATGAAGTTTGGCGGATTCAAGTATGAGAGCCCACTTAGCGACGGCATGTCGAGCTTGCTGGGTCTTATCATGTATATCGCCCTTATAGTTTACTTCGCAGTAACCTGTCTCAAGGCCAAGAAGGACTAATCAAACTGGAATTATGAAAAAGAACACACTAATATATATATTATGTGGTGTTGTGGTTGCGTTGCTGCTTGCCTTAGTTGGCATTCTGGCCTATGACTATGGCAAGGGCAACAAGTCTGCTCAGGAATCCGAACCCATCGAGAAACCAGCGCCCGACACAGTGGTAGTGAGGGAGCAAGTAGCTGCTCCAGTTCCTGAAGCGAAGCCTGAACCTGAAATCATGCGCAATGTGCTCGGAGAGTCGGACTGGCATCTTGTGGGCACTATCGCAGGAAAGGGTGTGGTAATGGACCTCACCAACTACAATGGCGAGGTGCACGGAAGCTACTACTACTCAAAGTTTGGTCCCAACGGAGCACTTCAGCTCGATGGATTTATCGATGGCAACGGTAACATCACACTTGATGAGTATAATTCATCAAACGGAGTTTACTCGGGTGCTCTTTCTGGACGAATGAAACCAAATGGTGTTTTCACTGGCCAATTTACCAACTACAACGGCAATACTTATAAAGTGTACTTGAAAGTGAAGTAAAACACATAATTCCTACAAAAATAGGCATCGCCTCGAGATATCTCGAAGCGATGCCATTTTATTAGTCCTAAATTAGTTATTTAGGGGTTTGTTGAGCATATATGAAGGATAGATTATTTATCAAGTGCCCAGGGTCATTACGGTGTAGTAGCGGCCGTTATCGTAGGCGAAGTTAAGATTGATGTAACCTGTTTGGTTGCCGCCGTACCATGAATAGTAACCGTTGCCACTGTTGATGGGTGTGCCATAGGTTGAGCACAGGTTGCTATACAGGTTGTTGAAGCGGTAGTCATCCTGATAGGTCGACGAGGTTACAAACTCAGCGTAGCACAGTCCACCACCATTGTCATACTGGAGCATCACATCGGGCCAGCTGTAACCCATCATGTTCACGTCGCGCAGATAAACTACGTTGTCCTGATATCCGTCGATGCTGTATCCGTTGTAGTATAGGAAGTTGAGTGAAGCGTCGAGCAGAGTGCCGAACTCAAGACCCAGAACACCGGTAATGATTGGGGCCGAAGCATAGATGCGGTAGCCAACTGGAATTACTGGGCGATAGTACCAAATCACGCGTGGGCGCCAAGGACGCAAGGGAGGAGCGATGGGGTGATACCAACTCCAGCGGTTGTAGCGATAGTAGTCGTACCAGCGATCGCGTGGGCCGCGTGGACGGAAACTGCTGTGCCAGCGGTAGTGGTCGTAGTTGGGGCGAGGTCCACCGTGGTTGATGCCGTGGTGTGGGCGTCCTGCGGGAGGACGATGACCCATGTTGCCACCGGGACGGTCATTTCCGCCTGGGCGTCCGTAGTTTCCACCATGGTTTCCACCAGGACGATTGTTGCCACCTGGGCGTCCGTAGTTGCCACCGTGATTGCCGCCGGGTTGTCCACCACCGTGGTTGCCGCCATTATAGTTGCCACCATGGTTGCCACCGGGCTGTCCGCCGTTGTTACCGCCTGGGCGGCCGTTTCCGCCTGGACGATCATTTCCACCTGGACGAATGTCGCCACGGTTAAACTGGCTGCTAGGAGTTGTGTTTCTAACATTGCCACTCATGGTTGGCGAGCCAACACCTGCGCGGGCATTGTCGCGACCAAAGTTAGTGCTGCCACCAGTGCTTGGACGGTTTCCACCGGGACGACCTCCACCAGGATTGCCTCCACCATGGAAGTTACCATTGCCACTTGGGCGATTATTAAAATTGCTGCTGGGGCGGTCGCCGCTTGGTGAGATAGTACGCGAGTTGTTGCTGCTTGGGCGATTAAAACTACGGTCCATGCTTGGTGAGCTGGTGCGTGGAGAACTAGAGCTTATGCTATGCGAACTACTGCGTGGTGATGAGCTCATGCTAGGCGAACTGCTGCGTGGAGCACTGCTGCGAGGCGATGAACTCATGCTGGGTGAACTGCTGCGTGGCGAAGAACTCATGCTTGATGAGCTGCTTCGCGGCGAGCTGCTTTGTGAACTACTTGGGCGGCTGCCACCAGGGCCACCACCGCCAGGACGACGTCCTTGTGCATTGCCCGGAATGGCGAGAGCAAAAGCTGCCGCTGTCAAGGCAATCACTGCAATTGAATGTAGGTTCTTTTTTTCCATAATGTGTGGTATTTTGTTGTTTGCAAATGTTTCGATGTTATATGTTCGGGAAGTGTTCCGTACGATAATATGACCTTTTTTAATGGGATAAGTTTAATGTATAGTAGTCTTCAGATGGCTGAAAAGAGGCGTATTAGGTTTTTTTGTCGACAAATGGCGTTAATGTGTAGATGAGTTACACTCGGCACACACGCCCTTGAGCACATAGTTAATGTCGTGAATCACAAATAGGTCGGGCAGAGCTACCACAGGCACTTGGATGCGACTCAGGCAGAACGTGCGGTGGCATCGCTCACAGTAGAAGTGTGCGTGCAGGTCGTCGAGATGCTCGCCTTCCTCGCCGCAATGGCAAGACGATGAGCACACGGCATACTTGAATGACCCAGTGCCGTCGTCAATAGCATGAAGCAGGTGATGAGTGAGAAACAGGGTGATGCAACGGTATATGGTCGACTTGTCGACGGTGTCGAGTCGCTCCTCTAGAGTTTGAAGCGAGAACGCGTCGCTACATGCCAGCATCTCTCGAAGCACGAGAATGCGCACCGCTGTGGGCTTGATGCCGCGATGTTCTAGCATGTGGGTTATGTTGTCGCTACTCATTTGCATTGCACGTTAATAGGTTACCATCCTTGCCAGCCGTTGCTTTGATTACGTGGTGGCCGTTGATTGCTATAGAGGTTGCTGTGCTGACCCTGGTTATAGCCTTGGTTGTAACCTTGGTTATAGCCCTGATTGTAGCCAGTGTTGCTGTTATTGTCCTTGTTGAGGATAACGAGAGCTGCTATCACACCAGGCACCCATCCACAACATGTGAGGATGAAAGTGATGAGAAACGACCCACACCCCTTGTCGACCACAGCAAGTGGTGGGAAGATAATTGCCAATAATACTCTGAAGCACGACATGATATTCTATTGTTAAGAGTTAATAATAAAAGTGTTATCTCTAATTTTATACTTTATATTGAATAGCAGCAAAAATCGTGCCAAATCAGTTGGTCATTATTCTTACTTGTTACCTCATAGCTTGATTATGTGCATTAAACAGAACGGCTCTCGCGTGGTAATGGCTTAACCTCCGATGGATCGAAGTAGTAGTACAACTTAAACACACCTTTTTCATAGCCCATTACCACAGCAGTGCCAGCGTCGCTGGTGAATGTGCCGTCGGCATTGAGCTTGAATCCCTTAGTGCCCATTGCGCTACTCATGAGTTGTAATAGTTTCTCTTCGGTTCCAGGAGCAGTTTCAAGCACTAGGAAGTTGATAGCTACGCCTCGCAGTTTGGCACCATAGTTGAACTCGGCCTGAGGACCAGTCGAGGTCATAGTGCTGTCGGTGGTTGCTGTCATAGTGCTGTCGGCAGGTGCAGCAGCTCCACCTGTGAGTGATGCTATCTCGCTGTCGAATATGTAGCTGCAGAACATGGGTGGTATTGGACGGTCAACTTGCTTGAGTCCCACATACTGAGTTGGGTCGACACCAACAAGCTGATTCACGTCCATTAGTGTGGAACCTTTCTTGGCGAAGCACACCATATCCTCATCGATGAAGCTAAGCAAGTTGGCTGCTGTCACCTCAAGATTGATGTAGCCACGCACTGCCTGATTGTCGGCACTGAAAGGCTTAAAGTCGACAAACTTGGCCTTTCCCACCTGCTTGCCGTGGTCGTCAACAAGAATCATCACGCTGTCTTTTCCCACAACAAATCGGGTAGGGGTGATGTTCTGTATGAACTTGTAATCAAATGGTATGAGCACATTATTGTCTTTGTCGACAAGTCCCATTCGGTCGCCTTTGATTACCATATACTTGTCGTCGCCTGCATACACACGGTCGCGGTAGTTGGCATCTTTGATTTTCTTGGGAGTTTCGAGGGGATTGCCCACTTCCTTACCGTTACGGTCGAGGCACACTAGTGAGTCGTTCTTGGCAACCACCAGCACACCCATCTGGTAGTAAGGCGTGAGAATCTGATATTTGTCCATGTCAAGGTCATATAGTTTCTTGCCATTGATGTCGATCACGCTCATTACCTTGGCACTGTCGCTAGCCTCGCTGAACGAAACCAGTGCCACATCTTCCATATTGAAGCCTGCAGCAAAGCCCATGTCGGCCTTAATTACGGTGTCGCCCTTAACGTCGATATATCCATATCGGTCAAGGTCGGTGTGTATCACTGCTCGGCCGTTGGCAAACATTGATGCAGTGAGAATGCTTGGCGACAGTTGAGCCACCTTGTTGCAGTTCTTGTCGATAATCATGAGGGGCTCGTTTGGTTTGCTCACGATGGCAAGTCCGTCGCTGAAGCATGTTGCACTTGCAAACACTTCTTTGTTTACGGGTGTTTTGCAGTCAGCAACATTGTAGATGTCGACACGGTTGTTGTCGTTATACACCCAGAACATATCGTCGACTACTGGCGACGGAGTGTTGACATAAGCATCCTTGGCAATCACGTCGCCTGTAGCAACGTTGATGATACTCCACTTGTCGCTGCCTTCAAGTCTGACTGGAAGGTAGTTAGTCTCTTCTTGATAAACTTTCTTCTCCTGACTGCATGAGCACAAAGCTATTAGTGCTACCACAGCCATCATAAATAATGTTTTCTTCATTATATCTTGTTTTTCGTTTTTGTCGTGTTTAATACCCTGATTGTTGCAGGGAGTTGATTCAACCTACAAAATTACACGTTTTTCCTATAACCACAAAAAATATTTGAATAAGGCGATAATTAAAGATGATAATAGCCGTCAAATTTCAAGATATACCTGACGGTAGGATTTTGTCAATAATAGTGGCAAGTATTTCGGGATTAATGTAGAAAAGGTAGATGAAGAGAGCCACGCCTATTACCTTATAGGCAGTCATGAAGGTTTTGGAGGGCTGGCGTCCTGTTGCAATTTCATAGGCAGCTGTACAAACGTCGGCGCCGTCGAGTGGATAGAAGGGCAAGATGTTGAGCACAGCAAGAACTATCGACAGATACATCATTGTGTTGATGAAAAGGTCAAGTAAACCATGCAGGCTAAGATTGCTTAAGACATAGCACGCTCCAAAAGTAAGGACATTGGCAATAATGCCTGCAGCACTGATGATGAGTCGCTGCCATGCGGGTTTATTGCCACTGGCTAAAGTGGTGTATCCACCCAGTGGCAATGCTCCAATGGTCCACTCGGTGTCGCGCCAGGTGTTGTGACGTAGGTCGTCGATTGCGCTACGCTCGTTTGCCTTATAGGTAATTGCAGGAACAAAGAAAACCGATAAGTTGTTTACCACGCAATTAAATGCTCGTCCAGCTGAGTAATGTCCTAATTCATGAATCAGCACATTGATAGCAAGGCACAATATGAAAATACCGTGATCAGGCACGAAACAACCATACACAATGAGAAGCACAAGCAGCACCAGTCCAAGCGAGTGGAAGGTGAAACCTCTGGTGTCGCGATGCCCCTGAAGGTCGTTCATGATGGCTGTTACTTGATGAGGTGGCTACGACGGAGTTCGCTTATGGTGATGGCCGCTGCGATGCCTACATTCAGACTCTCGCTTTTAGCCCCTTTGCGTGGCATGGCTGGAATGTGAATCCGTTGGTTGACGTGTTCGGCAACCTTGGCGCTGATTCCTTGTCCCTCGTTGCCAAAGATGACGAACGCCCCATCCTGTGGCAGGTTGCTGCTGTAGATGTTTTCTCCGTCGAGGAATGTTCCCAGAATGGGCATATCGTGGTAGTCGTCGAGGAAGAAATCGAGGTCGCAGTAATGCACTTTCACTCGGCTGATGGCCCCCATAGTAGCTTGAACCACCTTGTGGTTATAGACGTCGACAGTCGATTTGCTGGCAAAGATATTGTTAATGCCATACCAGTCGGCAAGTCGCATTATTGTGCCTAGGTTGCCAGGGTCTTGAATATTGTCAAGCACGATATTAAGGCCATTGCGCACCTCGTCGTCGGTATAGTCAACCTTGGGAATCTCATAAACCGCCATCACGTCGCTTGGTGTTGTGAACTGCGACATTCGTGCCATTTGGCTTTTATGGGCAATGACGAGTTTAGGATAGTGCTCGGCGGTTCCTTGTTGATCATACCATGCCCTTGTGGCAATCAGAAACCGGCAGTTGAAGGCATTCCAAGTGTCGCGCACGCACTTCCATCCCTCGGCAACAAAGAGCCCTTCCTTGTCACGATATTTCTTCACTGCCAGCGATGCGACCAGCTTGATTATTCCGTTGTTGATGTCTTGCATAAGAGGGTACTACTAAAAATCTTGAGGGTTGAACTTCTTAAATTTTCCACGGGGTTTTACTGGCCGTTGTTCCACCACTTCTTGAGGCATTGAAAGCCACTTGTCCTCGTAGTCAAACTCTTCAGCATCATCATATTCCTCATCATCAATATTGTCAAGAAAATCTTTGCCGAATACGTCGTAGTATTCCTCCTCGAGTTCGCTTGTGTGCTTGCGCTCGGCATATTGTGACTCGTGTTTGTGGTTTTTGATATCGCGAGTCTCGGCTGCAGCCGCAACCACAGCAATGCTCTGCTGTGTGAGCATATTGTACTCTTTGCTATTCTCGATGTTCGTAGTGTCTACTGTCTTCTCTACTGAGTCGCTTTGGTTGTCGATATTCAGCGTGCGCTCAGGAAAAACCTGCTGCTGTGCGATGCTATCGTCAGCATTTGGTTTACTCTGGCGACAACTGGGCAAGAGAAGAACCATAACCATGATGGCAATATTACGAGTGAAGGCTTTCATAACGTAATTATGAGTTATGGGGTTTCAATTTGGCGGTTTGATCTGCCCGATGGCATTGGCACAGGCACATTGCGATTGCTCTTGGCTGGGTCGTTGCTTGCCTTTGGGCGTGGTGGGGGAGGAGTGCCAGGTTTAGCCGTCGATTCAGGAATGGCACTCTTTGGCGCAGGCTCGCTTGCACTCTGAGCAGGGCGGCGTTCTGAAACATCGGACGTTGGGGCAGGAGCCGGGTCATCATGGATTGGCACGTCGCTGCCAAAGTTCTCGGTACCCTCATAGGGGTCGTAAGGCATTCCTGAACCATTATATCTTGGTGCTCTAGGTACGCTTACTCCCGAACCAGTTTGATAAGAGCCACCTGACGACTTGCTAGGCTTGCTGCCCGCGTCGGGTAAGTCCACATTGCTGATGCGTGGTGCTGGAGGCACAGCGACATCGGTTCCTACTTGCAGCGTGTCGCCTGGCATGGGTGGCAGCATACTGTCGATGCTCACATCGGGATCGCGCAGTGTATCGGTTGCTGGTTGTGGTGGTGTGTTCTCCACTTTGGGTTTCTTAAGCATGAAATATGTGGTGATTCCACCTGCAACGAGCAGTCCTGCGAGCAGAATTAAGCCAGCGAGTTTAAGTCCCGAATTATTTTTCTTTTTGGGCTTATTATAGTTATAGTTGACCTCTTCACCGCCAGTTACATAACCTGTCTGGGGAAGGGAACCATCTTCATTGGAAATTGCTGGAGGAACTACTGCGTTACTTCCATCACCTTCTACAAAGGCTTGTGGTACATCGTCAGGCGTAATTTCACCATCATTACCAGGCATAAGTTGCTCAGAGTCTTGCCCGAGAGCAGGATTTAATGCTGCCATGGCAGCCTCAGGGTCAGTTATGGCGCTGAGGTGCACCATCTTGTCGCACATGGCGTCTTCGTTGGCAACCAGCAGTTGTTCTCCATTTTCATGAGCCACGTTGTCAACCTTGAGCAATATTGCTGTTCGATTATCGCTGCCGTTCTTTGCCAACATCTGGATTTCGGCAAGTTTCATTGGGTCGCTCAGATCGTCGCGTTGTAGCGTTTCCATGAGTTGGCTGTCTTTCACTTCGCTGGTAACCCCGTCGGAGCAGAGCAGGAAATAGTCGCCAGCTCGCACGTCGGTAATCAATGCCACATCGGGAATTGCTGCTGCAGCGGGAGCAGGCATCATGGCGCGGGTGAGAATGTTCTTCTTGGGCGAAGCCTCGGTTTCCTCGCGTGTGAGTCGTCCCATCACAAACAGGTCATTCACGAGCGAGTGGTCGCGCGAGCGATACAGGATAGTGCCTGCTGCAGGCCTTATGTGATAAATTCTTGTGTCGCCAATGTGGGCAGCCACAACACCATTGTTGCCCATGACTAGCATTGCCATGGTCGTTCCCATGGGTTTGTCGCTTGGGTAGGTGGCTGCTGCTGCGTTAAGTCTCAGCTGTGCATGATTCACAGCCTCGAGTGCCATGTGCCTATTGAATGCTGATTGCTGGTCAACATTACTCTCGACCCAATTGCCAAGGGCACTGGCAACTGTGTCGCTGGCTATCTCACCATAGTCATGTCCACCCAGTCCGTCACATAGCACAATAGTAGTGGTGTCGCTCGAGAGCTTGTTGAGTTGAGGGAAGATTGCATCTTCCTGTTTTGCTCGAGCGCCTATTTCATAGAAGCCAACAGGCTTATTTATTTTAATTATCATTTCGTGTTACGATAGATTATATTTTATTTAACTATCTTATATAACGCAGTCCTTTCCAAATAATTGCCATGCACTCCACTTTTTAAATGAAAAAAACATTGAAAATCACGAATGTGGCAATTTTATTTTTCAAACAATCCAAAACATCTTGTTTGGCACAAAAATATTATTTATCTTTGCAGTCGTAATATGCAACAAAGAACAAATTAAAAGTTATCCAATCTTTTAAATTTTAATTTTTACTATGGTAAGTTACAAGGAATTAGGCCTGGTAAACACCCGCGAGATGTTTGCTAAGGCTATCAATGGAGGTTATGCAATTCCCGCCTTCAATTTCAACAACATGGAGCAGCTTCAGGCTATCATCAAGGCTAGCGCCGAGACTAAGTCGCCTGTTATCCTGCAAGTATCGAAAGGTGCACGCAACTACGCCAACCAAACTCTTCTTCGCTACATGGCACAGGGTGCTGTAGAGTATGCTAAGGAACTTGGTTGGGAGCATCCCCAAATTTGTCTCCACCTCGACCATGGCGACACCTTTGAGGTGTGCAAGAGTTGCGTTGACTTTGGTTTCTCAAGTGTGATGATCGATGGCAGCTCGCTGCCCTATGAGGAGAACATCGCCTTGACCAAGAAGGTGGTTGAGTATGCTCACCAGTACGACGTTACCGTTGAGGCCGAGCTTGGTGTTCTTGCCGGCGTTGAGGATGACGTTCAAGCCGAGGAATCGCACTACACCAAGCCCGAGGAGGTTATCGACTTCGCTACTCGCACTGGTTGCGATTCACTGGCAATTTCCATTGGTACTAGCCATGGAGCTTACAAGTTCAAGCCCGAGCAGTGTACTCGTGACCCAAAGACTGGCAAGCTCGTTCCTCCCCCATTGGCATTCGACGTGCTCGACGCTATCATGGAGAAGCTTCCAGGCTTCCCCATCGTGCTCCACGGTTCATCTTCAGTACCCCAAGAGTATGTTGACATTATCAACACTCACGGTGGCAAGATGCCTGATGCAGTAGGTATTCCCGAGGAGCAGCTCCGCAAGGCTGCCAAGAGCGCTGTTTGCAAAATCAACATCGACAGCGACAGCCGCCTAGCCTTCACCGCTGCAGTGCGCAAGGTATTCGTTGAAAAGCCAGGCGAGTTCGACCCACGCAAGTATTGTGGTCCCGCACGCGACGAGATGACCAAGCTCTACAAGCACAAGATTATCGAGGTGCTTGGTAGCGACGGCAAAGCCGAGTAACACACTCTAGCTTATTTCACAAAAACTCACGAGTCCTTCTGGCCCGTGAGTTTTTTTTATTTTGGCAAAAAAATCATCCCTCTTGTTGCAAAAAAAAGCAGTGGCGAGCGACTCACGTCGTGCCACTGCACTGGGTGTTGATTGTTGGAAGTTTGAAGCCTAAATACTGTTGTTTTATATAGATTTTATGTAATTAAGATTGAGCATTCTGCATTAATTGAGCATTATTCATTGATCATTCTACATTCTGCATTCTGCATTGTGCATTGTGCATTATGCATTAATTTAATTTCCCATCTGGCCTTGACCGCCTTGCTGGCCACCTTGGCCTCCGCTTTGCTTGCTGCCACCCACGAGGTCATCGTTCTCGATGGTCTTGTCGGTTTGCTTAACGCGAGCCTTGAGCGAACCAAAGCGATAGCTGATGCTGATTTTGAAGCTGCGCATGATAAAGCTGTTCTTGCTCCAACCAGTGTAGTCACCCTGATTGGTGTAGCTCTTCATCGAAGCGTACTTGCCGTGGAAGAAACGGTCGGCACTCAGGCGCACTGTCAAGCGATCCTCTTTGAGGAATGAACGTTGCAGACCCAGGTTGTAGAACCAGTTGCCGGTGTAGTGTCCATAAAGACCGTTGATTCCTCCGCTCCATTCTCCAGCACTGACGCTGAGTCGCAGTCTCCAGGGGAGCTGTTGGTTGAGCTGACCATAGCAGAATGAGTTCCAGCGCTTGTTCTCGAGTCCAAGTTCGTCGCTCTTGTAGCGGTTGTGTGATACATTGCCGTTGAACACAAAACTGGTCTTGGGACCTATAGTCCACTGCATGAATCCATTTAGTCCTATGCTGCGAGTCTTAAGGGTGTTGGCGTAGGTCGAGACGAAGATGTCGCCGTCGGTAAATTGCACACCTGTAATCTCGTTGGTGCTGAACGAAATGCTTGGGCTCAAGCTGAATGTCAGTTTTGCACCTATCTGCATATAGGTCAAGGTGATGCCATGGGTGCGTGAACTGCTCAAGTTAGGATTACCATAGGAGCGTGAAGTGGGGCTCTCCTCGATGGCTGGATTGAGGTAGCTGATACCCGGGCGATGAATGCTGGTGCTATAGTTGAGTTTGAGGCTGTGGGCCCAGTCAAACTTATACTCAATGCTGAGGTCAGGCACCAGGTCGTTCAGGTTGCGGTGGTAGTTGTTTTGAGGAGCTTCGGGGAACTCGGCGTTCAAGCGGCTATACTCATAGCGCAATCCCTCACGAGTAGTCCAGTTGCCCTTGCTGAAGGTGTGGCTCACATAGGCTGCTGCCACGTGGGTGCGGTGGTTGAACAGGGTGATGTTGTTCATCTCGGGCATTCCCATGAACTCAAAGGTCGCCTCACTCTTGTTCATACGGTTGATGTACTTCACACCAGTCTCAAACTTGTGATACTTGGCAAAAGGCCTTGTCCAGTCGAACTGGAAAGTGTGCTCAGCGAAGTTCTCCTTAGTGTCGTTGGTTTGTCCGGTGTAGGGGAATGGACAGTTGATCATGTCGCTGAAGGTTGAGATGGTCTTGCTGCCATTGTGGTTGGTCGAGAGCATGTAGCTCAGTGTGAGCATCTCACCAGGATGACGAGTCTTGTGCTGATAGTCGAGGCGCCCGTGCAGGTCATAGAAGTCGCCCTTGGGTGAATGACCATTGGTGGTGTATTTATACAGGATGTTGCCGTCACGGTCGGTCATGCGAGCGTTGTTCACACCGTCACCGCGGTAGTCGTAGTAGAAGCCGCCAAACGAGAGCGAGACAAGGTTGGTGGTGTCGGGTTCCCAGCTGGCGCTGATGTCACCATAGTGCACATTCACGCTGGCACGCGAATCGTTAGTGCTATATAGTTTATTTCCTGAGCTTGTATAGGTGTGTTCACTCTCCGAGAGGTTATGGCCGCCATGTCGATTCCTGTTTTGGTAGCCATAGTTGATAGCTGTCACCACTTTTCCCATCTGGGCAGTAATGTTGGCGTTGCCATTAATGCTACCTGTGTTGTCAACACCGGCACCAATTGTTCCTGTCACACCATTCATGCTTCCAGCGTTGCCATCGGCCATGACGATGTTGAGGATAGCGCTTGTGCCCTCGGCGTCATATTTTGCGCCTGGGTCGGTAATCACCTCTATCTTTTTAATCATCGACGCGGGAATCACCTTGAGGATTTCCTTCATGTTCATGCTGGCCAGTGCAGGATCGGGATGACCATTGCGGTAAACCTTGAATGAGGTGGTACCCTTCACACGAATCTCGTCCTGCCCATCAACGGTGACCATTGGCACCTTCTTGAGCATGTCGAGAACGTTGCTGGTCTTGCTATCAGCATCGGCCTGAACGTCGTAGGAGAGACGGTCAATCTCGGTCTTCACGAGTTGGCGCTGAGTGGCTACCACCACCTCTTTGAGCATTGTCGACTGAGTTGATAACACGATAGTGCCAAGTTGTGCCACTGGAGCCGAGGCGCTAACCTCGAAGTTGCAGTCTTGTGGCGTCATGCCCACAAATTGCAGGCGCATCATGTAGCTTCCGGCCTTGCTGATCTTGTGGTCAACTTTACCAAAGGCATCACTCACGCCACTAGTAATCACTGTTGTTGTGTCGTTGCTGTTGTAGATGTAAACCGTGGCGAAGGGAATTCCCTCACCCTCGCTGTCATTCACTTGGCATTGCACACTGTATTGTTGCGCCATGGCGCTCAGGGTGCAAACGGTCATCAATAGGATTGTGATAAATTTCTTCATTTTCTCTATTTTTTTGCTTTTTCTGTTCATTAGACGCAAAACTGGTGCCAAATGTTTCAAAAAATCCGTCAAAAAACCAAAAAATATGTTAATACTTAAGGTACTCTTGATACTTCTCCTGTAGTTCGGTAGGTGTGATGCCCACAGCCTTAAGCTGCCCAAAGAAGTAGTCCATCTCACCTTGCATGAGTTGTTCACGACGAATGGCAATGATCTTCTCGCTGGCATCAGGGCACACAAAGTAACCAAGTCCACGCTTAGTAAAAATCACGCCACACTGCTGAAGGTATTCATAGGTTCGCGCAACAGTGTTGGCGTTTACCTCAATCTCTGCCGCCAACTCTCGCACACTGGGCACCTTGCCCTCAGCGGTTAAAGCGCCAGAGAGAATCTGGTCGCCAATGCGGTCGGCAATTTGCAGATATATTGCTTTATTATCCTTGAAGTTCATAACTTATTTCCACCATTTTAATGAAACAACATCTTTGCGCTTAAACAGATACCACGACAGTGGCCAGTACACAATCAACTGAATGGCTATAAATGCAGTATACCAAAGCATAACTGTGTTTTGCCCTAAACCTTTTAACCATTTTGCTGCTGTCGGCATGTCGCTGAATATTGAGATGCCAATCATTGCTAATATGAAAATAACAATCTCAATGACATATACTGCAGCAAAAGTTTTGAGGAACGATAGTTTAGGCCATAGTACACTTCCTAGTAGATATAGTGCTGGGCTAGCTAATACGCCCAACCATAGGGTGATCTCAAGAATAACCTTTGAATCATATTTCCACCATTCTTGCTGATGTGCAACATTGTGAAAAGTGTTTAAAAAGTTGATAGGTCCAGGCACATCGCCATCGCTCCAAGGCCATAAAACCAGGATTCGTGTCAAATCGGCCAACTGAGCACATATTGGAAAGACAACGATAAATCCCACCACATAGATGAGAACGTTAACCAAGTATTTCTCAAGAGTCGATGACGGGGATGTTAGAAATTCAGTTCGTCCTTTCTTGTCTTTCAAGCCACGGAATGCTAGAGAGGCCACGATAATGCTGCCGAAGCCGTAAACCATAAAAACTATGTTGTAGCGTAGCATGGTTTCTGGTCTGGAGGTGTTGGCGCCAAGGGTGATATTGCCTATAATCATTATTAATGCCAATATACCATAAATGGCGATAATTGAGAAAAGCAGTGTTCGGTTGTTCTCTACCACTTCTTTCTTGAGTGCAGCAACGAAGCGATTCCAATTAAAAGTTTGACTTACGGTATTCATAGTTGTGTTCTTTTTTAGGCGTTAAACAATTGGTTGATAGCATCGGGGTTTTGAAGAGTGGCGTTGAAGAGCATCTCCAGGTCAACAGCTGTCTCTTCGTCGGGCTGGCTGGGAACGACCACAAGCGATCCCATCACACTAGGCTGCGTGAAGAGGGGCTGATCGCCTTCACGCATTGGGCGGAATGCCAAGTGGCTCATCACGCTGGCAATGGAAGCGTTGAGCAACACTTTGCTCTGGTCGAGGATTGTCACATGGTCGAGAATCTCGCTGATGTCACGCACCTGGTGGGTAGAGATGAGCATCATCTTGTCGTCGGTCATGCCTGTGGTTACTAACTTGCGGAATTGGCTCTTGCTTGGGATGTCTAGGCCATTGGTGGGCTCATCCATTATGAGCACGCGGGTGTTAGTGGCAAATGCGAATGCCAATAACACTTTCTTCTTTTGTCCCATCGACAGCGAGTGGAGTTTCACATCAATGTCGCCACCCATATCGAAGATGTCGAGGTAGCGCTGCATGTCGTCCATCGAGAAATTGGGGTAGAACGGGGCATTGATACTCGCATAGCGCTTTAAGGAGAGATTGGGCAGATCAAATTCCTCGGGCACGAGGAAGATGTCGCTCATAGTTTTGGGAAGTCGGGCACGCACATTCACGTCGTCGAGTGTCACATTGCCACTCTTGGGGGTGAGCAGGCCACACATTAAATTAATTAGGGTGGTTTTGCCCGAACCATTTTTCCCTAGCAGCCCGTAAACGTTGCCTGCGTTCAACTCAAACGAGAGATTATGAAACAAATCTCCAACGTGTTTGTTGTAACTAAATGTTAAGTCGTTGATAGATAACATAATACTGAAATATTTTAATGGTTAAACAATAACTTTATTAGTGTACTACTTAACTAGTACACTGCAAAGGTATAACAAAGCATCTCATCCCTCCAAATTTCTTAACACTTTTTAAGGATTTTGTCGTTTTTCCTTTCCACTGGATAATAAATAATACCGAGCTTGCGCGGCTTTGCGACACCGGCAGGTGCAGCTTTGTGAGAGAAAAACCACAACGACGCGGGAAGGGTAATCTCACAAAGCTGCGAACGGAGTTCGTCACAAAGCCAGCTCACGCTGGATTTTTTTGTTCAAATAAATGAGAATTATTACCTTTGCATAAAAACAAAACACTATGACTGGCTTTATAGACGATAAGGAAAGACTTGCCCTTTATTATAAAATAAGAGAAGCTGCTATTACTGTTGAGAAGCAACTCGGCCCATATTTAATTGAGAAATTTTATGAAAAGGCCTTAATTGTAGAGTTGAAATCTAGAGGAATTAATGTTGAGAGTCAAGTAGAAATACCAACATTTTATAAAGGACAACCATTAGCATTAAATCTTATCGCTGATTTGGTTGTCGAGGATAAGATTATTATCGAATTAAAAGCAACTCCAAGAATTGAAAAGTCACACATCCGACAAATACTTACATACATGAAATTAATGCGCAAGCATTATGGTTTGATTATAAACTTTGGTGTATCCTACATAACTAAATATGGGATAAAATCATGTATTTTGACTGATTTTGAGGAAATAGTAAATTCTAATATCAATATGGAAGACAGCGTTGGATTAGTGGCTTTTTCTTGAAGAATTCTAAAAATAATACCGCGCTTGCGCGGCTTTGCGACACCGTGAGGTGCAACTTTGCGAGATGACATCTCCCAGCAACACGGAAAAATAATTTCACAAAGCTTCGAACAGAGTTCGTGTCAAAGCCAGCTCACGCTGGATTTTTTCTTGAGGATTGGATATATTACCGCGCTTGCGCGGCTTTGCGACACCGTCAGGTGCAGCTTTGTGAGAGAATACTCACAAACTGCACGTTATATTATTATCTTAGAAAAAACTAAAAACTAATAACTGAAAACTAATAACTTTTTCCTATCTTTGCACAAATTATTAAAGTGATTATGACTATGAAACGACTTCTCAATTTGATGATGGCCAGCTTGCTGGCGGTTGCTGCCTTGGCAGCAGGTAATGACACCTACACTGTGATAGTTTCATGCGATGGACTTCGTTGGGACTATGCCGAATGCTTCGACATGCCATTCTTCGATCGACTGGCTCGCGAGGGCGTGAAGGCTGTGATACAGCCATCATTCCCTACCAAGACGTTCCCCAACCACTACACTCTGGCAACAGGACTTTACCCCGATCATCATGGCATTATTGCCAACACTTTTAGAACTGATGATGGCGGTAAATATAAAATAGGTAGTGAAGAGGCGCGCAAGGGCAAGCACTATGGTGGCGACCCCATTTGGCTCACTGCAAAGCGACAGGGCGTGAAGACTGCAACCGTCTATTGGGTAGGTAGTGACGTGAAAATCAAGGGCGAGTATCCTACCTACTGGCAGGACTATGCCAAGCGACCGCTGCTCAAGCCACAAGAGCGCGTTAACCGCGTCATCGAGTTGCTGAATATGCCCGAGGAGAAGCGTCCGCACCTTATCATGTGCTACTTTGAGGAGCCCGATCACGCTGCTCACAGCTATGGTCCCATTACCAAGAAGACTCGCCGTGTGGCCGAGGCTATGGACTCGCTGCTGTGGACTATGTGGGCACGCATTAAGGCTCTGCCCGAGATTGGCAACAAGGTGAATCTCATTATCACTGGCGATCATGGTATGACATGGTGTAGTGAAGTGCGTGTGGTCAATAGCGAAGGCTACATCAAGAAGGAGTGGGTCGAGCGCATCGATGGCGATAGTCCAGCCCTTGTCTACACTACCAAGCCTGAGTATGCCGACTCTGTCCTCAACGCGCTGCAGGGCGTCGACCACATACGCGCGTGGAAGAAAGGTCAGTTACCCGAGTATCTGCACTACGGCAACAACAAGAACATGGGCGACGTTGTTGTGCTTCCCGACTTGGGGTGGTGCTTCCGCAATAACACTAAGGTGATTAGTGGCACCCATGGATGGGACCCAACAATGAGCGATATGCTCGTTGGTTTCCGTGCAATAGGTCCCGACTTCAAGGTGGGTTATGTAAAGCCAGGCACCTTCCGCAACGTGTGCATCTATCCTTTGCTCGCACACCTTCTTGGTGTCACTCCCGAACCTAACGACGGTAGTCTTCAGGAGGTAGGTGACATGCTTAAAATTGCCCCACCACAATTCTAAAAATATCATTAGTCTTTATAAAAAGCCTCGATTTTACATCGGGGCTTTTTTGTTGTCACTCTCAATTGTCTTAAAAAGTATATAGCCATTGAAAAACACAAAGAAAAAGGGGATAGTCTCTCGACTGCCCCGTTCCTTAAATACACAATTATCTATAAAACAACTATTTTTCTTTATGCTGAGAGAGAAAAAATGAAGTAAAATATCTCTCGTTATGACTAAAGAACGATGCAAATATATATATTATTTTTGAAAAAACAAACTTTTTCGATAAAAATATCACTTTTTTTTAAAAAAATATACGAATTTCGTGTTTTATTTGATGATTTGCTTGTTTTTTATCATAAATGTGGAGTCGGAATTCCAGTCTCAGTTTTACCTCACCACTAGTGTTTTTTAAATGTTGTTTTCACGGGCACAGGTTTTTTACTTTTGCCCGAAAAAAACTTTAAATCATGAAACACACAACAAACAACAAATCAAGTAATCTTCGAATAGTAGGTCGTGGCGTTGCGCAGTTGCGCAATGGCGAGAGTGCCGAGGCAGGTATTTCCAGCACATTGATTAATATGCGTGAGCGCGAGAGTGCTCTCGAGGTAGTGGGTCGCCCACGACAGCTGCAACAGCTTACCTCTGGCGACAGGGTGCTTTTGGTCGATGGCGACCGCACCCTGGTGTTGCGTGATGGAAAGGTGGTGTGGAGCGACATGGTGGTGCTCGACACTTCGGCAACTGTGATTGCTGCTCACAAGGTTGGTAACCTGCTGGTGGTGGTCACCAGTGAGGGTAATGTGGTGATGCGTCGCTCACTGTTGGGCTATGACATCATCAATATTGCCGATGCTTTGCCTCAGGTGCACTTGGCGGCGGTGGAGACTTCAACGCTGACTACTACCGTCACGCCTTTTGAGTTCAACGCTCCTTATTCCACTTGGCAGGCGCCTCTCGCAAGTGTCGATGTAGATGCGCTCACTAGGCTTGTGCGCAATGCATTGACGTCGATGCGCAGCAATGCCATGGCGCAGGGACGCTTCACGGGAGTGATGCTCGCGCGATATGGTGTGCGACTCTGGGATGATAGCTATCTGTGGATGAGCCAACCTGTGATGGTGGGACACAACATGATTAGCACCGATTATCGTTCTGTTGCAACAGTGGCCACTGCCAGTGGCAAGTTCACGGGTGTTGACTCTTTCGACCTAAGTTTATCTTCTTATCGCTTGGGAATCACAATGGCCTCGGGTATTGCTAGCGAGTGGCGCGATATGGTTAAGGCCATCGATGTGCTAATTTCACCTGTGGCACAACCTTTCGACTCGTCGACAATCGACTATCGGTGCACAGTGACTACCTCGAGTGGAACACGTCGCTACTTGCTTGAGGTGGGTCCAAAGCCGCGCGAAGCGAGTGCTATGCTGCCGGCTATCATCAAGGGCGACTGGCGTGTGGTAGCTTCTACCACTACGCTCGATGGCTCGGCATTTTCGGCAGTTAACACAGTTATGACATCGCAGCAGGTCGTTCCAGGAAAACGCTGCGATGTGGTAAAGGCTCAGTTGCCTTCATCAAGGGTGATTACTGCCGATTATTGTGCTCAGGTGATGCAAGGTTCTACGTTCAAGGAGGTGTCAACAGTGTCGATGGAGCACAATGGTCGCCTCTATCAGGCCCCATCGGCCCAGTGCGTTAGCAATCCATGGCCAGTGTTGCCATGGCTTGATGGTAATCTAAGCTCGGGAACAGCAAGCGCAACGGTGCAGGTCACGCTGGCAACTGGTGATGGTGATGTGACACTGACCACACCCTCTGCATGCCCTTGCAGCACTGCAGAGCTTAACCCGTTCATCGCTTTCCCCGACCCACGGGCAACTCACATTGTCATTGCCGTTGGCGACAAGAGATGGGAAGGCGATTTGGCGCCTATCGAGGGTACTGGAATGGCAGCCTATATTTCGCCCTCGCTCCACCGAAACACAATGATTAACGGTTCGCATCCTAGTGGAGGCACTGGCACGGCCATTTTGCCAGTCGATGGCGTTGTGGTTGTGAGTGCAGTGGGCAATCCACTGGTAACTCAATGGAGGGCTACTGTGAGTGGTTGCCACATTCTTGCGCTTGGGGCTGCATGCCGTCCCATCTATTCGGGAGGTTTTGGGCGATATCCCATCTATGTCTTTACTACGCAAGGCATTATGGCGCTGCCACAGAGCACAAGTGGTAACTATGGCGAGCCCAGGCTCATCACCGAGACGGTGATTGCTGGCGATTCACATCCAGTGGCAGGTGGCGACGCGCTCTGGTTCATTAGTCAGCATGGCATCTTGTGCAGGCTCTCAGGAAGCACGCTCGAGCGCATGCTCCGTGGTCTTGACACTGCTACTGCTATGGCATGGAACGATCGTGAGCGCGAACTGTGGCTGGTGAGCAACTCAAATGTTAGGGTGCTCATGCCATCGGGGCGTACCTACGACCGTGACCTGCCAGTAGGTAGCATTTACAGTGACCCGATGCATGCTTTGGCTGTGGCTGCCGACGGCAAGTTGCTTGATATTTCAAGCGAAGAACCCGATGAAATGTTTTTCTCGTTTTTGTCCCATCCTTTTGAAGTGTCACCGTTCATGATGCAACGCCCCATGATGATTTCTTGGAACTTGTTTCCCTCGGCACCACAGCTGCCTTCAGCAGGGGCCAATGTAACATTGACATTACTGGGCGAACGGGGCTCGAGTTGCCATGGCTACCTGATAAGCCGTGTCACAGCTACGGGAATCATTTCGGCACCACTGTCACGACCCATTCTTGCTCCACCCACACGCACGCTGCGCATCGAGGGTTCAGGCACCTTGCCCACAGGAAGCTTGCTACTCCCAACACATATCATCACTTCAAGGTAATTGTGTGAGTCAGGTGAGTCAAGTGAGTCAGGTGAGTCAGGTGATTCCACTGATTCCATTCTTTAGTGATATAACATTTTATTCAAAATGGTGCTTGTTTTGGAGAATAAAAAAATTATACTTAATTTTGCGCTTTAGAACATACATCTATAACTAAAACGATATCATCATGAAGAAATTTATTGCATTTGCAATGGTGGCGCTTATGGCGGCAATGCCCATGATGGCACAGCGCCACAACTACGGTCCAACTCCAAGTAACCGTTATGACTATGAACGCAGCCACAGCCGCTGGATTAGAAATTATTACGGCAAGGACATGTATTTTGGCCTTCGCATCGGTCCTGCATTCTCACATGTGAGTGGCGACGGTATCACCTATGCTGGTAGCAGCAAGACTGGTCTGCACTTGGGTGGTGTTGTTGGCTTTGAAATTACCAACCGTGCTCCAGTGTTCTTTGAGACTGGAATCAGCTATGTGAATAAGGGTGGTAAAGGTAGCTGGCTTGGCCATAATGTTACAACAAGCTTGAGCTACATTGAGTTGCCTCTCGTGTTCAAGTACATCTACTACACCGATTTGGGTCTGTCGATTCATCCACTCTTTGGTGGATACCTTGCAGTAGGAGTTGACGGAAGCATTAAGAACTATGACACTCACGAGAAAACAAGTGCTTTCGGCAAAGACTCAGAATTGGGATTGCCTCGTTTCAAGCGTTTTGACGGTGGTCTGCGCATTGGTTGCGGTGTGGGTTTCAGCATGTTCTATCTTGACTTGAGCTACGACATCGGTTTGGCCAACGTTTGCCACAACGACTACGACTCAAGCAGCAACGGCACATTCTATCTCAACTTCGGTGTGAACTTCTAATCAGCTGTGCTTAATTCATGAAACAAAAAAATGAGACTCTCACTTGAGTCTCATTTTTTTACATTTATGCATTTGAAAAAGTCACTTGGCATAATAGCACTTAATCTCACCAATTTTAAGCTTGCCAACCACAAGTAATGGAATGCGTTGTGGGCCTGTGGAGATGTAAGCGTCGATTCCATCACTCGACTTCTTGCCGTTGTCGGTGGTAAATGACAACTTTAAGTGATAGGCTTGATGGCGGCTCTTGTCACGCAACTGAAGCGATGGCTCAATGCCCACGTACTTGATGGTGAGTGTTTCTTTCTCTTTTCCTGAGAATACGCACGATTTGTACACCTTGTTAGCCTGCAGCTTTTCGTAGTCAAGGCTGCGCAGCATGTAGAACACGCTCAGCATGTCGTAGGCTGCACCGCCATGACTCAGGTTAATATGGGCTGTGGGTTTGTCTTTGCGGTAGCGAGTGCAAGCCGCTGTGGTGCCACTGCCGCTGCTGTTGAATGCTACCACATCGTGAGCATAATAGCTGTTCTCATGAGTGAATTTCTCATATTTTATTGGCCTGAAATTGGCACCCATTGTGCATTTCAGTGTGTCGCGCACAGTATAAATCTTATCGGCCCACGAACGTGTCTTGCCAGTGAGTCTTGCGCTGTAACCGTTGCCGCTCTTGGCTATTGAAAGCGTTGCGTCGCCGGCATGCTTCCACACCATGCCCCAGTGGAACACAATCTGGTAATTAAGGCTCTCATTTCCCAATGTGAGTGCGCTCGATGCCGGTGATAGTGCTAACCCTGCTATTGCAAGTATTGAAAAGATGATTTTTCTCATATTTATGCTTGGTTGTTTAAAATTTTCAATAGATAAGACTTGCAATGTGGGTAAAGGTTTAAAAAAAGGACTAAATGAGTGTTTTGTCATTTAGCCCTTTGCATAGTGTGGTGAGAGTGTTACTCTTGCAGCAATGTTTTAAATGTAGATTGATGCTGCTTCATGATTTTTAGTACATCGGCAGGCTTGTCAATCACATAGGGGTGAAGGCTCATCATGTCTTTCAAGGGCCATTGCTTGACTTCTGGAACCACCTTTATCACCTTGTTGTTCTCGAAGTAGAAGCGGTACTCCTTCTTGGCGTCACCTTCCTGACGCACCAGCAGGGCAAACATGGGGTCGCCTTCCATCGCATCCCACAGGAACTCCCATTTGTACACATGCATGCCCATGGCATAGGTGTCGGTGCAAGTGGCGAAGTAGAGCAGGCTCGCCATCTTGCCGTCCTCACTGTACTGTTCCTGGGTAAAATAGTACTTGGCGTTTCGCTGGTGAATACCCGAGCCTGGAAGGTTCTGCGATAGGTCCACGCTCATCTCATTGCAGGGCACTTCGTATGGATTATTTTTCATAATCTCTAAGCGATCGGCATAGGCTTGACGTATCTGTGCCATGCGTTTCTCGTGGTTCTGCGCTGTAGCAAGCGATGCTGTTGCAATCACAGCCAGCATAATAATTGTGATGCGTAGTTTCATAATTATGATGTTTGAGTTAATAATTGAATCTCTCCACAAAATTACAAATAATTTCTAAGATAACAACAATCATAGCTATGAATTTGATTTTTTAAAGTTGCTTTCTTAATTTCTTTTCTTTACCTTTGTGGCATTAAAACTAATATTATGGCTAAGAAAACTGCTAAGACAACATATTTCTGCAAGAATTGTGGCGCTGAGTCGCCCAAATGGATTGGCAAGTGCCCCTCGTGTGGTGAGTGGAACACCTATATCGAGGAACCGGTTGTTCCCAAGTCGAGCCGTGGAGCGCTATTCGGTGGCGACGACAACGGTCATCGCAAGAGTGCCGTGCCGGTGAAAATCAATGACATCAAGGCCGAGCAGTTGCCACGCATCAAGTTGCCCAGTGGCGAGTTGAATCGTGTGTTGGGTGGTGGCTTGGTTCCGGGTTCGATAGTGCTTATAGGTGGCGAACCGGGCATTGGAAAGAGTACGCTGGTATTGCAGAATGTGCTGCGCATACGCAGTCGTAAGGTGCTTTATGTGAGTGGTGAGGAAAGCCCGCAGCAACTGCGCATGCGTGCCGACCGCATTGCTGGTAGCGAACAGGATTGCGAGTGCTACATCATCTGTGAGACTTCGCTCTCGAGCATCTTTGCCAGCATCAAGGAGAGTGATCCCGATCTTGTGATTATCGACTCAATACAGACCATAGCCAGCGATGAACTCGACAGCGCTGCTGGCAGTGTGAGTCAGGTGCGCGAATGTGCAGCAGCCTTCTTGCGCTATGCCAAGACCAGTGGCGTGCCCGTTATTCTCATTGGCCACATCAACAAGGAAGGCACGATTGCAGGTCCTAAGGTATTGGAGCACATTGTTGATGCCGTGCTGCAATTTGAGGGCGACAGCCACTATATGTATCGCATCCTGCGCTCTATCAAGAACCGATTCGGCTCAACTAGTGAGATGGGAATCTACGAGATGCGTGAGACGGGTCTGCGCGAGGTTACCAATCCCAGCGAGATGCTGCTTTCGGCAATGGATCAGGACCTTTCGGGAACTGCGATTGGCGTCACCATCGATGGCGCTCGCCCCTTCCTCATCGAGGTGCAGGCGCTGGTAAGCACAGCTGCCTATGGTACTGCTCAACGCTCGGTCACCGGCTTTGACCAACGGCGAATGAACATGCTGCTGGCTGTGCTCGAGAAGCGTGTGGGCTTCAAACTCGCCCAGAAGAACGTGTTCCTCAATATAGCCGGTGGACTTAAAGTAAATGACCCGGCACTCGACTTGGCGGTGATTTGTGCTATTCTATCGTCGAACGTCGACATCGCCATTCAGCATGGCGTATGCTTCTCGGCCGAGGTGGGACTGAGTGGCGAGTTGCGCCAAATCACTCGCATTGAGCAGCGCATTGCCGAGGCCGAGAAACTCGGCTTCAACACAATGATAATCCCACGCAATAACCTCAAGGGCATCTCTACCAAAGACTTCAAAATAAAACTCGTCGAAGCCTCCAAGGTCGAAGAAGCCTTCCAGTATCTCTTCGGGTAGATTGCAAGTCGCTGATTTTCACTTGAAAAAATCATGATATAGCAAAATCCATGCCAAACTACTATGTTAAGGAAGGTTAAATTTAAATTTTTAATTAAACCGATTGCATAAAATGTAGTCAAAGAAGCAAACAATAAATAAAGCTTCAAACGTTTTTAGTTTGGTAATTAACTTTTTCGTAATAAAACAATATAAGTTCAGATGCAGTGAATGCACCCCAGAACGATAAATAAGGAACTCCGAGGAGCCATGAGCACCTCGGAGTTTTCTTCTGTCTTACTTGCCTGAAAAAAAATAGAGTTTTAATGAGAGAGTGAAAAATAAACGCCACTAGCGCTCAACAGGCGCGAGTGGCGTTTGTGTGTTATATGGCTATAAAAAAGCTATTTATCGTGCGTTGTAGGCCTCGAGAGCTTTCTCAAGAACTACGAGTGCGCGCTTGAGGTCTTCGATCTTCAGGACGTAGGCCATGCGCACTTCGTTCTTGCCAGCTCCAGGAGTGGCATAGAAACCGGTGGCGGGAGCCATCATCACTGTTTCGCCCTCATAGCTGAACTCCTCAAGGCACCAGCGGCAGAAGTCGTCGCAGTCTTGCACGGGGAGTTTAGCCATCGCGTAGAAGGCACCCATTGGCATTGGAGCAAATACGCCAGGAATTTTGTTTAATCCCTCAACGAGGCAGTTGCGGCGAGCGATGTACTCGTCATATACGCCCTGATGATAAGCCTGTGGAGCGGCAAGTGATGCCTCGGCTACAACCTGACCAATCAATGGGGGGCTAAGGCGAGCCTGGGCAAACTTCATTACTGTAGCGAGCAATTGCTTGTTGCGGGTAATGAAAGCGCCAATGCGGATACCACACTCGCTATAACGCTTCGATACTGAGTCGATAACGATGGCGTTGTCCTCGATGCCCTCAAGGTGCAGAGCGCTCAGGTAAGGTTTGTCATTATAACGGAATTCACGGTAAACCTCGTCGCTGATGAGGTAGAGGTCATGCTTCTTAACTAGGTCGCGCAACTGCATGAGTTCCTCGTCTGAATAAAGTGTTCCGGTGGGGTTGTTGGGGTTGCAAATCATGATGGCGCGGGTGCAATCGTTGATAAGTTTCTCAAACTCCTCGATGCCAGGCAAAGCATAGCCATTCTCAATCTTGGTGGTGATGGTGCGAACCTTCACTCCCATTTCGTTGGCAAAGCCCATATAGTTGGCATATACTGGTTCAGGAACGATGAGTTCGTCGCCAGGATTGAAGCATGAGAGGAAAGCAAACTGTAGAGCCTCGCTGCCACCGCAGGTCACGATGATGTTGCTGGCCTCAAGCTTGATGTCGTAGCGGCCATAGTAGCCCACGAGCTTGTCGAGATAGCTCTGGTAGCCCTGTGAGGGAGAATACTCAAGCACCTTGCGGTCCACATTCTTCAGAGCGTCAAGACCTTCTTGAGGAGTGGCGATGTCGGGCTGGCCGATGTTGAGGTGATAAACTTTGATTCCCTTCTGCTTAGCAGCCACTGCAAATGGCGCAAGCTTACGGATTGGAGAAGCAGGCATGTCGATGCCGCGTTGTGAAATGTTAGGCATAGTTGTTTATAGAATTAGTGTTGATGAATATTAGTCACTCATTAGTGCCGACAAAGGTAATGAAAAATCCGTTTCTAACAAAAAAATGAGCGATATTGTGGAGTATTTTTTTAGACAAACAGGGCTGTTGCGCTTGCTGAAAAGTGTTTCTGGTCGCAAAGTGCTGTGGTTATTGTGGTTATATGATACGCGTAAATAAAATAATAAAATTTATTACTATAAAGTCTCTCAATGTCGGTATTTTTCATTATATTTGCAGTCCATTAATAATTATATTACAATTATCGATAATAAGAACAATTATCAACTAATTCCAATATACATAACCAACATGAATAAGCTTATTACTCTCGAGCAGGCCGTTGAGAAAGTGCAGGATGGTATGACCATCATGTTTGGCGGCTTCCTCGGTGTGGGTAGTGCCACACAAATTATCGACGCTATCGTTGAGAAGGGCGTCAAGGACTTAACAATTATTGCCAATGATACTGCCTACGATGAGGTGGCTCACGGCAAGCTAGTGACTAATCATCAGGTGAAGAAGGCTATCGTTTCGCACACCGGTACTAACAAGCAGACCGCATTGCAGAAGAACGAGGGCACTCTCATTGTAGAGTATGTTCCTCAAGGCACTCTTGCTGAGCGCATCCGTGCAGCAGGCGCTGGTCTGGGTGGCGTTCTCACTCCCACTGGCATGGGCACCATCATGGCCGATGGCAAGGATGTTGTTACTGTCGACGGTAAGGACTATCTCCTTGAGAAACCATTGAAGGCCGACATCGCTTTCTTGCGCGCCAACATCGTTGACGAATTCGGTAACATGGTGTTCTTGGGAACCACCAACAACTTCAACCCACTCATGGCAACTGCTGCCGATTATGTAGTAGTAGAGGCCGAGAAGCTGGTGAAGGTTGGCGAGATTAAGCCTGAGCAAGTTCATGCTTCGGGCATCTATGTTGACGGTATTTATGTGGAAAAATAAAAATAACAAGACCTAATGGAATACAGAACAAAGATTAGACTGCGCATGAGCGCAAAAGACGCCCACTACGGCGGCAACTTAGTTGACGGAGCACACATGGTACACCTCTTTGGTGACGTGGCAACCGAACTCTTAATTATGCGTGACGGCGATGAGGGATTGTTCCGCGCCTACGACAGCATCGACTTCCTGGCACCAGTATATGCTGGCGACTTCATCGAGGCCGAGGGCTGGATCGACAAGGAAGGTAACACCTCAAGGCACATGCAGTTTGAGGCTCGCAAGGTGGCAATTTCTCGCCCCGACATTTCGGCATCGGCTGCCGACGAGCTCGATGAGCCCATCGTTGTATGCCGTGCTAGCGGAACTTGTGTAACTCCTAAAGACTGCCAAAGAAAAGGATAAGAATTATGGATAAACTGATTATTACCGCCGCTATTTGTGGCGCCGAGGTTACTAAGGAGCAAAACCCAAATGTTCCCTATACCGTTGAGGAGATAGTTCGCGAAGCCAAGAGTGCAGTTGATGCCGGTGCTGCTATCGTGCATCTGCACGTGCGCTGGGACGACGGTACCCCCACTCAGGACCGTGCCCGCTTCCAGGAGTGCGAAGAGGCTATCCTTAAGGTGTGTCCTGATGTGATTTTGATACCATCAACTGGTGGTGCTGTGGGTATGACTCCCGACGAGCGTCTTCAGTCGACCGATACAATTCCTCTGCCCGAGATGGCAACCCTCGACTGTGGTACCTGCAACTTTGGCGATGAGATTTTCGACAACACTATGCCAACTATGCGTGCCTTTGGCAAGCGCATGATGGAGCGTGGCATCAAGCCCGAGTATGAGTGCTTTGAGATGGGCCACCTCGACACTATCCTCAAGATGGCTAAGAAGGGCGAGGCTCCTGGAGCGCCCATGCAGTTCAACTTTGTGCTGGGCGTGCCTGGATGTACTCCAGCCACTGTTGCCAATTTGTGCTGGCTCGTTAACGGCATTCCCGCAGGCTCAACCTGGACAGTTACAGGCGTTGGTCGTCACGCTTTCCCCATGGCAGCAGCAGCTATAGCTATGGGAGGTAACGTGCGCGTGGGCTTTGAGGACAATCTCTACCTTGAGAAAGGTGTTCTCGCCAAGAGTAATGGCGAGCTCGTTGAGAAGGTTGTTCGCATTGCCAAGGAACTTGGCCGTCCTATCGCCACCAGCGACGAGGCTCGCGAAATCTTAGGCCTTCCACCACGTAAATAAGCCTCAACACTATTGCAAGCAAATAAAAAGAATATTAACAATAAAAAAACAACAGAAACAATGCAGAAACATGGAAATAGATTCGGTACTCACCGAGTAATTGAACCAGTGGGCGTACTGCCACAACCAGCTAACAAGCTTGACAACAACATGGACGAGATCTATGACAACGAGATCTTGATCGACGTACAAACCCTGAACATTGACTCGGCTTCGTTCACCGATATCCACAACTATGCCAAGAGCCAGGCTAAGAATCCTGACGATGAGGCTGAAGTAATGGAGGAGATTAAGAAGGAAATGTTCCTTAACGTAGAGCTCCAGGGTAAGCACCGTAACCGTCGCACCGGTTCAGGTGGTATGTTGCTTGGTACCGTTGAGAAGATTGGCGACGCCCTCAAGGGCAAGATCGACCTCAAAGAGGGCGACCGCATCGCTACTCTCGTGTCGCTGTCGCTCACTCCACTGCGCATCGACGAGATTCTCAACATCAAGGCCGACGTTGATCAGGTTGACATCAAGGGTAAGGCTATCCTCTTCGAGAGCGGTATCTATGCAAAAATTCCCAATGATATGCCCGAGAAACTCGCGTTGAGCGCACTCGACGTGGCAGGTGCTCCTGCACAGACTGCTAAGTTGTGCCAGTATGGCCAGAATGTAGTTGTTCTTGGTGCTGGTGGCAAGAGTGGTATGCTCTGCTGCTACGAGGCTAAGAAGCGCGTTGGCGTTACTGGTAAGGTTATTGGTCTCGCCAACAGCCCCAAGTCAACTCAGCGCATTAAGGACCTAGGCTTCTGCGACGTGGTAGAGAGCGTTGCCGGCATGACTCCAGTTCAGGTTTATGAGCTCGTTAGCAAACTTACCGACGGCAAGATGGCCGATGTTACTATCAACTGCGTTAACGTTCCCGATTGCGAAATGACAGCAGTGCTTTGCACACGCGACGACGGTGTTGTTTACTTCTTCTCGATGGCAACCAGTTTCACTAAGGCTGCTCTTGGCGCCGAGGGTATTGGTGCCGACACCAACATGATTATTGGTAATGGCTACACTAAGGGCCATGCCGAGTTCACATTGCAAGAACTGCGTGAGTGCCCAGAGCTGCGCAAGATCTTTGAAGAACTTTACGCTTAATTAGTTACAGTGCCATAGAGGTGTTAGCGCGCCTCTATGGCTTTCAATACAACTGAAAAGAAACATGGCAGAATCAAGAAGAAAACAACTCTTTCCCGATGTTACCGACGAGCAGTGGAACGACTGGAAATGGCAGGTGAAAAACCGCATCGAGACTCTCGAGGACTTGAAAAAGTATGTTAGCCTTACTGCCGAGGAGGAAGAGGGCGTTAAGAAGACCCTTTCAACCTTGCGCATGGCAATCACTCCTTACTACCTGAGCCTCATCAACCCTGATGATCCTAACGACCCAGTGCGCAAGCAGTGTATCCCCACCGGTCTTGAGACCCATCAGGCTACTGCCGACCTCCTCGACCCATTGCATGAGGATGAGGACTCGCCAACACCAGGCTTGACTCACCGTTATCCCGATCGTGTGCTGTTCCTCATCACCGATATGTGCTCAATGTATTGTCGCCACTGCACCCGTCGCCGTTTTGCCGGACAGACCGATGCCGAGTGTGGTGCCGATCGCATAGAGAAGGCTATTGAGTATATCGAGAAAACTCCAACCGTTCGCGACGTTCTTCTCTCGGGTGGCGACGCTCTGATGGTTACCGACAAGAAACTTGAGTACATCATCTCTCGCCTGCGTGCAATTCCTCATGTGGAGATTATCCGCTTGGGAACTCGCACTCCTGTGGTTTGCCCACAGCGCATCACTCCTGAGTTGTGCGAGATGCTCAAGAAGTATCATCCCATTTGGCTCAATACTCACTTCAATCATCCCAATGAGATTACTGAGGAGTCGACCCGTGCTTGCGAGATGCTTGCCAATGCTGGTGTACCCTTGGGCAACCAGAGCGTGCTGCTGCGTGGCGTGAACGACTGCGTTCACGTGATGAAGCACTTGGTTCAAGGCCTCGTGAAGATTCGCGTGCGTCCTTACTACATCTATCAGTGCGACCTCTCAATGGGATTGGAGCACTTCCGCACTCCAGTTTCGAAGGGTATTGAGATTATTGAGGGCTTGCGTGGTCACACTTCAGGCTACTGCGTTCCCACATTTGTGGTCGACGCTCCTGGTGGTGGCGGCAAGACTCCCGTTATGCCTCAGTATGTGATTTCTCAAGCTCCTGGTAGGGTAGTGCTGCGCAACTTCGAGGGCGTAATCACAACCTACACCGAACCAACCGAGTATCACAGCGAGTGCAACTGCCCCGAGTGCCAGGCGGCACGCAAGCAGGAGCAGGTCGCTGCCGACAAGGCTGTCGATGGTGTTATCTCGCTGCTTGAAGGCGAGCGCATGAACATCGAGCCTAAGGCGCTGAAGCGTCACGAGCGTAACGAGAAACGCAACGAGCAATAAAAAGATGATTCCGCTTTATCGATGGCGATGGCTTTGAGCCATCACCATCGTGCTGCGGAAGATAATGCCTAGGGTGCCATTCATCAACGACATATTGAATTATGACAGCCTCTCGATTGTGGGGCTGCAAAAGAATACCGGCAAGACCGAGTGTCTCAAGTATGTACTTGAGCGTCTGCCGCTCGAGCAGCGGCGCGTGGCGGTCACATCGATAGGCATTGATGGAGAGACCACCGACCAGGTGACACGCACTCAAAAGCCCGAGATTGTGCTACGTGAGGGCATGTACTTCGGCACTAGCGAGGCACACTATAGGCAGCGTCGCCTAGTTTCTGAGCTCATCGATGTGAGCGATGAAACTACAAGTCTGGGGCGTGTGGTGACAGCAAGGGCGCTTACTCAGGGCAAGATATTGCTCTCGGGTCCCTCATCAAGTATGGGCCTGCGCCGCTGGATGCGCGACATGCGTCGTCACGATATCGACTTGGTGATTATCGATGGGGCATTGTCTCGACTCAGTCTTGCTTCACCTGCTGTAAGCCAGTCGATGATACTTGCCACCGGTGCAGCTTATTCAATCAACATGACGCATCTGGTTCAGCGCACCGCTTTTGTGGTTGACCTTATTAACCTAGGTGTGACTAGCGAGAGCAATATTGCGCTGCTCAATCCGCTTGAGAGTGGTATGTGGTGGATCGACACCGATGGTCAGTTGCACGAGATGGAGGCTGTTACCTCGCTTTCGCAGCAGGTGGAATTTCAGGGTATGGAGCATTGCTCCACCCTCTATGTGGCAGGTGCACTGGTCGATTCCTTCCTCGAGAAGGTGCGTAAGAACAAGCAATTGCGCCATGTGGAACTTGTGGTTCGCGACTTTACAAAGATTTTTGTCTCTCCCCAGCAGTTCCGGCTTTTTGAGAAGATGGGAGGCTGCATAAGAGTGCTGCAGCGTAGCAAACTCATAGCAGTGACTGTGAATCCCACATCTCCCACTGGCTATATGCTCGATAGCGCAATGCTTTGCGACAAGATATCACAGGCTATTAACTTGCCTGTTTATGACCTTCTCAAAGACCGAGTGTCGTGATTGTGGACCGAAGAACTAAAAAACTAATTACTAAAAACTAAGATTTGCAACTTAAAAACGTCATAGAATCACCTTGTGGACTGCGTTTCATGCTCGACAGGCTTGACTTGCAGTCGGGATTCGCTCGCCGATGGCTTCTCGACTCAAGCATGATGACCGAAGCAAGCGAGATAAAGGCTTCGCATGACGTTTTGAGGCGGTTTATTGACTTTGTCAATACCGTTGATCGTACCCACTTGACAACGCTGCTATTCAGGCTGCAGGGTGTGAAGGACATTCGCACCACCATCAAGAACCTGCGTCAAGTGGCTACTCTTGATGATATTGAACTCTTTGAAGTGAAGCACTTGTCGATTCTTGCCTCGGAGGTAACAAAACTCCTGTGTGAGCATGGCATGTGCGACGCTGTTGCGATACCTGATTTGAGCGAGGTTATTACAATTCTTGATCCCGACGGGTTAAAGATGGCCTCGTTCTACATTTATGACAGTTATTGTGCCGAGTTGCAGGACTTGCGCAAGCGCATGCGTCAGCAACCCGAGCAGCAAGATGAACTGCTTGTTGAAGCTGCCGAGATAGAGGAGACGGTGCGCCGTGACCTCACCCGCCAGCTCCATAGCCATGTCGACAACATTGAGAATGCCCTGGTGGCTCTCGCTACAGTCGACATCAATTTGGCTCGTGCCCGTCAAGTGGTTGACGAGGGATTGTGCCTTCCCACGATTTCGACCGATGGCACTTGTCGCTATTGTGGCATGTTCCATCCACAGGTGAAAGATGCGCTCTCTCGCCGTAGCAAGGAGTTCCAACCCGTCGACATTTGGTATGGGTTGCAACCCACCCTCATCACTGGTGCCAACATGGGTGGCAAGACTGTTGTCTTGAAGACCCTCACTCTGTGCCAGTTGTTGTTCCAGTTTGGCTTTGGTGTTCCAGCAAGCGCTGCCACCATTGCCATTAAGGACGAAGTGTACTTCTGCATCGGCGACGAGCAATCTATAGAGCGTGGTCTCTCATCGTTTGCCGCCGAGATGAAGAACATTGATGCCGTTATCAAGGCATCACGCGAAAACCGAAGAATATTGGCGTTGATCGACGAGCCGGCACGCACCACCAACCCCACCGAGGGCACGGCTCTTGTGCAGGCGCTGCTCAAGGTGCTTGCCACAAAGCACATGAGCCTCGTGATGACAACGCACTATGATATAGAGCCAGGCAGCGCCCATTGCTTGCGGGTAAAGGGCTTCGACAATGGCTCAATGAACTACTCACTTGTTGAGGTTGCAGGTGGTGAGGTTCCTCACGAGGCCCTTACTATTGCTGAGAGCCTGGGCATTGACCTTGAATGGCTCAGCCTTGCGCGTGAAGAACTTACAAAATCACCGAATGAGAAAACCCAGAAATAAGTACTATATAAATAATGTGATATGCAAAAGAGTAAATTAGGATTAGATTTCCAGAAAGTGGAATACGCCCGCGGGCTCGCTAAGGGCATCGCACAAGATGTGCAGTCGTTTGTGGAGCAATACACCACTGTGGCTGTAGAGCGCACTTTGTGCCGCTTGATGGGTATCGATGGAGTGGACGACAACGATGTGCCATTGCCCAACGTTGTTGTCGAGGCATTGAAAGACAAGGGCGTGTTGAGCGAGGGAGCATTGTTCTTTATCGCCAACGCCATGATTCAAACAGGTCTTTCACCACAACAGATTGCCGAGAAGGTGGCAGCCGATGAGCTTGATATCACCAAAGTTGTGACCACCGACCCCAAGGCGATTGCCGATGTGTTACAACCAGTAATCGACGAGAGTATGGCACGCATTCGCGCTCGTCGCGCTCGCCGTGAGCATTATCTCGACACAATAGGCGAGGGTCCAAAACCCTACCTCTACATTATTGTTGCCACTGGTAACATATATGAGGACGTGGTGCAGGCTCAGGCTGGTGCCCGTCAGGGTGCTGATGTCATCGCTGTGATTCGCACCACAGGCCAGAGCTTGCTCGACTATGTGCCTTATGGTGCTACTACCGAGGGCTTTGGCGGTACATTTGCCACTCAGGAGAACTTCCGCATCATGCGTAAGGCTCTTGATGAGGTTGGTGAGGAACAAGGTCGCTACATTCGCCTGTGTAACTACTGCTCGGGACTTTGTATGCCTGAAATCGCAATTATGGGAGCCTTCGAGGGTCTTGACGTTATGCTTAACGACGCCCTTTATGGTATCCTCTTCCGCGACATCAACATGCAGCGCACACTCATCGACCAGTACATGAGCCGTATCATCAACGGCTTTGCCGGAGTCATTATCAACACTGGTGAGGATAACTACCTTACTACTGCCGATGCTGTTGAGGCTGCTCACACAGTGCTTGCCAGCGACCTAATCAACGAGCAGTTAGCCCTCATGGCTGGTCTGCCCGAGGAGCAAATGGGACTTGGCCATGCCTTTGAGATGGACCCAATGCTCGAGAATGGTTTCCTTCTTGAACTTGCTCAGGCACAGATGACACGCGAAATCTTCCCTAAGGCTACTCTAAAGTATATGCCTCCCACTAAGTTCATGACAGGTAACATCTTCCGTGGTCACATTCAGGACGCGCTGTTCAACATGATTGGCATTTGGACCCATCAGGGTATCCAGTTGCTGGGTATGCCCACCGAGGCTATCCACACTCCATTCATGAGCGACCGTTATCTCTCTATTGAGAACGCTAAGTACATCTTCAACAACATGCGCAGCATTGGTGATGAGATGGAATTCAAGGAGGACGGCATCTGCCGTAATCGCGTGAAGGAAGTGCTAGGCAACACCATTAAGTTGCTTGAAGACATTACCAAGGAGGGCCTCTTTACCGCCCTCGAGAAAGGTATCTTTGGTGACGTTAAGCGTCCTAAGAATGGTGGTAAGGGTCTGGCTGGCGTGACCATGAAGGGCGCCAACTATCTGAACCCGTTTATTGAACTGATGAAAGGCAAACGTTAAAAAATAGGAGACACAAGATATGAGCGAAGGACTATATTCAATGGAAGCTAAGGATTTTGACAAAACCTTAGACTTATCGAAAATAAAACCCTATGGCGACACTATGAACGATGGCAAGGTGCAGCTCAGTTTCACCCTGCCAGTGCCATGTGGTGCCGAGGCTGTTGAGGCCGCTAAGCAGTTGTTGCGCAAGATGGGCCTCGAGAACCCGAGTGTTGTGTTCTATCAGGAGCTTACACCTGGTTTTACCTTCCTGAACTGCTATGGCAGTTGCACTCACACGGTCGACTACACCAATATCTATGTCCCCAAGGTTGAGTCGAACACAATGGACATGTATGAGACCGACGAGTATATCAAAGAGAACATCGGTCGCAAGATTGTGATTGTGGGAGCATCAACCGGAACCGACGCGCACACCGTGGGCATCGATGCCATCATGAACATGAAGGGTTATGCCGGCCACTATGGACTTGAGCGCTACGAGATGATCGAGGCCTACAATCTGGGTTCGCAAGTGCCAAACGAGGAGTTCATTGCCCGTGGCATCGAGCTGCATGCCGATGCGCTGCTTGTGTCGCAGACTGTGACTCAGAAAGACGTGCACATCCAGAACATGACCAACTTCATCGAGCTCATGGAGGCCGAGGGCTTGCGCGACAAGATGATTTGCTGCTGTGGTGGTGCACGTGTAACCCACGAGCTAGCCAAGGAGCTGGGCTTCGATGCTGGCTTCGGCATGAACACCTATGCCGACGACGTGGCTTCGTTTGTAGTCCAGGAGATGGTGAAGCGTGGCATGAAATAAAAAGTGAGAGGGAAGAGGGGAGAGGTGAGAGAAATCCTTTATCCTGAATCCTTTCACGACAATTTTGCAAGAATATTTTAAACACAATAATATTAATATCATAAACCGTAATTACTATGGATAAGTATCAAATGAGAGAGGTCATCGCTAAGCGTGCTGCCAAGGAGTTGCACGACGGTGACGTAGTGAATTTGGGTATTGGTATCCCAACATTGATTCCTAACTACTTGCCCGAAGGTGTAGAGGTTACTTTGCAGACCGAGAACGGTGCTATGGGCATGGGCCCAACACCTGCCGAGGGTGAAGAAGACAAGAACTTGATTAACGCTGGTGGTGGTTACATCACACTGGAGCCAGGTGCTTGCACTTTCGACTCAGCTACTTCGTTTGCAATCATTCGCGGTGGCCATGTGAACGTGTCGTTCCTTGGCGCTCTGCAGGTTGACGAGAAGGGTAACCTTGCCAACTGGATTATCCCCGGCAAGATGGCTCCCGGTATGGGTGGCGCAATGGACCTCGTTGTGGGTGCAAAACGTGTAATCCTCACTATGGAGCACACTCAGAAGGGTAACCACAAAATCTTGAAAGAGTGCACTTTGCCACTCACTGCAGCTGGCCAGGTTAACATGATTATCACCGAGATGGGTGTTATGGACATCACCCCCGAGGGCATCGTGCTTCGCGAGCTGCATCCTGAGTTCACTGTTGAGCAGGTTCAGGAGGCTACTGGCGCTACTCTCATCATCGATCCTAACCTCAAACCAATGGATGTTTAATTAAGTTTTAAGTGTTAAGTCTTAAGTTTTTTTCTTCAATATTTGAGGTTTGTAAACACTTAACACTTCAATACTTGACACTTAACATTTAACATTGTTATGGATTACAATTTCTTGAAGATTGAGAACCTTGATGGTGGCATCACTATCCTGAAAATATCGGCGCCAAAGTCACTTAATGCCCTCAACTCAACAATTTTGAGCGAGATTGACAACTTCGTCGACAGCATCGACCCTGTAACTCGCGTGCTCATCATCACTGGCGATGGCGATAAGTCGTTTGTCGCTGGTGCCGACATTAGCGAGATGGCACATCTTGATGAGCAAGAGGGATACGAGTTTGGCAAGTTGGGAGCAGCAGTATTCCGCAAAATTGAGGTGCTGCCCATTCCTGTGATTGCTGCTGTCAATGGCTTTGCATTGGGCGGTGGTTGCGAGCTCGCTATGGCTTGCGACATACGCATCGCCTCGGTAAAAGCTAAGTTTGGTCAACCTGAGGTTGGATTGGGCATTATCCCAGGTTTCTCGGGTACTTATCGCTTGCCCAAGCTCATTGGTCAAGGCTATGCTAAGGAGATGATTTACACAGGCAAGATAATCCGTGCCGATGAGGCATTGCGCATAGGTTTAGTAAACTCTATCCACGAGCCTGAGGAACTTATGCCTGCAGCTATTGAGATGGCAAAGAAGATGGTTGCCTGCGCTCCCATGGCTATATGTCTGGCCAAACTGAGCATGAATGAGAATTATGACCTCAATGCTCCTGAAGCTCTCGAGCTTGAGAGCAAACTCTTTGGCAAGTGCTTCGCCACTACTGACCAAAAAGAGGGCATGGATGCGTTCCTCAACAAGCGTCCTGCTAAATTCACTGGAAAATAAATTCAATAATCATTAAATAACAAAACACTATGAAAATTTGTGTAATTGGAACCGGAACAATGGCTAAGGGTATCGTCAAGGCGTTTGCCGCCAAGATGCCTGTTGTCATGAAGAGCCGCACCGATGCCAGCCTTGAGAAGGCTATGGCATCAATCTCTAAGGGCTACAACAAGCTCGTTGAGAAAGGTAAAATCACTAAAGAGGCGATGGATGCCATGCTTGGCAATATCACCACTACTACCGACTACGCTACATTTGCCGATGCCGATCTCGTAATCGAGGCTGCCGTTGAGAATATGCAGCTGAAGAAGGAAGTTTTCATGGAGCTTGACAAGATTTGCAAGCCCGAGACTATCTTCGCTACTAACTCATCGTCACTCTCAATCACCGAGATTGCTGCTTGCACCAGCCGTCCAGCACAGTTCATTGGCTGCCACTTCTTCAATCCAGCCGACCGCATGGCTCTCGTTGAGGTAATTCGTGGCCAGCTCACTAGCGACGAGACTGCTAAGTGCATCATCGACCTCGCTACCGAGATTGGCAAGACTCCAGTGCCCGTGAACGAGGCTCCTGGCTTTGTGGTTAACCGCATCCTTATCCCAATGATTAACGAGGCAGTTGGCATTCTCGCCGACGGCATCGCAAGTGCCGAGGACATCGACAAGTGCATGATGCTCGGTGCTAACCACCCAATGGGCCCATTGGCACTCGCCGACCTCATTGGTAACGACGTTAACCTCGCCATTATGGAGGTGCTCTACAACGAGTTTGGCGATCCCAAGTATCGTCCTCACCCACTGTTGAGAAAAATGGTTCGCGCTGGTCTCCTAGGCCGCAAGACCGGTGAAGGTTTCTATAAATATTAAAAACTAATTACTGATAACTAAAAACTAAAAACATATATGGATTTTAGCTATTCAAAGACAGAACAACTGTTCCTGCAGATGGTTCGTGAGTTTGCTGAGAAGGAGGTTAAACCTCTTGCAGCCGAAGTTGACGAGCAGGAGCGCTTCCCCATCGAGACTGTTGAGAAGATGGGTAAGCTGGGCATGATGGGAATTCCCGTGCCCAAGCAGTACGGCGGTGCCGGTGGCACTGTGCAGATGTACATCATGGCAGTTGAAGAGCTCTCTAGAGTATGTGCTACTACTGGTGTAGTTCTCTCGGCTCACACTTCACTTTGTGTCGCTCCTATCATGGAGCATGGTACCGAGGAGCAGAAGATGAAATACTTGCCCAAGCTTGCTTCGGGCGAATGGATTGGCGCCTTTGGTCTTACCGAGCCCAATGCCGGTACCGATGCTGCAATGCAGCAGACCACAGCCGTTGATGCTGGCGACAAGTGGATTCTCAATGGCTCTAAGATTTTCATCACCAACGCTTCTTATGCCAACGTATTCATCGTTATGGCAATGACCGATAAGTCGAAGGGCACCAAGGGTATCTCGGCGTTCATCGTTGAGAAGGGTATGCCTGGTTTCTCAATTGGTAAGAAGGAGTTGAAGATGGGTATTCGCGGTAGTGCTACTTGCGAGCTCATTTTCGAGAACTGCGAAGTTCCCAAAGAGAACCTGCTCGGTGCTGAAGGCAAGGGATTTGGCATTGCAATGAAGACCCTTGACGGTGGTCGCATTGGTATCGCTTCACAGGCACTGGGTATCGCTCAGGGCGCTATGGACGAGACTGTTAAGTACACCAAGGAGCGCAAGCAATTTGGTCGTGCTATCGCCAAGTTCCAAAACACTCAGTTCCAGATGGCCGACCTTAAGACTAAGGTCGAGGCTGCTCGCTTGCTCGTGCGCAGCGCTGCCTGGAAGAAGGACATGGGCTTGCCTTACAGCGCCGACGCTGCTATGGCTAAGCTCTTTGCTGCCGAGACTGCTATGGAAGTTACCACCAAGGCCGTTCAGTTCCATGGCGGCTATGGTTACACTCGTGAGTATCCTGTAGAACGCATGATGCGCGACGCTAAGATTACCGAGATTTATGAGGGTACATCTGAGGTTCAGCGCATGGTAATTGCTGGTCATTTATTTAAATAATAAAGGAGGACACAAGATATGAATATTATAGTTTGCGTAAAACAAGTTCCCGATACCACTGAAATCAAGATCGACCCCGTAAAGGGCACCTTGATTCGTGATGGAGTACCTAGCATTATGAACCCTGACGACAAGGGCGGTCTTGAACTCGCTCTCCGTCTCAAGGACGAGTGTGGTGCTCATGTGACTGTTATTTCGATGGGTCCTCCCCAGGCCGATGTTATCCTGCGTGAAGCATTCGCTATGGGTGCAGATCGTGCTATCCTCTTGAGTGACCGCAAGTTTGCAGGTGCCGACACTTTGGCTACCTCTTATGCCCTCTCAGGATTGTGCCGCACTCTTGACTACGACCTCATCATCGCTGGCCGTCAGGCTATCGATGGCGACACTGCACAAGTAGGTCCTGAGCTCGCCGAGCATCTCGACCTGCCACAAATCACCTACGTTTCCGATGCTAAGCGTCTTGACAATGGTAACCTCTTAGTACACAAGGAGAACGAGGACAGCGTGCAAGTGCTTGAGGTTGAAGGCAAGTGCCTCTTGACCGTTCTCGCTTCGGCTTTCGAGCCTCGCTACATGAGCGTGAGCGGCATCATGGATGCCTATAACAAGGAAGTGGAAGTGTGGGGCGCCGACAAGATCGACGTTGAGGAAGGCAAGCTTGGTCTCGCTGGCTCGCCTACCAAGGTGTTCCGCTCATTCCCCAAACCCATGAAGGAGCCCGGTGAGGTTCACGAGGTGACTCCCGAAGAGGCTGTTGAGCTTATCGTTAATAAACTGAAAGAGAAACACATCATCTAAAAGTAAAGAAGCTATGGAAAAGAAAGATTTTAAGAACGTATTCGTTTTTGCTGAACAACGCGAAGGTGTAATCCAACCCGTTGCTTTCGAACTTTTGGGCAAGGCTCGCGACCTCGCCGATGTGCTTGAAGAAAAAGTTGTTGCTATGCTTCTGGGCTGTGGCATCAAAGATAAGGCTCAGGAACTCATCGAGTTTGGTGCCGACGAGGTTATCGTTGTCGACACTCCCGAACTCAAGGACTTCCTCAGCGAGCAATATTCGCAGGCTGTGTCGCAAATCATTCTCGACCGCAAGCCTCACATTGTGCTTTACGGTGCTACAACCATTGGTCGTGACCTGGCTCCACGCTTGGCTTCGCGCCTCAAGACTGGTCTTACTGCCGACTGCACTAAGCTCGAGATTCAACCTGTTAAGGATGAAGAGAAGGAATTCTGCATGACTCGTCCAGCATTTGGTGGTAACTTGATGGCGACTATCGTTTGCCCCAACAACCGTCCACAGATGTCGACAGTGCGTCCCGGTGTGATGCAGAAGATGGAGCGCGACGCAAGCCGCAAGGGTGTTATCACTGAGTTTGCTCCCAAGTTCGACACTTCGAAGTTCAAGGTTAAAGTGGTTGAGACCATCAAGGCCGACAAGGAGATTGCCGACATAGCCGAGGCCAAGATTCTCGTTTCGGGTGGCCGTGGTGTTCACGACAAGGAAGGCTTCAACAAGTTGCAGGCTCTTGCCGACGTGCTCGACGGACAGGTTGCCTCGTCGCGTGCAATGGTCGACAATGGCGTTATGCCACACGAGTGCCAGGTGGGTCAAACTGGTAAGACCGTTCGTCCACAGCTCTACATGGCATGTGGTATCAGCGGTGCCATCCAGCACCTCGCCGGTATGGAGGAGAGCGATTTCATCATCGCCATCAACAAGGATAAGTTTGCTCCCATCTTCAGCGTTGCTGACCTCGGCATCGTGGGCGACCTTCACAAGATCGTTCCCATGCTCACCGAGCGCATTAAGAAAGAGATGGAGAAATAAACATTCCTATTTCTTAGCATAACAATGAGGGTGAACCAAGTTTTTTGGCTCACCCTCATTTTCAATAGGAAAACCAGAACTATCCTACAATTATTTATGATTAATTAGGTTTTTCTGCCTTTTTGCTATAACTTTGCCACTAGAAATATAGTAACATTCTTTAAAATAATATTTATGGGATATATTCAAAAGAACTTGATGGAAGGTGAGAAGGTCACTTACGAGGCAAAACAGCATTGTATTATTTACACATGGCCAATTATTTTGGCTCTTGTGTCGTTTTGCGCGTTCTTCTTGCCAATCGACACTTGGATTAATGCATGCATTTGTGGAGTAGGACTGCTAGTTGCACTTTTCTGGGCCATTTCGTTATATGGTGGCAGGCAGTATGTTGTGACCACCAATCGACTAATTTTCAAGCGTGGAATAATTAACCGTAACTCGCATGAACTGTTGCTCAAGAAGTGTGAAGGTGTTCAGGTCGATCAGTCAATTCCTGGGCGAATTTTTGATTATGGTACTGTAGTGGTGACAACTGGTGAGGTAACCAATAGCTACAAATACATAAGTCACCCATTGAGATTTACCACAAAGATTCACGAGCAGATATCAAAGTTGAAAGACGTATAATCGTTATTATAAGCCTATAATAGAATGAGCAACCTGGAGAGGCTGCTCATTCTGTTATTTGTGGGTAATCGATAATTACTCAAAGTTAAAGAGGTTGATGAATCCTGTCATTTTAAACACGTTCTTGATGTCGTCGTTCAGGCCCTTGAGGGTTACGGTGTGGCCGTGCGACTTGGCTTTCTTAAGGATGCCGAGCAAAATGCGTAATCCGCTCGAAGCGATATACTCAAGCTTCTCGCAGTCAATAACGATGTCCTTGTCCTCGTTGTCGTAGAGAGGTTTCATATCCTTCTCTACCTCGATAGCGGCGGCAGTGTCGAGCTCGCCCTCAAACGTGGCAACCAGCTTGCCGTCAATTTCATTAATTGTAGTCTTCATAATTTTGTAATTTATGTGTGTTAATGTTTTGTTTGTTATGATAGTTTCTTTGTCAAGGTGAGCACGTTCTTGCCCTCGATGCGCTCGTAGTTGATGGTGTCCATGAGCTGTCGCACAAGGAATATGCCTAGGCCGCCTATCTGTCGCTCCTCGGCGGTGAGCGAGGTGTCAACATCGGGGGCGTCGGTAGGGGCAAATGCAACACCGGTGTCAATGATTTTGAATTTGAGACTGGTCGCGGTTGCAGTCGCCTCTATGTTGATATCACCCTTCTCGCCCGTGGGGTAGGCGTAGTTGATTACGTTGACCACGGCTTCCTCTATAGCAAGTTTGAGATTTTGTGTGTCTTTCTCCTCCAATTTCAGTTCATCACCAAAGCTCTTGACAAAGTCGTTTACTTCGGGTACATGGCTTAACGAGTTGTCGATAGTGAGCTCACGGTGCAAGATAATTTCTTCTTCTTCTTTAGGAATGAACTTCACTGCAAGCATGGTGAGGTCATCGCTTTGAACGGCGCCACTCACAAAATCTGCGCACATGGCATGCAGCGCATCAAGAAGTTGCTGTGGCGTGTCGCCTTGATGCTGTTCTATCGTGTCTTTCACCCGTTGCAAGCCAAACTGGTCGTGCTTGGCATCCATAGCCTCAGTCAGGCCGTCGGTGTAAAGCAATAGTGTGTTGCCTGGTTTGAGCTCAGCTAGTTGTCCCTCATAGAACCAGTCGATGTCAACGCCGAGAGGAATATTAGATTTCACATCAAGGTCGCGAGCCTTATTATCAATGAGCTGTGGTGTGTCGTGGCCAGCGTTGCAATATTGCAGACGTCCTGTGGGCAGGTCGAGAACTCCAATGAAGAAGGTGACAAACATGCTCGAGTCGTTGCCGTGGCACACAGCCTGATTAATCTTCTGCATGATGCGTGCCGGATGGCTCTCGCGTGAGCCAAATGAGCGGAACATGGAGTGGGTCACCGACATTATGAGAGCCGATGCCACACCTTTGCCACTGGCGTCGCCAATGCAGAAGAACAACTTGTCGTCGCGCAGGAAGTAGTCGTAGATATCACCTCCCACCTCGCGTGCCGATAGCAGCGAAGCGGCAATGTCGAAATTGTCGTGGGTGATATAGTCGTGTGGCAGCATCTCGCTCTGGATGCGCTTTGCTACCTGCAGCTCGGTGTTCAGGCGCTCGTGCTCCAGTTCGTTTTGTGCCATGCGCTTGTTGTTTTTAAGGAATCGGTAGATTATATATCCCAGCAGCAGGAATCCCAGCAGCATGAGCAGGCCCGTCCTCAGGCGTATGGCGTTTAGGCCAGCATACACCTCGTCGTCGTAGCACACCACAGCAATCATCCAGTGAGGGTTGCCTTTCATGTGGTGGAAAAAGACGCAGGCTTCCTTGCCGTCTTCAGTGTCGAACTCTATCACTTTGATTTTGCTTTTGGCTACAACGCGTGCTCTGCCGGTAGAGTCATTGATAAGCTTAATAGCATCATCAAAGTCTTTATAACGAGCGTGACTTTTGGCTGGTTGAGAAATCAGCTTGGCATCATTGGTAAGCAGCAAGCAGTAAGATGATGGATACATGTGACGGTTGTTGAGACTGTCGCTGAGCCATTCAAGCGATAGATCAATGCCTGCAACTCCCGCTTTTTGCCCATTTTTATCGATAATGGGCACAGAATAAGTGGTGATAAATGAATGGGTTTCAACACTGTCGATGTAAGGGTCGCTCCAATATGGCTTTCCAGTCGACATGGGTTCGCTGTAGAACTTGAATTTAGTGTAGTCGTGCCCACCTCTCATGGCAATATTATCTTTCACCATCACACCATCTTTGGTGTTGAAAGCCCAAGGCTCATAGAGCTCGTCATGCCCCTCGTAATAACCAGGCTTAAATGCCAGGCCGACCCCCGTGAAATAGTCGTTGGCTTCAACTATCGTGCGCAGGGCATCGTGAATGTCGTCGGGGTCTTTGGTAAGTTTAGTGATTTCGGTCACATGGCTGTTTAGCACCTGTTCGGTGGTATTGAGCATACTCTTAACTAGGATGGCCTTCATGGTCATCTCGATTGCAGCTTTCTTTTCAAGCTCGTCTTCGAGAAGCTGCTTGGTATAATAATATTGCGCCCACGAGAACAGTTCTAGCAGCAATGCGGCAAACACAATAATCAAAGTAATCCATGTGCGCCTGTTCAGGTGTTTCTTTATCTTGGCCAACAACTTTTTCATAGTTTTTAGGGGAGAGGGGAGAGTTAGAGGGGAGAGAATTGTGCATTCCGTAAAACTTAAAACTTCACTTGCAGGAATCGTGGACGAACTATTACGTTAAGCCAAGCCCAGTGGAGGTTGCCTTTATTATCGACGCGTTTCAAGGCCTCCATGGTTTTGCTGCCGTGCATGAAACTGTAGCCCAGCGACAAGCTCACTTCCTTGATAGGAGTGTAAGAGGCCGTAAACTCAAACTCATGTCCCAAAGTCTTGTCGAGGTTATCAGTGTTAGTCGCTATAGCAAGATAGTGGTAGACAGCATCAAAACTCAGATTACTGATGGGGCGGTAGCAAACACCAGCATAGTAGTTTTGAAGTCCTGGTGTGAAGCCGTCATAATAGGTCGAGAGATAAAAGAAGTCCATAGCACCATAGAACTTGTGATGAGAACCATATACTGGACTGAAACCCTTGATAGTCTTGTGTTGAACAAGCCCTAAACCTATATTGCCTCCTGGAGGAACGGCAAAGAATGGATCGCCACTCAAGATATCGTATCCGGCAGTGAGTTGCCATTGCAGGGATGGTGAATAGGTGGCTTTCACGCTTGCCATCCATGCCGAAATATTCATGTCGTACTCATTCCTGCCGAATTGGTAATAGAACGAGCCTTCGGCACTCCAGTTATTGGGTTTATAAGAGAGGTACGTGCCAATTAGTTGTTGGTAATGAGATTTATTTATGTATGCGTCTAACTCGCTTTGCATGCCTATGTTCATGAATAGCAGCGATGCGCCCAGTGGCACACGTGGGTGCTGGTAGTGATACCACAGGTTAATCATCGTCTTATAAGGCTTGTCACCGTCGCGGTACACCGAACCTCCGTTCACACTCTCGCTGTTTTGGTTATAAGCAAACATCAAGTGTAACTTGTGCGAGTTGTTCTCATATCCCAGTTTCAGCATATCGTGCGAGAGTGCAGCCATAGCCCAATCGTTGGAACCTATGATGCGCTCGTCGTCGTAGCTGAGCACTTGGCGACCAATCTTGGCAAAGAGACCATTGCGCGCAGTGAGCTGCGCCCAAGCCTCATATAGGTTGAACGAGCCCTTTCCTGCTTGGCCCCACACGGCCGAGTGTTGCCCCGTGATGTGCGCTTTAAGGAAAGTTCGTTCGTAGTCGAGACCCAGCCTTGTGCGTTCAAGGATGAATTGAGCTCTGTTATTGTTGTCGTCTTCTGAGTCGGGGAGTCCGCCTTGCCTGATTTCACCACGTGTCAACAGTTCAGCGTCGATAGAGAAAGTGTTCAACTTCTCATTATCGTTGTCTTTATCATCCTGTGCAAAAACTGCAATCGGCATCAGTAGCGCCACAGCTAGGGCAACGACCAGCCTCTTATATAATCTTGAAGTAATCATAATACTAGTGTTCTTTTTCAACTTGCAAAAATAATAAAAAAATAAAAATTATAACATTTTTGTTTTACTAAATCACCAAAGCGACTGTGAGGGTAACACACTCATATGTGCGGACTATTAACCCGAATCGGTCATTAGGATTTATGTGAGAACAGAATTTATTTTAAGCAGGTTGTAAAGATATTGTCGAAGACATAGCGGGCTATGACAAGACAATATCTGCAACAAGATGCCAAAAATGCGGTTAAGCGAGAGAAAGTTGAGCTTGCTCAACCTTCCGAGCATGAGCATTTTATCCAAAATAAAACTGTTATGACATAAAAGACCCCCAAAAAAACCTGTCGTCGGCCTAATGACTGATTTGGGTTTATTGCATTTTTTGTTCTCTCGGCCAAAAAATATATCGCTTAAGCAATGATAATCGAAAAATTCTGCTTAAATTTGCGCCATTAATAACACAATTACTTGATAAAGATGAAAGCTAATTTGTTTAACGAGGTAGAGGAACCCGTTGAGGCCCTTGATGAGCACAAACTCGCAGTTGCCGAAAAAAAGCCTGAGAAGATTGACGCACCTAAGCCAACCTATTATATCGTCAATTACAAGACTCTCGCTATCCCAACTTTGATTGCACTGGCGATTTTTGTCATTTGGGCTGTGGCTACATGGCTGCTCTAACTGTTTGCTGCATAGCATGATGCAAAATAAGGCATATTTTTTTTGAAAAAAAGTGGCGCAAAGTCATTGCCAATTCAAAAAAAGTGCTTAACTTTGCAACCGCAAAACAAAAAATGATGGCTCCTTAGCTCAATTGAATAGAGCATCTGACTACGGATCAGAAGGTTATAGGTTTGAATCCTATAGGAGTCACAAGTTAGAGAGGACCAAGGGCCGTCAGTGGCAATTGGTCCTTTCTTTTTTACCCGAATCACACAAGGGTTTACACAGAGAATTCTACAGATTAAGGTGTCAAGAATTTACCTTACTTTAATTGTGAATTAGTTATGAACAACAGCTTTAGGATATTGATATTGGCTCTTCTAGCGACAATGTGCGCCAGCTTGGCGAGTGCGCAGTTCTATACCAGTCGCAAGCACGATCAGGGCACCGATACCCTGTGGATCTACAACAGTTGGGAATCGCTCTATTACAACGGCCCCGACACTATGGCGGTTAACCCCAACATCGAGGTGATGTCGCCTTTCAACATGAAGTTCAAGCCCACCGAGAAGGACAATAAGCCCTTGCGCAAGATGATTGAGAAGGAGACCTTGGCTGTCTCGGTTGGTGACTCGGTGTGGCTCATCAACAGCCGTTACTTGCGCGACTCGCTCTCGGGCCAGTACAACAAGATTTTTGAGAACTACGCGCCGCTCTATTTCAACGAGAAGGTTGCCTTCGTTCAGTTCTTGCCCACAGAGATTAGTTACCTGCCCATCGAGATTGATTCATTCGAGGGGTTATATGCTGGGGTAGGAGTAGATGGAATCTTTAACGCCGGCGACTATGGATATGTCGCAGTCCCTCATTTCATAATCGACTACTCAAGCAAGAGCCTCAACTTGGTCGACCGCACCTATCTGCTTCATCTTCTCGAGCACTATCCCGACATGAAACGGCGCTACGAGATGATGGAGGACCAAAATGAGTTCTACATGATTAACCAGTTCTTCTGGGACTATGTGGAGCGACTCTCTCACGACCCCACAGTGCCGTCATTTATGGGAGAATTTGTTGATGAGATGCCTTACGGCGAATTTTAGGTGCCTCAACATTGTGGGCACTGTGCCGTAGTATTGGCACATGATATTGTAGCGCTCCTTCAGGGAGCGCTTGTGGTTTTCTTTGGTCAGGCCGCCGTCGCTCAGGAAGCTGACGATAGGTTCGTTGCCCACATAGGCGCAGCTTGAGCTCTTGCGCAGCACCCTGATGCACCAGTCATAGTCGGCACTGAAGCGATAATTAAGGTCGTAATGCTCACATATGGCTCGCTTGGGCACAAAGGCCTGGTGGCACACCAGCATGCCGTTCTTGAACGATTTCCAGTCGAGGTGCTCGGGGGCTGTGAGGTGTCGCATTCCCACCACTTGTCGGTTGGTGTCGACGAGTTGTGTTTGGCCGTACACCACGTCGGCGCCTTCTTGGGCCTTCGAGGCGATGCGGGCGAGCGAGTCGGGGGCGGCAAAGGCATCGCCGGCATTCAAGAAGATGAGGTAGTCGCCACGGGCACGGTCGATGGCCTTGTTCATGGCATCGTAGAGGCCCTTGTCAGGTTCGCTCCACACCACAGTGCCGGGGATATTCGCCTGCTCGACGAGCTGCAGCGTGTTGTCGGTTGAGGCACCGTCGATGATTAGGTGCTCAAAGTCGCGAAACGACTGCTCGCTCACGCTTTTGAGAGTGGGCTCGATGACGCTAGCAGCGTTGTAGGTGACTGTTATAATCGAGAATAGCATGTTTGAGTTTTGAGTTTTGAGTTTTGAGTTTTGTTGCATTTAAAATCCCCAGAGGTTGCGGGCAATGCACCAGGCTATGACCACCACCACGATGGTGATGATTGCTGCTGGGTGGTTGAGCACGTTGTCAAGCGCTGGATGGCGTTTCTTGATTGCGTCGGCAAGCCAGTAGAGGCCAATGAGTGGAACAGCCACTAGCAGCAGGGCATTGTAATGCAGCGCGCCGGCGATGTTGCCGTTGAGTATCTCGTGCAGGGCACGCTGGGTGCCGCAGCCTGGGCACTTGAGCCCGGTGAGCGAGTAGAATGGGCACTTGGGGAAGTACTTGCTCAGCGACGGGTTCGACGGATCGAAGGTGAAATACACAACTACACCCAGCAGCACCACAAATGCTGCCAGTGCAGTGAGTACTATCCGCTTGGTGCTCATGGGGGCTAGTGGCAATGCTTGCTCGGGTGAGCTATCACATCGCTACCTTGAAGATGTTCATGGCACACGACAGTGGCATCGAGATTATGCCAAGCATGATCGATATTATCACCGACCAGGCACCATAGTCGCTCATGCGCTGAGCCTTCTCGAGATTGCCCTCACGGTAATATTTCTTGGTCAGGAAAGCAAACACGATGCCCACGATGCCGGGGATAGAGCAGCACAGCACAGTGGCGATTATCGACCACACGAGGTTGGTGGGTGGGCACTTGGGCGCCTCTTGAGGCGCTGGTCCCTGTTGGGGCGCTACTGGCATGGCATACTGCTGTTGACCACCATAGTTGGGTGCGGGACTCTCGATTACGTTGTCGAGACTGGGCACTTCATCGGCTATGGCCTCTTCTTGTGGCAGCTCGGGGACCTCTTCGGTTTCCAGCTCGGGAACCTCTTCGGTGACAGCCTCGGGTTCTTGCTCAGGCAGCTCAGCAGGGCTTTCCTGGGCAGCCTTGGCCGAGTTGTTAAGCATGTCGTTGAGTTCGGGCACGGTAGTGATTTTCACCCAGTCGGCTAGGCCGCTGTGCCACACGTAGGCAGTCTCGTCAAGACCCTTCTGTGCCAGTTGCTCCAGCGACATAGGTCCTTCCTGATTTCCTTTGAAATTAATCCAATATTGGCGCATATAACTAATAGTTTAAGTGTCGATAGTAAATGTATAAGTTTAAGCTCGTGAGCTAACTCATCAGGTAATAGATTTTTTAGGGCTAAAACCCTATTCTCTATAAAAACTATTGCAAAGGTAATAAATAGTTTTCAGTTTTCATTGTTTTTTCAAACCAAATTGCAATAAGCTTGGTTATTAAGCCCTAGTGAGCGAACTGACGAAGAGGGCGGCTCTGTCACAGAGTCGCCCTCTTCTTTCAGCGTATGAATAATATCAGGGGAGAGGGGAGAGGAACGTGGAGAGTGATTTTCTCTTGCCTCTCACCTCTCACCTTAATAAAATTACTTCATGATCTTGCGAGTTGTGCGAGAACCATCGGTGTAGGTGGTAACCTCGATGTTAATACCCTGGAATGGAACATAGCTCTCAATACCTGCCATGTTGTAGTACTTAACATTTGCTACAGCCTTGCTTGTAACATTGTCAATACCAGTAACGATGCCTTCATCATCTACTTTAAGTGTGATTTGATTCTCAACAACGTAGTAGAGACGGTCGCTGTCGGTTGGGCGAGCTTTGCCTGCAGAGTTCTTCTTATAATAGAAGCGTGCAACCAGTTTGATTTGTTCCAAATTGGAAGGAGCTACAAATGACCATTCGTCTCTTCTTCCCTGAGCTCCTGCTCTACCAATGTGAGTTGCTGTACCTTCGTAGAGTGGACGGTCCATCTTATTAGTCAAATGGATTTTACCATCTTCACCAACTTCGAAGTCCCATGCTGGGGCATTGTCCTCATAGTCTACCCACAAGCGATAGTTGTAGAGCTCATAGCCAGTTGCAGCAGGCAATTCACTTGTAAGAAAAACATCTGGGTTATAGATTGCATAGCGCACACCATCCTTTACCCAAGTATACTCACTTCTGATACATTGGCTATTATCTTTGTTGAAAGCTACAGAGCCGTTTTTCTCTACCTGCTGCATAGCAGAACCGTAGGTGTTGCCTTCAGAGCGAACTACGCCGTCATCACCAACACCGTTAGCGTAAGTCACAGGCATGTAATACATCTGAGCATCAGCTGGGTACATTGGCAACCACATGCCGTCGATGTTACCAAGTGACTCATCACGAACAAAGTTGTAAGAGCCATTATATGTACCTGTACTGTTAACTATATATTTGTGTTCCTCATTATTAATTACATGATTAGCGGACGCTACGTGATTATTAGGAGTAATGCCAGCTGTGCTAGCAGTGCTATTCTCATATAATTTGTAACCAGTAACAGCGGGGTCGGCATATGCCAGAACGTTAACATCGGCTTTTACGCCATTATTACTATTCATAGCCACGAGGCCGCGGTCGGTATCCTCATCAACCTGTTTCTGGGTGTAGGCCTTAACGTTCATTGATGACTTGTAGATGCCAACAGTGTCGACGTTGCTCACGCCAGTGCCACCACCATATATATAAATACTCCTGGTCTTGTTAAAGTCGGAACCAGGTCTTGTTTCTGACCTAATAACAATACCCATTGACTTACCTTCATGCATTTCATCTACCAAAGGTACAGTCCAAGAATAGTCTTTAAACTTTTCCTTAGCGATAATCTGATCCACACCATTTACAGATATGGTCTTAAATTCATCTGCATTATATCCACTCTTTGACAGGGTTGTGTTGATAACCACAGTCACAGGACCAGTAATGCCCTTACTCTGGAGGAACTCGTTTGAAATGTAGAGGTCATAGAAATAATAGGTGTCTACATAATTGCCTTCATCGTCATACTCGTTGTTTGGTGCAACAACCATGCTGCGGTACCAACCTTCGGGATCAATAAGTCCATAGTCTCCAATATGACTTTTCACATACTCGGCAGTAAGCTCAGTAACCTTTTCTCCAAACTGGCCCACACCACGAATTTGGAACTTATAGTGGTCGGGATGAGCGTTGGTAGCTGTATTAGCCGACCAAGTGTCGTTCACATAGTCAATCACACCTTCAAGGTCTACAAGCTCGTTAATGTCGTTGTAGGTCTTCTCGGTGTAGTTGAGATTAGTGTTGTGTGTATAGGTTGGGTGAACGGGCATACCATCCTCGGTGTAATATTCAACCGAAGGAGTCACCACGATGGGAGCATCCATTGCGCTAACCGATGGGTTGCTTGAAGGCTGACCCTCAGCAAAGAGGTTAATGGTAGCAAAACGGAACTCGGTTCCGAAGTCGTCGATAGCATAGAACTCAAAGAGGTTGTTGCCTGGACGAAGGTCACGAGCCTTGATTCTCTTAGCAGGATCATCGTGCTGAGCCATCTTGAATCTCATGTCATAGCAGTTGAGCTGCTGTGGGGTTGTGTTGCCGTTAGCTTGATCAATGAAATTAGGCTCATAGATACTGCGCTTGTCAACAGTAATCAATCTAACCACCTCATTCTCGGCGGTGGGGGCATACTCATTCACACCCTTACCGGTGAGCTCATAAGTGTAGCTAGCGATAGCACCATTGGCCTCGGGGAATGAGAGAGTGATAGCGTTGGTATAATCCTCTACCGCAGTTGGAGCAAAGGTGATTTCGATGCTTACGCTTTCGCCAGCTGCAAGAGGTGCAGCAGTGTAAGTGGTAGAGAATGGAGCCTCAAGACCAATCAGAGTTGGAGTAACCGACTCAGTACCATTGTTGGTGACGGTGAGAGTCCAAACCTTTGTGTTGTCAACCAATACGTTACCAAAGTTGTAACCGTTCTCGGGATTAACTGTTACGGCATAGTCAGCAGTAGCTATAGCATTGATAGGAATCACTACATCCTCAGCACCGGCACTAGAGAGTGTGAGAGTTGCAGTGTGATTGCCAGCAGCAGCGGGATCGTAATCAACTCTCAAAGTACCACCCTCAGTTCCGAGAGTTGCAGGAGTTACACTGAAGTAAGAAGCATTTTCTCCGCTGATGGTGGCGGTGATGCCCTCAGTCAAGTTCTCACCAGTAACACCAACTTCGCTGAATCGAGATACGCCAACTTCGGTCTCGAAGTTGAGTGTGGTTGGAAAAGCAGTGATAGCGGGAGTTCCACCTGTCTGAACTGAAGCAAACTCAATCTTGGGGAGGAATTGTATTAAATTACCTGTACTTGGATAATAATAGAACGCTGTATTAGTGCTTTGATTCTGACCTAAGAAGTTTAATCCAGATGCATACGAACTCTTCTCAACAACTAATGTTTCGAAGGCCAAATTTCCACCATTGTATGGGATTGGTTCATCAAAAACAAACTCAAGAACATTGTCCGTTCCATTTGGAACAATTGTTGCAACAACGGTCATATCAGTAACCTCATTAGGCTTAGCGATAGCTGTTTCACGATCAAACACAGTCTGATCTGTTTCTTTAATAGAAAGTTGCAACTTTCCTCCGTTTATTTTGATAGTGTTCTCAGGGAAGAACTTAACACCTGTTATGGAATGACCTCTGAGTGCTGTAAGCATTTGAGCTGGATAAATGAACTGCACTTGACAATCTTTTGTGTCATAGTACATGCCATAAACAGGAACATAGCCATTTCTGTCAGAACCATCTGCTACAATGAGTGGTTCAGCCATCACTTGTGGTACTGCGAGTGCCACGAGCAGGAGGCTCATTAGTAGTTTTAGATAAAATTTTTTAATCATAAAAAACTTAAGTTTAGTAAATTAATAAAAATATTTTTGTTTTCTCAGTTTGTTTCAAGTTTGTGGGTTGTCCGGTGCGTCATGGTGACGCATTGGATACGCCTAAACACAATAATGCCTAGTTATGCCATAGTGATGGGGATATGAATAGAGTCTTAGGGTTTTATTATATGACCATCGCGGGCTTGCTAGAAGGTAATTGTGTAAAAAAAATTGGGTTTAGTACGGCTTCCCTACTCTTAGGTGTAAGCGTTTTGTTGTTAAATAATAAGTTTGGTTTATTAAGACACAGTTTGTCCATTTGGGGGGCAAAATTAGGTCATTATTAGAAAACGACCAAAAAAATGCATAAGTTTTTCACATATATTATAGTGGTATTCAGTGAGATACAAAAATATTCTCGCAAAATGAATAATTATAATCGGTTTAAACATCCTATCAGTTTTCAGGGCGCTCAAACAACTTTAACAACAGATTGACAACTGTAACAACTAAAAATATTTTTTTGTTGTTCTTGTCAGGCTTTGTTGTTTTTGTTTGAACCCCAGCGAGTGTGGTGGCACTTGTGGTGCCATGTTCTGGCGCACATGGAAATTAAAGCACTTCGTGCTAAAATGTATGTTGCGCCCAAGGGCGCTAAAATTTTTTGTGAAAAACAGATTTTTAGCGACAGTCGCTATAATTTTAATCTGAATTTTAGAGCCGTTAGGCTCTCTAATTTCCACGTGATCACGTGGAAAGAAAACAAGTGCCTGCGACAATTGTCCTTCGTTGTCTTCCCCAGATCAAACAAATCCAACAAATGCATTTTTCAACATTGTTTCCATAGCACACAAAGCATTACTTTTGTATAGTAATAATTCGTTTAACCACAATAACCACAAAATAGTAATCAAATGAAACTGTTTATAATTGCATTCAATTTTTTGAAAAAAACGCAAAACTGTCCCAATAGTTCCGTTTTTGACCATAAAACGCTTGTTTCTTGGTCCATTTTTCCAATAAAAAAACGCAAAACTGTCCCATGCGTCAGCTTTGTGAGATTAACAAAGCATCCGCGCGCAGCCCCCATTGTGCATTATGAATTATGAATTATGCATTGATTAAGGGCTTTTTGGCACCGCTAGGTGTAGCTTTTCGATCACCATTTAAAAAAACGATTCAATTTTAGCGCGTGAGCGCAATAATATTTAGCGACGGCAGGAGCGGCAAAAAAACCAGCTGATTGTTAGTAATCAGCTGGTGATGTGAGGGTGGATGTGTGTGTGAAGATTAATCGTAGAGTGTCTTGACGGCGAGGTTGATGTTGTAGTACTTGACCTTGCCGGTCACGTCCTTGATAACCTTGATGAATGGTGGGAACTTGGTCTCCTCGCCTTGTGCCTCGGTATCCATCTCGAGAATGCTGAAGCCTGGATCGGGATCGATGAACTGATCGAGTTCGTAGTACTGGCCTTCCCAGATGAAGCTCTTGCGAATCTTGTGAATGGACTGGCGTGTAGGGTCGGCAAGTGCCAGCATACTCATATACTGGTTATAGCTGATGTTACGCTCGGTGACAATTCGTTCGTTGTCGCCCACGGTCTTAGTGGTAGTCTGCAGATAGACATACTTGCCCTGCATCATGCGCTTGCGCAGGCGCACCACGGTGCCCGGTTCGCTCATGAGGTAGGTTTGAACGATATCGGTCTCGATAGCATTTGGTATGTCGCCTATGAGCTCGACCATAAACTTGCGCTCGTTCTCGATGGGAGCGGGAATTCCTAGCACATTAGAGATTTCGCGCAGCACGCGTCGAATCTTATTCTCGAAGTTCTCGCTGTTGCTAATCACGCGCAGGTGTGGGTGCCCCGTCCAGGCGCCACGCAGCTTCTTGTCGAGCGTGCATGCAAGGTCAACGCCCTCGGTGCGAGCCTCGTTGTTGCTGGTTGTGTAGAACTCGGCAGCACCATCGGCAGCAGTCACCAAGTGCAGCACAGCGTCGTAACGGCTGTCGCGAAGTTTCTCGATGGGGGTGTCGATTTCGGCAGTAATTGCCTGCCAGGTCTCAGGGCTGAGATATACCGAGATGTCCATTGTGCCACGGTCGCACACCAGCAGCACAGGCTTCTCGCTCTCGCGTGCAATGCTCTCGAAGCGGTCCTCAAGCTCGAGCTGCAGCTGCAGTGTTGCCTTCTCGGCCTGATAGAAAAGCGACTGATTTTTAGTGAGATAGTCTACACCGCCAACGGCAAACATGGTAGGTACTTCAGGTACGGTATACACTTGATATCCCAGATTGGAGAAATGCTCCACTACCTTGGCGAGTGCTGTGGTTTTTCCGGCGCATGGGCCACCAGTGAGCACTACTTTTGTTATCTTATTCATAGATAATAGTTTATGTTCGTTGGTTACTACTATTTTTTCTTTTGGTTACAAATGTAGTGAATATTTTTGAGATGGCAAAATTTTGAGAAATGCATAATTCACAATGCGCAATGCGCAATCGGGCTGCGCTTTGTTAATGCATAATGCACAATGGGTTACGTATGGATGTTTAAGAGGTTTGGATTGTGAGGATAGCGCGGTAGAGGGCATCGGGGCTGGCTGGGGTGAGGCAAAGGGTGCCAGAGCGCAAGCGATGGTCCTCTATAACAGGAGCATCGTGCTCGGGCCAGGGGCTCTGGGAACTGCTTCGCTGCTCGATGGAGAATGATGCCGTAACATCTTGAGCGATAATGTTGTCACCAAGCATCGATGTGATTGCTCCCATGGTGGGTCGCAAATTGAGTTCCACGCAGGGGTTTATTTGGAGGGGAGAGGGGAGGGGTGAGAGGTGAGAGGGAAGAGGTGAGAGGTGAGGGGGAAGAGGTGAGGGGGAAGAGGTGAGGGTGGAGAGGGGAGATGGGGCTTGGGGTTTGTTGAAGAGTAGCATGTCGATGCCCATCCAGCCGGTGTAGTGTGGTGCCACGAGTTCGTCAACCACTTGTGTTAAGGCTTCGACAACCTCGTCAAAATCGGGATATAGGGCTGTGATTCGTGACTTTAGTACATTGCATGGAGCGACATCGCCATGTGTGTACTGGCTGTGGCTATCGGTTGAGAAGATTGAGAATCCACGCACTATGGCCTTGCCGTCGCTGCAGTGGAACTCCACGGCAAAGTCGATGACCTTGTCGAGTGCTACTTCACACATGACTGACCCTTGCCGCTTCAAAGCTCCAAAGCACCACTGCTCCAGCTCGGGAGTGGCACCGTCGATGGTGTGGTAAATGCCACGGCCGCTGCTCGACCATGGGGTCTTGATGTAGCAGTTGCGATAGTGCTTGACGAACTGCATCACCTCGTCGGGGGTGGCAAGTTCTACAGGCGTGGGGCATAACTGATGTCCAAGCAGTTCATGCAGTCGCTTGTGAATCAGGATTGAGACGCGGCGGTGTGACAGTCCCCGCAGGTGATAAATAGTATCCTTAGATGGCACGCTATCGCTGCTGGCTCCCCACTTTATCAGACGCCGGCGCATGTCGAGACACCACCCCCAAGGCATTACTTGGTAGTTGGTGAGATGCCTTAATTCGTTTCGCTTAACGGCTTGAACATCAAGGCCAAAGGTGGCATTGAGGTGTTCTAGCCACTGGGCATCAAGGTCGCTGTCGGTAATCAGCATCGAGCCCGGCTCGGCGATAAAAGCGGGCAACACGGCAAGATCGTGAGCCATGTGCATAGCAAATGGCGGCGCCACATAGTTGATGCCGCCAGTTGCTAATGCCAAATCGTTCTGTGGATTGAATATGTAAAGCTTAGTCACAGTGTTTTGGCCGCCCTGCATGATGGTAGCCCGGCTTAAAGATTACTTGAGAAGTTTCTTGCCGTAGGTGGTGAGGAGTTTTTTAGCCCTAAGGGTCTTGAGTGGTACGGGAACCTCGACTATGCCGTCGCAGAAGGGGCCGATGGCGTAGGGTTGGAAAACAAATACCATTTTGCCGTCCTTGATGTAGAAGTTTTGTATATCGGGCACATCAATGTTTTGCCACCACTTATTGTCCTTGTCGCGCTTGTCGTATCTAGGCAGGATGCGACGAAGCTTGCTGGGGTTAGTTATGATGTCGGTCAAGCGGATGGGTTTGTCGAGCACGGCATCATAGGCCAGGAAGGTGGAGCTGAATGTGTTGTGAGCACCGCCATAGTAGCAATCTCCATTCTCAACGAAGAACACGAGATTTCCAACCTCGTGGCTGAACTTGAAATCGGTGGTTTCGTACCAGCAACTCATGGGCTCGTCGTTGCAGTTGAGGTCCTTGACTCCAGGGGCTCCGTACTCCTTGACAACAAAGTCCTGGACCATAGTGTTTTCGCGCAAAATGTAGCTTACCCAATTCTTGACGCAGCTGGTGAGCGATTTTACGTCTTCGGGGGTCTTGGGGAAACTCTGGGTGTTGTGGCTAGCATAGAAAACCTCCTCAACCAGGAAATCGTTGAGGGCTTTAGATTTCTTGCCGTTGACGGTTGTGGGCCAGTCGGCAGTGACGGTTTTGGTGAACTTAAAACCTAAACCTTGAAGGTCGTCCTTGTCGAACATGCGGATTGAGTCCTTAACCTCAAAATGTTGGGTTTTGACTTTTGGTGCTGCCTGAGCACTGATAGCCAGCAGCAAGAAAGCGAGGAATAGTTTTGTTTTCATAATAACAGGAATTAAAAAGTTGATTTTTTGCAAAAATAATGAATTAATAATATATGTGCAAAATTATAGAGAATGAAAATGGTATATTTAAGAAAAAAAGTGTTTCGTTTTGCTATAGAAAATAAGGGTAAAATGATAAAAACCGTAAGATAGGAAATTTCAACCACTTTATTTCGGTTTTTTCACCGCATAATAATTAGGACAGCAATATTATATTGCACTTTTCTATACAGATTCTATTCATAAATTTAAAGTCCCACTCGTGAGAGCCGGGCTTTTTTTATTTTGCATTATGAGCCATGACACTCCAAAATGTGACTGCTGAGTCCTGAAAAGTGAAAACTTTTGACTACCTTTGCACACATTAAATATATATAAAGGCAATGAAACGACTTTTTTGGCACATAGTGGCTGTGATTATTGTCATAGCTCTAGGCAACATAAACTGTGCTGCTCAAACCGACTCAACAGTAACCCACCCGGTGAAGGTGAGCCTGATTACGTTTTATCCAGGCAATGAGGTGTTTGAGGTGTTTGGTCACAGCGAAATCCTGCTAGTAGACTCAACTGGCAGTTATTATATTAATTATGGTGTGTTTGACTTCAATTCACCGGGTTTTGTGACCCGCTACATCATGGGTGAGACCGACTACCTGTGTGCCATAATGCCACCAGAGGTTGATGGAGGCGTGAAAGCCGGCCGCAAGATGGTGAAGCAAGACCTCAACCTCACTCCCGAGCAGGCTCAGCAGGTGTGGGACATGCTGGGATGGAACGTGCAGCCAGCCAACCGAGAATACCGTTACCGCCACTTCAGCGACAACTGCTCGACACGTCCACGCGACGTGATAGAAACAGCCCTTGGTAAGGAGCTTGACTATAGCGGATGCGACTACATAGTGGGTAAGACACTGCGAGAGGTGATGACCCACTACACGCGCAATTATCCTTGGGAACAATTTGGCATTGACCTTGCTCTTGGGGCAGCATGCGACACCGTGATTGACGCTCGCACTCAGACGTTTGTGCCACTATTTCTAATGCATGCTTTTGCCGGGATAACAGTTGAGCGTGATGGCCAAAAGGTGCCACTTGTGAGCAACACCAGCGTTGTACGCCCTGGCAGCGAAGAGGGCATTGTGGCTCAGCCCACACCGTGGTATTTGACGCCGATGTTTTTTGCACTGCTGTTGCTCGCCATAACCATTGTCATTACTGTGCGCGACTGGCGTCGCAAGTGCGCAACGCGCTGGTTTGACACATTACTCTTTGCGATAACAGGCTTGGCCGGATGCCTCATCTTTTTCATAGAATTCATTTCGACTCACGAGGCTGTGATGCCTAACTATAACATCCTGTGGCTGCACCCACTGCTACTGCTGCTTGCCATCTTGCCATGGATAAAGAAGGCGGCATGCTTGCTCAAATGGTGCCACATTGTGAACCTTGCGCTCATTGCCACTATGGCAGTGGTGTGGCTAAGTGGCCTTCAGGCTCCAAACGCAGCATTCTTGCCTGTTGTCGCCACACTTGCGTTGCGCTCGGTGCTGCATGCGTGCAAGAGAGCATGAGCGGCGTGCTGTAATCGCATGATTTAGTGACAATCAGGATGGCTGTGAGTGCCTTGAATCAAAGATTGTGATTTTCTAGGTTTTTGCCCAAAATCATTGTGGTTCAAACATTTTTTTGTACCTTTGCAGCTTGGTTATGGATTTGGCACGATTTTTGCTGTAAATCCATTTATTTGCAAATAAAAACAATACAATAATAAGACATGTCATTTAATAGTTTTTTGAAGTCGATCTTCGGCAACAAGAGTGAGCGTGACTTGAAGAAGCTCATGCCCATCGTTCGTGAGATACAGAAAGCGTATCCCGAGATAGAGCAGTTGTCGAACGATGAACTGCGTGCCCGCAGTGCCGCAATCAAAGAGGAGATTAAAGAGTATGTAAAACCACAACGCGACGAGGTTGCAGCGATTAAGGCTGAAATCGAGACTCTCGAGTATGAAGATCGCGAACCACTGTGGGGAAAAATTGACAAGATTGAGAAAGAAATTCTCGACCGCATCGAGGATAAGCTCAACGAGGTGCTGCCCACGGTATTTGCTATCGTTAAGGAGACTGCCAAGCGCTTTACCGAGAATGAGACCATCGAGGTGACAGCAACCGATTTTGACCGTAAACTTGCTGCCGATGGCCACGACTTCCTCGACATTGAGGGCGATAAAGCCATCTACTACAATCATTGGGAAGCTGGAGGTAATGAGACCGTGTGGAACATGGTGCACTACGATGTTCAGCTCATTGGTGGTTCGGTTCTGCATCAAGGTAAGATCGCTGAGATGGCGACCGGTGAAGGTAAGACCCTTGTGGCAACATTGCCAGTGTTCTTGAATGCCCTTGCAGGCTGCGGTGTTCATGTGGTTACCGTGAATGACTATCTGGCCAAACGTGACTCGGAGTGGATGGGTCCTCTGTATATGTTCCACGGACTGAGTGTGGCTTGTATCGATAAGACCGAGCCTAACAGTGAGGAACGTCGTGAGGCATATAATTGCGATATCACCTTCGGTACCAACAGTGAGTTTGGTTTCGACTACCTGCGTGACAATATGGCAATGGCGCCTGAGGATTGCGTTCAGCGTCCACACCACTTTGCCATCGTCGACGAGGTTGACTCGGTGCTTATCGATGATGCCCGTACACCACTTATCATCTCAGGTCCAGTGCCACGTGGCGAGGATCAGATGTTTGATGAATATAAACCAAATGTGGAGCGCGTGTATGCCGCTCAGCGCAGCTTGGTGACTCAATTGTTGAGCGATGCTCGCCGCATGATGGCTAGCGATGACCCTGCTACTGCTAAGGAGGGTACATTGCTGCTTTATCGTGCGTTCAAGGGTCTGCCCAAGTATAAGCCACTCATCAAGTTCCTGTCGCAGGAAGGTGTTAAGCAGGCAATGCTCAAGACCGAGGCGTTTTATATGCAGGACAACAGCCGTGAGATGCACGTGGTTACCGACCCACTGTTCTTTATCATCGAGGAGCAGAACAACACCGTTGAGCTTACCGATAAGGGTATCGACGTGCTCACCCGTGGCACCGATGATCCTAAGTTCTTCGTGCTACCCGACATCGCCAGCGAACTCTCGGCAGTGACTAATGAACCACTCACCGAGGAGGAGAAACTGGCTAAGAAGGATGAGTTGCTGCAGAACTACTCGGTTAAAGCCGAGCGCGTGCACACCGTGACCCAGCTGCTGAAGGCTTACACCCTGTTTAATCGCGACGACGAGTATATCGTTGATGAGGAGGGCAAGGTGAAGATTGTGGATGAGCAGACTGGCCGTATCATGGAGGGCCGCCGTTACAGCGACGGTCTGCACCAAGCTATCGAGGCTAAGGAGGGTGTTAAAGTTGAGGCTGCTACACAGACCTTCGCTACTATCACACTGCAGAACTACTTCCGCATGTATCACAAGCTCGCCGGTATGACCGGTACCGCTATGACCGAGGCTGGTGAGTTCTGGGAAATATATAAACTCGACGTTGTTAACATCCCGACCAACCGCCCCGTAATTCGTAAGGATAATCCTGACCGCGTGTTCAAGACCGAGAAGGAGAAATTCAATGCGGTGATTGAGGAAATCGTGAAGATGCGTGATGCTGGCCGTCCAACACTGGTGGGTACCACATCGGTGGAGATATCAGAGCGATTGAGCCGTCAGCTGAGTCTGCGTCACATCGAGCACAATGTGCTTAATGCCAAGTTGCACCAGAAGGAGGCCGACATCGTGGCTCAAGCCGGACGCCAAGTGAATGGCAAGGGTGTGGTTACCATTGCTACCAACATGGCAGGTCGTGGTACCGATATCAAGCTGTCGCCTGAGGTTAAGGAGGCTGGTGGTCTTGCCATCATTGGTACAGAGCGCCACGAGTCGCGTCGCGTCGACAATCAGTTGCGTGGTCGTGCCGGACGTCAAGGTGACCCCGGTAGTTCGGTGTTCTTCGTGTCGTTTGAGGACAAGGTAATGCGTCTGTTTGCAAGCGAGCGCGTTGTTAAGTTGCTCGACCGCCTGGGATTACACGACGGTGAGATGATTGAGTCGCCCATGGTGACCAAGAGCATCGAGAACGCTCAGAAACGTGTAGAGGAGAATAACTTCGGTATCCGTAAACACACTCTTGAGTATGACGATGTGATGAACGCTCAACGTAAGGTGATTTACACCCGCCGTCACCATGCTCTGCTAGGTGAGCGCATTGGCACCGATATCATCAACACACTTTACGATAGTATTGAGGATATTGTCAACAAGTTTGGTCCTTCGGAGTTTGAGGACCTCAAGATGCAGGTACTCTCGACCTACGCAATTGAGCCTCCGTTTGACGAGGAGCAATATCGCAAGCAGGATAGCCAGAAGAATATCGACCAACTCTTTGATGCTGTGCTCAAGGCATTCCGTCGCAAGACCGATCGACTTGCCGAGGTGGCTAATCCAGTTATTCAAAGCATCTGCAAGCAGCAGATGGATGCTGGTGCTCCCGAGCCTGAGGGCAAGATGAGAGTTCCCATTACCGATGGTAAGCGCACCTATGGTATCGTAATCGATATGAAGGAGGCCTATGAAACTCAAAGCAAGTGCATTGCCAAGGCTTGGCAGAAGGCAATATTACTGCTCTCGATTGACGAGAGCTGGAAGGTTCACTTGCGTGAGCTTGACCAATTGCGCCAGAGTGTGCAGAATGCAAGCTATGAGCAGAAAGATCCATTGGTAATCTACAAGCTCGAATCGTTCGACCTCTTCAAGGTTATGCTTGGTGATATGAACAACAAGGCCATCTCGTCGCTCATGCGCGGTCAGATTCCTGTGCAGAACGAGAACGATGTGCAGCGTGCAAGCGACAATGAGCCTCGTCGCCGCCAGCAATATAGTGAAGGACGTGGCGATGCTGTTGCAGCTGCTGCAGCCGCTCAGCGTCAGGCAGGAATGGGCGCAAGTCAGGCCGGACGTGGTCCTGTAGCACCAATCCGTAATGAGGGTCCAAAGATTGGTCGTAACGATCCCTGCCCATGCGGTAGTGGCAAGAAGTATAAGAACTGCCACGGTCGTGGAATGTAACCAATTAGCATAATGGTATAAGAATCCCCTTGGGCATGGCGCTCAAGGGGATTCTTCTTTTTGAAACAATCAGATCTGTTACAAAATTATCGATAAATCTTTTTGGTAGCTTTGTTGCCTTGCTTCTCAATCACGATTCCGGGTTGGGGACCATTGAGCTTGCGTCCCTGCAAGTCGTAGTATTCAACCGATGTTGGAGTTATTTCCACATTATTTATTCCAGTCCATGTTTCACGAGTATAAGGGAATTTAATAATCAGATAATAATCATCATTTTGATATGACCCACTAGTACTGGTTGTTCTGGTGAAATGATAAGTTACTACTACAAAATCACCATCTTGGCCATCATGTTCTGCACCATTATTATGCAATCTAACTTCAGAATGAACAACTAAATCGAAGGGTCTGCTCCAACTTATTGATGATGTAGTACCTTCACCACTTTGACTTTGATTGTACTCATTGGAGCACTCCTGAGTAACTTCAAATTGACCCAAACCATATTCTGCTTCATTTATCACGATATCGCAGCAGAACCAATACTGGCTTAAATAAATATTGGTTAATTCCAATTCATATTCTGTTCCAAATATCTTGGCTGCCTTCTCTAGAAGAAAAGTCTGTCCTGTGTTATTGATATAAGACTTGGGAATTATTATTTCATCACGGTCATACCAACTAGCATAACTCACCAGCGAGCACATGCTCAACACTACTACCAAAATGGTGTTTCTCAAATTTTTCATCATGTTATAATACAAATTTAGAGTTTTATAAAAAATTACCTATTGAAAATTAGACTGCAAATATAGGTAGTAGTTATATTTTAATTATCTAAATAACACATAAAAAATATAAAAATAAGTATAGAAATATTAATTCTGGTGGTTTTGGATAGTTATATAGCAATTTGGTACAAAAAATCCCCATGAAAACTCATTAGGATTTTTAGTTTTGTCATTCAACAAGCGCTTTTCTCGATTTGCGCGTTGCTGAGGCATTAGAGCTGGCTGTAGTCGAGCTGCATAGCGGTATTGATGCCACGCTTCACGTCGCCGGTTTGATAACCAGCCTTGAACCAGCGCATGCGCTGCTGGCTAGTGCCGTGAGTGAAGCTCTCGGGCATAGCGTAGCCCTGAGCTTTCTTCTGCAAGTAGTCATCACCAATCTTTTGTGCGCAGTCGATAGCCTCCTCAAGGTCGCCATCTTGTACTGAGCCAAACTGTTGATTGTCGTAGTGAGCCCAGCAACCAGCCAAGTAGTCGGCAAGCAGCTCAATGCGCACGCTCTCCTTGTTGGCTTGTGCACTGCCTTGGCCATAGCGGGCCATCTTGCTGTGAATCTGCTGCAGCACACCGGTGAGATACTCAACATGGTGACCTACCTCGTGAGCAATCACATAGGCATAAGAGAAGTCACCGTCGGCACCCAATTGCTGCTTCATGCTCATGAAGAACGACAAGTCGAGATAAAGACTTTGGTCGCCACTGCAATAGAAGGGGCCCATAGCAGCTTGACCTTGACCGCAAGCAGTGCTTGTCATGCCACTATAAAGAACCATCTTGGGGTCACGATACTCGCCCAAGCCTTGCTGCTCGAAAATCTGCGACCAGATGTCCTCGGTACCACCCAGGATCTTTTTTGAGAAAGATGCTAACTCTTGCTCCTCGGCCGAGAATTCTACAGGCTCGCCATTATTGTCGGTGCCTTGCTGCATCTCGATGCCACCCATGTTGCCCATTTGGCCAAGTATGCTGCCCAGGTCAAGGCCGCCACCTCCCATAAACATGGCAATCAGTGCTATTATAATACCCATGATGCCGCCTCCAAGGCCAGCCTTAGCACCGCCACTCATACCACGGCGATCCTCTACATTCGTACTCTCTCTACGTCCGTCTAAATCCATATTTATAATTTTTTAGTTTGTAATCAATTATATTTATTTCGCAAAAATAGCAATTTTTTATACAACAACAATAATAATCGTTGTAAAATAATACTCATATAGCGAAAAAACAGTTCAAAAAGTCCAATTTTCGATTTTTTTCAAAAAAAATAGTTGAAAACGCTTGCCAGTTCAAAAATTAGTTGTACCTTTGCAGTCGGAAATCAACAAAATGGTTTCTTTTTTTGACTCCGTGGCTCAGTTGGTAGAGCAACTGACTCTTAATCAGTGGGTCGAGGGTTCGAGCCCCTCCGGGGTCACACGACAAAGAGGACAAATAATTGATAATCATCGTATTTCAATTTTGTCCTCTTTGTTTTTTTCAACCAATTGTCAACCATTTTTTTGTATTTAATTATCAGAGCAAAGAGGCTTATTAGTCATGACCAATAAGCTATATATTATAATAATGAGGGTGCACCAATAGGATGCACCCTCATAATTTATTGCAATTCAATTGCTTATCAAGGAATGGTTTTTACTGGATGAGGATCTTGCGACCGTTCATGATGTAGATGCCAGGAGTTGTTGGTTTGGATGTGTAGCGGCGACCTTGCATGTCGTACCAGGCGTCGTCTTGCACTGGAGTTGGCATCATTACCTCAATAATTCTCGTTACAATGTTCTCATCATCGGCAATGTTCATGACAATTTTCTTGACAGTGCTCTCGCCTGGCAAACCGAGGCCGTTGCCCAAATCAACAAGCATGTAGGCATAAAATGCATTTACATAGTCGTTGGTGGTTGGATAGGTCAACTTGTCGTCGGGTCCCATGTATAAGTTGGCGGTAGTATTGCCAATGAGCGATGCTGGTGCGTAGGTTCCTACGAACTGCACTGTGCCATCATTGCTGGTAATCGCCATCTCGCCTTCGGTGCTGCTCTTAATTGTCACGTTTTCAAATACCGGATCATTGATGATACTAGATGCGGTAGTGCGCCACTCAAAGACGTAGGGTTTTCCAGGTTCGATGTTGCGTGCAGGTTTGAAGTTGAGTGTGAGCACTTCGGTCTCGGGATCGAAGCCGGTGGGTTGAGCATAGTCATCTTTTTCGGCAACGTCGAGCTCCCAGATTTCGGCATCGGCGAGCGGCGAAAAGTCGATGTTCTCGCCAATTACGTCGAATGGCAAACACAGTGTGTTCCACTGGTGGTTTTTGAAGAAAACGTGTCCGTTGAGCTCTACCTGGTTGACGGTTCGTCCTTTGTATTGGTCGATGAGCGAACGATTGTCCTCAGTGTCGTAGAAGATGAGCTGAGGTATTTTCTCGGGTACATCGGCCTCACTAAGGTAATAGGTCTCGGTATTGCTGGCACTGTGATATTTGAGATAAACCTCTCCATCGGGCAGTATGTCGCTTGTTGACGAGCGCTGGAAGACATACAAGTCACCATCTTTGGTTTGCTCTTTGGCAAAACGGTAGATATCTCGTCCACCTCTAACGGTTCCGTCGGATACCCAGAGTTTGTTGTTGTTGCGCACATAGGCATCATCGGCTCTGGTGAGCGGGATGTTGTGAACAGCGCCTGCTGTGTCGGAGTGTATGACGATGATATCACCCATTGGCACTTCTTCGATGGCGTTGAGTGTAACGTGCTTTTCCTCGTCATCAACTCCCACCACCTCAAAGGCGTCGACGGTGAGCAGACCTATGCCGTCGAGGTCAATCTCGCTCTTTGCAACATAGGGTGTGAAGTTGTAGCCTTCGGGGAATCGCAGAACCTCGCATATTTCACCTGAGCTGGTGATAGGCATGCATAGTCGGTAACTGTCGGCCTCGCCATAAACATAGAGTTTCATGGTGATGTGGTCGTAGAGATAAACGTCGTTGGGTTTGGCGAAGTTTGGTAATGTGTCGAGAAGCACACTATCGGCATTTACATACTCGTAGAGTTTGGATTCGAGCATGTTGCCCTGAGTGTCGGTAAGTGTCATTTTGACCTTTGCCGACTTGTTTGCGCCCTCAAGGTGGAGATTTACAAACGCTTTCTTGTGTTTATAGGAGAAGCCGTCGCCCATCTGGAAACTTACCGACAGGTATTTGCTCTCATCTAGTTCGTCGGGCACCTCAATCTGTGCCGATTGGCCGATGACAGGTGTTCCAGCAACCACATTGAGTCCGCCGTTGATTTCAATGTCGGAGATGTTATAGAGCAGACAGCCCGAGGGGTCGCTCTTGCTTAGCGTGATGATTGCGTCTTGATTGGTATTCATATTTGGAGTCCACGACATGTAGTTGTCGCCCCCAGGATAGGATGCTGACACCGATATCAAGCGAATGTCCTCGCCCATGACAATGTCGATAGAGTCTTTAGATGACTCATAATAGTAGAGCGTGGCGACGTGGTTGCCGTTGGCGTCGGTGGTGGTCTTGTAAGTGGTGCTGTCGGCAATGGTGGTGGCCGATAGGGCGTCTTTTGTTACCATAGTGTAAATGGTGCCGTAACGCGCAGGCACCGTGAACTTGGTACCCGCTCCAACTTCGGCATATCCTTCGCCAGCGCAAAGTTCATTGTCGATCCAACCCTGAGTGGCATCGATTTTCATATTCATGTCGATGTAGTAGGAGTTGTAGAGAGTGGGTTTTACGAAACTGAACACATCCTGGAAATTACTGAACAATGCCACGCTATCGGGCAGGCCAAACTCCCACAATGCCGTTACTGTGGCATCGCCCAAATCTTCCTCGTTAAGCACGAAGTTTGGCGTTAAAATCACGTCGGCAGTGAGAGTATCGCGAGTGACAATGCTGTCGGTCACGATGTTGTCGGGCCGATAGGTCTTACCATTGCTACCCGTCCATGTCTGGAGGCTATAGCCGAAAGAGCGCAGCTTCTCGTATTTGTGATGGTAGTAGTTGGCGGGAACGATGATTACACCGTCATTGTCGGCATATTTCACGAAAGGAGTTCCCTTAAAAATGAATTTGTAGTTTTCCGAGTTTTTTGTCTCGGTTTGATGTTGTTTCGAGACCTGTGGAGTCTCATTGCTTGTTGGGGCTGCTAAGAAGGTCAAAGAGAACAGGCACCCAATTGTCAAAATGAATAATAATCTTCTCATAAGGTATAAGTTTATGAAAGTTTATAGTGTATTTTTTAGAAGATATGCAAATATAGCGCAATTTATGCATTCTTCGTAAAGGGTGATTGTTAAAAAGTGTTTCGTTGCATGAAACATCGAGTTGACAAGATAGTGGGGTTGGCGGCAATCCTTAGATGTCAACTAAGGTTTCGGGTGCTGTCTACCTATCAAGTTCCTCTTCACGTTTTTTGATTTCGTTCCACTGTTCATCGGTTATCCTTTCGCCGCGATAAAAGTGACCATTCTTGTCGTGGGCTCCATCCTTATCGATTACAAATGTGTCGTAGTCGACATCTTCGAGAAGGGTGCCAAGGTACCAGATGTGATTTTTGTCACGGCTGTAGAAGCCTTTCCATTCTTCGACATATGTCGCAGGGTCGGCCAGAGGTAGAATCTCCCCATATCGATATACGTGGTTGCGGTCGGTAGCGACATTGTAGGTCTGCATTTTGAACGTGCCAATGTCGACACTGTCGATGCGTATTGAGTCGTAGTAGGCATAGCGCCCGTCGATGGCCCACATGTCGTCTTCGTTCCACTTGATGACCTCAAATCCCTTGACATTGGCGACTCTCAATTTCTTGTCCATGTAGTAATAGTCGTTCTTGTCGTAGCTTAAAGGATACTTTTTCGCCTTAATTGTAGGCGCGTGGGCACCAGTGATAAGCCGGTTCTTGAAATAAGCATGACGAGAGTCGTGTCCTAGCCAGTTCTCTACCGAAGTGAAAGATGCCGGATCCACACCAGGCAGTGTGTCGTAGACTGTGCCGAAACTGAATGTCCAGTAGCTGTAGCAAATGGTTCCTGCATGATCAACATATTCACCATTGGAGTTGCAGGAATAGAGGGCAGTAACAAGAATTGATAGTGCCAGGATGTGGAAAAGACGTTTCATATTACAGTAGTGTATAGTTAAAATTAGAATTTCAAACTGATAGATTAATAACTAGACGAGTCCATATTGTTGCGGTGGCAGAAGTTGACAAACTTGCAGTATCGACATGGAGCCTCTTGAGGCTTGCTGTAGTCGGCCTGAGAGAATGGAATGTCTTTGTCAAAGAAATCGCTGATAACCTTGTTCATATTGCCGGAGAATTCCTTGTTGACATCAAGGTAATTGGTTATTTTCGTAGAAATCTTTACACCAGTCTCTTCCATTTTACGGAGTTTGTAGATTACTGGCATAATAGGCCCGTTGTAATCGTTCTCCTTGGCATAGGCATTGCAGTATAGGAAAAGTTGCAGTATAGCTTTAGCTCGGCCTTTCTTGGGAATGAAAAGATTCTCAATGTTAGTTGCCGAAGTGGAATCTGTGCCAGTCTTGTAGTCGACAATTCTCAGAGTCTTGCCATCGGGCAAGAGGTCGATGCGGTCAGCTGTATAGGTGAAGTTAAACTCCTTACTGCCAAAGTTGAGAGTTATGTTGCTGTGCTTGCGCTCGCATTCCAGCACGGTAAAGTAGTTGTTGTCGCCAGCAAGTAATTCAATGTCATAATTAAGAGCGTTTCTCACATACATGGCTATGGCTTCGCTCACTATTGCAGCCTCGCCCGAGAGTGGCGTGTTAATATCGGCATTTTTAGTGTATACTTTGTTGACCATTTGCGCAACATTGTGATTGAGGTGTTTGTCTCTGAATTCCCTGATCATGGCACCGGTGACTTTGTACTGGCCTTGTCGTTGCTCTCCATCGACATCGGGATAATAGAGTTGCTGCAATGTGTCATGCACAATGGTTCCAAACTCGCTGTTTCCCATGAAGTCTTCGTCGGTAGAGTCAGCATCCAGCCCCTCGATATGCCTGAAGTAGAAAGAAAGTGGGCAGTTAATGAACTCGTTGATTGAGCTGGCCGAAAGACTTTTGGTGCCACCTGCAGCATAGCTGTTGATTATTTGCATCACGTGCTTGTCTTTAGGCACGTTGATGGTGAGTGGTTTGGTAGCAGGCACATTTATTGAGAGTCGCTTCTCTTTCATTGGGCATTCATACACCATTTTGAGCTGGTTGACAAATCGTGTCACCTCGCCCGAGCCCATAGCCTGTGTGCTGGTGTCGTAAAGCAGGTAAATGTTTTGTGCTCTTGCCAAGAGACGGTAGAAATAGTAGGTCCACATGGCTTCTTGGTCAAAAGAAGTTGACATGCCATAGGCTCTTCTCATGAAATCGGTGATAAACGAGTTGCTTCTTGGTTTGCGTGGAATAACTCTCTCATTGGCCGACAGAATGATGACATTATTGAAGTCGAGGCAACGCGTTTCAAGCATACCCATCATCTGTAATCCCTTTAGAGGTTCTCCTTCAAGTGGTACCGAAAATATAGAAGCCATCTTGTCGACAAGGAAGAATACCGTGTTTTCGCTGGTTGGCAACTTGTATTTTTCTATACCGCTCGCTACTCGGTTCAGGACTTCGATATACTGGTTGATGAAGGCTTCCTGAATTGTGATTGATGGTTGTGCATTGTTGTTGTCTTCATCATCAATGTCATCATAATGATTTGAGATGACTTTCAGCACAGTTTGGCAAAAGTCGGCCATTCGCTCCAAGAACTCGACTGCGCTTGATGGTGAGGTGTCATCGATTGCTTTGAACAGTGGTTCAATTTCCATGCCATGGGTCATGTCTTCGGTGATGTAACGCAGGTTCTTGCTGTCGATGCGGTGAGTGAGCTGTAGTGCATGGTTGGCGAAGCATGATTTAATAATGGTGTGAGAGAGCACAGTCCTCACGTCGTCACGATAGAATTGCCATTGCAGGTTCTCGTTGCGCCGAGCACGCTGATGCATAATGGATACAACCCTCATGAGCGATGCTATATCGCTGGCATGAAGTGGGTAGGCCATTGTCACGTTAATGTTCTTGATGTCGTTGCTCACCGAGTTGAGCAAGGGCAGCAGCAGTGACTCATCGGGTGCTACAATAGCTGTGTCGATGGCATTGAGAGGGTCGTTGATGACTTTCTTGGCAATCATGTCGTCAACAATCTTGAATGCACACTTGGCCTGACCCACTCCCGACGGAATTCCCCACACGTTGACAGGTGGGAAAGAGCTGGCTCTCGATGTTGTGAAGTCATCAGGTTGGGGGAATTGCTCCTGCAGGAACTTTACAAAGGTGGTGCCTGCGTTGGGTGGGAATTTGTCGCTGAATATGGGCGATGCAGTGTCCCAAAAGAACATGGCCTTCTTCCTGTTGCTCAATATCTTGAATATTGCTAATTCGCTAGCCGATAGCACATTGAATCCCACAAATACATAGCACTCGTGCCCAAGGTCACGACCGTCTTTCACGGCCTTGACTGCGTCGCGGTAAATTCTGCCTCGAGTTTTCACGCCTAGGTTGTCGAGTTCTTGGTTAAAGGCGTTGTAAAGGGGTAGCAGATTGCGCCACAGGGCCAGGTATTTTGCCTTTACCTGCTCTTGGTCAAGACTGGGGTCATCATAGTTGGCCCAGAACTCTTCCTCATCGCTTGCTATGCCTTGCTGGTTGAGGTTGAAATAGGCCTTCATTATTTCCTGCAGGTCTTTGTCGATGTAGTTGGCTTGAATCTCACGATGCTCTCGCACGTTGTTGAAGATTTGTGCAGGGTCGATGAGGTCCATGTCTACATCGTTGAAATCGTTGAGCACAACGTTGCCCCAATAAACAAACTTGTCAATCTCATATCCGCTATTGCCTGGAAGTGCAGTGTAGCACTTGTGCAGCAGGAACAAAGCGTCGATCATATCGACGTTGACACCTTTAGATAGCTGGCTCACGAAGTCGTTGATGGTTAGCACCTCGGGCATGATAAAAGTCCCTTTTGCCGTGAGGCTCAGCTCTCTTTCAAGGAACTTGCCGCTACGGTGGTTGGGCATTACGAAGCAGTAGTCTTGAAGGTTGCTTTTCTCGTGGAAGTATTGTGCTATTTGTCGCAGCAGTGAAGACATTGTAGTGAGTTTATGAGTAGTGAGTTTATGAGTAGTGAGTTTATGAGTTATGAGTTTTGTGCATTAATAATGGGGCTCATTTCTTGATTAGTATTGTAGTCTTGATGGCGATGTCAAACAGTATTATTTTGGCATTGCCGTTGCCACGTATGTCGCGTGCTGCATCGTCGAAGAGCTTGAGCAGTCGTTCCACATTCTCTTCATTGATGAATCTTGCGAAGTTCTTGCTGAACTGTGCCTCGTCTTGTGTCTCATAATTGAGTTTGGGCATGTGCAGGTTGTAGATGTAGTTCTCTCGCACCATGCGCGCGGCATAGTTGAGGAATCGCTGTGCTTTCTCTCGCTTGTAGTCGGCGATGCCTTCACTCCACACTTTAAGTGCGGCAATGTCGCGCATGTAGGCTAGACGCATAAGGCTCACAAACTGGTCGTGGAAGTGGTGGGTCTCGCTGCTGTGGTCCATATTGCGCATCGCCAGCATCACGTTGCCGTCGGCAGGCGCTGCCATTGCAAGGGCCTCGTCTGGGCTTATGTCACCGTTTCGAGCGATGTAGTCGGCAATTTGTTGAGTTGATGGCTTGCGTAGCTCTATGCGCTGTGTGCGTGAAAAGATAGTAGGCAAGATGGCTTTAGGGTTGTCGGTTGTGAGCAGGAAAATGCAGTCGGGGTCAGGTTCCTCAATTAGTTTCAGCAGCTTGTTGGAGCAGTCCTTGTTCATCTTGTCGGCCTGCCACATGATAAGCACCTTGTGCTTTGCTGTGTAGGCGCTTAGGCTCATCTTGCGCACTATATTGTCGCTTTCACTTGCGTAGATGATGGGCTGCGCATTCTCGTTGCCTATGAGCGAGAGCCATCGCTCATAGTCCTCGGCAATAACACCTTCGCTCAAAAACTTTTTCCACTCCCTGTCGAAATCTTCGCTCACGGGCTTTTCATTTCCTTTCTTGATAACTGGGTAGGAAAAGAAGGTGTCGGCATGGTTGAGCGACTGGTGCTGCAGGCATGCCGGGCACATGCCGCATGAGTCACCACCGGTGCGATTAGTGCAGTGCAGGTATTGTGCTGTGGCGAGGGCTAGAGCAAGTTTTGGCACTCCTGGCTCGCCGTGCAGCAGCAAGGCGTGGGCAATATTGCCGCTGTCGATCATGCGCCTGATTTGTTCTATAGCGCGCTCATTGCCTATTACATCACGAAATTTCATCTTGCTTCATGTTTTCAACACCACAAAGATAACAAAAAAATCACTCATAAAAAAACTACTTACATATTATTTATTAAGGTAAGGTGGATTTAGTGTGACTTTATTCGGTAATAGAAAGGGTGTGTGCCAAAAGTGGAAAGTGCATTTGGGTGCAGAATTTATTGTAAAGAGGTGTAGATTAGAAAAATAATTTGTGTGTTAAGAAAAAAAGTTGTACCTTTGCCCCGCTTTAAGCTCCCGTGTGATGGGAAATTAAGCTAAATAACTTAATTTTGAGTAACACAATTTATTAAAAATGAAGACATTTCAATTAAATGCAGAGCCAAGAACCGACCTTGGCAAGAAGGCTGCAAAGGCGCTTCGCGCCAGCCAGAAGATTCCTTGCGTTCTTAATGGTGGCAAGGTAGTAGAGTTGAAAGATGGTAAGTATGACGGCACCCTCGCCGATGGCGAGAAGGTTGTAGAGATTGGCCGTGATGGCAAGGCTGTACTTACTACCGATTTCACAGTAAACTTCAGTGACGTTCGCAAGCTTATCTACACCCCCGAGGTTTATGTAGTAGCATTGAACCTGAACGGTGTTGAGAAAATGGCTGTTCTCAAGGACATCCAGTGGCACCCAGTAAACGACAGCATTCTTCACCTCGACTTCCTTGAGGTAACTGCCGACAAGCCCGTTACTGTACCCGTGCCCGTTAAGATTGAGGGTCACGCAGCTGGTGTTAAGGCTGGTGGTAAGCTCTTCTTGAGCATGAAGAAGGTGAAGGTTAAAGGTATCTACACCGACATTCCTGAGCGCATCGTTGTCAACGTTGACAACATCGCAATTGGTCACGCCATCAAGGTTGGTGACTTGAAGTTTGACAAGTTTGAGCTTGCCAACTCTAAGGATCTCGTTATCACTGGTGTTCGTGCCACCCGTGCCGCTGCTGCTGCAGCTGCCGAGGCTACTGAGGGTGAAGAGGGTGAAGCTGCTGAGTAATTTTCTCAAGCACATTTTCTCCTCTAAATCATCAAGAGAAGCGAATCAACCTCAAGAACCAGAAACTATGAAGTTTTTGATTGTTGGACTGGGCAACATTGGTGCAGAGTACCAGGGTACCCGTCACAACATAGGTTTTACAATATTGGATGCCCTTGCTGCGGCATCCAATGTTGTTTTTTCATCGCAGCGCTATGGCTCGGTGGCCGAGATGCGTCTCAAGAATCAGCGTCTTGTGCTCTTGAAACCATCGACCTACATGAACTTGAGTGGTGAGGCGGTGCGCTACTGGATGCAAAAGGAGAAAATTGAGCTCGACCACGTGCTAGTGGTGGTTGATGATCTTGCTTTGCCTTTTGGCACTATCAGGCTTCGTGGCAAGGGTGCCGATGGTGGACATAATGGTCTGAAGAACATTAACGCTCTTGTGGGCTCTCAGAATTATGCGCGCCTGCGCTTCGGCATAGGCAGTGATTTTCCTGAAGGTGCTCAAGTTGACTATGTACTTGGTCCTCTCACCAGCGAGGAGCAACAGTTGCTTCCCGAGCGTGTGGGCAAAGCAATCGATGCCATCAAGGCTTACTGCCTGAGTGGACTGAGTTTTGCTATGACCAACTATAATAATAAGTAGAGAGTAATGAGTTGTGAGTTTTGTGCATTATGCATTGTGAATTAATTATAAAGCTATATGACTGAAATGCGCATCGACAAGTGGCTGTGGGCTACACGAGTATTTAAGACCCGTTCGCTGGCAACCGACCAGTGCAAGCTTGGCCGTGTGACCATCAAGGGGATGAATGTGAAGCCATCGCACAACATCAAGGTGGGCGATGTGATAGAGGTGCGCAAGCCCCCCATCACGTTCACCTTTGAGGTGGTGGGGCTGCTTAATAACCGCGTTGGTGCCAAGCTGGTGCCTAACTACCTGAAGAATATCACTCCTGACGATCAATACAGGATACTTGAGATGGCTCGCATTGGTGGTTTCGTGCGTCGCCAGAAGGGCATGGGTCGTCCCACTAAGAAGGAGGGTCGTGAGATGAAGGAGTTTGCCGACGAGGCATTCTTCGGTTTCGATGACTGGGACGATGAAAACCCCATGTGGACCGAGGAGGACGAAGAAAAGCTTAACAAGAAATAGGGCATTTAATTCATAAAAAACAGAAGGCAGGGTAAAGCACCTTGCCTTCTATCTTTTTTATTTCCTGTTATTGTTACATGTAGAGCTTGTTGTTCTCGAAGTCGACTTCGCCTTCGAGCTGAGTTACGAAGTCGTCGAGCACGTCTTGCTCCACGTCGCCCAGGCTGAACTCTTTCTCGGCATCCTTGCGAATGAGCGATATCCACTCACGACGGGCAGTGATGTAGTCGTTGTGAATTCGCTCAACTGCCTCGGCGTCGAGATTGTCGATGCCATAATAATCGAGAATCATGCGATAGGTCCAAGCCCAACGATACTCATTATAGTTGTTGTGGATGGTGACAAAGCGGTTGAGCACCTCTTCGATGGATGAGAGTTTGCCACTTATAACATCGTCGACGAGTCGTTTCTCCTCGCTCACCGGAAGCAGCATTCCCGATAGGTCGACCCAGTTGCCCTCACCTTCTTGCGACGATGGCACTACTGGGCGGTGACGCTTGAGAACTGCACCCATGTAGATGCGCAGCGCAAGGTCGTAGTAGCGTATGCCCTTGCGCAGCAAAGGCGCCTTGATGACATACTCATGGTAGTTGTAGGTGCTCACATTGTCGCCACTGGCAGCACGCAGGTTTTCCAGAATCTTCTTGCCTCGCAGCACTTCGCTGATGGAGAATGGGCTTAACCAGTCGAAGTTGACGATACTCTTGCGGTCGGCCACACGTCGCTTGTCGCGCTTGGGCCACTTGCGAATGTCGCGGTAAAGACCCACTGTGGCGAAGTTTCGCCCTGGCACCAGATACATTGTGTCGCCATAGGCAATTAGGTAGGAGAACGGCAGGTCGCGAGTGTCGGGATGGTACATCAGTTTGCCAAACAGCACACTGAAAGTGCCAATGTTGGCTGGCATGAGCAGATAGGCTCCACTTGCTGTCTTGCTGCCTCTTTCGAGAATGCCATAGTGCATGGGGCCCATTTTATAGGCGTGGTTGCTGAAGTTGGTTGCCGAGCCTGCGTTGTAGAACGAGAACTGACCGCCAATGAGCAGCGAACTCTTGTGGTGGCTTACGGTAAAAGGCCCACAGAATGCAGCGCAAGCCTCGCCGTTCGACATGTAGCTGTTGGCGAAAAACACACTGCTTGCAGCAGTGAAACCGTTGCTTAGCTCACAAGCCTCGCCCACCATGCAGTCGACGATTTTCACGCTGTTGATGATTTTAGAACCACCGCTAATTATTGAGTTTTCGCAAATCACTCCAGTTCCTATAGTGATGGGGTTTTCGGTAGAGCTGCTTATGGTGCAGTTGCTCAGTCGCGATGCTCCACTTATCTGGCATCCATCGCCTATCACTGAATTAGTAATCTCGTTGGTGTTGGTGATTTGCACATTGTTGCCAATGGTGCTGCACTCAGGGCGCTTGTCGTTGATGAATTTCTCGACCAAGCCAGTGAGCGCCTTGAGGAAAGCGCTGTTCCCGAACTGCTTTACCATGAGTGCTGCCAGCTGGCTGTTAAGCCCGTCGAAAAGCAGCAGGTTGCCTTTGCCCACCTCGTTCAAGACCGATATGAGATTCCCTTGTCCGTATGTGGCATTTGGGCGTGTCTCGATAGTGCACACATTACTTATGTGGCATCGATCGCCAACAATCACGTTGTTCATGAAATTTCCCACGTTCTCTATTAGGCAGCTGTCGCCAATAGTGACGTTGCGTAGCGTGGCATTGTTGATTCCACATCGCTTAACAAATCCTTCACTCACCTCGATGCTTCCGCAGCATCCTCCCAGCTTGGCAGTGCCATAGAAAGTGGTTCGGTGCACACAATGAGGGTCAAATCCTCGTGCTACTTCCACCAGGTTCCAATCTTCGGCCTGGCATCCGTTAATTGTTAATATGTCAATTTCTTGTTGAGAAAGCTTGCGATATTCCTTCATTTATTGTCCTCTTTAAATTTGGGTTATAATTAACGGCGCAAAAATAGACATAATTGGCCAACCAAGCATCAAAAAGCAGCCTCTTTAACCTTCATTGCGAATCATAACCATTTTTTTGATAAAAACGGTAAGAATGGTTTTTATTATAGAAAATAGTGATGTGTGTAGGAGTTTTTTATTACTTTTGTACCCATAATATAAAACTTGTTACATTATGATTTCATTCTTGTTGAGTATAGCAGCATTAGTGCTTGGGTACTTGGTTTATAGCCGAATAGTAGAGCGTATATTTGGTCCTGATGGACGACTGACGCCCGCTATGCGTCATCCCGATGGGGTTGATTACATAGCCCTGCCCACTTGGAAAGTGTTCATGATTCAGTTCCTGAATATTGCTGGCACGGGCCCGATATTTGGCGCTATCATGGGTGCCTGGTTTGGACCAGCGAGTTTCCTGTGGATTGTGTTTGGTTGCATATTTGCTGGCTCAGTTCACGATTATCTGAGTGGCATGATGTCGCTGCGTCACGATGGCGCTGGCCTTCCAGAATTGGTAGGCAAGTATTTGGGCAATGCGACTCGCATCGTCATGCTCGTGTTCTCGGTGTTAATGTTGTTGATGGTTGGTGCGGTGTTTGTTTACAGCCCCGCTTCAATCCTTGGGAAAATTGGTGGCGGTGAGATAACATGGTTTGTTGTTATATTTATCTACTACATCATTGCCACACTGCTGCCCATCGACAAAATTATCGGCAAGGTTTATCCAGTATTCGCGATTGCGCTTATTTTCATGGCGTTAGGACTGTTTGTGTGCCTGCTCATCAAGATGCCAAAGATCCCTGAGGTTTGGAACATAGGTAACATGGACACCTGGATTGGTTCCTTAAAACAGAATGGCACCGACCTGATAGGTGACTATGCAATCACGAATTCAATATTCCCCGCCATGTTCATTACAATAGCGTGTGGTGCAATCAGTGGATTCCACGCTACTCAGAGCCCATTGATGGCGCGTTGCTTGAAGAGTGAGAAACTTGGTAGACCAGTGTTTTACGGTTCGATGATTACCGAGGGCTTTGTTGCTCTGGTGTGGGCAGCTGTGTCGTCGTGGTTCTTCTATAGCGGTGGCTGGAAAGAAGTGCTGCCCCCCGATGCAGTTAATGCATTCATGACCGATAAAACCTATAATAATCCAGCGATAGTTGTCAAACTTGTGTGTGACAATTGGTTAGGGGTAGTAGGAGGCATCTTGGCCATGCTTGGTGTTGTCGCCGCCCCCATCACTAGTGGCGACACTGCGTTGCGCAGTGCCCGACTTATTATTGCTGAATTCCTGAAATTTGACCAGAAACCTATTGTCAAGCGCCTGATGATTGCAGTGCCAATGTTTGCGGCTGTGTTATTGCTGCTTATTTGGCAACTTGCAAGCCCTGCTGGTTTCCAAGTGCTGTGGCAGTACTTTGGCTGGTCAAATCAGACACTCTCGGTATTTACCTTGTGGACGATTACCGTGTTCCTCTATAAGTATAAGAAGTGCTACTGGATAACGCTGATTCCAGCCATTTTCATGACTGTGGTAAGCCTCACGTTCATTCTCCAGCCATTGTTTGTGTAACGGAGTTTCATGACACACGACAAGATAATAATTCGTGGAGCCCGAGAGAACAACCTGAAGGATGTTTCGCTCGAGATTCCAAAGCACCAGATTACTGTGTTCACTGGTGTGTCGGGCTCTGGCAAGAGTTCGCTTGTGCTCGACACTATAGCCGCCAAGTCGCGTCGTGAATTGAACGACACTTTTCCATCGTTTGTGCAGCAGTATTTGCCCAAATATGGTCGTCCACATGTCGATGCCATCGAGAATCTGCCCATCGCCATTGTCATCGACCAGAAGAAACCGGCGCAGAACTCGCGCTCGACGGTGGCAACCTATACCGACATAGCAGCACTGCTGCGCCTGCTCTTCTCGCGCGTTGGTCAGCCATGGGTGGGATATGCCGAGTCGTTCAGCTTCAATCATCCTGAGGGCAGCTGTCCACGCTGTTCGGGTCTTGGCGAGATACGTGAGCTCGACATTCACAAACTTGTAGATTTCGACAAGAGTCTAAACGATGAGGATACTATCCACTACATCGCCTTTGGCAAGGGGGGCTGGCGATGGATACGATATGCACATAGCGGACTTTTTGACCTTGACAAGAAAATCAAGGATTATAGCCCCGAGGAACTAGACCTGTTCCTTAATAGTCCGCAGATACGCCTTAAGAATCCACCGTCGAACTGGCCCAAGAGTGCTAAATACGAGGGCATCATCCCGCGCATGTATCGTAGCATCATCAACAGCGAGGAAGGCTTGCTTCATGCTGCTGTACTTAACCCCATGCTCAACATGGGCACTTGCCCCGACTGCGGCGGCACTCGATTGAGTCCACGGGTGCTCTCGTGCAAGATTGAGGGTGTCAACATTGCCCAGGCTTGCGCTATGTCGATAACCAAACTGAACCAATGGATAAAAGCTTTGCAGTCACCACTGGCAGTCGACTTGAAGAAGGCAATAAGTGCCCGCTTGACGGCGCTTGAGGAGATAGGACTTGGCTATTTGAGCCTGGACCGTGGAGTGGGTACCCTGTCGGGTGGCGAGGCACAGCGCTGCAAGATTGCAAAATATATCAACTCGTCGCTTGCCGATGTGCTATACATTCTTGACGAACCTAGCACGGGTCTTCATGACCATGACATAGAGAAGATGAAGCACTCGGTGCGACGACTGCGCGATGCTGGTAACACCGTGTTGCTAGTGGAGCATCACAAGGAGATGATAGCCATTGCTGACCATATAGTCGACCTGGGTCCTGGCCCTGGTAGTAGGGGAGGACAAATAATATTTGAAGGCAATTATAATCAGTTGTTGCATAGTGGAACTGCAACTGGCACGATGCTGAGTCAGCATGGAGAGTTTAATGAAGCGCCGCGTGTTCCCTCGGGAACTTTTGCTTTACGCAATGCTTCACTTCACAACCTTAAGGATGTGAGCATCGACTTGCCACTGGGAGTGCTGGCCGTGGTGGCGGGTGTGGCAGGCTCGGGAAAGAGTTCGCTCATGGAATGCTGGCGCCGAGCACAAGATGGAATCGTTTATATCAGTCAGAAGAATATAGGTGTGAGCCTGCGTTCCACACCGGCAACCTATATGGATGTTGCCCCCGACATACGCAAACGCTTTGCCCGTGCACACAAGATGAAGGAGCAGTATTTCACATTCAACGGCAAGGGTGGCTGCCCGGTGTGTGGTGGCAAAGGCGTGGTGATATCGGAAATGGCATTTATGGACAATATTGAGACCACATGCGAAGCGTGTGGAGGCTTGCGTTATTCAAGAGAAGCTCTGCAATACACCGTGGATGGTAAAAACATTGCCGAAGTGATGGACCTGAGTGTGCGTCGTGCGAGTGAATTCTTTGCAGGAACTCCCGTTGAGGAGAAGCTTCGACCACTCATGGCAGTTGGGCTTGATTACCTGCATCTTAATCAGGCACTCAGCACACTCTCGGGAGGAGAGTTGCAGCGCATGAAGATAGCGTCCTACTTGCAACCTTACACTTCGCCGGTGGACAAGGGTGGCCAGCGTGGAATCTTCATCATTGATGAACCTACCGATGGCCTGCACCTAAAGGATGTGCATCACCTCATTGATTTGTTCAACCGCATGGTCGACGAGGGCAACACGGTGTATGTGGTAGAGCATAACACCGATGTAATTAAGGCTGCCGACTTCGTGATAGAGATGGGTCCTGGCGCAGGCGAGAATGGCGGTACCATCATCTATCAAGGTACACCACAAGGCATGCTCGATGCTCCAAATTCGGTTACCACAAAGTATTTATAAGTCTTGTGTTAGCGCTTACGGCGTGATTTTTTCATGAACTTGTCGTAGTTGCCGGCAGGTTCCTCATTCTTCTTGCCAAGGCCCTTGAAGCCACGCTCGGCATCGCGACGGGTGCGGCGCTCGTTGCGTCGATGCTGCTCGCGTCCCATTGCCTCAAATTTCAATCGCCTGCGTTCGGCGCGGTTTTTCGTCACCTCTCCCTCTAAACTAATGGCGGCATAGTCCTTGTTTACGTCGGCAATCTCAAGATACAAGCGCTTGCCATAGAACTCGGTGTTGCGCAGCGCGTTGATTATTGAGTGGGCTTCGCCTTGACGAACATCGAACAGTGAGTAATTGGTCAACAAGTCAATGCGGCCAATACCCACCTTCTTGCCTCCCTCGGTTGAGTTAATCATGCGAATGAGGTCGGGAGCATAAAATCCATGCGACTTGCCCACGTTGATGAACACTCGGTCATAGCCATCCTCGCCAGTGCGACGGTCTTTTTCACCATTGGGCTTGCGGTTGCGCTCGTTGCGCGACTGCTTCTCGCCACGTTTGCGCTCCTTCTTTTCGGGCACGATGTCGAGCACTGGAGCTTTCTTGTAGTAGTCGAGCATTCGGTTGAACTCGAGCGAGAGCAGGCGCTTTATTACATCTTCACCACTGAGCCACGAGAGTTTTTTGAGCACGTTAGGCAGGTAGGGAGCAATCTCCTCCTCACGCACCTCCACATTCTCAAGACGGTCGGCGAGGTTGAAAAGCTGTTTCTCGATGATTTCCTCGGCCTTTGGCACCTCGCGGCGCTCAAACGCCTTTCCAATGTGCTTCTCGATTTGGCGCAGTTTGCTTCGCTCGCGACTATGAATGATGGCAATGGAAATTCCCGTCTTGCCGGCGCGACCAGTGCGTCCGCTGCGGTGGTTGTAAATGTCATTGTCATCGGGCAGGCTGTAGCTGATGATGTGGGTTAGATCATTAACGTCGAGGCCTCGTGCTGCCACGTCGGTGGCTACCAGCAGCTGCAGATTGCGTTCACGGAATTTCTTCATCACAGCATCGCGCTGCGCTTGCGACAGGTCGCCGTGCAGTGCGTCGGCGTCATATCCATCCTGAATAAGCTGTGAAGCGACTTCTTGTGCACTGGCACGAGTGCGGCAAAAGACGATGCCATAGATGCGTGGCAAGTAATCGACTATGCGCTTTAATGCAAGATACTTGTCACGTGCATTGACCATGTAATAGATGTGGCGCACATTGGCTGAACCCTCGTTGCGAGTGCCAGCCACAAATTCCACTGGGTCATGCATGTAGTTCTTGGCTATCGCTGCAATCTCTTTAGGCATAGTGGCGCTGAATAGCAGCATCTTGCGCTCATCGGGCACGTGGCTCAAGATTTCGTTGATGTCGTCGACAAAGCCCATGTTGAGCATTTCGTCGGCCTCGTCAAGGATTACGGTGCGCACATCGTCGAGCTTGACGGCACCACGCCTGATAAGGTCCTGCAATCGTCCTGGAGTGGCAACTATCACTTGCACACCGCGTCGCGCTGCCTTGATTTGTGGTTCAATGCTCGCCCCGCCATACACAGCAAGCACTTGCAATCCATCTACATAGCGTGCATAGTCCTCGAGGTCGGCCTTAGTCTGCAAGCAGAGTTCACGAGTTGGGTCGAGGATGAGCGCTTGAGTGGTGCGCTGTGTGGTGTCGATGCGCTGAAGCGTTGGTAGTCCGAAAGCTGCAGTTTTGCCGGTTCCAGTTTGTGCCAGTCCCACAACATCGGTCTCCTCGTTGAGCAAGTGTGGAATCACCATTTCTTGAATGGGCATAGGTTTCTCATAGCCCATTAACTCGATAGCGCGCAGCAGGTCGTCACGCACGCCTAGTTCTTTGAAAGTTGCCATTATTGATTTCCGTTTTTTCAGATTTTGAGTGCAAAGGTAGGCATTTTCTCAGTAAAAATATTGTTTTCTTAGTTTTTAATTGTATTTTTGCGACTAGATTGGGGTAGTACAATGCATAATGTACAAAACTCATAACTCAAAAACTCATAACTCAGAACTCGTAACTCAAAAACTCATAACTCAAAAAATATGGGAGCAGGCATCAACAAGTGGCGCCTTGAGGACAGCGCCGAAATGTACAATATCAATGGTTGGGGTCTCAAGTATTTCTCAATCAATGAAAAAGGTCACATGACAGTGACCCCCAAGCAGACCTACACCGGTGTTGACCTGGTAGAAGTGATGGATGAGCTCAGGCAGCGCAACATCGGAGCTCCTGTGCTTCTGCGCTTTCCCGACATTCTTGACAACCGCATTGAGAAAATCTCGAGTTGCTTCAAGAAAGCCGCCAAGGAATATGACTATCAGGCCAAAAACTTCATCATCTATCCCATAAAGGTGAATCAGATGCAGCCTGTGGTTGAGGAGCTGGTTAGCCATGGCAAGAAGTTCAATATAGGGCTTGAGGCTGGTTCCAAGCCTGAGCTCCATGCAGTGCTTGCCATGAACATGGGTAAGATTAACGAGAACTCACTCATAATATGCAACGGCTATAAGGATGAGAACTACATTGAACTTGCCTTGCTGGCTCAAAAGATGGGACGTCGCATATTCCTGGTTGTAGAGAAACTCAATGAGCTCAAACTCATAACGTCAGTGGCCAAGCGGCTTAACGTGCGTCCCAATGTGGGGGTGCGCATCAAGTTGTCGAGCAGTGGCAGTGGCAAGTGGGAAGAGAGTGGTGGTGACCGTAGCAAGTTTGGCCTAAACACCAGTGAGCTGCAGACTGCCATGGAGTTCTTGCAGGCCAATAAAATGGTTGACTGCTTGAAGCTTATCCATTTCCATATAGGCAGCCAGGTGACCAAGATTCGCCGCATTAAGAATGCGTTGCGTGAGGCTTGCCAGTTCTATGTGCAGCTGTCGCAACTTGGATTTGATATTGATTTCATCGACATTGGTGGTGGCCTGGGTGTTGACTATGACGGCACTCGCAACAGTGCTCACGAAAACAGCATGAACTACTCGATTCAGGAGTATGTCAACGACTCGGTCTATCAACTGGTTGACTCGTGCAACAAAAATGGCTTAAAGCACCCTAACATCATTACCGAGAGTGGTCGCAGCCTCACAGCCCATCATTCAGTTCTCGTGGTTGAAGTGCTTGAGACTGCAAGTCTGCCACAGTGGGATGATGACAAGGACCAGTTGCGTGACGACGAGAACGAACTTGTGCGTGACCTCTATGAGATTTATGACAAGATAAACATGGCTCGATTGCTCGAGGACTGGCACGATGCTCTGCAAATCAGGGAAGAAGCCCTCGATCGCTTCAGTCTGGGCTTGCTCGACTTGCGCACTCGCGCTATGGTCGAGAAACTGTTCTGGAGTGTGGCACGTGAGGTGAATATGCTTGCCAGCGAGATGAAGCATGCTCCACAAGAGCTGCGCAGTGTTGCTAGAATGCTCCCCGAGAAGTACTTCTGCAACTTCTCGCTATTCCAGTCGCTACCTGACTCTTGGGCTATCGACCAGGTGTTCCCCGTAGTTCCTCTGGGCCGTCTTAATGAGCGCCCCGACCGCTTTGCCACTCTGCAGGACATTACTTGCGATAGCGACGGCAAAATAGCTAACTTCATCTCTAATCAAGGTTTCTCGCACTTCCTGCCTGTGCATGGTCTTAAAGACGGAGAGCATTACTATTTGGGCGTGTTCCTCGTGGGAGCTTATCAGGAGATATTGGGTGACCTTCACAACCTTTTTGGTGATACTAATGCTGTGCATATCGATGTCTATAAAGACCATTATGAGATTGACCAGGTGATTGATGGCGAGACCGTTGCCGAGGTGCTTGACTACGTTCAGTTCAGCCCCAAGGAGCTTGTTCGCAATGTGGAGTCGTGGGTTGCCGAGTCGATTCGCACCAAGAAGATTACCGCCGATGAGGGTAATGAGTTTGTCCGTAACTACCGTTCAGGCTTATATGGCTATACCTATTTAGAGAAAGAGTAGAAGTAGTAAGTAATAAGTAGTAAGTAAAAAGTGGCAAGTAGTAAGTGATGCCGCTGTCGAGAGTGAAGTTTTTTTATTCATTTAACTCATTAATTATTTATGAAAAAGTCATTTTTTTTATTGATTATAGCCTTGCTGGTGGCAAGCGTGCCAGCCTCAATTGATGCCAAGAGTAAGGAAAAAAGAGGTAAGCGTCGTGCTGCTACCGAACAGGTGTGGAAACACATTAGCGGCACTTATAATTTCTCAAACGGGGAAACTTACATTATGATTGATCACTTTCAGGGTGAGAGTAAGGCAACAATTGGTAAGGCCGACTATAGCGAGTCGAATGACTATCCATGTACTGTCGATGAGAAGTCGGGCTTGATTACCATATGTGACGATGCAGGCAAAGTCATCTTCACAGGCAAGATGTATCGTGGTGGAAATCAGTTGAAAGGAACACTCAACGGCAAGAAAGTTGTACTGGAAGGCATGTGTGGAGCATAAATCAGACTCATGGATTGCACAAGCTGGATATGGGGTATTGATTTTACACTTTTTCTGAAGGTGCTCATTACGGACTTTACATTCAGCTAAAGCTAAAGTTGAAGTGTAGAATGTAGAGATGGCTGCGCCGACATACAATAGGCGCTCGAGCTTGTGCCCGAGCGCCTATTTTCATTACTGTGATAGAAGATTAGAATCGGTAGCCGATGGAGATTTGAGCATTGCCGTTCTTTGATTCAAAAGAAATGGGATACCACTCAAATTTCTCGAACGCCTTAGTCAACCCCATAGTGTAACGACCCTGCACAAATACATCTTTTGTGATGTTATAGGTCAAACCAAGGCCAAGACCGAAATCTACGTTGTTAGCTGTGGTTTCTGAGGTTTGCTTGATGTCTTTATAATTACCTTTTCCTTTGATTGTGCATTTGTGATAAACGTTGATACCTAACTGAGGACCAAAATCGATACTCAACGCTGGTGTAACATAATATTTTAACATTACAGGAACGTTGATGTAGTTCAGATGGTCGGTATAAACAACATCAGCATAACCTGTAGAGGAATTTTGTGATAGTACAACTCCATCGTTCTTTCCTCCCTGAGCAGCAAAAACAACCTCTGGAGCGATTGAGAACTTGTTGTTAAAGCGATACTCAAAGAACATACCCGCTTGATAGTTTAATTGACCACCATGCAAACTATTCTTTCCCCAATAATGGGTGTAGTCAACACCAATCTTGGGACCAAAAGTGAAAGTTTTCTGCGCCATAGCTGCGCCAGTGGCGAGAATCATACACATAAGTGCGATTGCAATTTTCTTCATGATTAAAATATTATATTATTATACATTTGTAATTTGTGCGCAAATATATAATTAAAAATCAATCACAAGAAAAAATGATTTACAAGTTTTAACCTAAACTGATAGGTGAAATATGTGGAAACAATAAGATGTCATATTGGTTATTTGTTTGTGTATCAATGTTTTACCCCCCCCCATAAGCTTTTGTTAGTTGTGATAACGTTATACATAATTAGAAATTATTACGTGTTTCTAACGTCATATTTTGTCTTCTCACCTTACACGACTGTTGCAAGATAAAAGAATAATGGTTAACTCGATACACATTTCAACAAACAAAAAATGCGCCTCAATCTTAAGTGATTGTGACGCATTTTGTTTTGTGTAGTAGTGCAATTAGCCCTTAAGCGCAGCCAGAGTTTCTTGCAGAGTGGCAATTTTGCTTTGAGCATCGGCCTGCTTCTTGCGCTCGGCTGCTACAACAGCCTCGGGAGCATTGGCTACGAAGCGCTCATTGCTGAGTTTTTTCTCAACGCTGGCAAGGAAGCCCTTGGCATATTCCAACTCCTTCTCAAGTTTTTCAATCTCCTCGGCAACGTTGATGTTGTCGTGCAGAGGAACTGCAAACTCGGTTGTGCCAACCATGAACGAAGCTGCAGCGGGATCCTTGCTCTCAACAACGGTGATTGCACTGAGGCCAGCGAGTTTGATGATGATTGGCTGATAGTCGTTGGTCCAACTAGTGCTTGCCACTTGCAGTTCGAGCATTGTCTTGTTGGGGATGTTCTTGCTGGCACGAACGTTACGCACAGCAGTAACAATCTCGCGTGCCTCGTTCATTGCCTTGATAGCCGCTTCATTCACGGCTTGAGGCTCTGGAAGAATGGCATACATTACGCTCTCGCTAGGCTTGCGGTCGCTGATGTGTTGCCACAACTCCTCGCTGATGAAAGGCATAAATGGGTGAATGAGGCGCAGCAGAATGTCGAAGAAACCAAGAGTAGCTTCGAGGGTAGCGCGGTCGATGGGCTGCTGATAGGCAGGTTTGACAATCTCGAGGTAGAGGGCCGAGAAGTCCTCCCAGAAGAGACGATAAACGGCCATCAACGCATCGCTGATGCGGAACTTGGTGAAGAGGTCTTTAACCTCGGCGAGGGTGCTGTTGAGCTGTGCATTAAACCACTCGATAGCCAGGCGGCTGTGTTCGGGCTGCTCAATGTCGGCTACTTCCCATCCCTTGACGAGACGGAATGCATTCCAAATCTTGTTGTTGAAGTTACGACCTTGCTCACACAATGCCTCGTCGAAGAGGATGTCGTTGCCTGCAGGAGCGCTGAGCATCATACCCATGCGCACACCGTCGGCACCGAACTTGTCCATAAGCTCGATTGGGTCGGGGCTGTTGCCAAGCGACTTCGACATCTTGCGGCCAAGCTTGTCACGCACGATACCAGTGTAGTAAACGTTGCGGAAAGGCATGTCGCCAACGAATTCGTAACCAGCCATAATCATGCGAGTCACCCAGAAGAAGATAATGTCGGGGGCTGTCACTAGGTCGGCAGTGGGGTAGTAGTACTTGATTTCCTTATTGTCAGGATTGCGAATTCCGTCGAACAACGAAATAGGCCACAACCACGAGCTGAACCAAGTGTCGAGGGCATCCTCGTCCTGACGCAAGTCATCGATTGTGATGTTTTCGTAGCCAGGCATCTTGTGTGCTTTCTCAAGAGCTTCTTCCTTAGTGAGAGCAACCACAAACTTCTCGTCCTGCTCGTCGCTTGATGGCAGGAAGTAGGCTGGGATGCGATGTCCCCACCACAGCTGACGGCTAATGCACCAGTCCTGGATGTTCTCAAGCCAATTGCGATAGGTTGTCTTGTATTTTGGAGGGAAAAACTTTATGTCATCGTTCATCACTGGTGGCAGTGCGATGTCGGCAAAGTGCTGCATCTTGATGAACCATTGCATGCACAAACGTGGCTCAACTGCAGTATCGCTGTTGCGCTCGCTGTAGCCCACCTTGTTGTCGTAGTCCTCGACCTTCTCCATCAGGCCGGCATTTTCAAGGTCGACAACAATGACCTTGCGCACCTCTTCGCGGGTCATGCCCACATAAAGTGGCGACTGCTCGCTGATGGTGGCGTCGGCGTTGAAGATGTCGATGGTTTCAAGGTTGTGATTCTTACCAAGCATGAAGTCGTTAACGTCGTGGGCAGGAGTCACCTTGAGGCAACCAGTACCGAACTCAATGTCGACATAGCGGTCTTCAATCACAGGAACAACGCGGTTAACGAGAGGCACAATCACCTTCTTGCCACGCAGCCACTGGTTCTTGGGGTCCTTGGGGTTGATGCACATTGCGGTGTCGCCCATGATGGTCTCGGGGCGAGTAGTAGCAACCACTGCATAGCGGCGACCTTGAGCATCGCGATGCACGATTTCACCTTCAGCACCTGTCTCACCAGTCATGTCATCGTCGGCAACGTAGTACTTGAGATAGTAGAGTTTACTCTTCTCCTCGCGGTAGATAACTTCCTCGTTGCTGAGTGCTGTCTGAGCCTTGGGGTCCCAGTTTACCATGCGCAGGCCACGGTAGATGAGGCCTTTCTCATAAAGGTCGACAAAGACGCGAAGCACACTCTCACTGCGAATTTCGTCCATAGTGAAGGCTGTTCGGCTCCAGTCGCACGAAGCGCCTAGTTTGCGTAGCTGCTGCAGGATGATGCCACCGTGCTCGTGTGTCCAGTCCCAAGCGTGCTTGAGGAACTCATCGCGAGTCAGGTCGGTCTTCTTGATTCCCTGCTCGGCAAGGCGTTTTACCACTTTGGCCTCGGTTGCGATGCTTGCGTGGTCGGTACCTGGTACCCACAGCGCGTTCTTGCCCTCTTGACGAGCACGACGCATAAGGATGTCCTGGATAGTGTTGTTGAGCATGTGACCCATGTGAAGCACGCCAGTAACGTTGGGTGGTGGAATCACGATAGTGTAGGGTTCGCGCTCATCGGGAACCGACTTGAATAAGTCGTTATCAATCCAGTACTTGTACCATTTGTCCTCGACCGCTTTGGGGTCGTATTTAGTAGCCAAAGTGTTCATAAATATACGTTATAATTGTAGATTATTTAATTTCAAGGTGCAAAGGTACAAAATAGTTTTTAGTTTTTGGTTATTAGATATTAGTTTTTTGGGTTTTCGGGAAAAAAGGTAATCATTTGCGAGAGATTTTGTACCTTTGTGGTCGATAAATTATATTGTGCTAAGAAATGGGCGTATTGCTGCAAGTTGAGAATTTGACCAAGTCGTATGGCTATGACTTGCTCTTCGGTGACATCTCCTTCGGACTTGACGAGGGCGACAAGGTGGGTCTTATTGCTAAGAATGGCACTGGCAAGAGCACGCTGCTCAATCTCGTTGCAGGTGAGGAGAGTGCCGATGATGGCACAATAATCTTTCGTAACGATGTGCGTTTAGGTTATCTGCCTCAGATTCCAACCTTTGAGGGCGCTAAAACAGTGATTGATGCGTGCCTTGAAGGCGATGACCCTCGCGCACGAGCCGTGTTGGCCTACGAACGAGCTGCGCAAAGTGGTGATAATGACGCCATTACTGCTGCCATTCAGGCAATGGATGCAAGTCATGCCTGGGACTACGAGGAACGCTTCAAGCAGGTGCTAACCAAACTCAAAATCGATGACTTCGACCAACCAGTGTCAGAACTCAGTGGTGGCCAGGTGAAACGCGTGGCGCTTGCCAAAATCCTCATTGATGAGCCTGAGCTTTTAATTCTCGATGAGCCTACCAACCACCTTGACATTGACATGATAGAATGGCTTGAGAACTACCTCAAGCGCAGCACCATGACCCTGCTGATGGTGACTCACGACCGCTATTTTCTCGACAACATTTGCACTCGCATTATCGAGATGGACCAGCAGTCGATTTTTACCTACGAAGGCAATTACAATTACTACCTTGAAAAGCGGGCCGAGCGCATCGAGGCACAAAATGCTCAGGTTGAGAAAGCCCGCAACCTGTTGCGAACCGAGCTTGAGTGGATGCGCCGTCAACCTCAGGCACGACAGCACAAGGCGCAATATCGCATCGATGCCTTCTACGACCTTAAAGAGCGTGCTCAAGGCTATCGCGAGAAAGGTGATGTGCGCCTTACTGTGAATTCGGCATATATAGGCAAGAAAATATTCACGGCTCACCATGTGAGTAAGGCTTATGGCAGCAAAGTTATACTCAAGGATTTCGAGTATACTTTTGCACGTTATGAGAAGCTTGGCATTGTGGGAGATAATGGTGTGGGAAAGTCGACATTCATCAAGATGCTGCTTGGTGAGGTTCAGTGCGATAGCGGTTCATTTGAGATTGGCAAGACTGTGCGCTTCGGCTATTACAGTCAGGAAGGTATGCACCTCGATGAGAGTAAGCAGGTGATTGCTGCTGTGCGTGACATTGCCGAGTATATTAACTTTGATGAGAAAACGCATTACACTGCAGCGCAATTTTTGAATTTGTTCCTCTTTACCAATGCCGACCAGCAGAAGTATATTTCCACACTGAGTGGTGGCGAGAAACGTCGCTTATACCTGGCTATGGTGCTGATGGGCAAACCTAACTTTCTCATTCTTGATGAGCCTACCAACGATCTCGATATATCTACTCTTGAGATTCTTGAGGATTATCTGGCAAAGTTTAATGGTTGTGTGATAATCGTGAGTCACGACCGCTTTTTCATGGACCGAACTGTTGACCACACTTTTGTGTTCATGGGTGATGGTGTGGTGAAAGATTTCCCTGGCAATTACAGCGAGTATCGTGCATGGAAGGATTATCATGACCGTGAAGCTGCTGAAGCCGCTCGTGCCGCTGCCAAACCCAAGGAAAAGGTGCAATATAACGTGCGTGACAACTCTCGCAAACTCACATTTAAGGAACGTCGCGAATTGGAACAACTCACTGTCGAGATTGATGAGCTGAGTGCCGAGAAAAAGGCTCTTGATACACTATTTGCCAGTGGCGAGGTGATTACCGATATGGACCAAAAGAGCGCTCGCTATAGTGAACTGCAAGACCTGCTCGAAGAGAAAGAAATGCGCTGGCTTGAGTTAAGCGAGAAGGAATAAATTATTAATGCATAATTCATAATGCACAATGCATAATCCATATTTGGATTTTCTTAAATAAAAACTGCCAGTCCGGTTGGGGACTGGCAGTTTTTGTGATGTGATTGAGCGATGATTAGTCGCTGCACTTAGCGCTGATGTACTCACGGTTGAGGCGTGCGATGTTGCTCAGCTTGATGTTCTTGGGGCACTCGGCGGCACAGGCACCAGTGTTGGTGCAGTTACCGAATCCCAGCTCGTCCATCTTTTGGAGCATAGCCTTCACGCGCTTCTTAGCCTCTGCCTTACCTTGTGGAAGGAGAGCAAACTGGCTCACCTTGGCCGAAACGAAGAGCATAGCCGAACCATTCTTACAAGCAGCTACGCAGGCACCACAGCCAATGCAGCTTGCGCTGTCCATAGCCTCGTCGGCAGCCACCTTGCTAATGGGGATTGCATTGGCATCCTGTGCACCACCGGTATTGAAGCTAACGTAGCCACCAGCCTGCTGAATCTTGTCGAATGCATTGCGGTCGACCATCAAGTCCTTAATAACGGGGAAGGCTGCTGAACGCCAAGGCTCAACTGTGATAGTCTCGCCATCCTTGAAGCGGCGCATGTAGAGCTGGCAAGTGGTAGCTCCAGTAGCAGGTCCGTGAGGATGTCCATTAATATATAATGAGCACATACCGCAGATGCCCTCGCGGCAATCGTGATCAAAAGCTACGGGTTCTTCTCCCTTCTCGACGAGTTGCTCGTTGAGAATATCGAGAGTCTCGAGGAACGAGGTGTCGGTGGGAATGTCCTGGAGTTCGTAGGTTACAAATTCACCTTGCGCCTGAGGATTAGCTTGGCGCCAAATTTTCAGTTTAACACTTATCGAGTTCTCCATAATGTTTTAGTTTTTGTAATTTCTGGTTTGTACCTTAATTGCCTCGTAGTGCAGTGGCTCCTTGATGAGCGATGGCGCCTTGGTGTCGTCGCCATTGTATTTCCAGCAAGCCACATAGAAGAAGTTCTCGTCGTCGCGCTTAGCTTCGCCTTCCTCGGTCTGGTGCTCTTCACGGAAGTGGCCACCACACGACTCCTCGCGGTTGAGTGCGTCGTAGGCGATGAGTTCACCCATGGTGATGAAGTCGCGCAGGCGGAATGCCTTGTCAAGCTCGATGTTCATGCCTTCCTGATCGCCAGGAATGAAGAGGTTAGTCTCAAATTCCTTGCGCAGTTCCTTAATCTTGTCGAGGGCAATCTCAAGACTCTCTTTGGTGCGTCCCATGCCCACGTAGTCCCACATGATGTTACCCAGCTCCTTGTGGATAGAGTCGACTGAGCGATTACCCTTGATGTTCATCATTGCATCGAGGTCGGCTTGTACGCGCTCCTCGGTCTCCTCAAACTCTGGGAGGTCGGTGCTGAAGCGTGGCACAGTGATTTGGTCGCTCAGATAGTTCTGGATGGTGTAGGGGAGCACGAAGTAACCGTCGGCAAGGCCCTGCATCAGAGCCGAAGCACCGAGTCGGTTAGCGCCGTGGTCGCTAAAGTTGCACTCGCCAATAGCGAATAGACCCTTGATTGAGGTCTGCAGCTCATAGTCAACCCATATGCCACCCATAGTGTAGTGGATAGCAGGATAAATCATCATTGGATTGTAGTAGTTCACGCCGTTAATCTCGTTGGCAAGCTCGCCAGGATTAACATCGGTGATTTCCTCATACATGTCGAAGAGGTTGCCATAGCGCTGGCGCACTACATCGATGCCCAGGCGGTTGATGGCCTCGCTGAAGTCAAGGAATACTGCTTGGCCAGTGTTGTTAACACCGAAGCCCTTGTCGCAACGCTCCTTGGCAGCACGGCTGGCCACGTCGCGTGGAACGAGGTTGCCGAAGGCTGGATAGCGGCGCTCGAGATAGTAGTCACGCTCCTCTTCAGGAATGTCGCTACCCTTGATTTCGCCTGCTTGCAGACGCTTGGCATCCTCAATGTTCTTGGGAACCCAGATGCGGCCATCGTTACGCAACGACTCACTCATCAGCGTGAGCTTCGACTGCTTGTCGCCGTGGCGTGGAATGCAGGTGGGGTGAATTTGAACGTAGGCTGGATTAGCAAAGTAAGCACCCTTGCGGTAGCAAGCCATTGCAGCGCTCACGTTGCAAGCCATTGCGTTGGTCGATAGGAAATAGGTGTTGCCGTAACCACCAGTGGCGATTACCACAGCATGAGCGGCAAAGCGCTCGAGCTTACCTGTAACGAGGTTCTTGGCAATGATGCCTCGTGCGCGACCGTCGATGATTACCACGTCGTGCATCTCGTAGCGGTTGTAGCTCTTCACGTTGCCCATCTCAATCTGGCGATTGAGCGATGAGTAAGCACCGAGCAGTAGCTGCTGGCCAGTTTGACCCTTAGCATAGAATGTGCGGCTCACCTGAGCGCCACCAAATGAGCGGTTGGCGAGAAGGCCACCATATTCGCGTGCGAAAGGAACACCCTGTGCCACGCATTGGTCGATGATATTGTTTGACACCTCGGCAAGGCGATAAACGTTGGCTTCGCGAGCGCGATAGTCACCACCCTTAACAGTGTCGTAGAATAAGCGGTAAACTGAGTCACCGTCGTTTTGATAGTTCTTAGCAGCATTGATACCACCCTGTGCAGCAATAGAGTGAGCGCGGCGTGGTGAATCCTGAATGCAGAAGTTAAGTACCTTGAAACCCATCTCGCCCAGAGTGGCAGCAGCGCTGGCACCTGCAAGGCCAGTACCTACGACGATGATGTCGAGGCGGCGCTTGTTGGCAGGGTTAACAAGTTTTTGATGTGCCTTATAGTTAGTCCATTTCTCAGCTACAGGTCCCTCGGGGATCTTAGAGTCAATGACTGGCTGAGCAACGTTGTTCTTAATGTTTTCTTCCATTTTGAAAAGTTTTTAATGATTAATTACTCAGCTTAGAGAGCACAAGCTCCTACACAATCCCATCCCCATGCAAATTTGCCGGTGAGGGCGATAGCACAAACGGCGAAGATAAGCATCACGATGGTTGCCCACCACCAGCCAATGCATTTCCAGCGGCAGAGCCACTTGTCGTTGTTCACACCAATTGACTGGAATGCGCTCCAGAAACCGTGGGTGATGTGGAACCAGATGGCACAGAAACCAACCAAATAAACGGGAAGTACCCATACCTGGCTGAAGGTGTTCTTCAGGGCCATATAGCCACTGTCGGCACCCTCGCCCATAATCTCGGGCAGCTGCATCTTAGCCCAGAATTGATAGAGGTGCAGGATGAGGAAGCACAGCACTATCAAGCCAAGCACAAACATGTTTTGCGATGCCCACTCTACGCTCTTAGGACGTGCCGTAACGGCATATCGGTCATTGCCTCGTGCACTGCGGTTTTGCAGTGTGAGGATGAAGGCGTAGATAATGTGAATCACAAAACCTGCGGCGAGCACCAATGTGCCCAGCAGAGCATACCAGTTGGCACCGAGGAACTCGCAAACAGCCTCATAAGCATCGAGCGAATAGACTGCTACTGCGTTCATCAGCGCGTGGAATGTTAAGAATAGGATAAGGAAAAGGCCTGTGACACTCATCACCACTTTCCTACCTACCGAAGATTTGAATAACCACATAGTAGATTTTAGAATTTAGTTATTAATTGATTTATTTAATTAGTTATCAATGCAATAGCCACCATGCGCGAAACGCATGGCACAATTTCAGTGCAAATATACCATTTTTTGACGTGATGTGCAACCTGTAAATCAAAAAACTTTATTTGTACTTGTTTTTTGAAAATATAAATATTATTTTTGCAGTGGAAATAAATAAAAAATCTTTATTATAAATCATGAAAAAAGGATTATTATTTCTCTCACTCGTTATGTTGTGCCTGCCGTTGATGGCAGAGCAACGCACAGCAAGCGAGGCGCAAAATGTGGCAAGCAACTACTTGCGAACCAAAGCAGCGCACAATCTTTTAGGTGTAAGTACACAACCCCCTCAGTTGTCGCTTTCGATGACTGGCAAGAGTGCCGACAAGAAGGTTGACTACTATGTGTTTAACAACGGCAAGGATGACGGATTCATTATCGTCTCGGGTGACGATAAGGCTGCTCCTGTGTTGGGCTATAGCGATAGTGGTTCGTTCGACGCCAACGATATCCCCGACGGCATGCGCTACTGGCTCGAGTGCTACGCCGAGCAGATGCAGTATCTGCGCTCGCATCCCGAGAGCGCCTATGTGGCTCCACGCTCGCAGTCCAACGTGATGATCACTCCATTGCTCACCTGCAAGTGGAATCAGAACTCCCCCTACAACGACCAGTGCCCCACCTATGGTGCAGCACAGACTCGTGCTATGACAGGATGTGTGGCAACAGCCACTGCTCAGGTGATGTACTATCACAAGTGGCCACAGCAGGGAACTGGTGAGTTCACCTACGTGTGCAACGTCAACGGTGAGGGCGAGCAAACGTTGAGTGCCGACTTTGGCAGCACCACCTACGACTGGGAAAACATGCTCGACTACTATACGCCCAATGGCTATTCTGAAGCCGAGGGCAATGCCGTGGCAACTCTCATGAGTCATGTGGGCATTGCTTCGCACATGAACTATGGCAGTTCAAGCAACACTCCCATGTTTGCAGCGATGGAAGCTATGCGACTCTATTTTGGCTACAATTCAGGAATGAGAAAATACAACCGCATCAGTAAAACAGCAGCGCAGTGGGACAGCCTATTGATGAATGAGCTGCTAAATGCTCGCCCCATTATATATACCGGTTTCACTCCTAATGGTGGCGGCCACGCCTTTGTGCTCGATGGCATAAATGCCGAAGGATATTACCATTTCAATTGGGGTTGGGGAGGAAAAAGCGATGGCTACTTCCTTATCACAGCACTCAGCCCAACCGACCAAGGCATCGGCTCTTTTGAGGGCGGCTACAACACTTCTCAAGAGTTTATTGCCAATGTTTATCCCGATAAGGGCGAGCCTGAACCTGAAAGATTTATTGAAGGAACCTGCTACAGGATCTGGTCAGGTGTTGATCACGTGAATTTGGGTCAGAATGCCCCTTTGCATTATAGATACCTGCATTTCAACAGCTATGGTTACGGTTTGAGTGCCGATATCGCGATTGGTTTTATGTTGAGCGACCTTAACGGCAATGTAGTCTATTTCCCAGGCAATAACACCATAACTCTTAATTTTGTTTTTGGATCAAACTATTCAAGGATTAATAATAGTTCCTTCACCTACCACACGCCAGCCTCTCTTGCCGATGGCGACTACCGCCTGTGGTTTATGTATAAGTTAGCAAATCCAGCAGTTACTGGTTTTTCTTACCTTGCCAACATTCCAAACATACCTAAATATATCAATGTTAAGGTGCAGAATGGTGTGATGTATTTCTTGGAGCCTGTAACTGAGTCTGGGCAGTTGAGCGTCACCGAACTTGTTGCTCCCAATGTGGTGGGGGCTGGCAACAAAATGAAAGTTAGCGCCTCTATCTCCAATGCCGGAAAGGAATACTACGACAATGTTTTCTTCGCCCTCATCAACAACGAGGATGAATATAAGATTTATGACCCCATTAATATTAATGTGCCCACCGGTGGCAAGGTGACAGTAAACAGCATCCTCACTGCCCCAACCGAGCCAGGCGAATATGAGCTCGCGGTTCTAAATAAGGATTTAGCCAAGATAGGTGGTGGCACCATCACTGTGATGGTGCAGGAGAGCAGCAACTATAACCTCACAATCAACACTCCACTGCAGGTGAATAGCTACTACATGGAAATGGACAACGTGGGCGGAACTGCAGTGCTTGGCAACACAGGCACCGGCGACTATGTAGGGCCCATCCCTTTCATGATTCTTAGTGAAGACAGCAAGCAAGTTCTGTACAGTGGCAACACTAATGTCGTCACTGTTCCAGCAGGAGGAACTGCTACGGTGAATATCAAGACACACTTTGAAAGAGCACCTCGAGTTGTTTACAAGATGTGCCTGCGTGATCCTAAATATCCCGACAGGAACGTCATTTGGGGCGCTCAAGTTCCATTCGAGCTTAATGGAACCTGGCCCACTACCTTGCTTGACAAGCTTGTTAAAGATGGTATAAACGACGGTGACTACCGCATTGCCGACAATCTCACCATTGCCGATTCTCACAATCAGAGCGTCTTTGCCACCAACGGCAACGGCTCGTGGATTGAAGTGAAGTGTGGCGAGCACTTTGATGCTGTAAAGGATATGGGAGCGTTGAAGGCAGGAACAGTGTGGGGCAAGTACTTTATGCTCGACGGCAATCCTTCTATCACCCTCACCAAGCTTCCTGAGGCAGGCGTGGCGCAAGAGGGTGTTGTCCAAATGCTTGACCTGAGCAAGCCTTACACTCCAGTTCCCGACCAGGTGATTGACTTCACTGGATATTTCTTCGTCGAAAATGGCAAACCTATCATTTATGCTTATGATGGCAGCGATGGTGACAAGGGACAGGCGGTGCCTATCACTTTTGAATGGCTGGATGGTTCTATTTCTCTTACCGAGGGCGAATGCTACAACCTGCATGGTGTGGTAATGCTCACTCCTGCGGCCAGTGGCACTCCCGCTCTCATGGCCGATGGAAACGTGCCAACCAACTACATTGTTTATCTTACCAAGGCTCCTCAAGCCTACACAGCAATCAATAATGTTGTCAACGATGCTGTGAATGTGAGCGTGAATGGTAGAACAATCAATGTGGCAGGAGCGAGCAGCGTGGCCATCTACAACACTGCCGGCGCATTGGTTAGCAACAAAGCCACAGCTCAGTTGCCCACCGGTGTATATATTGTAATCGCCGATGGTAAGTGCTTCAAAGTGATAGTGAAATAAATTTATGATTAACATTAAATGGTTATTGCTTGGTGTCATGTCCATTGCTCTCATGGGCTGTGGCACCAAGTCACATACCATATCTTTGGAAGATGTGATGAAAGTGGATCATGTGGATGCTGGTGGCAAGAGCCTTATGGTGATGATACCGAGCAAGGATGCGCATTGGCGATTTGTGAGTCACAAACAGAGCGATTTTAAGGGTGCTCCCGATATCAATGACACCACTATAATGTTGAATGTGGCGGCGGCATTCACCCTCGACTTGACGTCGATGGACGTGTGTGGCGACCATGTGGTTGCGGGAGAGCGAATCAAGGGCTACGACGATGTCACTGCCACTGGCCACATGCTTATCGTTGATGACAAGGTGATGATTGCGTCAAATGATAAGCTCGAGCAATCGATACAGAAGGCTGTCGACGGCAAGGGCTACTTGTTCCAGCAATGTCTTATCGTTGAGGACGGTAGGGGATATGTAGAACGTGTACCCGAGGCATTGCTCAAGCGCACGAGTATTATTTACCGTGCTGTATGCGTCAAGGACGATGGCAGCGTCGTGGTTGTTCAAGGCGATGAGGCGATGCTGGTAAGCGAGTTTGTTGATGCCTTGGTGGCATTTGGCGCGCGTCAGGCGCTCTATCTCGACATGGGCACCTGGGCATGGGGCTGGGTGCGTGAGTGGGACAAGCTGCCACAAGAACTCACTGAGCATTACTTCAATACCCGCTTCCAGAGCAACTGGCTGCAAGTGGTTAAATAATATGTAATTCAAAAGCATTTAAATAGCACAAAACAAAAAAACATCATGACACGACTTGTTCAAAGAATTATTATTGTGCTCGTGACGATTGCTCCATTGGCGATGTCGGCGCAGACGGAATATGGGTTTAAGGCTATTGCCGTTGAGCAAGATTTTACCGATAATGGTTTCAACTGGTTTCGCCATGCTTTGCTGTTGGCTGCTGGCGACCATAAGCAGAGCAATGCCATGACCATTGGCTGGGGAGGAATTGGCACACTATGGCGCAAAACGGCAGTCACCGTTTATGTTGCCGAAAGACGTTACACTAAGCATTTTATGGATAACGAACAGTATTTCACCGTTATGGCTTTCACCGACCGCAAAGAGGAGATTCTTGAATACATGGGCACAAAAAGTGGTCGTGATGGCGACAAGGCAAAGGCCCTTAATCTGCATACTGCTTATACCGAGAATGGCACACCTTATTATGTTGAAGCTGATTTGGTGCTTGAGTGCCGCACAATGTATGCCGCACCTTTCGACCCAAAGAATTTTAAGGATGAAGTGCCTAAGCAGATGTACTCCAACTTCCCTGCTGGTGTGCACACCATGTATATAGGTGAAGTGGTCAACGCTTGGAAAAAATAAACATCTAGTTTTTATTAACGCATTGAGGGAGTGTCATGTGTGGCACTCCCTCTTTTTGTATGATATATACTTTCTGTTAGTGTTTGTGAATGGTGACTTGTGTTGCTCCGAAACCGTATTCTTGGAAACTTGCGTCTTGCACGGTACATGCTGGCCATTTGCGCTTTAGCTCGGCAAGGATGGCCTTGCGCAGCACTCCCTCGCCCTTGCCGTGAATGAACACAATTTTCTGCCCAAGTTTGTCCTCATTTTCCTTCATGACCTCACAGAACTTTGCAAGCTGGTAGTTGAGCATGTCGGCATTAGAGAAACCCGCCAGATTGTCGACAAGCTCGGCAATGTGCAGGTCCTGAACGATTATTTCCATTTTTTTCTTCTTGTGAACGGGTTTGGGTTGTCGCTTGGGACGGTCAATACGGCGCTTGTCGCGCATAGCGTTCTCAAGAGCACTGCTGTCTATGCGCAATGGCTTGGTGGGCAGGTCGTTTCGTGTGATGTCGAGTTGCAACACTGGCGAGTCGAAATATTCACTCTCGTGGAAGCAGTGCAGCTTGTAGAACTTTGTAACGTCGAGCTTTAGCTGCACAAGGGCTGGATTCTTGAGTGCGAAGCCTTTGCCTTGCTTGAATGCGATGTATTGCACTGCCACATGTGTCATCGAGTTCAGGTCGTTGTGGCCAAATTCATCGAGAGGCACTTGAGTATTTGGTTCCACAATGTCATGATAGCGAGTGATCCACTCACGGTCCTCATCGCCACGTGTCATGTAGGCGAAGTATAGGAAGTAGTTGCTGTCGTTGACCAGCATCGAGTAGAATGTGGTTGTGTTCAGGTGCTTGATTTCGCGAGGTTCATAGGCCAGCACTATATTAAGCACTTCGCCCTCCTCGGTCTCGAATACTGGTTCCACAGGTTCGGGTTTGGGTTGTGGAGCAGGTTGATCGGGTTCTACAAGTTTGCTCTTTATCACAAGTGGTTTCTCATAGGTGGTGTGATGAGGCTTGGTGGTATCAACGACGACTACCTCACGAGCCAATGCTGGTCGTTCAAATCCGTCTTCATCCTCTACATATACCATTTTGCCCTCTACTCGAGTCACTTTTCCGCCTCCCACATCGTTGAGGAAGCGCACTATATCGTTTACTTTTACCATGAAAATATTTGCTTAAATGAATGTTCTTGACTGTGATGGTTTTGCAATTGGCGCAAGACCAATCGTGCTTGCAAAGTTACACAATATTTTTGAAATGCCCATTCCTGTGCAGTTTAGAATGGCCGAGACACACGATAAAAAAGAATGAATTGTGATTGTTGTAACCAATAAAAGTAGTAATTTTGCAGCCGCAATTTCTAGAGCACTATTTTTATTATAATGAATCGTGAACGACTAATTCGCCACGTGAAGTGGCAAAACTCAAAACGACTGATGAACTGGACTATAATTGCTACATTGGGCTTGTTGCTGCTGAGCAACGTAGTGATGACCTTTGCCTGGTACGGGCACTTGAAACTCCAACAGATGGGCATTAGCACCAACTGGCCACTGATCGTGGTCATCCTTTTCTCGTGGGGAATAGCATTTTTTGAATATTTGCTCATGGTGCCTGCCAATCGCATAGGCTTTGCCGAGAATGGTGGCCCATTCTCTCTTATTCAGCTCAAGGTCATTCAAGAAGTAGTGACACTTACTGTTTTTACCGTGTTTGTGACTGTGTTTTTCAAGAACGAGCATTTGCATTGGAATCACTTTGTGTCGTTCATTATGCTTGTTTTTGCAGTATATTTCGCTTTTATGAAAGTGGATTAAAGCGACGAGCAGCATTAAGGAACAAAAAATGTTGCTGCTTTTTGGGATGTGTTGGGTAAAAATGTGTAACTTTGCAAAAAATCAACAATAACTAAATCACATTAATTTTATTATGGCTAACACTCCTGAGTTTAAGTATGCTCCCATGTTCCAATTGGGACCCGACAAAACCGAGTATTACCTTCTTACCAAGGACCACGTGAGTGTGGGCGAGTTTGAAGGCAAACCAATCCTGAAAGTAGAACCTGAGGCATTGACAAAGCTTGCAAACGCCTGCTTCCGCGATGTTTCGTTCATGCTTCGCCGTGCTCACAATGAGCAGGTGGCAAAAATCCTTAAAGACCCTGAGGCTAGCGAGAACGACAAGTATGTTGCTCTCACTTTCCTGCGTAATGCTGAGACGTCGGTAAAGGGCCAGTTGCCACTGTGTCAGGATACCGGTACTGCTATCATCCATGGTGAGAAGGGTCAGCAGGTGTGGACCGGCTTCTGCGATGAGGAGGCACTGTCGCTTGGCGTTTTCAAGACCTACACCGAGGAAAATCTGCGCTACTCGCAAAATGCCCCTCTCACCATGTTTGACGAAGTCAACACCCGTTGCAACCTGCCGGCACAAATCGACCTCGAGGCCACCGAGGGCATGGAATACAAATTCTTATGCGTGACCAAGGGTGGTGGTAGTGCTAACAAGACCTATCTTTATCAAGAGACCAAGGCCCGCATCCAGAACCCCGGCACCCTCATCCCCTTCCTTGTAGAGAAGATGAAATCGCTGGGAACTGCAGCCTGTCCTCCTTACCACATTGCTATCGTGATAGGTGGCACCAGTGCCGAGAAGAACCTTCTCACAGTTAAGTTGGCTTCTACTCACTACTATGATGAGCTGCCCACTACTGGTGATGAAACTGGTCGCGCATTCCGCGATATCGAGCTTGAGAAGCAACTGCTCGAAGAGGCTCAAAACATAGGGCTTGGTGCTCAATTTGGCGGCAAGTATCTTGCTCACGACGTGCGCGTGGTGCGCTTGCCTCGACACGGAGCCAGCTGCCCTATTGGACTGGGTGTGAGCTGTAGTGCCGACCGCAATATCAAGGCAAAAATCAACAAGGATGGTATATGGATTGAGAAACTTGACGACAACCCAGGTGAATTGATTCCTGCCGAGTTGCGTGAGGCTGGCGAAGGTGATGCTGTTAAGATTGACCTTAACCAACCTATGAGCGAGGTTTGCAAGATATTGAGTAAGTATCCCGTGAGCACCCGCTTGAGCTTGAACGGCACCATTATCGTGGGCCGTGATATTGCTCATGCCAAGATTAAGGCTCGCCTCGATGCCGGAGAAGGCATGCCACAGTATCTTAAGGATCACCCCATCTACTATGCTGGACCCGCCAAGACTCCTGCCGGCATGGCATGTGGCTCGATGGGCCCAACCACAGCAGGCCGTATGGACCCATATGTGGATGAGTTCCAAGACCACGGTGGCAGTCTTATTATGCTTGCTAAGGGTAACCGTTCGCAGGCTGTTACCGATGCCTGCAAGAAACATGGTGGCTTCTATCTGGGTTCCATTGGTGGTCCTGCCGCTATTCTGGCACAGAACAATATCAAGAGCATTGAGTGCGTTGAGTATCCTGAGCTGGGAATGGAGGCAATATGGAAAATTGAAGTTGAGGACTTCCCAGCATTCATCCTAGTTGATGACAAGGGTAACGACTTTTTCAAGCAAATAAAGCCACGTTGCCCAATGGGCAAATAATGCACAAAACAGATTCATTAGGTGAGACCAGAAAATTTTCTGGTCTCACTTTTTTTGTGCTATGTTTTCATTTGGTAGCTTTGTTCTTCTGCTTGCTCACCATATAAATTTTGGCAAAAATGTGGTGAAATCAAAATAAATTACTAATTTTGCAAGTTAATAGATTAGGCTAGTGGCCTTCAACAAATAAAAGTAGACTAAACATTCAAAAGATAAAGTAATGGCAAAGAATAATAAAGAAGCCCGTAACCGAAAGATTGTTAAATGGATGTGGCGATGCTTGGCATTGTTCTTCATTGGTGTGCTGGGAATCTTTTTCCTTATTTACAATGGTATCATTGGTTACATGCCTCCTGTTGCAGAGTTGCGAAATCCAACCGACAACTTCGCATCGTCGATGTATACAGCCGATGGTGTTGAGATGGGAAAGATATTCCAGAGCAAGGGCAACCGCTACTATGTGGAGTTTGACCAAATCTCTCCCTACCTTAAGGATGCTTTGATAGCCACCGAGGACGAGCGCTACTTCGACCACTCGGGAATTGATGCTACCGCGATAGGTCGCTCAATAGTTAAGCGCATTATCATGGGACGCACATCGGCAGGTGGTGGTAGTACCATTACTCAGCAGCTTGCCAAGCAGCTTTACACACCTTCATCGAGCAACATATTTGAACGTGCATTACAGAAGCCCATTGAGTGGGTTATCGCTATGAAGCTTGAGCGTTATTTCACTAAGAATGAGATAATGCAGATGTACTTCAACCAGTTTGACTTCCTCAACAACGCTGTGGGCATCAAGAGTGCTGCCTATGTCTATTTTGGTAAGGATTCTCCAAGCGAACTTAACCTTCAAGAGGCAGCATTGCTAGTGGGCATGTGCAAGAACCCATCTTACTATAATCCATTGCGCTATCCCGATCGCGCTAAGAGTCGCCGCAACCTGGTGCTTGAGAAGATGGCCGAGGCTGGCTACCTCACTCAGGCCGACTGCGAGAAGGCAAAGCAGACCGAGATAGTTCTTGCTTATCACAAGGTTAGCCACAACGAGGGTTTTGCGCCTTATCTGCGTGAGGAGGTAAAGCGCATGATGATGGCAAAGCGTCCTCAATATAGTGACTATCCCACTTGGAACAAGAACGCATTCTATGATGACTCGGCTCAATGGGTTGATAATCCACTTTACGGATGGTGTAACAAGAACCACAAGGCCGACGGTCATCCTTACAACATCTACACCGATGGCCTAAAGATTTACACTACTATCGATAGCAAGATGCAGACTTATGCCGAACAGGCCGTTAAGGAGCACCTTATTTCGCTTCAGAACGCCTTCTGGCGCGAGCATGGCATCAGCACTGGCGAGGGTGGCAATAAAGATCCTTACACCAGCAGTCGCAGTGAGCTGCCACAGTCGCTCAAAGACCGACTTATTAAGAACGCCATCTATGGTTCTAGCCGTTTCCAGGCACTTAAGGCAAAGGGTATGACCGAGCAGGAAATCATGAGCGATTTCAACACTAAGCAACCCATGACCGTATTCGACCTTCAGAATGGCGAGCGCACGCTCAACATCACACCTCTCGACTCGTTGCTTTATGCCAAGAGCATCTTGCGTTGCGGCATGATGTCGATGGATCCTCGCACAGGTTATGTGAAGGCTTATGTTGGCGGTCCCGACTTCGATCATTTCTCCTATGATATGGTTTCGGTGGGTCGTCGTCAGATTGGTTCGACCATGAAGCCTTATCTCTACTCTCTGGCGATGGAGTGTGGCTACAACCCTTGCGATAAGATCTCGAATGCTACTATCAGAATTAATGGTTGGAGTCCACGAGGTGGTGGCGGTGGTGGTATGCTCACCCTTAAGCAAGCTCTTACATCATCGAACAACACCTGTTCGGCTCGTCTTATCGACCTGATGAAGCCAACTAACTTGGTTACCATGCTCCACAACTATGGCTTAACCAACGACTTCGACACAGTTGCCCCATTGTGTTTGGGTCCCTGTGAGGTGTCTGTTAAGCAGCAAGTGAGTGCCTATTCGGTATTTGCTAATCATGGTATGCGTGCCGACCCAATTTTTGTGTCTCGCATCTGCGATAGCCATGGCAATGTTCTTGCAGAGTTCACTCCCCGTCAGAAGGAGGTTCTCAGTGAGGATTCTTACCTTAAGATGCTCACGATGCTCGAGAGTGTTATCAATAACGGTACTGGTAAGCGTGTTCGTGGTTATGTTCACGGCATTGAGATGGGAGGAAAGACCGGAACCACCAACCGAAATTCCGATGGTTGGTTCATGGGCTTCACCCCACAGCTGGTAACTGGTGTATGGGTTGGCGGCGAAGAGCGTTACATTCGTTTCTATAGTGGTGGTATAGGCCAGGGTGCCGGTCAGGCTCTTCCCATTTGGGGTAAGTACATGGAACGAGTGCTTGCCGATGGTGACAATAATTACACAAGCAGCGCATCGTTTAAGGTGCCAAGTGACTACGACTTCTGCTATCGTGAGAAAGGTTTGTCGACCGAGGATCCCAACATAGTGATTGGTAGTGGATATCGTGGCTCAGGCGGCCAGTCGAGGTCGGGAGCCCGTGCGTCGTCGTCGCAGGCGTCGGAGTCGAACGGAGGCGCAAGTGAGGCTGCTACTCATCGCGAAGAGCCCCACCAGGCCGAGGCTATGCAAGGCGTGTTTGACTAGTGTCTTGCATTTGCAGGAAATGACAGTTCAGCCCAATGGAATAATGTCTCCATTGGGCTGAATAGTTAAATAATGTTTAAAAATCATCACATTTCGATGATTTATTTTGTCAGAATTGAGAAAAGTAGTAATTTTGCACTCGCAAATCGCGGGGTGGAGCAGTGGTAGCTCGTTGGGCTCATAACCCAGAGGTCGTTGGTTCGAATCCGGCCCCCGCCACTAAAACAAAGAGTCTCAACCGATTAAGGTTGGGGCTCTTTAGGTTTTTTATGATGTGAAAGTAAAAACAATTTACACTTAACTTTCTACTTTTTACTTTCTACTTTCTACTTTCTACTTTCCACTTTCTACTCTTACACCTATCAGTGTTGCACTAGTTGCACGTTCTATTTTGCACATCACACGGTCGCCAACTTTGGCATCGCCAGCGGGGAATACTATGACTTTGTTTTGCTGAGTGCGGCCGAACATGTCGTCGTGTGAGCGCTTGCTGTAGCCCTCGACAAGCACTTCAAATGTCTTGCCCACATCGGCACGGTTGCTGCACAGTGAGAGCTCGTTCTGCAATGCAATCATGCGGTTGAGGCGATCGATTTTCACTTCTTCGGGCACGTTGTCGGGAAGACGCTTTGCGGCGAAGGTTCCTGGACGCTCACTGTACTTGAACATGAACGACGAGTCGAAGCCCACCTCACGCATGAGCGACAATGTCATCTCAAAGTCCTCTTCGGTCTCGTCGTGGAATCCAGTGAACATATCGGTCGAGATGCCACAGTCGGGGATTGCCTGACGTATGCGAGCTATACGGTCGAGATACCACTCGCGTGTGTACTTACGGTTCATGAGTTTGAGCACCTTGTTGCTGCCACTCTGCACTGGAAGGTGAATGTGGTTGCATATGTTGGCATGGCTTGCCATTGTATCGATGATGGTGTCGCTCAAGTCCTCGGGGTTGCTGGTGGTGAAGCGCACGCGCATTTCGGGTGCAGCCTCGGCAACCATCGCGAGAAGAGCGGCAAAGTCGACTTGCTCGTTGTCGGCATTCTTGTAAAGGTAGGAGTTTACGTTCTGTCCGAGCAGTGTCACTTCTTTGAACCCTTTGGCTTGCAGGTCGCTCAGCTCGTTGAGGATGCTATGTGGCTCACGGCTGCGCTCGCGTCCACGAGTGTAGGGCACGATACAGTATGTGCAGAAGTTGTTGCATCCACGCATAATCGAGATGAAACCACTGGTGCGGCTGCCGCTGATGCGAGTCGGAATGATGTCGCGGTAAGTCTCGGTGGTCGAAAGCTCAACGTTGATAGCTTTCTCGCCATTCTCGGCTGCTGCCATAAGGTTAGGCAGCTCAAGATAGCTGTCGGGACCGGCAACAATGTCAACATCATGCTCGTTGATGAGCTCATCCTTCATGCGCTCGGCCATGCACCCTATGATGCCGATGATGAGTCGTCGCTGGCGCTTGCGTCGCAGAGCGTTGAGAGTGTTGAGGCGAGCGAAGATGCGTTGCTCGGCATTGTCGCGCACGCTGCAAGTGTTGATAAAGATGGCATCGGCAGCATCTAGGTTATCGGTAGTGCCATATCCAGCCATTTGCATGACCGAGGCAACCACCTCGCTGTCGGCAACATTCATTTGGCAGCCATAGGTCTCAAGAAATAGCTTCTTTGAGAACTCGGTACCGCCGTCATATTTAAGGTCGAGTTTGTTCATATCCTTATAAATATGTGTTTGAGCCTGCAAAGTTACGATTTTTTTGTAAAATAAAAGTTGATTCTCCTCGTTTAAAGAAATAAATGAGAATAATGAAGAACATTTTGTACATGATGCTACTGGTGGCGTGCATGCTGCCGGTGGGTTGCGATAAGATAAACAACGAGTCGCTACCCAATTATCCTGTGCGCATTGACTTGGGCGAATATGGCAAATGGAACACTTATGGTGTGCACTCGCTGGGTGAATACCGCATCTTCAACCGTGAGAAGGGATTGCCGTCGAATTTCCCATACAATGTAAATACCTATACTGGTTTTGGTGGAGTATTGCTGTTTATGGGGCAAGACATGTATGGAAGTCCTGCACCATTGGCGTTTGACCTGGCTTGTCCTGTGGAGCATAATGCCGATGTGACAGTGACAATCGACAGTGATAATTTAGATGCCTACTGTGCTAAGTGCAAGTCGCGTTATGACGTGATTACAGGCCTTGGCGGTCCCAAGAGCGGTATGGCAATCGACCGCAAGGTGGGTCTTAACATCTACAAAGTGCGTTCTACTGTAAACGGAGGATATATAATCTCAAATTATTAAGTATTACCGTTGTACTGACTAAAAATGTCAATGTTATATAAATCTTTTGCATTATTATAGGTAATGTGAAAGATTTTCCTTATTTTTGCAGTAATTATTAAAATAAGGATATTATGTTTCAGTTTAAGGTCCCTGACAAGATAATGATGGGCGACAACATTGTTGCCTCGGTCGAGAACGTGTTTAACCTGTATGGCAAGCACGCGTTGATAGTGACTGGCCCCAACATAGCCCGTTCGACGATGATTGCTAGCCTTGAGCGCACTCTCGACAACGATCGTGTGAAATATACCGTGATGACCAATATTGAAGGCGAGCCTACAGTAAGGATGATTGAGGAAGGTGTAGAGATATACCGTGAGAATGGTTGTGACTTCATAATTGGTCTGGGAGGCGGTAGCCCGCTTGACGCTGCCAAGGGTATTGCCGCGATGACCGTGCTTGAGGGATCGATAGCCGATTATAAGGGTGTTCGCATAGATGATGCCGAGTTGCCACCATTGGTTTGCATTCCCACAACAGCTGGTTCGGGCTCGGAGGTGACAAAATATACAATTATAACTAACGAGGCCAATGGCGCTAAAATGCTGCTTACAGGTGATTCGCTATTGCCCAAGATGGCGATGCTCGACTACACGTTCTCAAACGGGTGCCCTAAGACTGTTACAGCTGCAACAGGCCTTGATGCATTGACCCATGCCATTGAGGCATTTATTTCGGTCAATGCCCAACCATTAAGTGATGCGTTGGCACTGAGTGCCATCAAGCGCATCATGCGCTACCTGCCACAGGTTTATCGCGATGGTAGCAACTTTAATGCGCGCCGTGAAATGTCGATTGCTTCGTTGCAGGCAGGAATTTGTATCAACAATAGCAGCGTGACTCTTATTCATGGCATGAGTCGCCCCATTGGCGCTCGCTTCCATGTGCCTCATGGCATGTCGAATGCTATGTTGCTTAACGTGTGCCTGAGCGATATGGAGATGGCTGCCCGTCACAATCTTGCACGTATTGCGACTTACCTTCGTATTCAGTCGGTTGACGAAATTGATGCTAGCGAGAAGTTTGTAGAGGAAGTCGAGAAACTAGTTGAGCGCTTAGAAGTTCCCACTATGAGTCAGTATGGCATCAACCGTGATGAGTATATGGCCGCTGTCGACGAAATGAGTTTTGAAGCCATTATGAGCGGTAGCCCATCGCATGCTCCACGCGAATACACAGCCGACGACATACGTGATATCTACATTCGTGCTTATCGATAAAGATTAATTAAAAAGGTTATATAGATGGAAATAAGGAAATTGTTAATTGCCTTTGTGGCATTGATGATTGTGGCTTGTGGTATCTCTTGTGGTGTGCAGGCGCAGCGGTTTAAAGGCAAAAAGAACCGAGTGACTGCAGTCAAGAAGAATGTTGCAAAAAACGCTAAAAAGAAAAATGCAAGCAAAGTTGCTCCAGCGGCTGTGAGCAATGAGAATGAGGAGCGTAAATATGTTAACCACTTCGATGGTTCTGTAACTATTGCAATGACCGGCGATATCATGACTGGTTCGATATTGCCCACACCTGAACTTCCTCCTAACGGTGGACGCGACATCTTTATTGACTGTGCCGAACTGTTAAGGAATGCCGATGTTGCATGTGGAAATCTTGAGGGTGTGCTTGGTGATTCGGGCAAGACTCGCAAGAGCCCTGGCCCACTGTCCTTCTCGTTCATGATGCCCACTAAGAGCGTTAATCTGTTTGTGGCTGCCGGCTACGATTTTCTGGGCATTGCTAACAATCATATCAATGATTTCTATCCTGTAGCCATAGAGTCGACTATCAAGACCTTGCGCGATAATGGAATAGGGGTGGCTGGTACCAAGGCTTGCGAAACCAGCATTCGTGAGATTAATGGCGTGAAATATGGCTTCTGCGCATTTGGTCATGAGAGTTATACTCTTAGAACTCAAGATCATGCCACCATAAAGCGCATAGTGAAAAAGCTGCGCAAGGAGTGCGACATTGTGATAGTGTGCTTCCATGGTGGTTCTGAGGGAATTTCGGAGCGTCACCTGCCTTACGGCACTGAGTATTTCCATGGTGCTGACCGTGGTAACTTGCGTGAGTTTGCTCACTTGTGCATCGACTGTGGTGCCGACATTGTGTATGGCCATGGCCCCCACGTGTGCCGAGCTATGGAGCTCTATAAGGGACATCTTATCGCCTACAGCTTGGGCAACTTTGCTACACCTCGTGGCATGAAGCTGCATGCACAGACAGCTTATGCTCCTGTGCTCATGGTGGAGCTTAATGGTGAAGGAAAGTTTCAAGGGGGTCAAATCCACCCATTTATCCAGCAGCGAGACAAGGGACCTCGTGTGGATAAATCGGGCGCAGTGATAAAGGAGATTAAAATCCTTAGCGAGGAAGATATCAAGGACAACGATTTGATTATCACCGACGAGGGACAACTTCTTTCTAAATCTTTAATGAAGAGTACAAAGAGCAAAACTAATATAATAGAGGGCAATAATGAAGGCAATAATTAAAATACTGGCCATTACTATGGCAATAACAGTGATGTCGTGCAACGGCACTGGCACTCATCAGGGTAGTCAGGCTGGTAATGACAGCGCAACCGACTCTACTGGCACACGTCAGCGCATTGTCGATACTATAAGTATCGCCATGACAGGTGATATAATGACTGGTTCAAAGTTTCCCAAACCTTGTCTTCCACCTAACGACGGCAAGGAGATTTTTCAGGATTGCGACTCCATAATCAAGAGTGCTGATGTGGCGTGCGGAAACCTTGAGGGAGTGCTTGCCGACAGTGGACGCTTGCGCAAGAGCCTGAATGGCAAGCTCGCTTTCTCGTTCATGATGCCCACTAAGAGCGTGCAACTGCTTGTAGATGCTGGTTTTGACTTCATGGGCATTGCTAACAATCACATCTTCGACTTTTGGGAAGAAGGCACATTGTCGACAATCAAGACCCTGAAGGATGCAGGAATAGGTGTTGCCGGAACAAAGGACAGCGAGACATCGATACGCGACATCAACGGAGTGAAATACGGCTTCTGTGCCTTTGGTCATGAGGATTACTCACTCAAGACTCATGACACCGTTGCAGTGAAGCGCATAGTTGAGAAACTGCGCAAGGAGACCGACATAGTGATAGTGTGCTTCCATGGTGGAGCCGAGGGCACTGCCATGCGCCACGTACCTTATGGTACCGAGATATTCCATGGCTGGGACCGTGGTGATGTGCGACAGTTTGCCCACTTGGCAATCGACTGTGGCGCCGATATCGTGTATGGTCATGGCCCACATGTTCCTCGTGCTATGGAACTCTATAAAGACCATCTTATTGCCTATAGTTTGGGCAATTTTGCCACAATAGGAATGGGTGTTGCTGCTCAGGTGGGATATGCGCCCTTGCTTGTGGCCCGCATTGATGGCAACGGCCGTTTTATCGATGGCAAGATTCACTCGTTCAGGCAGCCAGGGCGTATAGGTCCTCGCCGTGACCCAAACAATCTTGCTGCTAAGGACATATGGACACTGACTCAAGAAGACATTAAAGATAACAAACTAAATATAGCCGGCGACGGCACAATAACACGTAAATGAGAAAAATACTGATAATGCTCATGTTGAGCGCCAGCATGGCGTGCTATGCCTATGAGGGCGTTGCTCGACTTTTTACTGAAGAGAGTGGCGACATGTTCAGTTCTCTCTCCTTCTCGGCCAGATATCAGATGGTGAACAACTATTCAAGCGTCGAGAAGAGCGAAGTGCTCAACAACTTGCAGACCACCGAATCGCGCATCCTCAAGCTTGAGTATGACTATATGAAAGTTGCCACTTCGGCAGGAAAAACGGTAGAACTCAAACTTGTGCCTCAAGTCAAAAACGATACAGTGCTTGCGGTGATTGAGACTGTGGCCACGCCGGTGAAAGACAGCAAACTGTCGTTCTACGACTTGAAGTGGAACCGACTTGAAACATCTCGATTCATAAAAACGCCCCAGTTGGCCGACTTCTTTATGCCAAAGGCGCCAAAAGCCAGTTGTGAAGAACTGGAGCGATTAGTTAACTTTGCGATGATTGAGATGACCTTTGATGGTGACGACCTTGTGGCTCGTTGCAACTTAGAGGATTTCTATTTGGGCAATGATTTCAAGCACTACAAGTCGTTAGTCACCAATCGCATCGTTTACACATTGAAGAAAGGCAAGTTCGAGAAAAAATGAAAATGCTGATATGGAGGCATTGTCGTTATTAGAATATAACACTCGCATTAAGCAACTGCTCTACGACTCAAGTGTGCAGTCGTGCTGGGTGACTGCCGAAACCACCGACCTGAGGGTGTCGAGAGGGCATTGCTACCTCGAACTCATCCAGAAGGATGACCGAGGGGTTACGGTAGCCCGATTGAACGCAGTGATATGGGCAAATACTTATGTGCAACTTGCCCACTATTTCAAGCGCGAGACAGGCAAAGACCTGGCGTCGAACATGAAAGTGATGGTTAAGGTCACTGCCAACTTTCATGAGCAATATGGCCTTAAGGCTATGATTGACGATATCGACCCGAAATACACCTTGGGCGACATGGAGCGCATAAAGCGTGAGATATTGGCTAAACTGGAAGCCGATGGCATCATCGACATGAACAAACAGTTGCCCTGGCAATTAGTGCCACAACGCATAGCTGTGATATCGGCAAGAGGAGCTGCTGGTTATGGCGACTTCATGAAGCAGTTGCACCACAACGACTATGGGCTGAAGTTCTACACTTGCCTTTTTGAGGCAGTGATGCAGGGCGAAAACTGTGTACCAAGTGTGATATCGGCCCTTGACCGTATAGCTGCTGCCGAAGACTTGTTTGACTGTGTGGTGATAATTCGTGGTGGAGGTTCTACGACCGATTTGAATTCCTTCGACAACTATGAACTGGGAGCTAATATTGCTCAATTCCCGTTGCCCATCATCACTGGCATAGGTCATGACCGCGATGTGACGATACCCGACATGGTGTCGAAACTCCATGTGAAGACTCCCACAGCAGCAGCATCGTTTCTTGTGCAGTGTGGCTCAGCACAACTCGAGCGCTTGAAGGTACTTGCTGAGGCCATTACTTCCACTTCGCGCGAAGCTATTGCCCAGTCGCGTGAGCAGCTAGCCTATTATGGCAATTTCATCCCGCTTGCTGCAGCGAAACTTATCGAAACTAGTCGACTGCGTCTTAAAGGTTACGCACAGTCGATACCTGTTGTCCTGAATTCCCGTGTAAGCAATGAGCGCACTACGATAAGACACAGGCAAGAGGCTATAAAGAGCGCCGTGAGTGCTGTCATGGAACGCCAACGCATGCTGCTTGCATCGTTTACCGATAAGGTGAACCTGCTGTCGCCGCAGAACACCCTCAACCGTGGCTACTCACTCACGTCGATCGATGGCCACGTGGTTACAAGTGCTGAAGGTCTTGCTAGTGGAACTCGCATCAAGACCACCCTTAAAGATGGCATCATCACAAGTGTTGTTGAATAAATAATAAAAATAAGATATGGAACCCCAAGACATTACTAAAATGACCTACACCCAAGCAATTACTGAGCTTGAGGAGATAGTGAAGAAGATGCAGAGTCCTGAGTGCTCAATCGACAATTTGAGCCAGTACACAGCTCGCTCATTGGAGCTACTCAAGGTGTGCAAAGCTAAACTCACTGCCACCGATGAGGAGTTGAAAAAAGTTCTCAACGAAATGAGTGACGATAAATCTATTCAAAATTGATAACTTATAAACTTATATAATTATGGTAAAAGAAGATGAAGTTGTTGTTTTCGCTATGTATGACGACCCTGTAGAAGCTAATATCGTGAAGGGCGTTCTCGAGAGCAATGGTGTGGTGGCTGGTGTCATGGGCGATGCCTTTGCCAACACTGTGATGAAGGGCTTTTCTCAAGGAACGATGCGTGTTGTGGTATTCCGCAAGGACCTTGAGCGTGCTCATGAGATTATGGACTCGGCATCGGTCGACGATCAAGAGATTCAAAATAGTCAAGACTAAATCTTATTATACTTATGGGAGCTAGAAATAATCGCCCATCGGCTAAGGGCAAAAACAATAAGAAGAAGCTGCCACGCTGGCTTATTATCACTGCAGTAGTGACAGTGGTGCTGCTTGCAGTTGCAGCCATATTTGCAGCACCGTTCCTCACAGTGACAGCCGACAAGGAAGCAATGTTGCTCATCAAGCGAGGCACTACCACCGAGGCAGTGGGTGAGATGATTGCCAACGAGGTGAGTCCCGAATTCTCCGATAAGGTGATGGAGCTGCTTAAGATGACTGGTGGAGACCTGAGCACGCGCCAGGGAGCATTCAAGATTAAAGAGGGTGAGAGTTCGCTCAGTGTTGCCAACCATCTGCGTCGCGGGGCCCCCGACGAGATTAAGGTCACAATTAATAACATTCGCACCAAAGAGCAGCTAGCTAAGTTGCTGGGCAAGAAACTTATGCTTGATGAAGCCGATTATCTGAAGGCATTCAATGATAAGGACCTGTGTGCGTCGTTAGAGAAGAACCCCGACAATGTGACCGGGCTCTTCCTTGCCGATACCTATCAGTTCCTGTGGGATGTTGAACCCGCCAAGTTGCTGGAATCGATGAAGAAGTTCAGTGACTCATTCTGGGACAGCGATCGCAAGGAAAAGGCCGAAAAATTAGGACTTACTCCCGACCAGGTGATAGCACTGGCTGCAATAGTTGAGGGCGAGACAGCAAAAGCCGACGAGAAGGGCATGGTGGCCCGTCTTTACCTTAACAGGTTGAAGAAGAACATGAAACTTCAGGCTGACCCCACGGTGAAGTTTGCCATTGGAGACTTTGCTTTGCGTCGTCTACGACTTGCCGACACTCGCATTGAGTCGCCTTGGAATACCTATTATGTCGAAGGTCTTCCTCCCGGCCCAATTTGCATACCAGAGAAATCGTCGATTGATGCAGTTCTCGATGCGCCCGAGCACGACTACATCTACATGTGTGCTAAGGAAGACTTCTCGGGCTATCACAACTTTGCCGTCACTTATAGCGACCACGAAGCCAATGCTAAGCGTTATCAGAAGGCGCTTGATGAGCGAAACATAACTCGTTGACAAACTAAACTATTGCCGTGATGAAAAGATTCTTGTTATTACTAGTTGTTATGGCAGGCGTGGTGCCCCTGGCGCTTGCCTTTGAGTTGGTGCGGTTTGATTCAAATAATTACAACACATGGACTTACACTCGTCCAGGTTTTGTGATGACGACCGATGTCATTAATCAAGACAAGGTTACACTCTATAAGGCTTCTAATGGGGACTATACGTTAGTTTCACCATCGATTATGAAACAGCAGTTCGACTCTGTGGAGGTCAAGGTTTTAGGCTATTCTAAGCAATACACGAGTTCTTATTATGACCCCTATTTGGGTTCGCCCACGATTGAAATCATTAATGATAATGGCGAGGTGCTCAAGAGTGTGTTTTATGAGTTTGAGGAAAAGCGTCTTGACCACACTTTTGCAGTGAAATTTGATGTCAGCGACCTGGTTAACGGGTCGTCGTTCAAGGTGAGACTGGCTTGTTGGCAAGCAAGAATCTATGATGCCTTCTCGGTAAGAGAGGTGATAGTTGACAGTATTTTAATGCCCGGTGATGTAGATGGCGACGGAAGCGTCACTGCTGGCGATATAACTGTGTTGTATAACTATCTGCTGAATGATGACGGCGAAAACATGGTGGTAGGCGACCAAGATGGTGATGGTAGCATCACCTCGGCCGATATTACCTTTGTCTACAATGTCATCATTGGAGGCTGATTTCAATTATTGACTGCTGGTTGACAGGAGTTCTAACAGTTGTGACTTCAGATGCGGGTTGCAGGCGAGTACGCTCCAGTTTCGGTCGGGGCGGAAACGCTCGGCATAAGCTCCTGCCTCGTGTGCTATAAGCATTGCTGCACACACATCCCACTCGTTTAGGTTCATTTCCCAGTAAGCATCGAGAAATCCTGATGCTACATAGCAAATGTCGAGAGCCGCTGAGCCTAGGCGCCTCAATCCCCTCACGATTGGCATGATGCGCATGAAGTTGTCGAGGTTGTTGTCGGGGTTAGTGGCTTTGTCGTAGGGGAATCCCGTGGCAACCACGGCTTTTGAGAGCAGGGGAGTGCCGCTTGGTGCGATAGGGGAGCCATTAAGAGACGCTCCTCCTCCTAAAGTGGCGCAGAATAACTCTCCAAGCCTTGCTGCATAGACCACGCCCACCACAGCTTTACCTTGGTGCTTAACTCCTATTGAGACGTTGAACCAGGGAACCCCGCTGCTGTAGTTAGTGGTTCCATCTAGTGGATCAATGACCCATTCCCACTCGTTGTTGCCATGAGAAGAAAATCCCGACTCCTCGGTAAGAATCGAGTGGTCGGGATATAGGTTGTTGATGCTTTCAACAATAATTTTCTCGCTAGCTTTATCGGCGGCAGTAACAACATCAAAGTCATTCTGCTTGGTGGCAATCTCCAATTCGTTGGAGCGGAAAAATTGGAGTTGCACCTCACCTGCTCGTCGTGCCATGAGTATGGCATCGGCGAGAATTGCTTTATAAGTGCTGTTCATGCTTTAGTGTGCGATATCACTTGGGTTTCTTGATAGGAATTTGACGTTTAAACACTTCTTTGAATGTTATCAGTGTCTCAGTGCGTCCTAAACCAAGTTGCAGGAACTTGTCGTGAATGAGCTTGAGCATGTGGTCGTTGGTGTGAGCATAAAGCTTGACAAACATGTCATACTTGCCAGTGGTGTAGTAGCATTCTACCACCTCGGGCAACTCTTTCAGGTGCTCAACAACACTTTCAAACTTTGAAGAGTCGTTGAGGAATATGCCAACATAGGCGCAAGTTTCATAACCTACAGCCACGGGATTGATAATAGAATAGGAGCCTGTGATAACACCCATAGCGTTAAGCTTCTGGATTCTTTGATGGATAGCAGCTCCCGAAACATTGCATTCACGTGCAATTTCCAAATAAGGCTTACGAGCATCACTAGATAGCATGTTCAAAATCTTGTAGTCGAGATCGTCTAATTTTGGTGTTGCCATAACTTTCTTTCTATTTAGTTATTAAAAAAATTAATTAGTTTTCTATAGGATTTGATTTAGGAAAAACTCCTAGTTAAGGTAGGTGTTCCTTCAAATTCTTTGCAAATGTAAGAAAAAAATCTGATATTCCTACAATTTATAACGGAAAAATAGCATAAAAATATATTTTTTTTCGAATTGAGTGTTGTTTTGCTCCTTTTTTGACGTTTTTTATTTTTTTGCGCATTAGAAAAATATGATTAACTTTGCAGTGATTTATTAACACTAAAGTTTTTTAGAAGTAATACTTTTCTGAAAAAATATGTTTTTATAGATTGTAGATTTTAAGAAGCCCACGCTGCGAAGCGCAGGCTTCTTAATTTTTGTGACTAATTACTGTGTGAAATAGATGCTGGAGTGATATGAAAAAAGACCAACAGACTGGATGTCTATTGGCCTTATTATTTCTTGGTGATCCGCTTGGGGTCGCAAATTCTGATATTTTAAGATTTTTGAAGTTGCAAGTTGTTATGACTCCATTTCTATAATATACTTATTATCAGTAATATAATTGATGTTGTGGCAACTGCTTAGTTAACATAGCGAATTATTAAAAAACATAAAATAACAACCGATATGGGGATTTATATGGGGATGATTCTTTGTAGTCTCTATATATTGTTGTATCTTTGTAACAGAATAAAACGATAAATATTGTGTGTTATGGCTTATGAAATTTCCATATCAAAGAGAATTGACAATACCGGGCGAGCTGAATTATCATTGCGTTTAAGGTTGGGTAAAGTTGACCAACAAGCATCGACTCATCTTTTTGTGAATCCACAGCATGTACGCTGGGAAAACTATGTAAGCAGCAAAGGCCGCAAAAGCAAGCGCCTGGTTTTGAAAACATCTCGCCTAAAGACAGACGAAGTGCAACATACCGAAGATGTAAAGAAGCAGCTGGATGATATGCTTGAGTTTATAGACAATAATCTTCAGCAAATAGGTGCGAACAATGTTGGCAAAGGTTGGTTGGCGCAACAAATTGAGGATTTCACCAATCCCCACGATGATGAAGTTGATAGCGATGAAAGCGAACCGAAACAGTTGTCCTTCTTCGACCTGTTTGACATATTTCTTGAGAAACGTGAGATTTCGCAAGGCAAGAAGAATCAGTACAAGGTATTTCGTCGAATCCTCCAAAGATATGAGATGTACAAGCAACTGTTGGACCCAAAGTTTAAGTTGTCTCTCGACACGCTTGATGGAAATGGAATTGAGGAAATGGGAGATTATATCAAAAAAGAATATAAACTATTGGAGAAGTTCCCCAATATTATTGAAGCGGTCAATGAGAGCCGTCAACCAGGACCGCGTGGTCAGAATACAGTGAATGGCCATTACAAGAAACTTAAGGCCTTTGTGAGATGGGCCATTGATAAAGAGTATATCATGAACAATCCATTTCGCAAGTTCAAGATTCCGAAAGACATCTATGGAACACCGTACTGCTTAACTCTTGAAGATTTGAGCCAGTTAGAAAAGGCTGATTTGAGCGAACGCCCAAGCCTTGCAGTGCAGCGCGATATTTTCGTGTTCCAGTGTTGCATTGGCTGCAGAGTAAGCGATTTGAAAGAACTCACGTTGGCTAACGTCATAAACAACGAGATTCATTACATTGCTCGTAAAACAAAGGATGGAAACCCAAAGACAATAAAGGTTCCTATCAACAAAACAGCCCAAGCCATAATTGACCGCTATTCCGATCCTAAACGAAAGGAGTTATTACCATTTATTAGTGACCAAAACTATAATGAGGCCATCAAAGAAGTCTTCAAAGAGGCAGGCTTAACTAGAAATGTGGTTGTCCGCAACTCACTAACAGGAGAATCTGAGATCCGTCCTTTGAATGAGATAGCTAGCAGCCACCTAGCTCGCCGCACTTTGACTAATATTCTATATAAAAAATACAAAGACCAATCATTAGTAAGCGCAATAACCGGACATGCACCAAATAGTTCTGCTTTCGCCCGCTACCGTGACATAGACGAAGACATGAGGAGAGAAATGGTCTCAGTTTTGGATTTATAGACGAAAAACAGTATCTTTGCAATTTGATAATTAAATGTTTTAATCATGAATTTTGAGACACTGATATCTGAATGCACAACATATGATTTTAAATTGAAACTTGAGGAGAAGAAACCTAAGAGCTGGTTGAAGAGTGTGAGCGCATTTGCCAATTGCTTGGGAGGTTCACTTTTCTATGGTGTAGATAATGATGGTATTGTAAGGGGTATTGATGATGTACAACATGTTTGCGAATCAATCAGTATTAGGATTCGTGATAATATGGACCCTCTTCCTGACGTTGAAATGATTCCTCATGACATAAACGGGTTACACGTCCTGCAGTTAAAGGTGAATTCAGGTCATTACACTCCGTATTATTATGTCGGTGATGGTCAAAGGATTGCTTTCGTTCGTAATGGTGATGAGAGTCTGCCTGCAACTGCAGAACAGATGGTTCGTTTAGTGTTGAAGGGCACAAATAAAACGTATGATTCTCTACACACGGCTTTTAAACTAGAAGACTATTCTTTCACAATATTAGCAAACACCTTCAAATCTCGCACAAAACAAGAATGGGATTTGAAATATCTTTTATCTTTTGGGCTTGTAACTAATTTGGTGCACCTCACAAATGCTGGAGCTCTTTTTGCAGATGACTGTGGACTTAGCCAATCTAGACTTTATTGTACACGTTGGAATGGCATAGATAAGGATGATGCAATAAACGATGCCGAGTTTAAGGGAAACATATTGTTCCTGTTACGTGAGGCTATGAGTTTTGTAAAAGCAAATACTCGTAAAGGTTGGGAAAAGTTGCCTGATGGACGAAAGAACAAACCCGAGTATGCGGAAAGAGCCGTACTTGAAGCTTTAGTTAACCATTTCATCCATCGAGATTATACAGTAATGGGAGGAGAGGTACATTTGGACATTTATGATGATCGACTGTCAATAACATCCCCCGGTGGCATGTATAGTGGTCAGAATGTGCAAGATTTATCTGTTGAGGACATCTCATCAGAGAGAAGAAATCCAATTCTTGCTGATGTGATGGCCCAATTGGGTTATATGGAAAAGCGAGGTAGTGGGTTAAAGCGCATTATTAATGAAACAAAAAAATTAGAATCATATTCAGATGAACGCAAACCTCTTTTTATGTCTAATTCGAGTCAGTTTATGACCATCATCTATTCTATGGAGTACAATATAGTGCAAATAGAGAATACTACCGACATGAACAATGGGCAAGTAGTCACCAAGCAGTCACTAAGTAGTCATCAAGTTGTCGCTAAGTTGTCGTTAAGCATTCCTTTAACATTTGAGTTACTTAAGAAAATGATAAATCCAATGTCTGCAAAAGAGATGAGACATTTCTGTGGACTAAAGGACTCTTCATATTTCAAAACCATTTTTATTGATCCTCTTATTGCGGAAGGGCTGGTTGCTATGACACACCCCAACTCACCTAAAAGTCCTACTCAGAAGTATTACTTGACTGACCATGGGAAAGACTTACTCAATAATGAAACGGCTGATAATCACGCTGCTGATGTGTCAACAGAAAGAATTCATCGTATGATTGCAGAATTTGAGGATGCTCTGCCTCGTTTTCCAATAGGGCTTCCCATTATGGAGGAGCAATATCATTTCACACTTCCAATTGTAGACATTCATTGTTTTCAGGTAACCTACAAAGTGAAAAAAGAATTGTTCCAGGATAAGGGATCATGGATTTACGATACACCAGAGTTGTATTTGCATGAATTACAGGGGAATATCTGGCAACATTACAATGTTCGGCTCTTAATGCATCAAGCAGACGTTAATTACAAGATTAAATTCTCCGAAATAAAAGAGGCATTTAAATTATTAGGCATCAACAAGGACTTTGCTGTTATTACAAGTTTTAGGTTAGGGACTTTTGATAATCTATATGGTGGAAATGTAGCAATAAATGAGACTGACTACGGTTATCAATATGGCGAAATCCCTATATATATGATACCATCACATGAAGATTATCTTATTATAATACGAAATGATTTGATTCCAAGAAGTGAGAAGGCCACTTATCAAGGAACAGATATGGATTATAAACTAATCAATGAACCGTTTGGACTATACTCAAACATCTTTAACATGAAAGATATGGGAGATGGTTTAGAGTTAGTGATGATGCGTTGCCTTAAGCTCTACTATCCAGACAATAAAGATCTCCATTTTGTGAAACTTTCAGTTGATAGACTTGAGCAAGTGGACAGTGAACTTCATAGAATTAAAAAAATCTCGCATGTAACCATATAACATATTTGGTAATTATATATATGAATGCTATTTTATATGGAAATGGCTTTAACCGACTTAACGACGTAGGAAGTTGGGAAAGTTTAGTGCACGTTATAGACGATAAAAATGATCGTTGTAAAGTTCCTAACACCTTGCAATATGAAGGAAAAGTTTTATCTGAGCCATTTCTGACAAATGCTATATTAGAGACAAGTGATGGAAAAACATTAAAAACATCTGACAATAAAATACTTACCGTTAGCGAACAGAGTGAAGTCTTAATTAAGCAAGCAATTGCAAAAGAAATGAAGAAGTATAGAAGCAATGATTTGTTTGATGAATTACTAAGCTTAAATATCAATCATTATATAACCACTAACTATGATAATGTTGCTGATGATGCTTTAAATGACATGAAATATACTGAAGTTTTATCTGAACGCGACAAATCTGAAAACGTATTCAGTATTCATAGAAAGAAATGCTATGTAAAAGATAATGATAGAAAAATCATATGGAAGATTCATGGAGAACTTTCAAACATAAAAAGTATAATGTTAGGTTACTATCATTACTGTAGTTATTTAGGACAAATAAAGAAATATTTATTGGGTGAGTATAATTTTGCCAAAAGGAAAGAAACAGAAGCAATTCCCAAAATAGAAAACAGGTTACCACTTACTTATGATAAGATCCTTTCATGGATAGATTTGTTTTTCACCTCTAATATATATATTATCGGGTTAGGCCTCAATTATGAGGAAGTAGATTTATGGTGGATTTTGACAATCAGAAAAAGATTTATACAAAGAGTTGGTAAGAGTAGTGTAAACAATAAGATAGTATATTATGGTGAATTGGAGCCTGGCCACAAATCGATGTTTGAACACTTAGATGTTGAGGTTATAACATCTAAGTATAAAAGGCATGAAGATAGATATCAAGAATTTATATCTGATATTAAAAAGAGAATAAAATCTTAAATATAGGATAATAAGCAAAACATAAGCATCAGGTTTGATAGATGAGGTATAAATGCTAATGCGTTATAAGGGGGTAAATTTCTTTATACATTTTTATTGTATAAAAAGTGCTTGCTTTATAGAAAAACTAATTATATTTGCAGACTTATAATGAGGAAATTATTATACATATTATTCATTATGTTGACTCTCTCGTTTGTGATGAGTTGTGGTCGCGGTGTGGACAAGAGGCTCGTTCTTGCAGATACCCTTATGTGGACTAATCCCGACAGTTCACTTGCAATCCTTGAAGCAATCAACCGTGATTCGCTTCAAGGAGAAGAAAACCTTGCATATTATGCGCTCTTACTCACACAGGCACAGTTTCGTTGCAATATCCCCCTCACAAGTGACACGCTAATAAGCAAAGCCGTCGATTATTATAGCGATAATCATAATCGAGAGCATTATACACGCTCCCTATTATATAAAGGTGGTGCCTTCGAGGACATGAATCGCCCAGTCGACGCCATGCACTACTACAAACAAGCCGAGGAAAACGCCGACAACATCGACTATCAGAATCTTGCTCAGATTAATTTCCGCATGGGTATGTTGTACTATAACAGTTATATCTCTACAGGAGAAGATATTTCTAAATTCAAAAAAGCTCTTAGTTATTACAGAAATCTTTCGAGAAAAGAAAATGAGTTGATGTGTATATTATATATTGGAAGTAAATTACGCGTTTCTAATGATTCAAAAACGGTTGACTTCTTGAAGAAGGCAAATAAATTAGCTGTTGAATTGAAGGACACTACTTCTATTGTCAACACTATGCAAAACTTAAGTCGCTATTACTTATATGACAGTTGTTATTTTGAAGCACACAAAACAGCACAGTTATGCATATCTCAATATCCTAACCATATTACGGAAGATTTAATTCTTGATGAGGCACGGGCATGTGCTAAACTTGGAAAGACCGATTCAGCATCAATATATATTAGTCTTGTGAAATCTCCAATTATTTATGATGTTTCACATGTCTACAGATTATACACTTTAGCTGATATTGCTTTGGCAAAAGGCGACAATATGCAATATATCAAAAACAAACGAATCGCCGATTCTATCTGCGATATAGTTCAAATTAAACGTGATAGCCTTAAGCTACCTCAAGCTGAAAATATATTTAATGAACAGAAAATTCAACAAACAAATTCTAAGAAAGAATTATTTAAGCTCGTTATATCTTTTCTTGTCTGCTTTATAGTTATTGCTATTATTGTTTTTGTGTGGGTCTACTATAAGAAGAATAAAGAATGGAAAAACTTGCTAGAAGAGCACAAAAACGCTAATAATGAATTGATAAAAAAGAATATTGAAGTATCAAATGTGAATGCTGAATGTAAGACTGCTGTGTATGAACTCTTACAGAAAATAGACTCATGGGTTAAAATTAATCAAAGTGTGCCCAAAGAACTTTTTGCAAGTAAGTTTGAAAAGTCATTAATGCTAGGAAAGAAGAAAAAAGAAATAAGAATAGAAACAGGAGATTTCTGGCTGAATATGCAAAGTTTGGCAGATGCTACTTTTGGAAAAGACTTGAAGAATCTTCAAGACAAATACCCTAAACTTTCAAAAGATGATTTGTATATAATTGCATTAAAATATTTAGGTTTTTCATATATCACTATAGCTGTTTGTATGGGTTATAAAGACAAGTCGTACGTCAATAAAAAGAAAGACAGAATACCCAGGAAATTAGGACTTGATATGACGTTTGACGACTTCCTATACACATTGAAAAACAAAAGTGATTACTAATTTCTTTCAAGTATAACTTTGAATCCACTTTGTTTCACGATTCCTTATCTTTGAGACCAAAAGGCTGGAGTTGTGAAATGAAAAATGCCATTTTTAAAGGCAATTGATTTACGTGTCCTAACCTTATTTTGTGTTGCCCTAAATTTATTTTTATTACAATTGTGAATCAGTGTGTTACAACTTGTTTGTCCTAAAAGAGATTTTGGAGTCAAAACAACGCTTTTTGTATCTTTGTGATGAATTTCTAACACACTCCATTATGAAAAAATCAATTGTTTTTTTAGTATTTTTATTTGTTTTCTCCTTTATAACATTTGCTAATGAGAGAGAAATAGTACTTGGACAAGGTAATTATGGCAATGGTCATGACCAAATCTACCTCGACCCTCCCTACGTAACCTATGATGATGACTTGAACGAACTCTATGTCTACTTTGGTTCCACAAGTACCATCGACATCGAGGGTTATGATGCTTTGGGCACATTATGTTATTCTGTCTATAATGAAGGCCACTACGGTGGTTATACTGCCACATACACCAATCTACCTGCTGGCTATTACACCATAACAATACATTGTGCACACAATATCACATATTATGGAAACTTTACAGTAGTATAGCTTGATGCTGGCGAAAGATGACATAATAAACGACATTGCATTAAATGTTGCAGAAAGGCTTAGTGAGAAGCCTTTACTGAATTACGGTCTTTTGGGTGGTGACTTTGGCGATATCCTATTCCTGTACCATTACTCAAGAATAGAAAACAGTTGTGAAGAAATAGCAGACAACTTATTGGACAAAATGTTTCATTCATTACACCGCCAGACTCAAGTCGCCACCTATTGCAATGGGCTGTCAGGATTAGGCATGGGACTTCTGACCCTCCAAAAAGATGGATTTATTGGGGGAGTAGACACTGCACTCGATGCTATTGATCCTGCCATCTCCCATTCTTTAGACATTTTTATAAAGAACAACAACATCGATTTCTTGCACGGGCTTATCGGAATTGGCTTTTATCTTCTTGACAGACAAAAATCAAGAAAGGATTATTCTATAACTCGCATTAGCAAGATTATTGAATATCTTCATAAGTCAAAGATTTCTCAAGACAATATCGTTAAATGGAAATATAATGCCGGCATACTTTCTAAACCTTATAATATCAGCTTATCACACGGTGTTTCAAATATTGTCGTGTTCTTGAGTCGTCTGCTCAGAACAGACCTCCTTGATTGGGCCAAAGAATCAAAAGTAAAAGAAATGCTTAGAGGAGCTGTGCGTTATATCCTGGCAAATAGGGTTGATACACAAGAATTCGGCTGCTGGTTCGCATCTTCATCGATAGAAAGTGATGATATTCCACATCGTAGCCGCCTGGCATGGTGTTATGGTGATTTGGGTGTGGCAACAGCGCTACTTGAAGCGGGTAAAACTTTAAATGACTCAGAACTCAAAGACTTTGCATTGAGAGTATTATTATATTCTGCAAAACGTAAAGAATCTAAAGCGAATTTCGTTAATGATTTCTGTGTATGTCATGGTTCTGTAGGCATAGCTCAAATATTCCGTAGTCATGGCATTGCTCTCAAGGAAAAGAGTTTGCTTAATGCCGCAGAGTATTGGGAGAATGACACATTGCAAAGGGTGGTGAACATAGAAGGCAGAAACACATTGTTATATTATGATCCTGAAAGAGGAGGATTCCGAGAAAGTGCTGGCATTCTTAACGGCATAGCCGGTGCTGGACTATATTTTCTAGGAGAGCAAACTCACTTAAACAAGCTTCTTCTGTTGCCATGGCAATGAAAAAAGAAAAAATACAGTATTTGCCCACGAGTCATGTTGTGTTACGAATGCCGATATTTTCTTATAGTATTCTTAACAACGTGCTTTTCTCAGACGAAAAGTTTGAGAGAATGATTACTGACCACACTTTTAGGAATGCGTTATTTATATCTTCTCCAGACTTGGCATGTGAACTTGACCGCTATTTGAGTGGTAAAATGACAAAAAAATCAAAAATCGAGAGACTTATTTCCGGGCTTTTAAAATATATTGAGAGGATGTCAACCCGCTGCACTCCGTTTGGGTATTTCGCATCATGTGCTACAATAGAACTGGCAGACAATCATAATCTGCTAGTATCAAATAGTATCAGGGAGAATTACCGCATCGACATGCTATGCTTATATAACCTGGCGCAGATTCTCCAGTCGGATAATGAGATACTAAAAAAACTTCATTACCGAACGAATGACACGTTGCTGAATGTGGGCAACAGATACCATTATATAACACGCAGTTATACGCCAAAAAGTGTCCAGTTCCAAATAAAATCGGTCAAGCGCACACCAATTTTACGAGACGTGTTAAGACTATGCCAAAGACAAATTAGTTTTGAAGAACTCATCCAGAAAACGTTGAGAATATATGATATAGAGTTATCAGCATTGACAGATTATGTTCTGACTCTCATCAAGAGTCAACTGTTAATAAGCAATATTGACCCTACTGTGACAGGAGAGAACTATCACTCTCTCTTGACATCACATCTGCCAGATGGAGAAACCAAAACGAAGCTTAAGCAACTAAAATCATGTCTAAGTAAACTAAATGCAAATCGTGATTACGAGGAGAACGTTAAGACCATGCAAGAAATAAAGGCATTGTTTAAGGATTGTGGCGTTGGCAATACAAATGACAAGTTTCTTGTCCAATTGGACACTTTTAGAGAAATGTCACAATGCAGACTGAATAAAGAATCACTAATTGCTCAGTTGCAAGATGCTATTGATTTCATGCTTCATTTCTGCAGCGCAGGGGAGAGTGTTGAGATGTCAAGTTTCAAAAAGCGGTTCACAGCACGATATGAGCAACAAGAGGTGCCACTGATTGAAGCCTTGGATCCCGAAGTGGGAGTTGGATTTTATGTGAAATCAAGCATTGTCAATAATCCATTGATTGCCGGCATACAACCGCCCATCTCACAAAAATCTTATTCAAGCATGCCAATTACTCCCCTATCTAAGATATTACTCCGTAAACTGGTGGAATCGTCAGGGAAAGGTGTCGTAGAGTTAGAAAAAGAAGATTTCAATATTGAGCCACAACCAATAACGAAACTGCCTGTTACTATGGCAGCAATGTTCAGCATTACAGGAGTCGATGATGTATCGGGTGAATACAAACTGAAAGGATTGCATTTTTTTGGTTCTTCGGCAGCAAACCTGCTAGGAAGATTCGCAAGTGGAGACAAGAACATGCATGGAATAGTCAAACAAGTAGCCGACAGCGAGAAAGAAGCAGTCAATGACAAGATTGTAGCTGAAATCGCACATGTCCCTGAAGCGCGCACAGGCAACATTCTCTTTCGCCCACATCTTCGCGATTATGAAATAACCTATCTTACCAACTCCACCCTTGATGACAACCATGTTATTCCTGTAAACGACCTAATTGTGAGCATAAGCAACAACAGGGTTATATTGCGTTCCAAAAAGCTGAAAAAAGAAATTTTGCCCCGTTTAACTACTGCACACAATTTCAGCAAAGGTACTCCAATTTACCGTTTTTTGTGCGAATTGCAGAATCAGGGCTGCATTCCTTCGTTATCATTTAATTGGTATGGTCTTGACCAAGTGTTTGACCATTTGCCGAGGGTGGTTTACAGAAACATTATCCTTTCGCCCGAAAAATGGACATTGAATACTAAGGATATAAAGATTGATAAGGTCCATTTCTCGGCTGAAAAATTGGATGAGTGGAAAAATGCAAATGGATTGCCAGAACGAGTCGTTTTTGTTTCTGGCGACAACAAACTGCTTGTAGACTTCGAAAGTACTTTGAGCATCAAAGCGTTCTTTAGTGAGATTTCTCAATTAACAAATGTGGTGTTCGAAGAATTCATTGAGTGTGATGGTGTTTTAACTGATGAGTGTGGTAACAGTTTCCAGAATGAGTTAATAGTACCTCTAATTCGTTATAAGTCATGAGCAGATATTCACATAAAGTAAGTCGCACATTTGTGCCAGGTGACGAATGGCTGTTCTTCAAGGTATATTGTGGTGTAAAGACTGGTGATGAGTTATTGGTAAAAAAGATACTGCCACTTGCTCATAGACTCATGAGAGAGAAAGTAATAGTACGGTGGTTCTACATTAGGTATTCAGATCCAGAATATCACCTAAGGGTTAGATTCCTCATGAGATCGACTGATTGCATAGGCTATGTGATAACAAAAACAAAAGAAAGTCTTTCTATATATTTAAATTCTAATGAGGTCTCTAAAGTTATCGTTGACACTTATCAAAGGGAAATAGAGAGGTATGGTGCAGAACACATTGAGCTCTCAGAACAGGTTTTTCACGCTGGAAGTGAATGTGTGGCTACAATATTAAAAAACTTGAAAGAGAACTCGGCTTTGAGGTGGAAAGCTGCTTTCCTGATTGTTGACACCCTTCTCACAAAGTTAGGATTCAGTCTTGAACAGAAAAAAGAACACGTCGAGAGAATGAACGACTCTTTCTTGAGCGAGTTTAATTTCAACATCCATAACAGTAAGAGTCTCAATGATGCCTATCGGATAAAACGAAAAGCCGTTACCAACATCGTCTGTGGCTTAGAAAAAGACGACATGGATTCTTTAATGAGAGAGCATGTTAATACTTACGTTAAGAAAGTAGAAGAAATAATTGGAGATATTCCTATAGATAAATTGAATTTATCATCTTATCTCCACATGGAGATGAACAGACTATTTACCAGCAATAATCGTCTTAACGAGATGGTTGTATATAATTACTTGACAAGATACTACAAAAGTGATATTGCGAAAGCGAAACACAAGAATTAATTATTAACTCTTTAATTTTATTAAAATGAAAAAGATTTCAGAAAAAGACTTGTCACTCGACAATCAAAAAGTTAGCAACCTTAGTGGTGCTACTGACACTAGAGAAGAAACTAATGAGCTTATTTGTGGATCAAAGGTCTGCACAGAATCTCATTACGAAATATGTTGTGCTTTAACTGTGAATATTTGTCCTATCCCAGAGTCGAAACTCGATTCTTGTACATGCCCTGCAACAAATGATTCATTATGTGATGCATGTTCCGACGCAGAGACATGCACATGCTTTGATACTGAGACACAACACTGTTGATGTTCGTTGAACCTCAGTTGTTTTATGTATGCACTATTCTATGAGATGTTGTGTTAAAAGAACAAACTTTGTGATTGTAATTAAGCAATAGCCTTAAAAAATGTTCTAAAAAGGACAGTTCTTTCTATTACATTATATAGGGTGTCCTTAAAAAGACTGTCCTTTTTAGTGTTTATAATGCTTGTGTGCTTGAACTATTGTTTTTTATAATTATGCCAAGATAAAGATGAAAAAGCATTTCCTATTATTATTGCTGACACTTGTGCTGTTCACATCATGTGAGGATGATATCGGAAAGCGCCAGGTAGCATTCACTGCCGTGATGCCAAGCGATGACTTGTCGTCCTCACGTCCGGGCAGCATTTTAAACGGCGTGCCAGCGGCTGAGGGGTTCAATCTGAATGCCAAGTGGAAAGAAGGCGACAAGATACAGCTTTTTGTCCGTCAAGACGGCAAGGTGTATCAAGCCGAGAGCCCAGCCACAGTTTATGACATAAGCAGCGACGGCAAGACCTGCTCATTCGAGCTGGTGCTGCCGAAGTCAGTCAATCGTGATAAGGACTATGATATAATTGGTGTGACAGGGGTGGAGGCCTATATAGAGGGAGAGGATGTTATTGCCTCATGCACCCTGACGCGAGTGGGCATTGATGACAACGAAGCGCCGTTGCTGCCGATGTGGTTCACAGCAAAGAAGGGCAACACCCAAGCCAAGTTCCATCACCTGTGTGCCTATGAGGTTCTACATGTGAATAACATTTCCAATTCTAGCATAAGGTTTAAGCACTGCGGTTTTGATGTTTCAACTTCATGGTACAAATATAGCGACAGAGTAGTGCTTACTGGTGATGTCTTTTCGGGATACGAAGCAGGACAAAACGATATCGAGAGTAATGAAATCACGATAGCTCCAAGGAAAACTGGCACTATAGTTTCATGGTATATACCAAGGTTTGATGTAAATGATGAGTCAACCGGTGCCACAATCGACAATGCCAAGCTCAAGGCTGTTGTCAACGGCAACGCTGTCATCACCATCGAGGCATTGAAAGCATATAAAAATTTTGCACGTGGCAACGCCTATTACATGCAAGTTACCTGGGACGGCTCAAACCTGTATTTCTCTAATGATTACTGCCCCGATGGAAACCATCCGCACGTTATTGACCTGGGCTTGCCATCGGGAACAAAGTGGGCATGCTGTAATGTGGGTGCCAATAGTCCGTCAGAACGTGGAGACTATTTTGCTTGGGGCGAAACCACTCCATATAATTACAAGTGGTACATCGCCGGTGACGACCATAGAATCACGAAGTACTGCTCTAATAGTGACTATGGTACTGTCGACAACATAATAGGACTCGAACCAGAGGACGATGCGGCCTACGTAAATTGGGGACCAGAGTGGCGCACGCCAGGAACGGCTCAAATTGATGAGCTTTTGGAGAACTGTACAAGAGAATGGACAACAGTAAATGGAAGGGGTGGCTATCTTTTCAAGAGCAATGTAAACAATGGTGTAATTTTCTTCTCTGCTGGTGGTTGTTACAACAAGTATGGACTTTATGGATTAGACACAAGTGGCAACTATTGGTCACGCTTTAATCCCTACATTTCCTATCCTAATTATGCTTATGTCCTGGCCTTCCGATATGGAAATATGGGCTGGCTCCGTAAGAGATTGATTAATAGAGATAATGGCTGCAACGTTCGTGCTGTGTACGTTGGACAAGAGTAGAAGCACATGAAAGTAGGGCAAACGAAATTATAAACAAGAAACGATTTTGAAACGATAATAGTAAATAAACAAAAAGAGATATATTAACAAAATTACTGTCTTTGTGTAAAACAAAGACTGGGCAATAAAAGAAAGGAGATTATTATGGCATTGAGACCCAAACTTGAATTTTACAGGCTAAAATTAATTACAAAGGATCATGAATACAAAACTTTTCGAGATTTTGCAATCGAAGAACTCTACCAGCGTCGTCCTAGTTCTAATGCGCAAATAATGAATAAATTATTTGAACATTTCATGAATCAACTTGTAACTGAAAAAGCAAAAGACAGAAGAATCAAGAAACAGCTCAAACTTATTAAAACGTCATCAAATAAGCATTTGAATAACAGGCCAGTTCTTGATGTTCGGAGAAACATAATATACGGAGTGATCAATGGGGGAAGATTTGGCCGTGATGGTATGATGAGTGACTCTTCTGCAGACACAGAAGATGCGAGTGCCTTTGGTAAGAACAAGACAATTCTCAGATATTATTATTTCCTTTTGTATTTACCATTAGATCATAATGAGGGATGCTTTATTATACATTCGAATAGTAAAGAAGAAACAATAACAGACATGTTTAAAGTTTATGTTTCACGTCTTTTTCAGGGTGAAAATTATAGGAGGCCGGCATTGTTGATGTTTTGTCCGGAATCTTTTCAGCGTGAATTCGAGAACGAAGCAATAATAAAGTCTGTTGAATTTGGTAATACATATCTTGACGATGTGTATACAGCAGAAGGTATGCACTCCTATAGCCAACGCTATGATGTAAAAATAGAAATAGTTCCACGCGAAGGGAATATCTCTTTAAACGAAAAATCGCGTTTAATTCACCTATTGCGCCAATTAGGGTTTGCTCGCAATCGGCAAAACACAGAGATGCTGACTGGTTTCGAGTCAAAGAAAATGACCCTGAATAGTCCCTTATCAAAATCGAACAGAACTTTTGATTTTGATGATGAGAATTTGAATATAATACCTGTTGTGTATCTTGAAGGGCGAATTAATCATTATAATGATGATGACACACCTGAATTCAATGAATTAAATCAATTGTGTCAAAATCTATTCCAATACGAAGTCTTACCAGAAATAAGACCTGATTTATTTATTTAGAACAATGAAGCAAAAAAAAGAAAAATCATTTATACACTTTGTTTATTCCAAAGCACGAGAAAGCGAAATTTTGGATATAAATAATAAGAAGAAATCTTTCATTCAAAGGAATGGGAGATATCTCTTTGCCTGTACTTTTACTATTATTGCAATACTCACACTTCAAAATGGATATAACAAAGAATTTCTACAATTGGGAGCTTCTATTTTGGCAATTCTCATAGGCTTATTCCTTACTGCATTAGTATTTGCATTAGACAAGTTCTATACCCCCAATAGGTACAGAAAAAGAGATTACAAAATAGATGTAAGCAAAAATGAACAAATAAAGAGTTTTGAGATTTCTGTTGACGAGATTGCATTTGATAACGCTAGAGAGAAATTGTGGCAGAAACAATCTTTATATTATGTGCAGAAATTTAATGTTTTGGTGGGAAAAAGCGTCATTGTGGGCGTTTGGGCTTTGGCTTTGATTTGCTTAAATGTCATGTATTCAGATTTCTTTGGGATTAATCTTGCTGATTATTCTTTCGTACCAATATCATTTCATTCTATATGGATTTTTATAAAACTCATGATGGTTTTTGCTGTTAGATTCCTGATTTGTTACTTTATTATTGAGGTGTTCTACAACACAATAAAGATTATAAGCAGTATGATTAATTTTATGTCTGTAAGAATAAACAAATAAATGAATACTAAACAACTACGATAAGATATCTAAGCACTAATGAAAATTTTAAATAATAGAATTTATGTCACACTTTAACGAACATAATTTGGAAATGACCATCAGAGAACTGCTGGAAAGCAGGGCTATGAGTATCAAAGCGGTGAGACGATTCATAAGAAATTGTCAGAGGTGATGCTATTAGACGATTTGTATATGTTCTTGATGGAGCGTTATGCCGATGAGTGAATCACCCCATCTAGAAGAGGAACGCGTGATTGCCAAGCTGATGGCCGACAATGGGGTGCAACCGTTCGTGCTGTGTGTGTTGGACAAGAGTAGAGCAGCATTATATGCTGTATGATATAAATTTAAATTAACTCTCGTATAATAAGATTTTAATAACTTTATAATTTTCACAACATTATGGAACTTTTATTTAATATTGACAATTATGAAGAGAAAATGAGTTCAGATGAACTTACTCTAAATGAAACAGAAAAAAAGAAAATCATAAATGAAATTGCCATCAGTAACGTTGAAAGTGTTGAATTCGTAAACATTGGCGCTGGAGCTGATTGTATGGTCGTTTTGGTTGGTATTAGGTTGGTATATGAAATCATAAAGGCAGGAAAATATATAAATGACGGCATCGATGGTTGGATTAAAATCGGTAATAGGTTAAAGAATTTGGTTAAGCGAAACAAGATTATTTCAATTGACAGTGAAGGAGCTACATTGCTTGCAATAGAATTGATTTCTCAAAAAGAAAAAATAAATGCTTTTGAAGTTATGCAAGAGGACACAATAAACCTCGTTGATATGTCTGGCTTCCTTCCCAAGAACAAAGGTTTGGCAGCAAAGCCTTTTAACTACTTTGTTAAAACAATAAATGTGAATCATGAGACCTTGTATATAATCGGTGTCAACTCAACTGGCGAGGCAACCATCATTAAACGCTATGATGTCAGCAATGGATTTTTCTATATAGAAGAAATCGACGATTAGTTTGGTGATTAAAACCTGGAACTAGTTTGTTTATCAGATTTTTAGTCGACAGCAATGAGATATGATATGAAAGGGAAACGATTATTACTAAGCCTAGCTGCGTTGACGTTTTGTGGCAATCATGGCGACATTGTGTTAATGAAATGTCGCCAAAGCCGCACATGGCTCTACATCAAGTATTACGTCTAGGTCATAAAGATTAAAGAGATAATGGTGATTTTTTGGGGATGGTAGTTCGTTGAAAACTTTTTTGCATTAGATAAGAAGAATTTCAGTCGAAATCATTGATAAGAATTATTATTGTTGTATATTTGTAGAATAAAAAAATATCAAAACATTTGGTACACTAAATAATTTATTATTATGAGACTAAAGCAATTTAAAGGTAAAGATGTCAGAGGATATATGAATTTTGACATTAGTTTTAGAGAAAGTGTTACTTTTTTAATTGGCATTAATGGCTCTGGTAAGACTACTGTAATTAAACTAATATCCGGGCTATTAACTCCGTCGTTTATTGATTTGACACAAATTGACTTTAGCAAAATAGAATTAGTATGTGAGAAATTGTCTGACCAATCCCATATTGTTATTAGTTGCATAAAAGATTCAAGAAAGATTACTTTGGACTATTGGGATTCTTTAACTAATAAGCATATCTCTAATAGTATTTCCTCTTTGGGAGAAATGTTGAATAAAAAAAGAGCAGAAATGGAAATGATTAATCTTGACAGGATAAACCATTCTATGATGCTTTTTGAAGAAACCGAAGTCGTACGCAAAATAAGAGAATTGCGAACGCCATTGTTTTTAGGACTAAATCGACGTATTCTTGAAATCAATAGATTAGGTTTTTTGGAGCGTGATTTTTGGGGGCCAAGGAGAAAAAAAAATCTTGATTTGATTTTTGATGCCGTAGATGATGCATTGAATGATATACAAGAAATGTTCTATGATAGTGTTAGACAAAACGCTCGCAGTCAAGAGTCTATCTCAGATGATTTTAGGAAAAAGATATTCTCAGAATCATTTAAAATAAATAAATCAATTTCTATCCCCGTTATTAATTATCGAGAAGAATTGAATTTGCTTGAACAAAGAAGAGAAAAACTCAACACAGCAATTACAAATCTTGGAATAAAAGACCTGTCATCTCAATTTTCAGATTTTTTTGATAGTATTCATAACACATTAGAGACCCTATCCAATACATCTTCAATAGATGCTAACCAAAGTGCTACTAATCCAGAATACATGAATGCTTTATTAGAGTGGATGGTAAATAGTGCCCAAATTGAGAAGATTGATAAGATTATAAAATATGCAAATGATTATTCAAAAAGCATTCAAAGGTTAAAGGAGCCAATTATTAGATTCAAAGACAGTGCAAATTTATTCTTTAAAGAGGGGAAGAAAGTTATTGATGTTAATGATCAAGGAGATGTTATTATTAATATAAAAAACTCTCGTAAAAGGAATTCTATATACCAATTATCATCTGGAGAAAAGCAATTAATCGTGATGTTAGCTCATTTAGCTTTTCACAAAAAGAATCGCCGTTCTTCTATCTTTATTATAGATGAACCTGAACTATCTTTGCATATAAGTTGGCAAGAAATATTTGTTGATGCATTATTGACCGCAAGTCCAGAGACACAATTTATTATGGCAACCCATGCTCCTGCAATTTTGGCAAAACCTGAGAGAAAAGAATGGTGTGAGGATTTATCTAAATAGAATAATGGCTTTAGAATTTTCAACAGAAGTACGACAAGCAGCAACTGTATTCACTGAATATCGGAATTCTATAGATATTTATACGGAAGACTGTGATAAAGATAAGGAGTTTTACAAAAAACTTCTAAAAAGGCTATTGGCTGATACAAACATTGAAATTAATGATATATATCCATTGGGCTGCAGGCGAATCGTTATAGAAAAATGCAAGAATGACACAGATATTCGACGCAAGAAATTATATATAGTTGATGGAGATATATACTTGCTATATAAAGAGAAAGAGGATATTAAACATCTGTTCGTTTTAGATGCTTATTGTATAGAGAATTTTATGATTTGTGAAGATGCAATTTGTAATGTCGCATACATGTTTCATGCACAAGATTCGTATGAAAATATTAAAAATGTACTAAATATTCCGCACACACTGAGTGAAATTGCCGAGCCACTAATAAATTTATTCTTTTATTACTCTATTCAAATGGAGTGTATTAATCAGTTCAAGTTGATGCATATAATGACATTTATGGATATGTCATTAAAACAGATTGATAATAATAAAGTTGAAACAAGAATATGTGAAATCCGAAATAGCTTGATTCATTCTGGAATTACGGAAGAAAGAATTGATGGCATGTTAAATGAACGGGAGAAAAAATTCCCATATACGAAAGACACTTTACTAAAAATAGTATCTGGAAAGGATTTCATTATACCATACTTTATATATCATATTGAAAGGAAACTAAATTGTCCTTTAAGATTGCCAAAAGAAACATGGAAGTTTAATTTGGTTGATAAATGCGATATTACCAGGCTGAATTCATTAAAACAGGCTATAGTCTCTGCATGATTTCAAGATATTGGTTAACTTTCCAGAGTTAGTGCTTGGCAGGTTTGTAAAGATATCGTCAAGCAACAGAAGATATGACACATATAAAAGATTACAGAATATCACAATGTCTAAATAATATTCAAAAATACGAGCAATGGGGCAAGTCGCTTGCAGGACAGAGTTGGATGCACCTATTCAACTCCAATACGCCTATTAGCGCTTTGATTATTCACAAAGGACTGGAATATGTCAAAGCTAACATGAAACTGATGTTTTGCAAGACGATAGTCATACTGATAAAGAAAAAGAACAGCGATTACGTCAAATAGATGTTGACATTCATCATACCGAAGAAATTGTGAAGCATGACTTTGAATACAGAGGTTTGCTCATACCATAGTTCACATATAATCGTTAATAATATATGGCAAAAGATAAAGAATATTTACATGGACTTGAGGGATACATCCGTCAAGGTGAACCGCAGAAACAGGAACGGGGGCGTGCCTGGCAGACTGCTATCGGACTGCAAGAAGTTGATGGACTTAGGACGTCGCCATACCTACTTGATACCGCCCGCAAGCACATTGAGGGCGACATCACGATAGGTGAAGCCAAGCAGCTCATCGACAGCTATTATAAGTCACAGGAGGGACGCAAGGAGACAGCAGGTGAACGGACTGAGGAAGCCGATAAAGTCTCAGCACGCATCACCGAATTGTTGCAGGAACAGACGTTCAATTTTTCTCTGGCTCAATATGCTGCGATTCATCGTCGATTATTTGAAGGCATCTTCAAGTTTGCAGGTCGCTTCCGCGACTATAACATCACAAAGCGGGAATGGGTGCTACGGGGCGAGACTGTCTTTTATGCCAGTGCCGACACAATAAGCGAGACGCTTGAATACGACATGCGTCAGGAACGAGAATTCAGTTATGACGGCTTGAGTATGGATGAAGCAATAAAGCATCTCACTTGCTTCTGCGCCGACCTATGGCAGATACATGCTTTTGGTGAGGGTAACACACGCACTACGGCGGTTTTTATGATCAAATATCTCAAGACGCTCGGTTTCAAGGTCACCAACGACCTCTTTGCCACCCACTCTTGGTACTTCCGCAACGCTTTGGTTCGTGCCAATTACAGCAACTTGCAAGAAGGTATCACCGAAACGACCATATATCTGGAGCGATTCTTCCGTAATATGTTGCTAGGCGAAACCACTCCACTACGCAATCGTGAACTGCACTTGGATTGGAATTCGTTAGCAGAGGAGCAAAGTGCAACCCCGACATTCACAAGTGCAAATTTTGCCCTTGGACTGCCAGCGAAGTGCAAAAACTGCACTTTGGAAGAAATCGCCGTGTTGCGAGTGATACAGCAAAACCCATCGGCCCCACAGAAGTTTGTTGCTAGTAAGATAGGCAAATCGGAGCGCACAATCAAATCCATCACCGCTCGCCTCACCAAGCAAGGAATCATACGCCGCTCCAAAGGCAAAGGCAGCCCCTGGGAAATCATCAATGATTAAAGATTGTGTAACCCGAAAGAAGCTATTGCAGAGGCATTAAAGATTCCTATGTTCTATTTATGGCATAAACTTGGTTATGGAGACACATACACGCTCTCGCCTCGTGGTGCCAATGACAGGTTTGTTTGGGAATAGGTCGGCAATGTCGTAATGTGGTATCTCCATCTTGTGTGTAGTGTCTGTCGTTGTAGTGTCAGGGATTATCTGCTCCTGGGCTATCATATTAGATAAGGTGTCAGACGTGACGGAATCCACAGCCTGTGCGATGACCGATTGCAGGGTGTCTGGGACAATAACGGTTGTACGATGTACAGGAAAATCAACAATCACAGGCTCCTGTGGCTGCTTCGACCGAGAATCTTTCTGCCGAGAATCTTTCTGCGATTCTTTTAGCGTATCTTTCTGCTTCGCTACAACTGGCTTTTCATCCTTGACCGCAGTATCCCCTTTCCTGAATAGGTAGAACTAACGGGAACGAGTAGCAACAGAAGCCCGGCAACCCAATACTGCTGAATCATCTTGCGCAGCATCTTCTTCGCCCGTGCCAGTTGCGACGATGACGAATGTGGCTCAATGCCCAGCATGTTGGCAATCTCCTTGTGCGTCAAGCCCTCGAATACCGACAATCGGAACACCTGCCCGTAGCCCTCTGGCAGTCTGTCAATCAATCTCACCACTTCGCTCAGTGGCATACCCCTCACGTCCCTTTCCTCGTCTGTCTTCGGCAGTAATCAGTTTAGCCTCGCTCGTCTCTTCGAGCGAAACCGTTGGCAATACCTCCAGATGATTCTTGCATTTCGATGCCACGTTCCTTGTGATGGCCGTCATCCAAGGCTCGGCCCGCCGCACGTCGCGCAGCCTGTCGAACGAAGTGAAGATAATCAAGAAAGCGTCGTGCAGCACATCCTCCACCGTCTGCTCGTCACTGATATAGCGTCGGCACACGCCCCTCATCCGCTGGGCGTATGCCTTGTACAGTTCTCCGAGGGCATCCGCGTCCCCCTGTCTGCATCGTTCTATCAGCCTTGTTATCTCCATCGTAAACATAACGTCTCTATTTATATAGTCCTACAACAGAGTAAAAGACTGCACAGGAAGAACACTTTTTTTACCGAATACGAATAATACTACAATAATCTATACAGGGTGAATGGTAAATTCTTATTGATGATGGCGAGGAAGTGCCAACGTTTGGTGACGTATGCTTTAGTTTTTTTCTTGCGAATGGCGGAAATGATTTGGTCGGCAACTTTATCGACGGGCATCACCCAGAATAGACCATCGCCTTTTGCCATAGCAGTATCAACGAGACCTGGACGTATGTCTGTAACAGTTATGTGACCACCGCTCTTGAAAGCTTTCTTTCGCAAAGCTTCCATGTAGTTAATCTGGTAGGCTTTAGTCGCACTATAGGCAGGTGCCATAGATCCACCACGTAGCCCACCAACAGAAGTAATTGCTACGAGGTGACCATAACCTTGCTGTTCAAAGATGTGATAAAGTGTATCAATGACAAATGTCCATCCCTTTACATTCGTATCAATCGTAGGAAGTTCTAATGCATAGTCAAGTGAGGGATTGAGGTCGCCCGTACCAGAACATACGATGGCGAGGTCGATACCTTTCAATCTGGCATGGAAGGTGCCGATAGCTTGTGCTGTTTCGTCCAGCTTGGTAATGTCCGCCGTGGCTGTGACGGTAGTGTTTGGATGCTCTTGGCACAGTTCGTTAAGCAGAGGTGTCCGTCGGCCTACGATGCCCATGCAGTTTCCGTCAGTAGCATATTTTTCGAAAAGTGTCCTACCTATGCCAGAAGTTGCTCCGATGACGATAATGTTCATTTCTTTAAATTTTGATTTGACTTATTTCTCTTTTGTAAAGCGAGCTATTTCCTCGTTTGAATTAGTTTGATACCAAACCATTTCAGAACCAGTCAGTTTATGAATATCAACTTCAAGGTAGATTTTGGATTCTCCATTGTAAGTTCTTCCTGTGAATATATTCATGTGCCTGGTCTCTCCAACCCTATAATTGAGGTCTGTTGTTGTCCAACCTTCATAGGGCCATGCAGAAACTTGCTGCTCGATGCGACCAGAATACCAGTTCTCGGGATAGAAAGTATATATTACTGTCTCTCCGTCCATAAGACCACTTCGTATAGCTTTTCTCCATTTACCTTCAAGTTTGCTTGCATCAAACTTATAGTCATCATCGCTGCTGCAAGAGGCGACAGATAAAGCAGCAACTATTATTAAAGCAAGCCCCCAAATCTTCTTTGTTTTCATATCTATTACATATCTTAGTCGTTTCATTCTGACATAAGTATTCTTAAATTCCTTTCTACGATTGACACGTCTTTAAATATCCCGTATTTATAATCAATCTCCAACTTGTCTGATAGGCGGAGAAGGTTGAATCCAGTGGCATAGTAATACTTGCGTCCAACAGTGTATAGCCATTTGGCATCAGAAAAATTGAAGTTTCCAAAATGTCGATACAGACAATATTCGATATAGCGAGCGGAACCTTCCATCGTTTCATACAACTGCTCCAAGGCTACAATGTCTATACCAAGTTTCTTTTTCACCCTTTCCCTGCGTTCGTTACGCGACTTAAAGAACGACTGGATATAGGCTTTTGACGCCTCAATATCGTTGGCATCAATTGCTTTTAGCAGAAAGTCGTTCTCCTGAGTGATGCTTTCTTTGTACCAACCATGACAGGCAGCTAATGCGATTAGAGTATCTGGCAAAACCGTATTGGTGATTGTTTCGTAAGTATCTAGATAGCCATCGTTCTTGAATTGGAAGCCATGAAAATACTCATGCATCACCATCGTAGCCCATTCGTTGACTGAAGTGACATCTGGAACAGCCCTACTAGTCAGCTCTAGACTGCTGCATCTCATGAAGGGTGTGCGGTAGTCGATGTTGCTTTCCTCATCTGTGAAAGTTACATGCATGTGGAATGGTTTATCATCGACTTTCTCCGTCTGATAAATCTGGATGTTGTTGTCGGGTATCGCCATAATATAGTAGAGGTACATCATATTGCTTATCAGCAAATCCACTCCAGACGCTATCGTTGATGACCACTTTAAGGGCATAGACATATTGCATCCTCTGAACATCCTTGTTAAGCCTCTGTGCATCGGCTGACATGGCGACGAGGGCGACTAGCGCGGTGATGATGGTTTTCTTGTTCATTGATTTATATTGATTATGCTTTATCTTGTTTCTTTTGTCAATACGTAAATGAGCAAGTCATAAACATCCCCATCCTTTATGACGGCATTTGGTATAGCACCTTTATACTTGAAGCCATTCTTCAGTAGCACCCTTATTGAAGCAATGTTTGGCTGAAAGATATTGGCCGTTATATGTTCAAGCGATAAGATCTTGAATGCAATGGAACATACCTGTCTGACTGCTTCTGTGCCAATCCCTTTGTTTGAATATTCATTGAGAAGCATATAACCGAATTGAGAAGCATATAACCGATTTCTGCATCATCATCTTTCTTCTCAACCGATATGCTGCCTATGAGTTTCCCATCATATACAATAGCTCGATAGATACCGGTAATTGTATCATTATCGGTTACCATCTTCAACCATTCTTCCGCATCCTTTTCCATATAAGGATAGGGCAGACGGTCTGAAAGGAAACGCCTGTCAACAGCATTACACAAGCTCGTCAGTTCTTTTGCATCTGACAATGCCCATTGCTTTATTTCAATTTTCATCATGTTTGTTCTTCCAATATGTTCTTCAGCAGATACGTTGCATTCTGATTGCGGGCCACGCCTTCGGTGATGCGATAGGTGTAGGTAATCTCATCAGAAAGTTGTATCTCGAAGCAATAGTTGTGGAAACGGTCGGGA
>CACWNQ010000002.1 GCA_902762385.1 uncultured Bacteroidales bacterium | reverse complement strand
CAAAAATAGTGCGCCAGACTGATTATTTATATTATCTTTAACAGATTATGCTTTGTGCATTACATGTTGAAGTAGTTGCTGCGGTCGAGGTTGCGGTAGCCGATGGCTTCCATAATGTGGTGCTGGCGGACTTGGACACTGCCTTCGAGGTCGGCGATGGCAGCGTCAGGCACTTTAATCTCCCAGCCTTATTATGCTTCTATCTTCCTCTTGTTTCTTTTGTCCGCCAACAGGCTTGTGAGAGTGGAAATTCCAACTGATTCCAACCCACAGGATGCGGCTTCGGTTCTTGCTGATGTTGACAAGGGAATACACGGGATTGTCGGCTGTGATGTTCCATTTTTGAGTGTTGAAAACATCAGTCAGAAGTGCTGACAAGGTTAAGGATTTGTTTAGCAGCTGCTGGCGGATGCCAATGTTGCAATAATGCACGGTCTTGGCAGTGAACTGCTGGAAATATTGTGGTGTAGTTAAGAAATACTGCGCCTGAATTGTCATCCCCTTTATTGGGTAGAAATTCAATGATGTGCTGCCATTGAAAGTCCATCCGTTGCTGGTGAACTTTATATCTTGCCAGTCGCCACGCGACTTGGTGTAGAACACATTTGCGCTCACATCAACACTCATCCACTGCGATGCGCTCCACTTTATATTATGCTCAACGCCTGTCTTCACATCAATGTCGCTGTTGATGTAGGATGTTACTAGGATGTCCTCATCAAGATAAGCAATTTGGTTGATGTAGTCTTGTGTATAATTGAGGTATGCGTTACCACTCACTTTAAATCTAGTACTCGTGAAGGTGTATCCTAAGTCTATCTTGTTGGCTTTCTCGGGTTTCAGCCGCACATTGCCAGTCTCATAGGTCTTATTATCAATAAGATTGATGTAAGGGTTGAGTTGCGGATAGGTTGGCCTTGAGATTCTTCGTGACAAGGAAAATGATAACAACCACGGCTCGCTGATGCGGTAGTTAAGCATGACATTGGGCGCAACGAAGAAACATTCGCTCGTTTCATCCAAATTGTCTTTCTCGCCACGTAGCGAGACGTGACTGTATTCAAAACGCACACCAGTTTTATAGGAAAGCTTGCTCGACAGTTTCGACGAATACATGGCATAGACAGCAGGAATATACTCTCGGTGCTTCAAGTCATTGCTCAACGGAAAGGACAATTGCCAAGAATCAGAAGCATTGCGCTCATACATCTTGTGGTCGATGTTGTTCTTGCGGTATGTCATCTTCACGCCAGTCTCCAGTTTACCTTTGCCAATAGTGGTCATATAATCCATCTGGAAGGCAGCGATGCGCGGATGGCCACCTGATTCTGAATACTGCGTCATATCGTTGTCTTCGTAATAATATGAAGGACGGTGGCCGTTGATAGCCGAGAGCGACAGCATGGTGCTGAATTCATGCTTTCCTGGCTCAAAGATGTGCCTGTAGTTCAACGCCCCCTCATACATTTCACGGTTGAAAGTGATGTCGGTAAGGCGCACTTTATTACTTGCAGCTCCATCGACGACATAATGGTTGTGCATCGTCTGAAGATTGTTCATTCTGGGGAAGCCAACCTTGAAATCAAGAGCCACAATATCCTTTTTAGTAGCCTTGTAACTGATGTTGACACCCACGTTCTGCCCTGTAGTCTTCTTGTCAGCGTCAATGAGTTGGTCAAGGATAGTGTTGATAGGCAAAATATTACGGTGGAACTCGCTCTTGATGCGGTCTTTTTCATATCTGCCGTTGTAGTTCAATCGCAAACCCCAGCGGCCAGTATTATAACTCATGGCCAAATTACCATTAAAACGGTTATTAAAGCCATAGTTTGCCGATGCCATTGCTGTGAAGGCATTACTCATTTGTTTTCTCGATACAATGTTGATGATACCTCCAGTGCCTTCTGAATCATACTTCACGTCGGGACTCGTCACGATATCTATACTCTGCACGTTGGCGGCGGGGATTCCTCCCAGTCCGTCAAGTGTGGTGGGTACACCATCAACAAGAATAAGCACATTGCTGTTACCGCGAATGGAAATCTGTCCACTGCCGTCGAATGTAACAGCCGATGATCCTCTCAGCGCATCAATCACCGAACCAGTAGTAGCACTTATGTTCGAAGCAAGGTTGATGCAGGTTTTCTCAAGTGCCACATTCTTTGATGCCGCCTCTCCCTCTACTACCACACCATCGAGCATGATTCCATTTTGCTTGACCACTATATCCCCAAGGTCAAGTGTTTCACCCTTTTTCAGGTTCAAGACCTGCACGGTGTCTTCATATCCGATTAGACTAACCTTGAAATCGTATTTACCCTCGAACTGTCCCTGTATTATGAAAGCACCGAGCGTGTCGGTCAAGGCACCGGTAAGTATTTTTTTACCAGACACCAAGTAGGCAGAGGCATACATCACAGGACTTCCGTCAGCCTCTACAATACGGCCTTTTATAATATTCGGTTGCTCTTTAGCATATAAAGACAAGCAAATCAATGACAAAAGCAGCAAAAAGAATGACTTACGCATCATCTATTATTTTACGTTAAACCTAACTTTTATTGAAATTACAAAAATAGGCTTTATTTCTTAAAATGCATTCAGACTACGCATTTTTATTGCCCAATATTAGCCGTATCGATTATTACAAGTTAAAATAGTTGCTGCGGTCGAGGTTGCGGTAGCCGATGGCTTCCATGATGTGGTGGGAGCGGACGGTGATGTTGCCCTCAAGGTCGGCGATGGTGCGGGCTACTTTTAGGATGCGGTCGTAGGCGCGTGCGCTCATGTTCATCTTGGTGATGGCTTCGCGGAGTTTTTCCATTCCTTCAGCGTCGGGTTCGGCGTATTTGTGCAGCAGGGCTGTCGTCATCTGGGCGTTACAGTGCACACCTGGGTGATTCTTGAAGCGTAGGCTCTGGATGGCTCGCGCTTTGATGACTCGTTCACGGATTGCCGCACTTGGTTCGCCTGGCTGCTTGCTTGACATCTGCTCGAAATTGACGGGCTGAACCTCCACCTGCAGGTCAATTCTATCCAGCAATGGGCCACTAATCTTGCTCATATATTGATGCCGCTGATGCGGTGTGCAGATGCACTGCTTGGTGGGGTGACCGTAGTAACCGCAAGGGCAAGGATTCATCGAAGCCACAAGCATAAACGAGGCGGGATAGTCTATTGAATATTTAGCTCTGCTAATTGATATGTGCCTATCCTCAAGTGGCTGGCGCATAACCTCTAAAACGCTGCGATTGAACTCTGGGAGCTCATCAAGAAAGAGCACACCATTGTGCGCCAAACTGATTTCCCCGGGCGTGGGATAAGTGCCCCCACCAACTAGGGCTACAGGCGAAATTGTGTGGTGCGGAGCGCGGTATGGGCGAACTGAGAGCAAGGTAGTGCCTTGCGAGAGTTTGCCTGCCACACTATGAATTTTGGTTGTTTCAAGAGCCTCACTGAGCGTGAGTGGTGGCAGAATTGACGGCAAGCGTTTCGCCATCATCGACTTACCACTACCAGGAGAACCAATAAGCATTATGTTATGCCCTCCGGCGCATGCCACCTCAAAGGCGCGCTTCACCATTTCTTGCCCCTTAACCTCGCTGAAATCGTAAGGGAAAGAGCCCTGAGCGCGAGCAAACTCGGCACGCGTGTCGACCACAGTTGGCTCAAGAGTTATTTCATTGTTAAAAAACTGTATAACTTGGGTGATGTTCTCCACACCATACACGCTAAGGTTGTTGACCACTGCAGCCTCTGTAGCATTTTGCTTGGGCAAGATAAAGCCATCGAGATGCATTTCGCGTGCCAGGATTGCCATTGGCAAAGCGCCCTTGATAGGCTTCACCGTGCCATCGAGCGAGAGTTCACCCATTATCATATAGCGCCCCAATTTCTCGGCGCTCACATCCTCATTGCTGGCAAGAATGCCTATGGCGATGGGCAGGTCGTAGGCCGAGCCTTCCTTCTTGATATCGGCGGGCGACATATTAATCACCACCGCCTTGCGTGGAAACTTAAACCCAGCATTGCCCATAGCGCAACGCACACGCTCACCACTCTCCTTAACCGCAGTGTCGGGCAGACCTACCATAACATATCCACTGCCCCACTCCACCGAGACCTCAATCTCGACGGCGATGGCATCAATTCCCTGAAGTGCCGCTCCCAGTATCTTGCTTAGCATGTCGTAATGATTTTAGTATGTTGCTTGTCAGCAAAGTTACACATAAAAAACATCTCAGCCAAAAAACAGATGTAATAAATAAAAAGGAGTTAAAGGAAGTAAAGGGAATAAATATAGTTAAGTTCGAGATAGGGTGAGCCCCGAAAGTAAGACAAAAACTTTCGGGGCCCACTTCGTTTTGTTATACCTCACTAACTGTTATCGGATAACCTTCTTTACACCATTTTCAATGATGATGCCCTTGTAGTCAGGGCCTACTGGCTGCCCCATCAAGTTGTAACGGGTGCCGCTCGGTAACTGTTCGATGTTGATATTATCCACTCCAGTGGGAATGTTCTTGATGAAGGTGGCACTCACAATCACTGGAGCTGGAGGCATCTTGAAGGTGTAGGAGCCATTCTCGCCCTCGGTGACTTCTATTGGTGTGCCACGCTGTTGCATCATGGCTGCTCCCGATGGTTGGTTTTCATCTTCAATTTCTACTGTGAGCGACTCCAACTCGTAACCTGGGTCGGGTGTCACAGTGAGTGTCACTGTCTCATTGGTGTAGGGCATGGCTGGCTCGCATGTCACATCGCCGTTCATAATGCTTGTGGAGATGTTAACATTCCACTTTCCGGTGAAGTAACCGGTGCGAGGATTAGCCATATCAGCACTGGTATGATCCACATTATAGGCTACCGCTCCTACCAACTTGTTACATGTGAGGAACATGCCACCTGAAGTAGTAATGTCCCAAGTGTTGTCACAGTAGATGGTTGTGAGATTGGTGCAAGAACGGAACATGCTAGTGGTATTGGTCACCTTACTCATGTCGAAACCGTTCACGTCGAGAGTGGTAAGACCCTCGCAACCATAGAACATGGAGTTCATGTTGGTCACTTCGCTAGTGTTGAGGTTCTCAAGTCCCTCAACGCTGGTGAGAGTTTTAAACAGATAGAACCATGCGTAGCAACTCTTGGGAGTAGCAGTGGCAAAACTTTCGTCAAACACCACCCTAGTGGCCTTGTCCTTTACTGCCTCCCATCCAGGCACCGTCCAGCCAGTGTTGTTGACGACATTTCCGCTCCAACTTTGTATGATGTGTTGTCCGTCCCAAGTGCCGTCGCTTATAGCCTCATAAGGCACATTTACAAAGTAAAGAGTTGAATTGTCGTCGCACCATAGCACTGCAGGGACCTCACCTTGTGGCGTGCTGAAGACGGCAGTGATAGTCACAGGCTCTCCAGGCATGATGAAAGAGTAAACGCCATTGTTCAGAGTAGTCTCTATTGTGTTGCCGGTGTTGTTGCCAGTGACCGTGATGCTTGTGAGGGAGCAAAGCGGTGCTGGCTCGGCAGTGAATGTCACTGTGAGGGTTGGAAATGCTTTGTCAGGAGCAGTGATGGTGCCATTGCCTTGGATATCGACAGTTATAGCCTGAGAACCTGTGAAATATCCATCAATGGGATTTGCCATGTCGCCATTGGTTTTCCCATTATCATAAGCCACAGCTCCGACGAGATTGTCGTCACCCTGGAACATGCCTGTCGCAGTGGGGATGTTCCATGTTTGGTCACAGAAAATGGTGGTAAGGCTACTGCAAACTCGGAACATCGTAGTGGCATTGGTGACCTTGCTCACATCAAAACTGTTGAGATTGAGTGTGGTGAGCGAAGAGCACAAGTAGAACATTGAGTTCATATTAGTCACCTCGCTGGTGTTGAGGTTCTCGATGCCCTCGATGGTGGTAAGATATCTTAATCCGTTGAACCATTCATAGCAACTGGTGGGTCGCAACTGTGCAAATCCCTCGTCGAATACCACTTTATGTGCATCACTCATGATTGTGGCATTATGCGACCATTCCGGGTGACTCCATCCCGTAGCCGAAATAATATTGCCCATCCATATTTGAGTTACACTGTGGTTTCCCCACCATCGAGACTCCTCATAGTCTTCAACAGGTTCTTCCTCGTAGATGAAGAAAAGCGTATTTTCAGATTCACTCCAAATCACCGCTGGGCTCACCTGCTTGAAAGAACTTGTCACTTTGAAGGTGGTGGTTTCCATATAGTTAGGTGTGAGCACATTGTCAAACTGCTCGGGCATCACAAACTGATAGGTGTGATTGTCGACTTTGGTGAGCTCAATCTCTTGCTGCTGATACCACATGTCGTTGGACTTAGGAATGATGGGCGCATGAGCCTCACCTCCCCCCTCAACAGGGTATCCAGCCACCACCTTTAGTTGTTTAAGCATGCAACCCGGGTCTTTGTTGACGGTGAGCGTGACCAAGTCGCCCACACGAGCCGAAGCCACATCGCTCGTGATGGTGCCATGCTCGCCATTAGTAATCTCAATGGGATAACGTGGCACTGGTTTAAACGTGGCACTCACGATTACGTTGTCTCTGGGCATGGTAAATCTGATGTAGTGTGTATTATCGACAACATTTATAAGCTGCGTGCTCACGCCAGCGCCATTTTCTTCTGTCCTGACCGAAACAGAGTTGAAAAGATAATCATAGTTGGGAGTGGCCTTGAGAATTACTGTAGTTCCAAACTCAATCACATTTTCCCCTTCGAGCTCTAAAGTTCCATGCTCAATGCCTTCGGCAATAGTGACAGAGTATTTCTTCTTCTTGAATAACACCGTGAGTTCCACGCGGTCGCACTCGGGCACTATAAAGCCCACCTGCCAAGAGTTGACTAGCTCCCATTCTATTGGTTCAATGACATCGCCAGTGACTTTGTTGAGACATAGCGTGTCGAGCTCATAACCGTTTAAAGGCTGAAGTCCAAAATCCACATAGCTTCCCGGTGTTGCCTCACTCGGCAGGTAATTCACCTGGCCGTTCTCACATTCTACAATGACGATGGGCACGGCATTCTGTGCCATAGCAATGCCTGTTGTGATTAATAGTGCCGTAAAGGCTAATATAATTCGTTTTATCATGATGGCAAAATTTATTTGATGATAACCTTCTTACCGTTGTGGATATAAATGCCCGGCATACTGGGCTTGGATGGCAGCACACGTCCGTCGATAGAGTACCAGTGTGTGTCGACTGGGCGAGTAGCTATGGGCATCTCCTCGATATCGGTGACAACACCTGGCTCAATGAAGTTGAGCCTGATGGCGCCCAATGTCTCTGGGTCGGTTTGGGGATCATAGTAGAAGTGAGCGCGGAATGCGTTGATGGTCATGTCGTTGCTTGGTCGGCACAGCTGATTGTTGGCCCCAATATACAAAATGGGGTCATCTTTAAGCACACCTACAGGTTCATAACTGCCTACCATGCTTATGGGTCCAGCTGTCACCACCTTGTTGCCCACGTCCTTAATGGTCACGCCATAGAAGCTTGGGTTAACAAGATTTTCACCGCTCTCCCACTTCACGATATAGGGTCTGCCAGCATCAATATAATCTCTGTAACTGAAGTTGATAGTGACAGTGCCGTCCTCGCCAATAGTAGAGTTGCTTAATTCATAAATGATAGCGTCTTCAAAAATAGAGCCTTCGCTAGTACTCACATCAAACGGCAGGCACAGAGTGTTCCATGTGCCGTCTTTGTAGAGAGTGCGTCCACGCAGTGTGGCTTTCACTGTAGTGCGATCGAAGTCCTCGATAGTCACGTTGTTGTCGATGTCCTCATACAATCGCAACTCTCGGTTTATTTCAATGCGATTGATGCCATCGGGAGCTTTGAAATAGCACTCCCAGGCATTAATGTTGCTGGTAGCAGGCTTGAACATGTCGAAGCCATCAACCACAAACTTCTTATCTTGGAAACTTGCTGGATTTCTTGTGCCCCACATGCTATAATCATTGTTTTGACCGAAAGGTATATAAGTGTATTCAGGCTCAGGTGATATTATCACTTCATCCTCGGTACTCAGGTCAACAGGGGTATCGGTGACTACCATATAATAAGGAGTCCAGGGATAGATAATTTCATCGTCAATTTCGTCGACCACGAGAGTTGCAACTCCATTCCATGATTCAATCGACTCGGGTTCAAACAGGTGGAAGGTGTAGTTGTGATGCAGCTTGTAGGGCAGATAGACGGTGTAGCCCGTGGGTGCAAATTTATCAATCTCATAGAGCGTCACTTCTCCATCGAAGGTATAGTTGCCACTATCATCAAGAACGGGATTTCCTTCGTCATCAAGCAGTACATTAGGCACCGTAACTTGTTCTGTGCCGTTGTGCGCAACCTCAAGAGTGCGGTCAAAGCGCACACCGTTTATGCAATTGATTGTTGCCGAGCCTATGGGCAGATAAGGCGTGTGATAAGACCCAGGCACGAGGTCAGTATAGGGGAAATTCTCATCAATCCACAATCGATTGGCATAATATACGTTTGAGCGATAACCACTTGCCGACAAGTCATAGAAAGTGACCCACGGAGTGCCAGATTTTGGCATGACAGCATTCAAGCGCTCGCAACTGCTCAATGGTCGATATTCGGCAACATTGACTAAAACAGGCAACTTATCCTCAAAGACAACTGGCACGGGATAGTATCCATCCATGAAGGCCCAGTCTAGCAGCCCCAAAGTGGGAACCATAAATAAAGACTTGAAGTCTCGTTCGGTAGAGATTGTTTTTTGGCTAACTGTGCCATCGGGCGCTGTCATGTTAAAGGTGTTTTTTCCGCACAACACCACATTTTTGTGTATCACATTATCAGGAGCATTATAATTCTCGAATTGAGAGTCGGAGGCATAGGAGTTGTTGACCTGGGCAATGTTGTTACCTTGGCACCGACCGACAAATGGCGCCTTAATCATGTCGTTGACGTCGCCCATCACGGCACAATTATTGATGGTGCCTCCATAACAATAACCAACAATACCACCCGTTCCATAATCAGGCGGATTTGGATAATCAACAGATACATAATTGCAATCTTTAACAACACAATTATTGAAGTTGGCTCCACCTGTGGTTAGGCATTCTCCTATAATTATACCTATATCACCAGTACTTATTTTGAAAGAGCAATTTTCAACCCATATTGAGCTAAAATAACAATATCCCGAAGCTCCTGCAAAAGCACCTATACTTTTTCCTGTAAAATTGTTAATAGTGATGTTCTTGAGTATAACATCCTGGGCATAGTATCCACCAAAATATGAGAACAACCCCGATGGACCGGTAGAGGTTATTTGCAAATTACTGATGGTGTGTCCGTTGCCATAGAAGTTGCCTGCAAACGGATGTGTCTCGTCATTACCAATTCCTTCGCTCCAATGAGCATTGTGGAAATCGATGTCGTTCTCAATGAATATGTTCCTGTAGAAGTTATACTTGCCATGTTCGTTCACAATGTCATGAATGGCCTGTAGGTCGGTGGCGGTATAGACGTGGACCGACTGCATGCCTGTGAAGTAGCTAGAGAATGACCCCCATCCGTCGGCACCGTTCCATCCAATGTCGGGATTAGTGTAGTTGGCATAGTGATATGTGTCTATTTTGCCTTCGGGGACATAAAGTTCGATTTCAGCAGAGATAATAGCAGCATTGGGGTCGCCAATACCCTGGCTGTGAAACATGAACACGTCGTTGTACTCCCATCGTGGAGGTGTCTCGCCAAGGCAGGTTACTGAACCTTTAGGCTGTTTAGACACGGTGTTGATGAACGCTCCCGAGCCTATGCTCTCCAGGCTTGCTGGGAGCGTGATATCGGCAAGCTTGCTGCATCCCACAAAGGCGTAATTGCCAATGCGTGTCACGTTCTCGCGAATATCCACACTAGTGATTTTGTCGCAAAGTCTGAAGGCAACGTTGCCCACTTGAGTCACGTTGTAGGTAGTGCCATCAACGGTGATGGTGCTTGGAATGGTAAGGTGACCGGCAGTGTATTGTGGAATGCAAGCGTTTTTTCCCGAACCAACGCTCACTGTGTTGTCGCTGAGCTTGGTGTACTCGGCAGGCACCTGGTCTCCATCTATGAGCACATAGCCTTTAATGAGCTTGGCATGTGCTGGTGTGGCAAGCAATAAGAGTGTTGCCACTATGCTGAAAATGATGTTTTTTCTCATAGTAGTAAAGATTTTTTACCAGTTATTTGACATGCTAGAGGTAGTCTGTCCGTTCCAGGGCAGATCACACAGTTTATGCTTAGCGGTAAAGATGCGCAGGTCGAGCTTGCCAAGCAGTTCCCAGTTGTCGTCAGCTTTAAAGAAGTCGGTTCCCGAATCCACATGGTCGTGCCCCAGTGTGGATTTGTGTATCGATATCCATCCGCTGCCAGCCTCAGCATTGATTGAGTTCTCAGCCTTTGTTAAGTTGTCGTAAGGCACAACGGTGTCGCTATTAGAATGAAACAACATGATGGTGTGTTGTGGAATCCACCCGGTAGTGATGTCGTTGCTGGCGAGAGCAAAGTGCAAGTCTTCCATCACGCCTCGATGCTCAGGCAATGGTATTCCCTGTGTGGAGTACACGTTCTGGTATTGATTGTAGAGCGCGAGGAAGTAGTTATAACATTGCTCGTTCATAATGTCGCGCATCAGCGCCTTACCGTTGGTGTCGAAGATGGTTGTTTCTCCGTTTTTCGCCATTTGGCCCCATTTTTCCGCAATTTCGTCGGTAGTCATTTGTTTGTTATTAAGCCAATTCATGATACCTGTGTTGAGGAATTCTTGGGTAAAATAATCTTCGGCCTTATGTGTCTTCATATATGGGTTAGAATCAAGCATCCCCTTTATAATTAAAGGCAACACAACCGCCATCGACATCTTCTTGTTGTCGAGGTCACGTTGCACATAGTACATCAACGTTGAAATGGGGTCGTAGGGTCCATCGCCGCAAATCGAGCCCACAAAGTGAAGCTCGTCGGTCAATCCGTTCTGCTCAATGAAGCGGTGGGTGGCAAGTGCCACCGAGCCGCCTTGAGAGTAGCCGCAGCTCATTGTACGGAAGTTGCTGCGAAGCGGGTGCCGGAAGCTTTTGGTTTGGTCGGCGTGGTTATAGAGGTCGATGCCATAACGTGTGGCATCTACCACCTGTCGTGCCGTGAGCTCCTGGTACAGATAAGGATGCGACCTGTTAGACGTGTTTCCATATCCCTCGTAGTCGGGCATAATCACCAGGTTGTAGTTGTTGCTGGGCTCGGCCGAATACACCTCCATGGCGATGCCGAATCCACCCCAGATGTAAGGCCCAATGCCTGGCAACAGATAGGAGCCGATTGCAAAAAGTGTGTTGGATACTGCTCCCAGTTTTATCTTCTTGCCTCCGGCGAGTGACATCAAGATTCCCCAGTCAGACTCGGTGAAGCCCGTGTTGGTGTTAGAAGGACATTCTGCGTTGGAAGTGATGGTAATGTGAGTGCCTATCACCACGTCGCGCGTCTCTTTAGTGTCGCTGGCTGTTGGGCATGCCGCTATCGACGAGAGCATCACCTGGTTGCCTTCGGCATCTACCGATGGGTACTCATATTTGAATACCATATACTCATATTGTGCCAGCCAGCCTGCCTTAAGCGAACCTTTGCGTTTAGTGGTGCTGATAACATCCTTGATAGGTGTGCCTAGTTTGGGAGCATTAAATCGGCGCGCCTTGGCCTGCTGCTCAATGTCGCCTTTCGACTCCCACAGCACATATCGCTCGGTAGTTATCAAAGTGTCTTTAACGTGCGTGATAGAGTCTTCACACTCCCACGCCATCATGTCAAACGCCACAGCGCCCACATCGGTAATGCGCGCGTCGCGATAGTTCACCTTCTTCGGAATATTCCCAAAATTGCCTTGCGCCCATGACTGCGGTACTGTCATCACGATGAAGGCAAGAACCATTAGTGAAAATAAAAGTCTTCTCATTTTTTATTAAGATATATTGTTAATTTATTGAATATCAGTAAATATGTATTAGTTTTTATCTCAATGTTTAAGGATGAGGTATGTATAATTGCGCAAAGTTAAAAAAAATATGCAGATATCATTAAATATACAAAAATAATACAGTTTCTCAAAAAATCCTGAATATAAAAACAATGAGGTGTATCAAAACTCAGATTTTTGGGTTGTCCTTGACAAAACTTTCGATGGCCGTGTTGAGGGCTTGATTGTTGTCGCTCCCAGTATCTTGCTTAGCATGTAGTAATGATTTTTGTATGTTGCTTGTCAGCAAAGTTACACATAAAAAACATCCCAACCAAAAATACGCACCATTTTCATGTTTCTCAAGTAAGCACCAATCAACCACCAAAATTAGTTGCAACAAATTAAAAATTTGGCAGCCCGAATGAATCTATATCACCCGGGCTGCCCACGCATTATTGAGAATTACATAGATGAAGTGGTCGATTTAAAATCTCACTTTCTTGGTCACTGTGGAGCCGTCGCTCATGCGCTTCACCACAATATTGATGCCGGGATAGGGGCGACTGCTTGCAACACCCATTATGTTGTAGTAGGTCACACTCACTGGCTGAGTCTCGACATCGATGGTGCCAATCGCTGTTGGAGTACCATTGTTGAAAGGTACTGTAACCTTATCTTCGGCAATGAAGTAATCCTTGCCTCCGCCACCTTCGGTCACAGCCATGGGGTGATAGTCGATATAGTCCTGACCATTGCCAGGAACGGTGGTGGCATAGAGCCTAACGATGTATTTCACGTCCTTTGAACCCTCGTAGGCGCAATCAACAAAGATGTCTTTCACATACTGGTCTCCATCGCCTGGATAAGTCACATAAAGGCAATCATAGTCGTTGGCCCAGTAATCACCAGTCTCTTCAGAACCACCACTCTGCTCTTGCTCACGATTGAGCAACCTCTCACCCACAATGCGTGTGGGACTAATCTTGCCGTCAATCTCGCGCCACACGCGATAGTAGTACACAAAGTTTATAGTACTGTTGCCCGAAGGCATCTTTGGAGTAATTTTCAAGTCTACCATATATCCCATGAGGTCGCCATCGTTGCCATAGAACGGATTAGTCTTCATTGTGTTCACTGCTTTAACCTCTACCTGTGGATAGCTCATGCTCTGGATATCACATCCATAAGAATTGGGCTTAGAAGCATCGCCATTGTAGAGAGTGTTGATTACAGGCACATATAGGCTGCGCTGGTTATCGCTCGAGCTATTGATGTCGTGAGTGGTTATGTCGCCACCATCGGCGCCCACAGTTTCAGTGCCCACAAGCTCATTGAGCTGACCTGCACTGTTGAGGGCATAGATGTAATAGTTACCACTATTCTGGAAGTTCTCGGCCTTGCCAATCTTGTCATATTTACTGTAGTTGTTAGAGTACACTCGGCGAATCTCATAATTCACTACGTTGGCGGCTGGATTGTTGATAGCGTTGAAAGTGATTGTATTGTCGGGGGTTGCCTTTGCCAGGTGAGTGGTATCGGCAATCACCTCGTCGAGGGTGCGACCTTCGCCCGAAACATTGTTTGTGGTCTTGTAAACAGGCACTTCGTGCTGGTCGCTACAAGGATAATAACCATTTGTCCTTTTCTCTTTAAAGGTATAGGTATACTTGTCGTAATGAGAATTGCTTGCAGTCGATGCACTGAAGCGGTCGATAATCTTCACTGTAGAGTTCTCATAGCCGGTGAGAATGCCACTGGTTACAGGTTGCTCATCGTCGAAGAGGAAATTCAAATCCTGAGTAGAGTTGTCATATTCTACTGTGTAGTTGTATTTTATCTCCTCTTCTTCATTATAAATAGGAGTGAAAGTGACGGTAGCGATAGGCTTGTCGGTGCTTCCATATTTGCGATACACCTTGTAGGCCTCAGGGCGAATATTCTGATAACTTTGAGTCGAAGATGGAGTGATTGATACCGTGTTTTTGTAGATATTTATCTGCTTGTTGGCATTCTCAACATAGTAGCGACTGCGGTATTCCGACAGTTCGGTGAAGAACGCATATTTCTTGCTTGGGATGATAACAGTGCGAACTGGACTCTCGGCGCTAATGGTAATGTAGGGGCTATAGTCATCGTTGCGAAGCACTGTTGTGCCATCTGTATCGTAGTTAATGGGGTGAGCGGTGATGACATAACGAATAGTCTGCTGACTCTCAGTCTGCTGCACAAGATAGCTATGGTTTTGCACGCGCACCATTCCGTTCTCATCTTTCTGCACTTCTTGAATAAGTGTGCGGGTACCGTCGTCATTTAAAACATATACATAGAAATGCTGTGGCACGTCAACACCCAGATTCTCGCGAGTGAACGAGGTGCTCCAATCAAGGTTCACCTTGTAGTATCCAACCACATCGGGCACTGCCTCGGCATTTAGGTTAGCAGTGTACATGAGCACCTTTGGCAGCACTCCCATGTCACCGCTGTTGTTCTCGTAGTTTTTAAAGATTTGGCTATCGGTGCTATAGTCACTGGTGTTGTTGCGATCACTAACAGGCTTTGATTCATTATAAGCATACTCTAAACGGCGGTCGGGAACAAATATCGTCAGGTTGTCGAGAGCATAAGATTCGCCTGTCGAGGCAATTTCAAACCAGTGGTTATAGCCTGTGCTTGGTCCAAAACCGGGCACGTTGGTACAGTCATGATAGCAAGGATAAGGATGACCGGCCTTTATCTCATCGATGAAGTCGTCGCTATTGTGGCCGCCATCACCTCGCACAGGGCTGATTTGCTCAAACAGGCGATAGAAAGGCGCCCAATAGGCTGCTCTGGGCTTGCCCTTTGAGATGATGAAGAAACGATTAGTAACGCCCTCAAACGAGTAAAGATAACCAGGATTTTGGGCATCGTGCACTCTGGTGAAATGCGACATCAGCTTAACTGATGAGATTGCATTCTCGAGCATGAAGTCGGTATCGAAGTTTTTATTGTTGGAATGAGACCTATACCAGCTGTCCTTCATGTTCACCATGAGCAGAGTCATACCGTCTTGGTCGGGATTGGGAATCACCTCGCTGGGGTCGGCGTTGTCCCAAGTGACACGCATGGTGGGGTTATTGGCATTCACACCTTCGTGAGCGTAGGCATTGTAGTCAATCTTGCGCACTTGAGTGCCATTGAAATCATAAGCATAATGAATGCCAGGAATCGTTGGGTCGGTGTACACAGCTTTAATCAGGGCCTTAATTTGCTCGGGGGTCTTCGCCTCATCACACAAGTTTGCAGTTTGTTCCACACCATTAGCATCTATATAAGTATAGGTGTAACTGCCGTAGTCGTGCTTTGTGACTTTTGTTGTGTTCTCGTGATATACAGTGGCATTCGTAGCAAAACAACCAGCCAGTGCAATCAATAACGGTAATAATCTCTCAGTTTTTTTCATAGTAAAAAATCTCATAAGCTATTAATCACTAGCGCATTACAAATCTGTTAAAAACCATTTTTTGTCATCTGCGCAATAATATCGACTGCAAAGTTATATTTACAGACCCATTTATGCAATGGTTTTACATTAAAATTATGTTTAAAAAATATAATTTATGTGAGATTTTTTGCTTAATGTGGTAGTAAATTTAACTGTACTTTTCTCTATTTTACACAATTTATAAAAACTACTATTATTTTAACAGCAAATCGTAACCACATAAAAATACCGTGCCATTCAATGTTATTAATGGCCTATGCAATTAAATAGCTGTTGACGTGTGATAAATTATAGGGACTCTACAGTTTGGCGCGCCTTGACTGGATCACTGCCACGATATTGCTGACGGCCCAGTGAGTCGGCAACAATGATTGTGGGAGTAGTAGATATGTGAAGTCTCATGAGCTGGGAGTTCATCATCGAGCCAGGCACCCAGTAATGTTTCCAGTGGCTGCCAGTGGCTGCCACTGCGCTGCGCCACTGCGCCGAGTCGGCATCGATATTGATATCCACAATGTTGACGCTTGTCGAGTCGAGCATCTTCAGCTCCTCCATTGCCGCCAGTCGCTTCTCGGGAGTCATGCTCTTATCCCAAAAGCACAGCACACTGGGCTTGCTGCCAGTGAAGCGTGCTACTTCAAAGTCGTCGCTCTTCATTTCTAGCAAGTTGAGGCTAGTGATTGTTGTCTCGCCTCGCTTAACAAGCATTGCCACCTGATTATAGCTGTCCATAAGGCCCTGTGGCTTGGCACTCTCATCAATCGACTTGAGCAGCGCAGCCACCTTGGCGCCCTCATCATCGGGAGCATAATCAACGAGCGTGAGCAGCGTCGACACCATGCTCTTGGGGTTATCCTTGACAAATGCCTCGATAGCAGCATTGAGCTTCACTGCGCTGGGCATGTTGTACTCGCTCTTGTGCTTCACCACAAAGTCGTTCCACTGCTCCATCACCTGCGATCCCTTCACGGTTAGACCATACTGGTCGGCAATCTGACCCTTGACTTCCAGCCTGTCGCCACCATTCACCACCAGTCGCATTATAGCAACATGCATGCTGTTATACACCATGAGCAGCGACGGGCTTGTGCAGTCACCTGCAATCTCGAGCTTGTCGCTCTGCGCCATCAACCACATGTCGGTGATGCCGCCCTGGGCATTGTGATACACCACACGCACGTTTTGATTGCCAAGCCCCTTAAGCTCGGCGATAACTTTGAAACTAGTGCTGGAGCAGCCCTGCAGCAAGCACAAGACCATGAGCACTACTGTCGCTAAACATTTCTTTGAAATAGAGCGTGACAACATATTGATACGCATTATTAACATGAATGAGAGCTGAATTGCTTTCAGTGTGCAAAGATAAGCAATCATTTGAAACTTCCAAAATTCTCGCCATCGCCAGTTGACTTTAATGACCATAAGGCGAGTAGCATTTGGATGGCATCGAACGAGACAGGCCTCATCCATAATATTGTACTACTCCACTATTCTACTAAAAAACTGAGTATATAGTATTATTTTAGAGTGAAAAATAGGCAAGTTTTGAATATTTATTTCTACTTTTGTAGTGATTTAGTTGTGACGACCCAGTGTCGCCATGGTTGCACTTGCGCGTTGCTGACACACCCTGCTATTGCCTTGCAGCAATGCCAAGAATGCTTTCTAAAACTCACTATTCAAAATATAAACAGACATGAAGACCTATCCTTTGCTCCAATCTCAATTGGGAGTATTTTACGAGTGCTTGAAGTATCCACAAGTGATGCAGTATAATGTTCCCAGCATTACTCCACTAAGCGACGGTGTGGATTTCGACCGCGTTGAAGCTGCGTTCCAAGCAATTTTCGCCGAACGCTCGGTGTTACGACTGCGTTTTCACATTGATGAACAAGGAGAACCACAACAATTTGTTGACGACAATAAGCATCTTGAAATTCAGCTCCGCTCGATGACCGAAGAGGAATTCCAGCGCTATGCTCACCAAGATTTCTGCCGCCCCTTCGACATTATGGGCGACGAACCATTGTTGCGTGTAGAGCTCATTACAACCGAATCGGGCAGATATATGCTCATGGATATCCACCACCTGGTGACCGATGGCACGAGCTACTTGACAGTATTCCCACAACGCGACCTGCCTTTAGCTTACGATGGTAAACCCCTTCCAGCAGAGGAATATGGAATGCTTGAGGCCGCCGTCGACGAGCATGCACGACTGGGCGATGAGGATTACCTGAAGGCTAAGTCGGTGATGATGTCGCGCTATGCTGGTGTTGATCTCGCCACATTGTCGGCGCGTCCCGAGAACCCCGTTGGCGAGATGGCTCAGGAGTCGGCCTACATTAACCGTGCTCTTGTCGACAACTGGTGTAAAGAAAACGGTTTTGCCCCCTATCAGCTGTTCCAGGCTGCGTTCAGCTACACTCTTGCCCGATTGCTGCGAGAGGAAAAAGTGGCCTATACCACCGTCTATCACGGTCGTCGTGACTCGCGCGTGAAACAAGCCTACGGCATGTTTGTACGCACGATTCCATTCATGATGGAAATTAAAAAGGAACAAAGTGTTCGCGAGTATATCGCAACTGTACATAGCGAGATGAAAGCAACTCTGGCCGAGCTAGCCTATCCTTTCACACACTTCTGCCGCGACCTGGGCGTTCAGCCTGGCATCTCGTTCAACTTCTCGGCACTGCCAGGTTGGGAAGAAGCTTACTATTTTGGTGACAATCATTGCCCGCTTGTGGAGCAGGACCGCGGTGATGTGTTCTACGATATGCTGGCTCACATCTTCCTTGCTGGCGACAACTATGACATCCGAATGGAGTCGAGCCTGGCAATGAACAGCCGCAAAACAATGCGCATGATGGCCGATGCCATCAAGGCTACAATGGACAACATGATGGCGTGCCCCGACGGCGACATCAACAGCATAGCCATCGTTGGCGACGAACAGGCTCAGAGCCTTATCAAGCTTGGTTCGGGCAAGGACATCGACGTGGATATCAGCAAGACATTTGCCAATCTGTTCACCGAGCAAGCTCAACGCACACCCAATGCACCTGCAGTGGTCGACAAGGACAGTCAGCTCACCTACAAAGAGATGGATGGATATGCCAACGCACTTGCACGACAACTCATCGACCACAATGTGCAACGCGACGACTTTGTGTGCGTCATGCTCGACCGCACCAAGGAATTTCCATTGGCAGTGCTTGCCATCCACAAGGCTGGAGCCGCCTATACCCCACTCGACTTTGAGTATCCCAACGAGCGACTGAGCTATATGCTTGAGAACTCTGAATCAAAAATACTCATCACCAGCCACGACGTTCTTGCTGCAAAGCAGGCCGAGGGCAACTTCGACACCGCCGCAGCTCAGGTCTTCTTCATCGATGACTTCATGGCCAGTGCCGACCTCACCACTGCAGCGCCCATCGACCGCTCTCGCCCCGATGGTCTGGCTTATATGATTTACACCTCTGGCTCGACAGGCAAGCCCAAGGGCGCGATGCTGCATCAGGCTGGCTTGCGCAATTTCATTGCAGTAGTAATCGATATGGAGAAACTCACTGCCGACGACCGCATCAGCGGTCACCGCTCGTTCTCGTTCGACGCTCACATCGAAGACATGTATCCAGTGCTCACGCTCGGTGGCTCATTCCATGTGATGCCAACCGATATACGCAAGGACCTTGCCGCCATTCGTCAGTTCCTTATCGGCCACCACATCACTGGTGGCGGATATTCAACTGCAATGACGGGATTGCTGCTCAACACCTTCGACGACCTGCCCATTCGTTTTACCACAGGTGGAGGCGAAAAGATGGATGGTGTTTTCAGCGACCACATCGAGATTATTAATGTGTACGGCCCAACTGAGTGTACCGACGACACTTCCTACTATAGCATCGCTCCAGGCAAGCGTGTAGAGAACATCCCCATTGGCAAGAGTGTGGCAAACAACTGGAATTTCATCGTCGACACTGCAGGCAACCTTGTTCCTCAAGGTGCTGCTGGCGAGTTGTGCTTTGCCGGCATACAGGTGGGACGCGGATACTGGCGATTGCCAGAGCGCACAGCCAAGTCGTTTGTCGATTGTCCATTTGTTAAGACCGACCGTTGGGGACGCCCTGTGAGGATGTACCACACTGGTGACTTGTGCCGCTGGAATGAAGATGGAGACATCGAATACCTGGGACGCATCGACACCCAAGTTAAGCTGCGTGGTTTCCGCATCGAGCTTGGCGAGATTGAGAGCAAAGCACTCAATATCCAGGGCATCAGGCAGGCGGCCGCCGAGGTGCGCAAGGTGGGAGGCAATGAGCATCTAGTGCTTTACTACACCGTCGACCGAGACTCAAGCATCACCGACGACGACATCAACAAGGCACTCGCTGCTTCATCGCTAGCCGAGTATATGGTGCCCGACACCTATATGCGCCTCGATGCCATGCCTATGACTCCTAACGGCAAGATTAATCGCAAAGTTCTGCCTGTTCCGGAACTCAAGCGCAACACCGATTTTGTGGCACCCGAGGGCGAGACCGAACAACTCTTCTGTAACATTTTCTCCGAGATTCTACAAATCGAGCAAGTGGGTGCTCTCGACAATTTCTTTGAGATTGGCGGCACCAGCATCAACGCCATTAAGGTGATTGTCGAGGCGAGCAAGCACGGAGTGCAGATTGTATTCAACGATCTCTTCAACCAAAAGACTCCCAGGGCTCTCGCCGAGTTTGTAGCACAAAAGCAGTCGCAAGCACCTGTCGCCACCGAAATCACCCAAAAAGAAAAACCAACCAATAGGGTTGAGAACACACGCTATGACGCCTACACCCCTATTCTCAAGGCCAATAACCTCGACGCCTTCCGCAAGGGCGACAGACTGACCATCGGCGACGTGCTGCTCACTGGCGCCACAGGATATCTGGGCATGCACGTTCTCAACGAACTTCTCACAAGTTACGACGGCAACATCATCTGTCCTATGCGAGGCAAGACCAGCGAGGACGCGATGAACCGTCTCAAAACTCTTTTCTTCTACTACTTTGGCAGGTGCAAGGCGTTTGAGTTAATCGACAGCCGCGTGACAGCCATCGCCGCCGAGGTAACCCAACCCGATGCCCTCGATAGCATCAATCATGAGGGGCTGACCGTAGTCAACTGTGTGGCCAACGTGAAGCATTTCTCGGCTGGCAACGACATCGAGATGGTTAACATCGAGTCGGTGAGGAACCTTATCGCCTTCTGTCTGCGCACCAACTCAAAACTGATTCACATCTCAACGACGAGCATCGCAGGTTTGAGCATCGACAACGTGCCAGGTCCCGATGTAAAGCTCACCGAGCAAGACCTATGGCTGGGACAGAACATCGACGAGAACAAATATGTTTATTCCAAGTTCGTTGCCGAAGACCTCGTGCTCGAAGCCATAGCACACCACGGGCTCAATGCCAAAATCATGCGAGTGGGCAACCTCTCGGCACGACAGCGCGACGGCGAGTTCCAAATCAATTTCCAGACCAATAACTTCCTGGCCCTGCTACGAGCCTATGTGGTTATCGGAATGGTGCCCTACGAAGCTCTAAGCAACGTCTTCGAGTTCTCGCCCATCGACGAGGTGGCACATGCCATCATGCTGCTGGCAACCACTCCACGCGAGTGTGTGGTGTTCCACCCCTACAATGTTCACCGCCAGTATTTGGCCGACATCCTCAACGGTTTTGCCGATGCTGGCATCACAATGAAGCGCGTTGAGACCGAAGAATTCCAGCGTGCCCTCGACCGCATGATGGAAAATCCCGAATTGGTGACCCTGCTGCGTCCACTCATGGCCTACAACCTAAGTAGCAGCCACGAAATGCGATGGATTGAGGCAACCAACGACTACACCACACAAGTCCTGTACCGATTCGGCTTCCAGTGGTCACCCACCGCAACGCAATACGTCCACCGCTTCGTCGACACCATCGTCGGCTTCAACTACTTCACGGTATAACCGTAACATTAATCATAACAAGAAAAGCACCCACAAAAAACTTTGTAGGTGCTTTTTCTTGTGGTCCCACTTGGGCTTGAACCAAGGACTCCCTGATTATGAGTCAGGTGCTCTAACCAACTGAGCTATGGGACCGCTCACGGCTGTGTTGTGCCGAAAAGCGACTGCAAAATTACGTCAAAAGTTTGAAACCACCAAGATGTTTGGCATTTTTTTGCTCATTTGTCACTCTTTTAGCCTCTTTTGAGCGACATAGTCACTCTCAAAAAGACCCAATAGAAACAAAGAGGGCGGCGGTATCACAATTTGCAAAAATTGACAATCACAACCACAACGCCTATTATAATAGATAGGGAAATTGTCTATCGGGTACAAAAAAAATTGATTGTCTCACGACAACCAATCTTAATTAACCTTAAATCTAATACCATGAAAAACACGGTGCAAAGATAGTCATTTTACCCAACCCCACAATTATTAATGGGGATTCTTTGCCTTGCTTTAACATTTTTTTACTATTCTAACGGTTAAAGCACGTGTTTTTGGTGAATTTTTAGTCTTGCGACTGTGCCTTCTTATCGTTCTCGGCAGCCATTTGCTTCAGTTCACTATTGGGAACATCAACCACAAGATCCTTGCCGCTGCGCCTTCCCACATATTGATGTCGAAGTCCTTTGCCGGCCTCAATCACCAATTTGAAGAATTCCTTGTTTGCTGAATTGTCAGTTAGCTGATAGGCCATTGTGTTGCGTATGTTTTGCTCATAGATGGCGCGCTGCCCTATCATGGTGTCCATCTCCAGTTGAGTCTCATCTATCTCGCACACATAGGTCACATAATCGCCGTCGAGCTTTATCTGCTTCAATGTGGTAACGTGGTCGATATTGGTGGGGCACTCCTTATTGGCCTCTTCAATCATTTGCTTCAAGCTTTCCTCGGGCGTGGGAGCACTGCACGCATCAAGCATCATCACACTCAGTAGCATTGCTATAATCGCAACTGCGCTGCTTACATATCGTTTCATAATTATCATGGTTTTTAATTTACTTACTTCTTAAGTTACTTTACGCCATACCCGTCTTTCTTGGCGCGCTGACGCATGCGCTCAATGCGCTTGTCAAAGTCGGGGTGCGACGAGAAGGCCTGAAGCCACTTGTCGTAGCGCGACTTGTTCTTGCCCTCCGAGAGCTGTTTCATTTTAATGAACGCCAAACCCATCGCCCACGGATTGCGGCCGTTTTTCTTCAGGAAATCATAGCCGTAGTCATCGGCCTCGGTCTCGTGGGTGCGAGAGTGCTTGGCACTCAATGCCACACTGCTCAATGCGCCTATATATGAGTCGCTCAAAGCAGCCCATGTCTCACTACGTGAGCCTATGACGTCGCTTGCAGCGCTGCGCAACATTGCGCTACGCCAGGCTTTTTTTGAATGCTTCAGCGCCACATGCCCTATCTCATGGCCTATCACTCCAAGCAACTCGTTGTCATTAAGAATGTCCATCAAGGCACTGAACACGCGCACGCTACCGTCGGGGCATGCAAAGGCATTTATATCACTAGTTTTATAAACCTTGAAATTGAGTTTTATGCCTCCGGCACTAGTCATGCCACGCGTCAATCGCTTCAGGCGCTTAGTGTAAGGGCTCGACGCACCACACACGGTGTTTTTGGCATCCATCTGCCTCACCTCGTCACGCACAGCATCGGCCAGATCTTTATCGGTAACAGTTGCTGCCGCTCCTGCCTTGAGCGCACCTTGCAGCAGTCGACCCCAATCGGTGGCTTGGGACGTCGACATCCACAACGACAATAGCAGTATTATGGCTAATTTCTTTCTCATCATCAACGCAATTAAAAATAAAAGCTCCCTAAGCTTGACTTGCCAGGAGCTTTAAGAGTTATTATCGCAATGTGAAGGATTTCTGCTTCAAGCACATATCGCCTAGCCAAACCTCATATCTATAGGTGCCTGGCTCAAAGTGGCCACGGTCGGCACCACCCCAACCGCTGAGCGAGATACTGTTAACTCCCGGTTCGATGGGGTCAATCTTGTAGGAATAGGAATATCCTGCGGGCGATGAGCTTCCTGTCACAAGCTTACCTTCATGGTCATAGAGTCTTACAAGCAACTCCACCTTTGAGCCACCCTTAAGGCCCCAATACTTAATGCGTGGCATCAAGTACATCGAACTTGCAGCCGAAATGTCGCGACCAAAACTGCTTATGACACTACCACGAGCGTCAGCATTGCTTACTTCCATCTCTTCAATGTAAAGCGGGAACATGGTCTTTAGAGTGTCACACTCATGCTCAACACGCGCACGTATATCCCTCTCTCGACGCAGATTCAACTTGGTGGTGTCAAGCTCTATTTTCAGCATTGCGTTCTCTTTTTCCAACTTCGATATTTGGCTGTTGGCATCTTTCAGCCCAGCCTTTGCAGTGTCAGAGTCTTGATGCAAGAAATATACCCCTGCCAAGCTTGCCAGCAGCAGCAATCCAAGCACTATCGCAACCTTTATTGCTCCCCTGCCTCGCTTTTTGCCTGTAGTTGAGTCTATATTGTCGTTGTCTTGTTTCATCTTTTACCTTTGAAAATGTGCCACTTAGTTACACATGTGCAATTCTTGTGCCACAAATGTGCTACAAAGTTAGGAAACTTTTCACAAAAAACACGTCTCTATCGATGTTTTTATATATAATTATTTCAAAAAAAGTGTGAGAGCGATTTTTCACAAAGTCGCTCCCACAGGATTTTAGAGTATGAGAAAATTTACTTTATGTGTTTCTTCTTGTTGATATTAAATCAAGAATTTTTAAATTTTCTTTTCAATGCGCAAATATAAATGATTTATTTTAAAAAAGCAAGAAAAAGTGACATTTTTTTACAAAAAAACATCACTTTTTTTAATCCATATTTTCTTGAAGCTATTGCAGCCTCCTAAATCGGCATCATAAATCCTTTTGATTCTTCTTTCGCCAGTTAAATTTTGGAAAGTTATCGCAAAGCTCTTTTAGGCAGAAGTGCGTTGAGTCTTTATTGTCAACTTTGCACACATTTGTGATATAAGTCCTTAATGAACTGTCATTTATCAAATAACCTCGTGATTTCAGCTCATTTTTGAGATCATCGTAGTGGAAGATGGTTTTGCGCTCGGCAAACTCTTTTACTGCCGATTGCATTGTGGGCAAGCTTCCTGTTCCATACCGCCAGGTAACACCACCTTCTTGAATCGGGGCAAAGCCATAACGCCTTAGCGTGCTTATGTTGGTGGTTAATTGCTGATTATATTTCTTGCTGTACTCTTCCATCAGCTTGCTCTTAGTAACAGTGTAATTCTTAAGGCAATAGTTATACATCATCCTTGCCGCACGATCTTGATTGGTTTGAAGCAACTCTTCCCTGATTCTCACACCGTTATCGTGCTTCTCAACTATTGAACTGCACGAGAGCACATTGTCGATGAAGTCGAGATTAACTCGGTCTTTTAGTACTGAAACTTTTGTAGACTTCAGTATTTTAGCTTTTATCACTTCGGGAGATGTGGGAGCAACAATGCCATAGAGTTTGCTCATAATGCATTTCGACAACTCGTTGTAAACTCCCTTTTGACCTACTGGAACAATAAACTCAACACCATCTATCACATTAGCCATGTCATAGTTCATTAGTTCTAGAGCCTCCTCGCCAACTGATGCTGGGCACTCATTATAGAGTTTGCATATTTCCTTAGTTTTTTCAAGCAACACCCTTAGTTCTCCATTCACATGCAAGTTGGCACACAACATCTTAGGCTCTATTAGCAGGTCGTTTAAGAAATCCTTGCGGTACTTTCTTATCATCTCATAGCTCTTTCCCAACTTTATTCTTATCTCATCGAGAGTCAAGTGATTTACATAGTACTCCCTGAGAACATCGCTACGTGTCCCGCGCCAGTAACTCAATTCTTTTTCATATTTTGGGTTACCTTTCCTCTCATCAAGAATGTCGAGAAACTCCTTTATAGCATTATGCAGATTGGGCACGAGTCCTAATTTTTCATCAACATCTCTAGGTAGTCGTCGCTTATTCTTGTATTCCTCGCTCTCTTCTAGGATTGTTTCCATATTATTGACGAGTATTTCTTTCCATTTCAAGGCAATCTTTTCCCATTCTTGACGCCCACTGGTGCGTGCGTAGGGCTCGAATCGATAAAGAAATCCCATGGTTGATATCTCATTAGTGAGCCTATATATGTATCTTTGATACTCATGGGGATTCACATATTGCTTCATTTCCTCGATCGATATTTTGTCGAGCCTATCTATAACCTTAAAATCTACATCAGGCTCCTGACGAACTTTTTCATCAGCACTAATCAGTCCTCTTTCATGAATTATATTGTAGAGCTCCAAATAAGGCTTGTTGTTGTTCACGCCATTACGCTCTCTCAATTCAATCCAGTCCACAAATTCCTTGAGAGTCATTTCTAAAATGCCCTGAAACTTACGCTTTTCCGATTTTTTATTTAGATCCTCTAGGAGGTCTTTTATCTTTATAATGTCCATGTCATCAATGTTTTAATTAAAAATTGTTTTAATTAAAATAGAAAAAGGGGCGCAAAGTTTTACACGCCCATACCTTTATAGTCACAAACAAAGTTATGGAACATTACTGCTGTTTCCAAATTTTTTAGGTTAAAAAACCTTAATAGAAATGATTATTTCAGCTGCTCAGTGGGTATAAGAGAAGGGTCAAACATCACTCGCGAGTGGTTATCCCACTGCAAGCGGCGATCAAGTAGTTCTCCTGTCGAGCGGTCGAGGGTTTCGCGATAAATCTTCGACACACGATAGTAGTGTCCATTGTCTTCCTGCCTGAAATGGTGCCCCTCTTCAACAAGGCGATAGGTTGTAGGGAATTCCTGCGTGGTGCGAAGTTCGGTCATCAAGTCATCGCCTTCACACCATGCACACAGCTGAACGGGCTGCTCGGTGTCATTCCTGAAACGGTAGTCCACAAAGTTGTAGTTAACCGACGTACCAGCGCTATAAGGCACACGCACGCCACCAGGATCGGGTGCAAGAGCATCGCTGTGGTGATGCAGCTCGGTAATGGTCATGGGACTGTGCATCACCAGCAAGTTAATGGTGTTGGCCAGATTGCACAACCCACCACCTACACCAGCCACCAGTTTACCGTTCACAATCACTCTGCCCTCGGCAAAACCATTTCGCTTAGATGTTTTTCCCACAAGTTTCCAAAATGAGAACGTCTCGCCAGGATTTACAATCACCCCATTCATGTGGCTGCATGCGAGCCTGATGTTGTCGGCTTTGTTGAGCTGCAGCTGTGGGTCAATGCCAGGGCCACGCTTTATCATGTTATTGCTGCTGCTATATACAACCACCGGCAATTTCTCCTCAACTAGGCGCTTGGCAAAATGCTCCTTACCCATAAAGTTCTTTATGTGGCGAGTAACAATCTGCTTTTGCAGTGCTATGGCATAAGTTGTAGGACTTATCTCACAAAACAGTTTACGCTTCTTTCCCATGTTTCTCAGTATTATTGGTTGCTTTATTATTCGACACATCTAGCTTTGGCTTGCGATAGCGGTAAAACCACAATACCACCTTCTCAAGGTTGCGCCTGATGCCTTTTTTCTCTTTCTTGTAATAGCCTATATACTTGACCAGAATGCTCAACAGGCCGGCACGGTTGGCGCCCAGGATGTCGGTAAACACTTGGTCGCCTATCACCACCACTTCTTTCGGTTCCACTCCAAGCATCTCAACGGCGTGGTGATAGCAAGCTGAACTAGGCTTACCTGCCTCTTCGATGTAGAGGGAGTTGAAGTTTGCCATGAAACGCTCAATGCGCTCTCGGTTATTGTTGCTAAGCAGCAATGTTTTCCATCCCATTGCATGCAGGCTATTGAACAGGTCATCGATAACTGGTGTGGAATCATCGCCATGAGGCACCAGCGTGTTGTCGATGTCGAGTATCAACGCCTTAAAGCCCATTGCCATGAGCTTCTCGTAGTCGATTGAGAACACGTCCTCAACGTAGCAGTCGGGATAGAATAGTCTTAGCATAGTTATTCTTGTGACATGTAGTCGCACACTTTATTTATCTGGTCAACGAAGGTGCCATCAAACTTGTTTTCAAAGAATGCACCACCTATCGTGAACGCCCATGGGGCAGCATGTCGCACCTCGTCAAGGCGCTCGTAACTATCGATGCTGCCAGCCAAGCACACGGGAGCATCAACTCCTGCAACAAAGGCTTCGTTGAGGGCAATTGCGTCGCCTGTGAAACGATATCCCAGCAAGTCGATGCCATAGGCACCCTTGGCGATGTAGTCACGAGCCTCTTCTATCATTCCTTCGATAGTGCCCTCAAGCACCGAAGGGCGGCCCGTAACCTTGCCCACAAAGGGCATATACTTGATGCCATGTTCTTTACAATAATCGTTGATGGAATCAAAGAACTTAGTGCCCATCAGTATGTCGCAGCCACAAGCAGCAGCTATCTTTGCCCCTTCTAGGCCCTCTGCCTCGCTATAGGCAACCACCTCAAGAAAAGTAGTCTTGCCGCACTGCTTCATGCTGTCATATATTGCCTTCATCTGGTCAATAGGGAGCGGATGCTCCTTAAATCCCCAGTAGCGAGCCTTCGCGCTCTTACACTGCTCCCACACCTGCGCGGCGTTCCCAACAGTGTAGTCATGCCATGTGAGCATGACAATTAGTTCGGGGTGTTGTTGATTAGTTTTCACTGTATATTGCTTTTTAGGTCAAAATTGTCGGTCATTTTCAATAATGTGAAGATTCCCTCTCGGCCCTCATTCATCAGTAGGTCAAGGATGCTAAGACCTGGTGTGAAATTGCCACGTCGCTGCGACCACATCTGATAATAAGGCACATTGGTTATGGGCAACTTGTCACCACGCTTGCCACCTATCTTGCCGCGTAAGTCAACGGCACCATTCTGCAACGCTGCATCAACTTCCTGCTCACTGGTCGCCACAGTGGTTACAATAGGCAGGTCCATAAAGTCGACTATCACGCGGTGCAACTCCATGTTGAAGTCCAAAGTATGAGTATGCCTGCCATCCACAATCACGCTGTGAAGGTCGTCGGCAATAAAGTCGAAAAACGCACTCTTTCCGTAAGATGAGAACAGAGCGCCCCAATGCAGGTGCCGCCAGTTGCCATGCTCGCTCATTAGCACATCTTGCATCATCACAGGCATGGCATTGGTATTGCCCTCGAGTGGCACTGTGAGCTTCACAGGGCCATTAGGAGCATCTATAACATAGCGATGGTGGCTGTGGCGTAAAGGCAAGTGCCTCTCGGTGGCGTCAATCACCACCTCACCGGCCTTGACCATGGCGGCATAGCACCGCACATCGCCCGCGCACATGCTCCCTATTAATGCACAATTCATAATGCACAATGCCTAATTGAATAGTAGGTGTTAGGTGACTTAGTACACCTCAGTGCCCTCACTCTCCACTCTCACTCTCCACACTCACTCTTCCCTACTTATCGGGATTTGCGTCGATGAAGATTCTGTTCCAGCGTATCTTGCCGCCAGTCCACTCGCGGTCCTTGTCAAACGAGATAATCACAAACATTGGTGTTCCCACGATGTGATCCTCAGGAACAAAGCCCCAGAATCGCGAGTCGAGCGAGTTGTCGCGGTTATCGCCCATCATCCAGTAGTAGTCCATCTTGAAGGTGTACTTCGCGACGGGCTTGCCGTCGATGTAGGCCTTGCCACCCTTAATCTCAAGGTTGGCACCCTCATAGTTCTTAATGCAGCGAGCATAGAGCTGAAGGTTCTTCTCGTTGAGGTCGATGCTGGCGCCCTTCTTTGGAATCCAGATGGGGCCGTAATCGTTATGAGTCCATCCGTAGTCCACTCCCAGAGGATAGGTGCGAACACCCTCAGCGACACCATATTGTGCCCTAGTGACACTAGTCACCCAGTTGCACTTCTCAAGCTTAGCCTTCATTTCGGCGGTGAGAGGTAGGTAAAGCTCGGGCGAGATGAATTGCTGCCCGCTCATGGGGTCGACAGCCACGTTGCGCTCTATGTCCTCATTGGCAATGCCAAGCTCGTCGGTGAGGAAGTCATAGTCGGGGCCTTTGCCGTTGACTTTCACGGCATAGTTATACTGAACATTCTTGGGCTCAGGAATGTCCTTGCCATTGATATTGACGATGCCATTCACGATTTTGAGAGTCTCGCCAGGAAGACCCACGCAACGCTTCACATAGTTGTCGCGGCGGTCAACTGGGCGGTATATCACCTCGTGGTTGGCCCACACGGCATCGAGGCCATCTTCAAACACCTGAGTGTAGTAGTCGGGATTGGGCAAATCCACGCACACTGTGTCACCAGCGGGGAAATTAAATACCACAATGTCGCCGCGCTCCACGTTGCGCAGTCCCTTCAGGCGATGGTACTCGAGCTGAGGTTTCTCGATGTAGCTCTTGCAGCCGAACAGCTCATTTTGTGCCAGTGGGAAGTGCAATGGAGTTTGTGGCACGCGTGGGCCATACACCATCTTGTTAACCCACAGGAAGTCGCCAGTGAGCAACGTCTTTTCGAGCGACGATGATGGTATTTGGTAATTCTGCCCCACAAAGATGAACAGGAAGTAAACCAGCACCAGGGCATACACAATGGCATCGACCCAGCTCATGACGGTGCGAAGCAACTTGTTGTCACTGAACTTCCACCAATTCCAGGGAATAAACTGAGTCAGGTATATATCGGCGAGTAGGAACCAAGCCAGAGCAACCCACCAGTTGCCAAGCCATGCTACCCATGCAAAGAAGATAACGCTCACGATGCCAAAGCGTATCCAGCGGGTCTTTTTCACACGCGACAGGCGCTCTTTGAGCGATCCAGTCTGACGCACGCGGGCCTCTTTTTCCTCGGCTTCATTAGCAGTATCTTTCTTTAATTTTTCTTCTTTCATTGTATTTGATTTTTAATTTATTGCTGAAAATAAAGTGCAAACTTACTCAAAAAAGTTGATACAGCAATGATTCTCATGCCTAAAACCTTAATTTGTTAACCTTTTCAAACCACTCTTCACTCACTACAACACATAGTGGCACACCCATAATGCAAACTCTTATCAAAAAGTTTGCGTCACAGGCCTATACTATTTTAATTGAAGTTGTGATTACTCAGCGGCAATCATCTCAATCTCTACCAAGGCACCCTTGGGAAGGTCCTTCACAGCAAATGCTGAGCGTGCAGGGAATGGCTGCTCAAAGAACTCGGCATAAACCTCGTTCATGGGACCGAAGTTGGCGATATCGCTCAGCAGCACGGTAGTCTTAACCACGTTGTTAAGGTCAAGGCCTGCGCTCTTGAGAATTGCCTGTGCGTTGAGCAACGACTGGCGGGTCTGCTCCTTTATGCCTCCCTCGGGGAATGCTCCAGTAGCAGGATCGATAGGAAGTTGGCCCGAGAGGAAAATCATTTTACCCTGGGCTGCAATACCCTGACTGTAAGGACCAATAGCAGCAGGAGCCGCTGCAGTGTTCAAAGCTGTTTTCATTGCAAAGTTGTTTTAAAGATTTCTGATCATTAAGTTCCACTGCAAAGTTACAAAAAATGCAGAAAACACAACTAGTAGAGCATAAAAAAACTAATGCCTCTATTTAAATCGAAGCATTAGTATAAATTGTGAATTCTTCATTGAAGATCAGTCTCCCATCTTGAACATGTCCTTGATGCCGCCTATGCTGCCCATGAGGTTGCTTGCCTCGTAGGGGAGGTAAACAGTCTTGGTGGCAGGTCCGCCGGCGATGGTCTGCAGCGTTTCGATATAGTTCTTAGCGAGCAGATAGTTAGCAGGATTTGCACTCTTGCCCACAGCCTCGGTAACCTTCTCGATGGCGATTGCCTCGGCCTCGGCACGGCGAATGCGAGCCTGAGCCTCACCTTCGGCAGCGAGAATAGCCTTTTGCTTCTCGGCCTCGGCACGGTTGATGGTCGATGTCTTCTCACCTTCCGACTGCAAGATAACTGCAGCCTTCTCACCCTCGCTGGTGAGGATTGTAGCACGCTTGTTACGCTCGGCCTGCATCTGCTTCTCCATTGCCTGGAGCACGCTTGCCGGTGGCATAATATCCTGAAGCTCAACACGATTCACTTTCACACCCCACTTGTCGGTAGCGTCATCAAGCACTGCACGCAGCTTGCTGTTGATGGTGTCGCGCGAGGTCAAGGTCTGGTCAAGCTCGAGCTCACCTATTATGTTACGCAGGGTGGTCTGCGTGAGCTTCTCGATAGCATTGGGCAGATTGCTGATTTCATACACCGACTTAAACGGGTCCACAATCTGGAAATAAAGCAGCGCATTAATCTGCATCTGGATGTTATCCTTGGTGATAACGTTCTGTTTGTCAAAGTCATACACTTGTTCGCGCAAGTCAATCTTATTGGTGTAAACATATCGTCCGTTGGCCAGCGAGATGATAGTCTTGGCGCGGTCGATAAACGGGATAATGATATTGATACCAGGCTTGAGTGTTGCGTGGTATTTTCCCAGTCGCTCCACAATCTTAGTCTCGCTCTGCGAGATGATCACAAGGCTCATCTTGATGAAAATGAGCACCAGCACCACTAGGGTGATTAAAACAATTAATGAGGTGTTTAGTTCCATAAATATAAATAAAATTAGAGTTACTTGCCTACAACTTATTTATTCACAAGGTTTTACTGTGATTATAGTACTGTTAATCTCAGTGACCTCAACTCGAGTGCCCTTCTCAAGAGCCATATCATTCTCGCCACAGGCCTTCCACGAGTCGCCGTCAATTTTCACGCGGCCGTGACCTCGCTCAGGAATTGCCTCAGTTACCACGCCTAGGCGACCCACCATTGCGTCGACATTGCTAGGACGGTCAGGGTCCTTGCGGTGGAAGTACTTGAGAGCCAAGGGTCTCACAAAGAGCAGGCACAACAGTGAAGCAATGGCAAACACAATAAGCTGAGCCATAAAACCAGTTCCGAAGGCAGCCACCAGTGCGGTGACAAAAGCACCTATCGAGAAACACATGATGAAGAAGTCGCCCGAAGTGAGCTCAAGAATCAGACATAAGACTCCAACAAGAGCCCAAAATTGCCACAGGTTGGCTTGAAAATACTCAATCATAGTTGTATGTTTTAATAATGAATAATTTCGATTTCTATTAGGAAGCGTAAAAGTAATAATAATATTACTCACTCGCAACATATGGCACTATAAACTTGCAATCTACAACCATAATTGCAAAAATCATGCCAAATTTCAATCATTATTAACACGCAGAGTTCCGCTGGCTATAATCTTCACTTTACCGCCCACCCACACTGTGCCATCGGCCATCAGCGAGGTAGCCACCACCGAGGGGCGCGACATGGCCTCGCCTTGCAAGAACCTGCACTCAGCCGGGCAGCCCACAACACCATGGCAATTCAGGTAGTGAGTCAAAGCAGCATTGGCCGTGCCGGTGGCGCTCTCTTCGGGGATGCCATAGAGTGGACCGAAGTTGCGCACATGGGCGGTGTAGCCGTCGTCGCTAAGGGCAAAGGCATGCACTCCGGTCACACCCAACTCCTTGCTCAGTTGAGCCAGGGCATCCATGTCGGGGGCCAGAGCATTGAGTTGGTCAAGGCTTGCCAGTGGCATCATAATGTCGGGCAAGCCCGTGCTCACCACCTCGGCAGGAATGGGCACATCGTCAACACCCACTCCCATAATGCCACACAGCCTTTCAAGGTCGACCTCTACCGGCAGCACTTGAGGCTTTGCCATCTCCATCATCACCGTATCCCCCACTCTAACACTCAGGTCACCGGCGAGGGTGTGGTTGAGGCACAGAGTACCGGCAGGCACCATCGTCTCCATCAGCATCATTCCAAAAGTGGCGATAGTGGCATGGCCACACAGGTCAACCTCGCCACAGGGAGTGAAATAGCGCACAGTGAACTCCTGCGCACTATGACGCTTCACAAACGCCGTCTCTGAATACCGGAACTCGGCAGCCACCTGCTGCATAAACTTATCACTGGGAAAATCGCCATCAAGCAGCACCACCCCTGCAGGATTGCCACCAAATGGCTGCTCAGCAAATGCGTCAACGATATAATATTTCATCTATACAATAATATTTCTCAGGTTTAAGGAATAATTGCCATGTGTAAAGACATTTACTGCATGGAGTCTTTGACAGCACTTCTACATAGCCCAAACCAGCAGGCCGCCACAGATGATGACACCAGTAACGAGAAGATCAATTAGGCAGTAGCCCATGATATCCTTCGCGTCAAGGTGTGCTATAGCCAAGGCAGGAAGTGCCCAGAATGGTTGTATTAGATTAGTCCATGCATCGCCCCATGAAATTGCCATACCCGTCAAGCCGGGGTCTACACCCAGATTGGCGCCGGCGGTGAACATAACCGGTGCTTGCACAGCCCAGTGACCACCACCACTTGGCACAAACAGGTTGAGCACTGCGGCACACAAGAAGGTGAGCATCGGATAGGTAACGGGATTGCTGATTTGGATGCAAGCTTCGGCTATTACACCACCCAAGCTGATGCCGCTCATGCCCACTCCTGTTACGATGCCCATAATACCGGCATAGAAGGGAAACTGCAATATGATTCCGGCAGCACCTGTGGTAGCTTTTCCGAAGGCACGCACATAGGCAACTGGTGTTGAGTGCAGCACCAGTCCAAGTGCGAGGAATATCATGATTACCCCACCAAGGTCTAAATTGGCATCGTGCACACCAAGATGAATCACAAGATAGGCCACAAGCATCAGTGCCACAAGCCACGAGAGCAATTTGCTTTGCTCGAGTCGTTGTGCCGGAGTCTTGGCCGAGGTGGAAACGCTGGTCGCTACATTATCATCATCGTCCTTCAGGAGTGTTGGGTCGATGGTCAAGACACCTTGCTTGGGGTGCATCAAGGTGTTAGCTATGGTGATGCCTATTATCACAAACAGCACAGTCACCACATTGTGCCAGTTGAAGATGGTTTGCGCCAATGGCACTGGGTCGGTCAGAGCACCATTGGTAGCTATTGAGAGCGACTCGCCAGGAGTGGCCATCGTGAGGGGGATAGAACCAGAAATGCCAGCATGCCACACCACAAAGCCACTATAGGCCGAGGCGATAAGAAGGCGATAGTCTACATCCGAACGCTGGCGTGCTATTGCCTTAGCAAACACAACACCAACTATAAGGCCAAAGCCCCAGTTGATGCAGCAGGCTATTGCCGAAACGACGGTCACAAGAGCTATTGCAGCGGGAGCACTCTTGGGCAAGCGGGCCATCGATGCAATGGCTCGCTTAATAACCGGTGCGGCAGCCAGGGTCGAGCCACACACAAGAACCAGGGCCATCTGCATGGCAAACTCCAACAAATTCCACACACCGCCACCCCAGTGCTCAATCACCTCAAATGGGGTCTGATGGCATAATGGCATCGCCACCAATGCCGCCACAAAGGTAAGCAGTATTGCAAATATAAACGGTTCGGGTAGCCAACGTTGTACTAATCGCACGCAGAATTTAATCATTTTAGACCATTTGTTCCCACTAAAAGCCATAATAGTTCTTTGGATTTATTGAATATATCTTTTCGTTATAAAAATTAAGTGTTCAAGTCTCACAAGTGCTTGCGCACTCCAGAAACTTGAATAAAGCAGACAAAGGTAATTATTTTTATTATCTAGCACAAAAAGATTATGATAATTTCGTTTTTGATAAGGTAAAATGTGTACCTTTGCTAGGTGAAACTATTGAGCAATGAAGACAATAAGTAACATAAGCACTCACGACCTTTTTCAGCGCACCGAGATGCTGCTGGGCACACAGGCTGTTGACACACTGGCACAGTGCCGAGTGGCGGTGTTCGGCGTGGGAGGCGTGGGAGGCTACGCTGTCGAGGTGCTCGCACGCAGTGGAGTGGGCACTATCCACCTCTACGACAACGATGTGGTGAACCCTAGCAACGTCAACCGTCAGCTCGTGGCCACCACAAGCACTATAGGACGTCACAAGGTTGATGTGGCAGTCGAGCGAATCCTCGACATCAACCCCTCATGCAAGGCTCAAGGTTTCAAGATGTTCTATGTTGTGGGAAATGCCGACGAGGTCGACCTGTCGCAATATGACTATGTGGTCGACTGCATCGACACCGTTAGCGCCAAGATGGAACTCGTGCGTCGGTGCACACGGCTTGGCGTGCCCATCATTTGCAGCATGGGAGCCGCCAACAAGCTCGATGCCACAGCATTCCGCATAGCCGACATCAGCGAAACCGATGTCGACCCACTTGCACGCATCATGCGCAAGAAACTGCGTAAAGAGGGAATTGAGCATTTCAAGTGCGTGTTCAGCAAAGAGCAACCCCGTGAACCCCTAATTACCAGTGAGCCACAGGACGGTTCACGCCCCACTCCAGCCAGCAATGCCTGGGTACCGGCAGCAGCAGGACTCATCCTGGGTGGAGAAGTGGTTCTGGACCTTATCAAAACAACCGATTCACATGAGTTTTAAGAAAAAACTAGAGAATTTCCATCGGTGGCAACGCGACCCAGAATACTTCTCGCCTAACCACGAGAAGAAGAATCATTGCCAATGCTGTGGTGAAGACTTTACTGGCAACTACTGCCCCACCTGTGGACAACGAGCCACCCTGGGTCCCATCAATTGGGAGTCGGTGAGAACGGGAGTAATGGACGTGTGGGGCCTAGGAGGGCGCTCACTGCCTCGCACCCTGTGGCACTTGCTGCTGCGCCCTGGATACCTCATTGGCGACTACATCAGCGGCAAGCGCCAAGTCAGCTTTCCGCCAGTGAAGATGCTGGTGATTGTAGCACTGGTGACCTATCTTATTGCTAACTGGACTGATCCCAGTTTTTCAGAAGATACAATCTCAAGACCCTTTTCCGACAGCATGAGTTCCAAGGATAAGTTTAATTATTATTTCTCTTATTTTCTTGACTACATTCTGATTCACATCGACTGGTTTAGTTTATTTATCCTATCTTCTCTTATCGTTCCAACTTGGGTTGCTTACCGTCATGCTCCACAGCACAGTCATCACACCCTGCCTCAAGGATTCTTCATTCAGGTGTTCAACAGCATAGTATTAGTCCTTTTAGCTCTTTTTGCAACACTATCTTATTTCAATGACGATGCCACTTCAATTATCTTTGGTGTTTTCATTTTCTTGCACTTGTTGCGCACCTATAAGCAGCTCTTTGGTTACAACTGGTGGGGCACCACATGGCGACTAGTGGTTGTTGCGACTACCGGCAGTTTCATATTAATTGCCGTGCTAGTTTTATTTGCCATAATAGTCTTTGCTATCTATGGAGATTGGGAATTAATATCAAAAAACTATGATAATTTCTTGCTCTATGTGCTAGCAATAGTGATTCCACTTGGCATCACCCACCTGATAAACAAGAGACAAGCAAAGGCGGCTAAAGATTAGTAATTATAGAGGCGAGACGGTGGGCGGTGTCGTTGATTTCCTCTTCGCTCTCAAGATAGGTGGAGTCAAACTGCAACTGTGCTTTCTTGTAGAACTTATTCCTTGCTTTAAATCCTTTTTTTACCGATTCCTTTATCTCCTCGTCGCTCATGTTGTTGAGCAATGGGCGCTTGCTGCGCTGCTCAGGCAGCACCAGGCGCGAGGTGATGCGATCCACGCTCGTGCGCAGCCACACCGTGATGCCCACGCGGTTCATCAGCTCCATGTTGCCAGGCTGAAGTGGAGTGCCACCGCCACATGCCACAATCGCGTCGCCACCAGCGCCAGCAACCTCCTCAAGAGCCTCACACTCAAGCTTGCGGAAATAAGCCTCGCCGTGCGTCATGAACACCTCCTTCGCCGTCATCCCGCACTTTGCCTCAATATAGTGGTCAAGATCGACAAAACGCCATCCAAGCAACCGCGCCAACGGCTCCCCAAGCGTCGTCTTCCCACATCCCATATATCCTATCAAAAAAACTGGTTTCATGACAAATCCTTGATTCTTTAACTTTGAGGTCACAAATATACAATTTTATTGACATTGCTGTCACATTACTAGACAAAAAACTAATAACTAAAAACTAACAACTAAAAACTTTTTACTACCTTTGCAGTGCTATGACACTGGAGCAGCTTACAATATTGAACTATAAGAACATTGCCGAGGCGCAGTTGCAGTTTTCGCCCAAGGTTAACTGCCTCATTGGCTACAATGGCATGGGCAAGACCAATGTGCTCGATGCCATCTATTACCTGAGCTACTGCAAGAGCTTCACTAGCAGCAATGAGCACAACGCGGCAATCAACCATGCCGCCGAGTTCCTCATGTTGCAGGGGCGCTACAGCCGCAAGGGTTCACCCGAAGAGATTGCCCTGAGCGTGCAGCGTGGCAAGCGCAAGACGATGAAGCGCAACGGCAAGGACTATAAGCGGCTCAGCGAACACATAGGGCTGCTGCCACTGGTGATGGTGTCGCCTCTCGACTGGGACCTCATTAGAGGTGGTGGAGAGGAGCGACGTCGACTCATGGACCAGATTATATCACAAGGCAACCATCAGTATCTCGATGCCCTCATTCGCTACAACAAAGCTCTAGAGCAGCGCAACTCAATGATAAAGCACGACTACCGCGACCCACTGCTCTATGAGAGCGTTGAGCAGGCAATGGACAGCGCAGCAATAGTCCTGCATCAGGCACGCAAGCAGTGGCTCGATGAGTTCTCGCCTATTTTCATGCGCTATTATCAGGCAATTGCCGGCGACGCCGAGCAGGTGCGACTCAGCTACAAGAGCCACCTGAGCGAAATGACAATGCAGCAGCTGCTCAATGCCAACCGCGACCGCGACATGATAATGGGATATACCACGCGAGGTGTGCATCGCGACGATATCGACCTGTGGCTCGGCGAGCACTTGATGCGCAAAACTGGTTCGCAAGGCCAGTGCAAGACCTACACAATTGCACTCAGGATGGCACAGTTTGAATTCTTGAAAAAGTACACTGGCACCACTCCAATCCTGCTACTCGACGACATCTTCGACAAGCTCGACGAGCAACGCGTGGTGAGCATCATCAATGTGGTGAGCAACAGCAAGGATTTCGGCCAAATTTTCATCACCGACACTAATCGCACCCACCTCGACGAGATTATATCGATGATGAGTGGCGACTACACCATGTTTGCCGTCGACAATGGTGCAATTACACCCATCGCAAGCCTACAGGAGGGGGCACTGCAATGAAACGCACCGATGCCAAGTCGATAGCCGAGATAATAGGCGACTTCATGCAGCAAGAAGATATCGAGAGCGCTGTGCTCGAGCACAAGGCTCTGCAGCTGTGGGGCAATGTGGTGGGACCAGGTGTAAACCGCATGACTACCGAGCGATATGTCGACGACGGCGTGATAACAGTAAAAATCTCCTCGGCAGCCCTGCGCAACGACTTAATGCTCTCACGCTCCAGCATCATCAACAGTTTAAACAACCTTGTGGGAAAACCCGTGATAAAGGAAATAATATTTCGATAATAAAATCTTAAGAAAACTAGACTTAATAATATGGACTTCAACATCACCACACCTTTTCACTGCTCGCTGCCAGTGCAGCTGCGCTTCAGCGACCTCGACACGCTAGGACACGTCAACAACTCGGTTTATCTCAACCTCTTCGACCTGGGCAAGAGTGACTACTTTGAGCGTGCTGCTGGCGAGCGACAAGACTGGAACAACGTGAATGTGGTGATTGCCAACATAAACTGCAACTTCCTGCACCAGACCCTCTTCGACGAACCACTAGTGGTAAAGACTCAGGTCAAGCACATTGGCAACAAGAGCTTCACCGTGCTGCAGGTGCTGCAAAACACTGCCACAAGCGAAATCAAGTGCGTGTGCGAGCAAGTGATGGTATATCTCGATCCCGAAACTCGCACTCCAGCTCCACTGCCACAGCACTGGCGCGACTGCTTCGCCACTTTCGAAGGTCGCAAGCTGTAGCGCCAAGCTCACAAAAAACAAGGCATCAACGCTTGTAATTTCAGGTTATTATTCATAAATTTGCAAAATAACAACAATAATATAACTATGAACAGAATTTCACTTTTACTGATTGCCGCGATGGTAGCCTTCGGTGCCATGGCAGTAAGCACGAGCGACTATGTGATTGACGAGGGCACGCTCACGGGCGACGTGAATGGCGATGGGCATGTGAGCAGCGTCGACATCACTGCCCTGTACAACTACTTGCTCAATGGCGACAACAGCAACCTCGTGAACGGCGACCAGGACGGCGACGGGCACATCTCGAGTGTGGATGTGACTGTAGTGTACAATGTGATGCTCAACGACGGGGGCGGTTCCACCGGTGGCTCCACAATCTATATGCCACAATTTTACAATGCGCAATCAAGTGGCACTACTGTGCCTTACAGCTGGCAGAATGACGATGTGATCATCCTTGCGGTTGATAATTCAGAGTCAAATCGCTATGTAATGAAACGCGTTAACGACCGCTGGCAATTGCTTGATCACCCCGGGAGCTCAAAGAATGGATTTGTGACCTCGGGAGGCAGCGTCAAGGCCGTTTACATTCAGCATTGCAACACAAGCACGATAGTATCACCCTACCAGCCAATTACCGCAACTGGTGACGTGGCATTCGGCAGTGGTTCCTACACGGTTTCGTTGAAAAACAACAAATTATACGTTAAGCTTAACATGTCACTCAACCACGCCGTGTCGAGAATCGACGTGACAGGGGCACATGCCGGCGATTACTTCTATGAGACCGTCGACCATGTGGATGGAGTGAGCTCAATCCTGCATTCAACTGTGACAACCAGCACCAAGGCGCCTGTGATTGACATCGACAACAACAATGTGGGTCACGCCTACGGCAAATGGAGAACTGGGGCTCGTGTGCCAAGCAAACTCACACTGTGCTTTTACCGCAACAGCGACGCTCACGGCTACACCATGAACAGCACTTTGTCGCAACTGGCACTCGGAAAATCCACCACCTTCAATGCCAACACGCTGTCGAACCAGCAACGCGACACTTACTTCGTGAGCACCACCCCCGATGAGGCCGACAATGCTATTGTGGCAAGAGCGGGAATCACGCCTCATGCCAAAGCCACGGTGGGCACTGAATTCACGTTGAAGGCCTATGATGGTGCCAACATTGCCTTAACCGGTAGTGTGATAGCGGCCTATAGCTCTAACGATGTGGTAACGGTCACTAATGGTACAGCCTACGACGGCTATCGTTACGTTATGATTCTGGCCAACAAAGTGGGCTCGGCTGTGGTTTACATCAAGTATAAACTCGACACGGGAACTGTGCTCGACTACTCGGTGCGTGTCGACGTCGCTCCCACGCTGTGGGTTGCAGGAAGCATTTATTCTGGCAATGAATACATCCCCGCCTTGTGGCGCAACAATAAGTACCAACTATATTCGGGACTCGGACATAGTGGCTACACCGATGCCCACCAGGTGCGCGCCCATGGCAAATATGTGTATGTGGTGCTCCACAACAATAAGGAGGTGAACTACAGCAATGCCAATTCCAACGCTTGCGATGCAGCAGTTTATTATTGCAGCGGTGCTCACACCGGTGGATATTTCAACAAGTACACCGATGCCATCACCGGCGACTGGAACTACCGAAGTTACGATGGTTTCAATCTTTACAACTATGCTTTACCCCTGGTTTATGTGGATGGCAACAGAGCAGTGTTCCACACCTCCTCGGCGCGCAGCAGCAACACTGCAAATGCCTCTATCACAACCTCAATCTACAAGGGCCGAACATTAATAGGCACAATTAACAATTTCGTTCCCACAGCAATGGCAGGTATCACCTCTTCCAAGAAAGTGATTATCGCAGGATATCGTTCAGATGGTGGATGGTATAATAGCTCGTCGATAGGATATGTTGTTGTGATTGATTACAGTGGTGCAACTCCCACCATCGCCACCTATTCTCGCAACAGCACCCTGTTTGAGAGCGTGTGCATCAAGGACGGTGTAGTTTACCTGGCTGCCACCTACATCAATTTCAGTCAAGACCAATATTACCCTCATTTAGGCAATCTGTTCTACAAGTTCGACCTTACCACTAAAGCGTTCACGCTGGTGGCTGGCGATGAGTCACAAGACCACGACAACTGGAGAATGAAAGTTGTTAAAGGATTTAGTGTGTATAACAACACTTTCTATTTTTGGGCCGATGATCGTGCTGCCCCTATTAATTATTCAACTGACCGAAGCACAATGGGGTATATCGCTTTTAACAGCCAGGATCCTCACTATGTCAGCAGGGCGACCTATTCGGATGTGATCTACGACATGTATGCCAAGGGGATTTCGGTTAGCGACAGCGGAACGCTTTATGGCATTTTCAGCATGCAGGAAGCTCGCAACGTGTCTAATAAAATCAAGCGCATTGGCTACTTTGATGTGCCTGTCGACCAAATAACATCAATCGAGCCAGTCAATCTTGTTAATGCATCATTTTCAACTACAAGAATACACGATGTGTTCCTGCAGACGAGCCTCGACGAGTGAGGTAATGCACTATCAATAAGGCTCAATGAATTGAAATTCTAACACACAATGCCACGCACACAATGTTTTGCGTGGCATTGTTGTAATTGCTGTGTTATCGATAGTTAATTTTCTTTAATTCTTGCTAATTTTGAGCGGCTTGCAGCTCATTAAAGTGCTCATAATGTGGCCAAGTGTTGCTTATATTATTAATTATTACTACCTTTGCAGCGCAATTCCGGACGGAGGGGGCTCTGAAGCTTCCTCTATTTTGTTATAATTTGGGAAAGGCGGCAACACTATATCGCTAATTCCTCACAAACAAACACAACAATGATTGACAAAAAAGAACTCACCGCAGTAATCAATAAGGCTCTCGAAGGCAGCAAGATGTTTCTTGTTGACCTCACAGTGAGTGGCGACAACGTAATCGACGTGCAGCTCGACAGCATCGAGAGCATTACAATCGACGACTGCATAGCTGTCAACAATGCCGTGCACGACGCCTTCGATCAGGATGTTGAGGACTATGAGCTCACAGTTGGCTCCTACAGCCTTACCGACCCTTTCAAGGTGCTCAAGCAATATGAGAAAAACATGGGTGGAGAGGTTGAAGTGCTCACCGCCGATGGCAAGAAACTCAAGGGCACCCTCACCAGTGCCAGCGAGAACGAGTTCACCATCACAGTTCCCACCAAGACCAAGATTGAGGGAAAGAAGCGCCCCGAAATGGTCGACGTGGAGCACACTTTCAAATATGACGAAATAAAATACACTAAAAATATATTACAGTTTTAAACACAATTATGGCTAAGAAAGTAGAAACGGTCGATATGGCCGACCAGTTTTCGGAGTTTAAAGAGTTGAAAAACATCGACAAGACAACTATGATTAGTGTCTTGGAGGAGTCGTTCCGCAGCGTTATTGCCAAGATGTTTGGCAGCGACGAGAATTTCGACGTTATCATGAACCCCGACAAGGGTGACTGCGAGATTTACCAGAACCTAGAGGTGGTAGCCGACGATGAAGTTCAAAATCCTAACCAGCAGATTGGATTGACCGATGCACGCAACGATGAGGAGAACCCCGACCCCGACTGCGAGATTGGAGAGGAGCACACACGCAAAATCGACTTCGCAAAGTTTGGTCGCCGTGCTATCCTTAACCTGCGTCAGACACTTGCCAGCAAAATCCTTGACCTGCAGAAGGACGCCATCTACAATAAGTTTAAGGATCTTGAAGGCGAACTCGTGAGCGGTGAGGTTTACCAGAGCTGGAAGCGAGAGGCACTGCTACTCGATGATGACAAGAACGAGCTCATTTTGCCTAAGGATCAACAGATTCCTACCGACAACTTCCACAAGGGCGACAACGTTCGTGCCGTGATTCACAAGGTTGACAACCAAAACAACAACCCCAAAATCATCGTTTCACGCACTAGCGAAACTTTCTTGCGTCGACTCTTCGAACTTGAGGTTCCCGAGATTCACGATGGCCTTATTGTGATTAGAGCCGTTGCACGTGTGCCAGGTGAGAGAGCAAAAATCGCCGTTGAGAGCTACGACGACCGCATCGACCCAGTGGGCGCTTGCGTTGGTGTGAAAGGTTCGCGCATTCACGGCATCGTGCGAGAGCTTCGCAACGAGAACATCGACGTTATCAACTACACCAGCGACCCTGTTCTCTTTATCCAGCGTGCTCTTAGCCCTGCCAAAATCACTACCATCCGTATCGATGAGGAGGGTAAGCGCGCCGAGGTATTCCTGCGTCCCGATGAGGTATCGCTCGCGATAGGTCGTGGCGGTCTCAACATCAGGCTCGCTTCTATCCTCACTGGCTACACTATCGACGTTTACCGTGACCTCGACAACGATGAGGACGACGTATATCTCGATCGTTTCAACGACGAAATCGACCAGTGGGTTATCGATGCTCTCAAGGGCATTGGATGCGCAACTGCTAAGGCCGTGCTCAACACCCCACGTCAAGATCTTATCGACCGTGCCGACCTTGAAGAAGACACCGTCGACGAGGTTCTCGATATCCTAAGAGCAGAGTTTGAGGACTAAAATCTCTCACACTTTCTCCACAACAAAAAAAACTACATCTCCACACTAACTCAGAATAAAGAAACAAAACTCGTTATTTTTAATCTATGCGTGTAAAATTAAGTAAAGTTATCAAAGATTTGAATGTTGGACTTCAAACCATCCAGGACTTCTTCGCCAAAAAGAAGATTGAGCTGGAGGTAAACCCCAACACCAAGATTCCTGAGGATATTCTGGAAATCCTCATCAAGGAATTCAAGCCCGACATGGAGCAGAAACTCAAGTCGGAATATTTCACCAGCGCTAGACAGAAGGAAAAGGCCAAACAAACCGAGCAGCCCAAAGAGCAGCAAGAGGTTAAGACCGAGACCGAAATCCGCAAGCCTAAGGTGGTAGGAAAAATCGACCTTGAGAGCGCAGGAAAACCAGCGCCCAAAAAGGAAGAGCCAGCTCCCAAAGAGGAAGAGCCGGTAGCACCCGTTGTGGAGCAACCACAACCCGAGCAACCTAAGCAAGAGGAAGAAGCGCCCAAGCAGGAACAAAAGCTGCAGGAGCAGCCCGAAGTTATTGAGGCTCAACCCGAAGAGGCTCAACCTGCCAGCGAAACTAGCGTTGAACCGCTTGAAGAAACCAAGGAAGAACCTAAGGAAGAGCCCAGCGAGGGCAACGAAATTTTCACCACTGCCACACCAGTGCTCAAAACCAGCATCAACGTAGTGGGTAAAATCGACCTCTCGGCAATCAACCAGTCGACACGCCCCAAGAAGAAAACAAAAGAGGAGCGCCGTCAGGAACGACTCGCTAAGGAAAAAGCTCGCCAGGGTGAAGACGGAGTCAAGAAAAAACGTCGCCGCATAGGTAAAGAAAAAATCGACATCGAAAAAGCCGCCCAGCAAATCCAGAATACGCCAGGCGCTAACAAAAACGCAAAGAACAAAGATAACGAGAATAGCAAAAAGAAAGAGAAGAAGAACAAGCGCCCATTGCGTCCACAAGTTAATGAGGAAGACGTGCAGCGTCAGGTGAAGGAGACGCTGGCACGACTCACCAACAAGAAGCAGAACATGGGTGCCAAGTGGCGCCGTGAGAAGCGCGAGGCAGTGCGCGAGGAGGAGAGCAAGGAGGCAGCTCTGCAGGCAGCCGAGAAGAAGATTCTCAAGCTCACCGAGTTTGTTACTGCCAACGACCTTGCAATGATGATGAACGTGCCCATCAACAAAGTGATTGGCACTTGCATGAGCCTGGGTGTAATGGTTTCCATCAACCAGCGACTCGATGCCGAGACTATCAACATTGTGGCCGAGGAGTTCGGGTTCAAGACCGAATATGAGAGTGCCGACGTTGTAGAGGCAATTCACGAGGAAGAAGACAACCCCGAAGATCTCCAGCAGCGTCCACCAGTAGTCACTGTGATGGGTCACGTTGACCACGGTAAGACCTCTCTGCTCGACTACATACGCAAGAGTAATGTGATTGCTGGCGAGGCAGGTGGTATCACTCAGCACATTGGTGCCTACAATGTGAAGTTGCCCAACGGCCGTCGCATCACCTTCCTCGACACCCCTGGTCACGAGGCGTTTACCGCTATGCGTGCACGTGGTGCTAAGGTTACCGACATCGTTATCGTGATTGTTGCTGCCGACGACAATGTGATGCCACAGACCAAGGAGGCGCTCAACCATGCCTCGGCGGCAGGTGTGCCCATCGTCTTCGCCATCAACAAGATTGATAAGGATGGAGCCAACCCCGAGAAAATCAAGGAAGAACTTGCCAACCTCAACTACCTCGTTGAGGAATGGGGCGGCAAGTATCAGAGCCAGGATATCTCGGCCAAGAAGGGTATTGGTGTAGAGGAACTCATGGAGAAGGTGCTTCTCGAGGCCGACATGCTCGATCTTAAGGCTAACCCCGATCGCAAGGCCACTGGTTCGATTATCGAGTCATCGCTCGACAAGGGACGTGGCTACATCGCCACAGTGCTCGTCGACAACGGCACTCTGCGCGTGGGCGACATCGTGCTGGCTGGTACTCACTACGGCAAGGTTAAGGCTATGTTCAACGAGCGCAATCAGCGCATCAAGGAGGCTGGTCCATCATCACCAGCACTAATCCTGGGATTGAACGGTGCTCCAACCGCCGGCGACAAGTTCAACGTGATGGACACCGATCAGGAGGCACGCCAAATCGCCAATCGACGCGAGCAGTTGCAGCGTGAGCAGATGCAGCGCACTCAGCACCGCCGCACTCTTGAGGACATCGGACGCTTGCGCGCTTTGGGTGAGTTCCACGAGCTCAACATTATCGTTAAGGGCGATGTTGACGGTTCTATCGAGGCTTTGGGCGACTCGCTCATCAAGCTCTCTACACCCGAGGTTCAGGTTAACGTTATCCACAAGGCTGTGGGTGCCATCAGCGAGAGCGACGTTACACTGGCTGCTGCCAGCGATGCCTATATCATTGGCTTCCAAGTGCGTCCTTCGGTCGATGCTAAACGTCTGGCAGCCCAAGAGGGTGTCGACATCCGCATCTATTCTATCATCTACGATGCAATCGAGGAAATCAAGAGCGCCATGGAAGGTATGCTCTCGCCCGACATCAAGGAGGAGGTCATTGGCAACGCCGAGATCAAGGAGGTTTACCACATCAGCAAGGTGGGAACCATTGCCGGTGCTATTGTCAAGGATGGCAAACTCAAGCGTGGCTGCAAGGTGCGCGTGATTCGCGACGGTATTGTACGCCACACTGGCAGTCTTGCTTCACTCAAGCGCTTCAAGGACGACGCCAAGGAGGTCACCAGTGGCTATGAATGCGGTTTCAGCATCCAGAGCTTCAACGACCTCGTGGTGGGCGACATCGTCGAGGCATTCGAGGAGGTAGAGGTTCAGAAGACCCTGTAAAAGCCCCTCTCGCCGCTTCGACCAGAATTAACAACGGGCCTGGAAATTCTAGAGATTCTAGAGGTTCTAGGCCCTTTCTTTTAAGAAACAATGATGATGACTTACTATCTCAACATAGGCTCCAATCTTGAAAACCGAGAGGGCAACCTATGGGCGGCCGACCTAAGACTGTCGCTCGACTTGGGTCTTGTGACGGCGCGTTCAAGCATCGTCGAGAGCGAGCCTTGGGGCTTTGAAAGCGACAATGGCTTCCTCAACATGGGTATTGCCGTCGAGAGCAAATTCTCGCCCATCGAGGCGCTGAATATCATCCACGACATCGAGCATGAGCTAAACCAAGGGCACAGCCACCGCGATGCCGACGGCAACTATGTGGACCGTCTCGTCGATATCGATATTATGGCAATCGACGACCTCGTCATCGACCTTCCTAGCCTCCAGGTTCCACACCGTCACATGCCACGCCGCGACTTCTTCCTGCAGCCCATGGCCGAGCTAGCTCCCGAGTGGGTCCACCCCACCCTGCACCTCACCGCCCAGCAAATGCTGGAACAACTTAAGGAAACCGAATAGTCCACACAGAAAAGAACAAAAAAATCGCAAGTTGTCAAAACCTAGCAACTTGCGATTTTTGTTTGGATGATTACAACACTTTATTTAATCACAACTTTCTTGCCATTGTGGATATAGATTCCAGCAGGCAGATTGTTGCCGTTAGTGAAGCGCTGTCCCATCATGTTGTAGTAGGCATTGTCGCCGGTAGTAACTGGCTCGCTGTCGACAGTAGTGATTGCTGTAGGTTTCTGCCAGTAAACAATATTTGACGAGTTGCGCACGATGATAGTCTCGCGTTTGTCATTAACTACAGGCACGTCGTAGTGAACTTGGATACCAATGCGATTCTCAAACATTGGATTGTCATTCATGTTGGTGCGGTAGAAGTAGATGCGCGAAACATCAAAGTCATAGCCTCCGTTATAAATCTCGTAAGGAATCTCAGTCATGTCTTCCACGAGGTCGAAGGCATAGGTGTCGGCCAGGAATACAAATGGCACGTCATCGTCGGTAAAGATGCTGTAAACCAAATGTGATGGATCAATGTAGTTGCCGTCAACATCTTCGGGCAGGACAGTGAAATCAAAGCAGCTATAACCGTCCTCTTCACCACTGTCGAACCAAGAGTCCTCAAATACTATTGGATCGGCAGGAACAGCAGGCTGCAGTTTAAACTCTTTGTAAACTGTGTTGAAGTCCATAGCGCAGAAGGTGAGGTCGTTGTTATAGACTACGCCCAGACCGGTAGCGATGAAATTGTTGGGGAACTCGGCATCGGGATTGCCAGTAGTGTTGTCGAGTGTAATGGTTCCAGCTTCATTGTCGATGGTATAGGTCACCTCGGTCACTCCCTGGTGCACGGTGAGAGTCAAGGCATATTGCTCATTGCCCTCATCGTCGGTGGTTGTCTCAACGCCAGTGCTCATCCATTGTATGAACATGCCATATTCATCTTCCTCCAACCAGTAGATGTATTGTCCTGTTGGCACAGTAATCTTGGTGCCGTCGGCACTGAGTGAACCTTTAACCCATGCATCGCTTACCACGTCAAACACAACGTCGCGCAGATAAACGGTCTCGCCATCTTCGGCAAAAACAATGTCGGTAGTACCCGACTGCTCGGCCATGTAAGGTGCATCCCATCCTTGATAGATGTTGTAACCCGAGCGAACGTAGGTACGCAGTTCACCATCGGGCTGTTCAGTTATGATTTCAGGCACGGGAACTGGCTCTTTCTCGGTGAAGACGGTATTCCACTCCAAGTAGCCAGGCCAAGCGCCGTCGTCCTCGTAGCAGCAGGTAAGTCCCTCGGCCACGAAGTCTTGAATGTTCTGCTCAAACTCGGTGCGCCCCGATGTTCCCTGCAGTGCGATGGTGTTGCCATCAATCACATACACAGCCTCGGTCACCGACTCGTCGCGCACAAAGCTTACCATCGAGGTCTCCTCGTTGATTTCGGTGTGTCCCCAAGCGAGCCTGATGCCTGTTTCATACTGATAGCTCCACCCCACAGTTTGCTCCAGCGACACTGTGATAGTGGTGCCGTCGGCGCTCAGTGTTCCCACTGCCCATGAGTCACCAAAGCTATCTTTCATACCATTGACGAGGTTCTTGATATAGACAGTAGTTCCGTCTTCATCATAAACGATAGTAGTTTTTCCTTCTTGTTCGGTAGTGAAGAGGGTGTTATCAAACACTACAAAACCAAATCCGCTGCGCACATATTGCTTTGCCTCGCCCTCGGGCTGATCAGTGATTAGCTCACCCAATGCTTTGGGGTGCACTCGATTTTTGGAGAAGCCTAATTTGGCCTTAGAGTTCACTTTATCATTAGAGAGAATTCTCTTGTTCTTGATGCTGCGTCCATTGAATTGAACTTGTGCCGATGCAGTAGCAACCAATGCCACCACCATCAGTAGAGTAATAATCTTTTTCATGTGTTACAATTTATTGTTATAGTTTGGTTAATGAATTAAATTAACGTGAGCCCGATGAATTATCGTCGAACTCACGTTATATAGTTAATATTTTACTTAGCAACTTTCTCAAGGCGCTTCATCATGATGAACATGAAGAGTGCCGAAACGACGCAAACGCCAATGAACACGCTCCACACAACCCACAAAGGGAGACCACCCCACAGGTAACCACCTACACTAACAAGGAAGTTGCCAAGAGCTGTGCTAGCAAACCAGCCACCCATCATCAAGCCCTTGAGCTTGGGAGGAGCCACCTTGGTCACAAACGAGATGCCCATAGGGCTAAGCAAGAGTTCACCAAAAGTAAGCACCAGATAGGTCGAAATAAGCCAATTGGGCGAAACAAGAGTAGCGGCATCGCCAAGCGCCTTCTGCTCGTTAGGACTTGGAAGCCCCATAGAGCCAACAATCATAATGAGGAAGGCCGAAGCAGCTACAAGCATACCCAGAGCAATCTTACGTGGTGCACTAGGTTCTTTGCCTTTGCGAGCCAGCCAGCCAAAGAGGGCCAACGACACTGGAGTCAAAGCTACTACGAAACATGGATTGAACTGCTGGAAGATGGGAGCTGCAACATCTACTGGACCGTCCAAGTTGAAATAGCGATAAATGAGAATTCCCACGCATGCCGCTATCACGCCACCAGCAATGCCACGGATGCGATTGCTGTTGGTGGAGTCGAAAATAGCAAAACCAGCATACACAATAAAGATGCACAGCACAAGATTCCACACGTCGAACGACATGGCCTGCAGGCCACTGGATGTCTTTGCTGTGAACTCGTTGGCAAAGAATGTAAGAGTCAATCCATTCTGATGGAAAGCCATCCAGAAGAAAATTACCACAATAAACACAAGAATGAGTGCCACAACGCGCTTCGTGGTCTCACCAGGAGCCAGTTCGGCAGCGGCAGCTGCTTCCTTGTTATCCTTCTTGCTCGAGATAGCACTTTTCTCAACGTGCTTAAATGTGCCACGGAAGGCATAGTAGATGATGATTGAAACAATGAGCGAAACGCAAGCCACGCCAAATGCAAAATGGTAGCTGTCGGCAACGCTCACACCCAAGTTCTTTTGAGCATATTCCATAATCTTCACGGCAGCAGTGGGAGCAAACATAGCGCCAATGTTAATTGCCATGTAGAAGATACTGAATGCGGCATCACGCCGTTCACTGTATTTGGGATCATCATACAGGTTTCCCACCATTACCTGGAGGTTGCCTTTAAAAAGTCCCGTTCCCAAGCTAACAAGCAGCAATGCGCCCATCATTGCCACTAGGGCCACAGTGTCGCCACCCAGTGGAACTGAAAGTGCCACGTAGCCAAAGAACATGATAAGGATACCACTTGTCACCATCTTGCCGTAGCCAAAGATGTCGGCAAGAATACCACCAATCACCGGCAGGAAGTAAACCAGCATCAAGAAGCTGCTGTAGATAAGACCTGCCTTACCAGGATCCAAGCCGAAGTTCTCGCGCAAAAAGAGCGCAAACACGGCTATCATCGTGTAGTAGCCAAAGCGTTCGCCAGTATTGGCAAGCGCAAGGGCATACAAGCCTTTAGGTTGATTTTTAAACATAAGTCAATTATATATTTTTTTAGCTTTTAGTTAATAAGCCGAGAGGTTGAAGTGCTCAGCCCCTCGGCTTTTATAATTATAGCCTGTTTATCTGGTTATTTAGTAACTCGCTCGAGCCATTTTACCATTCCGAGCATCACGCACATCGAGATGAGGCAGAAAGCGGCAAATACTGCCCAGCACTGCCACTGATGTGGGAACTTATTGAGCATTGTCACACCTAAGGCAATGAAAAGGTTGCCTACTGCTGTAGCAGTCAGCCACCAACCTTGGCACACACCTTGCAAGTGGGTGGGAGCCACCTTAGATACGAATGACAAACCGAGTGGAGAAATAAACAACTCTGAAACGGTAAGGAAGAAATAGGTAACAATCAGCACCCATGGACCTGCCTTCATCGATTCCTTCATGGCTTCGGGCAGACTCTTGAATTCGGTACCCGAGGGGAAACCATTGTTGGCTGCGATTACGATGAGGAAGATGTAGGCACTAGCTGCCAAAAACATACCAAATGCAATCTTGCGAGGAGTAGAGATTTCTTTGCCTTTACGTGCCAGTGAAGCAAATATCATCATAATGATAGGTGTGAGCACAATCACAAAGAATGGGTTGATGCATTGCCATATCTCAGGAGCAATTGAGCTGGTATTACAGAAGTCACGGGCAAATACCGACAACGACTGACCATTCTGGTGGAACGAGAACCAGAAGAATACAGCCACGCCAAGCACTGCAAACAGGGCATACATGCGCTGCTTAATCTCCTTAGCATCGGCATTTACTTCTTCCTTGCTAACTGTTGTTGCTTCTTTAATTTTCTTCACAGGGTTAGGCAGAGATTTGCGAGTAGCCACGAAAATGAAGAATGATATCAACATGGCCAAAGCCGACGCAATAAACGAGTAGTGCACACCGGTGTTGAAACTTTCAAGATAGTTGGTGCAGAAGGTTGCCATGTCACCCACCTGGCCTCCATTTAAAACTGAACCCTGAGCAAGAGTGGTGAGGTTCTGCATGTCGTCGCCTTTAAGCGTTCCCTCGATGAAGCCGTGGCACAAGCGAGGAAGGTCGGCATTATAGATGAATCCATCCATCTTAAGCAATGCGCTGCGCAGCAATGGAGCAACGAAAGGTGCAATCACACCACCAATGTTAATGAACACATAGAAAATTTGGAAACCACTGTCACGACGCGACTTGGCGATTGCAAGTTCCTCGGGACCTTTCTTTGCTGCTTCGGCCTCATAGTTGTCATACAATTGGCCCACAATAGCTTGAAGGTTACCCTTAAACAAACCATTACCTGAAGCAATGAGCAGGAGTGCAAAACAGGTCAACACGAGAATCCATGTTGGAACTGAACCTGGGTTGCCACCGAACACGGGAACCGACAGAATTAAATAGCCCGAAGCCATGACGATAAGGCCTAACATTATTATGCCTTTGTAGTTCTGCAACCTGTCGGCAAGTATTCCGCCAGGAAGACTAAGAACGTAAATGAGGAAATAGAACACAGCATAAATCCAGCCTGCAGCATCATCGCTGATGCCAAACTTTGAACACAAGAATAGCAGCAGCACTGCATTCATGATGTAATAGCCAAAACGCTCGCCCATGTTAGACAAGGCTGCCGAAATAAGGCCTTTGGGATGTTTCTTTCTTGCCTCAATTAAATAGTAAATGAGGAAGGGCAGTACAACAATTAATATCGCAATTAGCATGAACACCATGCGATTGTTGTTCCATAAATCTTGTAACATAATCAGTTAATAGTTTTTTAAGTTAATATGATTTTTAATTCAATGTTTAGTGGTTGATTCTTTATGCATTGTGCATTATGAATTTTTCATTGTGAAAGCCATGGCATAAGCTTTCATGTTCTTGAGCATCGACAGCAGGCCGTTGCTGCGTGTGGGTGAGAGGTGGTCGCGCAGCCCTATGCGGTCTATGAAGTAGAGGTCGGCGTCGACGATGTCTTGTGGCTTTTGCCCACTGAGCACGCGAATTAGCATTGCCACGATGCCTTTAACGATGATGGCGTCGCTGTCGGCACGGTAGGTCACCACCCCGTCGCTGTATTGCGCATCAAGCCACAGACGGCTCTGGCATCCGTCGATAAGGTTATCAGGAGTCTTTAGGCTCTCGTCGAGCGCGTCGAGACTATTGCCTAGCTCAATGATGTAGGCATATCGGTCCATCCAGTCGTCCATGTCGCTGAACTCCTCGATGATTTCGTCTTGAATTTGATTTATCTCAGCCATTTTATAGAATAATGTATATAAATCGGTCAAAATTACTCATAATTTTGCTTTCTCACAACTTTTTAATAAAAAAAAGGGTGCCGGGCCTAAGCCCAGCACCCTTTTGACGTGCCTCTCAAGAGCAGCTGCGATTAGCTGAACTTGATGAGGTTGTTCTTCACCTTGCGGCTGCCTTGCAGGATAGCACCGAGCATTTGCTGAACTGGGAAGTTCTGCTGGCGATACTGCATTGCAATCTGCTGCTTAGGAAGCTCACGGGCTGGAGTAGTGCCATTAACCTGAACGGCATAGATGGCGTTGCGACCAGCAATCAACTGAACTTTGCCCTGAGCCTTGTTGCCAAGACCTGCAATAAGGCCTGCAACCTTGCCCTCAAGCATCTGCTGGGGAGCACCCATCGAAACGCTTGCGCTGTCGACATTGCACTTCATGACTGCTGCATAGCCAGCAACATCGTTAGCCTTGCCCTTGTATTGCTTCATGAGCATCTCGCCCTTCTTCTCGTTCTTAACGAGGTCGGTGAGCTGCTGCTTAACGGTTGGGTCGGTCATTGGAATGTAATCCTTATAGACCTCATCAACTGCTACCACGAGCAGAGCATTGTCGTCGATGAAGATTTGAGAAATAGAACCTGGCTTGCTGGCAAACGCCCACTTCACAGCCTCGCGACTACGTGGAATGCCGGGCATCATGCCAAACTGCGACTGCTGAGCACCAAGCTGGCTGGTGGCGGGAGTGATAACCTCCTCAACAATTTCATAGTGAGCTGCCTTAGCATTCTTCTCAAAGGCACCTATTTCCTTGTTCTTGTTCAGATACTTCTGAAGGTCGTTCTGAAGCTGAGTCTTGGTAGCCTCGCTAGGATAGTCGGTATACCTTGCACGAGCAATGTTGTAGAAAGTGATGGCGGGGTTTGACTTAGCCACCTTGGCAAAGATAGCACCGTCATTGTTGGCCTGCCAGGTGAAGAAGCTGCCACTAGCGTTGGCGTTAATCTTATTGCGCAATGAGTCGGGGAACTGGAATGCACGAGCCAATTGCTGTGGGTTGCTCTTCTGAATCTGGATGTTGGGGTTGCCAGCGATCGAGTCGATCGACATGCCACCCTCAAGGAGTGCCAGAACTGAGTCTTGACGAGCCTTTGGACCCTGAACGAGAACCATGTCGAGACCTACAGAGTCGATGCTCTGGTAGCTGCTAGTAACCTTATACATGAAGGTGTTGCGGTCACGGCCCACGGGATCCTTCTTGTCGCAGCTGTTAACGCCAGCGGCAATAAGGTTCTTGATCATCTCGTCCTTGTTCTCAACCTTGGCGCCAAACATCTGCTTGTCGTTCTGGGTTGTAGTGAGTGAGTCAAGCACAACATCGCTGTTAGAGCGAATGCCACTGATGCCGGGCTTGCCCTGGAGGTCGGCAAATATCTTCTCGATAGCCTTGCCTGCTACAGCCTTGTCCTTAGCCGATGGGTCTACATCAACCTTGATGTAGTGAACTCGGCGGCTCTCATCGTCAAGCTTAAAGAGCTCTTTATACTTGTCGTAAGCCTCTTTCAGGTCGGCATCGGTAACCTTAACCTTGCTGTCGTCGATGGTTGCATAGTCAACCTTGGCATAAGTCACGTCATAAACAGCGCTCTCTTCCTTGGTGAGGGCAATGTCGATGTCGTTAGCCTGAAGGCAACCCATCAGCAACATACCAAGCTTAGCCTGCATGAGCTGGGTGGCCATCTTTTGAGCCTCTTGCTCATACATCACGCGCAGCTGCTGTACCGACTGAGGGTCGGCATTGGGATTGTTGATGAAGTCAAGAAGGTCCCTTGGAGTCATGCCATTCTGCTGACAAATCTGCTGGATGGCTTGGGGAGGATTCTTAATCATCAGCTCCGAAACTTCCGATCCCGATGCTATGATATTAGCCTCGTCACACTCTTGGGTGAGCAGTTTCTCTTGAATCACCTCTTGCAAGAGCTGCTGTTGGATTACAGCGGCGTCGGTCTTGCTGTCGGGATCTTGAGCTTGCTGCCTCATCTGCGACAAGTTCTGGAATTCCTGCATTTCAATTTTCTCATCTCCTACTTTTGCTGCCAGTGTGTCGGTAGTGAATGCACCCGATGCACGAACAGCTTCTTCAAGAATAAATGCGAGTAGGCCTGCACCAATGACAATTGTCAGGATAACGGCCCTTTTTCTAATTTTTTCTAATGCTGCCATTATAATTATATTTTATGTTTTTTATTTGCAAAAATATATACTTCACAAAAATAGCACGCAAAGGTATACATTTTTTATTTAATGGCAAAAATGTTAAGCAATTTTGTGACGTTTTTATGCAAAAAGCACCGTTTTGCACTCATAATTTAGGTGCATCTTGAGCTAAACACACTACTTTTCTCTCCTTTTTCAAACAAAGGCAACAAATATATACAAGGACAACAAACTATGTTTTTGTTATCCATGCATGTTTAGTTGTCGCCACAGAACTGGCCCGCTTGCAGGATTGCGTGGGTGGTCTCATCGTAGATGAAGTAGAGGAAGGGATGAGTGGCGTTGAAGGGCAGATTGATTGATTTAAACATGTTGCTCTGCACTGTCACACCGCTGGCTTCGGTGCCATACTCGTTGACGGTAATCTTAGTGTCCTGCGTGAAGCGGTTGATATAAGAATGCGCCTTGCTCAGGCGGCTAAAGTCGGCATTGTCGTTGAAGGCTGTTGGCATCAAGGTTGCAAGCATGTCGCGCAAGTTCATACTACAGTCGGTTGAGAATCGAGGCAAAATAAGGTCAACCACCCTTTCAGGGGCTTTAAGACTTGAGATAATGCGATTGAATTCGTTAGCTCCCATCGAAGTGAGGAACTTGTCAATTTTTGAGTCCTTAGGCAAGACCACGAGCATGCTGAACTCGCTGTTGTCATATTTCATAGATACAGCCTGACAAGCATTATCTTCATAGTACAGCTCACGAAAATACCGGAACATAGCAGGCACTTGCATGGTGGTGCCGTCATCGTTGATGAATTCTCGGTCAAAAGTGAATTTCTTGTCAAAAGGATTCTCCCACAGCGCCTTGAATTTCAAGTAATTGACAAGATATATAATTTCGTTGGGATGAGTTTCTTTGACAATGTTATCAAATTCGCCACCAGACTGCTGCTTGATCCAGTCGTTGATTTGCTGAGTGGCTTTGCTGGTGCCGAAGTCAAGGTTGCTCACCTGGGCGTTATATACGCCTGTAATAGCCTTAATGTAATCTGGATTGATAATAAACCGCTTGCTCATCGCGAGATAGTTGCTCATCACGACCGATGGCGTGAAATGAGCCAAATATCGGCTATAGAAAGAGTTTGTCGCTGTCGACGGCCCGGTCAACGCCTCTATCTCCTTAAGCGTGGCACCACTGGCACCGTTGCTGGCCATGGCAAGCGCATAGCTCACGCTCAACGGCGAGAAAGTGAAGCTCTTGAAAGGCTCTTCGGCCGACTGTTTCTTCATGAGAATGAATGCCAGCTCATTAACCTTGTCGACGCAAAGTTTGTCGTCATCGCTCAAAACAAGAGGTTTATTGCTTTTTGTCACTTGCGAAGTCACACTGGCTTTGCTTTGCTGCCTCTGCTTAGTTGCCCTGTGGGTTCTAACTTTAGCCGACTCGCCCGCACATGCCCCAAGCGAGCACACCACAGCACAAATAATAATAAGAATGCGGGAAAATGCAATTGAACGAGAGAATGCTAAGCTTGCTTGATGTCTTGTGAGAGATGGCATTATATCTAAAAAAGAGGATTTCATATCATTTTTTGTTTAAAATTGCAACTATTATTAATATGCCCCAAAGTTAGTAATTAAATTTCAAAATTGCTGAATTTGATGCTCCCAAAAGAACTCACAAATTCAGATTTTAGCAATGTTCATGTAATTGATTATGCAAATAAAATTATGCTGAGAGAATAATTGTTTTAGCATAATTTTGGCAAAACAAGACATATTTTTCTAGTTATCAAGATTTTATCTAACAAATAAACTATTGCAATAGATTCCTAAATGTGACTCTGGAGAGTTAAAAACAACTGTTTCTCAAACAAAATCTTTAAAGCCAACCAAAGTCAATATTTTTTTGTATATTTGTAACCTCTTATCGATAATCAACTTTTGAAAAACAGCACTAATTTTACACTTATGAAAAAAACTTTTTTACTAGCCTTTGCAGCCATAGTGGCGCTGAGCATTACAGCAGGCGATGTCCCTACCCAAAATGCAGGTCAAAACTGCAATAGTGCCACCACCCTAATTACCAAGAAATCAAAGACTAACAAGTCAACATTTCGCAAGGGATGGTATACTGCAATAGGCACTTGCAACCTGCGCTACGGACCAGGCACAAACTACTCAATCGCCTATCAAATTGAAGACGGCGAACCAGTGTATGTAGTGAAGAAAAAAGGCAACTGGTATGGCCTGTATCACGGCTCGTCCGACGAGACTATCTACTGGACACATGTCAGCAACCTCAAGCCCTACTACGGTCCTGTGACCTGGAGCTAACCAAGCACAATTTTCACGACACATCTCACCCACTTATCATCGTGCACGACTCGGCGATAAGTGGGTGTGTTTTCTAAAAATGGCAAAAAGCTAATTGTCACGCTCTGCTTTATTGTTTTTAAAGTTTTACTAAAAAGATTCTTAATTCTTGTTTATTTAACGCGTAAATAAATATTTTTTTGTAGTTTTGCAAGTTATAAGGTGAAATAGCATTTTTTACCTGAGAACAATTATTAAAAACATAGTTTTTAAACTCATTGAGAATGAACATGATAAGACGAGTATATAACATGCTGAGCATAGCACTGGTGATGCTTGCAATGGCACTTACAGCCGCATCGTGTGGCGGTGGCGGCCTTGAGAAAGCTGTGAAAAAGGCATTTATCGATGGCGACACCACACAGGCATGCTACGAGAAAATATGTGCCCTCATCAAGGAAAACCCCAAAAGCTATGCCGAGTTCGTTACCGAGAGTGGCGACATCAACGTCGAGGCTTTGGGTAAATACATCAACGAGATTGGCAGCAAGCTGCGCCCACCCATGACATGGGACATCACAGGCTATGGACTCAAGGAGCTCACCCTCACCATCTACTTTGAACGCAGCGGGTCAATGACACCCTACGACACTCCTGGAGGCGGTGGTCAGTTGAAGAAAGCCGTTAACGACCTCATCAACTTCTTCCCCAGCAAGGAAGGCACGAAAATCAACATCGTGAACGACAACATCTACCCCTACAGCGGCACCGTCGACTCCTTCCTTCAGGACCGCAACATCTACGAGAGCACCAAGGGCACTGGCAATGCCAGCTACACCGACTTCAAGCTCATCTTCGAGAAGATTATCCAGGCTCAGAAACCAGGCAACGTGAGCGTGCTCATCACCGACCTTATCTATTCGCCGCAGAACACTGCCGACGTGAGCGTCGAGAAAATCCTCAACGAGGAGAACAGCGTTGCAACCAGCATTTTCAAGACCTACAAGGGCAAGTCGATAATCGTGAATCAGCTCATGGGCGACTATAACGGGCAGTACTACCCCTATAACGGAGCTCCTTTCAGCTACAACGGCAAGCGTCCGTTCTATGTAATAATTGTTGCCGACGCGTCGACTATCGACCGCATGAATGCCGACGACAACTTTGCCAAGTTCTTGCGCCCCGGTGGCCTGAAGAACAGCTATCGCTTCAACCAGGCAGCAAGCGAACTTAACTTCAAGGTTGTTCCTGACTGGAAGGACAACGTGGGCCGATTCCGCCAGTCGCGCAGCGAGCAGAATCTGCTCACACACTGCGAGGGCGACCGTGAGACTGGCGTGCTGTGCTTCACCATCGCAGCCAATCTCAAGCCTCTGGCCAAGGATGACTCGTTCCTGACCAATGTGGCAAACTATAACGTGCAGTCACAGAGTGGTTTCGACATCACAATCCGTGCCATCAAGCACGACGATGTGACCAACAACAACCGCGCCTACCTCGACGGCATGACACACCTGATTACTGCCAAGGGTAAGTTCAACACCTCGCGCGACGAGCTGAGTATGACCCTTGCCAATCAGTTCCCCGAGTGGATCAAGGAGTCATCGTCGACAAGCGATATCGATCCAAACGCTGCAGGATTCTCGACCACAACCTTCGGTTTGGAACGCTTTTTGCAGGGAATATATGATGCCTTCTCGGCAGGAAACGACAGTTATGGAAAAATTATAATCAAACTTGAAGACTAAGTAAGTTTATAGTTGAAAGTTCATAGTTCATAGTTAAAATGAGAGATAAATTAATTTTTTTAGTTCTTGGAGCAGTGATTAGTGTGCTGTTCTGGATTTTTAGAGTAGAGCTTTATGAAGCGCTTTACAGTGTTAACGGCTTCAGCGACCAGATGTACAACACTGGCGCCTATGGCACCGTGGCAGCCGTCACAGTTGCGATGTCGTGGGGCATGGCTGCAATCTACTACTATGTAATCAACTCAGTGAAGTTTGACCGCTGGTATCACTGGCTGGCAATGCTTGGCGTTACAGCCGTGTTGACCCCTGTGGTGTGCTTTATTGTAGTGTCTAATTTGCTTGAAGGCTTCGACTATGGCACTGCCGTATTCACCTTCCAGATATATAACATCCTGTTCACTGCATTGACATTTGTGATTGCTTCGTTCTCAATCAGGTGGTGGAGCAGTAACTGCCGCCACACTCCTATTCCTCAATAAGTGCGAAGTGAGAGGTGAGAGGGAAGAGGTGAGAGGGAAGAGGTGAGAATTTTTTCTCACTATGTAATCCATAAAATCCCTAAAAACAATAAACGATAACGACAATAAATAACGATAAATGAAACTTTTTATATTTGCTATAGGCGGGACGGGGTCTCGCGTGCTCAAGTCGATGATTATGTTGTGCGCTGCCGGCGTGCGACCTGTCGACTCAAGCGGACGTCCCCTGCAAGACCTTGAGATAGTGCCCATCATCATCGACCCACACAAGTCGAACGCCGACCTCAAGCGCACCGAGCGACTGCTCAGCGCCTACGGCACCATCCGTGAGAAACTCTATGGCAAGAACGCCAATGCCGAGGGATTCTTCGCCACCAAGATATCTACGCTCAAAGAAGTGGTGTCGAGTAGCCAAGTGCCTCTCGACGACTCGTTCATCTTTAACCTGGCAGCGGTCGAGAACTACAAGTTCCGCGACTTCATCAGCTATAACACTATGAACGAGCCCAACCAAGCACTCACATCGCTGCTCTTTGCCGACTACCAGCTAGAGAACAAAATGAGCATTGGTTTCGTGGGGTCGCCCAACATTGGCAGCGTGGCACTAAACGGAGTGAAGGACAGCAACGAGTTTAAGGCATTTGCCAACGTCTTTGCCGACGGCGACCGCATTTTCTTCATAAGCAGCATTTTTGGTGGAACTGGCGCTGCCGGCTTCCCCATTATTGTGAAGAACATACGCCAAGCCAAGAACATCGATGCCAAGAACAAGGCTTTCTTGCAGCGTGCACCCATTGGCGGCCTCACAGTGCTCCCCTACTTCTCTCTCATGGAGAGCGACGACAAGAACGATAAGCGAATCGACAACGCCGACTTTGTGGTAAAAACACAAAGTGCGCTCGAATACTATAACAACACCCTCACAGGCAACGGACGCAACGCCGTCAACGCCATTTTCTACTTGGGCGACCACGGACACAATGCACCCTATGCCTACGACCCAGGCGACAAGCGCGACCAGCACGACCCTGCCCACCTCATCGAGATGGTGGGTGCCATGGCGCCATTCAAGTTCTTGAGCCTTGCCGACAGCGAACTCACCGACCTTGCCACTGGCGATCCACTGCCCACCAAGGCATTTGAGTATGGACTGGAGCACGACACCGATTTCGTCGACTTCTCGGGATTCGGTCAAGAGACGCGTCAACTCATCTACCGTCCGCTTGTGAAGCTACATCTGCTCTACATATTCCTGCGCACTGGCCTTAACAACATCATTGGCCAGGGCTTTACCGAGGACAGCCCAAAGATTACACGCGAATTCTTAGGCACACAGTTCTACCGCGTGCTCACTCAGCAGTTCTTCGACAGCTACATCGAGTGGATGACTGAGCTGTTGCACAACCGCCGCCACGTGAACCTCTTCAACGAGGGTGAGATGGATATGACCAAGGCCATCCACAAAGTGCTTACCAAGAAAAGCATCTTCGGAAGCAAGAAGGTCGATAATGACGTGTTTAAGGCCGAAATGAACAAGCTCAGCCGCGACAACAATAAGTACGGCAGCAATCCCGAGCTAAAGCTCATGGACCTCTTCTACACAGCAGCCGAGAAAATCATCACCGATCGTTACGACAACATCAATTAGAAAAACTGATAACTGACTACTGATAACTGATAACTGACAACTATTATGAGTCAAGTACTATCATACAACAATAAGACGACGAAGACCAGCGCACAGGATTGGATTCCAGTAGCTCCCTACGTCGACGACGACATCAAGCTAATCAAGGACCCCAATGGCGGCATGAGCGAGAACCCTCGCACTGCTATTCCAAGTCCTTTTGCACAACTCGACCTGGTGAAGAACGCCTTTGAGCACCTTGCCAGCAATGCTCGCCTGAGTGGCACGATGATGGATAAGCGACTGGTGTCTAATGCCCTCGACGTGGCGCAGCTCTTCTTCGACTTCGAGAACCATAAAGACTATCTGCACATCGTGCGATGGAACCGCGATGAGCAGATAGAGCGCCTCAAGAGCGAGCCCGAGCACCAGCTCTACGGTGAGACCCTCGAGCTCTTCCTCACCAGCGACACCAAGTACAACTTCAACCTGCTCACCGACTGGTATATCCTGCTGTGGAACAGCCAGGTGATAGGTGCCACATCGCCATCGTCGCTCACCATAGCAGTGCCACGCGAGAGCGAGCTGCCCATTGCTGGCATCAAGGTGGAACAGGGCATTTCGCTCTTCGATAGCGACACACGCGACCTGTGGCAACGCGACGAAGACTTCGTCTACTACATGTTCATGCTCTTCAACGCCTTCCCAACGCTGCGCACTGCAGTGAAGGGTGTGTATGACTACATGCTCAAGAACAAGGACATCATCATGGAGCGCAAGCCTGAACTCTACAGGCGACTCACACAAGTGGTGCCTAACCTTGAGGCTCTGAGCTATGAACTCGCCCCACGACTGGTTGAGCGCCTCGACCTGGAGTTCGACCCCTTTGTGGGCGACGACGAGGTTACTGTGCTTGGAGCACGACTCTACCACAAGCGCGCACGCGACATCAAGACTTCGGCAGCCAGCAGCGACTTTGTAATCGCTCCCACTAGAGAGGTTGAGGGCACATTGCCACTGGTACTGCGCAATAACTTCAACGGCAGTGTCGACCACTATATCTATATCGACAAGGAATGGGACAGCTCCACTCAAGTCTTTGTGGGCAACACACCCATTGCCAAGCGCAAACTGCCCGACACGAGCATAATCTACCCATTCATCACCACTGGTGATTTCTTGCAGGACACTCTCATCCGTCTGGCAGGTCCCATCGATGATGCCCACTACTTCAACGGCAACGTCATCAACAAGACCGTGGCATCACGCAACGGCTACCTGCTGCCACTCACCCAGGAGTTCTTCAAGTACTTCAACGCAAGCGATGTCACCAAGCAGGTGTGCGGGCGCGATATGCTTGAGATGGAAGAGCTTATCGACGGCTCGGTCAACGTGACACTGCGAGTGCCACTCAAGAAGCGTTACATCGAGCTTACCCGCAACTACTACCCCATCGACGACCCATCGTGGCAGTTCGACGAGAAACGTGGCACAGGCCGCATCATCACCAACGTGATAATGTCGGCTGCCATCTTCCCATTTGTGCGCACCAACTATAAAGACGACTACACAGTGCAGCTGTTCTCTATGATTGATGGTGGCGATGCCACACTCGAATTCATGCAGAACGGAATGACCACTGGCGACCTCAAGGTTAGCGGAAAAACCCGCACCCAGGGCACCTACTGCACTAAATACTACGACCTCGAAGGCTCGTTCGACATTGTGAAAGCCGATGTCACAACGCCTTCGGGCAATTTCACTGGCTACATCGTGCCATTGTGGAAACCCTATGTAGCAAGCAACAAGGAACTTATCTTTGCCGTCGACTTTGGTACCACCAACAGCCATGTCGAGTGGTCGGAGCGTGGCAACGACGCTCAAGACCTGGAGTTTGCCCACAGCGACCGCCAGGTGCTCATTGCTTCACTCTTGAAGCGTGGCACACTGCTCTTTGCCGACCAGCTGCAGCGCGTGGAATTCCTGCCTAGCGACATCGACAACGTGTACGGTTTCCCACTGCGCAGTGCTCTTGCACGCAACGACATCAGCACTGGTGGGCACAAACTCTTTGCCGACATCAACATACCGTTCCTCTATGAGCGCCAGTACTTCGACGGATATGACATCACTACCAACCTGAAATGGATGGGTGATATCACCTTGTCGCGCGAATTCCTGCGCGAACTCGTGCTGCTCATCAAGGCTAAGGTATTGCTTGAGAACGGCGACCTAAACCGCACAAGCATCGTCTACTTCTTCCCCGTGAGCATGGGAGGTAGCGACCGCCGCAAGCTCGACGACACGTGGAACGAGCTGTATCACACCTACTTTGGCGACGACACCAGCCACTTGCACGCCTACCCCGAGAGCATTGCGCCTGCCTATTTCTACAAGGGCGATGATGTGAGTGGAGGCAGCTTCGTATCAATCGACATAGGTGGTGGCACTACCGACACTGTCATCTATCAGCCCACTGCCAACCGACTTGACACCGAGCCCGTGGCAATCTCGTCGTTCCGCTTTGCCGGCGATGCCATCTTTGGCGACGCCTTCACCGAGCGCGATGCCGACAACAACCCGCTCATTCGTCACTATGGCGAGTATTTCAAGCGACTCATTTCAAAGAACAACGACATAGGTTACCTCAACAGCATCCTGCAAGATGTGCTCAAGCGCAAGCGCTCACAAGACGTGAATGCATTCCTCTTCTCGATTGAGAATGTGGAACAGCTGCGCAACCTGCGCGAGGTTGACCGCAACATCTACAGCTATAACACGCTGCTGCGCAACGACGCTCAGCGCAAGCTCATATTCATGTACTTTTATGCCGCCATCATCTACTATATTGCACAGTCGATGCGGGCTCGCAACTATGAGAAGCCCAAGCAGATATACTTCAGCGGCACTGGCTCTAAGATTCTCAATATCTTGGGCAGCATAGACCAGGTTACCGAGTTCACAAGGCTCATTCTAGAGCGTGTGTTTGAGCAGGAGTACACCGAGCGATTCTCTATCAAGATTGAGCACAAGAGCCCCAAGCAGATTACTTGCCGCGGCGGTATCAAGCTCGAGAGTCTGCGCATGGATGGCAACGTCGACGTCAATCGTCTCACTCCACGCAACGTCAACGCCATGAAGTACTGCTACTCGATGCTCGACGACAAACCGTTGACCATCAAGTCTGTCTATGAGATAGAGGTGCGCGACCAGCTCATCGAGAAGGTCGAGAAGTTCAACGAGTTCTTCGTGGGTCTGTGCGACAACGTGACCAAAGATGAATTCGGCATCGACAACAAGGTGTTCCGCATCTTCAACAGCGTGCTGGGCGACAACATTGGCAACTACCTCACTGCCGGCATTGGCAATTACCTCAAGGGACGCTACAGCGGCGACGAGGCCATCGAGGACGTGCCATTCTTCTACCCAATCATCGGCATCATTCGCCACAACCTGTTGAAGAACCTGTGCAACGAGGTTATCTCAAGCACCGTGTAACAAGAAAAATAATAACAACATAAACAATAAAAACCATTTATCGAAATGAAAAAAATTATTTTTACACTAGTGTGTGTCATGGCAGCCATGACCTCAATCAGCGCTCAAGATGGCGCCAAGAATCTCTCGCAAGGACAGTGGAACCATGGTCTCGCCATTGGCGCTCAGTGGATTGCCACCGACCTGGGTTTTGCACAAAATGAGTCACAAGTAATCAGTCGCACCAACGAGAACTACTCGCTCGATGACCTGAAGGTGATGTACGGTGCTCGCGACAAGTGGGTTGTTTTTTACGACAAGCTTAAAAAACACGAGAATGAGACTGGCGACGTTGAGAAACTGATTTCGACCATCGCTGCCGAGTATGACAAGGGCGCTGTAATCAAGAATGGGGTGAAGCGCGACGTTGAGAAATACAACGCAAGCCACAGTGGCGACGACGTGAAAACTCAACCCGATGAAATCATTCCTAATGCCGCTCCCGAGGCCGGTACCGACGCTGCTGTAGCAGCCACCGACTCTACTGCCAGTGCTGCTAATGCCGAGGGCGAGGCTGCCGAGGCCAAGAGCGAGGGCGATTCAAGCCACGGCTTGCTCTACATCCTCACTATCCTGGGTCTTGCACTGGGCGCAATAGGCACCTTCCTGGCAATGCAGGCACGCAAGGAGAACCAAGCAATGGCTCGCGACAACCGCGACGACATCAACAACATGCAAAAGCAAATCGACAAACTGCGTGCTGCACTCAAAGGCGCTCCAGTAGCCGATGGCGACAAGGGTAAGAAACACCACAAGCACAATAATCTCGACGAGAAAGACGGATTGGCACAAACCCAGAAGATCGAGTTTGACAACAAGCCTGCCGCTGCAACTGTAGCAACTGCTGCTGCCGCTGCAAGCAAGAAGGCTGAGCCTAAGAAAGAAGAGCCCAAGCAGGAGGCTCCAGTTGAGACCAAGAAAGAGGAACCCAAGCAGGAACCAGCTAAGACTTCAAGCTTTGGCGAGCCTCGCATTCTCTTCATGGCCAAGCCCGACGAGGACGACAACTTCTCACGCTCATCATCGCAATATGAGCCTGGAAACTCTATCTTTGAGCTCACCACTATGAACGGCAAGAGTGGCTCGTTCAGCGTTATCAACAAGACCGAGGCCCACAAGCTCGCACTGCTCATGCCAGGCGACACCCTCACCCGTGCATGCTCGGGCAACAACATCCAGTCGACTGCCGGCAAGTCGCGCATCGTTACCGATCGCGCTGGTCGTGCTCAGCTCGAGAACGGCAAGTGGCACATCGTGGTTAAAGCCATCGTTCACTACGAGTAATCAATTAACAAAGCAGGAAGGAAGAAGTATGAAGTAATAAGGAAAAGAATCTAATATCCCCACTTTTCACTTCATACTTCATACTTCATACTTCCTACTTCAATACTTCCTATCTTTTTCCATGCATATCTTCTGCCCCAATTGCGGGAAACATATCGACGTCTCAATTCAGGAAATCGAGAAACTCGAGGGCCACTACGTGTGTCCTCAGTGCCTCAGCGAGATTGACTTGGAAGGATTTGAGCAAAACGCTGCCGACTTCGACTATTTCGACGACGAAGCCCAGCAGGACGGCTATGTCAAAGATCCTGTTCAGCAAGAACCATCACAACCTGCGGCAAGCGACAATGGAACCTCAACAGCGACCACCTGGGCGCAACCTCCCGCCTACAAGCCTACTGCCAGCAACGACAACCAGCAGTATCGCGACGACGTGATGCGTTACTGCAAGAATTGTGGCACTTTCCTGAGAAAAGGCATCAATTACTGCCCAAAGTGCGGAAAATATGTAAAAGTGCAACCACCAGCCTATCAAGGACCACGCTCTCCACTCCCCTCTCCACACTCTCACACCTCACCTCTCCCCTCTCACCCCTCTTCGGGCAACTATAATTATGACTACCGTAATCGAGTAAGACAACCCATGGCAAGCAGCACCCGTAAACCATCAAAAAGCAATCGCAACCGCAGCGACAACGAAACTCCCAAGGGAATATTCAGCATTGGCGGATGCATCACTTTCACCATCATCGTTGTGGCTATTTTCTTCATAGTCTACATTCTCCTGGGTGACCACGGAATATAACAGGTAACTCTTAAACGTGTCATGAAAATCGAATGTCCTAAGTGCGGCTACACTTCACAGCAAAGTGAAGAAGAACTCATCAAGCTCAACCACACCATCACATGCCCCAGTTGCATGTCGGTGCTCAAAATCGTTGAAGGTATTGCCTACATTCCTAACGATAAAGCTACAATCGAGGAACTGAAGCCTCAACAACCACCACAATTCAAGGGCGAGCAGTACTATGAAACACAAGAAAAGCTGCAAAATCTCGACCCTCTATATAGCGCCGCTGTCGACTATATCAAGACCTGCGACGCCATCACTCTGCCCATGCTGCAGCGTTATTTCGACATCACGCCCGAGCGCGCCGAGTCTCTCATGCAGCAGCTCGAGGACAACAAGGTGGTGGCGCCATTCGACGGCATGCACCCTCGCAAGATTCTCATCGACCACGACACACGCGTCACAAGCAACTACTGGAACCGTGGACGTCGCTACCACACCGAGAAAGAAATCAAGGAGCAGCTCGAGCAAGCCCAAAACAACCCCGACTCGATGCCACGCACGCATGGCTGCACATGCTCCCTGCCAGGATGCGGATTCGTAATCTTTGCACTCCTGCTTATCTACCTTTTAATCCAGCTGCTAAGGTAACAGCAACCCCGTTCTCACCAGGGCAAACACGGGAGTCACTCCCCTATCGCCTGCTCATAATCAAGCATTCTGCACTGATACTCGATAAAGGCATCGATGCGCTTGTCGCATGCTTGCTGATATAGTAGTTGCGCTTCGAGCAAATCACTCATCTTCGACATTCCCACCGAGTACAGGTCACGGTTCACGCGCAGGTTCTCGGTCGCCTGCTCAATGCTGAGTTGTGCCAGCTTCATTTGGTCACGGGCCTCTTCCACTCCATTCCATGCGTTCTGCATGCGTATTTTCAGCAACTGAGCATTATCATTGAGTTGTTCCCTGGCTTTAAGGCTCTCAATCCTGTTGCGGTTAATGGCATGCTTATTGGTCCACCATCCCGAGATTGGAATGCTCACGGTGGCAAACACCATGCCAAACGAGTGATTCCTGTCGAGCAGATTATGATAATTATATCCAGCACCAACCGACACCGTGGGCAGATTCTCTCCACGAGTCATCTTCTCTTGCAGCTGCGATGCCTCAACCTGCTTGTTCAAGAGCTTATACTCAGTGGTGTTATACACCGCCATGTCATGATCCTGCCTCAGCTGAATGAGCAAGGGAGAGTCAACGTCGTAGGAAATAGAGAACGAAGTGTCTCTCAGGCCGCAATACTGGCACAGCAGCATTTTCACCATCGATATACCGTTGTTCAGTTTCAGCCTTTGGCTCGTGAGCTCATTTTGTCGCAGTTGAACTTGAAGCAGGTCGTTACGAATGGCCAGGCCTGCTTTCAATGCCACCTCGGTATCCTTAGATATAGCGCCCAGCAAAACCTCCGAGGCATCAATAGTCTTTATCTTCTCTTGCAGTGACACCAGTTGCCAAAAATATTGTTTAGTGGTTTTCTCCACCTCGTCCTCCTTCATTTCAAGCTTCAACAGGCTCACGTCCTCTCCCACCCGGGCAAGCTTGTTGCCATTGATGATGCGTCCACCGGCATACACTGGCTGAACGGCTGCAACCCCAGCTATAAGGCCATTCTTCATCATCGACACGTTGATAGGATTTGACATCGAGGCAAGGATTTGCGGCGGCAACATTTGAGCCATCATCTGGCCCAAATCGCTAGGAATGTAATCTTGAGGCTTGATGGTCATCTCGGCCATGCCTTTATTGGCCTGAAACCACATGCCCGTGGCGCTCACGGTGGGGAAATAGTTCATGTGAGCCTCTTTCTTCTGAAGCTTTGCAGCCTCAATATCGTGCTTTGCAGCCCTAATAGCTATGTTGCAACCACGTGCCGAGTCACACAATTGTTCAATATTATAGGTTGGTTGCGCTTCACCTAGGGCAAAAGCCATAACAGCGACAACTAATGACAACAAATGTCTCATAGTGAGTTATTATTTTAAGTTTGTTTTCCAATAAATGACGGGCAGCATAGTCACAACCATAATCAGCGAACCAATGCCACCGGCAAAGATAGTCACGCCCACAGGCATCCAGAACGATGACTGCGCTATAATCATGGGCACAACACCAACCGCCGTTGTAGCGGTAGTGAGGAAGATGGGAACCATGCGGCGCTTGCCGGCATCGTAGGCCGCCTGCTTAACGGCTTTGTTGTAGGCCTTGCGGTCAACCTTCCAGTCGCCATGTTCTTCTATATATTTCTTTATCAGGTCGTTGGCATGTTCAAAGATTAGAATCTCGTTGCGCATTATTATACCCATAAGTGTAATAAGACCAAATATTGACGTCAATCCCAAAGCTCGGTCCATCAGTCCTAGTCCTATCAGAGTGCCGGGTGTCATCAGTCCTAAAGCAGCGATGCACACAAGCGTGATACCGAATTTCTTGAAATTAAACAGCAGGAAGAAGAAAATGATTATCATGGCAATTACTATGCCCCAGAATATCTGTGGCAGAGCCTCGTTGCCATATTCAATCTCACCTCCCACCTCGCAACGCACTCCTTGAGGAATGGGAATCTCTTCCTCCATGATTTTTGCAATATTTTTCTCGACAGGACCCGTGTAAACGCCTTGCTTGAACTGCCCTGTCACGGTGATGCAACGCTCGCCGCCACGGTGCATGATGCGGCTTTCGCTCCACATGGGTGCCACCTTTGCCACTTGCCTGAGCGGAACGGTTGAGTTCTTGCCCTCGATATTTCCAGCCAGTATTGAATTGGTGGTCGCCAGGCCTATGTCGCCAACGCTTGAGAACGACAGCACGGCATCATCCTTCACAACTATGGGCACATCGTTATTGCCTTCCCACACTTCTCCCACCTTGAGGTCGCTAGTCATGGCGCCAAGGGTGAGCTGAGCGCTGCTTCTTGTCACACCTAGCTGCGCCGAAGCCACTGGGTCGAGCTCCACATTCACTATGGGATAGGGTTGTAAATAATCGGTGTGAACCCATTCCAGCTCGGGCATCTCTCGCATGCGCTCCATCAAGTGCTCGGCCACCACATGCAGCGAGTCGATGTTATCGCCATAGAAACGATATTCCAGCTCGTTGACCTCAAGATAGTCAAGGCGCTTGAATTTCACATAGGCATTAGGAAATGCTTCACCTAGCATGGGCTGATATTTTGCCAGCATATCGATTGTAGCCTTGTTTGACTTGGTGTTAACAATAAACTGAGCATAATTCTTGCCAGCCATTTGAGGTGCATAGGCGTCCATAAATCGTGGCGATGAGCACCCTATGAAGCTGGTGATTCCCACCACATTGGCATCTTTTTTCAACTCCTGATACACCTTGTTGGCTATTCGCTCAGTATCGGCCATTCCCTTGCCGTCGGGCAGGAAAATCTCTACGGCAAACTGGTCACGGTCGGCATAGGGGAAAAGGCGTATCTTGAGCGTGTTCACTATCACCGACGACAGCACAATCACCACAATACCAGTCAAGATTGTTATCCACGGATGCCTGAATGTGAAGTCAAGCACATGGTTATAGGTGCGCTGCACACCATTGGTGATAGCGTTTCCACCTGTTTTCACCTTGCCAGGCCTGATGATGCGCACTTCAAGCAAGGGTATGATGGTCACTGCTATAAGCAGCGACACCATCAGGTTTATTGTGATAGTGACGGGGAAGTCTTTCAGGGCATCATAGAAAGTTCCTTTCATGGTTATCAAGAAAGGATAGAAGATGATGCTTATGCACAACGTGGCCAGCATCATGGGCAGGAAATACTGCTTTGCCGAGTCGATAGCGGCACGCTTGGGTTCATAGCCTTTGCCCAGATATTCCAGATATCCGTCAATAACCACAATGCTGTTGTCGACAATCATTCCGAGCACCACTATAAGGGCTGCCAGCGTTACAATGTTGAGCTCAATGCCCGCAAAGTACATTATGGCCACCGACACAAAGGTGCTTAACGGTATCGTAATGGCTGCCACAATCGCCGAGCGCAGGGGAAACAGCACCATCATCACGAGAATGATAATGAGCATTGAGATGAGCAGGTCGCGCAAGAAGTCGGTAACGCTCAAGCTCACCACCTTGGGTTTATCGGCTATGCGGGTGACGTTAACATCGCTGGGGAGTTCATTCTGCCTGTAATCGTCGAGCACCTTCTCCACTTCGCGGCCATATTGCAGCACATCGTTGCCTGGTGTCATCTCCATCGACAGCAACACACAAGGGTGCCCATCCTGCTCAATGCGGCTCGCCTGTGAGTCATATTCCCTGGTAACTCGCGCAATATCCCTCACACGCACCACCTTTCCCGATGCTGCATCGGAATATATGATTTGATTGGCGATTTCTTCTTCGCTGTTCTGCGTTGGTTCCACATGAATAGGCACCTGCTGGTCGGCATTGCTTATGCTGCCACTCATGGTCGTTATGCCTTGTGATTGCAGACCCATCATCAGCATTCGGTCGTCGATGCCGTAGGCCTGCAGGCGCTGACGGTCGATGTACAGACTTATCTGCTCCTTGTGCTCGCCATACACCTTCACGTTCGACACCGATGGTATCCTGCGCAAGCGATCACTTATTTCATCGCTATACTGCTTCAGGTCGCTGTAGCTTCGCTCCTTACTGTCGATGGCAATGAGCAACGCCGAGGTGCTCCCAAAGTCGTCGTTCACAACCAGCGCCAGCACCCCCGAGGGCAATTGACTCTTGAAGGTGTTGAGACCGTGCTTTATCTTGCTCCACACCTCATCTTTGTTGTTAACGTTGTCGTTCAACCTCACAAACGTGTAGCACATGCCATTTTGCGATGTGGTCGATGTCTTCGCACGGTTCACTTCACCATAGGTGAACAAATATCGCTCAAGGGGCCGAGTCACTTGCTGCTCCACCTCCTCGGTAGTGGCGCCTGGGTACACTGCCACAACCACACCCTGCCTTATGGTCACATGCGGGAACTCATCTTTTGGCATCACATACATGCCATAAATGCCCAGCACAAACAGGATTCCGATGATGAGCAGCGATATGGGATAATGCTCAAGGGGCCACTTGAGCCAGTTCATCTTCTTCTCCATAGCCTAATACACAACTTGTGAGCCCTCACTCAGTTTTTGATTGCCATTAGTCACCACCCTGTCACCTATGCTCAATCCGTCGGCAATAGCTATGCGGTTGCCTAAGGTTTGCCCCACGGTAACCACCTTGCGGTGGGCCTTGTTTTGAGCATCAATAACCCAAACGAAATTGCTGCCATCGGGTTGACGTTGCACAGCGTTGATTGGGACGAAAATACTTGCCGACGCTGCCGACTGAATAGTAGGGAACGACACCGAAGCCACCATGCCTGGCAGCAACTTGTGACTCGGATTCGACACGTTGATGCGTATGTCGTAGGTGTGAGTAGCCACATCGGCCTGAATGCCTTTCTCGATGGTTCCTCCGCTCAGAGTTGCGTTAGCAGCCTCTACCATTATCGACGATGGAGTATTTGAACCTATGTATTTTAGTTCGGTCTCAGGTATCGATACCTTGACCTTAACTGTGCCTATATTCAGGATGTTCAACACCGGCTGCGAAGGCATCGCTGTCTCGCCCACGTTGAGTCGCCTCTTACCCACCACGCCACTCACTGGTGCTATAAGTCTTGTGTCGGCAACGCCTTTTTGTGCTATTGTTTTAGTCGCTTGGGCCGATGTCACGTTGGCGCGGGCAGTGTTTAAAGCTGTTTCGGCCTGACGCAAGTTAGTTTCCATCTCAACCCATTTAACCTCAGGAATTGAGCCGTTTTCATGCAGAATTTTCATTCGGTCATAGGCATCCTTGGCTTGAGCATATTTATTCTCGGCTTGCTTGACCATATCCTCGGCCTGCACATTCGATACCTCGGCAATCTCTACTGTGCTGGTTGGTGTTGTGGCGTCAATCTCGGCTAGCAACTCGCCTTTACTCACCATCTGCCCCTCGGTCACAAGCATTCTCTTTATAACACCCATCGAGGTGAAACTCACTGCAGTTGCCTCGCTTTCCTCAACTACTCCCACATAGGACATTCCATTTCCACCGGCACCAAATCTTGCCGTTTCGGTCTCAACTCTTATGGGATATTTCTCAACTTTTTCTTCTTTCTGTTTGCATCCCGCCATCAATGAAGCAACCAGCAGAATAAATATTACTTTCTTCATAAAGCTCTAGATTTTATTTACAAAAGTAATAATATTATAGTTATATATACATTCCAAAACACCTCTACAATATTTGATTTTTCTTTTTGGTCAAAAATAAAACAAAAAAACTAACAAATAAAACATTCTTTTACGGCGCAATTTATTAATTTTGCCAAAAATCAGAATATCATGAGTCAAAAAGAAGAAATAACACTGCAATCGCTTGCCGAAAAAGGGGAAGTGAAAATTGGATATTCCGACAACGACATCATTGTGGTCGACAGCATTCAGAAGTTTGCCGAGATTAATGCTGCCCACATAGCAATGAATGTGATAATGATTTGCACCAATGGGCGCATTCAGGCACACATGAACGGTAGGCCTGTAGAGTTGAAAAAAAATCAGGTAGCCATTGTGCCGCAAAACGTGGTGGTTACCAATATCATGATTAGCCCTGATTTCAACCTTAAAGCCATGTTCCTCAACAACAGCATCTTGCAGAGCACTTTGCGCGACAAGATGGTTATATGGAACGACATCATGTACATTCAGCACAATCATGTCATCACTTTGAAAAGCGAGTACTTGCTAATCTTCTCGCAGTTCTACGACATGCTCAACATGGTCATTGAGCACAGCCATGACAACCCATTCAGGAATGAGATTATCCATTCTATTCTCAGTGCTGCGATTCTTGCCGTGTGTGGCGAATTGAAGCAAATGTTGCCGTTAAATGATGATAAATACCACCTGACGAGCAATCACTTTCAACGTTTCATCAAGCTGCTTCACAACAGTGAGGCCAAATATCGCCCGGTGGAATACTATGCAAGCCAGCTATGCATCTCACCCAAGCACCTCACATCAATATGCAAGAAGTATTCAGGCAAGACGGCATGCGATTGGATAAGGGAACAAGTGATTGAAGACATAAAATACTACCTTAAAAACACCGACTTGAGCATCAAGCAGGTGTGCGATAGAGTGGGATTCTCTAACACTTCATTCTTCGGCAAGTACGTGAAAGAGCATCTGGGAATGACCCCCATGGAATTCCGAAAAAGCTGATTACTCTTTCATCTTTTTGAGTTCCTCTAGCAGTTTTCTTACCTTGTCGCCCCATTCGGTGCCTTGTGGCTCAATCGACATTACCATTCGGGCTGTGGTTTTCGCTTTCTTTATGTCGTTGTCCTGCTTGTAGGCACAAGCCAGGATATACCCTATCTCGGGAGTGAAATAGGCATAATCACTGTTACGGTTAGCGTTCGACTCCTCCCACAGGGAATCTAGTTTGGCAATGTTAGGTTTCAGGTTCTTGCCAGCCTCAACCTCGGCAAGCAATGTGTCAAGTTCATTACTAATGGCCACATTAATCGAGTCGGTTTCCCAATCATAAGTGCTTTCACTATAATCATCTTCACTTTGTGCCATCTTTTCTTCAATCTCTCGCTCGCGCACTTGTATCTCACGCTTCAGCATGGTAAAGAAAGCAATCGCCACCACACACAGCAGCACCGATACCGCTACGGCAACCATTATTGGCACTAAATTGCGACGCTTCTTAGCCACAGGCTGCGGTTGCCCAGCCATGTGACTGGGCATTTGGGGCGTCGTGGGTGGTGGCAAGGGCAATGCGCTTGGTCGGGCAGTAGCCACCTGGGGGGCCATGTCAACACCCGCAACCTCCATTGCCAGTGCTCTAATGCCGTCACTACCGCAACTGCTCATCAACTCAATGATTTCAGCATCATGCTCATTGCCACTAGCATTGCTTAGTGAAGCATTTTCACTGACGCTTGCAGGCACATCGCGTCGCATCATCTTAAGATACTCACGGGCCTTATTGTCGACGATATCTGCCAGTTTCGACGACAGCGACGCCCCCTGCGACCGCATGCCACCCCAGCGAATTGTGTCATAGAGCGCCACCATAGCCCGTGCAAACACCTCGCTGCATTCGCCAGGCGTGAGCGAGTAATTACTGCTCAGGTGAGCTTGGGCTTTCTCCCATTGCTCACGAGCGAAATCGTTGAGTAAGTTACGGTCAGTTTCCATTATGCCAACTGTGTGATGATTGAACGACACAAATTTAATCACTTTTCTGTGATAACACACAAGTATTTTGCACAAAATCAAGTTTTCTCAACATCAAGTCGTAGTGGGCGATTTGCATCGATGAGCAATTTTCATTGAAAAAAATGGTTAATTTGTCCTATTTTAAATACTATTTGACAAACAATCAATTATATTTCCAAATAAATAATGTATATTTGCCTCGCTCTTAACTAAAATAGGTGAGAGATAACAAGAAACCAAACAATTATAAAACAACTATTTTCAAACCTTTTAACCAAACTTTTTATGACAAAAAATCGCATTTTTGGTCTGCTGATGCTCTTCTTGAGCATGGGATTGCTTGTGCAAGCTGCTCCCATCAGCCAGGACCAAGCACGCAAGGAAGCATCTAGCTTCCTGCTCAACAAGCAGATTTCTAACCGCAGCCTGAAACCTGTTGCCCTTAGCAACAGCATGCTGAAGGCCGGCAATCAAGCTGCCTTCTACATCTTCAACGTGGGCAACAACCAGGGTTTTGTCATCGTCTCGGGCGATGACCGCATCAACCCCATCTTGGGCTACAGCGACGAGGGAAACTTCTACGAGACTAAAGCTCCTTCTAATATGAAGAACTTGCTCAGCGAGTATGCTCAGCAAATCTCTATGCTCGATGAAGTGGCTGGCATCGATGGCGCCATTGCCGCTGCCCGCAACGTGGTCGACACCCGCAACTCTATCGCACCACTGCTCACCACCAAGTGGGACCAGGCACGCCCCTACTGGAACAAGTGCCCTCAGGTAAAGAATGAGGACGGTGAGTATGAGCCCTCCTACACCGGCTGCGTGGCTACTGCCATGTCGCAGATAATGAAATACTACAACCATCCTGCACAGACCACTCAGGTGATTCCCAGCTACCAGTATGGCTACGGCACTGGAAACATGGGAGAATACATCACCCAAACCACCGAGGACCTGCCCGTAACCACATTTGACTGGGCACACATGATCGACAGCTACAACGGCAGCGAGGACGAGGTTTATACCGATGCCGTTGCCACTCTCATGCTCTATGTGGGACATGCTGCTCACATGACCTATGCCCTCACAGCTTCGGGAACCACCGACCCCTATATCCCCAAAGCTTTCAACAACTACTTCGACTATAACGCACAGCTCGTTTATCGCAGCGACTACGACCAGCAGGCGTGGGAAGACATGGTCTACCAGGAGCTTCTGGCTGGTCGACCCATGGTTTACAACGGCCGTGCAGGCAGTGGCGGTGGGCACTCTTTCGTGTGCGACGGATACGAAATGGGCGACTACTACCACATCAACTGGGGTTGGGGAGGCCTCGGCAACGGATACTTCCAGCTGGCCATCATGAATCCTCATGCAGCCGGCATCGGTGCCTCTAGTAGCGCCGAGGGCTACAACATTGACCAGACTGCCATCATTGGCATTACTCCTGGCTACACCGGACAAGGCGATGACGTGAACCATGTGCTCACAGTCTTCAACATGTACTACTCGGGCAACCGTGAGCTGGAACGCGGCTCTAATGGTTTCTCACTTTATAAGCGTCGCCAGGTGGTTGTGACAGCCGAAGACCATATCGATGACGGCACCAAGTATGCCCGTGGCATTGCACTCTACGACAGTAACAACAACTTCGTTGAGATGATTGCAAGCATGACTTACTACTCAAGCGCCATCTCGGTTACCGACAAGTGGCCCGACAGCAACAGCTCTGAGTATTACTACTTTGGCAAGAACATTTCTAACGGCACTTATAAGATTGTGCCTGTTTGCCAGGTTCAAGGCACCAGCGAATGGATTCCAATGCTTGAGAGCGACCGATACTACATTGAAATGAACGTGAGCGGCAACACTGCCACACTGGTCGACCACCCACTCAACGACCTCACTTCAACCAACTTCGAGTTCACTGGCGACCACAGGGTGGGCGCTGCCGAGCAATGCCATGTCACTGTTCAGAACAACAGTGACGACCGCTTCTCGGGCAAGCTCTATCTCTATGTTAGCAACGAGCAGATCGACGAGTACGGCGAGTACACCACAGTGGTCGAGGCCGAGATTCCTGCTCACGGCAGCAATGTTGTGACATTCAACTTCACTCCACAAAACGCCGGCACCAAGACTGCTCAACTTTCACTCCACGACAGCAGCATGGGCGGCAACAAGATTCCAGGCACTGGCACCGTTACCATAGCAGCAGCTCCAGCTGTTGTGCCAATGGACCTCTCTGTGGTTATTGAGGCTACCAACGCTGTTGATGGTGTCATCTACGACTCTCATGCACGCTTCAAGGTTGACGTTACCAACAATGCCGACGGCGAGTTTAACCGCTACCTGCTCGCTCCATTGTTCATTGTGGAGGATGGCTCGGGCACTATGGTGACTTACCAGCAGACCACCCTGCGCATTCCTGCTCATGAGACTGTTACCCTGTACTACGACTTCGACAACCTCGCCTACGGCTCAACCTATGCACTCAACATCTATGGCCGAAACGAGAACGAGCAGACAGTGAACCTCGTGGAACCAGGACATTCTGTATACTATCAGGTGCAGCGTGGTCTCGTGACTTGGGACGGCACCAGCATGGTGGGCAACAGTGGTCCTGCCAGCGGCAACATCACAATTCCTGCCAACGCTCTGGCAGCACGCCTCGAGGGTCTCAACATCACCAGCGTTACTCCAAGCGGTAACCCTAACACCATATACTTCATTGGTGAGAACGAGAATGTGCCCAACGGACTTGCTGGCCTTAACGTGGTTAAGGGCAACGTGGCTCAAAGCATCGCTCTCAATGACGGCTATGGCTACTTCATTCCACAGAGCTTCACTGCTCAGAGCATCAGCTACGAGCGCACATTCACTAAGGCCCGCCAAAACGGCGTTGCCGAGAACTGGAGCACCATCGTGCTGCCTTTCGCTCCTGCCACTTGCTCAGCAAGCAACGGCTTGTGGATTGAGCGCTTTGCTCAAGAAGAGAATGGTGAGGTGAAATTTGCCGAGGTGCAGAACATCGAGGCCAACGTGCCTTACATCATCTCTATCGACAAGTCTGCCGGCCTCATCAACACTCCTATCATCTGGAGCGCTAGCAATGCATTGCTCAAGGCCGAGCCCATCGCCTACACTAGTGGTGAGCAGTACCTGATGGCTGGCACATTCGTTCAGCAGAGCCTTGAGGATATCTACAACGTTAACGCTGCCGGTTCAGTGGCACAGTGGGGCAACGGCACCGTAGCTCCATTCCGCGCCTACTTCAAGGAAATTGAAGCACTTGATAGCCATGCTAATATCTTGCTCCCAGGCGAGGCACAGCAACAGCAAGTTGTTCCTGGCGATGTGAACGGCGACGGACAGGTGACTTCGTTCGACATCACTGCGCTCTACAACTTCATCCTTAGTGGTGACATGAGCGACATCGTGAACGGTGATCAAAACGGCGACGGCTCAATTACATCGGCCGACATTACCGAGGTCTACTCCGTCCTCCTGAACAACTAATGCACAAAACGCATAACGCAACATAAAAATTAGGTGTCTCACGATTGAGGCACCTAATTTTGTTTTCTGAATATCAAGTTATCGCACCACTGGCCACTTGAAGACTTTCAGTTTCTTTTCCAGTTCACGTTCGCGACCACTTAGATAACTGTCGACCAGCGCATGAAATTGCTTCGAGTGGTTCATGTGCGTCAGGTGCGCAAGTTCGTGGCATATAGTAAGTTCTATAAGCTCCTCGGGCAGGAACATCAGGCTTCGTGACAGCTGTATCACCTTGCCTGGAGTACAGTGCCCCAGCTTGCGCACACCACGACCTAGCACAAAACGTTTTGGAGCCACCCCTACCCTTTCGGCAACAGCTTGTGCCAGCGGTATGAGTCTCTCTTGCGCATGGTTTTTGATTGCCAATTTCAACGCCTTCGACACCCATTGCTTCGATTCTGCCTCTTCAAGGTCAAGCCCTTTAGGCACCAGCACAGCCACATTGTCGCTGCTATGCTTGAACATGATAGAGTTGCGACGGCTCTCATGCTCTTCGATGGTTAGTGTGAAGCCATAGCATTGTATCACCTGCCCAATGTGATAAGCCACAGTGTTTTGGTCCCTGCTTGCACGTAGTTTCACGCGAAAATTATCAAGAGTGCTGCGCAGTTTAGCCTCACGCACACCTCGTGGAGCATTCATGTAGAGCGAGTCGCCCTTCCATCGCATGGTAATGTTGCGCATGCCAGCACGCTTGCTCACATACACCCTGCCAAACTCCTTATCCTCAATATAATACATTCCCCAAAAAAACTATGAACTGTGAACTAACAACTCACTTGCACAGTTATTCCAGTCTCAGCCTCGATATGGCGTGCAATGCGCTTCAGATCCTCGGCAGGCACCTTCACAAGCTTTTCCTCGGGAGTTTTGCGGTCAATAGTGTACAGCATGATTTCACGGGGCTTAATGGCGATATAAGCGTTGATGAGGGCATCAATCTCGGCATCGGTGGTGTTGTCCACAATCTGACCGTCATGCTCACCACGTACCATCATGGTTTGCACTATGCACTTGCCGCCGTAAGCCTTCAAGTCCTCGATAATGCCTTGTGGCAGCACGTTGGGCGACGTTGGGCGGTTAATCAGTCGCATGGTGCGGGCCACAGCGCTGTCGAGCTTGAGAATGTTGTTATCCACCTGCTTGAGGGCTGCAATCACATTGGGGCGACCAGCCATAGTGGCATTGCTCAGCACACTCACCTTAGCCTCGGGATAGTAGTGATTGCGCAAGTTAATAACGTCGTGCACTATCTCCTTGAAGTTGGGGTGCAATGTGGGCTCGCCATTGCCCGAGAAGGTTATCACGTCGAGCTTCTCGCCAGCCTCGTGCATCTCTTGAAGCTTGGCCTTTAACTGTTTTTTCAGCGCTTCACGCTTTGCAACGCCGGTAGTGCCAGGGCCTTGGGCATTGTAGCCAGCCTCGCAGTAGAGGCAGTCGAACGAACAAATCTTGCCATCGTTAGGCATGAGGTTAACACCCAGCGAAGTCCCGAGCCTGCGGCTGTGAATGGGACCAAATATCGTACTTGTAAATAAAACTGTTTGCATGATTATATATTTTTATACATTTATCTTACAACCTTAGTAAACACAGGTGCCTTGCCATCGAGGACTATCACATAAACCTGCATCTCCTTTGGAGGACGCATCGCGATGTTTGGGTCAACTGGCTCCTTTCGCTTCTCGCAGGCGGTGAACAGATATTCAGTGCCGTCGGGAATAGAGCGCGAAGCAACGAAAAGTGGTCTGGTGTTTTGCATCATAGGGTAATCACCAATTGCAGCATCATAGATGGCCGCCTCGTCATTGCTGACGCGATGAGATGCCGAGAAATCATCGAGCTTCACGACCTTGCCCTTGACGAAACCACTAGCCTTGAGAAACTGGTCAACCTCGGCTGGCATAGCATCCATGCGGGCGGCACGCACTCCATAGCCGTCAAGAATCTTTGCTTTAGGCTGCGCCTGGCCAAGATAGGCAGCACTCGACTCCAAGCCTCCACTACCGAAGGTGCAGAATGGAACAATAGTCTTACCACTCAGGTCAACTTTGTCGAGCAGCGTGGCAATGGGTGGAGCATAGGTGCCAAACCAAACAGGAAAGCCAAGGAATATTACCTTATATTTTTTGAGTTTTGACTTTAAAGGCTTTATCTCTGGCTTAACACCGTCTTTTTGGTCTTGTTTACATCGGTCAATAGTCGCCTGGAAATCACCGTCGTAGGGTTTCACTGGAACTATCTCCTCAATATCGGCCTTCAATTGCTTGGCAATCTCTTGGGCCACAGCCTTAGTGTTCGACGTCTGAGAATAGTAAAGCACAAGAGCCTTCTGTGCAGGTTTCTTATACGGCTTATTTCTCTTTTTCTGTGCTTGTGCAGCAGGGCAGCACACTATCGCTAGCAATAATGCCCATGCTATCCCCATCATTAATGTCTTTGTATTCATAATCTACTATAATTTTTAGGTTTTTATTTTTTCAAACAGTTCAATGTATTGTTGCGCTATTTTCGAGGCGGCAAACTTGCGCTCCACCTCATCGTGCAGGAACTGCCGTGAAACATTGGCACCCATTGCCCACTCAATTCCCTTGGCAACGCTTGCGGCATCTTTATATTCAGCGATATAGCCAGTTTTCAGATGGTCCACTATGTCGGGCTGCCCGCCCATTCCAAAGGTCACTGGCACACAACCACTAGCCTGACCCTCGATGAGCGTGCCAGGCAGCGTCTCGTAGAGCGATGTCGAAAGAACGATATCACCGTGGCTATACACTCTGGCTACATCATTTACCACACCTAGATGAGTGTAAGGCAAGGCTATTTGGTCGAGCAGAGACTCATCTTTTATAGCACCAAACAGCAACAAATGCAAGCGCTGGGCAAGCTCTGGTTTATGCTCGGCAACGTGCTTTGTGACAGCAATAAGCTGGTCAAAACCTTTCACGGGGTCGTCAAGGCGTGCAGCACCCATCACAATCACTTTCTTGTCGTCATTGATGCCGTAATCAACGTTTGGCAACCTCGCAGCCGAGAAGTTCTCGACAGGGAACGCGTTGGCAATCACACTGATATCGCTGTCATGCATCACACTGCTCTCCCTGCACTTGGCAGCTAGCCAATTGCTTACAGCCACAAAGTGGATATCGGTTTCGCGGTAAAGTTGGCGCTTGCGCTCCTGTGTGACGGTAGAAAGGTCACGCCCCTTGCTGCCCAGCAAATGGCAACTCTCGCAGGTTGTCTTATAGCCCTGGCATTCGTAGGCATGATGGCACGAACCCGTGCAGTTCCACATGTCGTGCATGGTCCACACTATGGGTTTGCCACTCTTGGCAATCTGCTCTATGCCTTTGAGCGACAATGTGCTCTGGTTCACCCAGTTAAGACACACTACATCGGCCTCTTTTATCCAGGGATGATTGGCTATGTTTACGCCATGTGTGGCAGGGTCGGTCATGAACAAGGTGCTTCGGTCGAAGCCGTTACGGCACCACACTCCCACCCTTTCGGCAAGGAATCGCCACTTATTGCACCACTTGCTGCCCATAGTGCCAGCAAGTGGGTCATCAGTCTGCTTGTCAATCACGAGCATACGGGCGTCTACACCAGCGTCAACAAGGGCATGCACGAGCCTAAGCGACACAACTGCAGCGCCACCCTTGCTGTCACTCTTATTGATCAAGACAACTTTCATGCCCTATAGAATTCAATCTACAAAAGTAACTAAAAACTTTGACAATCTAAGTCTAGCATCAGTAAAAAACGACTCTTTAGTCGCCAAACGACTCAAAGCCTATTTCCTTGGCTTTCTCGGCGCTCATCAGGTAGTAGGTAACATCACCCTCAACACACACCTCACCGTCATTATTGGTCAACACAGCGTGCATAAAGAGCAGATTGCGACGCTGCCCAGTAATGTGGGCACGCACTGTCAGTTCTGGATCTTGGGTTGAGACGGCCTTGCGAAAACGCACGTTCATCTCAACGGTGAAACCATTGGTGTGCATCTTGCTGGTCACAACCCAGCCACAAGTCTCATCGATGAGTGTGCTCAAGATGCCACCATGCATTGTCTCAATCCATCCCTGATAGTTAGGTTGAGGTTGCCAGTGGGTGACAATGTCGTCACCGTCTTCCCAAAACTCTAGGTGCAGACCTATGGGATTATTGGGTGCGCACCCAAAGCAGTTGTAGCGTGGATGACCACGCCACGGATTCAATATCTTCTTCATACTGTAATCATTTTACCACTACCCTATTGTCAATCAGTCATTTAGCAACCGACTGTAGAGCGAGGTTATCTTTTCATAGAAAGTGTCGTAGTTGAGATGGGTATCGAAATCTCGTTTAGCCTGACGCCCCATGCGATGTGTGAGTTCGCGGTCATTAACTAGCGTTTTAATTGCCTCGGCAAGTTGCTCCACATTGTTGGGCTTAACAAGGATTCCGTTCTCCATGTCGCGCACATATTCAGGCTGAGCACCGTTGTGGGTAGTAATTATGGGTTTGCCCTGCTTCATATACTCCAAATTGCTTATGCCCTGCATCTCAACGATAGTCGACGGTTGCACGCCAAAGTCGCACTGCCACAAGAAACCATGCATATTGCGTTGGAAACCAAGCAGATGCACATTATGAACCAATTTATTCTCAATGATAAAGCTCTTGATGCGCTGCACAGCCTTGGCTTGTCCCTCGCCAAGCAAAACAAGCTGGTAGCTATCGCGGTCAATCTCCTTGATTGCCTTGAGCAGCACGTCTACACCCTTGTCATGATTAAGACGACTATGAAACATAATTAGCGACTGCTCAGGGGTCATTTTCAGCTCTTTATGCAAGTCGGGCACTGGTGCTTGAGCACTGGTGTCGGTGTTGAGCACACTCTCAGGTATCACGCTAGTGAGCGACTTCTTTTGGCGTGGTGCATGCGAGAGGAAATAATCGTAGGCAAACTGCGACACAAACACATACTGGTCGATGCTGTTATACACCTTCTTCGACACATAATTAAACGTAGGTCGCTTGAGGGTGTGAGGTGTGAATACTACCTTTGTGTTGGGATTGTCGCTGATGATGCGTGCCATCACAGCAGTCACAGCGTCGCGATAGGTGTGCACATGCACTATGTTCTTGCCCTTGCGCAGCATGCGTGCCAAGCGCACTGGGCTGTCGAAATCGCGGATGCCTTTGAGTGGCAAAATCGACACAGGTATGTCCATCTTCTGGAATTGCTCGATGATGTCATCATTCTTAGCACTCACAACCTCGACATAGTAATCTGGATCATGACGCATTCGTGCAACCAAGTCACTGGCATAGCGTTCGGCTCCACCCCAGGTCTTACTCGACACAATATGAAAAACATTAATCATGATATAATTTTTTATGGTTTTGATTTTTATGTCACGAAGATAGAAAAAAAAATTGACACATGAAAAAAATGGCCGAAAAATTGGGTTTACACTCGGGTATTTGGCTTGGTTTTTGAAAAAAACCGCAAAAAATGCGAGGAAAACGGCTTAAAAACGGCTTTATCAGCCATTAGCACACTGTGTTTCAGTGTCTTATTTTCATTTTTGCTATGTTATGGTTTTTAAGCGAGAAAAATGAGAAAAACAGGCAGGGCAGCTCTCCCCTACTCTTTTTGCGCATTTTCGGCGCTGTGCAGTGCTTCTACTACCAGGGTGGCCTTGGTGGCACCCACTACCTGTGAAATTTCATCGAGCGATGCCTCCTTGATGCGCTTGAGGCTCTTGAAGTGCTTGAGCAGCGCAGTGCGAGTTTTCGGACCAATGCCTTTAATGTCGTCGAGCTGACTATGGAGTTGCGACTTGCTACGCTTGTTGCGATGATGAGTGATGCCGAAACGGTGAGCCTCGTCACGCAATTTCTGTATAACCCTAATTGTCTCGCTGTTCTTGTCGATGTAGAGAGGCACCGAGTCGCCAGGGAAGAATATCTCGTCAAGTCGCTTTGCAATGCCTATTGCAGCGATTGTTCCACGCAGCCCCAACTCATCCAGAACCTCAACAGCGGCATTAAGCTGTCCCTTGCCACCGTCCACCACCAGCAATTGAGGCAGTTCGGCATTCTCGTTCATAAGCCTAGTGTATCTTCGGGTTATGACCTCACGCATCTGCGCATAGTCATCGTTGCCGTCGGCTTCCTTGATATTGAAATGACGGTATTCCTTCTTTGCCGGTTTAGCGTTCCTAAACACCACACACGCAGCCACTGCGCTGGTGCCCGAGATGCTGCTGTTGTCAAAACACTCAATATGATGTGGAAGCACGTCGAGGTGCAAGTCCTTTTTCATATTATTGAGGGTTCGCATGGCTCGCTGCTCAGGATTGAGTTTCTCCATGCGCTTGAGTTTCTCGGTGCGATATTGCTCAGCATTTTTAACCGATATTGCCACCAGTTTGCGTTTATCTCCTCGCTGTGGCACCACATATTCCACACCCTCAATCTCAAAATCGGGCACCACATTAACGAGTATTTCTTTCACCTTGTCATGCTTATATGTATCGGCAAATTTCTCTCGGATGTCGCGAACAGCTGTCGAGATTATCTCCTCGTTAGTCTCGTCCGATCCTGCATACTGGATTTTATATTCCACTGTCAAGCTCTGAACGATGGCTCCGTTGCGCATATGCATGAAGTTGACATAGGCAGCACCTTCGTCGCGCACAATGGTAAAAACGTCCACATTATGAATGGTAGGATTTACTATGACCGACTTAGCACGATAATTCTCGAGCATCTGGTATTTGCGCTTGAGCAATTCGGCCTCCTCAAACTTCAATTCCTCGGCCCTGGCCATCATCTCTTGCATGAGAAATTCGCTCACTTGCTTGGTGTCGCCGTTGAGTATTTTTGTGATATTCTCGATATACGTTCCATATGTTTCATGTGAAACATATCCCTGGCAACAGCCCTCACAATTCTTGATGTGATACTGAAGGCAGAGTTTGTACTTGCGACTTTCGACATTTTCGGCAGTGAGAGGATGGCGACAGGTGCGGATAGGGTAGAGCTGCTTGATTGTGTCGACCAGGGCATGGGCAACCTCGGTTTTAGGATAAGGTCCGTAGTATTTCGTGCCTTTAGTGTGCTTTTCTCGGGTAATAAAAACACGTGGAAACAGTTCTTTTGTCACACAAATCCATGGGTAGGACTTATCATCCTTGAGCAGCACGTTATAGCGGGGCTGGAACTCCTTGATAAGACTATTCTCAAGGTCGAGGGCTTCTTCCTCGCTATTGACAACAATATATTTCATATCCCAGATGTTGCGCACTAGCAGATTGGTGCGCACCATGGGATGCACCCGGTTGAAATAGGAACTAACACGGCGCTTCAGGTTCTTGGCCTTGCCCACATATATGACCGTTCCTTCCCGGTTCAGGTACTGATACACACCTGGACTGTCGGGAAGGAGCGATATTTTCAACTTCAACTCGTCGCGCATAGTCTATTTACAGGAGAGAGGGAAAAGGGAAGAGGGAAGAGGGGAGGGCAATACATTATGCATTATGAATTGTGCATTATGCATTATGCATTGTGCAAAATTCACTCTCCTTCGAAGTCGAATAGAGATGTTACCTCTACGTCGGCAGGGAAGAGCTTGCGGCCCTTGAGGTCCACTAGTTCGCAAATGAAGTTAATGTACACCTTCTTGGGGTTCATGGTGTTCACAAGGTCAAGAGCAGCCGCCATAGTGCCACCAGTCGCTAGCAGGTCGTCGTGCATGAGCACCACATCGTCGGGTGTGATAGCGTCCTCGTGAATCTCGATGGTGTCCTCGCCATATTCCTTGGTGTAGGTCTTCTTTATTGTCTTAGCGGGCAACTTACCTGGTTTGCGCAAGGGAACAAAACCAGCACCTAGGCCAGCAGCAAGTATAGCACCGAAAATGAATCCGCGAGCCTCAATTCCCACAACCTTGGTAATACCTTTATCCTTATACAACTCGATGATGGCATCGCACATTATGCGAAGTGACTCAGCATCCTTGAACGCTGTAGTAAGGTCCTTGAACTGGATACCCTTTACCGGGAAGTCGGGGATATTTCTTACTTTACTCTTTACAAATTCGATTTTTTCTTTTTCCATGATGAATTATGTTTTTATCAAAATTTATGTCATTTAGAAGTAGGGGAGAGGTGAATGTTTCACGTGGAACAATTGCCATGTTTCTCATCGGCCCATGAGCACAAGCAGGATGTTGATATCGCTGGGCGAGATGCCTGGGATGCGCGACGCCTGACCAATGGTCTCGGGGTTGATGCGCGCCAACTTCTGCCGTGCTTCGGTCGAGAGTTGCAGAATTGAGGGGTAGTCAAACTTGTCCTTAATATACAGGCGATCGAGGCGCCCTATCTTTTCGGCAATCAACTCCTCGCGCTGTATATATCCGTGATACTTTATCTTGATTTCAGCAGCCTCGATTATTTCGTCTCGACGAGCCTCTTCAAGGGCATCAACCTTGGCCTGCAGAGCAGGTATAAATTGCGTAAGTTGCTGAATATCAAGCTGTGGGCGCAACAATAGGTCATAGAGTTTCACTCCTTGCCTAAGTGGTTGATGACCAGCCTTTTCGAGCGACGGATTTATCATCGACGCCTTAACCGAGAAGGTGCGAGCAAACTCCACCAAATCATCAACTTGATCGCGCTTCGAAATCATCAGGTCATAGCGTTCCTGAGTTGCAAGTCCTAGCTTATAACCACGAGGGGTCAGGCGCATGTCGGCATCGTCCTGGCGCAGCAGGATGCGGTGCTCGGCACGCGAGGTGAACATGCGGTATGGTTCGTCCACTCCCTTGGTCACAAGGTCGTCGATAAGCACACCTATGTAGGCCTCGTCACGGCCAAGCACAAATGGTTCTTTACCCTCAACCTTCAGGTGCGCATTGATTCCTGCCACTAAGCCTTGCCCAGCAGCCTCCTCATAACCTGTGGTGCCGTTGACCTGACCGGCAAAGAACAGGTTCTTCACTAGCTTAGTCTCAAGAGAGTGGGTCAATTGGCGTGGATCAAAGAAGTCATATTCTATGGCATAACCAGGGCGATAAATCTGCGCATTGCGCAGCGCTGGTATCTTGCTCAAAGCCTCAATCTGCACGTCCCAAGGCATCGACGAAGAGAAGCCGTTAAGATACATCTCTTGGGTAGTCTCGCCTTCGGGCTCGATGAAGAGCTGGTGTGAATCTTTGTCGGGGAAGGTCACAAGTTTGGTCTCGATACTGGGGCAGTAACGAGGGCCAACGCTCTGAATCTGGCCATTATATAATGGGGAGAAGGGGAGACCCTCGTGCAGCACTCGGTGCACATCATCGTTGGTGTACACTATCCAGCACGGGCGCTGGCGAAGTGAGCTGCGCTCTCCAGGCATGAACGAGAAGTGATGGAAATCGGTCTCACCGTCTTGGCGCTGACACTGGCTGTAGTCGATGGTGCGAGCGTCAAGGCGAACCGGGGTGCCGGTCTTCATGCGGCTAGCGCTGAATCCCATGTCAACAAGCTGCTCGGTGATGCCTCGCGAAGCTGGCTCCGACACGCGTCCTCCCTCGACCTGAACACTGCCCACATGCATCAATCCGTTGAGGAAGGTGCCTGCGGTGAGTATCACTGTCTTGGCATTGAACGTGACGCCGAAAGCAGTCTTTACGCCCTTCACCATGCCATCATCGATGACTAGGCCGGTAGCGCTGTCCTGCCACAAGTACAGGTTAGGAGTTTCATCAAGTATCTTGCGCCAGTTTTCGATGAAACGGGTGCGGTCGCTCTGCGAACGAGGGCTCCACATCGCCGGACCCTTGCTGCGGTTAAGCATTCGGAACTGGATTGAACTACGGTCGGTAACGATGCCCATCTGGCCACCCAATGCGTCGATTTCGCGCACTATCTGGCCCTTGGCGATACCACCAACAGCAGGGTTACAGCTCATCTGAGCCACCTTGTTCATGTCCATCGTAATGAGAAGGGTAGGGGAACCCAATCGCGCTGCGGCACAAGCAGCTTCGCAGCCGGCATGACCGGCACCAATCACTATGACATCGTAGTCAAATCTCATTTTATGCCAATATGTTGTCGGGGGCAATAGCTAATGCCTCGTTCTCATGCTGCTCCATGATTTCGCGCTCACCGGGACCCTTGTCGTTGATGCCACACAAGTGCAGCACGCCGTGCACAAGCACACGCAGCAACTCGGTGTTATAGTCCACACCCAGCTGCTCAGCGTTGGTGCGCACCGTGTCGAGCGAAATCACCATATCACCGCTGATGCGGTGGCTGTTACTGTAGTCGAAGGTAATGATGTCGGTGTAATAGTCATGGCCCAGGAATTGGCGGTTGGTGGCGAGGATATATTCATCATCGCACAACACATAGGTGAGTGCACCCACTCGACGGTCGTGACGACGGGCAACCTCCTCAATCCACCCCTCAAATGCCGAAGCATCGATTTGTGGCATCTCCACATTCTGTACCATGAAGCTGATTTCCATAAAATGCGCTTTCTAAAAACGAAATGCAAAGATACAACTTTTCCACCGTATTTACAACAACACTAAGACTTAGTTTATCAAAACAAAAAAATTATTAGATATCAACAGATCTATCAGATACCGTCATAATAAGATGATGTTCGTTTTGCACTAACTGTATATTTCTTTCCCTGTGAATTCACAAAGTTTCCTTTGAGACCATAATTATTGAATATTAAGTAAAAAGTACCTGTATTACGACCATTTATATATTCTTTAAATATTTGATATTTACCCTTGAAGCCTGCTTCTTCGAGTGTAATCCAGTCACCATGATTTACCTTTATTGTTAAATAACGATACTGAGCACCATTTCCCATGCCAGAAACGTGAGCAAACACAAACTCAACTCCATAAGGCCCAATCTTACCTTTATAAGTAGCATGTGAGATACTAGCCGACAATGTCAATACTGTACATAGCAAAAAAGAGAGAAAACAAAGGCGTTTCATAAGTATTATGTTTTTATGTTATTAATAATGCAGTAAATTAACGTGGGTTCGATGAATTTTAATTAATTGAAAATTAGGAAAAATAAAGAAATATTTTCAATGTGTGACGATTTCAGTAAAGTTTTTGACAAAAAAGTTGAACAAAATGCCATAACCAGTTTTTTATGTTGTTTCAACTTTATCTCCCTAACGCTGCGCAATTTAGATGAGTTTTTTGCGCTTGAGGTAAACGTAGATCAATATCGACAGAATCACCGAGAGGAGTATTGCGAACACAAATCCCCACATCCACGACTCCATTCCGTTGGGCACATTCATGCCATAGAAGCCTGCGATGCCCGTTGGCACCATCAGGATGATGGTGATAACTGTGAGGGTGCGCATTATCACGTTCATGTTATTGCCAATGATTGATGAATAGGTCGACTGCTGACGCTCAAGAATCTTGCTGTAGATGCTTGCCGTGTCATAGGCTTGCTGCATCTCGATTTCCACATCGTCGAGCAGGTCTTCATCGTAGGTCACGTTGCGCAGCACTTTCCTGAGTCGCATGAGCACCATTTCATTGCCTCGCAGCGACGTGATGAAGTAGATAAGGTATTTTCCCAGACCCATCATCTTCTGGAGTTCCTCATTATTCATCGACTTCTCGAGTTGCTCCTCGGCAGCCATCATCATTGAGTTCATCTGCTTCAAATACTTGAGATACCATACCGAACTGGAAAGCAATACTGACAATAGCATGTCGCAGCCACGACGCTCAGGCTGGCCTCGGCGGTTGCTCCATGCGATGAAGTCGGTGAGCACTGGGCTTTCAAAAAAGCTCACTGTGACAAACACATCACCTTTAATCAAGACCGAAAGTGGCCGAGTGGTGAACACCGTGTCGCCGTCTTCGTCGACGTAACTATTGGGAATGCGCACAATAGCAGCAAGCCAATTCTCCTCTAAATCCAGACGTGGACGCTCATCGGCATCGTTAGCATCGCGCACCTCGTCGAGAGGCACATTCCATCGACTCTCAAGCAGTTCGAGTTCTTCGGTTGTGGGATTACTCACGCGAATCCAGTATCCAGGCTGCCACTCATCGACCTGAACATATCGTGTGTCATATTTCCAGTAGGTAATCATAATTCTGCAAGATTATTAAGGTGCTTCTTTCATCAGTGAGTGCAAAATTAAGAAAAATATCAAAAACAAAAAAGCGTTACGTGAGATAATCACTCACGCAACAATTATTAAAAAAGCAATAATGTGTGGTAGGAACTAGAGCAGGAAGAATAGCGACACACCTGCTACCGAGATAAGGGCACCAATCACGCTCTTGATGGTGATGGGCTGCTTGAAGAGCCACCATGCGGGCAAGATGATGATGATGGGAGTGAGCGCCATGAGCGTGCTGGCAATGCCGGCGCTGGTGTACTGCACTGCAAGCAGCGAGCAGCCCACGCCCACAAAAGGCCCAAAAATGGTTGTGAGAGTTGCCACCGTCATGCTTGTGCGGTCGGTGATGTTCTTGCGCAGCGACGTGAATCCATCACGGAATAGCAACAGTAGCGTGAATCCAGTGATTCCTGCTATGCAACGAAACACGTTGGCATAGAAAGGCAGTATCCATGGTGCACAAGGCTCGGTGAGCGACGATTCGTAGTGGTCCATACCTATTTTGCTAAGCACGAGTCCCACACCCTGGCACACGGCAGCACCTATGGCGAAAAGCACGCCATTTAACGGCAGTTTGAGCGACAACCTATGATTACTTCCATCGCCACGACCCAGCACGGTTATGGCTATACCTGTAAGGGTCACTGCCATAGCAAGTATGGCTGTAGGCCTTATTTGCTGCCTAAGTGTTATCCATGCCATCACGGCAGCGGTAATGGGAGCAAGAGTCATGAAGAGCTGACCAAATTTCGACCCGATGATGATGTAGCACTGAAACAGACAGAAGTCGCCTATCACATACCCCACAAGGCCCGAGAGCATCATCCACAAGTAGGCCTCGGTGCTAGCATGTGCCGGCAGCGGACGGCCAGTCACAACCCAGAAGAGTATGGCCGAGAATATAAGCGTGATGCCCATGCGCACAAAGTTGAGCGTAACGTTGCCCATGCGCTTGCTGCCCATCTCGCTGAGCAATGCTGTAGCGGTCCACGAGAATGCCACACCTATCGATATCATCTCTCCCAAGTACTGCATAGAATAATTTCTAGAATCTCACTGAAAAAGGCAAATGGCAAATAATCATTTCACAGGGAAGTTATAGTAGGAGTTGCGATGAGGCTCGTTTCTGAGGGTGAAATGCCACCACTCGTTTCTTATGGGTTTAAAGCCATGACGAGTCATCACGTCCTTGAGCATGAGTCGCATGCGACGATGCTCGCCAGTGACCTCGCCAAGTGGATATTTCCCGACAAACACAGTGTGCGATGCCTGACCGAAGAAATCGAAATGACCACCCATGTCAACCTCCTTGCCACTATCCTTGTAGCATATTGTCATGTCGATGGTGCTGCCACGCGAGTGACCCGACTTGCGCGAAATATATTTACCGAAAAGGCTGCGCTTACTCAAGGTAGGGTAGTAGTCGGCCTTATTGCGTTCATCGGCACTAAGCGACCAGCGCACAAAGTGACTTACAGCACTCTGCGGACGATAGGCATCATAGATTTTTATCACATATCCCTTGTCGCGAAGTTCATCGGCCGCACTCTTCAAGGCGTTAGCGGCTTCCACGGTTAGTATGGCGCGGTTGGCCTGATATCCGTCGGCACGCTCTCCCATGAAGTTGTTGGTGGTGTTGTAGCGCAATTCCTCAATCACGTCGGGAATCACATTCTTGACATACACAAAACCTTGTGGCAATGAGTTTTGTGCAGTGCTATCGACAATAATTTCATCCACCTTTGTCGACTTTGTCACACTCTTCTTTACCCTTGCCTTGCGAACTCGCGGTGCCTCGCTGTTGCCCGCCTGCGCACTCTGTCCCGAGTCGCATGCCACCAGCACAGCCACCAGCAAAAACAAGTATATAAACTTCGATAATTTCATCTTACCAAGGAAATATCAGTAAATAAGCGTTTCTTGCCTCTTCTTGCCAAGCATCCATGGTGCATAGTGATGAATAAACCAGGCAAACGGATAAATCATTATCATTACAACAAACGGAACAATAAATTTAAGCCACATGTGGTCATCCATCACGCCTGTGTAGAATGCACGCTCGAGCAACACCTTGATAAAACCTATAAGGTGGTTCTGGAAGGCGAGATACACGGTACCGTTCATCACCACCAGTTGAATCGCACGATTGCGGCCATAGCGATTGGCAAACCACTTGGCGATAGCAATGTAGGTGGGAATCGTCATCACACCACAGGCTATCTTTATCACATTCATGCTATTCTTCTCCTCGATGTAGATGCTAAGCACCATTATCACAATCGAGAGAATGCCAAGCGCAAGCAGCACGGCTGTGCGACGCTTCGACGTGAATTCCACACCCTTGATATAGTTCTTGAAACTGTTGCCAAAGGCGTAGAACGGCATGTAGACCATAGCGTTCCACACGTGCCAGTAGTTCTCGAGAGGACAGTTGATGGCTGCCACCGAGAGCATTATGCTGGCAGGAAACAGCCACTGGCTGGGTAGCCATCGCTGCATGAAGTAATAGAGAATCTGCATCACGAGCAGGCACGACAGGTACCAGAAGGTGCCAAGCACGGTGTGAGGCTCGCCCTTTACAAAGTCGACTAGGGGCTGCCACCATGTTACGTCGGCATCACCTAGTTGTTTCCCCACTACTAGCCACAAGGCATAGAACACGACAAAGAAGGTTACATAGGGCACCAGTATCTGCTTGCCTCGATGCTTGAAAAACTGCCCGAAAGTGCTGTATTTTACTATGTTGAACAGATAGCCCGAAATACAAAAGAAGAGCGGGATGCGCAAGTTAATGATTACCTTGCCATCCATTATTGGCGTCTGTGGAGGCGTGTGAAACAGTATCACAAGGAAGATACTGAAAAACCTCACATAGTCGAGCCAGGGTATGCGCTCCTTCATAGTTTTGAGTTTTGAGTTATGAGTTTTGAGTTATGAGTTACGAGTTATTGGGATTCTTATTGTTTGTAATTGAGCAGGGTTTTTCTGAAAGAAATCAACATTTTTCTAATTTCTATAATCTCTTTACATAATCCTGAAAAATTCTCATCGTCAATAAAATTTAAGTCTTTTGATAAAAGTAGTTCACATTCTACTTCGCTCGCCGACCCAATAGCTATCTGTATAAAATTAGCAAAATCTTTTCTAGAGTTTCTTCCTGATCCTTCAGCAATATTAATAGGTATCGACACAGCAGCCCTTCTAACTTGACTTGCAAGACCAAATTTTTCTTCATCAGGAAAACTAGATGTTATGCCATAAATCTCCTTAGAAAATTCATAGCTACGCTTCCATACATCAATTTTTTTATAATCTTGCATTACTTATCAATATTTTTATGCAAATAATAATATCTCAGAACTCAGAAACTCAGAACTCAGAACTCACAACTCCTAAACTACCACATTCACAATTTTGTTGGGAACAACAATCACCTTCTTGGGAGCGTTGCCGTTAAGCCACTTAGCTGCTCCCTCATGGGCGAGGGCTATGCGCTGAACCTCGTCGCCTGGAGTGCCGGCTGGCACCTCAACGTTGTAGCGAGGCTTGCCATTGAAGAGAACGGTGTATTTCACTACGCTCTCCTTGAGGTATTCCTCGTTCCACTCGGGCCACTTAGCATCGCACACGGTTCCCTGCTCACCCAGCTGGTGCCACAGTTCCTCGGCGATGTGTGGAGCAAATGGCGAGAGCAATACTACCAGGTCGCGATACACGCTCTTGGTCTTGCACTTCATCGTGCTGAGTTCGTTCACGCAAATCATGAACGCTGCCACGCTGGTATTGTAAGAGAACTGCTCGATGTCTTGGGTCACCTTCTTGATGAGTTTGTGAATCGACTTCAATGCCTCGGCGCTGGGTTTCTCGTCGACAAGCTGCATCTCATCGCCCTTGAAGAATAGTCCCCACAGGCGCTTGAGGAAGCGGCTCACACCACCTATGTTGTTAGGATCCCAAGGCTTGCTTGCCTCGACAGGACCAAGGAACATCTCATACAGGCGCAGAGTGTCGGCACCGTGCTGTTCAACGATGTCGTCGGGGTTAACCACGTTGTACATCGACTTCGACATCTTCTCGATTGCCCAGCCGCAGATGTACTTGCCATTCTCGAGCACAAACTCGGCATTGGCATACTCAGGGCTCCAAGCCTTGAATGCCTCGATGTCGAGAACGTCATTCTCAACCAGGTTTATGTCGACGTGAATCTGGGTGGTGTCGTAGTCATTCTTGAGGTTGTAGGACACAAACTTATTAGTGTCCTTGATGCGATAAACGAAGTTTGAGCGGCCCTGAATCATGCCTTGGTTCACAAGTTTGCTGAAAGGCTCAGCTTCACACACATAACCGTAGTCATATAGGAACTTGTTCCAGAATCGGCTGTAAATCAAGTGACCGGTAGCGTGCTCGGTACCACCCACATACAGGTCAACCTGACGCCAATACTCGTCGGCTTCCTTGCTCACGAGGGCATTGTCGTTATGTGGGTCCATGTAGCGCAGGTAGTAGGCACTCGAACCTGCAAAACCTGGCATAGTGTTCAACTCAAGTGGACGACCATTGCTTGCCACCCAGTTCTTGGCGCGGCCCAATGGAGGCTCGCCGGTCTCGGTGGGCAAGAACTTGTCGACCTCGGGCAACTGCAGTGGCAGTTCACTCTCGTCGAGTGGCTGTGGCTGTCCGTCCTCATCGTAATAGATGGGGAAGGGCTCGCCCCAATAGCGCTGACGGCTGAAGATGGCGTCGCGCAGACGGTAGTTCACCTTCACCTTGCCTATTCCAGCCACGGCGATATATTCCTTGGTCTTGGCAATGGCGTCTTTCACCTGCAGGCCGTTGAGTTGCAGGCGTTCGTTGCTCGAGTTCATCATGATGCCGTCTTTGGCATCGAAACTCTCCTCGCTCACATCGGCTCCCTCAATCAGTGGGATAATGGGAAGGTCAAAATGCTTAGCAAAGGCATAGTCGCGGCTATCGTGGGCGGGCACTGCCATGATGGCACCAGTGCCGTAGCCTGCCAGCACATAGTCGCTGATGTAGATGGGTATCTCCTTGCCTGTAACGGGGTTAAGGGCATAACTGCCACTGAACACGCCACTCACCTTCTTCTCTATCAAGCGCTCGCGCTCAGTCTTGTGCTTAACTTCATCGAGATAGGCATCTACTGCCTCGCGCTGCTCGGGTGTCACAACCTGCTCCACATATTCGCTCTCGGGCGCCAGCACCATAAATGTTACGCCAAAGATTGTGTCGGCACGAGTGGTGAAGATGAGCAACTGCTCGTCGCTACCCACAATGGGGAAGAGCATCTCGGCACCCTCGCTATAGCCTATCCAGTTTTTCTGGGTCTCCTTGATTGAGTCGCTCCACTCTATGGTGTCGAGGTCACGCAGCAGGCGGCCGGCATAGGCGCTCACGCGCAGGCACCACTGGCGCATCACCTTCTGCTCAACTGGATATCCACCACGAACCGACACGCCCTCGCTCACCTCATCGTTGGCGAGCACTGTACCCAGCTTGGGGCACCAGTTAACCATTGTGTTACCCAGGTAGGCGATACGGTAGTTCATGAGCATCTGGCTACGCTCGGCGTTGGTCATGGCGTTCCACTCGTCGGCGGTGAACTCCACATTAGCGCTGGTATGTGCGTTGCAGCCCTCGCTACCGTTCTTCTCAAAATATGCTACAAGTTCATCAATGGGACGAGCCTTATCGAGCTCGGTGTTATAGTAGCTCTTGAACATCTGCAAGAATGCCCACTGAGTCCACTTGTAGTAGCTGGGCTCGCAGGTGCGCACCTCACGGCTCCAGTCGTAGCAGAAGCCTATCTTCTCGAGCTGCTCACGGTAGCGCTTGATGTTCTGATTAGTGGTAATTTCAGGATGCTGGCCAGTCTTGATGGCATATTGCTCGGCGGGCAGGCCATAGGCGTCGTAGCCCATGGGATGCAGCACGTTGAAGCCCTTGTTGCGCTTGTAGCGCGCATAGATGTCGCTGGCAATGTAGCCCAGTGGATGACCCACATGCAGGCCTGCGCCACTAGGGTAGGGGAACATGTCAAGAACGTAGAACTTAGGACGGCTCTCGTCGATGTCAACCTTATAGGTATTGTTGTCCCTCCAGTACTGTTGCCACTTTTTCTCAATCTCGTTAAAGTTATAATCCATATCTTTGATTTATATAATTATTAGTCTTGATTTAATTCAAACTGCAAAGATAGTGATTTTAACTTATATGTATTATGTTTTAAGTGTTAAGTTTAGTTTTTTATATATTTGCGCTGCCGGTTTTTTATCAGGCATTATTAAAATTCAATTACCGAAAAAAAATAATTGTGTTAAAATCCCCACTGCCGACAAAAATGCGTGAAAAACTTGCTTTTACCACGATTGTTGCCTAATTTTGTGGTTAAATCATGTTCTGTCTTAAAAATAATGATGTTATGAAAAAATTGGTTCTATTATTCATGGTTGCTCTCTTGGCCGGTTGTTCTGGTTCTAGATTGGCGTCGGGTGGAGTGGAAAGAAACTACCTGAACTTTGAAAGCACTATCGAGGGCAAAGAGCCTGGAGTGCAGTTCGACCATTCGTCGGGCGATCCTGCCGTGTCGCCATCAATTCTCATTCGTGGCATCAACTCACTAAACGCCAGCACCTATCCACTGGTTATCCTCGACGGCATGGCCTATGATGGACCACTCAACATGATCAATCCTAACGACATCGAGTCGGTAAAGGTTCTCAAGAATGCATCCGAGACTGCCATCTACGGCATCCGTGGTGGCAACGGCGTCCTGGTTATAACCACTAAAAAAGGAAAAGCTCCAAAAAGCAAATAATACTAAAAACACATACAACCCACAAAACAATTAAAAATTATTAAAAAACGAGATATTTTTATCGTTTTTCGATAAATCCATTATATCTTTGCTGGCGAATTCTAATGTTTAACCCTTCCCGAGCTCGGGTTTAAACTTTTTTCGTCATGAACAAAAAAACAGTAAAATTCCTGAAAATCGTGTGTTATGTGATGCTGGCACTCATCCCATTGTGGCTTATATTCTATGGTGTGCAATCCTATTTTGTTCTCACCACTGGCAGTGGCGAGGGAGTGATTAACTGGGACTCACCTCGCATAGGAGTAAAAGTGACCTTCTTCATCCTGCACCGTCTTGCTATGCTCACTATGGCTGGACTCTTCACCGCCTTTATAGTTAATATATTAAGGTACTTGAAAGACGGCACTATTTTTAGCCGTGCTAATGTGATACTGCTCTGGGTGATGGTGCTGGTGTTGCCCATCTACTCTTTCTTGAGCGACAACATGAGCATAGCTTGCGCCAAAACCGACGAGCTGGCCGTAGTAGTTACCGACAACGTGTTCCTCTATCCACTGGTAGCATTAATCATCGCATCGCTCTACAAGATTGCTTACGACGTTGCCGAGGAACAGAAACTAACCATCTAAATCGTTTTGCGTTATGATTGTAGTAAATCTTGATGTGATGATGGCACGGCGCAAGATGTCGCTGGGCGAGCTTAGCGAGAAGGTGGGCATCACCCTCGCCAACCTCTCAATCCTGAAAAACGGCAAGGCACGGGCGGTGCGACTCTCTACCCTCGATGCCATTTGCCGAGCCCTCGACTGCACCCCAGGCGACATCCTGGAGTACCGTCCCGATGAGAGTGAACAAAAATAAACATGAAAAACTTCATTAATATTCAACTAACTATGAGAAAAAAACTTACTTTATTGCTTGTGGCAATCATGGCATTGCCAAGCCTGTGTGCGGCAAGCGACGCAATCAAGGATGACTCGGTGAAAGTCATCAAGAATCCCGAACAAGTGACCATAACCAAGCGAGATGGATTGTTCCGACTCAATGTCGACGGCAACGACCAAGACAAGGACTACCGCTATGAATACCTTGTCAAGGAACGCTATGACGGCAAGCTCTATGTGCAAGAGAGCGAGGGAGGCAGCGTGAAGTTCCGTCACCCATTTTCGAAGTGCGACAGCAACTACAAGAAGCCACACTGGGAAGTGTTCACAAGCGACCTTATGTTTGGCTGGGGCGGTCACAGTGTTGCCAGCTCCGACCGTGACATCTTGAAGAAATCGATGTCGGAAATCGGTATCTTGAATCTCGTGTCTCTAGCACGCGTGTTTAATCAAGGACGCTCACGCGTTTCACTGGGTGTGGGTTTCAATTGGCAACGTTACAATCTCAAGAGCCCCTACTTCTGGGCACGTAGCAACGAGGGAGTTCTAGGCTACGGAGAATTACTTGAGCCTTTCGACAAGCATCGTGCCACACTGCTCGTACGCTCTATGCAGTTCCCCTTGATGTTCAACCAGTCGCTGGGTAAAGGGTGGAATGTGGCACTTAGTGCTGTAATGAACTGGAACTACTATGCCGACTACCACAACTCCTATCGCATAGGCAATAGCGACTACACCGAGACCACACGCGGCTTGAACCAGCGCAAAATCTCGTTCGACGGCATCGCCATGCTCAGCTGGGGCGGACTCGGCGTTTATTTCCGCTATGCACCACAGCCGGTAATGAAAGATGGGTGGGGCCCCGAAATCAAAAACCGCTGGACGCTAGGACTCGTGCTGCGCGGCTTTGGCTTCGGTCACCACCGCAAATAGGGCATTCAGTGCTTGAACTACTAAAAATGCAACATCGGGGATGGTTCTCGATGTTGCATTTTTGGTGATTTCTGAATCACCTTCATGCAGCGCGCTATCACTGTTTAAACCTTGGTTATTACACATAGTCTAAACGTTACAGAAGCTTCAAAACCAACGCCATGAGTCCATTTTTTAGGGCAAACGACATTGTTTTTGAAAAATTCTGCTTAAATTTGCATCACTAAATAGTGAAACATGCTTTTAAAACTTAACGATTATGAAGACTTTAGTTAGAAATATTATCCTGCTGGCTGCTATGGTAGCCACATTTGGCACCAGCACCGCCGTGGCTCAAACGCTGCGCGACGCTAGCTACAACTATGCAGGCAAGATTGCCCCTAACGGCACCGTTCGCAACAGCGAGTATGCCACTTTGGGCTACTTCAACAACGATGGCACTATCGCCAATGCCAAGGGCAAAACTGTGGGCCGCATCGATGGCAAAATGCAGATTTTCAACAAGGACGGCGAGCGTCTTGGTTACGTCAATGCCGACGGCTCGGTACTTGACGGCGAGAGCAAGCCTCTGGGCAAAATCGAAATCAAGACCGGCAAGGTTACCGACGAAGGCGGCAAAGTGCTAGGCTATGCCAACGGCATCGCCATTCAGCGTGTAGCAGCCTACTTCTTCTTCGACTTCTTTAATTAACACAGAATCTCAACTGAATTCTGAAATCTTATAACTATGAGACATTTTCTACTTGTAATAATGGCGATTCTGGCAGCAGCCATGCCCATGTCGATTAGTGCGCAAGCAGTGCGCAACAGCAATTACAGTACTGTTGGCTACGTGCGCAGCGACGGACGTGTCGAGAACAACAACCACAGTTGCATAGGCTACATTCGCAGCGACGGACGTGTTGAGAACTCAAACCACAGCTGCATAGGTTACATCCGCAGCGACGGGCGCGTCGAGAACAGCAACCACAGCTGTGAGGGCTACATACGCAGCGACGGTCGCATCGAGAACTCAAACCACAGCTGCATTGGCTACGTGCGCAGCGACGGACGCGTCGAGAACTCAAACCACAGCTGCATAGGCTATGTCGAAGGCATGAGCCGTGAGTGGGCAGCAGCTTTCTTCTTCTTTTTCTTCAACTAGATGAATCATCATTATGAATAAAAAACTCATCATGCCAGTACTCGCAATGCTGGCATTTTTTCCTGTGTTTGGGCAAGGACAACTGCCCAGCGACTCGCTGCTGCGCCGTGAGGCAGCACGCATGCTTATGGTTGGATTCCGTGGCGACTGCATCGACGACAACAGCGATGCGACACGCTATGTGCGCGACCTGCACGTGGGCAGCATTGTGCTCTTCGATGTCGACCTCACAAGCGACGGCCCACGCAAGATTGGCACCCGCAACATCACCACCAAGGAGCGACTAATCAAACTCACACACCAGCTGCAAAGCTATGCCGACGAACCCCTCATCATCGCAGCCGACCAAGAGGGTGGTATGGTGTGCCGTCTCAAGCCCCAATATGGTTTCCAACCCACGGTAAATGCTCTATATCTAGGCACTCAAGACAACCGTGACACCACTCTCTATTATGCCATGCGCATAGCCCGTGAGATGAAAGAATGCGGCGTGAACCTTAACCTGGCTCCAGTGCTCGACATCCACCGTGAGGATAGTCCTCACTTGGGTCACTTCAAGCGCTGCTTCTCGACCGACGTCGATGTCATTACACGTAACGCTGGCTGGTTTATCGATGCCCACTACAAGCACGGCATCTTGTGTGCTGTGAAGCACTTCCCTGGCCATGGCAGCGCTCTAGGCGACTCACACGAGGGTATGGTCGATGTAACTACCACCTGGAATCAAAGCGAGCTGGAACCATTCACCAAACTCATCAAGCAAAACAAGGTCGACGTGGTGATGACAGCACACATCTACAACCGACGTCTCGACCCCGATTACCCCGCAACCCTCTCGCACAGCATCATCACCGAACTGCTGCGCAATAACCTGCACTACGATGGCGTGGTGGTAACCGACGACATGTACATGGAAGGCATCTTGAGCCAGCACTCTATCGCCGAAGCACTCGCACTGGCCATCAACGCAGGGGCCGACATTCTGCTCGTGGGTAACAACATCGACACTGGCTACGAGCCCGACCGCCCATTCTTCCTCGTCGACACCATCGTTAGCCTCGTCAAGAGCGGCAAGGTGCCCTATGAGCGCATTCACGAGTCGAGCGAACGAATACTTCGCCTCAAGTCAAGGATACATACCGACAATTAAAAACAACCATCCTCACCATAAAAGTACTATACAGCAATTAACCACAATTCACCAATTGTGGTTAATTGTTATACAAAACTGGTATAAAAAGCACTTAATTAAGGAAATTTTTCTTTAATTATGCATTTCATATAAAATAATTATGTATCTTTGCGTTCTAATAATAATTGAGGTTATTTATCAATAGGAAAAAACTTTTAAAAAACACATTATAAATCATTTACAGCTATGGCAAAATTTGATAAGTCAGTTTTAGCGAAGTATGGCATCACCGACGTTCAGGAGGTGCTCTACAACCCCACCTATGAGGTATTGTTCAACGAGGAGACTAAAGACGGTCTCGAGGGTTTCGACGTAGGCCAGGAGACTGAGCTTGGCGCCATCAACGTGATGACCGGTATCTACACCGGCCGTTCGCCTAAGGACAAATTCATCGTTATGGACGAGAACAGCAAGGACACCGTTTGGTGGACTACTCCTGAGTATCCTAACGACAACCACCCCGCAAGCCTTGAGACTTGGGCAGCAGTTAAAAGCATGGCTCAAAAGCAGCTCAGTGGCAAGCGCCTGTTTGTTGTTGATGGCTTCTGCGGCACCCACAAGGACACCCGCATGAAGGTTCGCTTCATCATGGAGGTTGCATGGCAGGCTCACTTCGTGACCAACATGTTCATCCGTCCACAGAACGAAGAGGAATTTGACCAGGAACCCGACTTCATCGTTTACACCGCCAGCAAGGCTAAGGTAGATAACTACAAGGAACTGGGCCTCAACAGTGAGACAGCAGTCGTGTTCAACGTTTCGAGCAAGGAGCAAGTAATCCTCAACACCTGGTACGGTGGTGAGATGAAGAAAGGCCTCTTCTCAATGATGAACTACTACCTGCCACTGAAGGGTATCGCAGCTATGCACTGCAGCGCTAACACCGACATGAACGGCGAGAACACCGCCATCTTCTTCGGCCTTAGTGGTACAGGTAAGACCACATTGTCGACCGATCCTAAGCGCAAACTCATCGGCGACGACGAGCACGGCTGGGACGACGAGGGTATCTTCAACTTCGAGGGCGGATGCTATGCCAAGGTTATCAACCTCGACAAGGAGAGCGAGCCCGACATCTACAACGCCATCCATCGCGACGCTCTGCTCGAGAACGTGACAGTTGACGCCGAGGGCAAAATCGACTTCGCCGACAAGAGCGTGACCGAGAACACTCGCGTTTCTTACCCAATCTACCACATCAAGAACATCGTGCGCCCATTCAGCCACGGACCCGCTGCTAAGCAGGTTATCTTCTTGAGCGCCGACGCATTTGGCGTGCTGCCTCCAGTATCAATCCTTACTCCTGAGCAGACCAAGTACTACTTCCTGAGCGGCTTCACCGCTAAGTTGGCTGGTACCGAGCGCGGCATCACCGAGCCCACTCCAACCTTCAGCGCATGCTTCGGCCAGGCATTCCTTGAGTTGCACCCAACCAAGTATGCCGAGGAACTCGTTAAGCGCATGCAGGTAAGTGGCGCCAAGGCTTACTTGGTTAACACCGGCTGGAACGGAACTGGCAAGCGCATCTCGATTCGCGACACTCGCGGTATCATCGACGCTATCCTTAACCACAGCATCGACAATGCGCCCACCAAGGAGATTCCTTTCTTCAACTTCACAGTGCCCACACAGCTCGAGGGAGTTGACCCAGCTATCCTTGACCCACGCGACACCTATGCTAACCCAGCTGAGTGGGAAGAGAAAGCTAAAGACCTGGCAAGCCGTTTCATAAAGAACTTTGCCAAGTATGAGAGCAACGAAGCCGGTAAGGCTCTCGTAGCCGCTGGTCCACAGCTCTAATCTGATTTCTGCGTGACATCAGATTTTCAAAACAACAATCGCCGCAGCCTAGATGGACTTGCGGCGATTGCTGTTTTTTGATGAAACAGGATTTTCCCTAATTTCTAACTCCTATATAAATTGCAATGATTATTGTTGCAATGGCTAGTAATAGTATATAGACAATAAATATTAACAATATAAATAATAGCGTACGCCATATTGACTGCCAGTATGACAATCCATATAATTGCTTATAATCAAAGATTAAGACTAGGATTGCCAATGATCCCGGAATGTAATAAGGAAGGAACACAGTTGGCGGCAAATCCCAAGTTATCAGCATCCACAGCAAGCTTAACAAGTGAAACTGGCAATTAATATAGATTTGTGAAAAGAACGTCTCGACCATGTTATAGCCTTTCTTGCGAAACACAAGCCATGCAACAGGTACTACTATGATATTTTGGATAAGAATGCGATATAAGTCGTAAGTGTCGAGAAAAATCAATAGGCGACCAACATGATTAAATGTATACTTCATGGTCTCGCCAATGCCCTCAATACCATTCAAAACATCGGCTATATTCTTGCCGACTAGAGGATCTTTTAAATTAAAAGCCCAAGCCACGAAGAAAATGAAAATGGTGAGCACCGCCAGCATCTTGAACGGTGGGAAATAGTTCAGATGATGACCTCCCAGGTAGTCGCTAATCATGTAACCAGGACGCCACAACAGGTCGCGCATGGTACGGAACATGGGGCGGTTACCCAAGCCCCATATATCAAGAAAATTATGAATCAAGCGCTTGAAAGTGAAACGCACATCGCCTGCAGGCATGCCACATTGAGGGCAGTAACGACCATAAAAGCTATAGCCGCAGTGATTGCATATATAATGCTCATGCACTGGTTCAGGCACAGCCACGGGTTCTTTTTTGAGCTCGCTCATTCGTGCCCACCAAGCCTTGAAACTTTCTATGTTTGGTTTAATTCCCATTTTTACAATATGCAAAGTTCGGCAAAATCATTCAAATAAGCAAAATTGCCACTCCTTTTCAATTCTTCGACACACAACAAAATCCGTCTTCATCACGTTATATATCTATAAATAATATTATATTACTTATAAACCTTAAAAGGAATATATGGTGCCTGATTGTGGCAATGATTGTGGGTTGTGCACTGCCGTGCGCGGCCGACAGCATCGCTGTTGACTATAGCGCCGGCATCACGCTCAACACTGGCGGCAGCAACTTTGCACCCTACTACATAGCCAGTAACCGTCGTGGCACCGTAACGCAGCGCCACTCGGTGCTGCTCGATGCTGCCCTTTGGCACCCGATGGACACAACACAGCGCCTGTCGTGGGGAGCGGGCTTAGAAGCATGGGGAGGATACACCTCGAGTGTCGACTACCAGCGCTACGACACTGAAAGCGCCACTATGATTGCCAACCCTCAGCATCCGGCACGGGTGTGGCTGCAGCAAATATGGGTTGAAGGTAAATGGCGCAGCCTGTTCATCACTGTGGGCCAAAAGGACATCAACCCAGGATTAGTGAACCGCAACCTGAGCAGTGGTGATCTTGTGATGAGTGGCAATGCCCGAGCTCCATTTGGCGCACGTGCTGGCTTCATCAATTTCCAGAATGTTCCCTTCACTCGTGGCTGGCTGCAAATCAAGGGCGAATATGGATTTTACCGACTCGCCGACACACATTGGCTTGAAAATCACTATAATTACTATAACAGTTTCATCACCACACACTACTGGTTCAACTACAAGAACATTCATTTACGCACCAATCCCACTAAACCATTGGTACTCACCATCGGGGCTCAGGCTTCGTGCCAGTTTGCAGGCACTGCCAACTACTACGATAAGGGCAACATCACTCAGCATGTGAAGATGAAGGCCAATTTCAAGGCTTTCTGGCACACGCTCTTTGCAGGAAGTGGCGGTGAAAACCAAGGCGATAAAATCTACGTTCAGGGCAACCACGTGGGGTCGTGGGACATAGCTCTCGACTACAACATGCCCAGTGGTGCCACGTTGCGGGCCTATTACCAATCGTTGTGGGAAGACGGCTCGGGAATTGGCAAGCAGAATGGTTTCGACGGCTTGTGGGGTATTGAGTATCGCAGCGGCAAGCATGGACTGGTAACTGGCGTTGTAGCCGAGTTCATCGACCTGATGAACCAGAGTGGTCCCATACATTTTGCTTATAAAGACATTATCGACGACACTCACCCAGCAGGCAGCGATATAAGATATGCCGCCACTGGCAGCGACGACTATTACAATAACTACTGCTACAACGGATATCAAAGCCGTGGCATGTCGATAGGCACACCCATGGCGCGCTCACCACTATATAACACCGACGGATATATGCGATTTACCGACAATCGCCTGCGTGGCTTCCATCTAGGGTTCATGGGCGACCTTGGCAGCCAAGTGAGCTATCGTGCCTTGCTGTCGTGGCGCAAGTCGTTTGGCACACCGTTCATTCCACGGCTTGAACCTCTCACCTGCACCTCGATGATGATTGAAGCCAGCTACGCGCTTCGTCGCATTTCTGGCTTGCAGGTTAAAGCACAGCTGGCACACGACCATGGCAAGCTCTATGGCGGCAACAACACAGGAGCACTTATATCCATTACATATAACGGTAATTTCACCTTCAAGCGATGAAACGAATCACTACACATATTATCCTCGCTATCCTGGCACTCACTGCGCTGAGCAGCTGCACTCACAACGACGGCGACATAGGCCCTTGGTTCGGCCTGTGGCACCTCGACTCTATTGAGATTGATGGAGTGCCCGATTCAGCCTACGATGGCCGCATCTACTTCATGTTTCAGAATAAGGTTTTCTCGATGAGGTGGGTCGATGATAGCACACACAGTTACATCGAGAGCTTTGCCCAATGGCAGCACAGCGACGATGATAAAACTCTTACCATATCTTTTATCGACAATCGTTATTCGCCTCGATTGCACGATCCTGCACCCGACATCTACCTGACAACGACCACAACTTTCTCAATCGTTACCCTCAACGACCATACAATAACTCTGTCACAACCACATCCTGTAACTAACCAAACCATAACCTATCACCTCACAACATGGCGATAACACAAAAAAGTGAATTAAAAGAGCTCTTTTAATTCACTTTTTGATGAAAGAGGATAGTTACTCTTTCTTACTATTGACCTTTGTATTTCTTGAATGTGAGTGGCAATTCTCCAAGCGTGCAGCTTAGCGTTGTTCCGTCGAAGTTGATATTGGTCACTGCCAGCGTGAGATCCCTCACTTGAAGTATCAGCGCTTTGTCGGTCATTAGCCAACTGCCCGACACAAACACTCCCAAGCCTTTATCACCGTAGGCATAGAGTCGTGCCTCGTTGCTCTCCTCTTTGAGCTGAACAACAAATTCTCCGTTCTTAATAATTTCCTTTACCTTTTGCAGAATCTGAATATTCTCCTCGGTCAGGGCTCCTTCTTCTTGAAGGGTCATGACTAGCATCTGCTCGAGCTGTGCCAGAACAACAGGATTTTTCTCATATTGCCACACGCCCATCAGGCTGTTTTCCTTTGGTTCATCTTTATCGTCGCCACACGATGTGAAAGCCCAGCAGCACACCATTGCTGCAACGAGCATAGCGAATCCCCATAATATGTTTTTGCGTTTCATTTCTTTGACTTCGTTTTATTTCAGATTAATTCAGAATGCAAAATTAATAATTTTATGCCACCTCAACCTAATGTAACGACCCCAAAAAAGCCCACTTGTTAATAACTTTTCTGTTTTAACTTAAATAACGCAAATATTTTCCATTGCTAAATAAAAAAAACTCACCGAACTACATTATTCGGTGAGCTATGCCTTAATTAAAAAAGTGTGTTACTTAGTGAATTTTCGGCCATTCCACTTCAGAGTTTTCTGTATCTTCTTACCATTGTCGTTCAACTTAGTAACAACGATGTTCTTGCCAGTGCGTGGCAGTGCATAAGTGCTACTATAGTCCACTTTGAAGCCTGGAGCATCACATGCTACCATCTTCTTAGTGGCATTGGTATATCTATAGAACGTAATATCGCTTAACTCGGTGAAGATGGGCTTGCCATTATCCAGGGTGTTCATATTATTGAATGCAAACAGTTTGTGCTTTCCATCTGCCTCGTTCCAGTAGCACATCTCCTTACGGTCAACAATACCTTCATGTTTTGTCTCATAAACTATGAAACCGTTCTTCTCATCAACGATAAATTTCTCGCCTGCATTCTGTGGTTGACCTTTGCGGTGCTTAATAAAAGCTTCCCTAAAAGCATTGATTGCTTCCATTCCACATTCGTCCTCATCATCCATATAAGAGAGATAGGCCCACGCAAAGTCGCTGATAGTGGGTTTAGAACCCTTATAATTCACTTTAATGCCATCCTGCGCCACCATGATCAGAGCACACAAGGCAAACATGACTGCAAATGCTTTTCTTTTCATATCAGTAATAATTTGTTTAATAATATCTTTGCAAAGATACACATAATATTATTATCATAACATATTTATCTATATTTTATATAGTATCACAAGACCACTATTATTGTTCTACTACTCCACTATTTTTCAGTCTCATTGAATTTTTTTTCCTATTTTTGTGTGACTTTTTTGAGAGTAGTGCGTCTAACGGTCAAAAATCAGTTTTAAAACGCAATTAAAAGATGAACGAACTAGAAAGCAAATTTGCTCAAACCATCAAGCAGAACAAGAGCACCATATACACTGTGTGCTACATGTTCTCGAAAGATGCCGACGAGGTGAACGACCTCTTCCAGGAGGCGGTCATCAACATGTGGCGAGGCTTTGAGGGCTTTGAGAACCGCAGCGACGTGAAAACGTGGATTTACCGCGTCACACTCAACACCTGCATCTCAATCGACCGCAAGAAGCGACGCAATACAACCGAACCGCTGTCGATGAACATTAACCTCTTTGAGGACCGTGATGAAGACACTCGACAAATCGACATGCTGCACAAACGCATCAGCAGGCTCAAACCTTTTGACCGCGCCATCGTGCTGCTGTGGCTCGAAAACATGCCCTACGAGGAGATTGGCCAAGTGGTGGGAATCTCGACCACCAACGTGAGCAGCCGCCTCTACCGCATCAAAGAACAACTTAAAAACATGAACGACTAAAACTCTCAAAATTATGGACTTCGAACTTGACGAAATGCGCCAGCAAATGGCAATACTGAAAAATAAACTCGACGATCAAACGATAGTTAATGACCGACTTATTCGCCGCGCTGTGAAAAACAGTGTGAGCACCATCAACAAGCGATATCTAGTCATCTCTATCATCGCATTTGCAATGATTCCCTATGGTTACTGGGCATTTGTAAAACTCAACGGACTTTCAATATCACTGTGGATTGCAATGAGTGTTATTATGCTGGCAGTAATTGGATTCTGCATCTACAACGGACACGAGATGCGCAAAAATGATTTCGTAAGCAACAACCTGCTCGATACCAAGCGCAAAACCCTTAAAGCCCAAAAACGCGATGCTATGTGGCCATACTTTGGAATTCCAGTAGCAATAGGATGGGCTGCTTGGACTGGCTGGGAAATGACTCAAAAAATGGAAGGCGACTTTCTTAAATACTTTGTTCCTTGGTTTATAATATGCATTACAGCAGGTGCATTAGTGGGCTTGAAAGTACACTTCAAGACTCAGAGCCACTTCCGCGACATCATCGAGCAGATAGAAGATATTGAAGACATTGAAAACAAACAGTAAATTATCTAAAATAAATAAAATGCCTGGCTCACAACTGTGAGTCAGGCATTTCTATGTGTGTTATACTATGCAGCACTAATGGTCAAACACCGTGTAATTCTGCATATATGGATTTCTTGATAAGTAGAGATATCCACGATTAGTGTCATAATAGAATGTGTCGTGACCACCATCATAATAGTAGATAATTACATAATCACCGCGATCATCCCACTCGAAACCATAAGTTCCCCAGTATCCATAATCGTCGTAGAACGACATGGTACCTGTGCCATTAGTGGCAAAATAAATTTCCATGTAGTCGTAATCGGTAGTGTAAATGGGATAATGTGACATTCCCTGCACACCCTCAATGGCATACCAGTGATAGCCCGAGAGTACCGACCAGAAATGCCTGGTATCGCAGGAACTCAGCCCAATTATCATAGCTGTTACAACCAGAGCAATACTTAATTTTTTCATATCTTTAAGTTTTTGAGTTATTATCTAATAATTAGTGGTTGCAAAGTTAGCAAAATCTTTTGGTTTTGCTACTAAAAGCAGCCATTTTTTATCATTTGACCAAAATAATCACCTCAAAGTTTAAAAATTGTCTTTAAAAATTTGCTTAACACAAATATTCATTGTAATTTTGTAATCTTGATAATTATATTGAAAATCAATAAGTTAACTATTTTTTATTCACTTTAAAACAAAAATTCTATTATGAAAAAATGGAAATGCACCGTGTGTGGCTACGTTCATGAGGGCGACACTCCTCCCGAGGAATGCCCATTGTGTGGCGTTGGTCCCGAGGACTTTGAGGAAGTGGTTGAATAATTGCATAATTAACCAAACTTCATTTTTTAATTCACAACTAATTTACTAACAAATTTTTCACAACAACAAAATTATCAATTGATTATGGCAAAGAAATGGATATGCACAGTGTGCGGTTATGTTCATGAGGGCGACACTCCTCCCGAAAAATGTCCACAATGTAAACAACCAGCCGAGAAATTCAAAGAACTCAAAGAGGACGAAGAGGTAGCTTATGCTGCCGAGCACACTCTGGGAGTGGCTAAGGGCGTAGATCCCGAAATTCTCGCTGGCCTCAAGGCTCACTTCGAAGGTGAGTGCAGCGAGGTGGGCATGTATCTGGCAATGTCACGCCAAGCCGACCGTGAGGGTTATCCCGAGATTGCCGAGGCTTTCAAGCGCTACGCATTTGAAGAGGCCGAGCATGCTGCTAAGTTTGCCGAGCTGCTAGGCGAAATTGTTTGGGACACCAAGACTAATCTTGAGAAGCGCGCTGCTGCCGAGGCTGGTGCATGCGAGGATAAGTTCCGCATCGCCAAGCTCGCTAAGCAGCAGAACCTCGACGCCATCCACGACACAGTTCACGAGATGGCACGCGACGAGGCTCGCCACGGACAGGGCTTCACCGGCCTGTTGAAGCGCTACTTTGGCAAATAACCAATAGCACTGACATTTATTTATAACAAGGGTGTGTCAAAATTAATTGGCACACCCTTTAATTTTAATACCTATATTTTTTTCGGCAACAGCACCCTCGAGACATGTGAGAGGTCTCGACTATCACTTGCCACAGCAGCAGCAATCTTTTTTGCCCTCAAGAAGCTTAACAATGTCCTGCTCAATTAACTTTATGTCGTGAGTGGGTTCATAGCGCTTGATAACCTTGCCATTGCCATCAACCAAGAACTTGGTGAAATTCCACTTGATGTCGGGCTTGCTGGCATAGTCAGAATCGGCTTTCTTCATCATATCATCGAGAATTTTGCCTATGGGATGCTCAAGATTGAAACCTTCAAAGCCTTTTTCCTTCTTGAGAAATGTAAACAATGGATCCTCATTTTCGCCATTAACCTCTATCTTCTTAAATTGTGGAAATTCGGTGCCAAAGTTCAAGGTGCAGAACTCATGAATTTCCTCCTCGGTGCCAGGAGCCTGGTTACCAAACTGGTTGCAAGGAAAATCAAGAATCTCAAGTCCTTTATCCTTATAATTCTTATAAAGTGCCTCAAGTTCCTCATACTGAGGTGTAAAACCACACCTTGTAGCTGTGTTTACTATAAGCAGCACTTTACCTTTATATTCACTCAATGCCACATCATTACCCTTGCGATCCTTTACTGTAAAATCCAGTACACTAGTCTGTGCCATAACTGTTGTAAAATTAAGTAGTATAGTTAATAATAAAATTGTCTTTTTCATGTTTTCATGATATTAAAAGTAATTATTTCTTAATAAGTCCCAGTCGGTTGGAAATCTCAAGCATGCGCTCGATGGGGCGCACAGCTTTTACACGGGTTTCCTCGTCAATTTCGATAACTGGAGCCATATATTTGAGTGAATTATAAAGTTTCTCAAGGGTAATTAGCTTCATGTAGGCACACTCATTGCAAGCGCAACCTGCATCGTCGGGAGGAGCTGGAATAAATTCTTTGTCGGGACAACGCTTCTTCATCTCATAGATTATGCCGCTCTCGGTAGCCACTATGAACTTATTGCACTCACTTGCAACCGAGTAGTCGAGCAGTGCCTTAGTCGAACCAATCTTGTCGGCAATTAGGCGAATGGGCTTGGGGCACTCAGGATGCACAAGCACATGAGCATCGGGATATTGCTCTTTAAGTTCCAAAATTTTCTCAATCGAGAATTTCTCATGCACCTCGCAGTAGCCATCCCACACCACCATGTCTCGACCAGTGATGCTATTGATATAGTTGCCAAGATTGCGGTCGGGACCGAATATTAGTTTCTCATCCTCGGGGAAGCTGTCAACAATTTGCTTGGCATTGCCACTGGTTACTATTACATCGGTGAGAGCCTTAACCGCTGCACTGGTATTAGCGTAGCTAATAACAGTGTAACCTGGATGCTCATTTATAAATGCCTCAAATTCGTCGGCAGGGCAGCTGTCACTCAACGAGCAACCGGCATTTAGATCAGGAACAATAACAGTTTTCTCAGGACTTAGTATCTTGGCTGTCTCGCCCATGAAGTGAACGCCACACAGCACAATCACTGGTGCCTCCACATCCTGGGCCAGTTGTGCCAGAGCCAAGCTGTCACCTATATAGTCGGCCAAGTCTTGAATTTCGTCACGCTGGTAGAAGTGCGCCATAATCACAGCGTTCTTCTCTTCCTTCAGACGTAGTATCTCTTCTTTCAGGTCAATGCCTTCTGGAATTGGGGCATCAACATAACCTTTGTCAACATTCATAATATTATTATTTAATTTTTTATATTTATATCTTTATAAAAAAGAATTATACTGATGATGATAGCCTGTTAATTGAGTTGAAAACTTTTTATAGATAATCTTGATTTTTGAATTATTACAGTTTTAAAGCAAGTTATTAAGGTATTATTAACAACGTTATAATCTATGTTATAGCAACTTGACTAGTTTATTCACAAGCTGTTTACAATTTGCAAAGTTAATAAAAAAATTGATAAATAATACACAATATAGTCATAAAACGTGTTCAAAAGAAAAATAATAGAATGTGATAAAATAATTTGGAAAACGAGAACTATTTTATAAGCCCGACGAGTTAGCAAAATCCAAATTTTAGGTCCACATTTTTTCAAAAATTTTTCAACCACTATTCACACGGTTATCAACAACCGAAATGTTGATAAATATACCTTTAATAAAAAAAGTGAATATTAATTTTGAAATTATTGATAGTTGCATTAACTTTGCACAAAGTTAAACGAGAATTAAATAAATTTATATTCATTATGAGTATTAAATGTCCAAATTGTGGTAATACTTTACCCGACGACTCAGCATTTTGCAACAGATGTGGTAGTCGCATTGAAATGAAAGAAAATAACTATCGCCGTGATTATGAAGACTGGAGTGACGATGACCGACCACGTGGTCGGGACCGTGACGACAGGGGAGGTTATAACCAAGGAAAAAACAATAAAATTACTGCTTATGTAGTAATTGGCATTCTTGTGCTTGCATTCCTTGCTATATTTGCAATCAATAAGCTCTACTTCAGCGGTAATAATAATAAAGAAGAAGCTCAGCCAGTTAGCATTGTTGATAACAGCAACAGTGCAGCCGCCGATGCCTTGTCGAGAGCATTGAACGAGAATAATTATGTGGGCGATGGTGCAACCATAGTTTATGCAATGCGCATTGCAGGTAGCGAGCCTGGCACTAACGATAAAATTATAGGTATTACTCAGTTGTCAAATAAGGGCGATGACTCGTTCTATAAACTGTATGAACTCACCCAGAATGGTGAAAAGTGGAATATTGATCCTGAGCACATTAAGCAGGTGTCGACTAGCGGAAGGGAAATTTCGTTTGATCAAAACAAGCTCAAGGCTGGCATCGACATGATTCCTCAAGCACCTGAAATAGGTGGAAAGAAATATTTCTTCTACGCCTATTTGAGTATTCCAAAGGGTGAAATCAACAACAGAGCCAGCGTGGTGCTCAATCTCTACGACGTAGAGTCGAGAAACATCACTTCGGCAACCTATGAAGGCCAGTTTGAGAACATCAATGGCGAGCAGTCAATACTTTGCAATCCCGCTTCTGGTTCGTCTGAGACTGTGAAATGGATGAATGAGCAGGCTCGCAACTTCATTCGCATTTTAAGTCTTAAGACTGGCGATGAAAGAGCTGAGCAAAAAGAGAATAAGCCCGAGGAACAAAAGGCTCAGCCCGAGCAAACTGCTCCTAGAGAAGAGGCGAGAAGTGAGGAGGCAAGTAGTGAGCAGTCGGCAAATCCTGCTGCATCGAGTGCAGTGGGCGAGGAGAAAGACAAAGACACGCCCATGTTCAGCAAGGACGACATTGTCGAGACCAAGCAGGCTGGCAACTACAAGGTATTCCGCTTAAAAGATGGTAGCGTTGTGCGCTACGACCGTAGCACAGGCAAGAACACCAAGATTCATCAGGGTGGTGCCGAGGCTATCGGTTTTGAGGACACCGAGAAGGGAATCCTCAACATTCGCAAGGCCGATGGTAGTCGTGAGCAGGTGAACCTCAACAATGGCCAGAAGTCATCGGCTCCTGCCAAGGCTGAGGAACCAAAGAAAACTGAATAATGAATTATATTTCATTAGAAACTATACTTTCACGTGGAGAAAAAGTTTCTCCACGTGTTTTGTATAAATTGCTACATCCTCTTGTTGAGCAACTCATTGAAATGAGGGATAGTGGCGATGACATGAAAAATGGACAACTAACGGCCAAATCAATTGTTTTCACACCTGATTACAAGAGTGTAGAAGTGTTCAGTGCCAGTGATAATGAACAGCAAAATATAAAAGACTGGGGTGACATTATCTTTAAAGTCATCGACCGCGTGGGATATAATGACAAGCGACTCAAGATAATTGCCGGCGATTGCATGGCTGGCAATATTGATAGTCTCGAGGAATTGCACCTTCAACTCGAGCGACGCATTAACCGCTCAATCTACAAATTAATTATTGCAATAGTGTTAGTGGGCTTAGCAATTATGGCAATAATGCACTTTTTGTAATAGAAATTGTCGGGCAATTTGCTAAGGTATAATTTTTTCACTAATTTTGTAGTTTAAAATGTTTTATCTATGAGAATAGGAATAATTGTAGCAATGAGCAAGGAGCTGGAGTTGCTCAAGCCCATGCTCGAAAACATGCGAGTGAGCGAAAGCAGTGGCATCAAGTTTTATTGTGGTAACATAGGTCACCACAAGATTGCTGCCATGCAGTGCGGAATAGGTAAGGTTAATGCTGCCATTGGAACCGTTACCATGATCGACAATTATAATCCACAGCTTATTATCAACACTGGTGTTGCCGGTGGCGTGAATAAGAGTGTGAATATAATGGATCTTGTTGTGGGTAGTCAGGTGTGCTATCACGACGTGTGGTGTGGTGGTTTCGACGACTCTACTAGCTATGGTCAGGTGCAGGGATTGCCACTCTACTTCGACGGTGACGAGCGTGTTATTTCAATGATTGAGGAGAATGAGCATGTGCATTGTGGTCTTATCGTGAGCGGCGACCAGTTTATCTTCAAGATGGAGCAAATCGACGCTATTATGGAGCATTTTCCACAGGCCATTGCAGTCGACATGGAGAGCGGCGCCATTGCTCAAACCTGCTATGTGCGCAAAACACCGTTTGTGAGCATGCGTGTCATCAGCGACTCACCAGGTGCAAGTCATGACAACTCACAACAGTACAGTGATTTCTGGGTTGATGCACCCGCCCACACTCTGGCAATGATTAAGGAGTTGCTACACAAGTTAAAATAATATTTATTCTATGGAAAAAATTGCAAGTTTTACTATCGACCACACTAGATTGCTGCGTGGCATATATGTTTCGCGCAAAGATAAAATTGAGGGTGGAGGGGTTATAACCACCTTCGACATACGCATGAAGCTGCCCAACCGTGAGCCGGCAGTGAGCCAGAGTGCGTTGCACACTATCGAGCACTTGGCAGCTACCTACCTGCGCAATCATCCTGTGTGGGGCAGCAAGGTAGTATATTGGGGTCCAATGGGATGCTGCACAGGAAATTATTTGCTTATGCAGGGCGACATGGAGTCGAAAGATATTGTGGCTTTGATGCAGGAACTTTTCAGTTTCATTGCCGACTATGATGGCGATATTCCTGGCGCTACTGCAACTGAGTGTGGCAACTACATGCTCAACAACCTGCCCATGGCAAAATGGGAGGCTCGCAAATTCCTCGTTGAGGTGCTCAACGACATGCGTCACGAGAATCTGAATTATCCTGAATAGTAATGTAATAAGTTATAGTTGATAGTGTATTATTAATTCAGCACTATCTTCAATAAACGATAAAACGAACAACGATAAACGTAACAAGATGGCTTTTTTTAAGTTTTTCAGCAAAGAGAAAAAAGAGACACTCGATAGTGGATTGAACAAGACTAAAGAAGGATTGTTCACTAAACTCAAGAAGGCGGTTGCAGGCAAGTCGAAAATCGACGATGAGGTGCTCGACAACCTTGAAGAGGTGTTCGTAACCAGCGATGTGGGTGTCGACACCACTCTCAAGATTCTTGACCGCATTCAGGAGCGTGTGGCTCGCGACAAATATGCCTCGACCGAGGAGTTGAACGACATGCTGTGCGATGAAATAACTCAATTGCTTGCCGACAACGATAATGCTAATCGTGAGGACTTTACCATCGACGAGGACAAGAAACCTTATGTCATCATGGTGGTGGGTGTGAACGGTGTTGGTAAGACAACGACCATAGGTAAACTGGCTTATCAGTTCACTCAGGCTGGCAACAAGGTGGTGTTGGGTGCTGCCGATACCTATCGCGCTGCCGCCGATGAGCAACTCGAAATTTGGGGCGAGCGTGTGGGTGTGCCTGTAATCAAGCACAAGATGGGTACCGACCCTGCTTCGGTAGCCTACGACACTGTGGCTAGCGCCAAGGCTCAGAATGCCGATGTGGTGATAATCGACACCGCTGGCCGCTTACACAACAATGTGAGCCTAATGAATCAGCTCACCAAGATTAAGAACACAATGAAGAAAGTGTTGCCCGATGCTCCCAACGAGGTGTTGCTGGTGCTTGACGGTTCTACTGGACAAAATGCATTTGAGCAGGCCAAGCAGTTTGTGGCTGCCACCGAGGTTAATGCCCTAGCAGTTACAAAACTCGACGGCACGGCCAAGGGTGGTGTGGTGATTGGCATCAGCGATCAGTTCCACATTCCAGTGAAGTACATTGGCCTAGGCGAGCGCATGGAAGACCTCCAAATCTTCCGCAAAGAAGAATTCGTAAAATCCCTCTTCGGCAAGTAATTTTTTACTAGAAATTCTAGAAAATCTAGAGGTTCTAGATAAAACTATGAGAAAAAACAAAGTTGATATTATATCCCTTGGGTGCTCTAAGAATCTGGTTGATTCAGAGCACCTTATTCGTCAGTTGCATGCTGCTGGCTACACGGTTGAGCACAACCCCAGCCGTGTGAATGGTGAGATAGTGGTTGTTAACACATGTGGCTTTATTCAAGATGCCCAGGAGGAATCGATTAACACCATTCTCGAGCTTGGTGAGGCTAAACGGCAAGGTCGCATAGGGCGCCTCATGGTGATGGGATGCTTGAGCGAGCGTTTTCTTGCTGAACTCACCGAGGAAATGCCCGAGGTTGATAGGTTTTACGGCAAGTTCAACTGGAAGCAGATGCTTGCCGACCTTGGTAAGAGTTACCGCGATGACCTGGCTAGTGACCGCATTCTCACCACTCCACCACACTATGCCTACATGAAGATATCAGAGGGCTGTAACCGCTTTTGTGCCTTCTGCGCCATTCCACTCATCACTGGGCGTCACAAGAGTGTGCCCATTGAGCAGTTGCTTGATGAGACTCGCAATCTCGTATCACGTGGTGTCAAGGAATTTAATGTCATTGCTCAGGACCTGTCGAGCTATGGTCTTGACCTCTATGGCAAAATGATGTTGCCTGAACTGGTTGAGCAGATGGCTGCTATCGACGGTGTGGAGTGGATTCGTCTGCACTATGCCTATCCCACTCAGTTCCCATGGGATATCATGCCAGTGATGGCTCAGCACGACAATGTGTGCAACTATCTCGACATAGCCCTGCAGCACATAAGCGATAAAGTACTCGCCAACATGCGTCGCCACATTACTCGCGATGAGACGTTGCGACTCATTGAGCGAATGCGTAGCGAGGTGCCTGGATTGCACTTGCGCACCACCCTTATGGTGGGTTTCCCCGGCGAGGGCGACAAGGAATTCGACGAGTTGATGAATTTTGTGCGTGAGGCACGATTTGAGCGCATGGGAGCCTTTGCCTATAGCGAGGAAACTGGCACTTGGGCTGCCAATAACCTGAACGACGACATTCCACAAGATGTAAAACAGGCTCGTCTTGAGGCTCTTATGAATCTGCAAGAAGAAATATCGATGGAGATTCAGGAGAGTAAGGTAGGCACTACCCAGCGTGTGATTATCGATCGCGAGGAGGAAGAATACTATGTGGGCCGCACCCAATATGACTCACCCGAGGTAGATCCTGAAGTACTCATTACCAAGACTACACCCCTCATTACTGGCAACTTCTACAATGCCCATATTACCAGCGCTCTCCCCTTCGAGCTCATGGCAACGATATGATGAAATCTATTATCACAATACTAATAATGGCAATGGGCATTTTTATGTCGAGTGCTCAGGATATTGACAAGATGACGCTTAGAATGGCTATTGAACGGCAACTGGCGGTGTATCCTGAGTCGACGCTTCAAGATGTGTATAAGGCGTTCTATCAGGAGCATTTTGGGCCTGAGCACATGATTACCGACACTGCTGCTGTGCGCAACTATCTTGACTATGAGCTCGCTCACTGCAATGATCAGGTGGGGCATCTATACTATGAGCCTATAGGGGTCGACGGCAACTATGTGAGGGTTTATCTTAAGGCTGTTACTGATGGTCTCATAACTGCCGATGAATTGCTTCAAGCCTTTATCGACAGTGCTGCGGCACGTCAGGAACCTGCTATCGATTGGGAGACAAAATGGAATGCCATTGTCGAGGTAATCGACCAGATGAAGCTTGGCTTTGGTGCCAGTGAGCGCGACATGCTGCGCGAGGCTAGTATCAAGAAGCAGGCGGTGCATCACAGCCTGCAATACAATGCTGCCTATAAACCTCACTACCGCATCGTTGAGCGTGGCATTTTTGAGATGTTGCTTAAGCCATCGATTGATAGGTAATAATCTCAAAAAAGACTTCCTTTCTTGACAAAAAAGTCGGGGTTAATGGCTCGTGAGTGTCCACTGGTGAGTCGCATTTCCTCGATTATCATCATTGCAATGGCTCGTGTCATGAGAATGTCGTCGTGCTTGCCTCGTCTTGCTCCGTAGCCCTTTCCATCGGGTTTGAGTTCGTAGCATGCCATTTCATCAACTGCTTTCTTGTCGCGTTCAATGTAGGAACCGTCGCGCACATAGGCAATGAGGTTGTAGATGGCGCTTGTCTTGGTCTTACGGTTGGTTTGGAAACCTGGTTTGAACTCACCGTTTTTGCTGTCCTTACGTCGGTACACATTATTGTACACTGCCATTATCTGCTTGAATATGAGTTCGCCCACCTCGCCCTGGCTCTCGATGGAGTTGCTCTCAATCACTAGCAAGGCGTTGTTGTAGTAACGCGCTATCTGCGCCGCCTTCCATGCCAGGTGGTCGTGGTGGATGTGTCCGCGCCACTGTGCCACTACCTCGGGGCGCTTGCTGTCGAGGTTTTCCTCGCCTAGATGACGGTCCAGCACTGCAATTACCGACCAGTCGGAGCCCTGAGTGCTCCCTCCCACGTCGACAGCCACAATGTAGCGGTTGCGTGGGGTGTTGTTTTCGGGCCATTTCCACATTTCGAGAGGTCCGTTTTCACTTTCCACGAAGTTCAGTCCATCGAGCGACTTCATGCCTCGTGCTACGATGTCGCCTCGCTTTACGGGCATAGTGGTGGCATGGCGCATGCGTTCTACCATTTGCGTGGTGAACACATTGGTCGAGGTACTGGTGAAGGCTTCAATGTCGGTGGTGGGAAACTCGGCAGCCATCATGCTGTGGTTAGGATACTCGCGGCGCTTGTGGTGATACCAGTTTATCATCTCAAGGGTGCAGTGGCAGTCTTGCCATAGCCACTTCTCGTAGTCGTCCATCTCGCTCACCAGTTGCTCTACACTGGCAACATAGAGGCGATAAATCTCTATTTCATACCATGGCACAAACACGGCCTCCTTGTCGCTCTGCCCCGACTTTGAGCGAATCCATTCCTCGTGGAAATAGTTGCCCACACCGTTGGCAGTTGACTCAAGCACGAGCATGGTAAGAGGTTCGAGTGGAATGGTACCGCCTATGGAGCGTATCACTTCATCGGGGGAGTACAATAGGGTAGTGGGCCAGAAGGCGACCTCGGTGAGGTGTGCCATCTTAATGTCGTAGCCACGCACCGAGTCCTGGCTGCGTGCCGAACCACTAATCACAAGCGACTCGCTGCCGCTGAGCTGGCGCACATGGCGACTGCCCTCAAACGCGAGCAGAGTGGGTTTCTTGCCATCGACAGTGAGATGCTTGGGATAGTTGCGTAACGCGCGTTCATACATTGACTTAATGGCTGCCGAGGTTTGAAGCAGATGACCGCATATCAGGCTGTTCCAGTTGGTTTTCAGCACCATTTGAATCCATGCCATGTAGATTTGCACTAGTGTGCTGCCGCCCCATTGGCGTGCCTTGAGCATTATGAGTCGCAGTGGCTTGCCGGCGTTACGCTGGTCCTCAAGAACCTGAAGCACACGTCGTTGCGGACGGTTTAGGATAAGATTCACCAGGCGTCCACTCACTTTGTCGAGAATGTTGACGCAGGTAGCGCACCAGAATTCAAAGTCGTGCTTTATGCGAAGCAGTTCCCACTGCAAGCGGTTGGTGCATGGCTCACTGTCGAGTTCTGTTGCCATTGCCGTGGGAATCCAATAATTACCGTCGATTTCGTTATCGATTTTCACAGTGCGTTGCACACGCGGCCCACAGCAACCTTCACCGGTGATAGGGTTGTAGTGCTGAGAGTTTTTGAGCAAAGTGTTACGCTCCTCGTTGGCAGCGACAATCTGCTCAAGGGTCATCTCATCGATATCAAATTTATGGGTGTTTTCAGTAATGCTGGCTTGTATATCGTAATTATTATGCGTTTTCATGATAATGTTTTTTCCAGCAAAGAAGCACCAAAACGCAAGGCAAAAGCAACATTAAAAAAACATAGAACTGAAAATGAGAAGAATAAGTCGAACAAATTATCCTCAGAATAATGAATAAAAAAAATTATTTTTCTATATTTGCAAAAAATAGAATTAAATCAATACAATTATGAAAAAGATAATCTCTCTAGCATTAATGCTTTTAATAGCATTGTCGATCAACGCAAAGATAAATACTAAAATTTGGGATTTATCGTTAGGCGAAAATTCTAAACAACAAGTTGCTGAAGTTATAAAGAAAAAAGGCTACGAATCTCTTGTTGTAAGTGAAAATATATTGGGTATAGAACCCAAAAGTGGACTTGATTATGCCGGGACACATTGGTCGGCAATGACTTTCAGTTTTTATAATAATAAGTTATATAAGATTGAATTCTATAAATATGATGAAAAAAACTATTCAGAGGTGCTTTATGTTCTTGAGACACTCAAGGACAAGCTAGAGGAGAAATATGATGATTATTATTTGTTTTCCGACGAGGAGTCTGTCGTTTTTGATGATGGGACCAGCACTATATGCTTGACTCTTTTTGGTAGGAAACGAATAGGTCTAGTCTATATAAACAATAACCTTGATAAATTAAAAAAGCAAGCGACCGATGCCGAACTGTAAATCTCCTGAACAGTTGGATAGCTAATACAGAAGTGAACAAAAAGGACACAGCCCTTTTGTTCACTTTTTCTCTTCTTCTTGTTGGTCGTTGTTTTCTTCTTCGTAGGTACCGTATTGTTCTTGCTCGCGGCGCTGTTGCAGTTGCTCTTTCTTGCGCAGTGAGAAGTAGAGGAGGACGATGATAATCAGTCCTATTCCAATGATGCCGAAGTAGTAGAGATACTCGCCTCGCTCTAGTCGGTCGCGTCCTACCCATGCCATGGCAGCGAGATAGGCCAGCAAAATAATGGGAAATATTACCGAACGTTTAATCTTGCTCTTGCTCATTTTCTTCTTCGATTACAATATATGGTGATAGATTAGGGTTGAAATTTCCTTGTGTTAGATATTCATAAATCTTGAGGCATGCCCAAGCGTCGACAGCACCATAGTTTTGCTGCGCTGGTGAGAGTTCGGGTGCTTCCCAATTGGTTAGTTGCTGTCCCTTGGCTATTTTCCCGCCAAAGAGGATGGCATAAATCTTCTGCAGGCTGATGTCGGTGATGCAATAGTCGCCCACCACGTCTTGCAGGTCGATAAAACCGGCAGGATCGCCACAGTTGGCAAACTTACTCATTATCTTGAAATCGTCGTGCAGCGACAGTCCCACCTTGGTGTGCTGCGGTGAAGCCAGGTATTGCGCTAATGCTTCGGGCACGCCTATCTTGCATGTGCGGAACAGGAAGCACTCTTGTGGTGTGGAAATCTGGATAAGGGCAGTCTTGTGCACTACACCCTTGCGGAACGAAGGCCTGGTTTCGGTGTCGAAGCCCACTAAGTCGTAGTGCTTGAGCACATTGATGGCTTCGTTAACATGATAGATTGAGTCGATGACATAGATGTCGCCCGGAAACATGACCTGCGGCATTCGTTGAATCACTGCTTTATCGATTGAAATTTTCAATTTTACCTCCTCTCAAGTTAATATTTAGAACCAACCGATATTCTTATAACCTGTTTAGGTAGTGCAAAATTAGTAATTATAATTAAAATCACATAATAAATTATAGTTTTTAACAATTGGAGCAATGCATGTGACTTAGACTAGGGTTGCTGCTATGGGTCTAAGCTATTGACCGTTAAAACTTTGCCACCATGAGTGTTGAGGCCATCGTAGGCATTGCTCATGTCGGTGAGAGTGATGGAGTAATCACGGTTCACCACATCGGGATTGCGCTGCTTGTCGTGCTGGAAAAACCAGTCATAGACCTGCTTGAGGTAGAAGATTCGTGCCAGTCGGCCATGAGAAGCGCCTGATAGCCAGTCATATCGCAATAGGCGATCGTTGCCTGCTTCCTGCAATGCGCTCACCACTTTCTTCGACTCCGAGATGCCTATGGCACGGTCGGCCGTGCCGTGCAGAATCCAGAAAGGCAAAGTGCCCAGTCCCTGCACATCCTTGAGAGAGCATCCGCCACACAGCGCCATTGCCGCTGCAACCTTGTCGGGGTAGGTGCCCACGAAGTCCATAGTTCCGTAACCACCCAGGCTCATGCCTATCACATACACCTTGTAACGGTCGGCACGGTAATTCTCGAGAACCCAGTCGAGAATCCTGTTGATTTTGTCGGGTTTCCAACCTCCACCTGGGTTTTGTGGTGTAATCACCAGAGCCTCGATGTGGAGTCCCATGTCAAGTGCATCGAGCACACCATATCGGCGCGAACGGTTCATGTCGGTGCCACACAGGCTCTGCCCGTGCAGGAAAATTATCACAGGGAAGAGGTCGCTGGGGTAGTCGTAGTACTCGTTGGGGGCATAAAGCCAGAAGTTGTAGCTATCGGGCACCTTGTTGCGCATTGCGGTCACTTGGCCTATGTATTGCGCCTGCGCAAGCGGCATTATGGCTGTAATAAGAATTATTATAGATATTATCTTCTTCATGTGCAGTTATTTTGATTACTCATTACTTAACTCTTCCCTCTCTCCTCTCTCCTCTCTCCTCTCCCCTCTTAACTATACTAGCATTGCGCTGAAGTCCAGCAAGTTTTGCTCGCTTAACAGCGCTGTGTGAGAACAGGGTGCTGAACTGCTCCTGCGTCATCGAGAGGATGTGGTCGAGGGTGAGCGACAGCAATTCGGGCTTGGGTTGGAACTCAGGTGTGGTGTTTCCCACGGCTCCGAGGTTGTGGGGGCAGCACTTCTGGCACTCGTCGCATCCATACACATGGTTACCTATCACGTCGCTCACCCACTCGGGTAGGTCGCCCTTGTGCTCGATGGTGAGGCACGACAGGCATCGACGGGCATCGACAGTGTCGCCACAGTGCAAAGCTCCACTTGGGCATGCTCTCTCACAGGCTCCACACTGCAAGCATTGATTGGTGCATGGCTCATCGGGTTGAAGTTCGAGCGTGGTGAGCAGCACTCCCAGGAAGAAATAAGAACCCTTGCCGGGGATAATGAGCTGGTTGTTCCACCCCAGGAATCCCACTCCTGCCTGCTGAGCCCAGTATCGCTCACGCAGTGGCGCCGAGTCGACGCAAGCCCTAGACTTGTGACCTGTTTCATGCTCGATGGCCTCACCCAGCTTCCATAGCCGTTGCTTCATCACCTCGTGGTAGTCGCGGCCGTAGGCATAGTAGGCGATTTGAGGTGCCTCTTTGGGTTGGAACACTTTCGGATAATAGTTCATCGCCAACACAATCACACTGCGAGCGCCATCGAGCAGCAGTTCGGGATTTTCACGCACTTGCTGGTGGTTTTGTGCCCACTCCATGCAACCGTTCTTGCCGTCGTCGAGCCACTGAGCATATCGCTGAGCCGCCTCGTCGTCGATGCGGTCGACCCGGGCGATGCCACAAGCATCAAATCCCAGTTCCTGTGCCATCAGCTTTATGCCCTTGCTGTCCATGGTTAGGTGTTTTTTGGCCCTATAGTGTCGAATCTGTAGCCTTTCTCTTGTAGCCACTCGATGGCTCGTGGCAGAGCCCACTTCATGTTGTGCTCGGCCTTGAGTGAGTCATGGAACACAATTATCGAGCCGTTGCGGGCATAGCGCTTAACATTAGCAAGCACCTGCTCGGGACGTAGTTTCTTGCTGTAATCGCGCGACACGAGATCGTACATGATGATGGTGAAGCGTCCTCGCAGCACCTTGCTCTGTGCCCATCGCAGCAAACCGTGTGGTGGACGGAACAGTGGCGACTGAATCAGGTCGTGGGCGCGGAACACGTTGTGCAGATAGGTGCGTGTGGTCACATGTGCTCCTTGCAGGTGGTTCATGGTGTGATTGCCTATGTTGTGACCTCGGCGCTTCACCTCCTCAAAGATTTCGGGATTGCGCGCCACATTGTCGCCCACCATGAAGAAAGTGGCCTTCACTCCATATCGGTCGAGAGTGTCGAGCACCCACGGCGTGACCTCGGGAATGGGTCCGTCGTCGAAGGTGAGATACACCGTCTTTTGCCGTTTCTGAATTCTCCAAATTGTTTCAGGAAACAGCATTCGGTAAAGCAGTGGTGGTCGCTCGATAAACATAATATTTTATAATTAGAAAAAGATTAAGGATTAAAGAAGATTTGCAAGGCTTCCTAATCCTTAATCTTTAATCCTTAATCTTAAGTTATTTACTGTGCAAAACTATCGAGTGAGAAAGCTTGCTGCTGGTCGGGAGCCTCGGAAGCCATAGCGGCCTCTTCGGCTTGCATTTGCTGTTGCATCATCATCATTTTCTCACGCTCGTCGTAGCTCATTGTCAAGGCCTGGACAGTCTCGGGCGAGATTTTGCGTCCACCCACTGTCACATTCTGGAACTTATTGATGAGCGCTTTCACGCCATTGGGGTTGGCCTTGCGGTAAACCTCAAAGAATGCAGGGATGAGTTGCTGCACAGCAGCCAGGTCGCCTTGCGACATGCGGTCGTCAAGACCCTCATCGACCAAGCTCTCGTAATAGATTGCAAATTTAGCATAGCGCATGAGTTCGGTCTCAACAAGTTTCTTAGCCTTCTCGATAGCAGGCTTGCTGTTGCCATTCAAACCGATGTTGGCATAGGTCTGTGCCACATACAGGCTGAGTCCACCCTGATAAGGACAAGCCTCGATAGGTATTTTCTTGCTCATGAGGTCGAGCACATTCTCGGCCTTCTTGTAGCGGTCGGCAGCACGCTCTTGGTCGCCATTGGCGGCAGCCTCATCACCCTCGATAGTGAGAGCATCGGCGAGCGAGAACAAAGCGCTGCGGGTGGTAGTAACCATGCGAGTAACAGTTTCATCAAGATAGATGCTGCCTGGAGTGGCCTTGTCGAGTCCACCCCACTTGAACTTCTTGGTAACGATGTCGTACATCTTATCGGTGTTGCAAGCCTTGTCCTGCTGGTTGTTGGCAGGTGTGAGCACAGGCGAGATTTGGTAGGCCATACCAGTGTTGAGCATGTAGGGTGTTAATCCCATGAACAAGCTCTCGGGGATGGTAGTGGCGAAGTAGACAGGTCGTTTCCATCCGCCAGCAATACTGCTCGATACGAGGTCGACAATCATGGTTTGACTTGCACTTAAGCCCGAGCCACCAGCAGTGAGGTCGATGGCGATGCTGTCGGAAGCCTTCTCGCGCATGCTTTCAGGAATAACACCAGCCTTGATTGCAGCGTCGACATTGGCAGGAATCAGCACTTTAGAGTTGCTGAACACAGGCTCGCCATAACTGTTGTTACGGTAAGAGTCATCGTTGTAGTAGTTCTTGAACAGCTCGTCGGCAGTGACAGGTGTCCCGCTTGTAATGCCCTCGGCAAGGTAGCCATATTGGCGCTTGTCGTAGGCATAGGTCTCGGCATTGGCATACATGGGCAGAGGTTTGCTGTCGTAGGCAGCGCGCTGCATCTGTGCGATGTACCAGTCGGTGGCCAGGTAGCTCAGGTTAACGGCACGCACATCGGTGCGCACACCCTCTACCTCTTGCAGATACCACAATGGGAAGGTGTCGTTATCGCCGTTACAGAATAGTATAGCATCCTTGTCGACACTCTGCAAGTAATTCTCGCCGAAGTCGCGGGCGCAATATCGGCCTGAGCGGTCGTGATCGTCCCAAGTTTGGCTTACCATTTGCAGTGGAACTGCGATGCCAATAAGGGCTGCGATGCCAGCCAGAACAGTTGCAATAGCACCATTGCCTTGAGGCTCGGCTGCCTGTTGCTTGTCGTCGTCGCTGCTCTTCTTTTTCTCGATGAAGTGCATTGCGATGCGCCACAGGGCAGCGATGCCCATACCAATCCAAATGGCGTAGGCATAGAACGAACCGGCGTAGGCATAGTCGCGTTCACGAGGCTGGTTAGGTGTTTGATTAAGATACATCACGATAGCAATGCCAGTCATGAAGAACAGGAAGAACACTACCCAGAACTGTTCAATGCCCTTCTTGCCAGCGAAGGCCTGCCACAGCAAACCAATGATACCCAGTAACAATGGCAGCATGAAGAACACGTTGTGACCATTGTTGCCAGTGCCGTACTCTTCGGGCAGGAATTGCTGGTCGCCCAGTCGTGGGTTGTCGACAAACGAGAGTCCACTAATCCAGTTGCCTCGAGTCACGTCGCCAGGGCCATTGCTCTGAAGGTCGTTCTGTCGTCCAGCGAAGTTCCACATGAAGTAGCGCCAGTACATGAAGTTGAGCTGGTAGCTGAAGAAGAACGTGAGATTCTCGGTGAATGTGGGCTTGTTGATCTCGGTCGTGCGCAGAGTGGTGCCATCATCGCTAACATAGACTGAGGCGTCAACAGGCTGTCCTACAACATCCTCGCCTAGCAGGTTAGCATAGTCCTGAGCATGAGCAGCACTATGTATGCGTGGGAAGAGCATCTCGGTCTCGGGTGCATATTTGGGATCTTCCTGTGGGCCAAGGTCGATGTACTCATTAGGCTGTCCTTCCTCGGTCTTCACCACGCGGGTGTACTTGTGAGGACCCTCACTGACAACAGGCTTGCCTTCGGGGGTGCGCTGCACTGGCGAGAACAGGGTGTTGCCATAAATGAGTGGCGACTTTCCATACTGGTCGCGACTCAAGTAGCTAGTGAGCGCGAACGGGCTGTTGGGCGAGTTCTCGTCGAGTGGCAGGTTGGCACTACTGCGAATGAGCACCAGTGCATAGCACGAGAAGCCGATGAAAATCATCATTATGCTCAAGATGATGTTGCTGTAGAGGCGTGGTGAGAATTTCTTGGCGAAGCCAAACAGATACACACCCAAAGCAATGATGAGGATGATGGGAATCCACAAGGTGTTGGTGAGCATGAGCATGCCTGAGAGCACGATGCTAACAAACACTGAAGTCTTCATCATTGTTTCGCTCTTGCCACGGTGCAACTCATAGAGAGCCCAAGCCATAGCGGCAAGCAGCAGCAAGGCATAGATGAGCACGCCGCTGTTGTAGCTCATGTGGAATGTGTTGACAAAGAAGCGCTCGAAGTAGCCTGCCATCTCGATGAAGCCGGGCTCCAGTCCGTAGAGGATGAGCACGATGATGACAAACGAGATTAGCAGCGTGATGAGTGAGCCCTTGGCAGAACTCTCTTTAGCCCTGCGATAATAGAATATCAACGCGATGGCTGGTATTGCCAGCAAGTTCAAGAGGTGCACACCCAGCGACACGCCAAAGACGTAGGCTATCAATATCAGGTAGCGGTCGCTGCTGGGGCTGTCGGCGCGGTTCTCCCACTTGAGGATGAGCCAGAACACTAGTGCAGTGCAGAACGACGAGAAGGCGTAAACCTCGGCCTCGACAGCCGAGAACCAGAAGGTGTCGCTCCAAGCGTAGGCGAGGGCGCCACACAGTCCGCTGCCCATAATCACGAGATACTTGGCCAGCGAAATTTCCTCATCGTCGCGCTTGACTACGAGCTTCTTAACCAGATGTGTGATGGTCCAGAACAGAAGCAGGATGGTTGCTGCGCTCAAGATTGCCGACATGGCGTTGACGCACTTCGACACAGCTGCCACATCGCCACCGGCAAAGTTGGCGGCAAAGCGTGCGCCCAAGATGAACATGGGGTTGCCAGGTGGGTGGCCGATTTCGAGTTTATAACCTTGTGCAATGAATTCTGGGCAGTCCCAGAAGCTCGCTGTGGGCTCGATGGTGAGCATGTAGGTGACAGTAGCCACGATGAACACCAGCCAACCCAGAGTGTTGTTGATAATGTTATACTTCTTCATCTTAACAGTTTAGATGTTTATTATACTCGCGTAAATGAAATTTATCTTAAAAAACCTACAAAGATAATTATAAATTTCTATATTAACGGCAAGAGCGCGGCATTTGCCCCAATGCTTAATTAAAATTAACGAAACCTAGCTTTACAGAAAAACGCCACAGAGTTTATCACCCTGTGGCGTTTTTAATGTTTTACCAGCTTCTTTTGGTATATTATCCGCAGTGGAAGTAGGTGTCGACGAGCTTCTTGATGGCCTTGTGGCTGCTGCTGATGTCGGCACGCAGTGTGGTGTCGTTGTAAGAGCGCAGCTGAGCGATGATGCCATCGATCATAGCTGGGCTGAAGACCCCGTGCTGCTCATAAACTGCACGCTGCTTCTCGAGGCAGTCGGCACTTGCCATGCAGCTGTCGGGAAGTTGAGCAAGGCTGTTGAGACGGTCCTCGTTCTCCTTATCGTGGATGTTGACGTTGACGTAGGTCTTCTCGGCAACTTCGAGGGCGTTGTCCATCTCGAAGCCGTGGCGGCAAGCTACGCAGAGGCCAGCGAGCAACTGGTAGAGGTCGGCACTGCCGTCGGGCGAGCGCATCTCGACAGTCTGCTTGATGCTGGTGTCGCGCTTGCTGTCATTCTCCTGTGGGTTAGCCAGGTGGCACATGTCGGCATCGGCATTCCATCCCAGAGGTACGCGCACGAGAACCGAGCGGTTGCGGTCGCCCCAGCACACGTTGGTTGGAGCCTCCTGGTGGGGAACCAAGCGGAAGTAGCTGGTTGGGTTCTTATTGCCAAATGCAGTGATGCTGGGAGCCAAGTCCATCATGCCGGCGATAGCCTTGCGAGCAACCTCGCTGAGCACGCCACCGTCGAGCATCTGGTTCTTGCCGTCCTTCATCAGGCGCATGTGGATGTGCAGACCTGAACCGGCCTTTCCAACAGTGATTTTAGGAGCGAAAGTAACGTCCTTGCCCAGTTGGTAAGCCAGGTTACGGATTACCCACTTGGCGAGCATCAGCTGGTCGGCAGCTTCCTCGGCGGGAACAGGAAGGAACTCAATCTCGTTCTGCTCATAGAGCATGCCGTCTTGAGTGAAGTTACCTACCTCGCTGTGGCCATATTTGATTTGTCCACCGGTTTGTGCTATGTACTTCATGCACAGCTGGCGGAAGTCGTTGTTCTTAGCATAGGGAGCACTCTCGTGATAGCCGCGCTGGTCGATTGCTGGGAATACCTCGTCGTCGTCTTCGATAACGTAGTATTCAAGCTCGCCCATAGCGTGGAACTCGAGTCCGGTAACCTCCTTGAATGAGCGGCAGGCCTTAGCGAGGGTCTGCTCGGGAGCACTGGCGAGAGGATTGCCGTCCTTGTCGAAGTAAGAGCAGAGCATGCACAGGGTGGGAATCTCGGCAAATGGATCGACAAAGGCAGTGGAGTAGCGAGGCAACACATAAAGGTCGCTGCTGCCAGCCTGGATGAATGAGAACAGGCTCGAGCCGTCGACGCGCTCACCGCATGTGAGGATAGTGTCGAGGTATTCGAGGTCGGTAATCACGAAGTTTAGGGTCTTGAGCTTACCGTCGCCGCCAGGATACATGAAGTTGACCATCTCGATGTCGTTCTCCATCACAAAGCGCACGATGTCGGCCTTAGTGAACTCTTCTTTAGGCTTTTGAAGAAAAGCAACCAATTCATTGGCGTTGAATGCCAAAGCGTCGTTGTTCATAATCTAGTTTTTTGTTTTATAAGTTGTTAATAGCAATTGTGCTTAATTGAGTTTACAAAGATACAAAAAAAACTAATAACAAGCCTTTTGGCTATGCTTTTTAACAAGATTTGTGCATTTATCTTGGTCTGAGCAATCACTACTAATTTGTTAATCTTTTCGTTTAACATAAGCAGTGGCTCTACCTGCTCCAACTTTCTCTATGTACCCTTGTGACACTAAATTATTCAATTTCGTCCCAATTATCAATCTCAAAACACACTTTTCTGCATCATTTTATCTAAAAATGGTGCAGAAAAGCAAGAAATGAGGCAGATAAGCCATAATTATGATAGGTGAACCTATCATACTCCCTCTAGGGGGGAAACTTCAATAGCTTGACAGTCTTTATTTTGTTCTTATTAATGTCTTCTAGATTTTTTCTTATTAAAATAATTTATGTTAACTTTGAAGATAGTCACCATGTCGTATTCAAGTTCTAAGATACCAAATTGTGATTTACTGCGATAAAAGAAGCACGAAGAATAACTGTCGCTTATGTTTCTTCCAAAATATTCCGTTCCATAAATACTACCAAACGAACTGCCAATGCTGTATAATTGTCTTATATTTTTCCCATTTATTTCGGCAACAAAAGCTTCTTTTTTGTCGTTAATAATAGCCAAAATCTTGTCATTAACGAGTGTCACGGCAGCAATGGTACTGTCACTTTTGAAAAAGTAGAATTCTTCATTTGTTTTTTTGAATTGTATTATTTTTTCTGAGTTGCTATATGGTATGTTGCCTTCAGGAACCTCTAGGACGTTAGAACTGTTTATTATTCCTTCTTTGGGGTTGTGTATGTAGCTTACAGAATAAGGACCATATAAATAATAGCCGTCTTTATGTTTGATTATTCGGGATTCTTTACCATAGTAAGTGTGTATTACATTTGTTTGTTGTTCTACGAAATGAAGATATGTTCCCCATTCACCCATCGCCTTATAAAAAACGCGATAATCAGCATCCTCATAGATAAGCCTTGATAACTTGTTTATTTTCGTTATTGTCCAAGTAGTGTCAATTAAACATATGTGGTAATCTGGATAATCACTATAATCGTTTCTTATTAGAAGAGAATCATTTCTTACAAATAATTGCCCAGAACTATCAAAGTTTTTGGGCAAGGAAATTGTTTGTATAAGTTTCCCTTCTTTTGAAAAAGCAAATATGTGATTATAATTATTGTATTTTACATTTTCTCTTATCCAAAAAAAATACAAGTCGTGATATCTCACTCCAGCGATTGATATATCTCCATTTTGATGAAAGTATTTATTTCCATCAAGGGTTGCGGTTATAGTTTTTACTGGTGAAAGTTGTTGAACTTTATTAAACCGTTTAGCACAACAAGTCGCAAAGCACAAAAAGATTAAAAAATAAAATATTATGATTTTTTTCATGGAGAAGGAGTTTTACTAAATAGAACAGAATAATTACACTATTTCACATTCGACTTGTGGGTCATGATGTCGAGGACGAATCGGTCGGTGACATCCATTCCCTTGCTGCCTATGGCGGTGAGGTTGTGAATGCTCTGGTCGACATCGTCGTCGATGATTCCCTCTTGCGATGACACATACTTGTGCTGCATGGCGAGCATGGCGCTTAGCATAGCAGTGCTCACGCCGCTGGTGAGCTTGAGCGTGCATGAGGGCTTGGCGCCATCACAAATCATGCCTGTTAGATTGGCAATCATGTTCTTGACCGAGTAGCTGATTTGCTCGTAGGTGCCTCCCATTAGGTAGGTGATGCCGCAGCTGCTGCCCGTCGATGCCACAACGCATCCACACAACGCCGAGAGTGCTCCCAGCGTCTGCTTGATGTAGATGGCGGTAAGATTAGAGATGATGAGTGCCCTGATTGTCTCCTCCTCGGTGTTGTGGTTCTCCTCGGCAAACACTACGACTGGCATAGTTGCACAGATGCCCTGATTGCCTGAGCCAGAATTACTCATGACAGGAACCATAGCACCTGCCATGCGTGCGTCGCAGGCACAGCTGGTAACCGAGAGCACCTTGGAGAAGATGCTGTTGCCCATAATGCCACGACCAAGCGGCGACTGCATGGTTTTGCCCAACTGGTGACCATAGTTCTCACGCAGTCCGCTCTCAGCAGCAGCCTCGTTGAGTCGTTTTGCCTCGAGGATAAAGCGTAGGTCGTCGACATCGGTCTCGGTAGCGAAATCATACACCTTGCGCAAGGTCAGTTTAGGACCTTCCATTTCCTGCTCTGAAGTGCACTGGCAGGCAGGCTTGTCATTGTCGGAGAGCACCTCGGTGTCCTTGCGCAACAGCACAAAGTGAGTGTGGTGCGTCTTGATGCGCGCCTCGGCTTCGTGCCCGCTGGCAGTAACCAATGCGTTGATATATAGTTTGTCGGGGTCATTCTCCTCGAGCGAGATGTGGATTCGGTTCTCGGCGATATACTGCTTGCCGCGCTCTACCGCCTGCTTGTTGCTGTCGCATAGCACCTCCAGTTCCTTCTCGGGCCTGCCGATAAGTGCTCCCAGCGCGATAGCGATAGGTAGTCCTATCATCCCTGTTCCGGGGATACCCACACCCATAGCGTTTTTGAGAATGTTGGCGCTGAGTCGCACCTCCACTTTGTCGGGAACCTGCCCCAACAGTTCAGTTGCCTTGGCGACGCAGAGTGCCACAGCGATAGGCTCGGTGCATCCAATGGCTGGTACCACTTGCTGCTTAATGAGCGCGATGATTTCGTTTTTTTCTTCGGTATTCAAAATATGAAAGTCTTATTAGTTTGTGACGACAAAGGTAATGATTTTTGGCGTATCATGGGCCATAACTAGCCATCGAAATCTTATATTTTGAGATTTTTATTAGAAAGTTGAGAAAGAGGCTAGAACAAGAATGGACCTAGGTGGGTGTTGCGTTGTTTTTGGACCATTTCACTTTCCATGCGAGAAGTGGCTGCTGCAAAGAAGAAAGCAATAAGGTATTCGTCGGTGCCTTCGCTGCGTATTTTTCGCAGGGCATCAATATAGGCTGCACGGTCCTTAATATCGATGATGATGAGTGGATGACCGCAATGAAGCAGAATCCAGTTTGAGAGCAGGCGACCAGTGCGACCATTACCGTCGCGGAATGGGTGTAGGTATTCAAAAAAGCCATGAAAACGTGCAGCCACAATCACAGGGTGGATATCGCCATCGAAGGCTTTGGCGGTCGATTCCAAAAGGCTTGGAACTCGTGCTATGAGTTTCTTGTGGTCACCAAATAGGGTGTCGCCTGCCGCCATGTCGCAGGTGGTGTATTCGCCAGGCACAGCATCAGGCACACGATAGGCAAGTGTGTTTTGAGTCACCAACCGGTTGGTCTCTTTCAAGAGATTCTCGTCGAACGGGTCATCAAGATGCGATGTGATGAAGCGAAAAGCCCTGAAATGGTCGGCAATCTCGGTACATTCAAGCAGTGAACGCCCCACAGGTATCATGCCGAGTCCTTGCTCTTGCAGCAATCGAGTGTCGTCGAGGGTAAACGAGTTTCCCTCAATTGCGCAGGAATGGCATGAGAAGAGCACTTCGTGCCAATCAAGAAGGTCCTTGCTTGACATCTTTTTGGTTACGTGCTGCTCATATTGGGCACGCACTTGCTCATAACGCTCTATCTCTTTTTTAAACATATATTTGCCTAGTGTTTAAATTCATTATTTTCGGCCGAAGTCGGCTGGTATCTCGCCCCATTTGTCGGTTTGCCATTTGTAGATGGGGTTTTGTGTGGTGTGAGTTTGCAGCCATTGCTCAGCTCGAGCCACGATGTCGAGCAGGCGGGCATTTTGTGGTGTGCGCTCGAGCTTGGTGCCACAGCGGCGCTTGCGCACCCAAATTTGTGCTGTGCGGCTATCGCTGTAGATTGCAGTTGTGGAGTCGCCACGGTTGTAGAGCAGAGCCAGGGCATGGACAATGGCGAGGAACTCGCCTATGTTGTTGGTTCCCTGATGATAGGGTCCCTGATGGAAGATTTGAGCGCCAGTGTAGACATCGACACCACGATACTCCATAGTGCCTGGATTCTTGCTGCAGGCAGCGTCGACTGCCCAGCTGCCGGGAATGATTTCGGGGATGAGCGTGTAGTCCACTTCATCCTTGCGGCGAGGTGCATTGGCAATGGCACGCAGCACGCGACGAGCCTCCTCGTCATATCCGTTGCGCCAAGCCTCGATAGCGTCCTGCTGGTTGTCGAAGCTCTTGTAGCGGGCCCCTTGATAGCCCTTGGTGCGCAGCTGGCACTCGGTCCAGGTGTCGCAAATTCCAGGCTCAGTGCCCACCCACACAACATACCATTTTCTCTTATTGCTCGACATAACTACAATTTTTTCAACGGCAAAGGTAAATAAAAGTTTTCAGTTTTTATAGAAAATCAAGATTGTGCAATTTATTTTTTGTGGAGAATAACTATAGTATCGCTAAAGCAACGACAGCACCAGGCATTGTGGCAAGGTGGAAGGTGGCTGTGGGGGTGAGTGGTGAAAGGGGAGTAACGGTGTTGCCTGTGATTTTAAAGGATGGGAAGTTGTGGCTTAGGCCTAGGCCGGTGGCCTTGGCATAGCATTCCTTGAGCGACCACAGCTGGGTGAAGAGCAGTCGCTTGGCGTCGTCGTCATTGCCTAGTGCCTCGAAAGCTTCAATCTCCTGGTCGCTCATGACGTAGCGCACAAGGCTTGGTCGAGGGTCGACAAATTGCTGCACATCGACTCCCATGGGTCTATCGCCTAGAGCGCAAGCCACTAGAGTGCCACTGTGCGAGAGGTTGAAGTACAATTCGGGATGTGAGGCAAAGGCGGGCTTTCCGTGCTCACCTTCGACATAGGTCATATCACGCTCGCTAAGGCCGTGTTCACGCAGCATGTTGTCGAGCAGAAGCCCTGCACCGGCGCTGAGCCACTTGCCACGGTCAAAGCGATAGCGCATCACCTTTTCAAGGCGGTAGTGCGACAACTGTGGCAGAGCATCAACGAGAGCCCCTGGTGCTCCCAGAGGCTCCACGCTTGCTACCTTCACATGACAGTTGTCGACGATGAAGTGCCTAAGTATCTCTATCTTTGCTGACAATAGATTTTAATTCTTTGGAGCAACATAGTTCATGTGCACCTTCTCGATATCGAGGGCTCCATCCTTGTTGATTTTAACGCGCACGAGATAGTCGCCTGGTTCGGGACTGTTGCGCTCGCTCATTGAGTCAAGAGTCAAGAAATAAACCGCGTTGAAGACTTGCTCATCCCACTTGTGCACATGTCCGCAGAACACAATCGACGCATTCCACTTGTCGAACTGCTTGAGCAGGAAGTAAGCTTCCTCGCGTGGGAAGGTTGAAGCGAACTGCATATGCTGTGGAAGGAAGATGTTGGTGTGGCTGAAGACGAAGGTGTAGCGATAATTGAAATAGTCTTTACCATCAAGCACACCTTGCTCAATAAGGTCAACCTGCAATTTTCCAAGCGTGCCGCTTGCTGTGTCGAGGAAAATGAAGTGGTCATATATTGATTTACCATTACCATCATCTCCAACATATACGTCAAACGTGTAGAACGAAGAGCCAAAGATGTTGCTCCACAGAGCCCAGCCGTTGTGAGTGAGATCGTGGTTGCCTACCACTGGGAAGAATGGGAATTGGATGTCACGGTACTCAGTGCCGATAGGGAATTTGGCACCCTTGCGGTAGTACTCATGAGTATTCTCGTCGAAAGTGTAATACTTCTCTACATATTTTGCTTTGTTATCAGAAATGCAATTCTGAAGATTAATGTAATATTGGGGCTTAGTGTCGGCGATGTCGCCCAGATGGCAGTAGAACAGGTCGTCGTTGTCAAGACCTATCTGGAACATCTCGTTCATGCGTCCCAAGTCGGTGGTGACGTGACTGTCGGCTCCAACGATGAACGAATATCCGTCCTCGGTAAAATCGACCAAATCGTAGTCGAACTTCTGCTCCAAATTATTCTCCTGAAAATATCTGTAGGACATCTCCACACGGTCCTCAACAGCGGTGTTGCCCATGAGCACTCCCTGTGGGCTAACCTTCTCGCACGAAGTGTTGCTCATTGCAATAGCAGCCAATGCTGCGATAAATATATATTTTGCTTTCATTGTCGTTACCATTTATATTTTAAACCAACCTTAACTGAACCCTCATATTTACTTGCCAACTGGCTCATAGAACCTGCCGGACGAATGTTGAACTCTCCAAAGAGATTCCAACGCTCCTTAATCTTAGCATACCAACGGATACCCCAGTTGATGTTCCAGTTCTCGTAGTAGAAATCGTCGTAGTTGCGGAAGAAGAGTCCCAAGTTCCAGGGATTGTCGCGGTGACGGACATTAACACCAAATCCAAAGGTGAGCAGTGGGGTCTCGGTATAGCCCCATCCTATGCCCCACACATGGCTATGGTAGTGAACCAGTGTCTCGCCAAGACGAATATCAACGTAAGCGCTCTCCCAAGTTGCCGAGATGTTATAGGCCATCTCATGGAAACCAAACTTATGATAGAAGTTATACATAACTTTACCATCGAAAGAAATGTTACCATATTTTAACGGCAAGCGGTAACCGCCCTGCACGTCAACTGAGAACAATTCCTTGCCAAACTGCATTTGGGCATCTCCACCCACATGCCAGCGTGGAGTGAGGTGACGCGTGTAAGAAACCGCAAGTCCTCCAAAACCATCGGTGACAACGTTGTTACCACCCATCGCATAGCCCGAAATTTCGTTCTTGTGCTCGCCGTCAAATGTCTTGTAAGGGATGTAGCTATTAGTTTGCTGAGCCCATCCCATGGCGAGAGTGAAAGCCATAATGAATAGTGTAAAAATCCTTTTTCTCATATACTTAAATTTTATTGATATTATTCTTATTTAAAAAGATACACATAGTGCACCACCGAGCACCCATTGGTGCAGATTTTTCTTCACGCTCGAAGAGGCAGGCTTAGTCATCTCCCAGCCAAAGATATTCATGAATTCTATCATGTCGGGCGAGAGACCTTCTATCAGTCCCAGCGGATGATAGGTGGCGGTGAAGGTTTTGCGAGAGTAGTCATAGTCGCAGAACACTCGCCACGAGAAGTGGTTCTTATGGGCATAAGTAAGCGAGATGCCAGAGCCCAATTTGAATGAATTGGAAGCCGAGACGTTGATATAGTCCCACGTGTAATCTATGACGTTTTCACTAGGCAAGAACATTGGTTGGCTATCATCTACTATGCTCGAAAAATTGAATTCGAGCTGATTGCCTGAGTAGCTTGCGTTGATGTCAATATCGTCCATCACGCTGCGACCAAAGAGCAGTTTTGAACCTAATGCAAAACGCGATGACAATGGCCAGCTGAAATACACACCTGCATCGGCGGCAAACTCGGTGATATGGTCGCTTTCGATTTTAAGAGCAATATTCTGGGATGAATTGACAAACAACGGATCATTAAAAAACTCCTTCATTTCAGCTTCCTCGCTCAAGGCGAACTTGCTCCATCCATTGATAGGAGTAGCCTTTACACGCAAGCGTCCTCCAACGCCAATATATGGGTTGAAGAAATAAGCGCCCTCAACCCCCACTACCGTCGCCGAGCGGAACTTGAGCTCCAGTGGTTCGCCATTGGTTATATCTTCGCCGTCGACGAAGTCGTCAGGGATGTCAAAGTTAAATGCCGGCAGCGTCAGGTGCTTGTTGCCAAGACCTATACCCATCGAGATGGCAAAGAACGAAGGATTGGTGCGCAAATCGGGGTAGATTGCCAAGTCGCCACGCTGAAGGCCACGATTCTTGAACAGCAGGTCCATCAAGCCATAGCCGAGCTCAACAGACAGGATGCCAATTCCTGCTCCTGAGAGCACATCGCTAATCCAGTGCCGGTTGTTAAGAACACGCATCACGCCAGTGGCAGTGGCAAGGGTGTAGGCTCCTACTGAGTACCATGGCGAACGCGTGAGGCCATACTCCTTGTGCAAGATTGTAGCTGCAAGGAATGCTGTGGCGGTGTGTCCGCTAGGCCATGAATTCCTAGTAGAACCATCTGGTCGCATCTCGCTGGTTGTATATTTGATGCCGTTGACTAAGCCAGCCATTATTGCAGCCGATGCGGCCGACGATGCCCAAAACCTGGGCCAGTCGCTACGGCTCTCCACTCCTCCAAGTTTGAGACCTATCGCCAGTGCAAGAGGCACATATTGAGTGTAGTTGTCAATCTCATTATGGAAATTGGTCTTTATGAGACGAATCTTGGTATTAGGGTTATTGTAGTCCTGACGGAAAGCCGTTTTTTCACTCTTGGCAATGAGTCCGGATAAGAAGAGTGGAATTCCCACCCAAGTTTGGTCGTCGAGGGACTTATAGGGCTTGACTGCGGGGTTGGTGCGACTCTTGATGAAGTTGAAGTCGGGAGCCTTTGGGGGCTCATATAACTTGATGTCGCGAGTCGCAGTCACGTGTTGTTCGTTGTCGTCATGGGCCATTGTTGTGATGGATTCTTGAGTTTCAAGAGGTTGACATTCATCGACAGGTGCAACGTTCTCGCTCTGTGTGCAAGCCGAGTCGACAACATTGTCGAGAGCAATGTCGGGTGACTGTGCACTCAGAGCAAAACTTGCTATTACAAATGAAATTGACACTAGGTGTCGTAAATAATCAAACATATATGATAAGTTTATACTAATATTTATAATAAGAGATAGTTTATCCCTGGAATGTGTCGATGTGACGACTCTTTTTGGTGTCGGCAATCTCATCAATCTTGATTAGGATGCCGCTTTCTTCAACATCACCAAACTCATGGTTGATAGCAGTTCCCAGCATTCGCATGGTGGGTGAAAGACTCATGTAGGCATTCACTAGAGGCGGAATGTTGATGCCCTTGCTGCGAATGTAGCTGTTGAGGAGCAGATAGTCTTTCTTGAAATTATTGCCTAAGAATGTAGAAGCCACCTCGTTGAGGTCGCGCCCTGTGTCTAGCGGGTGAATGGGTGTGACAAGTCTCTCATTGTCGGGGAAGTAGAGGTGCAGGAATGCGAGCAGCATGTTGCGGCAGTCGACGGGATAGGTGGTGTACATAGTCATCTTGCCGAAGAGGTACTTAATCTCGGGATGGAGGACGGTGAGAGCACCCAGTCCGTCCCACAGGTTGTCGAGTGCGAAGATTCCCCTGGCTCCCACACGGCTCGACTGGTACTCGGGAGTAACGAAAGAACGTCCGAGCTCGAGAGTGCATGGCAAGTACTCACTGACAAACTGTGGTGAGAAATTGAACATGTGAGCCATGGCAATAATGGGCGACCCGTTGTTGTCGAAACGCATGTCGCTGCCCAGAATGAAGCGGTAGGCACCAATGATTTCTCGGTCGTCGGGGTTCCACACCAGCAGTTGCTGGCATGCTGGCTGCATGAGGTCGAACTCGTCGATGTCGCATGCCTTGCCTGTGCCGCCACCAGCGTGACGGAAGGCGATCTCTCGCAGTCGTCCAATCTCTTGCATGACATGTGGCGAGTTGTGTGCATCGATGACATAGATCTCGTTGCCGGCTTTGTTGGTCTTGCGCAAGAATCGCTCGGGTGTGAGTTCCTGTTCAATGAGCCTAATGTCGATGGGGTCTATAATCTTCTCCTGTTTCATTGCCGTTACTATCAATTAATAGGATTGTTTCAACTCATATACCATGTTGCGCAGGCGTTCTGCCTCGCCACGGGCATCCTTAGTGTTGAGTTCTTGCCATTTAACTGGTTTGCCAAAGTAGACATTGAATGTGCTTCCGCTTGACTTGAACATCTCGCCTGGTAGCATCACCATCTCGATGTTTAACTTTATGCCTAGTCGCTCGCGCCATCGTGCCATGCGGTAAAACTTCTTGCTGTTTTGGCCATCGAAAAAGATAGGGATGATGTCGCGCTGCGAAGACACAGCATGAGTGACAACAAACTTTTTCCACTCCAAATCGCCAATCTTGCCGCCTTTGAGCTTGCGTGAGCACAGCCCTGCCGGGAAGGTTATCATCTGTCGGTCACTCTGGTATTGCTCTTCGATTTCCTGTGCGCTATGCCGTGACTGACGTCCGTGCTTGTTGATGGGCAAGAACACGTTGTCGAGAGGTTTGACAGCCATGAGTAGGTCGTTGACGATAAACTTGATGTTGTCGCTACCATAGTGATGCCCGATGAGCGAGATGAGAGCCATGCCGTCGAGGCCACCCAGTGGATGGTTGCTGGCAAAGATGAATCGCCCGTCGCTAGGGATGTTGTCGATACCCACAGCTTTATACTTGACGTTGAGGTCGTTGAGTGCGATATCGGCTGCTTCGACGCCTTTCTTGTCGCCCATGTCGGCGAGAATCTTGTTCAAACCCTCCTGGTGGATTGTGCGTTCAATCCAGCGGATGAGCCACTTTGGGATGTAACGGTAGTGACGAGGCAATCGTTGCCTAATCACGCTGTCAACATCGATGCGAAGTGGCTTTGTCTCCATGTAGCAAATTGTTTTTTAACCTACAAAGATAGAAAATATTACTCAAATCTTAGACGATTAATAAAAAAAGTTTCAAAAAAATGCGATTAAATTCAATAAACTATAATATAAACTTGCTATTATTTAGAAAAAACTTGTACTTTTGCCACGTTCATTCTAGATATACTGGAATTACTGGTTATTCTAGATAATAATAACTGACAACTAAAAACTAATTATGGCTTATTTGGTTAGTGATAACAAGAAGATTACCACCAAGCGCATCCGCGAGATGAAGCACACAGGTGAGAAGATATCAGTATTGACTAGTTATGATTACACCATCGCAAGTCTGGTGGAGCAAGGCGGCATAGACATGATACACGTGGGCGACAGCGCGTCGAACGTGATGCAGGGCAACGCCACCACAGTGCCCATCACACTTGACGACATGATAGTGTATGGCCGCACAGTGGCTCGTGCCTGCAAGCGCGCCATCACCTGCATTGACATGCCGTTTGGCACTTATCAGGGCGATCCCTATAAAGCTCAGGAGAATGCCGTGCGCCTAATTCAGAGCACTGGCATCGACTCGGTGAAATGCGAGGGAGGTAGCGAGATTCGCGAGGCTTTGGAGCTGATAATCCGTGCAGGTATCCCCGTGTGTGGCCACCTGGGATTGACGCCACAAAGCATTTATCAGTTTGGCACTTACGCCCTTCGCGCTCAAGAGGAGGCCGAGGCACAGAAGCTCATCGACGACGCTAAGATGCTCGAGGAGATAGGTTGCTATGCCGTTGTGCTCGAGAAGATTCCGGCAGCGCTTGCCAAGCTCGTGACCGAGAGTGTGGGCATCCCCACCATAGGCATTGGGGCTGGTGTGCACTGTGATGGTCAGGTGCTTGTGGTTCAGGACATGCTGGGCATGAACATGGGATTCAAACCCAAATTCCTGCGCCATTACAATAACCTGGGCGAGCAGATTATCGACTCGGTGAACCACTACGTCGAGGATGTGAAGAAGGGTCTCTTCCCAGGCGAGAGTGAGAGCTACTAATAGAGTGAATATATGGATAATAAGAGTAAAAATATCATTGTGGTGCTTGGCAGCCTAGTAGGAGTGTTGCTGCTGGCACTTGTGGGACTTCTTGCCTACAATTACGGAAAGGACAAGGGTAGTGATGATACTGATTCTAAAGAGACTACAACCCATGTGGTTGACACGGTCGTAGTTGAATCAAAAACTACTTCGCTCACGTCGCCAGCACCAGTCAAGACCTACGAGAGCATGGTTCATGGCGACTTGTATGGCACTGTGGGCGGTGATTATGGTCAATATGTGTCACCTTTCATGATTAACAGGGACGGAAGTGGCTATTACGAAACTGGAGGCGCTCGCCGCACACTCAGGGTAGTGTCGAGAGGTAATGGATACATGGAAGTAAAAGCTTATCTGCGTGGAAAATACATTGGAAAGTTCAAAGGAACTTACAGCGCCGATGGTGAATACTTGAGCTCTTATGACGGCACATTCTATAGTGTGCGTGGTGGTGGATTGTCATTTAGTCTATACAATCCGCATGACTAAAATCTTGTGGCGATTAGAAAAAATCGGCGGTTTTTTTGGTAATTCAAAAATTTGATATAACTTTGCAGCGCAAAAGTTGAAAATGACTATTGCTGAACGGTGCGTTAGTTCAGTTGGTTAGAATGCCTGCCTGTCACGCAGGAGGTCGCTGGTTCGAGTCCTGTACGCACCGCAACGAAACATCCCTCACGAGCATGCTCATGAGGGATGTTTTTTTATAGGGGAGAGGGGAGAGTGAAGAGGGCAATTATTTGCTGCCGGTGACGCCACCTTGGAGGTCTTCGAGGGTCATGGTGCCGTAGATGATGATGACCGAGGTCTCCTTGTCTTGAGCGAGCAGCAGGAAGATGTTCTTATTGTCATTACCCGTCTTGGCGTAGATTGATGCCTGCTGGCCACTTTCATCAACGTCGATGACGCTCTCGAAATCTTCGCTCTCAATAAACTTGTGACAGGCAGTCAATAGTTCATAGGAAGCTTGGGATGTGCTCGCTGCAACGATTTCGAGGCGGTCGATTTTGTCGGCAAAATTGCCTATCTTCAGATTGCCACTGAAGCCTTCACGGCCAAGCTTGCCTCTTGAACTCATCATCTTCATCGCTGCCTTGCCAATCGTGACACAAGCAAAACCTTCCTTTCCCTTGAATTGCTTGGCAAACGGCTCTTGCGCGCTTGCCGCCATGCTAACCAATAGCATGAGAATTAGTATGGATATATTCTTTTTCATAATTGTTATGTTATAAATATTGCTTAATAGTATTGTTGATATTATCGATTTTCTCGCCAGCATCGTCGAGCTGATCCATGCCCTTGTTGAGAGTTGTGGCGAACTTCTCGAGGGCTGCCAGGGCGAGCTGCTCGTCGCTGGCACTCAGCTCGGGCTGAGCTTGTGCTTGAGTTTTGACCTTTACTTGAGGCTTTGCTTGTGCTATGAGTTCAACTTTGTTGTTGATCGCACGAGCAGGATTGGGCTTGGGTTGTTGTGCCTTGGGGGTTGACTTAGGTTCAGGTTGAACAGCAGGTTGTTGCTCGGGCTGATTTTCGGCCGTTGACACCTCTTCAACTACTGGAGGAGTTTTGGGTTCTTCGACACGTGCAATCACCAGTTGCTGTGTGCCCGGTTGGACTGGTTGATGCTGGTTGCGCAGGTGCCATATTCCCACAGTGGCGATGATAGCCACGCTTGCAGCTGCTGCTATCCATGATGTGCGTCGCCACATCGACGGAGCGATTTTTGCCTCTTGCTGCTCCTCGTCATCCCACTGGTCGATAAGGTCGCTGAGACTCGATTCCAAGTCGGCAGGTACCTCAATCTCGTTGTCCACACCCTCAAGCTCCTTCATGAGCAAGGCGTCGACGCTATCGTCGCTGAGGGCGCCCAGCAGCTGTTGCTCCTCGTCGAGAGTGGTCTCGCCGCGGTAGTACTTGCTCAGCAATTGGTCTATGTCGTTCTTGTTCATGATGATTGGTGTGTTAGAAATTGGTTTCTCAGTGATTTTCTTGCTCGACTCAGGAGCACTCTCGCGTTGATTGCAGTGAGGCCTGTGGCTTTCTCTATCTCCTGCATTGAGCATCCTGCTAGGTCGCGCATTCGCAGCACTTGTTGCTGCTGCACCGGGAGCCGTGCCAGGCATTGGTTGAGCAATTGGTTAGTTTGCTGTTGCTCGATGTGCCTCGATGCGCTGTCGTCGCCTGCAATGGGCAGCTGCTCGGGTGGCTTGTCGATTAGGTTGAGGCTTGCCGCCCGGTGCCGGTCTAGGCACATGTTCTTGACGATAGTGAGGCAGTAGGCGAGAGGGTTGTCAACATTGGATATATTGTCGCGCATTTTCCAGAGTTTAAGGTAGGCATCCTGTACCACATCCTTGGCGTCATCCTCATTACCCATTAGCTTGAAAGCCATGCGGTAGAGGCTCGCGTTGAGTGGAAGGAGTTGCTGTTTAAACTCGGTTGCGTTCATCTACTTTTTACCGATTATTTTGCTATGTTTGCCAAATTTGTGGCGTTTTCGGGATCGATATTGCCTTCAATCAAGACGACTGCCACCTCTTCTTTAGCAGTGGCAATGATGAGCATTTTGCTAATCACTTTTTCATCGCCTTGGGTGAGGATTAATGCGTGTTCACCATTTTCATCGGCATCGACCATAATGTCAAAGCCATCAACTCCTTCGTTCATTAAGTCATTGGCAATCTTGACTTGATCGGCAGTAGCCTTCTCAATGGCGATAACTCTCATTACATCGATGTCCTTCATTTGCTTGGCCTGCTCGCCACCGGCACTTCTTGCCATGGCTAGCATAGCCTTGTCAAGAGTCATTTCCTGCACATTGTCGGCTTTAGGAAAAGCGTTGAAAACCTCGTCGATTGTCTTACTGAAGCCTGTGGCGCTAATCATTGCCACGAGAGCTAAAACTAAAAATTTCTTCATGATTTAAATATGTTTTGTTGTGTAATAAAATTGTCGTCTCACCAATGATGACGTAAAGGTAGCACAAAATGTTACACTAAAAATCAAGTTTTTTCAAAAAAAATGTAGAAGGGATGAAATTTTGGAGTAAAAATAGTATCTTTGTAAAGTTAAAACAAATCAGTATTTCATGAGCGAGAATTACATAGTATCGGCGCGTAAGTACCGTCCATCGAGTTTTTCGACCGTGGTGGGCCAGAAGGCCTTGACTCACACCCTGAAGACGGCAATCAAGAATGAGCAGCTGGCTCATGCCTACCTTTTTTGCGGTCCTCGAGGCGTGGGTAAGACTACTTGCGCTCGCATATTTGCCAAGGCTATTAACTGCGAGCACCTGGGAGCCGACGGTGAGCCATGTAACGAGTGTGAGTCGTGCAAGGCGTTCAACGAGCAGCGCTCCTACAACATCCTAGAGCTTGATGCGGCGAGCAATAACTCGGTAGAGGAGATTCGCAACCTTACCGACCAAGTGCGCGTTCCGCCTCAGGTGGGCCGTTACCGTGTGTTCATCATCGATGAGGTTCACATGTTGTCGCAGGCAGCATTCAATGCATTCCTTAAGACTCTTGAGGAGCCACCCGAATATGCCATCTTCATCCTTGCAACGACCGAGAAGCAGAAGATTATACCCACCATCTTGTCGCGTTGCCAAATTTATGACTTTGCACGCATCACGGTTCCTGATATTGTGGAGCAGTTGCAGCGCATCAGCGCCGACAAGGGTGTTACAGCCGAGCCAGCTGCACTCAATGTGATAGCGCAGAAGGCCGATGGCGCCATGCGCGACGCCCTCTCGATTTATGACCAGGTGCTTGCCTCGAGTGAGGGCAACATCACCTATCAGAGCGCAATCGAGAACCTGAATGTGCTCGACTATGACTATTACTTCCGCCTGGATGAGGCGTTCCAGACCGGTGACGTGCCTCAGGCGCTACTCATCTATAAGGAAATCAGGGACAAGGGCTTTGATTCGTTATACTTTGTGAACGGACTTGCTCAGCACTTGCGTGACTTGATGGTTGCTGCCACTCCGCAAACCGTGGGGCTGCTCGAGATGAACAGCGACATTGCCCAGCAGCACATTGCTCAGGCATCGCGCTTCAATGCTCGCTTTTTCTACATGGCGATGGACTTGTGTAACACTTGCGACCTGCAATATCGCGAGACTAGCAATAAGCAGTTTGTGGTCGAGCTCACGCTCATTAAGCTGTGTCAGCTGATGGGAGGCACGCCAGTGCAGCAGCCATCGCAACCCCGAGTGCAGAAGGTGACAGCGCCGGCACCTAGTGCGCCTGTGGCTCAGGCCCAGCCCGCTCAACCAGTAGCTCAGGCGCAGCAACCTGTTAAGGCGGCTCAGCCTGTTCAGCCTGCCGCACCTGCGCAACCCGTGCAGCCCTCGGTGGCTCCTGTGCAGCGTGTGATGCCGGCTGCCGCTCGCCCCTCTTCTACTCAAAAAGGTCAGCCAGCAAATGCGTCACGCCGCATCTTGATAAATAAGCAGCCTGCTACCAGCAGTGAGAACGGACCATCGCAAGCAACTCATGTTGTGCGCAATGCGTCGTTCACCTCGGAGCAGTTGGTGACAGCGTGGCAGCACTTCATTCAACAGAATCCCAAGGAGATAATCTTGCTGAGCGCGATGAGCAACTCTGTTCCCACCAAGATTGACGAGGGAACTTATCAGATAGAGGTTGAGAATAATGTGCAGGTCGAGGCTCTGAGCAGTAATATGAACAAGCTGCTGCAATTCTTGCGCGATGAGGTGGGCAACGACATGGTGTCGCTCGACATAAAACTCTCGCCCAAAGGTGTGTCGACGATGGCAAAAACCGACCGCGAGATAGTGGAGGACATGCGTGACCGAAACCCTCAGTTTGCACAGATGATAAAAGATTTTAAGCTGTCGATGGCGTGAATTCAATGCATAATTCACAATTGATGGCCTGCGTGATGCAAAAATAATAATATGAGACTCGGAATTTAATAATTCTGAGTCTCATTATTTTAATAGTGTTGTTTGCTATTGCTAGGAACTATTCAGGCAGCTCAATGTCTCCCTCGAAGGCGAGTGTGGCAGGGCCTCGCATGTAGATGTGGTTGTCGCTCTCGCGCCACTCGATGTGTAGCGAGCCACCGTCCATATTGATTGTTGCGCTGCGCTCGGTGCGCCCGGTGAGTGCTGCAGCCACAAGCGTAGCACAAGCTCCGGTGCCACATGCCATAGTGATGCCGCTGCCGCGCTCCCACACTCGCATCCTTATCTCATTGGGGCTAAGCACTTGCGCAAACTCGATGTTGCAGCGCTGTGGGAAGCGAGAGTGGAACTCTAGACCGGGACCTACCTTTGCCAGGTCGATATCGTTGATGTCGTCGACAAAAATCACATAATTGGGATTTCCTATAGAGACGAACACGCCGTCGGGCAGAGGTTCGCCCTCGGTGTGGAATTGAGTGGGATCGGTGAGCACTGGTTCCATGAGGTCGACCGTCACGCTCTGCACAGTGTCGTTGTCGTCGACGTCGAGGTAAAGCATCTTGATGCCGGCGCGAGTGAGCATGCTGATGGTGGTCTTGCGGGTAAGGCCTCGCTCATACACTAGCTTGCCGACGCAGCGACTGGCGTTGCCACACATTTGTCCTTCAAGTCCGTCGGCATTGATTATGCGCATAGTGAAATCGGCCTCGGGTGAGCGTCCCACCAGGATAAGTCCGTCGCTGCCGATGCCCGTGTGGGGCTTACTCCAGGCGATTGAAGCCTTGGAAGGGTCGGGGATGTGATTATATTCGGTATCGACAAAGATGTAGTCGTTGCCCAGGCCATGCATTTTAAGGAAATGTATCTTTTTCTTGTTGTTGTCCATATGTGTATAATAAATGTGTGGTTGTGCCCACAAAGTTAGGCAAATAGTTTCACTTGGCACGCATTTAGTTGCTGAAAAGTGACGCTGTGTTTTTTTAATGTTGTTTTTGGAAAATGGTGTAGGGTAATTTTGCGGTGATTATTAACGCTTAAAATTTATTACACATGGAAAACCGCAATCAATTCTACAACCTAACTGAAAGTGAGATGCTCGACCTGTGGAAGCAGGTAATGCGCCTGGCGACGCCACGTCGCGACTGCACAGTGGAGTGGGATGATGGGATTGACCTCGATGCACTGCTCATCACACACATAAAACAATGGTATGCCCACCTGCTAAACACTGCTCCTGCTCACTTGCTGCCCATCGAGGACCTGGCAAGTGATGTTGAATTAACCACGCGCGATGGTATGGTAATAGCCACGTCGCCCGAGCAGAGCGTGAGGCCTGTGGAGTGGAAGCTTGCCGAGTGGCAGCGTAGCGTCACCACTTTTCTCGACCCATGCAGTCACGAAGCGATGCTGCAGCTCAACGAGTGGAATCGTGGGGGTGCCTATAATCCCGCTATTATCGACTATGGGTTCCAACTGCTGATGATGAGCACAGCCAGCGCCTCGCCACAGCTCGAACTTGCCCGCTGCGTGGTGCGCCCTGCCGACGGCTCTTACCAGTTTCACGCTTCGCTGCTGAGCACTATCCCCGAGTGGGAACAGAGTCTCCCCAACCCACTGGTATAGAAAAAGGTGTGGCACGTTGTGTGTCACACCTTTTATTGATTTAGGTTTTACCTTGTTGCCAAGGTTATATGACCTTAGAGATTACTCTTGTGTACTGTCCCACCAAACTGGGAGTGTGCAGATTTGGTCACTGAGGTACCACAGGCCGTTAGAACCAACTGGCAGGTCGAGAGCGCCAGGAACGAGTGCTCCGATTGCCTCGAGGTTGGCAGCGTTGTAGTCCTTCTCATAGCTAGCCTGGTTCCAGCGACGTGGATACTTGCCTTGTGGGCAGTAGGTCCAGTAGCTGGCGGTGTTCTCATACATGTAAGGCTTGTGCCATCTCATGAAGATGCTAGGATCGTAGTCGAAGCGACGCATGTCGAGCCACATCTCGGTGGTGAAGAACACAGCAAACTGCTTTTGAGTCATAATCTTACCCATGGTGAGGTCACCAGCAGTACCAATGGCGTTGTTCATGTAGTTGTCGATGTCGGATTGTTTCATAGCCTTGAACGAAGGAATCTCGGCGAGCGAAGCATCGCCAGCAACCCACATTGCACAAACACTGTTCACATAATCGATGTGAGCCTTGATACCAGCCTTGTAAGCTTCGAAGGCAGCAGCCTTGTTGCCCTGACGGAAGAGAACCTCGGCCTTGATGAAGCAGCACTCAGCATAAGAACCAACAACTGTTGGGCTGGTTGGACGAGTCCAGAACACACCCGAGAGTGCGCTAGCGTCATTACCAGCTGCTTTGCGCATGAGCATGTCCTTGCCACCGCCGTAGCCAGTAGAACCAGATTGTCCCTGAACATAGAGAGTGTCGCGAACGTGCTCAGCATCTACATTGCCACAGGTCCAACCTCCATTAGAGAAAGTAGAAACCTTAGGACCACCTGTGCTGATAATGTTGCTGTTGAGGTCAACACCCAGCGAGCGGCGCCACTTGCCGTCTTCGCTCCACTTAACCTCTGAGGGGGTATTAGCACTCCTTGCCGAGCGGCACCATGGGATGAACTTGTCGGCGCGTGGGTCTTCGATGCCCTTGTTGTCGAAGTTGGTGAGGTTGTCGTAGAAGCACTTCGAAACGAACATACGGTTGTTGTTCATGCCGATGCAAGAGTAGAGAGTTGAGTAGTCAACAGGCTCGTTCCATCCCTCATGGTCCCAAGTGCTGCTGTTATTATCCTCGTGGTAAACAACGGTGTTGTCGGCATTGCTCTTCATAGCCTTGTCGAGGCAAGCAAGAATTTCGGCTTGGTCATACTTGCCATCCTTGTAGCTGCCGGCAGCCTTCTTGCTGAGGTGGTTGAGCCAACGTGCCTTGAGCATGTAGCAGAGCTTAATCCACTTGCCAGTGTCACCACCGTTCCACATGTCGCCAGCGCTCAGTGCAGTAACAGCAGGATCTTGTGGACGCTGGAAGAGCTCGATAGCCTCATCGATAAGGTCGATGCAGCCCATGAACACCTCTTTACCAGTGTTGTATTTGGGATTGGTAGCATCACCAAGGGCCTCGTCAAATGGGCACTCGCCGAAGAGGTCGGCAAGGTTCATGAAACCGAAGGCCTTCATGTAGCAAGCCATAGCTGCATAGTGGTAAGCGCCCTTCTCCATAGCTTGGTTATAAAGGTCGGGCAAGTTACCGCCCACGGGAACGAGGAACCACTGCTGGGCATTGTTGGCACGGTTGGCGCCACCCAGGTTCCAGTTCATGGCTGCAGGTTGCTGAGAACCAGAAGCAGTGGCCAACTGACCGCAATAGTAAGCGGTGTTGGACGAAGGAATCATATAGGATGCAATGCTGTAGTGCTGCATGTAAACGCAGCGTGCATTCAAGCTAGCATCGGCCGAAGTTGGGGTGTTAGGGTCGTTGTTAACGTCAAGCCAGTCGTTGCATGAAGTGAGCGACATGGCAGCTACACCCGCTATCAATAAAACTTTGAAAAATTTCATATTCTATAATGTTTAGTAAGTTCTTAACTATTAATAAAGTAACGGGTGCATTAGAATGTGAGGTTAACACCAAATGCGAAACTAGATGTAGAAGGAACACCACAGTAGTCGATACCCACCGAAGAAGAACCAATAGAACCAGCACCAGCAGCAGCAACCTCGGGATCACCGTCGTAGTTGGTGAAGAGCAGCAGGTTGTTGGCAACAGCACTCAGAGTACAGCCCTTGATGAACTTGCTCTTTTCGAGCAATGACTTAGGCAGGCTGTAAGAGAGAGAGATGGTGCGCAGACGCAGAGCGTTAACTTTCTTCATGAAGTTTGCACTCTCGCGCAGATAGTAGGTCTGGTAGTAGTTATTGATAATCCACTCACCTGGAGTCTGCTTGCCATTGTACTCATAGAGCTTGCCAGCCTCGAAGGTGTAGTTCTCAACACCGCTATATACATTATTACCATCAGCATCTTGACCAGTTACGTGAACACCGCTAATAGTAAGGGCATCGCGATTCTCAGTGAGCTTAGCGTTACCAGTAGCCACCATAGCATAGTGAGTACCATTGTAAACGTGACCGCCTACACGGAACTCCCACAACATGTTGAACGACCAGTTCTTCCAGGTGAGGGTGTTGTTCCAACCACCAGCCACGCGAGGCTCACGGTTACCAATCTCGAGCTTGTCGTTAGTACCACCAACAGGCATGTTGTTAGTGTCGAGCACGATGTTGCCATTGGGGTCACGGTCGAACTCGCTACCACTGATAGCCATGAAGTTACCATCGTTGAACGAAGCAGCGCGAGCGCTACCTACCTGAACGTCGGTAACATAGAGGATGTTCATACCATCGAGCAGGTTCTTAACAGTACCACGGTTGCCATAGAGGTTCAAGCTGGTCTCCCAAGTGAAGTCCTGAGTTTGAACGGGTATACCACCGATGGTGAGTTCCATACCCTTGTTGTAAACGTCACCGGCGTTAACCTTGCGCAGGATGTAGCCAATGTAGTTCGAGAGGCGTGGCTCCATGATTTGGTTGTAAGAGTTGTTGGTGTAGAACGCGTAGTCGAAGTGCAGACGGTTGTTCAAGAAACGCATCTCAAGACCAATCTCAGTAGACTCAGTGATCTCAGGCTTGAGGAAGGGGTTACCAGTTGTCCAGGTGTTACCCACACCAGTCATGCCATTCAGATAGGTACCAACGGGCCACAGATAGGTGTTGGTAACATAGGGGCTAGTGTCTTTACCCACGCGTGCCCAGCTAGCGCGAATCTTACCGAAGGTGAGCCAGTCGGGACGAGCGTCGCCCATGAGCTCGGTGAATACAACAGCACCACTTACTGATGGATAGAAGTAGCTACGGTTCTCCTTAGGCAGAGTAGAAGACCAGTCGTTACGTCCTGTAACAGTCAAGAAGATGGCGTTGCGCCAGTCAACACGGAACTCGCCAAACACACCCACGAGGCGCTTGCGGCTCTTGTAGTTGCTGAAGTCGCGGTCCTCTTTCAGAGCATTGTCAAACGAGAAGAAGTCGGGCACCTGGAAGTTCCAAGCCATGCGCGAGTTGCGAGTGTTCTTGGTGTACTCGGTAGCAGTACCCAGCATCAAGTTGAAGTTGAAGTCACCAAATTGCTTGTTGAAGTTGGTCATCAAGTTGGTTGAGAGGTATTGATAACGGAGTGAGTTCTCACTATACATACCATTCTTCCACAACTCCTTGTGAGTACCACCAGCAGCGAGGCGGTTGGCGTTCTCGGTAGTATAAGAGTCGATACCCATGCGGTAGCTTACCCACCACCAGTCAAAGAGGTCGGCCTTGATGTTGAAGTTACCGGTGAAACGCTCGGTGTTATCGGTGAGACGGTCCTTATTGAGAATCCAGTAAGGATTGTTGCGCTCATCCCATGGATCGAGGTCGGGACGCAGAATGTAGCGACTTCCATCCTCGTTGAGATAGTGCCTCATGTCGTCAAATGGGTTCCAGTTGTAAACCGAGTACATAGTACCACCACCAGCATCGCCATAGAGCTGTGCACTGGTGAGGGTCTTCACGGTGCGAGCCTGGCTGTAGGCTACGTTGGCACCGAATGTGAAGATTTTATACTTCTGCTCGCCGTTGAAGCGGAATGTAGCTTTCTTATAGCCAGTGGTTGGGATGATACCGTCCTGATCGTAGAACGAACCCGAGAGGAAGAAGCTACCGGTCTTAGTACCGCCGCTGATGCTCAGGTTGGTGTCCCAAGCGCCACCGTGCTGGAAGAAGTTGCCAATGTTGTCGAAGCTCTCCTCGCCAGCGGCTGCAGGAGCACCCCAAGCGTTGTAAGAGCGATCGTCGTAGCTGAAGTCCTTGAATGAGCCATCGGCATTGAAGTGCTGCTCGATGTAACCGCGCTTGTACTTCTTCTGAGTCTCAGGCAGATATTTAGCCCAAGTGGTGATGTACTTAGCGTTCAAGTTAATTTCAACATGACCTTCCTGACCTTTCTTGGTGGTGATGATAACAACACCGTTGGCAGCACGCGAACCATAAAGTGCCGAAGCGGCAGGGCCTTTCAGCACGCTCATGTTTTCGATATCCTCGGGGTTGATATCCATTACACGGTTGGCATTAGTGGTTGCAGTAGAAAGCATACCGTCGAATGCTGAGTTACCGATTACCGATGCCGAGTTGTCATAGATAACACCGTCGACAACAAACAGAGGTTGGTTGTCGCGCTCGAGTGAAGTACCACCACGCAGGATGATTTGAGCACCCGAACCAGCGGCACCACTTGACTGAGTAACGCTCACACCGGCAATCTTACCGGCGAGCGAGTTGATGGCATTGGTGTTCTTGTTACGCATAAGCTCTTCGGCCTTCAAGTCCTCAACGGCATAACCGAGCGACTTGCGATCTTTCTTGATACCGAGGGCTGTAACTACCACCTCGTTGAGGGTGTTGTTGGCATCGTCCATGCTGATGTCCATGGTGTTGCCACTAACGCGAACCTCTTTAGTGGGTGAGCCCACATACTTGATTTCCAAGGTGCTACCAGGAGCTGCCTGGATTGAATACTTGCCGTCGATGTCGGTAGCAGTGACACGGTTAGTGCCCTTCACTTGAACAGTGGCACCGATTAGCGGCTCACCGTTGCCGTCACGAACGACACCGGTCACTTTGTTGTTCTGCGCGCTTGCAGTAAAGCCAGTGCTCTGCCACGAGGCAGTGCCAATAGGAGCTCCACATGCCAGCACTAACGCAGCCAACCTCGTTTTTTATACAAAATTTTCTCATGTTATTAAATCAAAGTGCAAATTTGAAGATATTTTTTGATTTATGCAAAAAAATCTAAAAGAAAAAATGTGTCTTAGTCGCTAAAAAAATTAAAAAAATGTTGATAAATCAAAAGTGTAATAATTTGTAATGTGGTTGAGAAAAGGCGATTGTGATGATTGTGCCGCCAAAAATAGAACGAAAAAACCGCCTCTTTTGTTCGATTTTTGTGGTGTATGACGAATAAACAAGAGTGGCTGCATCAACACGATGCAGCCACTCGAGATGTTATGTTATACTAGAGCAGAATTCTGCTTTGTTTCAGCAAGTTGATTACCAACCTGGATTCTGAGTAGTGCCGCCTTGGCTAGCATTAATCTGACTAGAAGGGATTGGATAGAAGTAGTACTTCTTGTCGAATGTGCGGGTAGCAGTGTAAGGAACAGCATATCCACCATCGAGTGCAACTTCGCAACCCTCAACATCACTCAAGTTAGCACCTAGACGGATGGCGGGATACTTGCTGGTGTCGAGCTTGTCGAGCATGTGCCAGCGCACGAGGTCCCAGTAGCGGAAGCCGTCGGTCATGAGCTCGCAGCGACGAGCGCGGCGAATCTCCCAAATGAGGCTGCTAACGCCAAAGGTGTTGGCTGGGTCGGCCTCGGGATTGAGAGTCATGCCAGGAAGGCCAGCACGCACCTGGAGCAGGTTAACACTCTTGTCGAGGTCGGCCTGAGAGGCGTTGCCAAGCTCTGCCTTAGCCTCAGCATAGTTCAAGAGAACACGCGAGAGGTAGTAGATAGGAGCATCGGTGTAGCCCTTGCCAATCTCGTTGCAGTAGGTGAGCTGCTCTTGTGGAGAAGCACCCATAGCAGTGGTGTAGTACTTGCCAATGGTGTAGCCAGTAGACGAAGTCATCTCGGCGAGCCAAGTGCGGGCATGTCCGTAACCCTTGAAGGCAAGGAATTTGTCAACAATTACCGAGAGGCGCTTGTCGCGAACGCTAAATGGTTGCTCCATTGAGTAAACCCAAAGTGGATTTTCCTCAGAATCAACGCGGATAGAGTCGCGTCCATCTTCGGTCTTAACGATTTTGCCGTCGAGGCCAATCATGAAGTAAGGCACTCTCTCAGGCTTGTCACTCTTATCCATAGTTGTGGTAGCCAATGGCTTGCCATCGAGGAAGAGGAATGCGTCGATAGCGTCCTTGGTGATACCGCGCTGAGCAGTAGAACCGCTGGTGTAGTCAACAGTGCTGTGACCGAGCATGTCCTTCTCATAGTTGCGGTAGAAGATAACTTCTTTATTGTTACTCAGGTTGATAGAGTTGTAAATCTCACCATAGTTTTTGGTGAGCTCATATCCACCTTCCATCAGTTGCTGCGAAGCGTTAACACACTCGTTGAGATACTTCTGTGCACGAGCGTTGTCGGGACTCTTGCCGTTGTCGGCCTGGGTGCGATACTTGCAGTAGGTGCCCTCATAGAGGCAGATGTCGCTCTTCATAGCCAGAGCAAGGTCTTTGTTCCACGAAGCCTTGTCGCCCGAGCCAATGTTGGCGATAGCATAGTTAATGTCCTCAAGCACCTTGTCCATCACGAAGTCGCGGTCGTCGCGTGGGCCCTTAATGATTTCATCGTTCACGTCGGTAATCGCATGATCTTGCCACTGCACGTCGCCATAGCGTTTCACAAGTAGGAAATAGTTGCGAGCACGCATCAGGCGAGCAATAGCACAGAACCTGTTTTTAGTGGCATCGGCAATAGTAGAAGTCTGCATGTTGTCGAGCAAATAGTTGCAGCGACGAATCTCGGTGTAAGGATTAGACCAGTAGCCCGAAGAGCCTGGAACACTGGTAAATGTCCAATTGTCAAATTCAGGGTTGGCTTGGTCATCGGTCAAACTGCTGAAGTAAGGATCTTCAATACCGGTACCATATCCCGAGAAATTGTAAGAATACATAGTATTGGTATAATTCAATACTCTGTTCTGGTCATTCCAGAATTCGGGATCATTAGTGAACTTGTCGCGTGGATTCACATCGAGCATGTCGTTGCAACTAGCGAAGAGCAATGCGAGACCAGCAAGTCCTAATAAATATGTTTTTTTCATAAACTTCAAAATTTATTGAATGTTAATAATCTAATACTTATACTTACAAGTTTAAGAGTCTCACATTAGAAAGTCACTTGCAAGCCAACAGACCAGCTGCGGGTTACAGGATAAGTACGTCCCCAAGTACCATAGCCCAGAGCGCCTTGTCCGGCATTCATCTCAGGATCGATTGGGAGGTCACCACTGCCCTTGTAGAGCAGGCACAGGTTGTTGACACTAGCATATAGACGCAAGTTCTGGATGTAAATCTTCTTGGTGAGTGCCTGTGGAATGGTGTAACCAAGGGTGATGTTCTTCAAGCGCAGGTAGCTCATGTCAACCAAGTACTTGGTCTGTGGGTAGTAGTTGTGGCAACCACCCTCACTAGAGATACCATCAACATTGCCACCAACCTCATTACCTGGCCACAAGCATGGGAAGTCGTTGCTCTCGCTGATGTTTACGATGCCATTGGCTGGATCATAAACATTGTACTTAGTTTGGTTAGCAAAGATTGCAAGGTCGGCGTTACGCATCATTGGGAATACGAAAGCTGACTGAGTCCACATGTCGCGCTTGCCCACGCCTTGGAAGAACAGGTCGAGGTCGAAGCCCTTGTAGGTACCACCAATGTGGAAGCTGTACTCGTAACGTGGCAGGCAGTTACCAATCACCTTAAGGTCACCATGGTTCTCGGGAGTGCTTTCGCCACCGTCGATTACGCCGTCACCGTTGAGGTCCTTGAACTTGATGTCACCAGGGCCATAAACGAAGTTATCGGTTTGCAGGCCGGTTTGGTCGGCTACGCCAGGAGCGTAGATCCAAGAGCCGTTGGGGTTCTTGCCAGTGAAGTCGGCCTCGGTGAAGTAGCGGTCGGTCTCAAAGCCCCAGATGTCGCCCCAAGTCTCGCCTTCGTAAGCGTTACTGGTGTCGAGAGGATGGCCGATTTCCCTTTTTGCACTGTCCCATTTGGTAACCTTCACCTTGCTATCGCCAATGCTGAAGTTAGCATAGAGACCCAGGTCGCGGTTGAACTGCTTGCGCCAGTTAACTGTTACCTCCCATCCGCGTGAGCGGAGCGAGCCGTTGTTGCGATAAGGACTGGTAGCACCCACACTAGCTGGCAGAGCCACACCAGGAGCGAGCATGTCGTTGGTGGTGCGCTGGAACCACTCGGCGCTCAAGGTAATCATGTCGTTGAGGAAGCCGAGGTCGAGACCCACGTTGATAGTCTTAATCTTCTCCCAAGTGAGAGTTGGAGACACCCATGTTGGCAAGCCAAAGTAGTTGTACTTGGCACCGCTGCCATCAAGGTAACTCAGCTGACCAGCAGTAATTGTAGAGATGAACATATTTTGTCCCACAGCCTCGTTGCCGATGGTACCATAAGAGAAGCGAACCTTACCGTTAGAAACGATGTCGCGAGCTTTCTCAAAGTAAGCCTCCTCGCTGAAACGATAGCCAAGAGAGAATGATGGGAAGAATGCCCAGCGGTCATCCTTGGGGAAGCTCGAAGAGCCGTCGTAACGGCCATTAGCCTCAAACAGATAGATGCCCTTGTAGTCGTAGTTGAAACGAGCAAAGTAACCTGCGGTAGCATAGTCGCCACGCATCCAGGGCACGAAGCGGCTGATGTAGCCACTGGTGCTGCTGCCAATAGCCCAGGTGTTGTTGTCACCATAGGTAAGGTTAAGCTCGGGATAAGCTGTGTCATAAAGCAGCATGCGATAAGCGTCAAACTCGTCGAATTTGCGCTTCTCACCGGTGGCACCAACCATCAGCTTGAAGTTGTGAGCGTCGTTGATGCTCTTCATATACTCAGCATAGATGTTGCCAATCCAGGTTTGAGCCTTGGCATTGCTGCGAGAAGTACCTACTGAACCGTTACCAACAACGTAGGTTGGGTTAACGCCATTCCAGTTCCAGCTGTAAACTGGGAAGTCGCTCCAGCTCATGTTGGCATCGTTAACTTGCCAAGTGAAGTCACCATTCAGGGTAAGGTCTTTGGTGATGTGAGCTTTGAAGAATGCAGTAGCCTTCATCTCATCGTGAGTGATGCGACGGCGGTCGGCATCCTTCTGCATAGCGATTACACGGAAGTCAAGACCATCGATAGTGCCGCTTGGAATAAAGAATGAACCCCAGCGCCAAATGTACTGGTACATGTTGTTCCAAGTTTCGGCACGACCTGTGAAACGACGGTTGTAGCTGATGCGGGCACCCACGGTCAACCAATCGGTAAAGTCGGTCTGGATGTTAGCAACAGCGTTGTAGCGAGTACGCTTGGTGGTGTTCCAAGGCATCAAGTCTTCCTTACCGCTGTAGCCGAAGGCTATACGGAAGGTGGTGCGTCCGCTTGAACCGTCAACGCTCACGTTGTGGCTCTGAGCGGGAGCAGCCTTTCTGTACCAAATGCCAGGAACGTCGAAGTCGGCGTAGTACATGGGCTGTCCGCCAATGAAGCGGTAGTCGCCCACGTCGTTCTCGTCAACATAGGGACGCATCTCGCCGTAGCCCTTACGGCCACTATTCTGCTCTTTCCACTTCTCGGCATAGGGGAGAAGCAGGTCGAAATACATACCGAAGAGCTCTACCGAACCGCTACCAGCGCGAGCCTTAGCCAGGATGGCACTCTTGAGCTGAGTGGGCACATCGGGGAAGTCGGGCAGATAGGTAGCGTGATCCCATGAGAAGTTGTTGCTGTAACGGATGTTGATGCGGTCGTCCTTCTTACCGGTCTTGGTGGTGATAAGGATTACACCAAATGCGGCACGAGTACCATAGATGGCACTTGAGGCGGCATCCTTGAGTACGCTGATGCTTGCGATGTCGTTACCATTAATCATAGTGAGGTCGTCAACAACTACACCGTCTACCACGATAAGTGGGTTGGAGGCAGCACCATTACTCAATGTTCCCACGCCACGAATGGTGAGTGTTGGCGACTCGCCAATGTCACCGCTAGTGCTAAGCACGGTGAGGCCAGGAACGGCACCCTGCAGGGCTTTCGATACATCCTGCTCGGGACGAGAGGTGAGGGTCTTGTCGACGTCAACAACCGAAACTGCACCGGTGAGGTTCACTTTCTTTTGTTGACCATAACCCACAACAACTACCTCGTCGAGGAGAGCGTTGTCCTCGGTGAGCTTAACATTGATGTTAGTGCCTGGGTTAACAGTCACAGTCTTGTAGCCGACGTAAGAGATTTGAATCTTACCATTGCCACTGGCACGCAGGTTAAAGCGACCGTTGATGTCGGTAGCAGTGGCGCGAGTAGTACCAATCTCTGAAACAGTAGCGCCAATGACGGGCTCGCCATTCTCATCGGTCACGATACCCGACACATTGGTTAACTGTGTCGACATGGCTTGTGGCGCTTGCTCGGCATGTGAGTAGCTTGCGCTACCAAATGCCAGTAACAATGCACCTAACAATGCAAAATACTTTTTCATACGCACATGTTTTTGTTAATTATTAATAGATTATAAAGTAAATTTCAATACTTTTTTCTCTCTCTCAGTAGCAGTGTAAATTGATTTGGAATTAGATGTAAACCTCAAAATCAAATGCAAAAATGACTAATTATTTTCTTATTTGCAACTTTTTTCCAAAAAAAATACTAAAAATCTAATTAAAAGTTAACAAAGATGTTGTAAAACATGTTTTTTCATTCATATTTTATAATTATAAATATAATATAATAGGGTCTTGATTTTTTGAATTTTAGTGGCGCTAAATTAATATTCTTTGACTCATTTTTAAGAAAACTCACAATGCTGCTGCTTAAAGTTGGGTCTCCATAATCGTCAATTGGTTTTTATCTATAAAAAATGAGTGATTGTATATTTGTTGTGGGTCATTTAAACTAAAAGCACTACCTTTGTGTCGTAATTATAAACCCGCGTTGGAGAATTATAGCCGATGTGGGATGAAATCAACAAGAATATAAACCAAAACTCATTGATATAGATGAAGAACTTATCAAAATTTTTAATTATTATGATGGTTATGGTGGCTGTCGCGGCAGGAAAAGCCAATGCGACAATCATCAACGGAATCCTCGTTGATGCCACCGATACCACCGAACTCATGCAAGCCAACGTGGCGCTGCTGCAGATGGACAAGGACAGCACCTATGTGAAAGGCACCATTACCGACTTCAATGGTGTGTTTAACCTTGAGGATGTGCCCGAAGGTCGCTACTACCTGAAGTGCAGTTACATAGGCTATGAACCCACTGTGAAGCGCGTGAGTGTGGGTGCCGATGGCCGCGATGTGAACATGGGCATGATTTACTTGAACCAGAACACCGTGGTGCTTAAGGAGACCGTGGTTATGGGTGTTAAGACAGCCATTACAGTGAAGGAAGACACCATAGAATATAATGCCGACACCTATAAGACTCAGGCCAACGCTGTGGTCGAGGACCTGCTGAAGCGCCTGCCTGGTGTGGAAGTGGGCAGCGACGGCAAAATCACTGCCAATGGCAAGGAGGTGAAGAAAATCCTTATCGACGGCAAGGAGTTCTTCAGCGATGACCCTACAATGGCATCGAAGAACATACCTGCCGACATGATTGACAAGCTGCAGGTGGTTGATCGCAAGAGCGACCTTGCACGCCTGACCGGTGTTGATGACGGCGAAGATGAAACGGTTATCAACCTCACTGTGAAGAAGGGAATGAACAATGGCTGGTTTGGCACTGTGACAGCTGGATATGGTACCAACAAGCGCTACCTAGGCAACGTGATTGCCAACTACTTCAACAACGGCAACCAGTTCACCTTCACCGGCAATGCCAACAACACCAACAATGTGGGATTCACCGACGGTGGTGCGTCGCGTTTCCGTCGCTTCGGTGGCGACCGTGGCATCACTACTTCGCAAATGCTTGGTGTGAACTTCAATGTGGGCTCGAAGGAAGATGAGCACTTTCGTGTGGGTGGTGACTTGACCTACTCGCACACTAGTCGCGACACACGCACCCGCACAAGCCGCCAGAACATCTTCACCGACTCGACAAGCTATCGCGACGCCCTCTCGATGGCTCTAGATAAGACTCACAACATTCGTGGTAACTTCCGCTTGAAATGGGAGGTTGACTCGTTTAACACCATCGAATTCCGCCCAAACTTCTCGTTCAACTTCTCGCACAGCGAGAGCAGCGACACCTCGATGACTCGCGCCGGTGATGCAATGCGCACACCCGTGAACCGAAGCCTCAGTTACTATGACAACCATGGAAAGAGCTATGAGTTTGGTGGTCGTTTCATCTACAACCACAAGTTCCAGTCGCATCCGGGACGCAGCTACAGCTTGTTCCTTAACTACAACTATAGCAACATTGACGAGGATGGAAACACCTTTACCCGCAACACCTATTATTTAAAGGGTGAGGATGAGACCATCGATCAGGTGTATGACAACTTGCGTAAGACCAATCGCATTAATGGACGATTGAGCTGGACAGAACCTCTGGGCGATGTGAAGAAGGCACAGTTCTTGACGTTGTCTTACAGTGCCAACTACAGCGTGACCAAGGCGACCAAGAGTGTGTATGATATCACACGCTATGCTAACCAGGTAATGCCTGTGCCACAGCTCACAATGAATGACGTTATGCTCGACTTTGCAACTAATCCCACTCTGCGCAGCATGATTGCCGGCACCTATGGCACCTATGCTCTGCAAGACGGGGCACTGCTTAGCGAGATTATCGATGTGGAACTTGGCGATGAGCTTGACCGCATATTCAACGAGGAGCAGAGTAACGACTTCCGCAACAAGTTCTTCAATCAGGACTTCCAGATTGGTTACCAAAAGGTTACTAAGGAATATAACCTTAATGTGGGCTTCTCGGTAACCTCGGCAATGTCGAAGAGCACCGACCTTATCAATAGCGAGCGAAACATCCCTACACGCTGGGCATGGGCCGTTGCACCTTTTGCACGCTTCCGTTACAAATTTAGTAAGACACGCAACATTGCAATCGACTACCGCATGCGCAGCAACCAGCCCAGCATAGCACAGTTGCAGCCAGTGGCCGACATTAGCAACCCATTGAACATCGTGATTGGTAATCCAGAGTTGAAGCCCACTTTCAACCATCGCATGAGTGTGCGTTTCAGCGACTTCAACCAAGACAACCAGCGAAGCCTTATGGCAATGGTTAATGTGAACGTGCAGCAAAACAGTATTATCTCTACCATCCTCAACGATCCAACCACTGGTGGACAGATAACTACCTATGCCAACACTAATGGCGTGTGGGACGCTATGGCTATGAACATGATTAGCTTCCCATTCAGTGCAAGCAAGGCTTGGTACTTTACTAGCAACGTGTTTGCACGCATGTCGCAGACTAAGGGTTACAGCGACGGTGAATACAACCGCAGCATCGGCCTGAACCTGAACGTGGCACCTGGTATTGCCTACCGCACTGCATTCTTCGACTTGGAGTTGCGTCCACGCTATGGTTATCAGCTCACTCACAACACCATGCAAACCAGTCGTGACCGCAATGTTCACACCTGGGGAGCAATGTTCAATGGCACCTACTCGTCGCCATTTGGACTGGTAATAAGCACCGACCTCAATTTCAGCTCTACAAGAGGTTACTCTAACGGCTATAACACTAACCAGTGGATTTGGAACGGCTCGATTGCCTATCAGTTCCTGAGGAACAAGGAGGCATCAATCCAAATCTCGGTTTACGATATCCTAGGCCAGCAGAAACCAGTGATGCGCACCCAGACAGCAAGCTACATTCAGGATGCCATCTACAACTCGCTTGGACGCTACGGAATGCTCACGTTCACCTATCGCTTCACTACCTTTGCTAAGGGTCAGGAGCCAAAGAGCCGCAACGATGACTTCCGTCGTGGACCTGGCGGACCTGGTGGTCCTCCTCCAGGTGGTGGCCGTGGCGGATTCGGTGGTGGACGCCCACCATTCTAGAGAGTTATGAGTTATGAGTTTTGAGTTATGAGTTTTGAGTTCATAGTTCTTGGTTCGTTTTAAGTTCTATGTCCAGAAATATAGCGAGTTGTCATGGGTTTGTGGCGACTCGCTAAAATATTAACGGGTTTCTCACGTTTTATAAAAAAAGACTATAGTCATGAGGAAATTTTTATTCTTAATATGTGTTGTGATGGCTTTGCCAAGCATTGCTAACGACGACATTAAGCTATGGAGCGAGGGACCTCTCACGTGGAGCGACTTCCACAAGTTGCTGCCGCCTACATCGAGTGAGCCATCGAAACTTGAGGTGGAATTGAGCGCTACCCCTCAGGAGAGTGGAAGCACTGCCAAGCTTGAAGCCAGGGCAATAATGCATCGCGATGCCTCGGTCACCAGCAGTGCGTTGAGCACTCCCGAGCGATTGCGCTACCACCAGTTGCAGTTTGACTTGCTTGAGTTGATGCGGCGAAACCTTCAGGAGGAGATAAATGGCGGCATCGATGGAGCCTCGGTCGAGAAGCGCTTGAAATACTATCAGGACTTGTATAGGCAGCGTGTGCGCCAGATTGCCCAGGAGACTAAGAATGGCAGTCTGGAGGCAGCAGTAGCAAGCTGGGAAGAGAACATCGATAGCCAACTTGCAGCTATTGGTACACCACGTGTGCCACAGGTGAGCGCAATGCAGGGTTGTTATGGCGTGTATGCCGGTGTGGGCTACGACTTGCCCACTGGCAAGCTACATGACAACTTTGGCGGCAGCGTTATGTTTCATGTGGGCCTAACAGGCGGTTACAAGCGTGTGCGCCTTAAGGCCGATGTGGCATTTGGCCAGCCATCTTACCGCAACGACAATATTTTCGACATTGCTCCCGATGAAGAAGGACGCCCCCTGCAAGGCAACAACTCGAGCAGTGCAACCCACATCATGGCCAGTGTGCAACTGGGTTACACCGTTCTCAACCATGGTCGATTGAGTATCACGCCCAATGTGGGTGGATTCTACAACCACTATGGATGGGATATTGCCAACTACAGCTGGGATAAGGACGATGATGGCCATGATGTGCGCACCATCACTAGCGTCGAGAAGCGTAACCTGAACAATTTCAACTTTATAGCATCGGTCGACTTTGACATCAACTTTAGCAGCAAGGTTACCAACACGTCGCTCACAGGCTCGACTCACCGTGAGCGCTGGACATCGTCGCTGCGCATCACTCCGTGGGTTGCAGCAAGCCGTTTCAACAAGTGTGTACCCACAGTGAGTGGCATGCATGTGGGCATCAATATCAGCTACCTGGGCCTTGCTAGGCTGTTTAGATTGTGATAGGAATGACTAGGAGTAGCTAGGAATGACTAACAGTCAAATAAACGCATTCAATCCTTATCTTTAACCGTTATTTTAATTTTTTTAATTGTTGATTTTTGCTCAATTCTAAAACTTTATTCTACATTTGCATCCGATATTAAAATGAGATGGTATTGAGATGAAGAAAAAGCTTCCCATATTGCTGCTTTTGTTTGCTGTCTTCGCCTGTGCTCCTGTTGCTAAGGCGCAAGATTCATCAATTCCATTGCCATCGGTTCTCAACAAAGCGGTGGCCAAGTGGGGATTTACAGTGAGCGCTAATGGTGATACCATCTACAAGGTGATTCTCAACACTATAAAGGTGTATCCTGCCGAGCGCTTTAAGAATAAGGCCGAGGAGGAATTCTACTGGAAGACGGTTCGTGACGTGAAGCGCACACTGCCTTATGCAAAGCTTATTAACACCACGCTGCAAGAAACTTATGAGTACCTGCAGACGTTCTCGACTCAGAAGGAGAAGGAAGAATACTTGAAGCAGTTTGAGAAGGCGATTTTTGCCCAATATAAGCCTGAAATGAAGAAACTTACCAAGAATCAGGGTAAGACGCTAATAAAACTCGTGAACCGTGAGACCAATCAGCGCAGTTACTTCATTGTGAAAGCATTTATGGGTGCTTTCAGGGCAGGATTCTGGCAGACGTTTGGTCGTTTCTTCGGCGTGAACATGCGTGAAGGTTTCCATCCCGAGAGCAACAAAAATGATGCTCTGATTGAGCGCATATGTGTGCGCATCGAGCAGGGATCGCTATGACAATGCACAATGCACAATGCATAATGCATAATTCACAATGCATAATTCACAATGCATAATTCACAATGCACAATGCACAATTTTAATGTTTAATACATTCTTTGGTTTCTGGAATATACTTTCTATATCTTTAAGATGTTTCGGATTATAAACCACGCAATGAATGCCGCGACATAAATCCAAGCCAGCACCCTCCCGTCGAGGATGCTGGCTATTTTTTCGCCCCTATTTATTTTCCTTAACAGCAATGCGAGGCATGATAGTGCCAGGTAGGGGATGCTGATGACAAAGAAGTAGTTGTAGTTCAGAGCTTGGCCCACATTGCCATGCAACAGAGCATGGAATGCGCGTTGCACTCCACACCCCGGGCAACTAAGCCCAGTGAGCATTTTCACTGGACATTGCGGGAACCATCGTGCTTCGGGGCTGAACTGGAAATACACTATCATCACAACCGTGACAGCGATAGCAGTCCCAACCCATATCAACGATTTCTTCAATGTCGACTAATGACTAATAGCCCGAAGCTCCTATGCCTGCAGCAACGCCAAACACTACTACAAGCAGGATGTAGAGGATAGTTCCAATAAGTGCTATTCCTGCACCCCACAGAGCCCATGTCTTGGCGCTCTTGGCAGCAGCTTCGGCTCCAGCATAATCGCCACGGTCGTAGAGGCCATTAACACTCGAAGCCTTTATTATTGCCACAATGCCTAAAGGCAAGCAGCACAAGATGGTGCTCAGAATGGCCCACACCATGTTGCTGTCGGGACGTGGAGGAAGATTGCTATATCCATACTGTGGCTGCTGATAAGCAGGCTGCTGGTAAGCGGGTTGCTGATACTGTGGCTGTGGGGCCTGATACTGTGGTTGAGGAGCAGGCTGTTGATACTGTGGCTGTGGAGCCTGATACTGTGGTTGCTGTGGAGCCTGATACTGTGGTTGCTGTGGAGCAAAGAGGGCTGCCACTTCGGGAACCTCGATGGCCTTTTGCCATCCGGGCATACCATTGCACCACACGAGAGTATCGGGGGTTAAGCCATAGGATAAAAGTTGCTCAAGTGGGTAGGGACCCATTCGTTGGTTGTTTTTGCCAATATAATATTGTGACATAGTTATGAGTTATGAGTTATGAGTTATGAGTTGTGAGTTATGAGTTACTGATCTCTTGCCTAAGTCCGACTTTGTCCGACTTTGTCTGACCACAGTCTGACATCTGACCTCTGACATCTAGCCTCTTATTCATACTTGGGTGAGGGGCCATAGCGGTTGGGTTCTCGGTCGCTGTCGGTGCAGAAGTACACTAGCAGTAAGATGCTCCAAACGAGCATTGCGAGGCAGAATACTAAGTAAATCACAGCGCCAGTTCCCATTATCCAGTCTTTATTGTTAGCGGCATCGGCAGTTATTGCTATAGGAATCATTACAGCAACAAATGCCAAAGATAAAATCAGTGGCAAGAAATACCACCAGCCACTGCGGTTGGTGTCGTGAAGACGACGTACCGACACGGCTATCATGGGGATGAAGCACACTAGGGTTCCAATGCCACAAGTGAAAGAGCCAACCAGTGTGTAGAAGAGGTAGAACCACCAGTACTCGCTGCGGCGAGCACGGCCAGTGAAGTCGGTAAACTTGTTGAAGCAAACCTTGATTGACTCACCAAACTCCATCTGTGGGCGATAGCCGTAGGTGGCAAAATGCTGGTCGCTCATCTGCTGCTTGTAGTCGACACCGTAGCCATACTGGCCATAGGGTTGTTGATATGGTGGCTGCTGATACTGTGGTTGCTGGTAAGGTTGCTGATAGCCTTGTGCAGGGGGCATGTAGCCTTGCTGTGGTAGAACGGGTGGTTGAGGTGCAAAAAGAGCAGCAACCTCGGGCACCTCGGTTGCCTTTTGCCATCCAGGCATTCCCGAGCACCACACCAGTGAGTCGGGGGTCAGTCCATTAGCCAATAACTGCTCTAAAGGGAACGGTCCCGTGCGCTGATTGTTCTTTCCAATATAATATTTTGCCATAGTAGTGAATGATTTAGAGTGTAACTAAAACAATCCTTAGCAAAAAGTATGCCACACAAATGCCGTGCATTGTTAAATCAAGCAAGCAAGAGAGTTGTTGCTTGCACCTTGCTTGCTTGATATATGGTTAGTATAAACCCAAATCGGTCATTAGGCCGACGATAGGTTATTTTTTGGGGTCTTTTATGCCATAACAGTTTTATTTTGACATCTTGTTGCGGATATTGTCTTGTCATAGCCCGCTATGTCTTCGACAATATCTTTACAACCTGCTCAAAATAAATTCTGTTCTCACATAAATCCTAATGATCGATTCGGGTTAAATTATATTATTGTTGCAGTACATATTTAGGTGATTCACCATACTTGTTGGGTTCGGGCTTGCCTTCAGGAATACAGAGAATCATACAGAGAGGGCCTCCAATACCACACAAGAGATAGAGCCACTGCAGGTGACCGCTCTTGCCCACATCGTGCAAGCGGCGGGCAGTTGCCGAGAGTTGTGGAATGAAAAGAACTAAGAAAATGATAAACATCAAAATACCAAGGATGATAATCGTAGTTGTAGGATCTTGAGACTCGATTGCAGCAGTATCAATACTGTTTCCACTGAATATGTCATTAATAGCTGCTTGCTGAAGAGCTTGTTTCTTTGCCATCAGACCACCCAAAATTGAGTATAGAGCACCATTAATAACAGCATTAACGATATAAATAGCAAGCATGAACCACCAGTACTCGCTGCGACGAGCGCGTCCACTGAAGTCGAAATACTTCTTCAAGCAAATCTTCACTGCCTCCATGAAGCCAAGTTGTGGTTTTGCCACATAGTTGCCCATGGGTTGTTGCTGGTAAGCTTGCTGATATGGCTGTTGATATTGAGGCTGTGGAGCCTGATACTGTGGTTGAGGAGCAGGTTGCTGATACTGAGGTTGTGGCGCTGGGGCAGGTGCTGGGGCAGGTGCAGGTGCTGGAGCAGGTGCAGGAGCAAACACTGGAGCGAGCTCAGCAACTTGATTAGCTTGTACCCAATCGGTCATACCTTCGGTCCAAACCAAAGAATCGGGAGTTAAACCATTCTGAACCAATTGTTCGATCGACAGTGGGCCAACCCTCTGTCCGTCTTTTACTAAATAGTATTGTGCCATAATAGTTAGAAATTAGTGATTAATATTAGTTTTTTCTATAGCACAAAAGTAAACAATTAATTTAAATTTTACAAAAGTTTGTTGAATTTTTTTGATTTTTCTTGTGTTTTTGAACAAAATGGAATTGTTTTTAGAGTTTAGGGGTGTGTTTTTTTAATGTTGTTTACTAGACGATGCTGATTGTTACTTTGCATCGAGATTATTAATGTGCAAGACATCAAGTGCTTGCTGGTATTAACCTTAAATTTAAATTTCATCATGGAGTATTTCACTATCGAAGAGCTTACTCGCTCAACAACAGCAAGGCTGCGCAATATCGACAACACACCGTCGCAGCAAGTAATTGAAAACCTAACGGCACTCGTCGACAATGTGCTTGACCCACTGCGCGAAGCGTGGAGGAAACCCATTAGAGTAAACAGCGGTTATCGCTGCCAGGCACTCAACAAGGCGGTGGGTGGCGTGCCGGCAAGTCAGCACATGCGAGGTGAAGCTGCAGATATCACCGCTGGCAGTCGTGATGCCAATAGACAACTCTACTCGCTACTGCGTGGCCTTAACTTGCCTGTTGATCAGGCCATCAACGAGCATGATTTCCAATGGATTCACGTGTCCTACGGGCCACGTCACCGTCGCCACTATTTTGCGATTCGCTAGTAGGGAGGGGAGAGGTGAGAGGGAAGAGGTGAGAGGTGAGAGGTGAGAGGTGAGAGGTGAGAGGGAAGAGGTGAGAGGTGAGAGGTGAGAGGGAAGAGGTGAGAGGTGAGAGGTGAGAGGTGAGAGGGAAGAGGTGAGAGGGAAGAGGGAAGAGGGAAGAGGGAAGAGGGAAGAGGTGAGAGGAGAGAGTATTTCATGTGTTATTAATTTCATTAATTCTTTAAAAACAAAGTGACTATGATTAACAACGACCAATTGATTTTACATGATGCCTATAAGGCTTGGTGCCAAGCTGGGCAGTTGCGAAAACGCAGGCTGCGTAACAAGCGTTTTACCTATGGCGACCAGTGGAGCGACATCATCACCACGAGAGATGGGGCTGTGGTGAGCGAATATGAGTCGTTCATGAAAGACGGAACTCCGCCGCAGACTAATAACCTCATTCGCCAGATGGTTAAGACCATAGTGGGACGATACCGTGCCGAGTATATCACTGGGCAGATGCCATCGAGCAGAAATGTGGCAATGGTGCACCGTCGCAATCAACTTGATGAACTCGACAGCCGGGCACTCGAGGAATTATTGATATCGGGTACTGCTGTGCAGCGCATCGACCCGTCGATAGAGCTGTGCCAGCGGCAGGTTAAAGTAACTAATGTGAATCTCAACAACTTCTTTATCAACGCAATTGAGGATCCACTGGCACGTGACTGCGAAATGGTGGGTCAGTTGCACGATATGAGTTTGCCTCAGCTTATCAAGGTGGTGGCTGGTGGCTCGCGTAGCAAGGCACGATGGATAAGGAGCATTTATTGCAACAACCGCGATGAGCGCATCATCAACTTCTCACACGCCATAGGCGCCGACACACATCAGGGGATGAGTTTCTGGCATGCCAGCGATGCTGCTAAGTGCCGTGCCATCGAGGTGTGGACGCTCGAGAGCCGCGAGGTTGTGCTATGTCATGATCGCAGCACTGCGCAGGTGTCGATACTGCCTGCGACATCTCGAATTAAAAGTGGCGATAATGTCAACATCAGTTACGACATAGTATCGACTTGGCATTGCCGCTGGTTCTCGCCCATGGGCGACTTGCTTGCCGAGTGGGACTCGCCATGGGCACATGGTTCACATCCGTTTGTGATTAAGTTTTACCCGTTGACCGATGGTGAAGTTCACTCATTTGTTGAAGATATTATTGACCAGCAAAAGGCTGTGAATCAAATTATCACGCTCATCAACAACATCATGATGGCAAGTGCCAAGGGTGTGCTGGTCTTTCCTGAGACAGCATTGCCCGATGGATTCACGTGGGAGGACATACGCCGAGTGTGGCGCGACTGCAACGGCATATTGCCCTACAACCCAAACTATGGCTCCAGCAAACCGGAGCAAATCTCGGTAAACAATACCAACATTGGCGCCTATGAAATGGTTAAATTACAGATGCAGCTGCTCGAAGAGATTTCGGGAGTGACAGGCGCGTTGCAAGGAAAAAGCACGGTGACCGGTAATAGTGCTACGCTCTACCAAAACGAAACAACCAATGCCGTAATAGCATTGAGCGACATCTTCGGTTCGTTCAGTAACTGGCGAAGCAACCGCGACGAAAAAATAGCATCGCTGTAATTGCGCTTTGCACTGCATGTGGGGCTATGAATAATCCTAAAACCTAAAACAATTAAATATTATTAGTATTTTTCTTTCCTAAATAAGTATTCAATTAATAATTTATCATTAAATTTGCGCACTTAATGGCTCCTGCACTTCATTGAGAGATAGAGTGGCAGGGCTGTTAAGTGCGCTTTTAAAAGTTTTACTTGCATCAGTCATCACCATTAACAAGGGATGCGAACAAGACTTTGATAATGAAAAAGACAACCATAAATCTCAGATTGCTGCTGCTGGTGATTCTCCTCATAGTGGGAGTTACCCATGGCGTTGCTGTTTTCAAAGAACGTGACTTTGGAAAGACCATCGACGTGCTATGCGCTGAGCTTGAACTCAAGTACAAAGAGCAGAAAGAAATCATGCAGCGATATGAGCAGAATGCCAAAACACAGCACCAAATGCTCGTTGCCACGATGCAGCAAATCGACCAGATTTCGCTTATCCTTTACTCACAGAGCAGCGAGTTCACCTTCGATATGGCCTATGCTTGCCAGCAGGCAACCGACTTGTATCACAACAGCATGGTGAGTCATGTGCCGTTTAACAAAATCATGGCCCGTTTTGACTCGGAGATAGAGCGTTACGATAGTTTGATTTATGTGCTTAAGCATATTTCGCCAGCTATTACCGACGATGACATTACGTTATTGAAGAACTCGGCAAGCAGCAAGTCGTTGTCAAATAAAGGTAAAGCATCGTCTCAACCAGCTGTTGAAGAGAAGAACGACTCGTTGTTGGCGATCGAGGCAGTGGCCGACAGCATCATGCAAAGCAAGCAGGCGACACACAAGAATAGTGAATCGCTCGATGCACCTTTGGGCGAGAAACCTAAAATGGAAATAGGTGCTCAAGGCGACAGACAGGCACTGTATGTGCTCAACGACAAGGAGAAAGAGATTCGTGAGTTGTGCTTGATTTACGCTCAAGCCTTGCGCAACAACCTTATTCGCATCAAGAACAAGATGAGTTCGGATAAGGAATACTACGATGAGGTGAAAAACAAACTTGAGTCGCTGAACAGCTATGCACTCAAGAAATATGAGGAACTGCAGAACAGCATATTCCGCAATGGAGGTAGCAACTACTTCAGCTTGCTGGCGTCGCTTGGACAGAACTCTAACCGCATTCAAGGCGACCTGAAAGATAAATACAGCGAACTCAAGCGCGAGCAGCTGCGTGTGAAGAGCCAGTGGCGAGGTCCAGTGATTATAATGACCTCGGTGTTCATACTGTTCTATATCTTCATTGCATCGTTGTTAAGTGTGGTTATTTTGAGGTGGCTTGTCCCCAAGAAGATAAGGCAAAAGCCTGGTTTCAAGGGCAAGGGTGTGATTATTGGTTTGGCCTGCGGTGTGTTCTTGTTCACCTTGTTCATTACCATAGCCAAGTCGGTGGTACATCACAATTTCATCAACATGGCAGTGGGCATCACGCTCAACTACTCGTGGTTGTTGCTTGTGATACTGGTATCGCTGCTGATTAGGCTCAATAGCGAGCAGATTAAGACAGGTGTGATGGCCTATACCCCATTCATGCTCATGGCATTTGTGGTGATAGTGTTCCGCATCGTCTTCATACCCAACAACTTGGCGAACTTGTTGTTCCCACCATTACTGTTACTGTTCACAATATGGCAATTCAGGGTAATCACTCACCGAAAGGTGAAATTGCCGCTGAGCGATGTGGTGTTCTCATTCATCTCGCTCATGGCTATGATTGTGGGATGTGTGCTTGCATGGATAGGCTACACGCTGCTTGCTGTGCAAAACATTGTATGGTGGTCGTTCCAGCTGGCTTGTATCCAGACCATTATATGCATTTATGACTTGGCTCGCATCTATGAGGAGAAAAACTTGCTGCGACGCATCAAGAAAGACTCTTTGCTGCAGGAACGCACGACCAAGTGGCGCAATAAGAAGAAAAATGCCGAGGAGAAGCAGAAGTCAAAGATTCTGGAGCAGGCTAAGAAGGGCGATTATATTACCCGCACCTGGTTCTTCGATTTGATTGTCAAGGTGGTGGTACCAGTTCTTGCTGTGCTCTCGGTGCTGATGAGTATCAGTTTTGCCGCCAACATGTTTGACATGAACGAACTTCTTGTTAAGGCATTCTTCTACAATTTCATTGACCAGGAAGGCCTGATACAGGTGTCCCTCTACAAGATTGTGCTGGTGAGCGCATTGTTCTTTGTGTTCTACTACTTGAACTATGTGATACACTCGGTGTATCGCCGTTACAAGCTCAAGCAGTATGCCAAGACATCACCTTCGCGTCGCCCCAATATCACTCTTGCTAACAATATCATCACTATTCTGGTGTGGGGTAGTTTCTTCATCTTTGCGCTGGTTCTCTTCAAAGTGCCCAAGAATGGAATCTCACTAATCTCGGCAGGACTTGCCACTGGTTTGGGATTTGCCATGAAGGACATTCTGGAGAACTTCATCTATGGACTGTCGCTAATGTCGGGCCGTGTGAGAGTGGGCGACTACATTGAGTGCGAAGGCATCTTCGGCAAGATTGAGAGCATTGGTTATCAGAGCACGCAGATTGTTACCCTCGATGGCAGCATCATAGCATTCCTCAACACTCAGCTCTTTAACAAGAACTTCAAGAACATGACCAAGAATCATAGTTATGAGTATGTGAAGTTGCCTGTGGGAGTGGCCTATGGTGTAGATGTAGAGAAAGTGCGCAACCTCCTGGTCGAGGAACTGAACAAGTTAAATACTCTCACCTCGGCAAGTGGTCGTCCCATTACCCAAAAGAAGCAAGGATTCAGTGTCTTCTTCAACGACTTTGGTGACAATTCGGTCGACTTGCTTGTTGCATTCTGGGTGCTCGTTGAGGAAAGAATAAGCTTTGTTTACAAAGTGAAAGAGACTATCTACAACACATTGCAGAAGAATAACATTGAGATACCATTCCCGCAGCGCGATGTCTACATCAGGCAGATGAGCGCACCCGAGAAACCCTCAAAACAAAATAAATAATTAACTCATAATATATAACGATAGTAAACAACTAATTGAAGTATAGATAATATGACAGTAGGATTTGACGGAATTAGAACCGTAGATGGCGACTCACCATTGAGTTATTACGATAGGCTAGTTATAGCATCACTTGGAATGGAATATCCACGTGACACATTTATGGTGTATTCACCCTACAGCACCGACGATCGTGGTATGTCGTGGCTGCTCTCGATAGCTAACGTGCATAATAAGACCCCATATAAGGCAATCAACAAATGGGCTTGGCGAAACCGCAGTGGCATCTTCCGCGATTTTCATCGTCATGGAGTTAAGGTGTATCATGGCATGGATGCTGTGCTTCCCTCGGGCAAGGGCAAAGAGCGTGTGAGAATGGTAAATACCATTCGCGACCTCACCTTTAAGCGCTTTATGAATGACTACACTTGGTTGGAGCGCATCAGGCGCAATTCTCGCATCAAGAAGGCTTGCCGCCGTGCCGATAGGGTTATTGCCACCAGCGAGTTTGTCAAGAAGCAGATAGTTGACCGCTACAAGATAAGTTCCGATAAGGTCGATGTGGTGTACACTGCATTCCGTGACGAATATGTTGAACGCCGTGATGATGAGGTAATGCTCAACAATGTGAGGGCAAAGTATCACATGCCATCACGATTTATTCTTGCCATTACCGATTTCAGCTCGCTTGGCAACATGGAGACCCTGTATCGTGCCATTGCTAAACTTGAAGATAAGAAGATTGACTTGGTGCTGATAGGGGAGAAGAACGACTATTATCGTCGCATGAAGAAACTTGCTTATGAGCTCAATATTGATGACCGTGTGGTAAGGGTGTCGTCGGTTAATAAGCATAATTTCAGTGCTTTATATTCGTTGTCACAGGCATTTGTTGACCCATCGCTGCAAGATGGCATGGGGCAGACAGTGATTGAGGCCATGATTATGGGAACTCCCGTTGTGGCCAGCGACAGTGGTTGCCACCGTGAGGTGGGAGGCGATGCTGCACTCTATTTCAAGCCTGATAGTGCCGACGAACTTGCTGCACATCTCAATAAGGTGCTCTCGAGCGACGAAAAACGAGAAGCAATGTCGAAGGCTGGAATGGAACATGCAGCAAAATTCTCGCAACAAGCGTTGGCGCAGAATACCATGCTCACCTACGATAAAGCACGAGGAAAAGCGTAATTAAAGCATAATTCCAAATTCAAAATGCACAATCCCGCTAAGTGGGATTGTGCATTGTTATATAGTGGTTGCAATTTAATAACTCAATTGGTGCTTATTTCACTTTAAGGTGGCGCCATAGGCATCGAGGGATGCGACGCCACAATGCTGTGGCGATGCGCCAGCGCCAATCAATGACCCACACGTGGCGGTGATGCTTTATCGCGGTTACGATTTCTTTTGCCACGCGCTCGGTTTTTAGAAGCATAGGGTATTGAGGGTTGTCACCTAGCAGTGGAGTGGCAACGAAACCTGGCCTTAGGTCGGTGAATGTGATGTTGAGGTTGCGCATGTGAGCCTGCTGCTCAAGAGCTTGAAGATAGGTGTTCTGCATAGCCTTGGTTGCCGAGTAGGAGGGTGCCGCACCTAGTCCTTTAGTGCCTGCAATGCTGCTGATTGCTGCAATGTGTCCTCCTCCATGTTCTGCCATGTAACGGTAGGCCGCTCCTATCATGCGTGTGAACCCCAAGGCGTTGGTGTTAACGGTTTTGAGCTCGATATCGGGTTCGAGTTCCATATTTTGGAATCCTACCCCAGCGGTATAGATAAACAAGTCGATACCACCCACCATGTCGATGAGATGCTCGAGCTCTTGAGGTGCATCATCGCTTGTGACGTCGATGGCATGAACCATTACACGCTCAGGTGCTAGTGCCTTGAGATCTTCAAGTGGTTGGGTGCGCCTTGCTGCAAGTCCCAGGGTATATCCGTCGGCAATCAATAACTTGGCAACTTCTTTACCAAGTCCCGATGAGGCACCAATAATTATTACTTTTTGCATGGCTCAGAGAGACGATAGATAGGCAGTAAGTTTTGCCACAGCACGGCCACGGTGACTGATGCGGTTTTTCTCCTCGGCGCTCATCTCGCCAAATGCGCAACATGCCTCATCGGGCTTGAAAATGGGATCGTAGCCAAAGCCTCCAGTGCCATGTCGCTCGGTGAGGATGTGCCCCTCGACGCGTCCCTCGAAGGTGTGAGTCTCACCGTCGAAAATGAGCACGATGGCTGTGCGGAAGCGTGCAGTGCGCTCCTCCATAGGCACTCCGTCGAGCAGTCGCAACACTTTGTCGATGTTGCGCTCACTGTCGTGTGCCACGCCACCATAGCGTGCCGAGTGCACGCCGGGTTCACCTCCCAGGGCGTCGATTTCGAGACCCGTATCGTCGCTGAAGCAGTCGTAACCGTAATGCTCTTTTACCCATTGTGCCTTAATCATTGCATTTCCCTCGATGGTAGATGCCGTTTCGGGAATATCGTCGTGGCAACCAATGTCGGCAAGGCTCAGCACATTGTACTTGCCTGCCATTATCTGTCTTAATTCAGTGAGTTTGTGCTCATTATTAGTGGCAAAAACTATATCTTTCATATTGTGTTGAATATTATTTGGTTGTTAATCGGTTTTCGGTCATGCGTGTCATGTACTGCTGAATGATGGCCTTGAGCATACGCTCCATTTGAGCCTGCTCAGGGACTTTTCCTGCCAAATTGTTGCGTAGCATGGGGTCTTGCTTGAAGCGATACAAGGCCTTGGTTTTCTCGCCGTCGAATTGCAACATCCATTCGCCCTGAAGTAACTGGAAGATGCCGTTGTTATAGTTGAAAGCCCAAGTTTGTTCAGGTGGTGTATTGAGCACGTCGCATCCGAAGGCGAGATAGGGCTTATCATATCCTAACAGTCCCATGAGGGTGGGCATTACATTGGCCTGCTGCATAACCACATCGTCGCGCACAGCGGGTTGCAACGAACCGTCGGGGGTGTAGAAGGCAATTGGGATTGAGTAAAGCCCTAGGTCAGTCTTGTAAACGTCGTGTGTGGTTTGGTTGGTGTGGTCGGCAGTGAAGACAAAGATGGTGTTGTTGAACCAAGGCTGCTTGGCGGCTTCTTCAAAGAAGTGTCGCAGAGCCATATCGGTGTAACGCACGCACTTGTGAATTGGTTGTGTGCCTTCGTCGGGGAACTGATTCTCGAGATTCTTTGGCACCTTGAACGGGTGATGGCTTGAGGCAGTGAATACCGTAGCCATGAAAGGTTGCTTGTAGCTGTTTAGCTTATGCACCATAAATTGCAGGAATGGCTCGTCCCATATTGCCCAAGTTCCATCGAAGTCGTCGTCGCCGTTGGTGCTCGGGTCGTTGTTAAACTCGCTGCGTCCAAGGTATTGCTGATAGCCGGTTGCTCTTGCAAAGGCTTGGAATCCCATCGATCCGTTTTGCGCACCATGGAAGAACGCTGTGGTGTAGCCCTTGCCATCGAGTTGCCGTGCCAGTCCACTAAGGCTGTTCATCGACGCTGGAGTGACGAAGAATGGTTCAACCATCATGGGAATTCCCGAAAGCACGCTAGGCATGGCATCGATGCTCTTGCGGCCGTTGGCGTAGCTGTACTTGAATGTGAGCGACTTGGCCATGAGTGAGTCGATGAACGGTGTGTAGCCTTTATACTTGCCACCATCGAGGTCGTGGTTGAAGAATCCAAGATATTCCTTGCCATAACTCTCGACAATAATGACTACCACATTTTTGGGAGTGAAGTGGGCGGTGGAGTCGGGGGTGTGGACAGGGGTGTAGACTGCTTCGAGTTGCGTCTCGTTGTCGAAATAGTGAGGGTTGCTGAACACATCTTTACCCATTGTGCGCAGCAGTGCGAACGGTGTGTTGAGAACTAATGCAGCATCGACAGGACGGTCGACATACTGGTTGGCGTTGCTCACGGTAATGGGGCGCACTGCGATGGCCAGGCCGCCTCGCATGCCGCCAATCATGACAGGCACCATTAAAAGCACCCCAGCCACCATGATGGTATAGTATCGCCAGGAACGTGCATGCTGCACAGTGAGGCGTGGTGTAACATAGAGTTTCCACATGAGCCACACAACTACGATGGCCAGCAGCACAAGGTACCAGTGGTGGAGCAGTTCAGTGCCGAAAATGCCAGCCAAGTTACCCTCGTTGCCAAACTCGCTGAAGACCGTGCTGGTGGTGCGTCGACTTGTGTACTGAAAATAGACGGTGTCCATCAGGTTGAGCACCAGTCCTATAGCGTTGACAATGACAAATATCCACTTGCACACCTTGTGATAGGCCTGTCGCTCCTTGAGGTGCAGAGGCAGTATCATCATGGCGATGTAGAGCGAACAAGTGTACATGATTGCCGAGGAGTCGAACATCAGTCCCCCTTGAAAGGCACTAATAAGTCCATTGGTGTCTAATCCCTGTGAGAAAATGCTATAATTCTCAAGCAGATAGGCCACTCGTGCAATGAAGTAGACGACATAGGCCATTATCAAATTCAACGCAAGTGCCACTAGTGGCGCAAAACGTGATGTGAGTATCTTGTTCTTCATTTATTTCTTGCTATGTATTGAAATTACGTGCAAAGATAGTGTTTTATTTCTCTAGAAAGGGGATGTTTTAGCGTGTTTTTTTATGGGAATTACAAGAAAAAATATTCTAGAATAGCCGAAAAATTTGCAGATTAAAAAAAATGTATTACCTTTGCAGTCGCTATTAATGCTTGGGAAGATCGCATAGTGGCAATTGCGGCGGACTGTAAATCCGCTCCTTCGGGTTCGGTGGTTCGAGTCCACCTCTTCCCACGCTTCCAAAAGCCTCAACATCACATGGTGTTGGGGCTTTTTTTATTGCCTTAAAGAGAGTTGTGTAACAAAAAAATGCTATATTTGCACAATAAAAATGACGGTATTATAAACTTAAAATCACACTAAAATGAAGAAAATCACAACAATCCTCGTTTGCATGCTGGCACTTGCAGTAACATTCTCGCTTGATGCGGCCACTAAGAAGAAAGTGACCAAGAAGAAAGCATCGACCACAAAGGTTGCAAAGGCTCGTCCAGGACTGGAGATGCCCACCGACCGTGGTGCCGACGCTGCTGTGGCTTCATCTTACTCTAACGAAAAATCCATTGAGGAACTCATAGCTGCAGCCGTGGGTAAAGAAGGCACAAAACAACCCATTCGCAACCTGGTTGCCAATGAGTTTTTTGTTAACCGCGCTGAGATTGCCCCATTGCTCGAGCAGATAGGAGGTCTGAGTGGCTCGGCCTATAAGTTTAACCACAATGGCACCGATTTCTATATGGTGAAGTTGAGCAATGTGTATGTCGACCCAATTCAGGAAGAGGTTATCCTCTATGTTCCAAGCAGCAACAACATTATTCGCTGTCGCTGCCGCAACAGCGAGAACATGGAGATACTGAGCAAGGAGAAAGACTTCGATATAGAAGCCAGCGACGTGCAGAAGTATTACGACTCAACATTTGTAATTTAACCCGAATCGGTCATTAGGCCGACGAAAGGTTATTTTTTGGTCTGTTATTACATAAATCCTAATGACCGATTCAGGTTTAAGTTAGGGTATAATACAAGAATAAGAGGTTGCATCATTTGGATTGTGGTGCAACCTCTTTTTTGGGGTGTTTGATAGGTTTATCTTATAGCGCCCTAGCGTCGATATCTCCTGGCTTTGCGCTGCTGGCGCTGCATCTGTCGCATCATAGCAGCCTCCTCATCGGTCATACCCATGGGCATGCCGTAGTTGTCATTCATTTGTGCCGCTTCCTCGTCGGTCATTCCCCAGGGTTCGCCGTTGTTGCGTGACGGCCTGGTGCGTGGAATGCTTGGCACGTTGCGGCTGCTGTTCCGCCTCATTTGTGCTGCTTCCTCATCGGTCATGCCGAAAGGTTCGTTGGGCCTACTTGGTTTGGCCTTTTCTTTTGGGATACTGGGTACATTGGACACATTGGGCACATTGGGTTCGGGCTTATCGTCGATAGGTTGATTCTCTAACTCATCGTCGGCTACCGAGTCGGTGGCGAATGACTCGTCATCGTTGTCGCTTGACTCAACCGTTGAGAAACTGGTGTTATCCTCCTCGCTGCTGAATGAGGTTGAAGACTCGGTGTTCTCTTGTGGTGCCGATGGCTTGAGCACATATTTGTAAAGAGCCCATCCTCCAGCTCCCAGTGCGGCAAGTGCGAGCAAGGTGATGAGAACGATTATGCCGGCATTTGATTTCTTCTTGGGAGGAAGTGTGGGTGGCATGTTAGGATCGTAGCCAGGATAAGGCGCAGGTTGCTGATAAGGCGCTTGCTGATAAGGCGCTTGCTGATAGGGTGGTTGCTGAACAGGCTGTTGCGCCGGTTGCTGCTCATAGGGTGGTTGTTGAGCAGGTGGTTGCTGTTGCACAGGTGCTGGGCTACCGCAAGCAGCGCAGAATCGTGCACCCTCAGGAATTTGACTACCACAGTTGGTACAAAAAAGTGCCATAATATTGAATTTTAAGGGTTAAAGTATGATTTGATGATATATTATTACCAGTTTCAGAATAATAGGTATATTGCGCTAGTGTCGTTAAATGGAGTAAAGTTGAAAATGGGTTCACTCAGGTCTTTGTAGTTTTCTACTTCTCCTGGGCTCTCATAAATTATTTTCTCACGCAATTTATTACGCGAGTAGGTAATGCGTGTGTGCACCTCATAGCCCATGTGTGCATTTTGTGCAATCACATAATTTCCATTGGGGTCACCATAGTAGCCAGTGTGACTTGCGCCAGTGTGCAAAATTCGTTTCAGTCCCGATCGGGTGTAGGTGTAAACATCGAGCAAATAGTCGGCCTCACAGGTGCCATACTTTACCCATAGTTCAGGAATGCCGTCGCCAGTGATGTCGGTAAGGAAATATCCATCATCTTGAAACTTGGAAAGACTATAAATCTTGTTGAGATAGGCTTTTTTTACGCTCTGTGTTGTGATGGTGCGTTTCCCCTTGGCATGGCTGCGCTTTACCTTTGCGCTTGCTCCCAAGTTGGCTGCCATAGCGACTACTATCGATAAGAGAATAATTGCAAATCGTTTCATAAGTAAAACTGATTTCATGGAATGATGATTGTGCAAAGATAACTAATTACTAGAGTTTTTGCAACTATTAAGCATTGAAAATCCAGCCCATAACGTATTAGTCTCCATTAAGCAGCACATCATATATGCTGGTGATGTCGGCAGCATTGATAACTCCGTCGTAGTTGGTGTCGAGCATATCACTATAGGTGCCTGTGCTATTCATTATGAAGTCGTAGATTGTGGAAATGTCAGCGGCATTGACGGCGCCGTCGTTATTGACATCGCATAAGTGATGATGAATCCACACGTCGAGTAGTGGCATGCGGTTGGTAAACCACTCGGTAATGTACTGCTTCTCGTCTTCGAAGTCGAGAGGGTGTCCATAGAGGTCGCTGTCGCCGTTCCATCGGTTCTGCTCGCGTGTGGCAGCTCCACACTCGATGAGTCTGTCGATGGCTGTGGAATATCGGTTAACAAGGCTCTCGACGCTGAGCCACGTGGTGCGCAGTTCGTCGTATCGGTCGAGGAACTGCTGGCGATACTTGCAGCGGTTGTGGAAAAACATCAAAAATACCCAATTGTAAGGTTTGCGGAAGCTGTTATAGGCTACGGTGGGTGGTCGCCAGTTGTTGGGCGTCCATGAACCTCCCGCCGTTGCGTCGAGGTCCCACACGGCAATACTTAGCCTGCTGTCAACTGCCCGGTCGTAGCACAGCCAGTAGATGTTTTTTGCCGAGTTATCGAGAGCATTGAGTGTGAGATAGAAGATTGTGTAGTCGATAGCCACTGGAATGTCGATGTGGTTATCTACTACGTTGTTATAGGTCACGTAATCCTCGGCAAGGGCTATGGTATGTATAGCATCGTAGAGCACTTCATAACTAGTAGGGAACACCTCGTCGAGCTCGGGATATTTGGTTTCAAAGCCATAGTAGTCGGGACGAGTGTTGTTAAAGTCACGGGCCCAGCGGAATCCCGACTCGTCGTTAAACAAGTTGGTTTTCCACAGTCCACCATGAAAAATGTTGTTGATAGTGTCATGCTTGACGAGTTGCAGTTGCTTGCGATCCATAGCCTCAGTTAAGGCATAGATTCCACGATACTCATTGCCAAGAAATACTTCGATCATTTTGCCTCTGACGCCAGAGAGAGCATCGGGGGCTTGGTCGTAATAGTGTGGTTCATGTGCCATGTCGAGCCAGAGCTCGGTGGCTACACGGTTGCGCACTCGTGCCATGTCGGCTTGCCCGGCATCGAGAATCCAGTGGTTGTCGCGACGCATGTCGAGCAACTTACGGTTCTGGCTCTCGCCATTGGCATTTACAAACTTGATGCTGTAGTTGCGCTTGTGCTTATCGGGCGTGTTGGTTGATTGGCCTCGCCATTTCACTTGTGCTGTCATCACCTCGCTTGCAGGCTTTCCTGGCTCGGCAAGCACCATTGTGCCGCTTGTGTAGTCGTTGCCGAAGTCACCGACTAGGTGCACTATGGGCAGAAATGTGAACTGCAGCGTGTAGAGAATGGTTTCTTCGTTGTTGTCAAGACAAGTTACTTGCCAACTCTTATCACCAGTTATATCGGTAAAAGTGAAAGTGTTGTCCTCGCCGAGCTCCATGCCATCGATAGTCAGAACTTGAGCATCGATACTGCTAATGGAGGCTGTCACAGTTGAGCCAAACCAAGATTGAGGAACCGACACTAGAAGCATGTGCGTAGTCGAGTCGGCAAAGGCTGTGCACTGATTCACGTTAATTACTGTAGTGGCTGCAGTGTTGTTTAAGCCAATAATTGCAAGCACTATAGCAGTGAATGTTTTCAGGAATGATAGATGGGTGTAATTATTCATAACGCTTATTTTATTTCGTCGAGAATATAATGATAAATCAAGTATAGGTCGTTGGCTGTGACGTGACCATCGCCATTGATGTCGAGGTTATGGTTATAGCTGCCCCCCTTGAGCAAATGCTGGGTTATGGCAACAATGTCGGAGCTGGTGATTGAACCGTCGCTATCCACGTCGTAAGGGTGTCGCATGAGGGTACGGTCGAGAAACGCCAACCGCTTCTTAATCCAGTCGATGATATAATCTTTCTCGGCCACAATGTCGAGTGGTAGGCCATTGATATCGCTGTCGCCACTCCATCGAGCCTGCTCTCGTGCCATAGCACCGCATTGTACTAAAAGATTGACGGCGTTGTTCACGCGCTCTGTGAGGCTCTGCACGCTGAGCCAAGTTTTTCGAAGTTCCCAATAACGGTTTACCATCTCCCTGTAGTAGATGCAGTTATGCATTTGTAGCATGTAAAGCACTCGGTTCGAGAACTCAAAATCGTAGTCGGGCTGTGCTCTTTCACCTCTGAAAGTGGGTGAGTTACGGTCGGTTCCAAGCGACCAGTCAAGATCCCATGCCGCAAGGGTCAGTTTCTTGTCGACCTGGCAGTCATAGATTACCCAATAGATGTTGTTAACCTCATTGTCAATCGAGGTTAGCAACTGGTTTAGGATAGCATAGTCGATGATTACCGGCATGTCGAAGTAGGTGTGGGCTTTGGCATTGAAGCTATTGACTGAACCGTAAGCGACAAAGTGCACAGCGTTATAAAGGTCCTGGTGATTGGTGGGGTTAACCTCTTCGAAGTCGGGGTATTCTACTATGAAACTGCTATATTCAGCATTGTTGTTATTATAATTGGGTGAAGACTTAAAAGCTGCCACCTTGGTCCAGCTTGTGGCATTCCAAATCATGCCATGAAATTGCTGTGCTTCCTCGTCATATTTCTTTACTTGCAACTGCTTGCGATCGATGCTCTCAAGCAGGTAATAAATGCCCATGTAGCCACCATTGGTAAACACCTCGACTGGTTTTCCACGTGCAGCCATGATAGCGTCGGGGGCATCATCGTAGTAATAGGGTTCACGTGCCATGTCGAGCCACAGCTCGGTGGCTACACGGTTGCGCACACGTGATAGGTCGACCTGCGCAGCGTCGAGTTTCCAGTGGTTGTCGCGACGCATGCCGAGCAATCTGCGGTTCTGCTTGTTGCCATTCTCATCGACAAACTTAATACTGTAGTTGCGCTTGTGGCGACCCTCGCCGTTGGTGTATCCGCCACGCCATTTCACATGGGCTGTCATGCCTGACTCGGTATTGCCATCGGGTGGAGCTAGCGTGACTAGGGCATCAACGTAGTCATAACCTATGTCACCCTCAAGGCTCATAATGGGCAAGAATGTGAACATGATTCGCTTGACTAATTGCTGGTGTCCATCAATTGCTCTCAAGATATAGACTTTGTCGCCACTCACATCCTCAAATGTGATGGGGTTGTTGGTGAGCGATTTGCCGTTGACTGTGATGTTTCGCCAGTGGCAGGCAGTATCGACTTGAACTACTGCAGTAAAGTCGCTGCCGAAACACTCTTGAGGAATGGAATAGAGGATGATGTTGGAACAGTTGTCGCTAAAGGCCCGATTGCCGTTGATAATCACCTGCGCTTGAGCACTGATGACCGTGAGCAACCACACAGCCAGCACCATCGCATTGCGGGTGCTTTGTGAACGGGTCTTATGTAAACAACAAATCAACATTCTATAAGAAAGAGCCTATTTTCCCTAACTTATAAAACGTTGAATGCCGTGCATCTATTGCACTAAAATAGTATTTTTATATCGCGCGAGGCGATTTACTGTCCCAAGAAGTCGAGGAAAGCCTGCTTGTAGCTGTCGCCAATGGGGATGTAGAGTTCATCGTCGTAGACTATTCGGTTGCGGTCGATTTCCTTGATTTTGCTCTTCTGCACGATGTAGGAGCGGTGCACCCTGATGAATCTCGATGATGGCAGCATTTGCTCAATGGCTTTCATGTTCATCAGTGACAGGATGGGGTGGGGCGACTGCTCGGTATAGATTTTCACATAGTCCTTCAGACCCTCGATATAGCGTATGTCGTCGAGGTCGATTTGCAGCAGTTTGTACTCACTCTTCACAAAGATGCTTGTGGCTTCGGGTGTGCGTGGTTCCTCGGCTTGCTGCACCATCATGAACCATTGCAGCGCCTTGTTGCATGCCTCGAGAAACTCGGGGTAGGCAATGGGTTTGAGCAGGTAGTCGAGAGCATTGATTCGGTATCCGTCGACTGCATATTGCTCAAATGCTGTGGTAAAGACCACTCGAGTTGACTCGGGCAGCATGCGCGAGAGTTCGAGCCCGTTGAGTTCAGGCATTTGGATGTCGAGGAACACAAGTTCGACGGGGTCGTCGGCAATGCCTTTCATGGCATCGACAGCATTAGAATACTTGCCGTGCAGTTCCATGAACGGTATTTTTTTCACATAACTCACCAGCAGCTCTATTGCCAATGGCTCGTCGTCAATTATTGCGCACTTTATTATCATTGTAAAGAATTATTTTAGAGAAATATTTATTGGTGTCGCTATCAATACCCTTTTGCCAATCGTAGCGTCCGGGATACATGAGTTCAAGTCGCTTTGCCACCTGTTCAAGTCCAATGCCCGAGCCGCTCTTGTCGTTGTCGTGCTTTGGGTGGTTGGTATTGATAATCTCGCATATTATCTTATCATCGTCATTGCTCATTGCAATGCTAATCTCACCATCTCCCGCCTGCGAAATGCCATGCTTGAATGCGTTCTCGATTAGAGAGATGAAGATGAGGGGTGCAATGGGTGTTGAATCGTCATTGTCGATATTGATGCTGGTGTCGATTTTCACGTTGTTGGTAACACGAATCTTCATCAGTTCGATATAGTTCTTGATAAATTCCACCTCCTTGTAGAGTGGAACGAATCGCTTTTGGTTGTCGTAGAGAGCATGCCGCAAGAGTTTACTTAGCTCGCCCACTGCCGTTTGAGCTTTTTCAGGATCAAATGCAATTAGGGCATAAATGTTGTTGAGAGTGTTGAGCAGGAAGTGTGGGTTGAGCTGGTTGCGCAGGTTCTTGAGTTCGGCATCGGTACGAATGCGCTCAGCATCTTTTTTTGTTTCTTGAAGTTTGTGCCAGCGCTGACTCATGCGAATAGCCACACTCAATCCCACTACAAGGATAAGCATCAATGTCATTTGCACAAAACGAGTCCACTTGGGAGGTGCGTTAAATTTTGCAGGATTGGGCATTGAGCTGGGAAACAGATTGCCCATCAGGTGCCACCACCATGTCATGGTAGCCACAAGTAGAAATATAGCCAGGAAGTTGTAGGCGATAAAACGCTTGCGCTTGTTCTCAAAGAGCATCTTTGGCACAAGATAGCAATAGTTTAAGTAAAAAATTACCATCCATGCCATAGTACCTCCTATCGAACGCAGATAGTGTCGCAACATGTCGGTCATGGTGTCGTTCTGCCGGTAGGTAAAGAGCGGGAATGCCAGTAGCAGTCCCCAGCACAACAGGTGGATGAGAGTGGTTCGGTTAAAAGTAAGTTTCTTGCCCATAGTGCAAAGATAATGAAATTATTTGCAAAAATAGCACATTAATAACACATTATTAAATCAGATAGACAAAACTTGGCCTTAACATAGAAGAACACACGTTTTTAATCTACCAAGTTGAGTTTGCCTTTTTTGTTGTTGAAATAATAAAGTTTAAGTGCAATTCATGAGGTGTTTGTGTGAGAGTTATGTATAATCAAGTACTACTTAGCTCAATGATATGTAGCTGATTAATAGTGATATTAGCTGCTTGTGTAGATTGTGTTTTTTTAATGTGGTTTCTTGGGTCCCGTCGGTTCTAACTTTGCAACGTGATAATTAGTAAGCACCGATTTTATTAACCCTTAAATTTGTTAATTGTAATGAATGAAGACGAAATCACCAAGCAACCATGCGATGAACTGCAACATGATGCTGCACTCGAGTCGCAACATGACGACGACGCTACTCAGCCAGATGCTGTAGCGACGATTCTCGAGAAGCTGGGAGTGAGCGAGAGCATTGCCACGTCGGCAAGAGCAATCATCGACTCGCTTGAGGCGGGAAAGACTCCGGGTGAGAATTTTGTAAAGCTTATTGTCAACGCTCTCAATCACGACGAGGACATCAAGAATGCCGAGGCGGCAGGTTACGTGCGAGGCCGTAACGAAGTGATCGAGACAGCAACAAAAATGGATGAATCGGCCCCGAAACCAGTGAACTTCCCGGTGTATCGCAAGCGAAGCTTTTGGGATTGAAGAGGGGAGAGGGGAGAGGGGAGAGGGGGCTCTTTAACAACTCAACTATTCAACTGCTCAACTTGACACGCCCATTTCGGACAAGGCACGGCTTGTCACTACATTTTAATTATTCAACAACACTATTTTTAAAAAACTTAATTTCTATGCTATTCAAAAACACTATCAGGCGCGCCAAGAATGCGCGCAATTGGGTCAAGGCCCATCGCCAGCTTCTCATGCTGTTGCTGGCAATTGTGATAATGCTGATTCTGGGAGGTTGCTACATGGGCGACCACAATGCCATGCTTGCCATTGTGATAGGCGGCGTGGCAGGTGGCAAACATGTGGTGGACGAACCACTCACCACCGACATCACTCGAGAGGCGGCCCCTGGATTGCTGCTCAATGAGATTGACCAGCAGATTGTGAAAATTCGCCCTATGGCGACACCCATCGACCAGCTCTCGCGCTGTGCAGGCTCAAAACACTCAGGGAGCATGATTGTCGATTACCATAACGTCGACACCAAGCCAACTTTCACAACGTTGAGTCAGGCCTATGTCGAGCCCGATGCCGGTGACGCCGGTGCCGACAGTACCTGCCCTGTGCTTGCAACTGCCAATGATGAGATTTTTGACACCTCCGACACTATTCTTGTGCAAGGCAACTATGGCTATGAACCCGACGGTGTCACCCTAAGCCAGCAAGAACTGGTGCTTTATGTGCTGTCGCGTGACTCTAACAATGGACTGCGCGTGCAGGCCGTGAACGGGAAGAAGATTGGCGACCAGCAGGGATGTGTACCTTCCATTTCGCGTGGTGCCGTGCTCATTCGCATGGGTCGTGCTGCGACCGAACTCGATGTCATGTCGCCGCAGTTTGAGTCTCTGCCACAGAAGGCACAGCAATTTTGCCAGATATTTAAGATGCAGGTCGAGGAATCGACTATGCACAAGCTTGCAAACAAGGAGGTGGAGTGGACTATGAACGATCAGGAAGAAGCTGCCATCTACGACATGCGATTGGGCATGGAGAAGAGTTTCCTCTTCGGTGTGAAGGCTCGCGTGTGGGACAACAACAAGAAGGAAAACGTGATGTTCACCGGTGGCATATGGCACCAGGCCGGCAAGGAGTTCCCCTATGGTGACGAGGGATTCTCGCAGGAGACCATCATCGACCTCATGCGCGAGGCATTCACTGGCAATGCCGGCAGCAAGCGTAAGATTCTGATTGGCGGCTCGCAACTCATAGGCAGCCTAAACAAGCTCGACTATAACCGAGTAATCACTGCTAGCGACACCGTGACCAAGTGGGGCATCGACTTCACCGAGTTGCGCTCGAAGTTCGGCACGCTCTATGTGCTGCTGAGCGAGGTATTCGACGAGTGTGGAATGCAGGATGCTGGCATGATTATCGACCCAGAGTACTTGCAGAAGTACACCCACGTGCCCTTCAGCGCCGAGACCCTCAACCTCAAGGCCAGTGGAGTGCGCAACGTCGATGCAACAGTGCTCACCGAGGCCTCATGCCTAGTGCTGCGCTACCCTAAGGCACACATGCGCATCATCAAAGTATAACAATAATGTTTCTAGCTCATAACTGTTCTCAACGAGAGGGCTTCGCAGTGATGCGCGGCCCTTTTTTAGTTATAGCTGTAAATAACAAGGGTCGCACAGCAAGTAGTGCGACCCTTGAGGTTATAGGTTGAAAGGTTTTAGAAACCTTTGCAATGTGCTAAGCGATATTACTCGGTGTCGGGCGAGAAGCCAGAGTGGCGAACGCCATGGCACCAGATTCTGTCGTAGAATGCCTGGGTGTCGGGATTCTCATCGCTGAACACGATGTAGAACGAGATGCTGTCGGTGGGCTTGCCATGCTCGTTAACGCCACCATTCTCAATAATCTTACCGTCGGTTATGATAGCCTGGCCAGTGCCAGCGGCATCATAATCCTTCCAGTCACACCAGAATGTGCGACTCTCATAGTTGATATTTACAATCATCTTGTAGGCCCAGAATGTCTCTTGGTCGTCAAGCCACATGTACTGAGTTCCATTGTCGACAAGATTGTAGGTGTAGAGAATGCCATCAGCATAATGATCAAGCACTTCACCATTCTCGTCAACAACATCATAAGAGACATCCCAGTATCCACACATTTTCTCTATTGCTGTTCCGCCTGGTTCCTCGTTGGTCTCAGTGTCGCAAGAGGTAAAAGCGGGAATAGCCAGCAGAGCTAAAGCTATGATAAATATATACTTTCTCATAATAGTCAAAATTATTCTAATGGTTTGTTATACTTAAGAATGATGTGGAAATCGTATACGTAATAACCAATATCATAAGTGATGGTCTTAGTATCTGGATCATAGACACCATTCTCGAAATACTCATAAGAGTCGCCCCATCCAGGAACAATACCCGAGATAACATCGATGTTGTTATCATTGTCGAGTGAGATGTAGCCCTGCAAAGCATATTTAGAACCATAACCAGCGCGTTGTGCATACAGACCGCCAATCATATCACTGATGAAGAAGATGCCCGAGGCAGCCTTCTTGATAGTGAAATCGTAACCGGCCAATGAAACGCTAGTTCCCAAAATGCCAGAACCAGTTTGAGATACATATTTACCCGAGATATCGGTCTTAACAGTTGGGTCACACACAGCAACGGTGCGGGTAATCGACGATGGATAACCATCGGGGCTAACTGCCGAATAGGTTACTTCATAAAGACCAAGTTGGTTTACATCAATGTCTTCAAGACCTTCAACAGTCACCTGTGATGTATAGTCCTCGCCATCGAGCTCGGCCCTTACACCGGGATCTACATATTCAGTTCCCAGAGGAACTTCAACAAACGCATCACCGAGCAGCTCGAACGACACATAGTGTGTGAGAGTGGTGTCGGTCAAAGCATCATTGTCATCACTGCAAGCAGAGAATCCTAATGCAAACAGACAAGCTGCCAGTGTATAAAATATTTTCTTCATGTTAATTTCCATAATAAATAATTTATAGCAGTGTTAGACATTAATGAATATCCCAGAACACTGGGTCACTTAACAATTTAACTGGTGGGGTGTTCTTGTTAAGAGTGCGAGCGTTGCTTGGATAAGGAACGCGCTTGGCAAGGCCACCGCCATTGATGTGGTTAACACCAGGATTGATCATGTCGCCAGCGTTGTAGGCTGTTGGGTCGTCAAACACTTGTTTTGCCGACAATGCCGACAATGCAGGAACGTCGGTACGACGAATCTCGGACCATGCCTCCATGTGGTCTCTCATGAGCAAGGCAACCCACTTTTGCATATAAATCTTGTGGAGCTTCTCGGTTGTTGTACCACCCCATGCTACGCGAGAACCAGAAAGGAACCCAGCAACATCGGCATCAACTTTAGTATCGAAGTCGGCAATTACACCAGCCTCATAGGAAGCCTTGGCAGCTCCGTCGTTGTTGTTGAAGCGAAGTTCAACCTCGGCGATAAGGAACTGGAGCTCACTCTGAGTGAACAGGTAGATAGGCATTGCAGTAGCTGTTGCATAACTAGCAAGACTTACATAGTCGTTGCCATAGCTTGAAGAGATACCCATCCAGTCACCAGTGAGGGTCTTGCTACCTGGCATTTGGCCTTCGTAGTCAGAGGTCTTAGCGCTCTTGTTGAAAGCGTAGCCAATGCGTGGGTCGCTTGTGAGTTTCATGTAGCTAACGATAGGATAAGCAGCACAGTGGTTGCGGGTTCCTAATGAATAGTAACCATCATACCAGGGGTTGTATTGTCCGGCAGCGTTGCTGTAAACATTCCATGCTACATCTCCAGTGAAGAACTCATCGTCGGCAACAAGAGCCTTAACCTTAGCGGTGTATTCGGCTGCATTGATGCCACCATCAATCATGCGCAGATACATGCGCAGACGCAGAGCGTTGGCATATCCCTTCCACTGGTTCAAGTTCTTGTTGAGCAATGGATCGGTCATGGTGATTGGGTCACCTTCTAGTTCGGCCTCGGCATCGTCGAGTTCTTTAAGTACACCCTCATACACGGTCTTACCATCGTCCCATGCAGGCATAGCATTGCTGCTACCTTGCAGGGCCTCGGTGTAAGGCGCGTCGCTGAGGTTGTCGACAACAAGCTGTAAAGCTTGAGCACGCATTACGGTGCAAGCAAAGAGGTCGGACTTGTTGTCGGTCTTAGTCATAATATCTTTGATGTCGGCAAGCGCGCCAGCATAAAGCAGGCTGTAGCAACGGTTGAAGAGGTCGGAACCTTCATTAATGTTGAGTTCAGCCAGGTCGTTATACTGGTTGGCGGTAGGTGCTTGTTCAAAGTACTGGGCAAAGAAACCACCATAGTTGAACATTTGGTCACCAACGACATCGGCAATCGAATTCTCGACAGCTGGGAACATCAGGTCGGCAGTAATCGAGGAACTCGAAGGAAAGTTTGGATTCTCATTTATATCCAGGTCACAGCTGGTGAGTGCCATCATTCCAGCAGCAAACATTAATAAAAATATCTTTTTCATAATTCTGTGTCCTGTTTAGAATTTAATATTAACGTTGAAACCTAACTTGCGAGAAGTTGGGTTGGTCGAATATTCACCGAATTGACCTTCGAGGTCGTTACCAAATGAAGTGGTCTCGGGATCAATGAATGTGTTGCTCTTAGGAGTCCAGAGCCACAAGTTGTTACCGAAGAGCGAAACTGAAACGCCGGTAAGGAAGATGTTCTTGAACCACTGGCTTGGCATGTCCCAAGTGAGGGTTACCGAACGCAACTTGAGGTAGGTCTTGTCAACAAGGAACGCAGCATCCATCTCGTTGCCACCAGCATCCCAGTAGTTGTAGATGGTTGTTGGGTTCAATGGAGTAGTGTTAGGACTGTAGGTTCCATCGCCATTGTCGATAACCGAGTTAGGAATAATCCATGGGTTACGATCGTTGTAGGCAGTCTGGATAGCGTTACCAGTGAAGTACTGGATGTCCTTGGTGCGCGAGAACATCAAGCCACCCTTGCGGTAGTCGAAGTTGATGCCCAGGCTCACACCCTTATAGCTCAAAGTGGTGCCGAAGCCCATTTGATACTTATAGTTCATAGTACCAATCTTCACAACATCGCCAGTAGCTACGGGAAGACCACTGTCATCAACAATCACGTTGCCGTTAGGATCGCGCTGTGAAGTATAGGCCTTGAATACACCCATCTCATCACCTTCAACAGCATAGAGACCAGTACCACCAGAGAAACCGTAGATCAAAGCCTCGTCACCCATCTCGTCGGGCAGCTCGAGCACCTTGTTTTTGTTCTTAGTGAAGTTCCAGGTCAAATCCCACTGGAAGTCGGCAATCTTGACAGGAGTAACATTGATCAACAACTCAATACCGCGGTTGCGAATCTTACCAAGGTTGGTGTTCTGTGCGGTGTAGCCAGTAGCAGGATCCATGTTCAACGAGAAGATTTGCTTGTCGGATACACGGTTGTACCAAGAGAAGTCAAACGACAGACGGTGCTGGAAGAAGGCCATGTTAAGACCAACCTCAGTCTCGGTCGACATCTCAGGACTCAGAGAAGCACTACCAAGCACATTGCCTGCTGTGTAGGCGTTAGTACCAGTTCTTGAGAATGGGAATGCACTAGATCCCCAACCACCAGAGCTGGCCGAAGCTTGACCATAGATTGATTGAGTCATATAAACGTCGGCATCGTTACCGGTCTTACCCCAAGCAAAGCGTGCTTTACCATAAGAGATCCAGTCACGAAGGTCGTTGGGAAGAAGCTCGGTGAATACCCAGCTCAGTGTTACGCCAGGATAGAAGAACGAGCGGTTACCCTTAGGCAGAGTAGAAGACCAGTCGTTACGTGCAGTGAGCGTGAGGAACACTTGGTTCTTGAACGCAAACTCGGCCTGTCCGTAAACACCGATCAAGCGACGGTGCCAGCGGTACTGGTCAACCTCGGGCTTCTCAGAAGTGTTGCCCAGGTCATACCATGTTGGGATAGTCAAGTTAGTGATACCTGAATATAGGTAAGAGAGCTTGCGCTCGTTACCGTTGAAACCAACTACAGCGTTAAGTCCCATCCAGTCGGTGAGCTCGCTGTTGTCGTAAGTTACCATCAAGTCGTGGTTAATCTCACGACGACGAGTGGTCTGTTGAGTAACGCTACCAGTCTCACCCACGAGGTCCTCGCCATTGGCTGTGCCGGCAAAGAGGGTCTCAAGGTTAGGTTGTCCTGTGTTGTGGTGACCGGTTGAAGTATCCAAACCAAAGCGGTAAATCAACTTGAAGTTTTTAGCGAAGTCGTAGTCGGCCTGCATCTTACCATAGAAGCGCTCTGCCTCATACTTGTTCTCATAGTTTTCAAGAATATAATATGGGTTGGTTACGCCATAAGGTGTGTAGTAGTAACCAGGGCTTGCAAATGGATAGCTGAGGTCCTTAAGCTCAACGATAGAGATATCGCGAGGAGTCTGCATGATAGCATTGTACATTGAAGCGGTCTTCTGTCCAGTGCTAACGAAGCTGTTACGGTTGTAAGCATAGTTGAGCGATGTGCTCAGCATAACCTTGTTGATGCGGTGGCTTGCGCGAGCCGAGAATGTGTACTTGGTGTACTTGTCGCTGCTGGTTGGGATGATACCGTCATCAGTCAATTGCGACAGCGACAGGAAGTAAGTACTCTGGTTGGTAGCACCGTTAAACGAGATGCTGTTGCTGTAACGAACACCAGTGTCGAAGAAGTCCTTCATGTTGCTTGGTATAGCCACATAGCTCTTGCGCTGCTGAGAGTGGTTCCACTCTTTACCATAACGCAGATAAGCGCCATCAAATCTAGGACCCCACGAACCGTTCTCGTCCATGGTCTTGGCACCATACCAGCCCTGACCGAATTCATTCTGTACTTGTGGCAGCCTCAGAACGTTCTCGAACTGCATGCCGCCATTGTACTCGATACCGATGCCTTTTTGTTTCTTACCGCTCTTGGTGGTGATAAGGATAACACCATTGGCGGCACGGCTACCATAGAGGGCGGTAGCGGCTGCACCCTTAAGCACGGTCATGTTCTCAACATCGTCGGGGTTAACCATGTTGGCACCGTTACCAAAGTCATAACCGCTATTCAAACCATCATTACTGTAAACTGCCGAGTTGTTCAAGGGAACACCGTCGACAACATACAGTGGTTGGTTGCTACCGCTCAGAGAGCTGAAGCCACGGATGATAACAGAGTTAGAAGCACCAGGGTCGGAAGATGTTGCTGCGATCTGCACACCGGCAACTTTACCGGCCAAACTAGACATCACGTCGCTTGTGCGAGATTTCACAAGGTCCTCGCCTTTCACTGCCGTGGCAGCGTAACCGATGGATTTCTCTTTGCGAGTGATACCCAGCGCAGTCACAACAACCTCCTCGAGGGTGTTGTCTTCCTCCTCAAGGGCTACTGTTATGTTACTTGCGACCGCAACGAACTGTGTAACATAGCCTACATAACTAACTTTCAGCTGTGTCACATTGTCGTTTACGGTCAGCGAGAATTCACCGTTAATGTCGGTCGCGGTGCCTTGATTAGAACCCACTGCTTGCACGCTGGCGCCAATGAGTGGTTCCTGATCACTTGCACTTACGACTTTACCTTTAACGGTCTTGTTAGCCGCTGCACCTAAAGCAATGATGCACACGGCCATCAGAGTTGATAAAAGTCTCTTCATACAGTAAACAATTAATGATTAAACTTCAAACTTTATACTCGAATAATAAAATCCCTAAAATTGTTCTCTTGGTTATGAAAAACACGTGTTGTTCCTATGGTTTCCGGCTTGTGGAGAGGCTTAAAGCAGGCTAAATAGACGGGAACAACGAATGCAAAGTTATATATTATTAAGAAATGTAGCAAAATTAATTTAATCTTTAACTTTTGGCTTGCCGTTTGTTTTCAAACGTTTGTATTTCCATTTTTTATACATATTTTTCAATATTTTTACAAATACCTACTTAATTCGGCAAAATTACTACTTTTCATCTACTTTGGAGTCAATGTCCTTCACTACCTTATATTCTTGATAATTATTGTTTTACTGGTTCCAAAACAATATTTCACACCTTGCCTTGTCCAAATCTTCAAAACTTAAGTTTATACACTTTTCTCAGTTTGTCCGATTGTTAATTTTCTCGCAATTTAACAATTGTTTTTTTAACAATTAAAGATTTAGCTTTTTTCCTACCAAAATGATAGGAATAGTTAGTGGTTGTAGCTTCCGCTCTTGCAGGTATTTAGTTTGTGTTTGAGGTGTAAAAATCAAGGGTCGCACAGTGAGTTGTGCGGCCCTTGATGATTATGTTTTTGTTACTTTATTCCAAATTAATTGGGATAGTCACCAAGTGGGTTCTGGTCGTTCTCAAGAGTCAAGTTGGCGTTTCCGTCAAACTCGGCCTGTGGAATTGTGAGAACCCAGCAGTAGCTTTCGGGATCGGCGGTTGCAGGATGGTTGGCAAGTCTTGCGGCAGTAGCCCATCCATCGGCTGGGTTGCGTACAAATCCTTGGTGCAGACGCTTGATATCGAAGATACGACCTGCTTCACCCCACAACTCAATACGGCGTTGCAGTATTATCTCCTCGAGCAGTGAACCTGTCTCATCACTAGTGAGAGCTCCCAAAGCAGTACCAGTCTTTTCGCAAGTGTAGTTAGGATCGCGTTTCTCCATCAGAGCCATGAGGTGCTCTTTAGCTTCAGCTTCTTTACCTTGACGGCACTCAGCCTCGGCAGCGATGAGGTACATTTCCTCAACACGCATCCAGATGTAGTCGCCAAGCCACTGTGCTGGGTCGCTAAATGTGAGCTTGCGCTGCAGGTGCTTCCCATAACCAACGCTGCCCTTTGGCATTACGGGGAACCAGATAGCCTTGCGGGTATCGGTCTCCGACATCTTGTCGTAGAGTGATTGTGTCATCAACTTGGGCGCGCGGAATCCATAGCTTGCGCATGTGTCCATGTGAGCATAGAAGCTTGCATAACCACCAGCTTGAGGTGCGATAATCTCGGCACCCCACATCACATTGTCGTTCTTCACGTCGTTGTTGCCCTCAAAGTCCTTAGTGCCGATGATTTGTGCACTTGTATTTGCGATAGCCAACTCGGCTGCATTCTCGGCAGCTGCCCAATTCTCTTCAACGAGAGCCACACGTGCGCGGATACCCTGAGCAACTTCATAGCTCATGTTAGTTGAATGTTGCTGAGATATTCCTTCAAGCAATTCAACAGCACGGTTGAGGTCGTTGTCGATTTGTGCATAAACCTCGGCAACTGTTGCACGTTTCTGACCTGTTGTACCCTTATAAGTGGGTTGAGTATAAATGGGCACGCATGGGTCACTTTCATGCCCCTTATAGGTACGGGCAAACCACTGAGAAAGCATGAAGTAACTGTAAGCACGAATTGCGTAGGCTTGACCAAGCACATAGTCTTTAGTCACAGCATCGTTCTCGGTGGCTACATATTTCTCCATTGCGTCGATAACATAGTTGGCATTGGCAATCCATTTGTAATGGCCATTCCACAAGTCATAAGAACGCCATCCATTACTTGTGTAGCGCGCTTTTACATTGTAAACGTGATCATACCAGAACCAACCCGAACCAGCGGCTCCCATCATCATGTCGTCACCCATGAGTTCGGCTGCCAAATTGTAGGCACTAATACCGAAGCACTGATGAATATTGAACTCGGTAGACCATCCAGCAGTGTACATTGAACGGTAAACACCATCAATAGCCACCATGGCATGATCGGGATCACTCATCATGGTTCCATAGTCGAGTGCATCGGTGGGAGTAGTGACAAGACTATCTTCGGAGCAGGCGCTCAACGAGAGAAGTCCACCAATAGCTATAATAGCATATATAAATTTTTTCATTGTATGTCTCCTTTCTTTTAATTAGAAGTTAACCTCTAGACCAATTGTATAGGTGCGGTTAGGACTGTAGTCATAGTTGGTACCACCAGTGAAGTTGTACTGGGGATCCATACCCTTGAGATGAGTGAACAAGCACAAGTTGTCGCCCGAAGCAAATACCTTGGCGCCCTGAATGCCAATCTTGTTCAAGAATGTGCGTGGTAGATTGTAAGAAAGAGTGATGTTCTTGATTGCGAAGTAAGACGCATCGATGAGGTAGCGGTCGCTGGTAACCTCGGGCCAGTCGCGATAGTCGTCAAGCTGGATGCGTGGAACATCGGTGATGTCGCCAGGATTCTGCCAACGCTTTAAAGCGTCTTTGTGCCAAGTGCTGTTGCCACTGCTAAGGCCCATCATGATGCCGGCATAAAGAGAGTCATAAACTTTTCCTCCTAATGAATAAGTGGTCAAAATTGAGAGACCAAAGCCCTTCCAGGTGAGGTCGGTACCAATGCTACCATAGAACTTAGGAATTCGGCTGCCAAGGTAGAACTTGTTGGCGTTAGCCTCATAGTAGTCGCTGGTCTTGTATTCATTGCCTTCTTCATCAACGGCCCAGTACAGAGGCAGACCTGTGTCGGGATCAACACCAGCACCCTTACTCATATAATAGGTGTAGATAGGCATGCCTACCTTGATTGAGCGGAAACCGTTCAGAATTTCGTCGGTGTCGCCAGTAAGCTTAAGCACCTTGTTGTTGGTGCGGTTGAGCATCACGTCGATGTTCCACTCAAAGTCGGCAGTGCGAACTGGAGTAGCGCCGAGTTTCAACTCAAAACCAGTATTGCGCATGTCACCCACGTTGTCAAGATATCCGGTGAAACCAGTAGAGAGAGCCATAGGGAAGTTAAGCAGCATGTCGGTAGTCTTCTTATAGAAGTACTCGAAGTCGATGCGCAGGCGGCCTGCAAAGAGGGCAGCCTCGAATCCGGCATTGAGGTTAGAGTTCTTCTCCCAGCTTACTTCTTGGTTCTCAAGAGACTGAACAAAAGCACCCACATTGCTTGAGTTGGTGTAACCCAAGTCGAAGAGCTGTTGCCATGCATAGTAAGTACCGATGTTGTCGTTACCTTGCTCACCATAGCTAACCTTAACGCTCAGGTTGTGAATCCAGTCAATGTTCTGCATGAAAGCCTCTTTCGATACACGCCAGTTGGCACCCACCGACCAGAATGTGCCAGTGTGGTGTTTCTTGTGGAAGCGTGAAGAGGCATCGCTACGGATTGATGCCGACAGATAGTAACGGTCGTCGTAATTGTAGTTGAAACGACTCAAGAAAGAGTTGATGCGATAATCATATTGATAAGAGTTGTTGTCTGAAACGTTGGCACCACCACTGAGGTCGTAGATACCATCAACGATGTTGGTGCGCTCAGCAAACAGGTAGTTCCACTTGTAGGCATACCACTCGTGACCAATCAGGAAGTCAATGTTGTGAACTTTGTTGAAAGAACGAGTCCAAGTGAGCAACTGGTTGAAGGTATAGCTCTGTGTGCGATAATTCATCTTCTCAAGCAAGCCGTGAGCGTTGGCCTGGTTACCGTGTTGTGAGTTCATATAGAACAAGCGGTTGCGGTTCACATAGTCCATACCGAAGTTAACGGCGAACTTGATACCCTGACGCCAACCGTATTTCTCGAGGTCGCTACCAATAACGATACCGGTACGCAAACCTGCGATATCGCGAACGTTGCTAGCCTTGTCCATGAGAAGCATGCCGAGTGAGTTGAAATCGTTCAAGTTACCAACACGGCCGCCCTCGCCCCAGTCATACTGGATTTTGCCCTCAGAATCTAGTTGGTTGTTGCCATTCTCGTCCTTGAGATAAACTGGGAACAATGGGTTGATGAACTGTGCTGTAAACCAGGGGTTGCTGTAGCTGGTGTCGTCATAGTCACTGAAGTTACTCTTAGAGTGACCCAGTGAAGTGTTGATGTTAGCAGCAAACCAGTCGTTGATTTGGCTGTTGACATTAGCACGTGCGCTGTAGCGCTCGAAGCTTGTGGTCTTCAAGAAACCGTTTTCTTTCAAGTAACCGAGAGAAAACATGTATTGAGTCTTCTGTGTACCACCGTTAACCGAGAACACGTGCTCGTGACGGAAAGCGCTCTTGCGAATCACACTGTCATACCAGTCTTCGTTCCATGCGCTTTGAACGTCGTCATATACCATGCCAGTTTCAGGATTGATGATGGTGTCGAAGGTGTAGTTCTTGAAGGGGTTGTACATCTCGCCTCCGAGCTCACCACTCAGATAATACTGGCTATAGGTGTCGGCAGTTGCACGGTCCATACCGTTGTCAACCTCAAAGTAGCTTCTCAAGCCCTCATAGAAGAGTTGTACAAACTCCTTCTGGTTAACGGTCTCGTAGCGTGGAGTGGCACGGTTAGACCAACCTACAGTAGAGCGCCAAGTGACATTGGTGCGCCCCTCATTACCCTTCTTGGTTTGAATCATGATGACACCGTTGGCACCACGAGCACCATAAAGGGCGGCAGCCGATGCGTCCTTCAAGACGGTCATGCTCTCGATATCGTTGGGGTTGATATCGCTCAATGCACCATCATAAGGAATACCATCAACTACATAGAGAGGATTGTTGCTGGCGTTGATAGAGCCAAAACCGCGAATGCGGATAGCAACATCGGCACCAGGCTGACCTGATGTGCCGCCCACCTGGATACCACCCACGTTACCCTCAAGGGCCTTGGTGGCACTTGTGATAGGACGGGTCTCAATCTTCTTGTTGTTAACGGCTTGTGCCGAACCAGTGAACGAGGTCTTCTTGGTTTGACCATAGGCCACAACCATTACCTCGTCGAGAGTGAGGTCGTCGCTCTCAAGAGCTACTGTTACATAACTTGCAACCGCAACGATTTGCTCCTTGTAGCCCACGTAGCTAACGCGAAGCTGCTTAACGTTGTCGTTGACGGTTACTGTGAATTCACCGTTAATGTCGGTACCGGTGCCCTGATTTGAGCCTATAGCTTGGACGCTAGCGCCAATCAGTGGCTCATTGTTTGCGGCATCGATGACCTTACCTTTAACGATCTTGCTAGCCGACGCACCCATAGCTATGATGCACACGGCCATCAGAGTTGACAAAAGTCTCTTCATACAGTAAACAATTAATGATTAAACTTCAAATAATTATGATTAATAGTCATAATGTTCCAAAAACTTGAAAAAACCAGTGGGTTTATTAAGTTGATTTTAATACAAAAACACGCACTCATAGCCCATAGCTATTGCTATTGCAGGCCTAACGTGTGAGATGTGGAGGTAAAGGGTTCAGTAAATGTTTTAAAGTTTTGGTTTTTTGTGTATTCTCTCGTTTCAAAAAGTTATGCAAGCCACACTCTTGTGGCCCGATTAATAAATTTTAAGCGTTGCAAAATTAATATATTTAATTATAAAATAAAACTATTCTCTATTGTTTTAACTTTGTGAGTGTGGCTTGAGATTTAATTAGATGTTTTTGTTTATAGGGTGATAGCCTTTGTTTTTCATTAAATCAAGCTTGCTCATGATACCTTGTAATTAGCTTGATGTTGCTATTGCAAATATCTTATACTTAATAAATTAAAACGGATTCAGATTGTTGAGATTAAAACCGTTTTGCTATCAATTGTTATAGTGCCATGATTGCTTGTCGTTACATTGGGTTGTTAAAAATGATGGCAAATTAACATTTTTGATTTTAACACATTTCGACTGTGTTATAGTCTCGTCAATAATCACCATCGAAAAATGAGATACTTTTGGATATAAAAAAACTGGCACCATGCATCGTCTCTTGTTTTCCGCATTGTTCTTTATTTAAAAAAATATTACTTGACAATCAACTATTTACTTGTAGGAATTTGCAAAAATGGCGTGTCCCATGCTTTAAATAAATGGAGATTTGAAATAAAAAGATGAAAGTTTTGAATCCCTGTGCTCAA
>CACWNQ010000001.1 GCA_902762385.1 uncultured Bacteroidales bacterium | reverse complement strand
ACAAAGCTGCCAATAGCTAGCGACTTAATTCGTGATTGAGTCCACAGGTAGAACAGAATTGTGGCATAGATTGCCCACATGTTCAAGAAAACAGAGAACTCGGCAAACTGCTCGGCCATTGCTAAGGCAATAAAAGCCATTGCGAGCGATAAATGAGAATGGAATGCCGTGCGCCATTGGTCACGTTTTTTCCACAGCAATGCCACAACCATGCCACAGCACAACGCTATGCCCAGTGATTCCAAACCGTGATAATTTGGCAATTGATGCATGTATAAGTTCCAATCTAAATCGGTCATGTGAACATGAACGTGCATATAATAGATGAAGCAATTAATCACCAGGCCTGTGCATAGCAGGCCCGAGAACTTGCTCTTTGGCAACGTACACAAAGTGCGAGTAATAGAAACCGTGAAGAGCAAGAAAAATGCTGTATCAAATGCTATTAGACGGATCAATTTCAGTGTTTCCGATGACCACATTACAGTCAATATCACCCATGTGGCGACTACACCTAGGAGAGGCAGCTCACTCCAGCGCTTCTTTAGTGCAACCAGTGCCATGCCCACGTTAAGAATTAACAGATAGGTGCACAGCACCGTCATGTTGCCATCTCCATTGCTGGCAATAAATGGAGCAATGAAGCCACCCACTAGGGCAATAGTGGCAAGTTCGCGTTTGTCGGTAATCCAAGCCAAAGCTGTCATCAGTGCTGTGGCTCCCACTAGTATGGCAAATGCTACGGTTGAGCTAAACAAGTGGTAGTAATGGAAAGCAACAGCAGTAGTCACATAGGCGATACCGAAGGCACCACCTGCCAGCAGCGAGCTGTAGGTGCGATACTTCTTGTGCAACTTGTACCCGATGCCAAGCAGTGCGCCACTCAGCAGGTAGCCCATGATCGTGCGAGTGGTTTCGTTTATCCAGTTCTTGTCGATGGCATACTTGACAAAGAATCCCACGCCAATTATCAGCACCACAATGCCAATCTTGCCAAAGAGATTCTCACCAATGAACTTCTCGAAGTTGCGCTTTTGCTTTACAGGCTCCTCGGCGAGCTCTTCGATGGTTTCACCTGCAGGTTCCTCGACTGGTTCGTTATATACATCCATCTCCACTGGTTGAGGCGCAGGCATGGCAGCGGCAACCGGTTCTTGAGTCGCAATAGTTACAGGCAATGGTGGAGGGGTCTCCATGACAGGAATCGATGGAACAACCACTGGTGTTTCATTAGCGAGAGTTGGTTCTGCTGCTAATTCTTTTTTTGGTTCCGAAGCAGGATTATTTTGTTCCTCGATAAAACGACTGAGCATGGAACCAAATGATTCCATTCTTCTGTTCAGGTCCTTGATGGAGCTAATCACATAGACTAACACACCTATCAAGACCATTATTAGAATTATATTCAATGGGATGAATTCCATAATTCGAAGTTTTAGGAGTTAAAGAACTATTTGTCAATCATTATCTTCAAGAGCGAAGATGGCTTCCACTGGTTTGCCAAAGGTCTTGGCAATCTTCAAAGCAAGAACTGCCGAGGGCACATATTTGCCGGCCTCTATTGCATTGATGGTCTGGCGGCTCACTTTCACCGCCTCGGCAAGTTGCTGCTGTGTCATGCGCACGATAGCGCGCTCTATTCTTATATTATTCTTCATGACTGCTGTGACGAAAACGGTATAACTCTATCTCAAACTTGATGATAAACAGCAAGAACACGCTGAACATGTATATCCATGCAAAAGTAACGTAGCAGTCGGAATATAATATAAATGTGGCAACAATAAGCAATACCACATTAGCCTTAAGTGACCACACAAGCGACTTTGCGCGCAAGTGCTCAACTAGCTCGTCTTCATCTTTCTCTCGTGAGAAGGCTATGAGCGACAATGCTATCGCAAGCCCCCACACGATGATTTCTTCTATCATGTCATCGTTAATGGTCTTAAAGAACTCACCTGGCACTTGACCGTGGTCGGTCAACTGAGAACCTGTATATAGCACAATTGGGTTCCATTTTATCTCAGGCAACAAACTGCTGTCGGCAAGAAAAATAATGCCAATTATGGCAAAGGGGACAAACAACACCCAGCCAATTTTCTTGTACACTGTGGGAAATAGATAATTTGATTTCATGATTTTGCTGTTTATTGGTTATTTTGTTGCAAATGTAAAGTTTGCTTTACAATTTGACAAGCAAAAGCGACAAAAGTAGTTTGTATTTAACGTTATTTAACCATTATGTGTAAACCACAACAATTACACAACCTATATGGTCGTGCATAACACGCATTGTTTTAATGTTGTTTTCTTCTTTCTCAACCACTACCTTTGCGCACACACGCGTTCATTGACATACTGCCACCCCTATCCACCGAGTCAACTCGACCATTGAAAATAATAATTTTAGCGCGTAGCGCTCTAATTTCCGGCGCAAGCCGGCAAAATAAAAAAACGCGAAACTGTCCCAAAATTTCCGTTTTCGACCAGAAAAGCGCCATTTCTTGGTCTATTTTTCCAATAAAAAAATAAAAAACTGTCCCATCGCCCTCTGAAATCTGAAATCTGACCTCTGAAATCTGAAATCTGGCATCTAACGAAATTGTTCTTAATTGTATTTAATCGTCTGATAAAAATTGTGTAAATTTGTAGCGTTTTTTAGAATGCGACGATGATTTCGATTCAGAACCTCAAGGTTGAGTTTAGTGCTCGGCCGTTGTTTGACAATATAAATTATGTGATCAACAAGAACGACCGCATCGCTCTTGTTGGCAAGAATGGTGCAGGTAAGTCAACGATGCTTAAGATTATCGCAGGTCTGCAGGCACCCACTGCAGGCAGTGTCTCTAAGCCTAGCGACGTCACCATTGGCTATCTGCCGCAGCAGATGCGCCTCGTCGATGATTGCACGCTGCGTGAAGAGGCTGCCAAGGCATTCGACCACGTGAAGGAACTCGACCGTGAAATCGATGCCATTAACGAGGAGATAGCTCGTCGCACCGACTACGACAGCGACGACTACCAGGCATTGCTTGAGCGACTGTCGTTAAAGACCGACGTGCGCGCCATGATGCAGAGCGAGAACTATGAGGCTGAACTTGAGAAGACCTTGCTAGGTCTAGGTTTTGAACGCAGCGACTTCTCGCGTCACACGAGCGAATTCAGTGGCGGATGGCGCATGCGTGTCGAGATTGCCAAGCTCTTGCTCCAGCGCCCCGACGTGCTGCTGCTCGACGAGCCCACCAACCACCTCGACATTGAGTCAATCCAGTGGCTTGAGGACTTCCTCAAGACGCGCCGCGGTGCCTTGCTGCTCGTGAGCCACGACCGAGCGTTCATCGATAACGTGACAACTCGCACCATCGAGATTTCGCTTGGTAAAATCTATGACTATCAGGTCAATTACTCTCATTTTGTGGAGCTTCGCAAGGAACGCTTGGAGCAACAGCGTCGCGCCTACGACAACCAGCAGAAGATGATTCAGGACACCGAGGACTTTATCGAGAAGTTCCGCTACAAGGCAACCAAGGCAGTGCAGGTGCAGAGTCGCATCAAGCAGCTCGCCAAGGTTGAGCGCATCGAAATCGACGAGGTCGATAACTCACGCCTGCGCCTCAAGTTCCCACCAGCACCTCGCTCGGGCGACTATCCAGTGATTGCCGAGGAAGTTGCAAAAAGTTATGGCTCGCTCAACGTGTTTAGTGATGTTACATTTACCATAAAGCGTGGCGAGAAGGTGGCATTTGTGGGCAAGAATGGCGCCGGCAAGTCTACTCTCGTGAAGTGCATTATGAACGAGATTCCTTTCGATGGTAATCTCACAATAGGCCATAATGTGAAGGTGGGCTACTTTGCTCAGAATCAGGCTCAATTGCTTGACCAGGAGATTACAGTCTTCGACACCATCGACTACGAGGCGGTGGGCGACATCCGCTCGCGCATCAACGACCTGCTGGGCGCATTCATGTTTGGCGGTGAGGTTAGCGAGAAGAAGGTCAAAGTGCTCTCAGGTGGTGAGAAAGCACGACTGGCAATGCTCAAACTCTTGCTGCAACCAGTGAACCTGCTTATTCTTGATGAGCCCACTAACCACCTGGATATGCGCACCAAGGACATTCTCAAGAGTGCTCTTGTCGACTTCGATGGCACTGTGATTGTGGTCTCGCACGACCGTGACTTCCTCGATGGGCTGGTTAGCAAGGTATATGAGTTCGGAAACCATCGAGTGCGTGAGCACCTGTGCGGTATCTATGAGTTTCTCGAGAAGAAGAAAATTCAGTCGCTTCAAGAACTGGAGATAAAGGATAAAGCCATTGCTCCACAGCAGGAAAAGGTTGTCACTGCTTCCAAACTCAGCTATCAGGAGCAAAAGGAGCATGAGCGTGAGGTTCGACGTGCCGAGAAGCGAGTGAAAACCCTTGAGCAACAGATTGCCGATACCGAGGCCGCCATCGCCGAGATTGAGGCCCAACTAGCCCAAGGCAACGCCTCCGACCCCGAAATCTACACCAAGCATGCCACGCTCAACGCCCAACTTGAGGATATTATGGCTCAGTGGGAACAAGCCAGCGAGGATTTGGAAAACATCAAGAATGAATAAGCGATGATAAGGCAAGTGGAATTTTCGTTACAGGCACGTTCTCGTGGTTTTCACTTGATTACGAGTGAGATTGAGAGGAATGTTGGAACGTTACCCGATGTTGGCTTGCTTAATCTCATGGTCAAGCACACTAGTTGCGGTCTGGCAATAAGCGAGAACTACGACCCTGATGTGCGCCACGACTTAGAGGTTATAATGAACGACATGGTGCCTGAAGACAACCCTCACTACCTTCACACAATGGAGGGTCGTGACGATATGCCAAGCCATGCCAAGAGCATAATAAGCGGTGTGTCGCTCAATATTCCCATAACAGGCGGCCGTCTCAACTTGGGCACATGGCAAGGCATCTATCTGTGCGAATATCGCGATCACAGTGGCCCACGAAAAATAGTGGCAACCATAATCTACTGAGAAACATCACAATCATTATTAAAAGACAAAAGCGCTCCTCGAGGAGCGCTTTTGTCTTATGCATTGTGCATTAAGCATTTATTAGAGACCCATCTTCTTTGCAATCTTAGCGGGGATAGCCTCTTTGTTTACAATGATATTCATTGTTTTAGCTTTGAAGAATGCCTCGCTCACATAGAAGAAGCCGTGGTAAAGTTGGTTGGTGTCCCAGCTGTTCTGTACCTTGAAGTACTTGTTGCCTTCCTGGTCAACAGCAGTACCAACGAGTACCATACCGTGGTCGTCGGTAGTTTCCTTGTTGTCAAACATCACTTGGCGGCTCTCTTGTGTAACAGTCATCTCGTTACCTGGACCCTTAATCTCCCAGCGCTGTGCGTCACGGTCTTTATCGCTAAGCTGATCCCAGCGTGCACGATCGGTACCATTGAGGTCTTCTTCAGTCTTTTCTTTTACGAGAACTGCATAACCCTTGCGCCACTGGAAACCACGCTCACTTACGTCGGCACCCCAAGCAATTGAGTAGCCCTTCTCGATAGCATAGTTGGCAATCTCCCAAAGCTCATCAAGGGGAACATTCTGTGATTGCTCCCAAGTCCAGTTGTCGGCAACCTCAAGCACAAATGGCTTGTAGAATGGGTGGTGAGTGAACGAAGTGATTGAGATATAATCATCCATGTTCAGAGGAAGTGAAGCGGCATAGCTTTGAGGAGTATAGGTCTTGCCTTCCCAAGTGAAAGTCTCAGGAAGTTTGCCCATGTAACCATCAAGAACGCCCTTGAAACCATCAATCCACGCGGGAGTGAGTTTCTTGAGTTTGCGCTGGTTAACAACGTCAACCATGCCCTTGAGCATGCTGGTGAGCTCAGCGGTGTTGAACTTCTTGTCACCATAGGTCATACCAGTGTAAACCTCGTTGGGGACCATACCGTAGTTCTCCCAAACGTAAGCTACATCAAGGCCTGCACCACCTTCAGCAAAGTTGCTGGTGCCGTCCATGCGTATGTTTTTGATAGCCTTGTCAAGGTAGCAGTGATAAACTACGAAGCCCTCGCTCAGGTGTACTTCCTTGCCTGTCTTGCGCAGAATCTCGTTCTCAAAGAATGTGTTGCTTGAGTAGCACCAGCAAGTTCCTGACTTATTCTGATCTTTTACTGGGGTAGATTTCACAGTCTTAATGTCGGTAAACTTGAATCCTGTGCTGTCGGGGTTAACGACTTTGTCGTCGGCCATTGCGCCAAATACTAAACTGGCAGCAATGAGAGTAAGAAAAAGATGTTTCATTGTGTATTATTTAATAGATAAAAATATTAGTCATGTTAATGATTTTGCAAAAATAGATAAAAAAACCGATTTTTATATTACTTTTGCAAAAAAAATAATATTAAAGATGATTAATGTCGAAATCGATCCACGCATTCTGGATGTGTGCCCTGACATGAAAATTGGCCTATTGAGCGCCGATGTTGTCAACGGTGATACTTGCGACGAGCTTTGGCAAGAGATTGAGCGTGAGGCCGATGTTGTAAAGCAACAATATGAACTGCTCGCTATTAACCAGCGACCAGCTATTGCTGCAACGCGCCGTCTTTATAAGGCTCTTGGCAAGGACCCCGGTCGCTATCGTGTGGCTAGCGAGGCGCTATGCCGGCGCATTGTGCGAGGTTTGGGATTGTATCGCCTTACCACACTAATCGATGTGGTTAACTTGGTGTCGATTAAGAGTGGTTATCCCATTAGTGGTCTTGATGCCAGCAAGATTGAGGGCAACACCCTCACGATGGGAGTGGGCGAGAAGGATGAACCCTATTATGGCATTGGTCGTGGACTCCTAAACATCGAGGGTATGCCTGTGTACCGCGACGCAATGGGTGGCATTGCTACACCCACTAGTGACGAGGAGCGCACTAAGTTCACTGTCGATACCACGCGCGTGCAAATCAACATCAACGCCTTTGGTCCCGAAATGCCTCTCGATGAGTGCATGTCGTGGACAGCGTCACTGCTCGAGAAATATGCTCAAGCAACTAATATAGAAACAATTATAAAAACTGATTTTTAAAATGAAAGTATTACAAATCATAGAAGACAACATCAACGTGCGTCACATCGAGGAGATTGCAAGTGTGTTGCGCGATGGTGGTATCATTGTTTATCCCACCGATACAGTCTACGCCATTGGCTGCGATGCTCTTAATAACCAGGCCATCGAGCGCATTTGCTCACTCAAGTCGATGAAGTCGGCAAAGACCAATCTCTCGATTATATGTAGCGACATCAGCGAGGTGGCACAATATGCCAAGTTCGACAACACTCAGTTCCGCCTGATGAAGAATAACCTCCCTGGTCCGTTCACTTTCATCTTCCAAGCGATGTCGAAGTTGCCCAAGGCATTCAAGGGTCGTCGCACTGTCGGTATACGTATCCCCGACAATAAGATTGCCACTGCCATCGAGCGTGAACTGGGGCATCCCATACTCACTACATCGGTACCAGCTCGTGATGACGACTACCGTTGCGAGCCCGAACTTATTGCCGAGGCTCTGGGCAATAGCGTTGACATTGTGGTCGATTCAGGCCGTGGTGGTCTTGTGCCCTCGACTGTTGTCGATTGCACAGGCGATGAGCCCGAAATAACAAGACAAGGAAAAGGCGAACTTAACTAATCAATAGATACAATTATGAGAAACATAATAAAAATTGCAATAGCCCTTTCGTTGATTTCTTGTGCTTGTAGCAATAAGAATGATAATATGGCTTCGACACAATCGGGCGAGGTGCCAAGCAATGCAGCAGCTTTGACTGCCGATTCATCAACAACCACAGCTATCGACACTAATAGAGTGGCAGTAGACGAGAAATATGATAAAATCATGGTTGTTGATTTCTATGCCACATGGTGTGGGCCTTGCAAGGCTATGGCTCCAACAATGGAAGAAATGGAGAATAAGTATGGCAACAAGATTGAGTTTAATAAAGTGGACATTGACCAATCCCCCGAAATTGCACAAGAGTTTAACGTAACTGCAGTGCCCACAATTGTTGTGATTTCTCGCACAGGCGACATTATTGAAACATTGGTTGGGTTGCAATCTAAGGAGCGGCTCGACCAACTCTTTGGCTCACTATAATCTGTCAGCTTCGCACAAAGCGGAGTATAGGTTTAGCAATGCTCAGTTTCACCTTTTGCTTTTTAAGTTTGAAGGGTGAAACTGAGTTAATTATTTCTTGTGCCTTGCTTGTCGGCACTGCCACGAGAGAGTAGTGGTCGTGAATGGTAATGGTGCCAATTTCTCTTGCTTCTAGTTCAGTAGCATGGCTGGCGAGAAATCCCACAATGCCACCTCTCGACACTTTCTCTTTCTTGCCAGCGCTGATGTAAATAGTGGCAACGGCCGAAACCTTGCTATATGCTTGTGTTTTTTGCTCAATTTCATAACTGCGACATTGCCTAACGAAATGTGGAAGTGCTTCTTTCGCTCCCGTAATGAGATAGGCATCGCCATCCGCGTCAACTCGAGCTGTGCGTCCGTTGCGATGTGTAAAAATCTCTTGAGTAAGGGGTGTCTCATAGTGTATAATGTGTTTCACGTCGGCAATATCGAGGCCACGAGCGGCCAAATCGGTAGCCACAAGCACCAGTGCGGTTCCGTTGTTGAACATCGCAATCGCTTTCTCTCGCTCAATTTGTTCCAGAGCACCGTGGTATAAAGCGATGCTCATCTTCTTTTTTGCCAAATGTTTAAATGCCTGTTCGGCACTTTCACGAGTGTTGGCAAACACAATTGTGCGCTCGTCGGGAATACAGTAGAGCAATTGTAGCATGGTGTCGAGTTTATTTCCTTCTTCAGCTCTAACTTGCCACAATTTAATGCGGCTGTTTACCTCAAGACTTGGCGATTCTAAGTGGTTTATGGTATGACAATTATTTAGTTTCACATAATTGGGCATATGCTCAATTATAGTTGCCGAAGTCATGATTTTTCGGGCAGTAGTAGGGCAGTGGTTCATGATGTCGCGCATCTCGTCGCTGAAACCTAATTCAAGGCTCTTGTCAAACTCATCAAGAATCAGGCAACTGATACTACTGATGTCTATGACGTGATTGTTGATGTGGTCGAGCAAGCGGCCTGGAGTGCCAACAACTATCTTTGGCTTTGAGGCAATCGATAACTTCTCATCCCCACTATTGTGTCCACCATAGCAGCAGGTCGCCAAGGTTTGTGGTGAGAGTTTCTTTAGCACACCATGTGTCTGCACTGCTAGTTCTCGAGATGGTGCGATAATCACTACTTGTGGTGTAGCAGCCTCCTTATTTATTGATAGCAGTGCAGGCATTGCTGATGCTAGGGTCTTGCCTGTTCCCGTTGGCGAGTATACAATCAAGTCGCTATCGCAGCCTTGCCAGCGTTCAATTACTTCGGCCTGCATTGGGTTTAGCGCAGTAATACCCATTGCTTGCCTCGCCTTCTCAATTATTTCGTCGAGTTTCATTGCGCGAGAAATGAAAAAGGGAAACACGCAGTGTGGTGCTTCCCTTTTATTTGTTTGGAGAAATGATTATTTGCCAAGGTTCTTCAGAGCCTCTTTGCCCTTCTCGATAGCCTCGTTAGCTTTCTCTTTGCCTTTTTCGATAGCCTCGTTAGTTTTCTCTTTGGCTAAGTCTTTAGCGTCCTGGCCTGCTTTGTCAAGGGCGTCTTTGCCGGCTTGCTTGAGGTTGTTGCCAATCTCTTTAGCGCTCTTGCCGTCCTTTACGTCTTGGATAGCGTCTTTGCCAGCCTGCTTCAGGTCGTTAGCAGCCTCTTTAACGTTCTCCATTCTTGGGTCTGCAGCGGGATCAACCTCAGCATTGGGAGCAGCTTCTTCAGTAGTTGCAGCTGGAGCCTCGTTCTGTACATTCTCAAGACCTTCAGCAACCTCAGCGGGAAGTGAATCAGTAGCTGTAGTGTCCTCGGTCATCTCGGTTTGAGTTGAGTCGCTGGTAGCCTCTGAACCCTCGGTGGTATTGTTGTTGCAAGAAACAAGAGAAATAGTAGCAGTAGCTACAAACAAAAGAAATAACTTTTTCATAATGATACAGTAAAATTAAGTTAGTAAAATAAAACAATAAATAATTAATAAATAATTAGAGTTTTCCTTTAAAAATTTTGTCAGTTCAGAAAAACGGTGTAAATTTACATCAAAATTTAATAACGCAAAAAAAACACGGCATTTTTTATTGAAAAAATCGCTATTTTTATTTTTTTAACAATTACTTTTGCAACAAGAAAAAGAAACACAATATGGGACTTGTTTATATAATCTTTATTGCCATAACCATTGCGAGTTATGTTGTGCAAAGTTCGCTTAAGAGAAAGTTTGAGAAATATTCTAAAGAGCCACTTGATATTCCACTTACAGGACGTGATGTTGCTGCCAAGATGCTTCATGACAATGGCATCAACAATGTGCAAGTAACTAGTGTGAATGGCCAGTTGACCGATCACTATAATCCTGCCAATGGCACAGTGAACTTGAGCGATGTCGTTTTTTCGGTTAATAGTGTGGCTTCGGCAGCTGTAGCAGCTCATGAGTGTGGTCATGCGCTGCAACATGCCAAGGGGTATGCTCCATTGAAGTTACGCACCAAGCTTGTCCCCGTAGTGAGTTTCGCTTCAAGTTGGATAACATGGATTCTCCTTGCTGGTATCCTTCTCATTCAAACCTTCCCTATTGTGATGGGGGTGGGTGTCGCTTTGTTTGCTCTGACCACTCTTTTCAGCTTTATCACTCTGCCTGTTGAGGTTGATGCCAGCCGTCGTGCTGTGGCATGGCTTGAGAGTTCGGGCATTACTCAAGGCGAGAAGACCAAGCACGCCAGCGATGCATTGCATGCTGCAGCCTATACCTATGTGGTTGCCGCATTGAGCTCGCTTGCTACTCTCATGTATTATGTTATGATACTGCTTGGTCGCCGCAATTGATCATATTGATTTTTGTCTTGAATATTTACAGATTATGAGAAAGAAGTTATTGACTGCCTTGTTTCTTGCTGTGACCGCAATGACGGCAGCTGGCCAGGTAAGTTGGCTCTCTCAAGTTGAAGACTTGATGGATAAGGGCGACTTTAAGAAGGCCGAGGCGTTGATGAAGGCGCTACCTAAGAAAACACGTGTTGAGCAAGAAGTTCGCATCGACTCTTTGATGACAATCATGGGGCGCATTCGAAAGGACTTTAACATGACTCCCGATGATGGCCTCAAGCTAATTCGCGAGAAGATGCCAAGTGTTACCAATGAGCAACTTGCAAAGTGGAAACGTAATCGCAAGATTGAATACATGACAATCGACGGTCAGGAGTGGTGGTTCCGCAAGTCGGTGAGAAACCTATGGCTACTCGCCGATGAACTTAAAGAAGACCAAGATGCCGAGAAGTGGGAAACTTATAACATTCGCCGCAAGTATTATCTCGAGGCAATGAAATCGCCTGCCGATGAGAATGGTCTGCGCGATTGGCGGCATATGAACATCACTTTCACACTCGATGTCAATGCCGACGCCGTTCCCGATGGCGAGACATTGCGCGTGTGGATGCCGTTCCCATATCAGAATCTCAGGCAGAAGAACATTAAGCTTGAGTCGAGCAATCGTCCAGTGACAATGAGTCAGGGAAGCAAGCATCACACAGTCTACATGGAAGCTGTGGCCGAGAAAGGTAAACCCACTCACTTCGAGTATACTTTCAGCTATGATGTTGCCGAACGTCACATTGCACAGCAAGACCTGGTGGCAATGGTTGAACCTTACAACACCAATACTGCTGAGTATAAGGAATTCACCGGAAATCAACCTCCACACATAATTATTACTGATGACATGCGTGCTCTGGCACGTGAGATTGTTGAAAACGAGACAAATCCTGTGCTTCAGGCATCTAAGATTTTTGATTGGATCTCAATGCGCTATCCATGGGCTGGTGCACGTGAGTATAGCACAATCAAGAATATGCCCGACTATGTGCTTGCCAACGGTCATGGCGACTGTGGCCAAGTGGCGTTGCTCTACATCACTCTCGTGCGTAGCCTTGGCATTCCTGCTCGCTGGGAGAGTGGATGGATGATTCACCCCGACGAGGTGAATTGGCACGATTGGGCCGAGACCTACTTCGAGGGCGTGGGCTGGGTACCAACTGACCAATCATTCGGTCGCAGTGCTGTGGGGACACCCATGAATAGTTACTACGCTACTGGCATTGATGTATATCGCATGGCGTCCAATGAAGCTATTGGCGACAAGCTTAGTCCCGAAAAGAAATATATCCGCAGCGAGACCGTCGATTTCCAACCCGGTGAGGTTGAGTGGCGCAAAGGCAATCTGTATTACGACACCTGGAAATCGCACTTGATTGTTAACTCTAGAGAAAAGATTGATAAATGATAAATATGAAGAAGAAAACTATAACATTGGTTTTGTTTATTGTGGCAACTGCCGCTGGCATGACCACTATGGCTCAAAATCTCATTAATGATAAGCTGGAAACAACGCTTTCTGATGCAATTGAGATTAGCAAAATCCTAAATGACCTTAAATCTAGACTGGCCCCTGATAAAAGGGTGGCAATATGGGACGATGTGAGATGTCTTAATGCAATTGATTTACATGTACCTTTGATTTCGGGAACTGTTGGATATCAGTGGCAAAAAGATTCAATCAGTGCCGAATTAGATAAATATAATGTTAAGTACCAGAATAGCGTTAAGGTGCTCGCCAATGATGTTCCTGCCGATAAGCAGTGGGCCTTGGTAAAGCTTTCTATAGCAACTTTACGTTGCGAACCCAAGCACTCGGCCGAGGTGGCGACACAAGGCATCATGGGCATGCCGCTTCGCGTGATTGAAGTGGGAGAGTGGTGCCGAGTGCAGTGCCCCGACAACTACATCGCTTATGTTCCCGAGAGCTCCTTGAGGTTTGTAACTGAGCAGGAACTCACAAAATGGAAAAATACAGAGCGTTACATCGTTACTGTCTATGATGACCAGCTTGTTACTGAGCCTAAGAGCGAAGAGACTGTTAGCGACCTGGTGCTTGGTGACATATTGTGTGTGGTGAATAAAAAAGGTAAGTGGATTGAGCTTGCAACTCCCGACGGACGTACTGGTTGGGTTCAGACATCTAGTGTCGAGAAGTTCGATAAGTGGGCACAGCAGAATATCGACCTAAAGAAGATTGAGAAGACTGCGCGTCGCATGATGGGCTCAAGTTACTTGTGGGGTGGCACATCAACCAAAGCTACCGACTGTTCGGGATTGACAAAGGTGAGCTATTTCTCTAATGGTATTATTCTGCAGCGCGACGCCTCACAGCAAGCGTTGACTGGCTTGAAAATCAACGATTGGCATGATGCACAACTTTGCGACTTGTTGTTCTTCGGAAACAGCAAAACTGGTCGTGTGACTCATGTGGGCTTATATCTGCGTGATGGCAAGTATATTCACTGTTCAGGTCAAGTTAAAATCAATGACCTTGACCCCGATGCCCCCGACTATCTCTATAGTCCACTTTCCATCAGCCGAGTCAACGGTATGATTGGCACCAAGGGGATTATATATGTTCGTGACCACAATTGGTACTTCAATAAGAAATAAAAGATTAACTCTAAATAAATAATAACATGAATCGAAGAAATTTTCTTGTGGGAACAGGACTTGGCTTGATTGCTGCTTCGGCTCCCATCTCTATCTCGGCTAAAGGAAAAGCCACAAAGAAGGTGGCAAAAACAGGTCGCTTAAACCTGTCGTTTGCGCCTTATGAGTTACAGTTGCGCCATGCGTTCAACTTGGCGCGTTACAGCCGCACTACCACACCCGATGTTCAGGTACAGCTTGAATATGACGGTATCATCGGTTACGGTGAGGCGTCGATGCCTCCCTATCTGGGCGAGAGCGTTGAGAGCGTTACCAAGTTCTTAAGTAGCCTTGACCTGTCACAATTCAATGATCCGTTTAGAATTGAAGATATATTGACCTATGTAGATAATGTGGCTCCCAATAATCGTGCAGCCAAGGCTAGTGTTGACATTGCTTTGCATGATTTGTTGGGCAAGATTATGGGTCAGCCTTGGTATAAGATTTGGGGTTACAATCCTGAAAATGCACCTGTGACCAGCTTCACCATAGGTATCGACACCGAGGAGGTGGTTCGAAAGAAGGTTGAGGAAGCTTCGCCCTATAAACTGCTTAAGGTTAAGATGGGACTTGACAACGACAAGGAGACTGTTGAGGTCATTAAGAGTATGACTGACGTTCCTATTTGTGTCGACGTCAATCAGGGGTGGAAGAACAAAGATGAGGCTCTCGAGATGTGCTATTGGCTAAAGGATCGTGGATGTATCTTTGTTGAGCAGCCCTTCGACAAGACTATGATTGACGAGACCGCATGGCTGCGCGAGCGCTCACCACTGCCCATCATTGCCGACGAGGCATTCCAGCGTCTGCCCGACATCGTTAAGTTCAAAGGCGTTTATGATGGTATCAACATCAAGCTCATGAAGAGTACTGGTTTATATGAGGCTCACAAGATGGTGACACTTGCTCGTGCACTCGACATGAAGGTGATGATTGGTTGTATGACCGAGACTTCATGCGCTGTGACTGCTGCTGCCAACCTCTCGCCTGTGGTCGATTTTGCCGACCTCGATGGCAATCTGCTCATTGCCAACGACCGTTTCGATGGTATGACAGTTGAGAACGGTAAAATCACACTTCACGACATTCCAGGTATCGGTATTACGCCTATCAAGGGCAAGTAAATAATTATCACTTCACTGCTACCGGGTGTGCGAGTGAGCACACCCGGAGTATAGTGAAATCAGCTAATAAAACGAATATATACCCAAAAAATGAAAAAATCTTATAAAGTTCTTTGTGCAATACTTGGATTGGCATTGATAGCATTTATTGCTATATCTCAGTCCGACAAAATCACTGAATCTTTAGGCTTGAAAAAAGGTAAGTTTAACGAGACTCTTTTTGCCACTAATAAGAAGGAAAAACCAGTTGTGAAAACCGATTCAATTAAGGATAAGCAGCCTGGGAAGAACGAGATGGACACAACAAAGAAGACCATCCTCTTTATTGGCGACTCGATGGTGGAATGCCTATTCCCGCGCATGTCGGCCTATGCTAAGAAGAATGGTCACACTTTCTATGCAGTGGTGTGGTATAGCTCTACAACCGAGATTTATGGTACATGCACAACCTTAAAGGAACGTATCGACAAGTTCAAACCTGACTACATCCTCTTTAGTCTAGGTGGCAATGAGTTGTTTATTCGTGATATTAAAGAGAATCGCCAAAAGTATGTCGATGAGATTATCAGGCAGATGGGCGACATTCCTTACATATGGATTGGACCGCCTAACTGGAAACCCGACACTGGCATCAACGAGATGATTGAGAGTAGCGTGCCCGAGGGATGCTACTATAACTCCTATACCCCCGACCAGCACTACGACCGCAAGAAGGATGGAGCACATCCCAATGCTGCTTCATCGATGCTGTGGATGGATCGCATCTGCAAGTGGATAATGACCAAATCAGCTCATCGCATCAGGCTTGATGCTCCTCCTGCTGGTGAGAAGGGGCGTCCAGATGAACTTGAGTTAATACAGCCCGTCAATCGATAATCTTAACACGATAATAATGGACACAACATTTGATATACCGACCTTTTTCCACAACCTTTGGAGCCTGTTGTGCTTCGATCCTGCTAAACCGCTGGTGTTTAATAGTGGGCTGTTCTGGTGCCTATTCTTGATTTTCCTGCCCATCTATGGTATGCTCAAGAACAAGCGCACCAAGATGATGATTTTTGTCATCGCTTTCAGCCTTTACTTTTTCTATAAGTCAAGTGCCTGGTTCTTCTTGTTACTGGTGGCTACATCAATTCTCGACTGGTTCTTCGCCTTGCAAATCAAGAATGAGACCACTCGCAAGATGCGCCGTTTCTGGCTTTGGCTAAGCATTGTCATTTCGGTAGGCATCTTGGGATTTTTCAAGTACACCAATTTTCTCTTGTGGAACATTAATGAGCTGGTTAAGACCAACTTCCAGCCTCTCGATTTGATAATGCCACTGGGCATCTCGTTCTACACATTCAAGACCATCAGTTACGTGGTCGATGTGTATAAAGGAAAGATTGAACCCACCAAGAGTTGGCTTGATTACTTGTTCTACCTGTCATTCTTCCCTGCGCTAGCTATGGGTCCTATTGTACGCGCCGAGAAGTTCTTGCCTCAGTTGCGTGACAACAAGGAACCGACCAGGGAGATGGTTTACAGTGGCTTTTGGCTCGCTTTGATGGGTCTTATAAAGAAGGCTGTATTTGCCGACTACATCGGCCAGTACAGCACCATTGCTTTCGGCACGGCGGCTGGTTACAGCGGCTATGAGCTCGCGATGGCGATGCTTGGCTTCACGTTGCAGATTTACTGTGACTTCTCGGGCTATAGCGACATGGCAATCGGTTTGGGGCGCATCATGGGCTTTGACCTGGGCATCAACTTCGATTTTCCTTATCGTTCGCAAAACATGACAGTGTTCTGGAAACGTTGGCACATAACTTTGTCTAACTGGCTTATGGACTATGTTTATATTCCATTGGGAGGCAATCGCAAGGGTAAAGCTCGTCAGTATCTGAACCTGATGATTACGATGCTGATTGGTGGACTGTGGCATGGCGCTGCATGGAATTACATTGTGTGGGGTGGTGCTCATGGCGTGGCGCTTGTAGTGCACAAGTTCACCAAGAAACCACTCGATCGATGGTTCCCAAGCGAGAAGAAGGGCGTGCAGTTTGTGTCATGGCTGCTTGCGTTCATTTTCATTTGCATTACTATGACAATATTTGGTGCTGGCGATGTTGCAAATTCATGGCTAGTAATCAAGAAAGCGTTTACCGAGTTTGACCCTGCCTATTTTGTACCATTCTTCACTGCCCGCAAAACGTGGTGCATCCTGGTTGTAATTATCTTTGCACTTCACTTTGTCCCCAAGAAAATATATCAGGCAATAACCGATTGGTTTGTCAACTGCCACTGGCTCATCAAGTTGCTCATCTTCATTGTAATAGTGCAGCTCGTTATCCAGTTCTCAATGGCCGAAGTGCAGCCATTCATTTACAACCAGTTCTAACATTTTTAGACGACAACAAAGGATAACATTATAGATATTACTTTAAATGCAAATTAATTAAGGACAATTGACCCCATCGAGCCAATTGTCCTTAATTGCCTTAACCCCAAAATCGTTCATTGCAGCGACTATGGGTTGTTTTTGTTGTTTTTGCTTGCACATTACATCTATAATGTGTAACTTTGTTGCAATTCAGGAAATCTCGTAGCGTCGAGCCCTTTCCCGAAGACATACGAAGAAAGCGTTTTTGCGTTATCCTTGCTTAGAAATTCGGCAAATTTCAACCACAATGGATAATCAGTAATAAAGCGCCTTCGCGTGCCTATACTTATCCCCCAATAGGCGGGAACAGTATATCGGCATGGCGTGGGGGATACTGTTTATTTGAGCGTGGGCATGCCGAAGCCTCAGTTAAGATAAATCAGACAAGTCTCCACGCTATCTTTTTGATACTCAACCGATTATAAGCCCATGCCTGGTTTCGGGAGACTAAAAAGGCGATAGAATTTGCATAAGCCAATTAAAATGAAAAAGTTTGCCATGTTATTGATGCTGTCGATGACGGCACTGCTGTGGTCATCATGCAGCAAAGACAGCGGCGGTGACGAGCCAGCTCCTCCAGAGCCAGAGTATGTGCAGCCAGTAACCCACGTCTATAGTGACAATTCTTCAACCGAAGCCATCGTCAAAGAAGTGCGCGCCGACGGCACAGTGGTTCTAGATGCTGCCACAGCCAAAGAAATTCCCCAAGTGGGCGAGATTATCGTCTCGGGCGTGACCGATGCGGCCCCCGAGGGCTTTCTCTACCATGTTGAGAGCGTGCAACAGAGCGGCGGCAACGTGACAATCAAGACTTCGCCTGCTACACTCAACGAGGTGCTGCCCGACAACCATTTAGAGCAACCGCTGGAGTTCTCGCTCGCCGATGATGAGACTAACGCCCAAGCCGCGCCTGGAGTGGATGCCAGTGGTGGAATAAACCTAAAAAAGCAGTTTGAGTTGCTGCATTACAATGCTAACTTGTCGTTGACTTACCCCCTTAGCGGCAAAGTGAGCTTCTCGAAGTTTGAAAAGTCGGAGTATGTAAAGGTTAGCGGCAAGGTGGATATGAGTCTAGGCGGCTCATTTATTTGGGACTGCAAGAACAATGTGCCCGAGCGCTGCGGAGTGACCCTCAACGGTTCGATAGGCGCGAAGATCAATATGGAGGCAGCCGTGAAAGTTGAGCCAAAGGACGTGGAAAAACTGCGCTGGAAATTTCCTTACGAGACCAAGCTCAAGCCCATCACGTTTATGGCAGGCTATGTGCCCGTTGTGATAGTTCCCACGGTGCAGTATTATGTGGGCGTTATGTCGTCGAGCGGCAAGATATATGCAAAATGGAAACTACTAGACTTCGATGCATTGGGTTTCGATGCCCGGTTGATATGGAGCAATCAAGGCAGCGCCACTGGAGGCCATTGGGACTACGGTTTCACGCCTAAGACCGACTTTGGCAATAAAGAGTTTAGAGAATATCTTGTAGATATGCTTAACGCCGAGGTGGGTCTCTCGGGCGAGGTGAAACTGGCGGTGTGGCCCTATCTTCGTTTCAAGCTATACAACGCCGAGAGTGTGTCGGCGGCAGTGGGTATAGCGGGATATGCCGGTCTAAGCGGCGAGATAGGCTGGAAATATGATGCCAACTATTTCACTTGGGACGATTTAGACATCATGGACGACGTGTCGCTCTCGGCAGGCATAGCAGTGCCGCTGGAAGGAAAATTTGAGTTCAATGTGTTTGGCAAGAAGATAGGTGGCACATTGACTCATGACCTGAATGTGCTTGACGTGCCGCTTGTGCAGGGAGCGACTTTCTTCCCGTCGTTCAACGACTTCTTTATGACTCCTGAAGAGGATGCCAACACCAGTGAAAACGTGCATGTGCGTGCTCAGAAGGGTGCCACTAATTTCACCGTGTTCAGCTCCTGGGTGAGCGACTACGGCTTTGCCTACGCCAAGGTGGAGAAGGACGCCAACGGCAACGACAACCACAACCGCAACTGGCAGTTTGTGAGCCTGAAGTCGAATTATGGCACCGCCAATACCGCTTACATGATAGAGACCGACATCCCCACCTCCGGCCTGGCGGGCAATGCCACCTACGAGGTGCGCCCTTACAGCATCATTAAGGTAGGCTCCTTGCAGAGGATATGCTTCCGCAAGGGCGGCAAGTTCAAGACCGGCAACGCCCCCGGCAATGGCGTGATAGTTGACGTGACCGGAATTGTTTTGTAGAACACATTTAATAGCAAAATCATCATGAAAAAGAAAATCAACAAAATATTTGCACTGTGTGGACTGGTGCTTCTCTTGTTACTTGGCGCCTGCTCCGAGGAGGAGGTCATGCAGCCCGCCAGCCGTGAGATAGTGTTCACCGCCACCATGCCAGGCGATGACACCTCGGCAACGCAGCACGGCACACTCAAAAGCGTTGTGACGGTGTCATCAAACGATGAGTCTCTTAATCTTGTCGCCAAATGGAAAGAGGATGACAAGATTCAGATTTTCGTTCGCCAAAACAATGTTGTCTATAAAGTGGAGCAGCTATGCTCCATCTACGACATAGGCAGCAACGGCAAGACCTGTTCGTTCATGTTCTCGCTGCCCTCGGCGGTCAATGCCGAGAAGGACTATGCCGTGATAGGCGTGACAGGAGTCTCCACCACCTATGTCAGCGGCTCGGATGTTATTGCCGTGAGCCAGCTCAAAAGAACGGCTGTAGAAGCTAACGGCGAGGTCGCGTCGCCATTATGGTTTGTCACCACCAAGAGCGCCTCGTCGGCGGGTCTGCAGGCGCAGTTCCGGCATTTGGGCACTTACGAGGTGCTCCATGTGAAGAACAAGTCAAAGTCGAGCATGACATTCCGTCACCGCGGTTTTGAGGTGGCAAACCACTGGTATAAGTCAAGCGACAACACGGTGCTCAGCACGAGCTACAACCCCTCTGTGAGCTCTGCAACCGGCGATGCCGAGAGCGACAAAACAATCACAATCGCCGCGGGAGGTTCAGGACGGGTGCTGTCGTGGTACATCCCCAGCGGCGCCAAGATCACCAACGCCAAGCTCAAGGCTACTGTCAACGGCAAGAGCGTGACAACCGCCGACACCAAGACCTCAAGCGCCACTATTGAGCGAGGCAGAGCCTACCACATGTACGTCACCTGGGACGGCAATGACCTGAGGTTCAACGAGCGTGACTCCTGCCCCGACAACAACCACCCCCACGCTATAGACCTGGGCCTGCCCAGCGGCACCAAGTGGGCATGCTGCAACATTGGTGCAAGTTCGCCCACCGAGTACGGCAACTACTATGCTTGGGGTGAGACCCAGCCCAAGAGCGTGTATAACTGGAGCACATATAAGTGGGGTGATGATTATGATGAGTTAACGAAGTACTGCACCAATGGCTCTTATGGACTCAACGGCTTTGTCGACAACAAGACCGAGCTTGACCTTGCCGACGATGCAGCCTACGTTAACTGGGGTTCGGGCTGGCGCATGCCGTCTGAGGAACAGATTCAAGAGCTGATAGATAATTGTACTAGCGAGTGGACCACAAGGAACGGCGTGAACGGTCGATTGTTCACCAGCAAGATCAACGGCGCGTCGTTGTTCTTGCCTGCCGCCGGCGTCCGCTTGGGTAGCGAGGTCTACAACGCCGGCTCCTTCGGCTACGACTGGTCGCGCACGCTCCGCTCCAGCGGCCCGAGGTACGCTTACGACCTCTACTTCGATTCGAGCGGTGTGGACGTGAGCAGCAACTGGGGCGGCAACCTCCGCTACGGCGGTCAAAGCGTGCGGGCGGTGCGTGTCTCTTAGAATTTCGTACCCTTGCCCCAAAAACACGAACACCTTAAGCTGTCAACGCACTCGCGCAGCGAGGCTTAGGGGCAAGAACAGGCGGCCCGTGGCCGCCGCCCCCAAGTCGAGCAAGTGCTTGATTCGACAGCTTTTTCACAATGTCAGAAAACTATAGCAGCAATAATTAAGGACAATTACTCCACCGAGTCAATTGTCCTTAATTAATTGTATCTGACGCTACACAATTTTGTCTTTAATTGTCTTAAAAACAGCTATAGCAGCGAGCCGATTTGGAAGACTAGTGTTGATACTATCCAAGCGACGGCAGTGGTGTAGAGGGCGGCAAATAAAGCCCACTTCCAGCTGCCTGTTTCGCCTTTAATGGCTGCAATTGTCGCTATACATGGGAAGTAGAGTAGTACGAATAGCAGGAAACTGAATGCTGCAAGAGGTGTAATGCCGTCGGCAGTCATTTTTGCATTTAGCGAACTATATTTCACAGTGTCGTCGCTTACTGTGTCATCATCGGCAAAGCTGTCGTCATTGCTGTATATCACGCCTAAAGTCGAGGCCACAATCTCCTTTGCACCCACGCCTGCAATGAGGCCCACGTCAAGCTTCCAGTCAAAGCCATTAGGTGTGAACACAGGCTCTATTGTCTTACCAATCATTCCCAAGTAGCTGTGCTCCTGTTGCTCCTGGCTATAGCTGTAAGCATCATGGTTAGGGTAGTAACCCAGAAACCATACTATTATTGAGGCTACCAGGATGATGCCTCCCATCTTCTTTAGATACTGTTTGCCTTTCGACCATGTGTGTCGCCAAATGGCTTTAGCTGTTGGGAAACGGTAGGGTGGGAGCTCCATAACAAATGGAGTGTCGTCGTTCTTGATAAGGAAACGCTTTAGCACTCGGCTCATGATGATTGCCACCACGATGCCTATAGCATAAAGCGAGAGCATAATCAGGCTCTGATAACTTGCAAAGAATGCACCTATTATCATGATGTAGATGGGCAATCTTGCCGAGCAACTCATGAATGGCAGCACTAGCATGGTGATTAGGCGGCTGTTGCGGCTCTCGATGGTGCGTGTGGCCATGATTGCCGGCACATTACAGCCAAATCCCATAATCATGGGGATGAACGATTTCCCATGCAGTCCCATACCGTGCATTAGCTTGTCCATGATGAATGCTGCTCGCGCCATGTAGCCCGAGTCCTCCATTATTGAAATAAAGAAGTAAAGGATAAGAATTTGTGGTAGGAACACAATTACCGAACCTACGCCACCAATTATGCCGTCGGCAACCATAGCTTTGAGTGGTCCTTCTGGCAAATAGGTTTCGGCCATTCCTTTAAGCCATTCTACTCCTGCGTCAATCCAATCCATGGGATATTGCCCCACAGTGAATGTAACCCAAAACATTAGCCACAGGAACACAAAAAACAACGGGAACCCCAGCCATCGGTTGGTGACAATGTTGTCTAGCACTTTTGTGATTTGATGAGCATCAGTGTTGTTGCCCTCAATAAAACTCTCCATGAGAGCGCCGTTGATGAAGCCATACTTGGCGTTCATGATGGCATTCTCGCTGTCTTCGTTAGTGTTCTGCTTGATGCGCTTAGCCTGCTCGTCCCGAATAGCTATAATTTCCTTTCCATTAGGCAGTTCCAAAGCCGTTTTTTCGGCATCGCTGTCATTCTCCATGAGTTTGATGGCAAGATAACGTAGCGAATATCGGTGCCTGATTTGTGAGTTCTTCTCGAGCTCGGTTTTTACCTTGGTAATGGCATCTTCAAGGTCGGGGCCATGATTGATGTGAATGTGGCGGAACACATTGTTCTTCACCTTGTTACCTGCGGCAAAGTCATCTTCATGCTCAATGTCCTTTCCATACTCACGGTGCCAGTTCTGAATCTCGGCGGCAATCTCGGGATTGATGTTGCCATGCTCGTCGATGTAGTCGATGCCTTCGTACAGGTTGATGATGATGTGAAACAGCAGGTCAACGCCCTTGCCCGTCTTGAACACAGTAGGAATCATTGGCACACCAAATAACTGCCCCAGCTTTGAGTTGTCGAGTTTGTCGCCTTTTCGTTCCAAGTCATCATACATGTTAAGGGCGCACACCATACGCAAGTCCATATCAATGAGTTGAGTGGTTAGATAGAGATTACGTTCCAGGTTGCTTGAGTCGATGACATTGATGACAACATCAGGGGTCTTTTCGATAATTTGCTTGCGCACATAGAGTTCCTCAGGGCTGTAGGCTGTGAGGGAGTAGGTGCCGGGTAGGTCCACAAGGTTGAAGGTGTAACCCTCGAAGTGGCACGTACCTTCCTTAGCATCTACAGTCACGCCGCTGTAGTTGCCCACATGCTCGGTTGCACCACTGGCAAAGTTGAACAGCGATGTCTTGCCGCAGTTTGGATTTCCAACTAGTGCCACATTGATGGTGCGGCGCTTCTTAGTCGCTAAATCCTTTAGGCTTGCATCAAGTGCTTCAACTTCAACTACTTCGCTGCCATTTGACTTAATGTCGTCATTGAGCTCTTGCGCCATTGCAGCAGCTTCTTCCTGGCTTACGACCTCAATCATAGCAGCCTCGTCGTGACGCAGCGATAGCTCGTAGCCCATTATTTTGTATTTCACTGGGTCTTGAAGTGGTGCGTTGAGTATGGATTCAACGGTCTTTCCTTTGATGAATCCCATCTCGATGATGCGCTTGCGGAATCCGCCGTGGCCCATTACTTTTACCACAACACCTTTTTCGCCAGTTTTAAGTTCTGATAGTAGCATATAATAATTTTTTGCAAAATTACTATTTATAGTAATATCTAATTATAACTAACATGAGTTATTTTCACTGTGAATATACCAACATTTAGGTATATGATATTATTGAAGTATAACTTTAATAATATGGAATTAAATCATTGGTTTATAATAAGATATTGCATTATTTGAAATTTAAACTAATTGTTTAGTATTGGGTGCATAAAATCTTAAAAATAAGTGTCTTGACAAGATAAAAGTATGCAAAAGTGTGGATTTGGCGGTTTGCTATCGCCATAAATGCGATTTTCAGTTTTTAAGACGATATTTTGGTGAATTAAAATAGAATAATTAATTTTGTCATATTATTTCATTATTTGATAGAGATAGAGTATGTACGACTACATTTCAGGAAAAATTTCGGAACTTAATCCAGCCTTTGTTGTGATTGATAACAATGGTCTAGGCTACATGATCAACATTTCATTAACTACTTATAATGAGGTGTCAAAAAAATCTCGTGATGAGATAGTTAAACTCTATGTTTATGAGGCAATTAGAGAAGATGCTCATGTGCTCTTCGGTTTTGCTGCTAAGCATGAGCGAGAGCTCTTTACACTACTAATAAGTGTGAGTGGAGTGGGGCCAAACACAGCCCGAATGATACTCTCATCGCTATCTCCTTCCGACCTTGAGCAATGCATTGCTGGCGGCAATGTGTCGCAACTGAAATCAGTGAAGGGAATAGGTGGAAAAACAGCCCAAAGAATATTAGTTGACCTGAAAGATAAAATAAAAGTGGCATCCGATACGTTATTAGATAGTGATAGCGCCCCGAGTGCAGTCTTTGATGAGGCTCTGGCGGCATTGGTAATGCTGGGATTCACACAGCAAATGTCGCAGAAAGCCCTGAAAAAACTGCTTAAGGATAATCCCGACATAACAGTCGAGGAGGCTATTAAGAAGGCCCTGAAAATGATGTGACGCAATGTCTATTTCGCGTCATTAGGGCTGGTAGGTGAAATAATTGTTGACGATGAATTTTAAGAATTCAGGAAATAGTAAAAAATTATTGACAACAATGTTGCTGAGCGTGATGATGATTGCGCTGGCGACAAATGTTGCACATGCACAATACAAAAATTCCACTCTTAATCCTCCTCCTCCAGTTCCTGATAAAAGCGCTGTCGATAAAGAGCAGAAAAAGAGTAGTGTTAAGATGCGCTACGATGTTCACCCCACTGTGCCCGAGAATTATGGCGACTTGAAAGAGGGTGAGTATGCAGCCGACCTGAAGAATCCTAGCAATATCGTAACCGAAGCCGAATATGACTACGAAACTGGATGTTACATCATTCGCACTAAGGTTGGTGACTATGAGGTGGTGACTCCTTTCATCCTCACAGCCGAAGAGTATAACAACCTGACGCTTCGTGAGTCGATGATGCAGTATTACCGACAGAAAAACGCCGAGACTGCCGAGGAGAAAAAGAAAAATCCGTTCAACTTCCTCGACATGCAGTTTGGCTTAGGCCCACTTGAGAAGGTGTTCGGCCCTGGTGGTGTCCAGCTCAAGACTCAAGGTTCGGTGCAAATAAAGATGGGCATCAAGACCAATAAGACCGACAACCCAGCGCTGTCGATGAACGCCAAGCGTAAGACTTATTTCGATTTCGACCAGAAGATACAAGCCACAATTCAAGCATCGGTCGGCGACAAGATGAAGTTCAATATGACTTACAACACCGATGCTACATTCGAATTCGACAACCGCAACCTTAAGCTCGCCTACGAAGGCAAAGAGGATGAGATAATCAAGAACATTGAGGCAGGTAATGTGAGCATGACCACCGGATCTTCACTCATCAGAGGTGGTTCGGCCTTGTTTGGAGTTAAGACCAAACTGCAGTTCGGTCGATTGACTGCCACAGCCCTTGTGTCGCAGCAGAACTCTGAGTCGCAGACGGTTAACACCCGGGGTGGTGCTCAAACCACCGATTTCTATATTACTGCCGACAAGTATGATCAGAATCGCCACTTCTTCCTGTCGCACTTCTTCCGCGACAACTACGATACCTGGACTTCCACATTACCTCTTGTGTCTAGCGGTATCAACATCACCCGCATCGAGGTGTGGGTTACCAACAAGCGTGGCAACTTCAACGAGTCTCGCAACATCATGGCTTTTATGGATGTTGCCGAGAATCAGCACATTGGCAATAGCCACTGGACATCGACAACAAGTGCTCCTAATCCAACTAACACCAGCAACACTCTGCTCGACGAGATAAAGAACAGTTACCCCGAAGCACGTTACATCAGCCAAGCCGCCAATGCACTGGCTCCACTTAGTGCCTATGACTTCGAGGGTGGAAAAGACTACGAGAAGATCGAGAGCGCGCGCCTTCTATCGTCCAATGAGTACAAACTCAACTCCTCGCTGGGTTACATTTCTCTCAATACTGCTCTGGCCAGTGACGAGGTGCTTGCTGTTGCTTATCAGTACACCTACATGGGTAAGACCTATCAGGTAGGTGAGTTTGCCAATGATGTGCCGTCGACCGAGCAGTCCATCTACGTAAAGATGCTTAAGTCCACGACCATCAACACTCAGGTGCCTATGTGGGACCTGATGATGAAAAACGTATACTCACTTGGCGCTTACCAGGTTCAGAAAGCTAATTTCAAACTCAATATCAAGTATTTGAACGATACTACTGGTATTGAGTTGCCTTATATCAATGAGGGTAATATTTCGGGCGTTCCTCTGATTAGAGTAATGAACCTCGACCGCTTGGATGCCAACAATAACTTCAATCCCGACGGTCGTTTCGACTTTATTGAGAACTACACCATCACCACTTCGGGTGGCAAGGTGATTTTCCCGGTTGTTGAGCCTTTTGGTTCGCATTTGCGCAAGCAGATTGGCAACGATGCCATCGCCGACAAATATGTGTACCAAGAGCTTTACACCATGCAGCTTACCGATGCTCAGCAGGTGCAAGACAAGAACAAATTTGTGCTTCAGGGTGAGTATCAGTCAACCAATAAGAACGTGATTAGCCTCAACGCTACCAATGTGCCACGTGGCTCGGTAGTCGTTACTGCTGGTGGCGTCACCCTCACCGAGAACAGCGACTACACCGTCGACTACACTATCGGTACAGTAACCATCACCAACCAGAGCATTATCGATGCGGGTACCAATATCAGTGTTTCGCTTGAGAACCAGTCTACATTCAGTACTCAGCGAAAGACATTGCTTGGACTTGATCTTGACTATGCCTTCAACGACGATTTCCACGTTGGCGGTACTCTCATGCATTATGGTGAGAGAAACATTACCGAGAAGGTTGCAATCGGTAACGAGGTGGTTAACAACACCATTTGGGGAGCAAGGATTTCTTATAAGTCTAATTTCATGTGGCTTACCAATTTCCTCAATAAGATTCCTACCGTCAACGCCACAGCGCCTTCATCAGTAAATATTAATGGTGAGTTTGCGCAGTTGTTGCCACACCAGTCTCGCACAGGCTCCAATGCTGGTAGCTCTTATATCGACGACTTTGAGTCGACGCAGACCGGAATCGACCTGCGTTCGCCTTACTCTTGGTTCCTGGCATCAACACCTTACGATAATGCCAACGACGCCCTCTTCCCCGAGGCAGCATTGTCTAATGATGTTGCCTATGGTAAGAATCGCTCGTTGCTCTCATGGTATTACATCGACCGCCTCTTCACACAGCGCAACTCGTCGTTCGTGCCAGGATACATTAAGAACGACCTCGACCAGCTCTCTAACCCCTATGTGCGTGAGATCCCTTACACCGAGGTGTTCCCGGGACGCGAGCTCAACTATGGCGAGGCGTCGACCATTCAGACTCTTAACCTCTCTTACTATCCCAAGGAAAGAGGACCTTATAACCTTGATGCCGACAATATCGACTCCAATGGCAACCTTCTTAACCCAGAGCAACGATGGGCTGGTATCATGCGCAAAATTGACAACACCGATTTTGTCACTAACAATGTGGAGTATATCAAGTTCTGGCTTCTCGACCCATTCCTCGACGATGATAATCCTAATAAAGACGGTGGTGACTTCTACATCAACCTGGGTGAGATAAGCGAGGATATTCTTAAAGATGGTCTTAAGAGTTATGAGAACGGATTGCCTTATCTCGAAAACGATGATACCCCGGTGCGAGAGACCAATTGGGGTAGGGTGTCTACTAAGTCGTCGCTGACCTATGCTTTTGAAACAGCTTCGGGTTCGCGTGTACGTCAGGACGTTGGTCTTAACGGACTTAGCACAACCGATGAGCAGAATTTCCCCTCTTATCAAGAGTATGTCAGCAAGTTGCGTAGCAAGCTGCCCGCTGAGACCATAGCAAAGATGGAGGAGGACAAGTTCTCGCCAATCAACGACCCTGCGGGCGATAACTACCACTTCTACCGTGGTTACGACTACGACGAGCAGCGCCTCTCAATCCTCGAGCGATACAAGCATTACAATGGCACCGAGGGCAACTCTCTCTCGCAGGAAGATGCCGAAGATGGCATGTACCAGAGTGCACGCAGTGTGCCCGATGTTGAGGATATCAATCAAGACAACACGCTCAACGAGTATGAGCGCTATTTCCAGTATAAGGTGTCGATTCGACCCGAAGACCTTCAGGTGGGTAAGAACTACATCATCGACAAGCAAGAGTCTGTTCAGCGCACACGCAATGGTGAGGATCAGCACGTGACATGGTACCAGTTCTGTATCCCCATCAAGAGCTATGAGAAGGTTGTGGGTTCAATCAACGACTTCTCGTCAATTCGCTTTATGCGTATGTTCCTCACAGGGTTCAAGGAGACTACTCACCTCAGGTTTGCTACCCTTGAGCTTGTCCGTGGCGAGTGGCGTAACTACGACTACAACCTTAATGGACGCGCCGATATGCCTGGTAGTGGAACTATCGATGTCAACACCGTTAACATTGAGGAGAACGCTAGTCGTGAGCCAGTCAATTATGTGCTGCCTCCAGGTGTGTCTCGTATCATCGACTCGGGACAATCGCAAATTACACAGCTCAACGAGCAGTCAATGCAGATGAAGGTTGAGGGCCTCGAGGCCGGTGACGCACGAGGCGTATATCGCAACACCAATCTCGATCTGCGCACCTATAAGCGACTGCAGATGTTTGTTCACAGCGAGGCTTTCATCAACGATGCTACTAACCTCAAGAACGGCGACATCTCTATCTTCGTTCGCATGGGTTCCGATGTGAAGAATAACTACTACGAGTATGAAATTCCTCTCTTGATAACTCCTCCAGGACATTATAGCACCAATAGTTCGGCCGATCGTCTTGCCGTTTGGCCTAGCGATAACATGCTCGACCTTGACCTCGACGTGCTCACCGCTGTAAAGAAGAACCGTAATGCCGAGAAGATGGCAGGTAACCCCGAAGTCTCCTACACTCAGCGTTATCAAGAGCAAGACCCCAACAATGCGCGTAATCACGTCTATGTGATGGGTAACCCATCGTTGAGTAAGGTAAGGGTAATGCTCATTGGTGTGAGAAATAATACAGCTGGTACTACCAAGGACTTCGTTGTTTGGGTCGATGAACTTAGGGTAACCGACTTCGACAGCGAGGGTGGATGGGCCGCTAAGGCCAGCATGAGCTTGAATCTTAGCGACATCGGTGTGCTCAATGTGGGATGGCACAAGGAGACCAGTGGATTCGGCTCTGTCGACCAGAGTATGACCCAGCGGCGTCTCGACAACTATGACCAATATAATGTCGCTGTGCAGGCCGATTTAGGTCGATTCATCCCCGAGAAAGTGAAACTGCATGCTCCCGTCTACTTCTCTTATAGTAACGAGAAGGTGACACCTAAATATAATCCTCTCGATGAGGACATCCTGCTCAAGGACGCTCTCGACGCTTGTGCAACCGAGGAGCAGAAGGACTCTATTAAGTCCTATGCTGTGAGTGAGACCGTTGTCAAGAATTTCTCGATTTCTGGACTTAAGTTTGATGTGAAGAGCAAGAACCCAATGCCTTGGGACCCTGCAAACTTCACCTTCAACTATTCGTTCAATAAGACTCACAAGTCTAATCCCGACTATATCTACGAGAATACCAACGACTATCGTGGTAGCATGCAATATGCCTGGAACCCCTACATCAAGCCATTCAAGCCTCTTGGCAAGGCTATCGATGCTAAAAACAAGAACATGAAGTTCTTCCGTGAATGGGAGTTCAGGTGGTTGCCCAATTCTATTGCTTTCAGCACTAATATATCAAGGTATTATTATGAGCAGCAAACTCGCAATGAGACCGATGTTGATATCATCTTACCTGTATCGGTAAGTAAGAACTTCTTGTGGGATAGGCAGTTTGCTCTGTCTTGGAACTTCACCAAGTCGATTAACATGTCGTTCAATAGCCAAACCACAGCCCACATCCTTGAGCCTCTCGGGCAAGTCAATCGCAAGCTCTTCCCCGATGAGTATCGCGACTGGCGCGACAGCGTTTGGCGTAGCATTAAGGACCTGGGAACGCCTTGGGCCTATAACCAGACGTTCACTGCTACCTATAAGGCGCCATTCAACGCAATTCCTATCTTGAGCTTCATCACTGCCAATGCTACTTACAATGCCACCTATCGTTGGGATCGTGGTACTGAGATTGCTGGCATTTTCTCGGGCAACAATATCGCCAACCAGTCATCTCTGAACATCGATACTCGTCTCAATCTTGAGACACTCTATGGTAAATTGCCATATGTGAAAGATGTGCATAAGCGATTCTCCTCATCGGGTGGTGGTCGCGACAAGGACTCTGGAAAGAAGAGCCAAAAGAAGGCTAAGAAATTTGACCGCACATTCCAGCTTCGTGCCGATACCACAACACTTGTCAAGCACAACATGAATGTGAAGAAAGTCAGGGTCACTGCAACCACTATCGATGGCAAGCGCTATCCTATTAAGTTTAATGTTAAGGATAATAATAACATCGAGATTACTAACCGCGATTCTACGAGCATCAAGGTCACTGTTACCGAGGTCATGGGTAGCGACAAGAAGAACTTTGGAACCGAACTCGCACAATATCTCACTCGTCTCGCTATCAGCGTTAAGAGTGTGAATGTCAAGTGGAGGCAGACTCAGTCGCTCTCAATACCGCAGTTTGTGCCTAACATTGGCGATATTTTCGGTCAGAGCACCCATTACGACGTCATGGCTCCAGGTCTCGACTTCGCATTTGGTTTTGTTGGGCAGAATTATATCGAGAAGGCCAAGAGTAGGGGATGGCTTCTTGGTGATTCCACTCAAACTTCTCCTGCCATCTTCTCGCGCACTCAAGAATTCAGCGCCGAGGTGGTTGTCGAACCTATCACAGGTCTCAAAATCACTCTCACTGGAAACCGAACCGACAATCGAACTAACCAAATCCAGTTCATGTACGACGACGTGGGCGTGCTCTATTCAGGTAGCTACACCAAGACCCACATTGCCATTGCTACAGCGCTGCGAGGTGTGAGTGTCGACAATGAGTACTTTAGCAATGCGTTCAACAACTTCTTGAACAATATTCCTATTGTGGCTGAGCGACTTGAGAGCCGTTATTTCGATAGGTCTTATCCCGAGCGTGGTTTCTTGCGTGGAACAGTCTATGCTGGAACAACATTCAACCCCGAGAACGGAGGGGTTAATCCTGCTGGTAGCGATGTTATGATACCTGCATTCATAGCGGCTTACTCTGGAAAGGATGCCAAAAAGGTTGATCTTAATCCATTCCCGGGACTTAAGAGCATCTTGCCCAACTGGCGCGTCACCTACGATGGGCTCTCACGCATCCCGGCTATCAAGAAGGTACTCAAGAACCTTACTCTCACACATGCTTATCAGTGTACTTATTCGGTTGGCAACTTCTCAAGCTACACCGATTGGGTCACCGTAGGCGAGGGACTGGGATTCACTCAAGACGCACTCACTGGAGCACCTATACCCAATTCACCTTATAACATATCATCAGTTACTATCACCGAGAAGTTCGCACCACTCATTGGTGTCAATGCTACGTTGAAGAATGACTTGAGTTTTAACGTTGAGTATCGCGACTCTCGCACTCTGGCGCTCAACATCTCATCATTGCAGCTGGTTGAGACCTTGCAGAAGTCGCTTGTGATTGGTGCTAGCTACAAGATTGCCAACTTTAACTCAGTGCTCAAAATCAGGAAGAAGCAGGAGAATATTAATAATGACCTGACTCTCAATTTCAATCTGCAGCTTAACAACAACACCGCGCTCATTCGTAAGATTGATGTCAACACCACACAGGCAACGAGTGGCACCCGTACCCTCGGTATCAACTTCTCGGCTAACTATGTGATGAGCAAGCGCATCACCATTGGTGCGTTCTTCGACCACCAGGTTAACACTCCGCTCGTTTCATCTACCTCTTATCCAACTACTAACACCAATTACGGACTTTCTTTAAACATCTCTCTCACCAAGTAATCCGTAGTTGAGAATAGGTCAAACGCATCTATTCATATTTCTTAGGTTAACCAATAATCATTTGTCTTATGTAGCTATTGGTACCCTTAATTGTGGTTTGTTTTCTTTAACAATTCGGGGGGTGGTTAAGAAGTGTTAAGAATTTGTGTTGTTATGCAGTGTTTTTTGTTTTTTTGTGTTTAAATGACAAAAAATTACCATCGTGCTCAATCTTCTTCATACCATTTTTTATGAAAAAAACTCTCTCATTTATTGCCATTAGTCTGTGCTTCATCTTTGGTCATGCGCAGGATTTTGCGCAGTATAAGCAGAATCTCGACTGGCAGGTTTATAACTACCCGCAGGAGAAGATTCATGTGATGACCGATAAGCCTTACTATATCACCGGCGACACAGTGTGGCTGCGAGCCTTTGTGGTCAACGCAGTGAATCACCAGCCGGTTGATGCCAGCAAGTTTGTTTATGTGGAGCTTCTAAGTCCAATGAACGAAGTGGCAATGCGCATCAAAATCAGGGAGCGAGATGGCGTGTTCAAGGGGTATCTTCCACTTGACCCCACTAGGGTTGCCGAAGGCGAATACACTCTAGCTGCCTACACCATGTTCATGCAGAACCAGGGAGAGCAGTACTTTTTCAAGAAGAAGGTGAAAATTACCAGTTCATTTGCCATCAAGCGCAAGATAGAGCATGAGTTTGAATGGAAGAACCAAGGCAAGGACAACGAAAGCCTGAAAATCAACCTGCGTTACCTCGATGCCGAAACTGAGCAGCCATGTCTTTACAACTCGTTCAGCTACACTCTGCCAAACGGCAAAACCACCGACTGGAAAGGCAGTGACCGCAACTTGAGTATCGAGATTGACCACAAGAACTTGCGCGATGGAGCAGTATTTGTTCAATATGGCAACTACGGCAAGTACATTACCTTCCCGCCAAGCAGTAGAACAACCTATGACGTGAGCTTCTATCCCGAGGGCGGCTACTTGGTGCCTGGCTTCGAGAACCGCATGACCTTCAAGGCGATGGACAGCAACGGCAAGTCGATTGACATCACTGGCGACATAGTTGACGGCAGCGGCAACAAGGTGTCGGGCATCAGCACCACTCACGACGGCATGGGGCTCGCCACGTTCACACCACAAGCAGGAATAAGCTATCAGGCAATCTGCCTAAACGATGATTTAGAAGAAAAGTCTTTTGACCTACCACAAGTGAGAAACGATGCGTCAGTACTGCAACTTACGCAAGAAGACAAGACTGTGAGAATTGAGGCAAAGGGCAGTCAGCAAAGCACGGCGATGATAGCAGTGCAGCAACGAGGCAATCTGCTTGCAACTGGCTTTGGAAGTGTGACCATAGAGACCGACACCCTTCCTGCTGGAGTTGTTCAGGCTTTGCTTATGAATGAGAACGGACGAATGCTCAGCGAGCGTCTTTTCTTTGTCACTGGCAAGCAATCCCCAAGAGCTAAATTGAATAGTGACAAACAAGATTATGACAGCCGCGAACTCGTGCAGGCGAGCGTTGACCTGAGCGAATTTACTTTTGCCGACACTATCGCTGGCAACTTCGCCGTTAGTGTGACCGATGATCGTACTATAGCACCCGACAGCACCACGTCTATCCTCACCGATTTGCTACTCCAGAGCGACCTGCAAGGCCATGTCAACAATCCAGCATGGTACTTTATCTCACCTGGCCGTCAACAAGAGCTCGACATGCTCATGATGGCTCAAGGCTGGCGCCGTTACGACGTGCCACGTTCTCTTATTGGAAGAGGCGTTGCGCCACAATTCCCCATCGAGCAAGGGCAAGCGTTGAGCGGCACTGTGCGCACCGAGTGGCGTAACAAGTTGATGCAAAATGCCATGGTAAAAGTCATTGCTCCCCGCATTCGATATGCCGATATTGCAACAAGCGACAAGAATGGGCGATGGGAAATCAACGATGTGGTTTTCCCCGACAGCACTAAGTTCATCATCCAGGCCGTTAATAAAAAGGGTTCTTCGCTGAGTAACCTGTTTATTGATCAAGACGCATTTCCTTCGCTTACGATTTTGAATTTTGACCGAGATTTAAAAAGGTATGAGGCTGAGGAAAATGAACTCAACATCAGCTATATCAGCAATGAGAAGAATCGATTGACTTATATTGACGGTGTTGCTAGCGTACTTCTCGATGAGATTGTGGTTCAAAGATACAAACGCAGCAAGCCTCTCACAATCTATGAACTTGTCGCAACTCACTCACGTGATTATAAGTTTTTTGAGAAACGTGGCATAAGCGATTTTGAGACTGCTCTCCGATACTTTACAGGCATTGCTATCACCCCCAATGGACTGTGCAGCACGCGCAATAGAGGTGAACTGATCGGTATTATGGTTGATGGAACTCCATTGATTGGTTCTGAAGGGCCTTCTACTGTTGGCATGGGCCAGATTGTTGCCCCAAGAGGCAACACATCAAGTGGCGCCAATATCTTAGCATCTGGAAGTGACGACTCTTTTAGGATGCTTAAAGACATGTGTCCTTTCGATATTGTTAAGCAAATTGATTATATACGTGGCGCTGAGGCTTTGGCATTCGGTGGAGGAGCTTATAAAGGCGGAATTGTTGCTATCACTACTAAAGATGGAACCGAGTTAAGAAAAGGGCGTCCCGATTATACAATAAAGACCTTCAAACCACTTGGCTATCAGCGCCCGGCTGAATTCTATGCCCCACGTTACGACACTGGCAACAACGGCATTGGTGAAGGCACCGACCTGCGCGAGACCATCTACTGGAACCCCAGCATAGCCATTGGCAACAACAAGCAAGCCCGCTTCAATTTCTACACAGGCGATGCCGCTAATACTACTTACACTATCACCGTCGAGGGTGTAACCCAATCGGGCGAACTCATCCATGCCATGAAGAAAATTACAAAGAAATAATCAATTTATATAAAATCACACTGTTATGAAGAAAATGTTTTTACTTTTAATGTTGCTCCCAGTAATGATGTTGTTAGCTTGTGGTAAGGACGATGAGCCAACGAAAAACACTGATGCCGTTCAGACTTTCACCGTCAATGGTGTATCGTTCAAAATGATTAAAGTTGATGGTGGCACTTTCACTATGGGTGATAAAGATGATAACATCGAGGCGTTCAATAGCCGACCAGCTCACCAGGTTACGCTTTCAACTTTTCTTATCGGGCAGACCGAAGTGACACAAGAGTTGTGGGAAGCTGTTCTGGATAGGAAACCAAGTGTTGATAGGGGAGATAAGCAACCTGTTGAGTCGGTTAACTATAACGATTGTATGAACTTTTTAATGAAACTGAACGAATTGACTGGAATGCATTTCCGCTTGCCTTTTGAAGCAGAGTGGGAATATGCTGCTCGAGGTGGCAACTTGGGCAAGGGGTTCCTTTATAGCGGGAGTAATGACCCACTTCAGGTTGCTTGGTTTTACGACAACAGCGGCAACCTCGTGCCTCGACATAAACCCGTTGCTAGTAAGGATCCTAATGAATTGGGCATTTATGACATGAGCGGCAATGTGTTTGAATGGTGTATGGACTGGCTTGGAGATTACAGCTCAGAGCCTCAGACCAACCCTACTGGCCCTAACTCCGGTACTAAACGCGTGATTCGTGGTGGTAGCTATAATAGCAGTGAAGTATTGTGTCGTGTGACATCCCGTTGGTACGAGTACCCCAATATTAGGAATATTAACATGGGTTTACGACTCGTGCATAACTACTCCCCCGAATAATAGAGATACTTAACCCAATCTGGGTGTCAATGTAATAATAATTTAAAACTCCATATAAAATGAAAAAGATTTCTTTTATACTGGTTTTGGTATTCTGCTTGACGGCCAGCAATATTTATGGCAAGCAAATTAGCATCGACGAGGCTCAGTCTTTAGCATTAAACCACATGCGTCGGAACCATGATCCACGTATACATGGAACAGAACCTGTAACTCAGCAATTAGAGCTTGTCCTGGAGGCAAAGTCTAACTCACTGGATGTGGATTATTATGTATTCAACAAAGGTAAATGCGATGGCTACATAATAGTCTCGGGTGACGACAAAGCTGCTCCTGTTCTGGGATTTAGCGATGAAGGCACATTCGACATCAACAACATCCCCGATGGGCTGCAGTACTGGCTTGAGGTATATTCTCAAGAGATGCACTACTTGCGCAGCAATCCCAACGCCCAAGCTGCTTCCATCAGGTCAAAACGGTCGGTCAGCGTCAGACCTTTGCTCTCTTGCAATTGGAGTCAAAGTGAGCCTTTCAACAATTTGTGTCCTACTTATATCGAAGACGGCACCACCTATCATGCAGCAGCAGGTTGCATCGCTACCGCAGCTGCGCAAATCATGTATTATCACCGATGGCCCATCACAGGCACCGGCAGCCACTCCTATGTGTGCAATGTGAACTATTCCGGTGAGCAGACCCTAAGCGCCGACTTCGGCAGCACTACCTACGACTGGGACAACATGCTCGACTCTTACGATGGCTCTTACACCGACACACAAGCCAATGCTGTTGCCACGCTCATGTCCCATGTGGGCATTTCATGTGATATGGGTTACGGTAGAGGAAGTGGTGCATGGAATTATGCTATGGTGGAGGCTTTGAGAAACTATTTTGGCTATAACAAAGGCATGATATGTAAGAGGAGAGGAAACACTCCTATAAATGAATGGGAGCAGACTATAATGAATGAGCTTGATAATTCGCGACCAGTTTTTTACACTGGCTACACACCTAATGGAGGAGGTCACGCTTTTGTCTTTGACGGATATAACGACGAGGGTTATTTTCATGTCAACTGGGGATGGGGAGGCTTAAGCAATGGTTATTTCCTCGTTACCGCCTTGAACACAAGTGACGAGAGCGGCTCCTTTGAGGGTGGCTTCAACCAATTACAAACAATCATTATCGGCTTCTATCCTGACGACGGCACTACCACCGAGCCACAAAACTATGTGGAGCTTATTTGCGAGGATTATAAGTCAAGTGTGTCGCAAGTCAACTTGGGAGAAAGCGCACCAATTATATTAAATAAACTCTGCGTCATTGGGCATGGTTATTATCCCACTGTTGTTCTTAGATATGGCCTTAATCTTACCGACCTCAACAATAATACGATAGATTTCAAACCAGGCCAACAAAACGATAAGGATTTCATGATTGAATATCCCTATTCGTTTTTCGAGAACTACATCCCTCCCACCAATTTAGCCAATGGACAATATCGCCTGTGGCTCATGTATATGGTTCCAGAGGCTGGTATGACAGAATATGTGCCTTACGAGCACTCCAACACCACAACAGGCTATATAAACGTCACTGTTCAGGATGGAATAATGTATTTTGACGGGCCCGAGACCAATGATGGCATCCTCTCTTTGGAATCGTTGGAAGTTCCTTCTAAAGTAGGCACTAATTCCAGCTTTGAAGTTAAGGCCACAATAGCTAACGCTGGTGATGAGTATTACGACAACATCTACTTTGTCGTCAAGCAGCAAGAAACGATTATCAGCACTGGCGACGCTATCAAGATTGATGTCGCAACCGATGATAATGTGATTGTGAGAAGCGTTGTTACAGCACCTGCCGAATCAGGGGCATATCAGCTCGCTGTCTATGACAAGAAAAACCATTTGATAGGTTCACCAGTAACCCTTGATGTAGTCGAGTGCAGCAATTATTCTTTAAGCCTTTCATCCGGGCTCTCTATACCAAGTTACTATATGGATCCTAGTAATATTCAGGCCTCTGCGGTAATCAGCAATAGCGGCACCGGCGACTTTATTGGCTCCTTTGAAATGTGGATTGTTGATAAAAATGTAACTTGGATCAAGAAGCGTGTATACTCCCCCACTATTACAATTCCAGCTGGAGAAAGCGCCACGGTGAATTTCCAATGCGAGTTTTATGGCAGTGAAGATATGGTTTACAAGTTGTACTTGATAAATCCTGATAACGACAATATGTGGGGCTCGAATGTTACTTTTGTGATAAAAAGCTACTCAATGGCTGTCGAGGACTTTGAGCAGATGGCGGCTACAACGGCACCTCCCTCCAATGATGTGCAGGGCACATTGTCAACATGGAAATTCGACAACTGCTTCGTCACCAGTCCCGGCAGCGACTACTGCTCGGGCGAGCATTCCACAGTGATGAAGAAGACTGCCTCGCTCACCATGACAGAAGATGTGCGCTATGTGAGCCAGCAAATCTCGTTTGAAGCTTACAATCCCTCAACGTCGGCAGCCGACTTCGTCCTTTACTGTTCCACCGACCAAGGCGCTACTTGGACAGCCATAGCCAACGCGAGAGGCGAGACCACCACAACGGTCGCCGCCGGCAGCAATGCCATGTTAAACTTCCCCTGCTACATAGAAGTGCCGGCACGCTACCGCATCAGTATCACAGAGGGAGCTACCACCCACATGACTTATATCGACAACTTCACTGTTTACTACTATGACGAGGTACCCTTTACCACTATCGAGGACTTTGAGGATATGACAGTTGCAACGGCACCTCCCGCCAATGATGTGCAGGGCAAATTATCAACATGGAAATTTGTCAACTGCTACGTCACTGCTCCCGGAAGTAACTACTGCTCGGGCGAGCATTCCACGCTGATGAAGAAGCCCGCGTCGCTCACCATGACTGAAGACGTGCGCTATGTGAGCAAGAAAATCTCGTTTGACGCTTACAATGCGGCTACATCGGTAGCCAAGTTCGTCCTTTATCGCTCCACCGACCAGGGTGCCACCTGGACTGCGGTAGCCAACTCGAACGGCGAGACCACCACAACGGTCGCCGCCAGCAGCAACGTCACGTTAAATTTCCCCTTTTACATGGATGTTCCTGCACGCTATCGAATCAGCATGACAGCTGGACCCACCTCCTATAAGACTTATATTGACAACTTCACCATCTACTACACCGATGAACTACCACCAGAAATGATTCCTGGCGACGTGGACGGTGACGGCAAGGTTACTGCTGTCGATGTTACAATGCTCTACAACATCCTTCTCAACAATGACTATACTGGTGTAGTAAACGCCGATCAAAATGGTGACGTCGAAATCACTAGTGCCGATGTGACTGCCGTTTACAACATAATGCTTGGAGAATAGCACACTCAGTGTAATGATTTCAATATTGAGTTGACGACCTATAGCGATGGCACCCGCACCACCGAGAAGGTAATCAAATAATAAACTACTTCTCATGTCCCCATGAGGACATCTTTTCTATTACACCGCAAGAAAAAACACCTCTTGCGGTGTTTTTTTAATGTTGTCTCACCACAAACCATTCACTACCTTTGCGCACATGTGCGTTCATTGACATACTGCCACCTATCCTCATTTTTTTTCAAAAACTGTCCCATCACCCAATTTGCAAGAAAAATAAAAACAGTTGTTCAGGTTGTTTTTGGGTTGTTCCCGTTGTTTGACAATAGTGACTCAGGTGAGTCCATCTTTCGCTCAATTCGCTCAATTCGCCGTTGTTTGATAATTCACGGTCAATTCACGGTATTTTGTATGAAAAGTCTCAATGTCAAGCCACTCTCTCCTTTCCCCACTTTCCTCTTCCATGAGTCAAGTGAGTCAAGTGAGTCAAGTGAGTCAGGTGAGTCAAGTGAGTCAGGTGAGTCCACTGATTTCATCTTTCGCTCAATTCGCCATGTGCTGCGCACATGAAAATTAGAGAGTCTTCGACTCTAAAATTTAAAACAAAAAAATTTAGTGCGAAGCACCATAATAATTTTAGCGAAGCTCTAACCTTTAGTTCGGGGAGATTTCAAAGCATAAGTCACGCGAAGCGTGGTGTGCGGTGCCCAAAGGGCATTGAAACTCGACTCAATTTCCGGCGCAAGTCGGCATAATGTGCATTATGCATTGTGAATTGTGAATTGATCAACGAAGCCTAGTGTGTCACGTTTTTCAATTTCTTTGAAAAAAATATCTGCCGAGGCAATTGTTTGACAAAATGTTTGTATCTTTGCGCAGTGAAAACTGTTTTTTAATATGGATTCTGAACTCAAGAAACGATTAGAAAAAGACGAGAATGGCCTGCTCACCTATGAGTATATAGCCAATAATATCAACAACCCTGACTTTGCCCAGGATATTGATGATTTGGTCGACAATATAATTAATGTTGACCGCACGGGGCAGTTCGTTGTCAGCACGGCACGTTACCTCAATGCCATCGACAAGGAAGGCTTTGCCCAGCAGATTGACCGCCTGATAAAGGCCGAGATTACAGTCGACCGCGAGCGAGCCTATCTTGGTGTTCTCGCTGCCTCGATTTGGGGCGATGACTACAAAGAGCGTGCTGAGTCACTGGTTGCTAGCGACGACAACTTCCGTCGCATCTACAAGCGACTGTATCCCATAGGAATATGATATACCTTCACGCCCGATAAATGTGAGTCAGTGATGGATGTTTTACAATTATGATTATGAGACACAAGTATATTTCAGTATTGATTGCCCTTGCCGCTGTTATGTCTCTAGCCTTTGGTGTGAAGGCTGGCAGTAGCGATGATGTTACTACTAGCGACAAACAAGATAATATGACCCAAGATTTAAGCAACACCACACGAGTGCTGCTCGAGACTACATTTGGCGAGATAGAGCTCGCTCTCTATAACGAGACTCCACAGCACCGCGACAACTTCTTGAAATTGGTAAACGACGGCACCTATAATGGTGTTCTCTTCCATCGCGTAATAAAGGATTTCATGGTTCAGACAGGTGATCCATCGTCGCGTACGGCTACTGCCGATGCATTGCTAGGAGAAGGTGGCCCAGGTTATGACATTCCTGCCGAAATCGTGTACCCCAAGTTCTTCCACAAGCGTGGAGCACTCGCTGCTGCACGCGAGGGCGACGAAACCAATCCCGAGCGCAAGAGCTCAGGCTCTCAGTTCTATATTGTGACCGGACGTCGCTTTTCGGAATATCAGCTCGAGAAGATGCTTGAACGCATTGTGAATCAAGAGAAAGCCATGATATTCAATCAATTGGCTGCTAATCGCAGGTCTGAAATTGAAGCAGTCCAGGCCATGGGCGATGAAATGGCTTTGAAGGGACTTCAAGGCATCATTGCTGCCGAGGCCGAGAAAATTTACAATGAAAATCACAAGGACAAACCGTTTAGCTTCACGCCCGAGCAAGTCGCCGCCTATAGCACTATTGGTGGCGCTCCACATCTCGACGGACAGTACACCGTCTTTGGTGAGGTTGTCAAGGGAATGGATGTTGTCGACAAAATCCAGAATGTGGCTACCGGTGCCCACGACCGACCTGTTGATGATGTCAGAATCATCAGTGCCAAGGTGCTTGATTCTGCAAAATGATACACTTCAATACACACCAGCTCGACAACGGGCTCAGACTTATTCACCACCACAATGCCACAACGGGTATGGTGGCGGTGAACTTGCTTTATGATGTGGGCTCTAGCGATGAGAACCCAGCCAAGACAGGACTGGCTCACCTCATGGAGCATCTCATGTTTTCAGGAACTAAGCATGTGGCAAAGTTCGATGATGAGCTGCACCTAGCTGGAGGCGACAGCAACGCGTGGACTAGTATTGACGTTACAAATTATTATGATGTGCTGCCGGCTCACAATCTTGAGACTGCTTTGTGGCTTGAGAGCGAGCGACTGCTGAACCTCAACCTCACCGATGAGAATATCGAGGTGCAAAAGTCGGTGGTAATCGAGGAATTCAAGCAGCGCTACCTGAATCAGCCTTATGGCGACGTGCTCCACTTGACTCATGGGCAAGCCTATACTCTACACCCTTACCGATGGCCCACCATAGGACTTGATGTTGACACAATCAAGACATTCACTGCCAGCGACATAAAGGATTTCCACGATAGGTTCTACTCAGTGGGGAATATGGTAATGTGTGTGTCGGGAAATGTCGATTTCGACACCGCTGTGAGACTTGTTGAGAAGTGGTTTGGCGACATTGAGCCTTCTTCTCCTCATCGTCGTCAGCTACCTGCCGAACCCGCTCAGTCCGAGCCTCGTTTCTTGGCGCATCACAGTGATGTCCCCAACAACATGATCTTCCGTTCCTATCATATGTGCCACCGCACAAGCAATGAATATCCAGTGGCCGATTTGATTAGCGACATCTTGGGGAACGGCTTGTCATCACGATTCTATCAGCAACTCATTTTGGGTACCGATATGTTTGCCGACATCGATGCCTCTGTGTTGGGGTCACGTGACCCTGGCCTCTTCTATGTGAGAGCACGTTTGGCCGACGGCGCCGACTTCGACCATGCTAATAAGGCAATCGACACCGTGTTGCAGCAATTAATCACCGATGGCGTTACTCAGCACGAGATTGATAAATGTGTCAATAAGTACTTGTCAAACAAGTTGTTTGAAAACGTTGGGTATGCCGAGAAAGCAGTTGTTCTGTGTGCCCACCAGCTGCTATGGGGTGCCGATGGCATTAACCGAGAGAACGAGCGCTATCGTCAAGTGACACCACAAGAAATAGTGGATGTGGCTTCACGCATGTTCGATTCGACCAATTGCAACACTATCTTCTATGGCCCAAGTGTATAGAGTGTCATTTGGATTCAAAATGGATAAAAACTGACTATCGTTTTTTTACATTTTCCTCAAAAAAATGGGTGTTTATTGAAAAAAAACACTCTTTTTTTTCGCTATGTCCTAAAAAAGCAGTATTTTTGGGGTTCAATTAATGACAGGTTATTTTTACCTATAAAAATTGTTTATTATGGCAACGCGTGAAATGTCGGAATCGATGGAAAACATTGAGAAAGACGTAACTCTGAATGCTGAAACTGAGGCTGTTAATGCCGCAGATGCAGTTGAAAACAAGACTACCGAGGAAACTCCTGAAGTAGTAGTAGAAAATCAAGTTGAAAACCAGGATGTGGCTCCCGACACTCCCGAGCAACCCGCTGTAGAGGAACCTGTGGCAACCGAGGAACCCAAATCCGAGGAACCTGCTGAGGAAGAACCCAAGGCCGAGGAACCTGTAGCTGAAGAGGCTCCTGAGCTTGAAAAAGTTGACTATGCAGCGCTCAACAAGGAACAACTCGTGGGCGAACTTGAGAAACTACTTACAATGCCGGTAGAAAGTGTTAAGGACCGAGTAGCTCAAATCAAGGCTGCTTTCTTTGCTCTACGCAAGGAGGAAATCGCTGCCGAAAAGGCCGAATTCCTTGCTAAGGGTAATGAGGAGTCGGCTTTTGCTGTTACCGAGGATGAGGTAGAACAGAAGATTAAAGAGCTCTTGGGCGAGTTCAAGGAGAAACGTGCCGAGTTTAACGCCGAGCAAGATGCTGTAAAGCATGAAAACCTGGAAAAGAAACTAAAGATCATAGAGGAGATTAAGACTATCTCGCAAGATACCGACAATATCAATCGTCAATTCTCTCATGTTCAGCAGTTACAGCAGGAATTCAAGGCAATTGGTGAAGTGCCTTCTACTAGCACTACCGAGATATGGAAATCTTATCAGCAAACCATTGAGAACTTCTATGATTTGCTTAAGATTAACAAGGAGTTGCGTGACTACGATTTCAAGAAGAACCTTGAAATTAAGCAGCAACTTTGTGAAGAAGCCGAGGCTCTCGACGAGGATAACGATGTTATTGCAGCGTTCAAGAAACTTCAGGCACTTCACGATAAGTGGCGCGAGACAGGTCCTGTTGCTAAGGATATTCGCGAGCAATTGTGGGCAAGATTCAAGGCTGCATCTTCGGTAATCAACAAGAAGCATCAAGCCTTCTTCGAGGAGCGCAAAGCTAGTGAGAAGGAAAATGCCGATGCCAAGACTGCTTTGTGTGAGGCCATCGAGAAGATTGAAACCGAGGGACTGAAAACCTATGCAGCATGGGATGAGGTTACCAAGCAAATCATAGGCCTGCAGGAAGAGTGGAGAAAACTTGGATTTGCTTCTCGTAAGGTGAACACGGCCCTTTTCACTCGCTTCCGCAAGTCGTGCGATGAGTTCTTTGCAGCCAAGGCTGCCTTCTTCAAGCAGATGAAGGAGGAACTCTCTGAGAACCTTGCAAAGAAGAATGAACTTTGCGAGAAAGCCGAAGCTCTTAAAGACTCTACCGATTGGAAGGCCACTACCGACGCTCTCATCGCCCTGCAGAAGGAGTGGAGGACCATTGGCCCAGTGGTAAAGAAACACAGCGATGCTGTTTGGAAACGCTTTATTGGCGCTTGTGACCATTTCTTCGAGCAAAAGAAGAAGCAGACTTCAAGCCAGCGCTCGATTGAGCATGATAACCTCAAGGCTAAGAAAGAAGTGATTGCTCAAATCAATGCTATACTCAATGCCGAGGAAGAGGCTGAAGATGCACCTCAGCAAATTCGTGACCTCATGTCGAAGTGGCAGAGTATTGGTCATGTTCCTTATAAAGAGAAAGATAAAATTTATGCTCAGTATAAAGAAGCTATCGACAAGGCTTTCGAGAAATTTGACATGAAGGCCGTGAGAGCACGTCTGTCGAACTTCGAGAACTCGATAAGTCAATCGGGTAGCGACAAGGTTTATCATGAGCGTGAACGTCTGGTACGCGCTTATGAGCAGAAGTGCAATGAGCTTAAGACCTATGAGAACAACATGGGCTTCTTTACCGCTAGCTCTAAGAATGGTAACACCATCGTCAAGGAGCTTGAGAAGAAGATCTCGAATCTCAAGGATGAGATTGCGCTTCTCGAGCAGAAGATTAAAATCATCGACGAGAAAATATAAGATTATCAAAAATCCACTTTGTGCAAGAGTAGCTTGTGCAAAGTGGATTACTTTAATCTCTAATTCCTGAAGCATTGAAAAGTAAAGGCAGATATGGTCAGTTTATCCGTTGGATATTCATTGCCATCGACTTTATTGTGCTTAATGCGTCATATATAGCAACTTGCTTATTGACCGACATTCAGCATCAGCCCTTCTATGATAAACAGGTGTGGCTAATGCTTAACTTGTCGTTTGCAGTTGTGCTGTATGTGCTTAGCACGTTGCACGATAAGCGCGTGGTGTATATCGACCGTGTGTTAATGCTGCTTGTCAAGTATATCTTGCTTCATGTGGTGTTGTTCTTGACTCTCTTCTTCTTTGTGGATACAGTAATCTCATGGAAGACTATAGCGTTATTCTATGTGATTTTTGCTTTGAGCTTGGCGGTGTGGTGGATTGTATCGCGCAAGTTGCTGAAGTGGTATCGCAGCGAGGGTTTTAACTACAAGAAGATAGTGATAATAGGTGGAGGCACATCGGGCGCAGGAGTTCGTCTTATGAATCAGCTAGAACAAGATCAGGGATATGGATACCACATTGTAGGATTCTTCGATGATGAGCTTGCAGCCGAAGTCCCCAATTATCGTGGTGGAATAGCTGACCTTGAGAAGTTTATAGATGAGAATACAGTGGATGAGATATATTGTGCCGTTCCTGAGAATGAGCGTCAGGAATTGCAGAAGATAATTAATCTTGCTGAGCGAAATGCTATTGATTTTTATTATGTTCCTCAGTTCAGCAAGTATATCTCTCGTCGATTTGAGGTCGAGACATTTGGCACAGTGCCAGTAATGTCAATTCATCCACATCCTTTGCAGAATCCGTTTAACAAGGCTATCAAGCGTGGTTTTGACCTGCTGGTGTCATCGGTTGTTTTACTGTTTTCGCCTATAGTTTTCTTGCCAATAGCTATTGGTGTGAAGCTGTCGTCGCCAGGACCTGTATTTTTCCGTCAGGAGCGCACAGGATATCGTGGAAAGTCGTTCCAGTGCCTGAAGTTCCGCTCCATGCGCGTTAATGACAAGAGCGACTCACTGCAGGCCACTAAAGATGACCCGAGAAAGACTAAATTCGGAAACTTTATACGCAAGACAAGTCTTGATGAGTTGCCTCAGTTCATCAATGTGTTCAAAGGCGATATGTCGATAGTTGGCCCCCGTCCACACATGGTGCAACAGACCCAAGAGTATAGCGAACTTATTGATAAGTACATGCTTCGCCATACCATTAAGCCGGGTATTACGGGATGGGCTCAGGTAAACGGATTTCGTGGGCCAACCGATGAGCTTTGGAAGATGGAAAAGCGTGTTGAGCTCGATGTGTGGTATGCCGAGAATTGGAACTTTATGCTTGACATTAAGATTATGTTCCTGACGGTGTTTAATGCCATCCGTGGCGAGCAGAATGCACTTTGAGTTTGGTTATTTTATAAGATCTAATTGAAAAAAGCTAATATAAAAAAGGCAGGTGATGAACCTGCCTTTTGTATTGTATAACATTGATTTATAGCGCTTTATAGTAGGTCAACTGAGCGCTTGAGGAAGTTGTTGAGGGCTTCGCCCTTGAGCAGACCGTTGCCCAAGAGGGCAATGTCGATAAGCTGCTTAACAGTGTCTTGACCGGCAGCGTAATTTGAGACGATTTCCTCTTTCTTGTCGCGCAAGGCTTGAGCCTTATCCTCATTCTTCTTGAGGTCGTCCTTTTTATCTTCGGGCACACCTTTGTTGTCCTTGTCGAGGTCACGAATAGCCTTGATGACAGCATTGGTGGCTGCGAGTTCGTCGTCGATGGGTTTGAGCTCATCTTTCACAGCTGCGACAGCTTGATCCACAACACGCTTGATGACAGGATGACTAGTGTTGAGCGTAAAGTTATAAGCATCGGGGAACTCGCCGTAGAAACTCATTCCAGGTTGGAACACTGCCATGTCCTTCATGCGTCGCATGTACTCGCTCTGGGTAATGACCACAGGTTGAGCCGTAGGTGCCATGGCAGCATAAGTAACCATGAATTCACTCTTCTCGATGGCTGGAATCTGCGATTTGAAAAGGGTAGTGGCGATTTCGCGTTCCTCGGTAGTAAGTTCAGAGTCTTTAGCATCCTCTTTGCGCACCAAGTTGTCGACAACATCACTATCGACACGCACGAAACGCGACTTCTCATTCATCTGCTCAAGCAAACCAACGAATGGAATATCGAGCTGACCGTCCATCAGCAGTACGTCATAACCCTTGTCCTGTGCAGCCTTGATATAGGTGTACTGCGCAGTTTTGTCGGTTGCGTAGAGATAGATGAGATTGTCGTCCTTGTCGGTTTGGTTGCCCTTGATGAGTTCCTTGTATTCATCGAACTTGAAGAACTTGCCGTCGGTGTTCTGCAGCAAGGCGAATTTTGAGGCTGCATCCTTGAACTTCTCGTCGCTGAGCATACCGTATTCAATGAAGATCTTGATATCGTTCCACTTCTCCTCAAATGCCTTGGCGTCGGTCTTTGCAATCTCCTCAAGGCGGCTAGCCACCTTCTTGGTGATGTAAGATGAAATCTTCTTCACGTTGCGGTCGGCTTGCAGATAGGAACGTGACACGTTTAGTGGAATGTCGGGGCTATCGATTACACCTTGCAGCAGCATCATAAATTCGGGCACAACACCCTCGACGCTATCGGTCACAAACACCTGGTTGCAATAGAGCTGGATGCGATCCTTGCGAATGTCGAGATTATTCTTGATTTTTGGGAAATATAGAATTCCTGTGAGAGTGAATGGAAAGTCCACATTAAGATGAATCCAGAACAGAGGATCGTCTTGTGCTGGCTGGATAGCATGGTAGAACTTGATGTAATCCTCATCCTTGAGGTCGGTGGGCTTGCGTGACCACAGAGGCTCGATGTCGTTGATTACCTTGTCCTTGTCGGTATCGACATACTTGCCGTCTTTCCATTCCTGCTCTTTTCCAAAAATAACTGGAACGGGCATGAATTTGCAGTACTTGTTGAGCAGAGTGTTGATGCGTGACTGCTCGAGGAACTCCTTCTCGTCATCGTCGATGTAGAGGATGATGTCGGTGCCGCGCTCGGCTTTGTCGCACTCGGTCATCTCGAATTCGGGTGAACCGTCACAGCTCCAGAGCACAGGCTTTGCGCCTTCCTCCCAAGAAAGGGTGCGAATCTCGACCTTCTTGGCAACCATGAAAGCCGAGTAGAAACCTAGACCGAAGTGGCCAATGATTGCATTGGCGTTGTCTTTATACTTGTTGAGGAAGTCTTCAGCACCTGAGAAGGCAATTTGGTTGATGTATTTGTCAACATCCTGCTCGGTCATGCCGATGCCGTGGTCGCTCACGGTGAGAGTGCCTGCGTCCTTATCGATTGTGACGCTCACTTTCAAATCTTCGGTTGAACCTTTGAAATCGCCAGCTGCGGCGAGAGTTTTGAGTTTTTGAGTCGCATCTACTGCGTTAGAAATCAGCTCGCGCAAGAAAATCTCGTGGTCGCTGTACAAGAATTTTTTAATAACGGGGAAAATGTTGTTGGTAGTTACCCCAATTGAACCTTTTGCCATAGAAAATATTGAGTTATGAGTTATGAGTTATGAGTTTTTGAGTTTTGAGTTTAAAGTTTTGGTAAGCACGATGGTTTACTTTTTTACTCTGTGACGCTTTATGCAAAAAAAATGCCACAGGGCGTATTAGGTGACAAATTGTACTGTAGATGAAATGTTGTCACGGTTTTAAAAAGGAGAGAGGTGAGAGGGAGAGGTGAGAGTGTTTTTGTTAAGACAATTAATGACAAAATATTCGTGTCAAGCCTTTCGGCTCTTGGATATTAAAGACAATTGATTTTGGTGTTTTTTACGCAAATTGCCGTGAATTTCCCGTGAATAATCAAACAACTTTTACAACCTAGAAACGACTTTTACAACTGGTTTTAGTTGTCTTGCACATTAGTGCGTGGGACAGTTTTTTATTTTTTTTCTGGAAAAATGGACCAGGAATTAGTGGTTTTCTGGTCAAAAACGGAAGTTTTGGGACAGTTTTGCGTTTTTTTCTTAAACGACAATTAATGACAAATAAATAATCTCTCATTAGATACTGGGTTCGTAGCCATTCGGCTTTAATCAATGCACAATAACGTTAGATACTGGGTGGGTCGCCTGCGGCGAGAAATTAAACCGTTCGCTATGCTCACTCAAAATTCAATTATTTTTGGCTGGTGGTGGCGACTGCGGTTTATTCAATGTACAATTGCGTTGGTTCCTAGGAGTGGAAAGCCCGTGAATAATCAAATAACGGCGAATTGAGTGAATTGAGCGAAAGATGGACTCAGTGGACTCACCTGACTCACTTGACTCACTTGACTCACTTGACTCACCTGACTCACTTGACTCACTTGACTCACTTGACTCACTTGACTCACTTGACTCACCTGACTCACTTGACTCACTTGACTCACTTGACTCACCTGACTCACTTGACTCACCTGACTCAGGGAAGAGGGAAGTTGGGAGAGGTGAGAGTGGCTTGGCGTGGAGATTTTTCACACAAATTACCGTGAATGGACCGTAAATTATCTATTATAATGATTCGCTTGGATGTTATTTGCTGGACGATTACATTGAGGTGCAATGCAGAACTACAGTTCTATAGGGGTGGCAGTATGTCAATGAACGCGTGTGTATGCAAAGGTAGTGGATGAAAAAGTAGAAAACAACATTAAAAAAAAAGACGTAAAGTGGAGGGGTGATAATAAGAAAAAAGAAGGAGGATGTGTCAAAGGTGTGGCACATCCTCCTTAAAAGTTATTATTGGAGTTTTGGAAAGATGGGTTAACTGCTTCCCCCATTGTTTCCCCCTCTATCTTAGAGGGGGAACTGACAAAGACAACGATAATAAAAGGATATTATTGATGGGATTATTTGTCGATTGTGGTGACTATGTCGCCGTCTTTGACGTCGATTGTGATGGTTGCACTAGTCATGTCCTCGTGCTTGAGCAGGAGTTCCGACATTGGATCCTCGATGTGCGACTGGATAGCGCGCTTGAGTGGACGTGCTCCATACTGGATGTCGAAACCAGCGTCGGCAACAAACTGCTTGGCGGCATCGGTGATGATGAGCTCGTGGCCGAGTTCGTGCACGCGATTGTAGAACATTTCGAGTTCGATATCAACAATTTTGAGGATGTCGTCTTTGTTGAGGCTCGAGAATGTGATGATGTCGTCGACACGGTTAAGGAATTCGGGCGAGAAGCTGCGGTTCAGCGCCTTGCGGATTACCGAGTCGGAGCGTTCTTTGGTAAGCTCCTGTGTGTTGAATCCCACGCCGGCACCAAAGTCCTTGAGTTCGCGGGTACCGATGTTGGACGTCATGATGATAATGGTGTTCTTGAAGTCCACTTTGCGTCCTAAGCTATCGGTAAGCGCTCCCTCGTCAAGCACTTGCAGCAGCATGTTGAACACGTCAGGGTGAGCCTTCTCAATCTCGTCGAGCAGGACAACAGAATAGGGGTGACGGCGCACCTTCTCGGTCAACTGTCCGCCTTCCTCGTAGCCTACGTAACCCGGAGGCGCTCCCACGAGACGCGACACGTTGAACTTCTCCATGTATTCGCTCATGTCGATACGGATTAAGGCATCGGGAGAGTTGAACAGGAACTCTGCCAGTCGCTTGGCGAGAAGAGTCTTGCCCACACCGGTAGGACCCAGGAACATGAATGAGCCAATGGGTCGGTTTGGGTCTTTAAGGCCAACGCGGTTGCGACGAATTGCTCTGGCGATTTTCTCGATGGCTTCATCCTGGCCGATGATTTTAGACTTGAGTTCATCGTTCATGCCTAGCAGCCTAATGCCTTCGCTTTGTGCGATGCGCTGCACGGGCACACCGGTCATCATTGCTACAACTTGCGCTATGTCGTTCTCGTCGACCGTTTCACGCTTTTTGTCGAGTTCGGCTTCCCAACGCTCCTTGAAGTCTTGGAGCTCGAGTTTTAGCTTCTCTTGGCGGTCGCGATAGTTGGCTGCGCTCTCAAAGTTCTGTGCCTGAACGGCTTTGAGCTTATTATCTTGCGCTTCGGCAATCTGCTTCTCGAGTTCCTCAATCTCTTTAGGAGTCTCAACCTTAGAGATGTGCACGCGTGAGCCAGCCTCGTCCATGGCGTCGATTGCCTTGTCGGGGAAGGCACGGTCACTCACATAACGGTCGGTTAGCGTGACGCAAGCCCTGATGGCCTCGGGGGTATAGATAACACCATGGTGCTTTTCATAGGCCTCCTTGATGTTGTTGAGGATTTCGATTGTCTCCTCGGGAGTAGAGGCGTCGACAATCACTTTTTGGAATCGGCGCTCTAATGCCCCGTCTTTCTCGATGTTCTTGCGATACTCATCGAGTGTAGTGGCACCGATGCACTGAACCTCGCCACGTGCCAGGGCAGGTTTCAGCAGGTTGGCCGCGTCCATTGTTCCGCTGGCGTTGCCTGCACCCACAATGGTGTGGATTTCGTCGATAAAGAGAATCACGTCGTCGCTCTTAGAAGCCTCATCGATAATTGCCTTTATGCGTTCCTCGAACTGGCCACGGTACTTGGTCCCGGCCACTACCGATGCCATGTCGAGGGCAACTATGCGCTTGTCCATGAGACCACGTGCAACCTTGCGTTGCACGATGCGCTGTGCAAGGCCTTCGACAATAGCTGATTTGCCAACTCCTGGTTCACCAATGAGCACAGGATTGTTCTTCTTGCGTCGGCTCAGGATTTGCGCCACACGTTCTATTTCGCGCTCACGTCCCACAACAGGGTCAAGCTCACCAGCTGTAGCCTGCCGAGTGATGTCCTTGCCATACTTGTTGATGGTGGGTGTCGGGGTGTCACTTTTTGTGACATTTCGTCGTTGGGTGATTTTCTCGCCACCAGTCGAGGATTCACCAGTGTTGCCCATGTCGTCCTCGATATCGTCGTCTTCCTCATCGCTGGTGAAGTCAACACCATCGACAATGGGCAATGACAGTTCGTCGATAAGGGTCATCAACTCCTTGTCGTTAAGTATGTTTATTTCTTGTTTTGTCATTATCATGTTTATATTATTATGTGAAAGGATTCTGCAAATTCCGTGCCATGTTTTTAGGGGAGAGGGGAGAGGGAAGAGGTGAGAGGGTGTTTTTTTAAGACAATTAATGACAAATTATTCGTGTCAAGCCTTTCGGCTTTTGGAAATTAAAGACAATTGATGGTGGAGTTTTTTTACGCAAATTACCGTTAATTGCCGTAAATAATCAAACAACTGGCACAACCCAGAAACAACTTGTACAACTGTTAAATTAATCTCACAAATGTGCCACCTTTCGGTGTCGAAAAGCCTGCTTGCGCAGGAATTTTTGGGCTGCGCGTGTTTAAGACAATTAATGACAAAATAATCGTGTCAAGCCTTTCGGCTTTTAGATATTAAGGACAATTGATATTGGAGTACATTACTGATATTTATATGTTTTAATTTTTCAGTTTAAATTTAGTCTCAAAAAATCATAAAATAGGGGTAAAAGATAGTGCATATTTGCTTGAAATGTATTATCTTTGTAGGTTATTTATATTATTATGGCGTGCCTGTGATGATTGAGGCAACATTTCGCTGGATTTGCAGCTCGCCAGAGGTAAAATTTTAAATATTTAGAGATGAACAACGATCGAATTATTGAGATCAATATCGAAAACGAGATGAAGACTAGCTACATCGACTACTCGATGTCGGTTATCGTGTCTCGAGCTCTGCCCGATGTGCGTGACGGCTTCAAGCCGGTGCATCGCAGGGTGCTTTTCGGTATGGAAAAACTAGGAAACTTTTCGAACGCTCCTTACAAGAAGAGCGCGCGCATCGTGGGTGATGTGCTTGGTAAGTACCACCCCCACGGCGACTCGTCGGTCTACTTGGCAATGGTGCGCCTTGCCCAGGACTGGGCGATGCGTTACCCACTGGTAGACGGCCAGGGAAACTTTGGCTCGGTTGATGGCGACAGCCCAGCGGCCATGCGTTACACCGAGGCTCGCCTTGGCAAGATGGGCGAGGAGATGATGCGCGACATGGACAAAGACACAGTGAACTTTGTTCCAAACTTTGACAACACTCTGGACGAACCCGAGGTGTTGCCAACCCGATTCCCTAATCTGCTTGTGAATGGTGGTTCGGGTATTGCAGTAGGTATGGCGACCAACATGGCTCCGCACAACCTAACCGAGTCGATAAATGCTTGCCTTGCGATGCTCGAGAATCCCGACATCGACACTGAGGGCCTGATGAAGTATATCATCGCCCCAGACTTCCCGACAGGTGGTATAATTCATGGCTATCAGGGAGTGCGTGATGCATTTGAGACCGGCAAGGGCCGAATCGTTATACGCTCGAAGGCTGAGATTGAGACCGAGCATGGTCATGACCGCATTGTGGTGACCGAGATTCCCTATAATGTGAACAAGCGTGAGCTCATAGAGAATATTGCGGGCTTGGTTGAAGACAAACGCATTGACGGTATCTCGAATATCAACGATGAAAGTGACCGCCACGGTATGCGCATCGTTATAGATGTGAAGAAGGACTTCAATGCCAATGTGCTTCTCAACAAGCTCTACAAGATGACCGAGTTGCAGTCGTCGTTCAGCGTGAACAATGTGTGCCTCGTGAAGGGACGTCCACAGACAGTGAACCTGAAGCAGATACTGCAATGCTTCCTTGAGCATCGCCATGAGGTGGTGATTCGCCGCACTGAGTTTGAGCTCAAGAAAGCTAAGGAGCGTGCTCACATACTTGAGGGCTTGATTATTGCTAGTGATAACATTGATGAGGTTATCCACATCATACGCAGCAGCAAGACTACCGACGAGGCACGTCAGCGCTTGGGTGAGCGTTTCAATCTTGACGATGTACAGACACGTGCAATCGTAGAAATGCGTCTGCGTCAGCTCACCAACCTAGAGCAAGACAAGCTTCATGCTGAGATGGAGGAGTTGTTGAAGACCATAGCTCACCTCGAGGATATTTTGAGCAATCCCGACGTGTGCCGCAAGGTTATAGAAGAAGAACTCATCGAGGTTCGCGAGAAGTTCGGTGATGAGCGCCGCACCCAAATTGAGTATGCTGCCGAGGAGATGAACGCCGAGGACTTCTATCCCGACGATCCAATGATTATCACCATTTCGCACTTTGGCTACATCAAGCGCACTCCACTGAGCGAATACCGCACTCAGAATCGTGGTGGAGTGGGAGCCAAGGGCAGTGCTACACGCGATGAGGACTTCATTGAGTATATCTACGAGGCCACCAACCATAATTATATGTTGTTCTTCACGGCATTGGGACGTTGCTACTGGCTGCGCGTGTTTGAAATTCCCGAGGGTGCCAAGAACTCAAAGGGTCGCGCTATCCAGAACGTGCTCAACATTGGTCCTGAGAATCGCATTTACGCGTTTATACGTGCTACAAAGCTCAAGGATCCTGAGTACAACCAGAACCATTATATCGTGTTTGGCACGAAAAACGGTATCGTTAAGCGCACTCGCTTGTCGGAGTTCTCGCGTCCACGCGTTAACGGCGTGAATGCCCTTAACATTCGTGAGGACGACCAACTTATTGGTGCTGTGCTCACCGAGGGCGACAGCGAGATTGTACTTGCAAACCGCAATGGTCGTGCAATCCGTTTCTCGGAGACAAACGTAAGACCTATGGGGCGTACCGCTACCGGTGTGAAGGGAATGACCCTTGATGGAGGCGACGATGCAGTGGTTGGCATGATTTGCATGCGCTCTAGTGCTAGCGATGATGTGCTTGTTCTCTCGGAGCAGGGTATGGGTAAGCGATCGAAACTTGATGACTATCGCGTGACCAACCGTGGTGCAAAGGGTGTGAAGACCATCAACATTACCGATAAAACTGGCAAGCTTATTGCTATACGCAATGTTAATGACAGTAATGACATCGTCATCATCAACAAATCGGGAATCACTATTCGCCTTAAGGTTGCTGACCTCAGAGTTCAAGGCCGTAATACACAGGGCGTGCGATTGATTAACCTTGAGAAGAAGAATGATGAGATAGCATCGGTTTGCAAGGTTGATACCGATCCCGAGAAGATTGAGGAGTATATTCCCGACGGCGAAGGATTGCAGCAGGATTTGACGTTTGACGAGGCAACTGAGCCTCAACAGCCTCAAGAAAATGCTGATGACGAATTAAACGAAAATGCCGAATCTTAGTCTTATGACCAAGAAGGACGCTTTTACGTTTAGGTTAGAATGACAAAATTAACAAAAGTGATAATTATTAAAATTAGTAACAATAAACATTCTTTATTATGAAAAAGATTTTCTTATTTGTGGCTTGCGCATCACTCATGGTGATGGGTGCCAAAGCACAAACAGTCGAGGAATTGTTCAAGGCTGGTAAGGCTGAGTTTGAAAGATATGACAAACTCTTTGGCGAATACACACTGGCTCATGGCCAAAACCCTGATGCTCCCGATGCTACTATTGGAGAGCGTGCTACAGCATTGATGAATGGTTTTGATATGCTGCAGAAAGCCCTTCCACTCGATACCATCATCGAATATAACAAAGACGGCAGTCCAAAGATTGACAAGAAGACTGGCAAACCTAAATTCAAGACCAAATATTCTAAGGACATTGTTGCCCTGTTGTCGGGCCACATCAATGATGTGCTCAATGTAGGAAATGCAGGTCTTATGGGTAATGATTATGCAACTTCGTTCAAGGCATTCAAGTTCTTCAGCCAGCTTGTTGGCTCGTCGTTGACCGAGGGCGTTCAGTTTGAGCAGGCAACACTAGCCGATGTGGCTTTCTATGAGGGTTATTCGGCTTATCAACTCAAGGACTTTGATGGTGCCTACAAAGCATTCAAAAACGCTATCAGCAAAGGTTACACCGAGAATCAGGTTGAAGACTTCAAAAATTCTTGTCTTGCCAATATGATTCAAGGATTCTGTGACGCAAAGGACTATGGCAAAGCAATATCTTATATTGACAATGCTATTAGTGAAGATGCAAATAACGCATTGCTTTATGACATGAAGGGCTTCATCGTTGAGCAGAAGGATGGTCTGGCAGCAGCTGAGCAATATTACGCGAAGGCAACTGAGGTTGATGCTACATTCCCCAATGGTTTCTTCGACCTGGGTCGTGTGATCTATGACAAGGCCGAGAAGATTATCGAGGATAATCCTAAAGCAACCAATGCCGACCTTAAGCCAAAATTGGTGCCTCTCTATGATCAGGCATTGCCACTGTTCAAGAAAGCTCACGAGCTTGATCCTAAGAGCGAGAAGACTCAATCGAAGCGCTTTATCGAGGACATTGAGTACAAGCTTGAGCTCTTGAAATAAAATGTCATATTGACAAGTGCTGAATAACGCTGTGCATGACATCCTTGATGAATGTTGTGCACAGCGTTTCAATAAAAACTGATGATGAAAAATACTATTGTCGCGCTATTGTATCTCGTGGCCATGCCATTCTTGGTAAATGGTCAGCAACGCCTTGTGAACGAGGTTAAGAAAGAAATCAGTGGGTTGACTCTCACTGTTGACAGTTATAAAAACTCGCTCAAGAAAATCAGCAAGGCACTTGAGAACGAAGAAACCAAAGATAAAGCCGAGCCATGGTGGGTGGCAGGAAAGATACATTATTCAATCTATGATAAGATGATGAATAATAAAGCAGCAGGCGAGAAGATAAACTCGACTGAGGCAGGCATGGCGCTCCTCGATGGCTACGACAAATTTATGGTTGCACTGAATAAGGATTCGGTTGCTGTGCGCGACAAGAAAGGGAATCAAGTTATTGACAAGAAGACAAAGGCACCAAAGGTAAAGACCAAGTTTTCACAAGACATAGTGGGTAGGATAGTTGACCATCTTGTGGACTACAGTGCTGTGGCAGGTGACTTTTATATGGTTAGTGACTGGGACAATGCATATAAAGCTTGGGACATATATTGCAAGCTGGCAAAAAGCGATTGGGCAAAAAAGAGGAAGAAGGCCGAACCCGATTCAGTGGTGGCCTACAACCGTTTTTTTCAGGGGCTAGCCGCTTATCAAGGGAAAAACTATGACAAGGCCGTAGAACAGTTGTCGAGTGCACGTAGCTTGGGCTATAAGAAGAAGGCACTTTACGACACCTGGATTGACGCTCTGATCAGGCAGCGCGATACGATTTACCTTGTGAGTGTTGCTCATGAGGCACACGACATGCTTGGTGCAAATGATCCTCGCTATGTTCACATCTTGATAAACCACTATCTTAAAACCAAGAACTATAAAGAAGCAAACGAACTGCTCGATGAGGTTATAGAGAGCGACTCGCTTGTTGCCGACTATTACGACCTTAAAGGTCGTCTTGTTGAGATAGAACATGGCATTGATGCGGCAATCCCTTACTATAAAAAGACAGTAGCGCTAAATCCTGATCATCCTAGAGGATTGTTTGACCTTGGTAATGCGCTATATAACAAGGCTATATCAGGTGATGACCATCGTTCGACAGAGGCAAAAACGCTCTATGCCGAGGCTTTGCCCTATCTTGAGAAAGCCTATAAGATTATGCCCATGAATGAGTCGTTGAAAAATATACTTAGCCGTATTTACTACGTGCTTGGTAGCAGTAAACTCGACTCGCTGTAGACGTTTCAAAAATAAGATGAAAATTAAAGAGACATTGGTTCGAACCAATGTCTCTTTATAGTCATTGTGCATTGTGAATGTGATTAAATGCCCATTCTCACGATGCCTCGCTTTGAGTTCTTGACGAATTCTACAATCTCATCGCGCTCGGGCGATTGAGGAAGCTCGGCAATAACTTTGTTGAGAGCATCGCTAGTGTTCAACCCCGACATATATAGTGCTCTGTACACGTCTTGAATGCTATTGATTTTCTCGTTAGAGAATCCACGACGATGTAGGCCAATGGAATTTACACGCTCATAGGACATAGGGTAACGTCCTGCCATCACATAGGGAGGAATGTCTTTGTTGACAAGAGTTCCGCCTTGAACCATCACGTGAGGGCCTATCTTGGTAAACTGATGCACGAGAGCACCGCCTCCTATCACAGCCCAGTCGCCTACCTCTACTTCACCAGCCAGCTGAACGGTATTAGACATGATTACATTGTTGCCCAACTCGCAATCATGAGCTACATGGCAGTAAGCCATGATAAGGCAGTTGTTGCCAATGACTGTTTTACCTTTAGAAGTTGTGCCTCGATGAATTGTTACAAACTCACGAATGCTGGTGTTGTCGCCAATGATGGTGAGACTGTCTTCGCCTTGAAACTTGAGGTCTTGAGGGATATCGCTCACTACAGCACTTGAGTGGATGTGGCAGTTGTTGCCAATCCTTGCTCCTGAGTGAATCACGGCATTGCTATCGATGATAGTTCCGTCGCCAATCACTACATTCTCGTCAATAGTCACAAAAGGACCAATCACTACATCCTTTCCTATCATAGCGTTATTGCTAACGCAAGCTAGTGGTGAAATATTCATCTTTATATAATGCTGTTTTTATTTGTTTTTAACAATTTGGGCCATAAACTCGACCTCACTCACAATCTTTTCGCCCACAAAGGCATAGCCTTTCATTACAGCACATCCACGTCGCAATGGAGTCATGAATGAGATGTGGAAAATTAGGGTGTCGCCTGGAACCACCTTTTGGCGGAATTTCACATTATCAATCTTCATGAAATAAGTGGAATAGCGCTCTGGCTCATCAACACTACTGAGTACCAATAGGCCCCCAACCTGTGCCATAGCCTCGATTTGAAGCACGCCAGGCATCACAGGCTCTTGTGGAAAATGGCCCTGGAAAAATGGTTCGTTGCTTGTGACGTTCTTCACACCAACGATGTAATTGTCGCTAATTTCAATCACCTTGTCGACCAACTGCATAGGATAGCGATGAGGCAGAAGCTCCCTGATGCGGTTAATGTCCATTATGGGAGCCTTGTTTGGGTCGTAAACAGGTGCCTGAACGTTCTGATAGCGAAGCTCCTTACGAATCTGTTTTGAGAGACGGGTGTTGATTGTGTGTCCTGGACGGGTGGCAACAATGCGTCCCTTAAGTGGGCGTCCTATCAAAGCCAAGTCACCCATCACATCGAGCAGTTTGTGACGTGCTGGTTCGTTGGGGAAGGTGAGAGGTTTGTGGTTGAGATATCCCAATTGATCATTGGGAATGTGAGGTGCTCCAGCCACATCGGCTATTCGGTCGAGTTCTTCCTGACTCATCTTCTTGTCATAGATGACAATAGCGTTGTCGAGGTCGCCTCCCTTGATGAGGTTATTCTCGACAAGAGGTAAAATCTCACGAACGAACACGAAAGTGCGACTTCCAGCAATCTCTTCCTTAAAATCGGCAAGTGATGTGAGAGAAGCAAACTGGTTGGAAAGCACAGGTGAGTCAAACTCGATCATAGTGTCGATAGAGAAATCGTCGTCGGGTAGCACTATTAGTGAAGAACCAGTGGCTTCGTCAACCACCTTGATGCGCTGTTTCACCACGTAAAACTCACGCTCGGCTGCTTGCTCTTTAAGTCCAACTTCTTCGATTTTCTCGCTATAAAGAGTAGCACTACCATCGAGAATTGGCATTTCGGGTGCGTTAATCTCGATAATGCAATTGTCTACGCCAGCAGCATAGAGTGCAGCCATTGAATGCTCGATTGTTCCAACTTTTACATCTTTGTTGGTTTTGCATGCAATGACAGTGCCACGGTTGGTCTCCACCACGTTCTCGGCTAGAGCCTCAATCACTGGGGCGTCTTGCAGGTCGATGCGTTTGAAAACGTAGCCCGTATTTTCAGGAGCGGGCATGAATGTAGCCTCCACGTTAAGTCCTGAGTGCAGGCCCTTGCCGCTCACACTGAAAGGAGCATTTAAAGTTTTTTGTTTCATATATTCTGAATTACTTTTGTTCGATAGATAAATTGTCAACGGCCTTCTTCAAGTCTTTGATGTCGTGAACCATTTCTGAAAGTCGCTGAATGTAAAGGTAGTTCTTGTAGAATTCTTTTATTCCGACTGGTGGAGTGCCAATGATTTGAAGATTGTTTCCAATACTCTTGGGTATTCCCGACTGAGCACCTATTCCATTGTTGTCGCCAATAGTGATGTGCCCCGAAAAGCCCACTTGACCACCTACCATGTTGTGATTGCCAATCTTTGTAGATCCGGCAACGCCCACTTGTGCAGCAAAGACATTGTTTTCTCCAATTTCCACATTGTGTGCAATTTGAATTAGGTTGTCGAGCTTAGTTCCTTTCTTGACCACAGTGGCACCCATAGTAGCTCGGTCGATGGTAGTGTTGGCTCCTATTTCCACATCGTCCTCAAGAATCACGATACCCACCTGTGCGATTTTCTCGTAGGTGCCATCTTCTTTGGGAGCGAACCCGAATCCGTCGCTACCAATTACTGCTCCTGCCTGGATGATGCAGCGGTTGCCAATGCGACATCCGTGGTAGATTTTCACGCCAGGATAGAGGATGATATCATCGCCCAGAGTCACATTGTCGCCAACGTAGACCTGAGGATAGATTTTAACATTTTTCCCCACCTTAACATTATTGCCTATATAGGCAAAAGCTCCAACATAAATGTCGTCGGGCATATCACTGCCCAAATGGCATGGTTGTTCAATGCCTTGCTTGACTGGTTGCTGCTGACTAACGAAGTTGAGCAGATGAGCAAGAGTCTCATATGGGTCATTTACTCTGATAAGAGTTGCATTTACGTGCTGTTCGGGTACAAAGTCATTACGTACCAGCACAGCTGTTGCTTTGGTGGTATAGATATAGTGGGTGTATTTTGGATTAGCTAAGAAGGTGAGGCAGCCCTGGGTGGCTTCTTCAATCTTTGCATAATTGTCGATTAAAGCAGACTCGTCGCCCTCGACTGTGCCATTAACCAAGGCAGCTAATTGCCCAACTGTTATTTTCATTTCTGACTTATAGATAATTGAATTCAAAATAATTTGCAAAGTTACCAATTAATTGGTGATTAGGCAAAGTATATGTGGTAAAAATAACTAAAAATGATGTGCCACGTGACATTTGTTGCAAAATAGCACAAAGAAACCTCAAAATGGAATAATACTTTATGCTTTTTTTGATAATTAATTAGTAAAGAGAAGTTTATTTTGTAACTTTGAGGTCTAAATGATTTTTTGCTACTATGGATAAATTGAAAGAGATGCTTGCTTGTGATGACGTTAGGGGAGTGGTGCGCACCCTAGCAGGCGAGATAATAAAGTTTCATAATCCAGGGGTAAAAGATCTTTTTGAGCTTGTTGAAACTAGGTCTGAAGCACTTGAAGGGGCATCGGTTGCCGACCGAGTTATAGGTCGAGGTGCAGCATTGCTGCTGGCTTTAGGCCATGTGGGCCGAGTGCATGCTCAAATTATAAGTGAACCGGCGGTTCTGGTTCTGCAAGATTATGATATAGAGGTTGAATATGACAAACGAGTTCCCAATATCATTAATCGTAATGGGACCGATATATGCCCAGTTGAGAACTTGACAATGGCTATGACTCAACCAGAAAAGGCGTTCACAGTTATAAAAGAATTTTTAATAAACAATAATATCATTGAATCATGAAATCTTCTACTCAAAACGTTGCGCTGTATCAGCTTAGTTACTGCCAGATGAAAACCTACCTTTTGGCTGCTTTGTTTGTAGTTGGCAACATTGCTTTGCCCCAGCTATGTCATCTAATGCCACAGGGCGGACTGATTTTCCTGCCCATCTATTTCTTCACTTTAGTAGCAGCCTATAAGTATGGCTTCACTGTGGGCTTGACCACAGCTGTGCTGTCGCCACTGCTTAACAGTGCTTTGTTTGGTATGCCTCCAGCAGCCGCATTGCCCATCATCCTCATCAAGAGCGTGACACTTGCTGTGGCAGCTGCAATGATAGCCAAGAAGACCAATAAAGTGACCTTGCTCACAGTTGCACTGGCAGTTATCGCTTATCAGCTCATTGGCTTGCTTGCCGAGTGGGCTATGACTGGGGCAATTGAGAAGGCTTCGCAAGATATCATTCTTGGCTGGTCTGGATGCTTGATTCAGATTGTGGGTGGATACCTGGTTTTACGTTATCTCCTTAAGAAATAAAATGTTAATTTGGGAAGACAACTAAAGACAAGATTATTTTGCATTAGATACTATGTTATTACTGATAATTGACTGCGGTGCAAAATTGTCCTTAATAAAAAAGAAAAAATGCCACTTCATCCTTAATTGTCTTTAAAAATAATTATGGAATACAAGAAATATAAAGATATAACCATCTCTCGCTTGGGATTTGGCAATATGCGATTGCCCGAGAAAGACGGGCGCATCGACCGTGAGAAGGCCAGTGCGATGATTGACCGAGCCATGAAGGGTGGTGTAACCTATTACGATACAGCTTTTATGTATCACCATGAGGACAGCGAGACCTTCTTGGGTGAGGTTCTGCCAAACTATCCCCGTGATAGTTTTTATCTTGCCACCAAGTTCAACATTGGCTTTAATCCCGATTATCGCCATGTGTTTGAGACTCAGCTCAAGAAGCTCAAGACCGACTATTTCGATTTCTATCTAATTCATGCCATTGGCGACAATACTATCCATCCTTATGTGGAGGATGGCAGTGTGGCCTATCTCATTGAGCAAAAAGAGAAAGGACGCATTCGCAACCTCGGTTTCTCATGCCATGCCAGCATCGAATCGTTGAGGTGGTTTGTGGAGCAGTATGACTGGGACTTTGCCCAGATTCAGCTCAACTGTTTCGACTGGCTGTTTTCTCAAACTCAAGAGGAGTATAAGATTCTTGAGGAACGCAACATTCCCATTGTTGTTATGGAGCCTGTGCGAGGTGGACGACTTTCTCGTCTAGTTCCCGAAGCAGAGGCGATGCTGCGTGAAGCACATCCTGATTGGTCGTTGGCATCGTGGATGTTCCGCTTTGTGCGCTCGCTTCCACAAGTGCAGGTGATACTGAGCGGCATGAGCACGATGGTGCAGGTGGAGGATAATCTGAGAACCTTTGACGATAACAACAACTTCACCGAAGCCGATCGTGACCTTCTCTTCCGTGCTATGGAGATGTTTAAGTCCCAGATGCAAGTGCCTTGCACTGCGTGCCGTTACTGCACGGACGACTGCCCAATGGGCATCAACATTCCAGAGTTTTTGAAACTTTACAATAAATACAAGGTGGATGGCGATTTCGGCCTAAAAGACCTGCTGGCTAAGGTGGAATCGATAAGTCCGCCATCCGAATGCCTCAATTGTGGTAGTTGCGCTAGTCATTGCCCACAAAACATCGACATCCCGTCGATTATGACCGAAATGGGGGAGAAGTTCTACTAAATTCAATAATATCCTAACATAAAAAACACCGACAAAAATGCCGGTGTTTTTATTTTTGTTAGTAAAGATGTGATTAGCAACCGAGACGTTTCTCGAGGTTAGCGCGGATGGCCTGGATGAACTCAAGGCTGTTAACCTGCTTGGGCTCGATGCCTTCCATGAGGTTTACGAGGTCCTTAGTAACGATACCTGCGTTGAGGGTATCGAAGCAAGCGCCTTCGAGCTGATCACCAAAGTTGATAAGGTCGTTGAGACCGTCTTTCTCACCACGTTTGCGTAGAGCACCGCTCCATGCGAAGATGGTAGCCATTGGGTTGGTAGAGGTCTGCTCTCCCTCAAGATACTTGTAGTAGTGGCGGGTCACGGTGCCGTGAGCTGCCTCATACTCGTAGTTGCCGTCGGGGCTAACGAGGACGCTGGTCATCATAGCGAGTGAACCAAATGCGGTAGAAACCATGTCGCTCATTACGTCGCCATCGTAGTTCTTGCACGCCCAGATGTAACCACCCTTGCTGCGGATTACGCGAGCAACAGCGTCATCGATAAGAGTGTAGAAGTACTCGAGACCGAGTTTCTCGAACTCTGCCTTGTAGTTCTGCTCATAAACCTCCTCGAAGATGATGCGGAACTGAGCGTCATATTTCTTAGAGATAGTGTCCTTGGTTGAGAACCAGAGGTCTTGCTTGGTGTCGATAGCATACTTGAAGCAGCTGTGAGCAAACGAGCGGATAGACTTGTCAACGTTGTGCATACCTTGCAGAACGCCAGGACCCTTGAACTCGTGGATAACAACCTCTTCCTTCTTGCCACTCTCGCCTTCGAATACCATCTTAGCAACGCCTGGCTCATCGGCACGGATCTCTACGCTCTTGTAAACGTCGCCATAGGCGTGACGAGCGATAGTGATAGGCTTCTCCCAGTTCTTAACAACGGGCTTGATGCTTGGGATGGTGATAGGAGCGCGGAACACAGTACCATCGAGGATAGAACGGATGGTGCCGTTTGGGCTCTTCCACATCTCGTGGAGCTTGTACTCGTCCATGCGTTTGAGGTTAGGAGTGATAGTAGCGCACTTAACAGCTACACCAAGCTCTTTGGTCTTCTCGGCGGCCTCAATAGTGATTTGGTCGCGAGTCTCGTCACGCTTAACGAGGCCAAGGTCATAATACTCAGTTTTGAGGTCCACGAAGGGGAGGATGAGTTCGTCCTTGATCATCTTCCACAGAATGCGGGTCATCTCGTCGCCGTCCATCTCCACGATAGGAGTGGTCATTTTGATTTTTTCTGCCATAATTGTTGTAAGAAAAATTTTGTTTTAAAGTTGTGTGGCACATGGCTAAAGGTGCCACACAACATGATTATTAATTGTTAATGATTATTTCTTGCTTTTGTAGTAGTTCATCAAGCAGCCCTGTGCAAGAATCTCACGCTCGTCGGGAGTGAGGTTCTGGAAGAACAGGTGGATGTCCTTAATGCCGTCGGCAGTGATAACCTTAGCGTCAATATCCTCTTTACCGCTAACGATAGCCTCGCGGATGCCAGGAACGAATACGAAGTCGCCTGGGTTGTACTCAAACTTGGTCTCGGGAGCGATAGTGAAAGGAACGATACCCCAGTTGATGCAGTTGCTGCGATAGCGCTTGGTTGCATACTCGTAGCAGATGTTGGCGTCGCCACCAAGCACCTTCTGGCAAGAAGCAGCCTGCTCACGTGCACTACCATCACCAGGACGGTTAGCAAATACGCAAGAACCAAACGAAGTGTCCTCGGCCTTAGCACCTACCTTAGCGAGAGCTGCAGCAACATTCTCGGGAACATTGCCAGCACGACGCTCAAGGTCTTGTGCCTGGATGCGCTTGCTCAAGCCTACGTACTCAGGAACGCGGCGAGAAAGAGCGAACTCAGAGAGCTTCAATGGGTTAGAGCGGTAGCTCGAAGTCTCACCCGAAGGAATCAACTCGTCGGTAGTGGTAACGGGATCGTGGATAACGGCTGCCAACTCGAGGAGCATGTTGTCCTGCATTGGATACATCTTGGGCCAATCCTTGATGTTAGGACCATACTTGAGTTCCTCCTTGAGGTCGGCATGCTCATAGCCGTTGAATACGCGGCGCTGATAAACGCGCTCGTCGAAGTCGTAAGGCTTGTGGTCGTCGGTGTAGTCAACATCGGTAGCAGCGGTGATAACGCCACCATTAGCAGCAGTTGCAGCGATAGAACGTGCGTCCATCAGAGCAACGAGCGAGATTTGACCCTGACCTGGCTTAGAACCCTCGCGGTTGGGGAAGTTACGGGTTGTGTGACGGATACTCAGACCATTGTTGCTAGGAACGTCACCAGCACCGAAGCAAGGGCCACAGAATGCAGGCTTGATAACTACGCCAGCCTCAAGAAGCTCCTCGGCGATGCGGTTGCGAGTAGTTGCCAGATAAACGGGAACTGACTGTGGATAAGCACTCATGGTGAAGTAGTCATTACCAATGCTAGCACCCTTCATGATAGAAGCTGCAGCGCTGAGGTTGTCGTAAGTACCGCCCGAGCAACCAGCGATGATACCCTGGTCAGCGTGAACCTTACCGTCGATAACTTTGTCAACGAGGTCAACTTGGATCTTGTCGCCAAAGCGCTTCTTAGCATCTTCCTCAACAGCTTTCAAGATCTCAACAGGATTCTCCTGGAGCTCGTGGATAGTGTAAGCGTTAGATGGGTGGAATGGGAGAGCGATCATTGACTCCTGAGTGCTCAGGTCAATCTTGATCATTGCGTCATAGTAAGCTACCTTACCGGGCTTGAGCTCGCGGTAGTCTTGTGGGCGCTTGTGAATCTCGTAGTGGTGCTTAACCTCATCGTCGGTAACCCATATAGAGCTCAAGCAAGTGGTCTCGGTAGTCATGATGTCGATACCGTTACGGAAGTCGATTGGCAACTCCTTAACGCCAGGACCAGCAAACTCGAGAACTTTGTTCTTAACGAAACCGCTTTCAAATGTGGCCTTTACCAATGAGATGGCAACATCGTGAGGACCTACACCCTTGCGGGGCTTGCCTTCCAACCAAACGAGTACCACCTCTGGTGCGTTGATGTCCCAAGTGTTCTTGAGGAGCTGCTTAACGAGCTCGCCACCACCTTCACCTACACCCATGTTACCGAGTGAGCCATAGCGAGTGTGGCTATCGCTACCCAGAATCATGTTGCCGCACTTAACCATTGCCTCGCGAGCATACTGGTGAATAACGGCCTGATTGGCAGGAACGTAGATGCCACCATACTTCTTGGCAGCTGAAAGACCGAATACATGGTCGTCTTCGTTGATTGTACCACCAACGGCGCAAAGCGAGTTGTGGCAGTTGGTCATTGCATAGGGCAATGGGAACTTGTCGAGACCGCTGGCGCGAGCAGTTTGAATAATGCCCACGTAGGTGATGTCGTGCGACATCATGGCGTCGAAGCGGATTCTCATCTTCTTACCCTTGCTGCCGTCTACGTCGTGTGAGCGCAGAATGCCATAGGTAATAGTGTTTTCGCGTGCCTCGTCGGCTGAGGGCATGCCATTAGCGTCGGTGCGGATTTCGGCACCGTCAATCAGGTAAACTCCATGTTTGATTAATTCTACCATAGTGAATTTAGAAATTTAATTAGTTATAACTATTAAAAAAATGAATTAATTATTGTCTTGTTTGTTAGAGTCGAGAGGAATAATGTGAGCGACAACATGTCGGCTGCACCACCAGGTGAAATGTTCCTTTCAATGAAACTTTGGTTCATTTGCTCCAGACCTTCGATTGAGAAATTCTCGAGCAGGTGAGCTGCTTCTTGTTTCACTTGCTGTGCCACGTCATAACCTGCGCGGTGAATGACATTGGTGTCGTCGAGACTACACATTATAAATAATAAAGTCTTGTGCTTGATGTGCTCGTCGTTGCTGTTGTGGAGATAGAAACTAGTCCATTTGCTAGCGTCTTTATATCCAGTGCGAGCCAAATCAAGAGCTCCAGCCACGTTGTGCTGTTTCTTGACGTTACTGCCGTGAGAGTCATTACATCCCTGCATTTGAGATGCAATGTTTGCCACTATCTTGCTCCATTGGTCAAGAACGTCGCTATTGCAGCCATTAGCTAGCACATTGCATGCTGCCACTACTGCAAGTCCCATCGAGAATAATGCTCCACGATGAGTGTTCACTCCACTTGTGGCATAGAGCATCGTCTTCTCGGCGTCGATGCCAAGTTGTTGAAGCTCACGTGCTGCCGGTAAGGTGCCGTCACAGCTCATTACAGCAAGTTGAGTGAAATATGGTCTTAGTGCGTTGATGCTGCGTTGCATCGTGCCGTAGTCCATGTCGGTGTGTGCACCATTGTCGTGGGTGTCGACAAGTCCTGGTTTAGGAGTTAGGTCAAGTTCTTGTTGCAAAGCGTTGACAGCAAGCCATGACACAAGATAGGGCAGAGTTGTGGTTGGTACCAAACTCATTGCGCTCCGTAGGTTGCCACCAGTAAGCTGTTTACTAACATTGCTGGCACTTACAGGATTTCCTTTTTTCTCCAGTCGCTGCAGTTCAATAACCTTGATGCCCCGTTGAGGCAATTGGTTGTGCATGGCTTGGTTATAGGCGCGAGTTAGCTCATCGCTGGGTTCGCTTCCCACGAAACGCACAGTTGCTCCAAGAGCAGGAGCAATGTGCCTGGCTGTCACATCAAGGTCAAGCTCAATTTGAGCCATTGCAGCATCACTCGCCTGCTTGATGAAATAGGAGGGGAACGTTGCAGCCGAGATTATGTAACTGCTGCCGCGGCACACAGTGACATTCTTTAGATGGGCACATCCGGCAGTTACCATTGCCAATCGTTCATTGCTGGTAAACAGTGATTTGTCCTCAGCTACAACGATGACATATAGATTGTCGACTTGTGCAGCTGCCTGCTCCACCAGATACTTGTGTCCAAGAGTGAACGGGTTGGCATTCATTACAATCATGCCATTATTGCCCTCGCGCTTTAGAGAACTCAAGTAATTGACATAGGTGGAGAGACCATCAAGACCATTTTCAAGCAAGATAGCCTTGCTGCTCTCGCCCAGGGTCTTGAAGCCTAAGCTCTCGAAAATGTCGATATTGCCAGGTTTAGTGAACACCTTGACGCTGTTGTGCCCCTGAGCGTTCATCTGTGACATGAGGTGCGAGATGAGTTGCTGACTTATGCCAGTACCACGAAGTGAATCATCAACTGCAATGCACTTGATGATATCGCCCTCGAATCCTCCGCCAGCGAGCATTGAGTAGCTCTCACGGTCGACAACTGCTGCATAGTAGTCCACATCGTCGAGGCGCAAGTCGCTCTTGGCGAGGAAATTCTCGACCATTGTGCGGTTGCGTTTCACCGTGAGTGGCATTTCCACTATGTCAAAGTTGTTGAACATAGTCGTCGATCATCTTTTGGATTTTTTCATTGAGCTCTTGTGGTGTGTGGGTGCGATTACGCATGCAATATCGTGCCTCGTTGTCACACATTAAGCACTTGCGGGGTTGTGACCCCACCATTTCGCGTTTCACTGGGACGCCATTGACATCAAGCACGTCAATGTCCATCAAGCGGCCAAGCTCATGTGTATCCTCGATATTACAGGCAATTAATTTTGCCTCGCTTTGTGATAAAGAGGTAATCACATAGGCCTCGTAGCCTGTTGGCAAGTCGCGTGTTACAACATCCACTATGTTTCCCTCGAGACTGCCAAGCAGAGCGTTAATGGCTGCTTGTGAGACAATTAAAGAGGAAAGATTACGCTTAACATTGCCTGGCATAATCACCGTGAGGCACACAAGAGTGAGGTTGGGGTGTTTTTCCCTCAACAAGTGTTGCATTTCAACTCTGTGGTCACGGCTTGCCAGCAACATGTCAAGCGTAATCTCCATTATTTAGACTTCAAATTGTCGGTTTAGTCCTTAATGTTCTTGATAACATCCATAACCGAGCCGTCGCGGTTCATCACGATGCCCACAACCTTGTCGCCAAATGGCAGTGGAGCAGCTTCGCCAATGATGCTCTTTGCACGGTCGCGCAATGCTGTAATCTCGACAATCTCGATGCCTGCATCTTGAAGACGCTTCTTGAGCTCGGGACGACGAGGATTGACAGCGATGCCAAACTCAGTAACCACAACATCAACAGTAGAACCCGGAGTGATGAGAGTGGTAACCTCGTCAACAACGCATGGAATGCGGCCACGAAGCAATGGGCAAACGATAACTGAGAGTGCTGAGTCGGCAGCAGTGTCGGGGTGACCACCAATGGCACCACGGATGATACCGTCACTACCTACGAGCACATTAACGTTGAAGTTAACATCAACCTCGAGGGCCGAAAGGATAACAACATCGAGGAAGTGAGTTGCTGAACCTGGCTCAAGCAAAGCGGCATATTCGTTGGCCGATACGCTCTTGTGCATTGGGTCGCTCATCAGTGACTCAGCTGCAACCTTGTCAAACGACTGAACGTCGATAAGACGGTCGATAAGACCTTCCTGATGCAGTTTCACCATGTGGCTTGTGATACCACCAAGAGCAAAGCGTGCCTTGATGCCCTTGTCGATCATGGCTTGACGCAGATACTTGGTAACAGCAAGTGAAGCACCACCTGAACCAGTCTGCAATGAGAAGCCGTTTTCGAAGTAACCACTGTTGATGACAACCTTGGCAGCCTTCTTGGCAAGGAGGATATCACGTGGATTCTTGGTGTCGCGGATTGCGCCCGAAGAAATCTTGCTTGAATCGCCCACTGAGTCAACAACTACGACGTAGTCAACATCGGCTTCGCTGATGGCGTTAAGTTGGTTAGGATAGTCAACAAGGTCGTCGGTAAGGATGACGGTCTTGTCGGCATACTTAGCATCGGGAAGTGCATATCCCAATGAACCGCAAATGCTCTTGGCATTCTCGCTCATTGAGAAACCAGCTGCGTTACCAAGTGGATCGCTCGATGATGCGCCCAGGAATGCTACGTCGATGTGAAGCTCACCAGTAGCGATGGCATAGCCGCGAGAACCGTGTGAACGGAACACAACAGGCTCTTCCATCAAGCCGTGAGAAACTGCGGTAGCAAGGTCGCCACGAAGACCAGAAGTCGAAATCTTTGTGATAACACCGTTCTTAATGTGCTCAATAAGAGGCTTGTGAACGTCGATAAGGCTTGAAGATGCAAGGTGGAGGTTCTTGAAGCCCATTTCGGCGAGCTTGTCAACCACCATGTTAATCACCTTGTCACCTCCACGGAAGTGGTGGTGGAATGAGATAGTCATACCGTCCTTGAGACCACTCTTCTTGATGGCTTCTTCAAGGGTTACCACTTTGCCTGATTTTCTTTGCAAGTCGTGACGTGGGGTGCTGATTTTCACTAGATCGTCTTTGAAGACGTCTTTACCCATTTTCTTTGCAGCTGCTGCAATGAGATCTGCTCTGTCTTTTATGCTGTTCATTGTATGTCCTCCTTTGTTAAAATGCCTGAAGCGATAGCCAGGTCGATTGTACGTTGTGCTCTTAAAACTACTGGGCGGTCAACCATCTTACCGTTGACAGCGATAACGCCCGAACCCTTCTTCTCGGCCTCCTTGATGGCGGCGAGAATGGTAAGTGACTTCTGGATGTCTTTCTCCTTTGGAGCAAATACCTCGTTAACAACCTCAATCTGTCGTGGGTTGATAATCGACTTGCCATCGAAACCAAGCTTCTTAATGGCCTCAACCTCGTTGCGGAAGGTTTCCATATCGTTGAGGTTAGAGTATACAGTATCTAGGGCATCGATGCCAGCTGCACGGGCAGCAACAACGATGGTCTCGCGAGCGAGAAGCAGCTCACTGCCTTCGGGAGTACGCTGAGTCTTTAGGTTAGCGCTGTAGTCCTCGGCACCAAGTGCAATACCCATCATGCGCTTAGAGGCTGTTGCAATTGCATAGGCATTAACAACACCAAGAGCGCTCTCGATGGCTGCCATGATTTGAGTGCGTCCCAGGCAACCAATCTCTTTTTCTACTTTCTCAATTTCACGCTCCACCTCAATTACCTCTTCGGCAGTCTCTGTCTTAGGCATACGAATTACATCAACGCCAGCCTTTACAACGGCCTCGATGTCTTTCTTTCCATAAGGAGTGTTTAATGGGTTGATGCGAACGACCATTTCGGTATCGCCGTAGTCGATAGTCTTAAGTGCGTTATACACGAGCAGGCGGGCAGTATCTTTCTCTGCCATTGTAACACTGTCTTCAAGGTCGAGCATGATAGAATCGGGACCATAGATATATGCGTCTGCCATCATACCAGGATTGTTACCTGGAACAAACATCATTGTTCTTCTTAATCTTTCCATAATTTCTTGAAAGTTTAAAAGGTTTGAGTAAACGATTAAGCCCAGACATCAACGCCGGTCGAGCGCACAGCAGCAGCGGTAACGCGTGCCTTGATAGTGCAGTCGAGAGCGCCCTTGTCGGTTGCTTTCACATTTGCTTTGTTAATGCCCAATTCTTGCAGGGTGTTGGTGATCACTTTCTTGATTTGCTCGCCAAATTGATAGATTTGCTCGCCAAATTGATAGGCTACCGTGCTGTCGAGCTCAATGTGTAGTCCGTCAACGTCAGATGGCGCAATTTGGATAAGAATGTCGCCCGACTCAAGAGTGCCGGCCATTGCATTTTTTAGTTCCATCAGGTTCGTTTTTGGTTTTAATGTTGTTTAAAAAATTGGTGTTATAATAAAATATTTATTATTCATGTTAAATAGCAAGCAAAAGTAGGTATTATTTTGGAACTGACAAAAGTTTTTCAATGAAAAAAACGCCTGAAATACATTTATTTAAAAGAAATTCACGATTAGTTTTTAAGGTCAAGAAAACAAGTTTTTTATTGTTTTTGTTGTTGTGGTTTCACTTTGTAGCAAAGGTATCGAAATGGCTTAATTTGTTTAACCTAAACTGGCTAAAAGTGAGGAAAAACAAATAACAAAGTGGACAAATCTCAATGTGAGAATTTGTCCACTTTATTATTGATGTGGGTTGTGACCTTAAGGCTCGCGCCCCTCGATAATAGCCTCGGTGTCGCGTGCAATCATGTACTCCTCGTCGGTCATGACAACCACCACCTTAACCTTGCTGTCGGGGGTGCTGATTTCGCCTTCCTTGCCACGCCACAGCTTGTCGTTGAGCTCCTCGTCGATCTTAACGCCTAGATACTCGAGGTTGCGGCACAGGTTCTTGCGGGTGGGAGTCTGATTCTCGCCCACACCACCTGTGAATGCGATGATGTCCACGCCATTGAGCTCGGCTGCATAGGCACCTATGTACTTCAAGATGCGCAGCTCATACATGTCCATAGCGAGCTTGGCAATTGGGTTGCCCTTGTCGATCTCGTCGCAAATCTCACGCATGTCGCTCGAGATGCCAGTAATGCCCAGCACACCGCTCTCCTTGTTCACGATGCGCATAAGGTCCTTGGCAGTGAGATTGTATTTCTCCATGAGGAATATGAGGGCGCCTGGATCAACGTCGCCACTGCGAGTTCCCATCATAAGACCCTCGGTTGGGGTAAGACCCATCGATGTGTCAATGCTCTTGCCATTCTTGATTGCGCTAATGCTGGCACCGTTACCAATGTGGCAGCATATGATCTTCTTGTCTTGCCAGTCGGTACCTAGCATTTCGCACACGCGGCGCGAAACAAAGCGATGGCTAGTGCCGTGGAAGCCGTAGCGACGCACATGGTCCTCCTCGTAGTACTTCATGGGAAGAGGGTAGAGGTAGGCGTGCTTTGGCATTGTCTGGTGAAATGCAGTGTCAAATACAGCCACCTGTGGCACGTCAGGGAGCACCTTGGTGATAGCATCGATGCCAGCCATGTTCACGGGGTTGTGAAGGGGTGCGATGTTGTAACACTCTTTAATCATGTCCTTAACCTCCTCGGTGATAAGCATGCTCTTGTTAAACTTCTCGCCGCCGTGAACTACGCGGTGACCTACAGCATCAATCTCATCAAAGCCCTTGATGCAGCCATATTCGGGGTTTACAAGCGCATCGAGAATGGCTTTGATTGCTCCATCGTGGTTGATGAGTCCCAAGTCAAGATTCTTCTTGCCGTCGGCAAGTTTCATCTTGATGAAAGCATCTGGCAGACCAATTTTCTCCACGCCACCCTCGGCCAGGATAGTGTTGCTTTTTACCTCGATGAGTTTGTACTTGGCAGAGCTACTGCCGCAGTTGAGCACTAGAATGTTCATAATCTGTTTATAGTTTTTAGTTTATAGTTCTTAGTTCTTAGTTTATAGGTGGTCAGAGGTGGATTTATTGGTGGAGCACTCTCACCTCTTACCTCTTTCCTCTCTACTGTTTCTTGCTTATTGCCTGATTGCAGGTAAGAAGGATTGTCTTGTAAACATCGTCGGGCGAGCAGCCACGTGAGAGGTCGTTAACTGGAGCTCCAAGTCCTTGAAGAACAGGACCTACAGCTGTGGCGCCTGCTAAGCGCTGCACGAGCTTGTAGGCAATGTTTCCAACCTCGAGGTTAGGGAACACTAGTACGTTGGCCTTACCTGCAATGTCGCTACCAGGAGCCTTTGAAGCACCCACGCTGGGCACGATTGCAGCGTCTGCTTGCAACTCACCATCAATCTTCATATCGGGGTTCATCTCGCGGGCTAAGCGCAGAGCCTCAGTAACTTTATCAACTCTTTCATGACTTGCACTGCCCTTGGTCGAGAAGCTGAGCATAGCCACCTTGGGGTCGATTCCTGCAATGTCGCGTGCAGTCTTCTCGGTCAGCACGGCAGTCTGAGCGAGCTGGCTTGCATCGGGATCGGGGATAACAGCACAGTCAGCAAATACCATTGTGCCGTTCTCACCGTAGGGGCTTCCCTCGGGAAGGAGCATAATAAATGCACCTGATACAGCGCTCACGCCAGGAGCGGTTTTGAGCACTTGGAAAGCAGCGCGCAGCACATTGCCAGTAGTGTTCTCGGCACCGGCCACTTGGGCATCGGCATCGCCGTTCTTAATAAGAAGGCAACCCAGGTAAAGAGGGTCGGCGGCAGTGACGCGTGCCTGCTCAATTGTCATACCTTTCTTCTTGCGCAACTCTTGCAGCAGCTGAGCATAAGGCTCAAGCTCTTCAGCATTGGCAGGGTTGATGAATGTTGCTTTCTCGATGTTGTTGAAACCCAGTTCATTGGCTTTAGCAACGATTTCGTTCTTGTCACCAATGAGGATAACCTTAGCTGCACCACGCTCAATCACAAGATTAGCGGCTTGCAGTGTGCGGGGTTCAAAACTCTCGGGTAATACTAAGCGTTGCGGAGTGGCAACAGCTTTCTTCTCCAGGTCGATAAACAGTTGTTCCATTGTTTTGTGTTAATGTTTCAAGTAGTTTTCTAATCTTCGGCAAAAATACTGCAATATGTGGGATTTACAAAATAAAGTGAGATTTATTTTCATCAGTGCCTGGAAAAGATAAAATAACTGCTCCTATTTTTACTTAAGGGAGCAGTTGTTATCGTATTTAAATTTTAAAAAATAATTATAACTAGAATAAATTTAGTGGCTGTAATTTTACTCTTGTGCGACATATACAGGACGAACGTTTGCTCCATAATATCGAGGTAAATAGGCCACATAGGCACCAGTATGACCATACTTGATACACAAAACATAAGCCAAGTTAGGCCAAATGTCGTATCTATAACCTCTTGACCAATAGTTGCCCACAGCGTCTAATCCCGCCCCTCTTGGGTTCCAACCAGGAAGTGGGAAGAAAATGGCGCTGTCATTTGTGTTGTTCTTGAAAAGACATCCACTCATGCCATTCACCTTTGCCCACTCACTTGTGCAGTTATCTACTAGCTCAAAAATCTGATTCAATGAAGGCATTTCCCACTCCAATCCCCAGTTCACATAGGCTGCGTCATCTTCTAGTTTGAGCTCTGGCCTGTTATCTACAGTGCCGTAATCGCTGTTACAACAATACTTCAAGATATTATGGTCATCACCATTAGCATACCATTTGTAGTTATTAAGCCTAAAGTACGACTTGGGAGTGGTTTCGCCCCAAGCAAAATGGTCTCCACGTTCTGACGGACTATTGGCTCCCACATTACAGCACGCCCACTTAGTTCCCGACGGCAAGCCCAAATCAATCATGTGCGGATGATTTCCATCGGGGCAGTAATCATTAGAAAAATATAGGTTTGAGCCGTCCCAGGTAACTTGCATATAATAAGCATTGCCTCGTGCAAAAATTTTATATGCTTTCAATGCATCGATGGTGCTGACAGCGTTGCCGTTGACAACAGCCTTAATCTTGGCATTATCAATTGTAGCACCTGTTGACTCATCTGTGATATCGTGAGCAGGGATATACCTTGTCACTATCGCGCCTGTTTCCCAAGCATCAATCGTGATTTCATTACTCTCGATATCGTTTTGTCCTGCTTCGTATCCCGAAAAGACATCACCAGTAAGCACTACTCTGTCGCTATATTTGTACCATGGAGTAAGCACATTAAAGCCAGCGTGCCTAAACGTGATACTTGATTCAGAGCTGTTGTTCACATATAGAACCTCGTAGGCACACATGTGACGGAACTTCGCCTGGTTGTTGCCCTTCTTTGCTGTGAACCACATCGGCAGCAACAGCGCTTCGTTGTCATCAATGCCCGCTCGCGTTCGCGTCAGGGTGCATGAGGCAATAACATCCTCTCCCTCTATATAGGCCTCCACCCCTGTCACACCAATGATATCATAGTCCTTATCACGATTGACCGATTTGGGCAGCAACAGCTCAAAAGTGCAGGTCCTGCCGTCGCTGCTTATGTCAGAAACTGTGGCTGGGCTCTCGGCTTGATACACCTTGCCGTGTTGACGGACAAAAATCTGTATCTTGTCGCCTTCTTTCCACTGCGCATTCAGATTAAATACTTCACCCTCTGGCACGCCGTTTATAATGCTGCCAAGCCGTGAGGACGACAAGTCATCGGCAGGCATCGAGGCGGTGAACACTGCTTGGCGTTTGGCAATATCATCTTCACATGAAGACAACAGCGCTACGGCGATTATAAATAATAAGGCGAAGTTTTTCATAAATATATACTGAAATAATTATTGACTTCGAAAACAATTACTCTTGTCCAACGTACACAGCACGAACGCTCAAACCGTTAAAACGGACAGTATAGCCCACACGAATCCAGCCCATCTCACCATAATTGAATACCAACAAATATGCCATGTTAGGCAATGAAATGTAGGGATTAACGCGTGACCAGTATTCGCCTCTTATATCTAACATCCGAAATCCGTATTTAGTGTACCAGCCAGCAGCAGGAAAGAAAATTGCCCCGTTGGTTGTTTTGCTCTTGATGAGACAACCGCTCATTCCGTTTACTTTAATCCATTCACTTGTGCAGTTCTCCAAAAGCTCATAAATTTGATATTATGTTGTCGACAGTACCATAGTCACTATTAGAGCAGTACTTCGTGATTCTATGGTCGTCACCGGCGATGTACCACTTGTAATTATATTCTCCAAAAGCCGTCTTGGGAGAAGTCTCTCCCCAGGCAAAATAGTCTCCACGCTCTGACGGACTATTGGCGCCAACATTACAGCACGCCCACTTTGTTCCCGACGGCAAGCCCAGGTCAATAACGTGCGGATGGTTTCCATCGGGGCAGAAGTCATTCGTGAAATACAAAGTTGAGCCGTCCCAGTTGACTTCCATATAGTAGGCATTGCCACGGGCGAATTTTTTATATGATTTTATCACATCGGCTGTGATTACAGCCCCTCCATTGACTACGGCCTTAAGCCTGGCATCGTTGATGGTAGCCTCGGTTGTCTCATCATTTACATCAAACCTTGGAATATACCATGTCAATATCGTTCCGGTTTCCCTTGGAGCTATCGTGATTTCATTACTCTCGATATCGTTTTGTCCTGCCTCGTATCCCGAAAAGGCATCACCAGTAAGCACTACTCTGTCACTATATTTGTACCATGAAGTTGAAACATCAAAGCCGCAGTGCTTAAACCTTATGCTAGAATTGGAAATGTTATTCACATGTAGAACCTCGTAGGCACACATGTGACGGAACTTCGCCTGGTTGCTACCTTTCTTTGCTGTGAACCACATCGCGTCAGGGTGCATGAGGCAATAACATCCTCTCCCTCTATATAGGCCTCCACCCCTGTCACACCAATGATATCATAGTCCTTATCACGATTGACCGACTTGGGCAGCAACAGCTCAAAAGTGCAGGTCTTGCCATCGCTGCTTATGTCAGAAACAGTGGATGGGTTCTCGGCTTGATATACTTTGCCGTCTTGACGGACAAAAAGCTGTATCTTGTCGCCTTCTTGCCACTGGGCATTCAGATTGAACCCCTCAGCCGTTGGTACGCCGTTTATAATGCTGCCAGGCCGTGAGGACGACAAGTCATCGCTTGGCATAGTAGCAGTGAATGCTACCTGGCGCTTACCGATATCATCCTCACATGATGACAATAGCATCACAGAAATTAATAAGAATAACAATTGAGCAAACCGTTTCATGATATAATTCTTTTATTTTAGTTCGTTGCAAAGATAAGGGCAGACATTGAATTTTGCAAGAAAAATATGCGTACCCTTACTTTTTACAACAATCTGACAATCTTAATGATACAGCATTTATAAATGTACCTTTTATAATCAACAATTAATTAATGTACTATTGTTGCGACTTGACCTGATTTTTTTCCTGCGTGAGCAGGCTTTTCGACATCGATAGATGCAGCTTTGTGAGATTAAATAATTATTTCAATTTTGTCCCACACTAAAATGCATTTGTTGTTACCGTTGTTTTAATGTTGTTACCGTTGTTTGACAAAAGTGAGTCAAGTGAGTCAGGTGAGTCAATTACTCTTATTGCTTGGCTAGTCTTGTCTTCACATAGTCAACAATGAGCTTAGCTGTGCCTTCGGGACCAAGTTTAGAGCAGTCGATAGATAGGTCATAGCTCTCGCTCTGTCCCCAGTGCTTGTCGGTATAGAAGTCGTAGAAGTTTGCGCGCAGTTTGTTTTGCTTGATTGCCATGTCCTTAGCTTCCTTTTTGGTCTTGCAGTCACCACGCTTGATGATCCTCTTGATGCGATCTTCGAGAGAAGAATGCAGGAAAATGCTGATTACATTGGTTTCGTTGCGCAGAATATAGTCGGCACTGCGTCCAACTATCAGGCATGGCCCCTTATGTGCCAGGTCAATCATCACTTGGCTCTGTGCTTGGTACACGTTGTCTTCTTTCACTGGCTGGTCGCCAGCAAAAAGAGCACCGCTATAGTAGCCTAGATTGAAAGACCACAGTGATGAGAAGAACTTGGGTGTGCGTTCATCTGAAGCTTCAAACACCGATGGCGCCACTCCACTCGACTTTGCAGCCTCGAGCAACAGTCGCTTGTCGTAATACTCTATGCCGAGTATTTTTGCCACCAATTGCCCAATCTCTCTAGCTCCGCAGCCAAACTGCCTGCCTAGAGTTACCACATAATTACCTGATTTTTCCATGACACAAAGTGTTAGAGTTAAACGACTGAGCAAATATAGTAATAAAAAGTGAAAATAGCAAGATTTATTGGTCAAAAAGTTCGACATCTATTTTAAAAGCATCGTTGTCGTCTACATTCTGCTCTTGAGGTGCATCTTGAATTTGAGCAGGTGCCTTGTTGAGTTTGTCGGTACCATTGGCAATGAACTCATTGACCTTATAACTGCGCTGTCGCTCGTTGTAGATGGCTTTGTAGTGAGTAGGCTCAATTGCAATCATGTCGATTACTTTCTCGAAAGTTCGCTCAAACACCACGTCTTTTCCACGTGCTTTTTTGAAGAAGGTTTTTAACAGGTCCTTGTTATCCTCGTTCTCAAGTAGCACGAAGTGGCGACGGTCAACAATGAAGTCACCATAATACTTAACATTGTTAAGGTCGAGAATGTCCTGAGAATCAATGTCAATGTCAATTCCCACACCTGCGTAGTGAAGCATTACTGTGAAGACAATGTTATCATAATCCTCGGTCGCAATGCGGTTGGCTATGTCACGAAACTTGACAGTGAAGTCCCATTTTGGGTTGGCAATCGTTAGCATGGGCATTTTCTGCTTTATTGCCTTGTCAGGTAACACAAAGTCCGATGTGTCGCAGTAGAGCTTGTTGAGAGCCACATTCATTGTTTGCGAATTGACAGCTGTTACGGTGGCAATTGCTATAGTAAATAAGATGATAAATCGTTTCATGCGGTCTATTATTTTAAATCAGGGTGCTAAATTAGTGTTTTAGTCTCAAATGGTGCAAATTACTGATATTAAAAAATGTTGTAGTGGAGTGCATCATCTTATTTTTGACTATAAAAAAACTCCAAGGTTTACTTAAGTAAGCCTTGGAGCATATTACGAAAAGTGGTGTTTCTTATGCTGATTACCCGAAGTTATCGTAGTGGATTGAACTTGGGTCAACGCCACACTTGTCGAGCACCTCGTTAACGGTCTTGCTCATCATTGCAGGGCCGCACATGTAGTACTCACAATCTTCGGGCGCTTCGTGGTTTTTGAGATAGGTCTCATACATCACAGGTGCTATGAAACCTGCCGTGTACTTCACTCCAGCCTCGTCGGCAACTGGATCGGGACGGTCAAGTGCGAGATGGAAGTGGAAGTTGGGGTATTCCTTCTCAATCTCGAGGAAGTCTTCAAGATAGAACACTTCGCTTAGTGATCGAGCACCATAGAAGTAGTGCATCTCGCGGTCGCGAGTGTGCAGGGTCTTGGTCATGTGCATGATTTGAGCACGTAACGGAGCCATACCGGCACCACCACCAACCCAAATCATCTCTTTTTTCGAGTCGAAGATAGGGTGGAAGTCTCCATAAGGACCACTCATAATGACCTTATCGCCAGGCTTGAGTGTGAAGATGTAGGACGAGGCAATACCTGGGCTCACATCCATGAAACCAGTTTGTGGTTTAGGCTTGAATGGTGGGGTGGCGATTCTAACCGTAAGCATGAATCGGTCACCCTCGGCAGGATAGTTGGCCATAGAATAAGCCCTTACGGTCTCTTCGGTATTCTTGCACTTGAGTGAGAACATGTCATATTTCTCCCAAGTTGGCAGGTAGTCGCCTAGTGATTCCTTGTCGATGTCGACATTGTAGTCCATCTCGTAAGTAGGAATCTTTATTTGGGCATATGAGCCAGGGATAAAGTCCATGTGCTCACCCTCGGGCAGCGCCACGATAAACTCCTTGATAAACGAGGAAACGAGCTTGTTGCTGACTACGGTGCATTCATATTCCTTGACCTCAAGTACTGAATCGGGTACTTGTACCTTCATGTTGTCTTTAACTTTCACCTGGCAGCCCAGGCGCCAGTGGTCTTGTTGTTCCTTGCGCGAAAAGTGTACGGTCTCGGTGGGCAGTATGTCGCCGCCCCCTTCGAGTACCTGAATCTTGCACTGACCACAACTGCCTTTCCCACCGCATGCACTAGAGAGCATAACTCCACCCTCGTGCAGGCTGTTGAGCAACGACTTGCCACTTTCAATTTCAATCTCTTTCTTGCCGTTGTTGATGCTGATTTTCACTTTTCCTGTCGCTACGAGGTAGTGCCTTGCCAGCAACAGAATAATCACGAGCAACAGGGTGAGCACCAAGAAGATGATGGCGCTCGAAATCACGGTCAACGTTGAATTTACTCCTAAAATTATCATAGTGTGCAAGTTGTTTTAAAGTTTAATGCCCATAAAGCTCATGAAGGCGATACCCATGAGTCCTGTAATGATAAACGTGATGCCCACACCACGCAGTGCTGGTGGGATGTTGCTGTAAGCAATCTTCTCGCGAATGGCTGCGAGACCCACAATGGCGAGCAACCAACCGATACCACTGCCAGCGCCATATACAGTAGCTGTCCAGCACGATGCGAAGTCGCGTTGCTGCATGAACAACGCACCTCCCAGGATGGCACAGTTTACTGCAATAAGTGGCAAGAAGATACCTAGCGAGTTGTAAAGTGCTGGAGCAAACTTCTCGACTGCCATCTCCACTAGCTGTGTTGCCGATGCAATCACGGCGATGAACATGATAAGACCAAGGAAGCTCAGGTCCACATCCTTGAAACTGTCGCCTAACCAGGTTAAAGCACCTGGTTGTAACACATATTTATTAAGCATGTAGTTAAGAGGAATTGTGACAACAAGCATGAATGTAACAGCAATTCCCAGGCCAAATGCCGTCTTCACATTCTTGGAAACTGCCAGATAGGAGCACATTCCCAAGAAGTAGGCAAATACCATGTTGTCGATGAAAATCGACTTAACGAAAAGATTTAATTCTTCCATTGTAAATAATTGGTGTTAAAAGCGTTACTACTTGTTGGTTATTTCTCTTGAAGTTCCTTGTTGCGTGAACGATGTACCCAAATTATGCATCCCACTGTGATGAGTGCCATGGGTGGTAGAATCATAAGTCCGTTGTTCATGTAACCATGGTCATAGCACCACTGCGGAATCACTTGGAATCCCAGCAGTGTGCCGCTGCCCAAAAGCTCACGGAAGAAAGCAACAATCACTAGAATTATCATGTAACCTAGGCCATTGCCAATTCCGTCAAGGAAGGCAGGCCAAGGCTTGTTGCTTAATGCAAAAGCCTCGAGGCGTCCCATGAGTATACAGTTAGTGATGATAAGACCAATGAATACTGAAAGTTGCAGACTAACGTCGTAGGCATAAGCCCTAAGCACCTGTTGCACAATGATTACTAGTGCCGCTACTACCACTAATTGCACGATGATGCGAATTGAAGTGGGGATGGTGTTTCTTAGCAGGGAAATCACAACGTTAGATATTGCCATCACCGCGATTACCGAGATGCCCATGACAATAGCGGGTTCAAGCTTAGCTGTTACTGCAAGAGTTGAGCATATGCCCAAGATTTGCACCAGCACAGGGTTGTCCTTCGACAACGGGTTGAAAAATGCTTCTTTATTTCGTTTCGATAACATAGTCTATTGTCATTTATTTGGTTTCACATTCTAAATCGGTCCCGCATATTAAATTGGTTTCACTTTGAAGTTTCTTAAAGAATGCATCATAGGGCATCATGCATTCGCTGAGCATGGCCTGTACGCCGCGACTGGTGATTGTTCCTCCCGATATGGCGTTAACATATTCAGAACCGTCGGTCGGCTTTTGGCCAGCCTTCATCACGCTAATAGACTTGAACTCGCCATCAGGGTAGATATTCTTACCTTTGAACTGTTCCTGAAAATTGGGATTGGCAATTTCGGCACCCAAGCCAGGGGTCTCACCTTCGTGAGAGAAATATGCTCCATAAATATCTGTGCCGTTGTCATTAACAGCTACATATCCCCAAATGGGACCCCACAGTCCTGCACCATAAACTGGCACAATATACTTGATGCTGCCGTCGTCGAGCTTGCACTTGAACAATGGCAGGTCACGCTCCTTGAGCTTGATGTTGTTCTTCATGTCAATCTCAAACGCCACATTTTGGGCCGAGTCGGCAACGCTGCCGTCCTTGTTAAGCAGATAACCAGCTATAATATACTTGTTGAACGTCTCTTCAATTACATCGTCGCTAGCAGGAGTCATGTGCACGGCACTCAATATCTGCTTACGCTTATCGTTGGCTACATTGTCATCTTGTTTTGGCTTGAGTGCCATGTAGATGAATGCTAGCACTGTGCCCACAATGAGAACCATAACAGCGGCATATAATATTTGATAAATGTTACTGTTCTTGTTCATAGTCTTGTTACTCCTTTCATTTAGCTTTAGCGCGTTTTAGGCGACGGTTAATATTGGCTTGAACAACACAGTAGTCGATGAGCGGTGCAAAGGCGTTCATCAGCAGCACGGCAAGCATGGCACCCTCGGGGTAGCCGCCGTTGTACACACGAATTAGAATTGCGAATACACCTATTAGGAATCCGTAAATGTACTGGCCAATCTTAGTGCGTGCTCCTGTTACTGGATCGGTTGCCATGAAAACAGCAGCAAACGCGAAGCCTCCGAAACACAATTGTGCCAGTGGGTCGAGCATAGAAGCAGGGTAGGTGGGTGTTGCTAGTGAGTGTGCAAGTGCTCCCATTGCCAGACCACCTGCAAATACACTCAACATCACTCTCCATGAGGCAATGCCTGTGAAAAGCAAAATGGAGGCACCAATCAAGATTGCTATCATTGAGGTCTCACCAGGAGAACCGGGAATGAGGCCTATGAAAGCATCCATTGTTGAAGTGCTAAAGTTGTCAAAGTTGGTTGCCACTTCTCCAAGTGGAGTGGCTCCAGAGAAACCGTCGACCACGTTACCACCACCATATCCAAATGCGCTGTCGAGTTTGACAAATGCCTTGTCGCCACTCATCTCAGATGGGTAAGCAAAGAATAGGAACGCGCGCGTGATGAGGGCGACGTTAAAGATGTTCATTCCAGTGCCTCCAAAGATTTCTTTGGCGAATATTACTGCAAATGCTGTAGCTACTGCCGTCATCCATAGAGGTGTGTTGATGGGAACGATGAGAGGAATGAGAATTCCTGTAACGAGGAATCCCTCCTGAATCTCCTTGTGGTGGATTTGAGCACCAATGAACTCGATGCCCAGTCCCACTACATAAGAAACCACAATAACAGGCAGCATTGCCAGTAGTCCAAAAAGGAACATCTGCCAGAAAGAGGCATCGATGCCTATTGCTTTGAAGTGCTGGAAACCTGTATTGTACATCGCAAACAGCAAGCATGGCAATAGCGCCACCACCACTGTAATCATGGTGCGCTTCATGTCGTTGCTGTCGTGGATGTGCACGCCTGAACGCGAAGTGGTGTTAGGCGTGAACAAGAACGTCTCCATTCCATCGTAGACCGATTCAAGCTTTGCTAGCTTGCCGCCTTCCTGGAAGTGAGGCTTGATCTTGTCCATGAATTTTCTTAAGGATTTCACTTTATCTTTTAGTTTAAATGTTAATATTCATTTGGTTGATGGTTAGTGTGTTGCGCTTAACACATTTCGGCTCTCATTTTGTCAAGACCCTCACGCACGATGCGTTGCAGTTCAAGTTTAGATGTGTCGGCAAATTCGGCTAGGGCGAAGTCCTCGGGAGCGACTTCATAAATGCCTAATTGCTCCATCTTATCAATATCGAAAGAAATTATTGCCTTGATGAGGAACTCGGCATAAATGTCCATTGGTAGCATCCTGTCATATTCTCCGCTCAGCACGATTGCGCGCTCGCCACCGTTAAGCTTGGCGTCGAGGTCCACTTCCTTGTGTCGACCCATTAGCCAACTTGTGAATACACGATAGATGCTGTATTTCTTTGGGCTCAATGAAGCCCATCCCATGAATTCGTCTTTCTTGTTGATTTCGTTAATTACCGTAATGTGGCGGTAGGGAGCATGCAGATAGCCTTCGGTGGTCTCCTTAACGCCAGTGAGCACATTGCCAGCAATAATTCGCTTTGGCTTATCGTCTTCGACTAGCCTGCCATCGAGCAGCGACTTAAGCGAGCATCCCATTGTTGCTTTAACGTAGGTGGGTTCGGCAATTCCACTTCCTGTGAGTGCAACCACTGTTGAGTAGTCAACTTTGCCAGTCTCGAAAAGCTTGCCGATGCGTGCAGCTGTAATGACATCAAGAGTCCAAACGACCTCACCTTTATTTACAGGTTTCACGTTGGCAGCCTGCACTCCAGCATTGCCAGCTGGATGAGGCCCTACAAATGTGTTGACCTCAGCTCGGGTGTCGTCGATGGTGTAATCTTTAGGACATCCAAGATATACCTTGCCATCGGTCATTGTTGATAGCACTTCGACTGCTTTTGGGAGATATTTCTCATCATCACCAAGAACCTTCTTGAGAGAAGGAGCCAATGGTGCCGAGTCGAAAGCTGTGATGAAGATGTCGCGAGGTCTCACTTCGGTTGTTGGGACGATGTCGTAGGGGCGTTGCCTGATCATTGCCCACAGACCACTTTCGAGCAGCAACTCTTTAGGGTTGGCTCTTGTGTCGAAGAGCTTGCCGTCGCCAGTGTTGTCGGGTGTGACAACAACAGCCATGATTTTGCGTCGCTCACCTCTTACCACGTCCTCGACGGTTCCGCTGACTGGCGACGTTACTTTGATTTTCTCGTCGTTCTTGTCATGATAAAGAGCTTCGCCCGCAGCAACATGCTGACCAGGTTTCTTCTCCATGCGAGGAATGATTCCTGTAAAATCGTCGGGGATTATGGCATAGGTGGTTGCGGTCACTTCATCGGCCACATTTTCTTGCTTGATTTGGCCCTTAAGATTCAGGTCAAATCCTTTTTTTAGTTTTATTAAAGCCATGAGATATGTTATAAGAGTTTCTTTACTTGCAATACAATTGTGCAAAGTTATAAAAAATATGAATTACAAATGTCATAATAGAGCGAATTTGTTGAAAAAATAATTATGTCACTTGATTAATAGCGAAAAGAATTAGGTTGTTAATAACTTTTTTTCATAAAAAAAGACATGTTACCTTTGCTTTATTAAAATAAAAGTAATAAATTTGCGAGTGATTTTTACGAATTTTGTGCTCTGAGAGTATCATGAGACATTGTTAAAAAAGTGACAGTTAACGAAATAGACACATTATTCACTATCAATAATTGTAGCGACACACTAAATGATGCTTGCTACACGTTATTAATATAATAACATAACACCATTAAAAAACTGAATTTTTAAAGAACAAACTTTATATTAATCAACTTTTTTATTAACTACTAATTTTCTAATTTTTTATTATGGAAGCTACAAAGCCAAACAATCCACAGCCACAGGCTCCAAAGCCAGCTGTAAAACCACAACCACAGGTTGCAGCAAAACCTCAACCAAAGAAGGGTGACGACAAGGTCGTTAACAGCAACGTTGGTGGTATTAAGAGTGCATTCCTCGTAATCCTCGTTTGCTTAGCAGTCGCTGTTTGCCTTTACCTGTTTGTAATGGGTATGATTGGCAACTTCACCGGCGGTGAAGAGTCAGGTGCTGCATTTGCATTCCAGGTAGGTGATGAGGTTAAGCTCTCGCCATCTAACCTTGCCGGTACCGTTTATAAGGGCGGTTTCGTGGTACCTATCCTGTTAACCTGCTTGTTTACAGTTATCGTGCTTTCTGTTGAGCGTTGGTTCGCTATTGGCAAAGCTAAGGGTAAAGGTAACATTACCAAGTTTGTCGAGAACGTAAAGGCTGCTCTTCAGAAGAAGGACATCGCTAAGGCTGAGGAACTCTGCCGCCAGCAGAAGGGTACTGTAGGTGCTGTTGTTTATGCAACACTTCAGAAGTACAAAGAGATGGATAAGGACACTCTTCTCCAGAAGGAGCAGAAACTTACTTCTATCCAGCAGACCCTTGAGGAGGCTACCGCACTTGAGATGCCTGCATTGCAGCAGAACCTTCCTATCATTGCTACCCTGACCACTCTCGGTACACTGTTAGGACTGTTCGGTACTGTGCTTGGTATGATCAAGTCGTTCCAGGCTCTGTCTCAATCGGGTGCTCCCGACTCAACTGAGCTGTCGACCGGTATCTCTGAGGCACTTGTGAACACCGCTACTGGTATCGCAACTGCAGCATTGGCACTTATCTCTTATAACTTCTACACCAGCAAGATCGATAACATGACCTATGCTATCGACGAGCTTGGCTTCTCAATTGTTTCTACTTTCGCTGCTACACATTAATTATATTGTTGTTGATTGTAGCAAAAATTAAATCAATTATTTTATCAATAACATTTAATTAAATAAAGTGTAACAATGGGAAAAGTCAAAATTAAGAAACAAAGTACCATCATCGACATGACGGCGATGAGTGACGTGACTGTTCTTCTGTTGACTTTCTTCATGTTGACTTCAACATTCCTTCAGAAGGAACCCGTGCAGGTCATTACACCTCCATCTGTAAGTGAGGAGAAGGTGCCCGATGAAAAACTCGTGCAAGTTCTTATTGCTCCAAATGGAAAGGTTTACATGAACTTGACTGGTGCTAAGGATTCTACTCAGCTCTCGACCGAGACATTCCGCACTGAGGTGCTCAGCCAGGCTTACAACAGCTATCGCGAGACTCACCCAAGTGCTCCAAAACTCACTGCTCAGGCTGCAAAAGAGTTCTCAAAGCTCAATACCTTCGGAGTTCCCATGAAAGAGCTGACCAAATGGATCGCTCTTCCAATGGAGAAACGCGATGAATTTCTGAAGAATGAAGGTGGTATACCGATTCAAATATCGGTAAAAGACGGTCCACGTAATGAGTTTCAAACTTGGTTAGCTGCCATCAAGTCGGTAATGCAAGAGCACGGACTTGGTAAAGACCTCATTGGTGGTCGTGGTGTTGCTATCAAGGCTGAACAAAGCTCACCTTACAGCCTTGTTCAGGTGGTAATGGATAATTTACAGACAGAGAAGTTGAACAAGTTTACCTTGATGACTTCGCTTAAAGTTGAAGAGGAGGAATAAGAGATATGGCAAAGAAAGATAAAAGTCGTCAGAAAAAATTTGACACCCGTATCGACTTTACTCCTATGGTTGATATGAACATGTTGTTGATCACATTCTTTATGTTGTGTACAACCATGCTTAAGTCTCAAACTCTTGACCTCGTGTTGCCAACCAATGACAACGTGAACAAGGAGGAGGAGACCAAAATTAAGGAGAGTGACGCTATCACCTTCATCCTTGATGGTAATGTGACAACTGATAAGATGGGACAATCCAAGTCGACCGATAGTAAGATTTATTACTATGAAGGAAAACCCGACATGGAGAACTTCACACTCAACGACATTAAGTTTGGAAATGATAAAGACGCCATCCGTGGTATGCTCCAGAAGCGTAATAAGGAACTTCTTACCATCGTTAATAAGCTTAAAGCTGACTGGAAGAAGGGCGCTATCAATGACTCGGTTTATAACGCTAAGGTTAGAGATGCCCGTGAAAAACAGGCAGCCGACTTGAACGCAAAGCGTCCTATCATCGTTATTAAACCTACTGCAAACGCCTGCTACGCAGACGTGGTTCATATGCTGGATGAGATGCAGATTAATCAAATCTCTACTTACCAGATTGAGGCTCTGAATAAGCAAGACTCTACGCTCTATGAGCACAAAGTTGGTCACCCTCTGGGTGGTGGTGCTAGTGCTCCTGCAGCTCCTGCTAAGTAATTTGTCTAACCTTTAAAAAAAAGAAAACATTATGGCAAAAGATGTTGATCTTTCATCGAAAGAATGGCTAGACCTTATTTTTGAAGGTAAGAATAAGGACTTCGGAGCTTATGAGTTAAGAAGCGATTCACCCAAGCGTCACAATAAGTCGGTAATCTATACTCTTATAGGTATCGCAATTGTAGCGTTGCTGGCATTTGGTTATACCTCACTTAATAAATACCTGACCGAGCGTCGTCTTGAGCAAGAGCGTCTTGAGCAAGAAGCACTTGCAAAACAGATGGAGCAAGAGATGGAGGAGGAGGAAATCCAGCAAGAGATTGAAATCCCCGAAGAGAAAGAACAAGTTCTCGAGGAGGAGATTCAAAATTCTCAGAAGGTGACAGAAATGAATATCGTTGATGACAGCGAGGTTAAGGAACCACCCAAGACTATCGAATCACAAAAGGAGGATGAGCGTCAAGTAGGTGCCGTTAACGAGGACCGTGGTAGCGACGATATCACTAAGCCAACCGAGCAGGCTCACCAGGAAGTTGTTCCTGAGATTAAGCCTATTGTTGAACCTCCTAAGGAGGAGAAGAAGGAAGAACCCAAACCTGAGCCCAAGAAGGAAGAGCCCAAGCCTGAAAAGGACGAGGTATTCCAGTCGGCTGCTCACATGCCATCATATCCTGGTGGTGATGCTGCACTGATGAAGTACTTGAGCGACCACCTGCGTTATCCACAGGCTGCCGCCGACAACAACATCCAGGGTAAGGTTATCGTTCAGTTCGTGGTTGAGAAGAATGGTAAGATTGGCGAGGTTAAAGTCGCTCGTTCGGTCGACAAAGACCTTGACCGTGAAGCAATTCGCGTGTGCAAGTCATTGCCAGCATTCTCACCTGGCCGTAACGCTGTGGGTGATCCTGTTCGTGTATGGTATACTTTACCAGTACAATTTAAGCTTCAGGGTGTGAATTAATCACACATGATATTTCATTACGAAATAACATAAATTTTTAAAACCGCTCGACATTTAAATCGAGCGGTTTTTTATTTCAATACATCATTAAATCGCTACTTTTGTGTGTCACTTTTTTTGTTTATTCTCATTAAAACCGTTGCACGTTTGTTTTATCTTTCATAATTTTGCAACATCAATATATTTAGGTGTTAACAATGAGATGCAATAATTGTGGAAATGAGATAATAGGCCCTAACGATACCTATTGTCCACGTTGTGGTTCAAAACTGTGGCGTGAGCCACACATTGATAACCATTCAAGTCCAGCCCATGTTGATGGAACACAACAACAAGGGATTCGTCAGGGCAACCAGTCGCCATCCTATTACTCTCAAGGTTATAGAGATAATGGGGCAAAGAAAGGCAATAACAGTTGGCTTATAATTGCAGTAGCCGTGGTTTTGGCACTGGCTATTGTGGGTGGAGCATTATATATGGGTATATCACATCAAGATGAGGAGTCGCTATGGGCTCAGTGTGAACAGACTCACGAGATCGCTGATTATAAGAAGTATATCGACACTTATCCTAATGGTGGGCATTCTGACGAAGCCAAAAAAATGTACACATTGCTCATCAACGAGAAAACAATGTGGGAACAGGTTCAGGCCAGTAATGACGAGTTTCAGTTGCGTTCTTTCATCAATAACCATCCTAAAAGTAAATTCCTCGATGAGGCTAAGGGCATCCTCGATGATGTGGTGTGGAATAACGCTATTGAGAAGAACACGAAAATGGCATTTGATGCCTATATGCGTGAGTTTCCTAGCGGTAAGCACATTGCCGAGGCTAGAAGCCGGTATGAAGAATTCAGGATGGCCGAACTCACAATAGATGAGCGTGACCAGGTTAAGAATCTTGTTCAGCAGTTCCTCTCAGGATTAGAGCAATGGAGTGTGGTCGAAATGATGTCGACATGCAACACAAGCATGACAAACTTCATGGGAAAGCATAACGCTAGTCACAGCGATGTGCGTGATTATTTCAATGCCTTTGAGGAGAGTGATATTGATTCGATTGCTTTCTCGTCTCTTGCAGTTGACGTGAGAAAGAGTCTTGATGCCGACAAGCTTCCTCGTTATAATGTTGACTTCACAGTTACTCGTCGATTCTGGCGTGGCAGTGATGGCACAAGTGCGGCTACATCGTTAATGAGGGGTTCGGCTCTTGTCGATCACTATTTCAGGTTTGACGAGTTTTCAATGGATAAAGTGGCCGACCACTCCGATTAACGTTAAGATTTTATAATATATCATATATTATTGATAAGATTAGTTGATTTTTTAGTAATTTTACAACGTATTATTCACGCTAGAGATGTTAATTTTTCGTTTTCTTTAAATAAACCAATTAACACTTGTTGCGTCTAAGGTAAAAAATTAAAGAAATTATAATCATGAAGCTGGGCACAGGCACTATTTTTAAGGCAATAAGAGTATTCTTTGGGGTATTCATGATTTTGGTTTATTTTGGGATGGCCTATCTGTTGTATATCAACTTCTTTAAATGGGAAACAGAACCATGGTACACTTTGCGGTATGTCTTTGGCACGATATTTGCGATTTATGGAATATACCGCTGCTATAGGCAGATTAAAGGTACCGATTATTATCGACTCAAAGATTTGGAAGACCGAAATAAAGAATAACTTTTAAAAACACAGCACTATGACTTACAAAAGAATAATATTATCATTGATGATTGTTGTGGCAATGGCTGCATCCTTCACATCTTGCAACAAGGGCAAGAAAACTAAGGCAAGTGCCGTTAGTGGCTTGTGCAAGGTGCTGTGTGACGAGTCGTTCAAGAATGTGCTTGACGATGAGATTGATGTCTTTGAGTTTTCATATAAGGATGCCAGCGTGCTAGCTCGTTATATTGATGAAGCTGCTGCTCTCGACTCACTGCTGAATGAGAAGGCAAACCTTATCATCACTTATCGTGACTTGACACCCAACCAGAAGAAGATACTTAAGGGGCAAGGTCGAGCCTACCGTTCGAGACGAATAGCTGTTGATGCTGTGGCATTGATCGTTAATAACGCAAATGATATTGACTTTGTATCAGTTAATGATATTGCCGATATTATGACTGGCAAGTCAAAAAAATGGGGAGATGTATATCCCACTAAACTCAAGAATGAACCCATCAAGGTTGTGTTTGACAAAAACCGCTCAGGTGTGCTTCATTATATGAAAGACAAGTTCAACAATGGCAATGACCTCCCTATCGAGTTTTTTGCACAAGGCAGCTCGCAAGAAGTGTTTGACGCCGTTAAGAAGACTAAAAATGCTATAGGTGTGATAGGCGTTAGCTGGATAACAACCGACATGAAGTCGACAGCTACTACTATCGAGGAGAAATATGCTGAGCTAGAGAGCGGAGAAACTTCTCGACAAGAGACTAAGTTTACCGATGAAATTAAGGTGCTTGGAGTTCGCACCGAGGAGAGTTTGAAAGATTATAAACCCTATCAGGCCTATATCTTCGACGGTTCTTATCCTCTCACACGTGAGATCTTTGCTATCGATGCTTCGCCGCTAGGCACTCTCGACCATGACTTCTTTGTGTTCTTGACAGGAAGCATAGGTCAGAAGATAATACTTCAAACTGGCATTTCGCCTGCTGCAGTACCAGTCAGGATTGTAAATGTGGGTGGCGAAGAGTAATGATTCTAACAAGTTTAATCCCCAAAGGGAACAACATAAGAGATACGAAACATTTTATCAACTATTTAATACTTATAACGATGAAAACTAAATTCTTTTTTGCAGTCATGCTTCTGGCATGCGCATACTTTGCAGTAAATGCACAAGGATACAAAGATGGTATTGACTTCTACAAGATTGGTAAGCTTGATGATGCCAGAGAATTGTTAGAGAGAAATCTCAACAATCCTCAGACTAACAAGACCGAGGCTTACTACTACCTGGGTGAGATTGCTTATCACAAGGGTGACCTCTCACTCGCGCAGTCTAACTATGATAAGGGCATTCAGGCCGATGCCAAGAACCCATTCAACTATGTTGGAAAAGGTGCTGTTGCCCTCAAAAATGGTGATGTAAAAGGTGCAGAGAACCTCTTTAAACAAGCCGAGAAACTTTCAAAGAAAAACTCAAAGCTTGCAGTTGCAATTGCTAACGCTTATTACTATGTCGATGCAAATGCTTATGCTAAGCAAATTAACAAGTACACCAATAATGCTTTCAAGTGGAATCCAAATGATCCTGACTACTACATTTTCAAAGGTGATGAGCTGGGCTACAAGAAAGAGTGGGGTGCAGCTGCTGGTCAGTATGAGCTTGCATTCGGTTATGAGCCCACCAACATCGAGAGTCATGTGAAGTTCACAAACGTGGATTTCTTCCTGAACCCCGACAGGGCACTTAAGAGTCTTGAAAGCCTTTTGGCTCAGGTCCCTAACAATGCTCTTGTTCAGCGTGAGCTTGCTGAGAAGTATTATGAGAACAATAACGTGGCCAAAGCTCTTGAGTACTATGGTAAGTACTATGAGAACCCCAACCACTTTGCAAAAGATGAGGTTCGTTACGCTCAACTGTTATGGATGAACAAGGAGAATGACAAAGCGATTGAGGTTTGTAATCGTCTTATCTCGGAACCTGAAGATGAGAAGGTTTACAACAACTTCTTCGGCTATCGTCTGAAACTCTATAGCCAATGTGGTAAACAAGACTGGGAAGGTGCTATTGAGACAGGTAAGAGATTCTTTGCTCTGCCCGAACAATACAACTCATTCTATATCCCATCTGACTATTCATACTTTGCAACTGCACTAGCTCAGCTTGATCGCGCCGACGAGGCCGAGCAGGCATTTGAGAAGGCTATGACTATTTTCCCCGATGACAAGACAATCCGCAATCAGCTCATTGGTATTTACAATAAAAACAGAGACTTTGGTAAAGCTGCCGCTCTTCGCCAAAAGGTTGTTGACAGTGGCAACTACACAATCGATGATCTTTACAACTTAGCAAATGCTTATTGCCGTGTTGCCGAGGATACAGCAACCAATGCACAAGATAAAGCCCAAGCATTGGCCCGTGGTAAGAATGCGGTTGCTGAGCTTATTGAGAAGCAGCCGAACGAGGTGAGCAACTACTACTTGAATACTCGTATCATGTCGTTGTCAGAGGCTACCGAGTTTGATGGCACTGCATTAGACGCTTATAAGAAACTTGAGTCGGCAGTTGACGCTAACAAGGATAACAAGAATGCAACTTACTACTATCAGCTTTGCTATCGTTATCTTGCTAACTACTACTTGAAGCAGAATCAGAACGACCTTTCAAAGACCTACTTCGAGAAATGGTTGAATGTTGATCCTAACAATGAGACTCTTCGCAAGTATGTAGAGCAATTGAATAAGCAATAGAATTAATTCACTAATATCATAATCCCGATGGAGAATTTAATAGGTTCTTCATCGGGATTTTCTTGTTTTAAAGGAATGTAATGATTATATTTGCAAAAAATACTATTTATCATGAAACGTCATTTCTTGTTTTTCTTTATTGCATTGTTAGCAGCATCGATAGCTTTGCCAGGAGTGTTCCCAGCTCAAACATCGATTGAACTTGCGAAGCATCGAATTAATACTTCGAGAGCAACTCTTGCTGTACAACATAATGTTGAGTTAAGTGTCTTCGTAACCATTGATGCTCCTATTGTGCTGCATCGGTTAAGGGATATGGGAATAAGAGTCAACGCCAGTTTCGGCAATGTGGCTACAGCTAGAATTCCGTTAAATGCGATTGCTGATGTTGCTAAGGTAAAGGGTGTTAAGAGTGTGAGAATTGCAAGACCACTCACGTTATACAACGATAAGGCTTTGGAATTGTCAAGATTCCCTTCAATGACAGTTACTCATGATGACTACACCGGTCCTGCCTACACTGGCAAAGGGGTAATTGTGGGTATGATTGACGTTGGGGTTGATTTCAACCACATAAATTTCCAAGATAAGGACGGCAACAATCGCATTGTTAGAGCCTATTTGCCATGTGACAACACAGGTTCAGCTCCAGTAGTAGATGGGAATGAATTGCCTGGAAGTGAATATACTACAGTCGAACAAATTGCTATGCTGACTACCGATGACTCAACCATGTATCATGGCACACACACTACAGGCACTGCCGCCGGTAGCTGTTTCAATAATGGTTACCATGGAGTGGCAACTGGTGCCGAACTTGTGATTTGTGCTATGCCTGATGACAGCCTCACCGACTTTAACATCGCCAATTCGGTAAAATATATCTTTGATTATGCCGACAAAGTGGGGCGTCCCGCAGTAATTAATATGAGTTTAGGTGGACAAGAGGGTGCTCATGATGGAAGTTCAATGCTGTGTCGACTTTTTGACGATGTATCGGGTCCTGGACGCATATGTGTAGTTTCGGCAGGTAATGATGGCGACATGCCAATAAACATCAGCAAGACACTTGGTGAGAACGATTCTCTTGCAACTTTCTTGAGTAACTGGTACAGTCGCGAGCCGATGCGTGGTTATTCAAGCATGTGGTCGCGTTCATCGCAGCGCCACACTGTAGATGTTGAGATTTGGGACGTTAAGGATAAGGTCATGCTACATCGTCTTGACATTCCTAGTGTTGCCGAACTCGATAGTGTGTACATGATATCAAGTGAGGCCGACACAATTTTTGCGAAGTATTTTACAGGAGAACTCTATTATGTGTGTACTGTAGAAGAAAATGGCCTTTTTCACTCTCTAGTTGAAACCAATTATTCTACAATTGACCGTAGTCGTTACCGCATAGGACTGGTCAACAAAGCCCCTGTAGGAGTGAAACTTATGGGGTGGTGTGGCGGTCAGCCAGTTTATTCTAAATCAGGAATCAACGGCTGGGCTGGCGGCACGGTTGGTTATGGATGCACAGTGAGTGACCTTGCCACCACCGATAGTGTTATTTCGGTTGGGGCCTATTGTTCTAACAATTCATTTGTGATGGAAGATGGAAGCACAAAGATCATAAGCGACTGTTATCCTTACGACATAGCCTATTTCTCAGGGTTTGGTCCCGATGCCCTCAACAAGCCGAGACCTGATGTTGTTGCTCCTGGATATATGGTGGCATCATCGGTGAGCCGGTATGTTGAAGCTTTTAATAATCCTGCCAAGATTGTCGATAAAGTCACAGTCGACGGCATCGACTATCCTTATGGATTGGAAGGTGGAACCTCAATGTCGACCCCCGTAGTTGTAGGTGCGATTGCATTGTGGCTAGAGATTAACCCTATGTTGTCACCATCGCAGGTGAAAGAAATCTTTGCTGCTACATGTTATAGTGATTCTTATGTCGAGAATGGCCTAGCCAAGAAGTGGGGATATGGCAAACTCGATATCGATGCGGGCATCAAATATTTGCTGGCCAAACTTAATGGTGATGTTGACGGCGACGGTGCCATAACAGCTGCAGATATCACTGTGCTTTACAATATTCTACTAGGTCTGTCTTTTGAACACATTCAACGAGCTGATGTGGATTATGATGGAAGGATTACAGCAGCCGACATAACATATATTTATAATCGGATTCTTAACCTATAAGCTATAGGTAAATATGTTACAAATATAATCCCCGCTAAGCATAATGCTTGCGGGGACTGATTTTGTGTGAGTTGTCAAATAATGTGATTATTTGTTCACTTGGAAGCGGTTGAAACCGTCTTTCAGGTGTGCTACAACTTGGTTGGCAGCAGCCAAACCAGCGTTGATGTTGGCTTCAGCAGTTTGAGCACCCATTTTCTTAGGAGTGAAGAATACTCTGTCGGCATACTTCTCTTCGAGCTCGGCAGCGTTGTCGGGTTTCACGTCGGCAACATACTTGAGGTCGGTACGGCTCTCGAGCACGGCTGCGAGGTCATCCTCGTTGATAACCTCTTTGCGAGCGGCGTTGATAAGAGTGCCGCCCTTAGGCATGAGCTCAAGAAGTGCACGGTTAACCGACTTGCGAGTTTGGTCGTTGGCGGGGATATGCAGACTTACATACTGATTATTCTTGTAAAGTTCCTCAACACTGTGAACTGGGATGATGCCATCGGCTTCCATTACCTCGTCCTTAACGAATGGGTCGAGGGCGCTAACCTTCATGTCGAAGCCCTTAGCGATGCGAGCAACGTTGCGTCCTACAGCACCATAGGCGTGGATACCCAGGGTCTTGCCCTTAAGCTCGGTGCCCGAAGTTCCATTGTAGCGGTTGCGGATGAGTGATACAATCATACCAAACACGAGCTCAGCTACAGCATTAGCGTTCTGGCCAGGAGTGTTCATAACGCATACGCCATGCTTTGTGGCCTCGTCGAGGTCGATATTGTCATAACCAGCACCAGCGCGAACTACCACCTTAAGTTGTGGAGCTGCATCAAACACCTCTTTGTCAACCTTGTCGCTGCGCACGATAAGACCGGCACAATCGGCAATGGCGTTGATCATATCTTGCTTAGTGCCTTTCTCAACGAGCACCAGCTCATGACCACCTTGTTCAACAACTTCGCGGATGCCAGTAACGGCAGCTGCAGCAAAGGGTTTCTCGGTAGCAACTAAAATTTTCATTATGTTTTGGGTTTTTATTGTTTTAAAGTGGGCCACGACTTGGCCATGACCCACTATATTTTATAATGTGTGAATTAATGATTGTTCTCAAATTCCTTCATGGCGTCAACAAGAACCTTCACGCTCTCGAGAGGAAGTGCATTGTAGAGCGAAGCACGGAAACCACCAACACTGCGGTGACCCTTGATGCCAACGATGCCTTTGCTTGTTGCAAATTCGAGGAAGTCCTTCTCAAGCTCTTTGTACTCGGGCTTCATTACGAAGCAAACATTCATGAGCGAGCGGCTATCCTCGTGAGTAGTACCAACAAACATGCGGCTATTGTCAATAGCGTCATAGAGGCACGCACCTTTCTCCTCGTTGATGCGCTGCATTTCTTTCACGCCGCCCAGGTCTTTGAGCCAACGCAGAGTCTGCAAAGCAGTGAAGATAGGTAATACGGGAGGAGTATTGAACATCGAACCCTTGTCGATATGAGTCTGATAGTTAAGCATAGTTGGGATAGCACGGTCAACTTTGCCCAGGATGTCCTTCTTAATGATAACGAAAGTAACACCTGCAGGAGCGAGGTTCTTCTGTGCGCCACCATAGATGAGAGCGTACTTAGATACGTCAACAGGGCGAGAGAAGATGTCGCTCGACATGTCGGCTACCAATGGTACATTAACATCGAGATCTTCACGCAACTCGGTGCCATAGATAGTATTGTTGGTAGTGATATGAAGATAATCGGCATCGGCAGGAACGGTAAAGTTCTTGGGGTAGTAAATGTAGTTGTCTTCTTTTGATGAAGCTACTACTTCAACCTCGCCAAAGAGTTTAGCCTCTTTGATGGCTTTGTTGGCCCATGTACCTGAGTCTACATAAGCAGCCTTAGTCTTGAGCAGGTTGTAAGGAACCATGCAGAACTGAGTGCTGGCACCACCACCCACGAACAATACTTCATATCCCTCGGGGATATCAAGCAATTCCTTGAAGAGGGCCTGCGCCTCGTCCATTACAGCTTGAAACTCCTTGCTGCGGTGAGAAATCTCAAGAACCGATAAGCCTGTACCGGCAAAATCACGAATGCCCTCAATAGTCTTATCAATAGCATACTGACTTAAAATTGATGGGCCTGCATAGAAATTGTGCTTCTTCATAAAATGTAGTTTGTTTTAAATAAATAATGGTAATAAAAAATCTTTTCGCAAAAGTACCTATTTTTATTGACTCAACAATAATAAAACACCAAAAGAAATTATGTTATAAAACATAATCAAGATTTCTGTTAAATAGCGTTTTTTGCGATTTTTAGGTGCAAAATCTACAAACATCATCCTTTTTATTAAATGATTATGGAGATTGTTAATCAAATTGCAATTTGTAATTAATTTTTGTTATTAGTTTAAATTAAATAAACAGCTGTGAAAAATGGATAAAAGTCAATTTTATGCTAAAAAACATGTTTTTAAAGCTGCGCTATTCCACTTTTTTGATATAAATTTGTCATGTTCTTTAAAAACTAAACTATTTTTTAAAACCATTATTTTAAATCATTTCAATCATGAACGTTGAAAAAATTATGGCCGACCTGGAGGCTAAACACCCAGGCGAATCTGAGTATCTGCAGGCTGTACGTGAAGTACTTGAGTCTATCGAGGAGGTTTATAACCAGCATCCCGAGTTTGAGAAAGCCAAGATCGTTGAGCGCATGGTTGAGCCCGAGCGCATCTTCACATTCCGTGTGACCTGGATCGACGATAAGGGTGAGGTTCAAACTAACCTCGGCTATCGCGTACAGTTCAACAGCGCTATTGGCCCATACAAGGGTGGTCTTCGCTTCCACAAGGCTGTTACTCCATCAATGCTGAAGTTCCTCGGTTTCGAGCAGACTTTCAAAAACGCTCTTACTACTCTGCCTATGGGCGGTGGCAAGGGTGGCTCTGACTTCGATCCAGTAGGTAAGAGCGACGCTGAGATTATGCGTTTCTGCCAAGCTTTCATGCTTGAGCTCCGTCACAATATTGGTCCCGACCAGGACGTTCCCGCTGGCGACGTTGGTGTTGGTGGTCGTGAGATTGGTTACCTCAATGGTATGTATCAAAAGCTGGCTCGCCGCTATCACACTGGCGTGCTCACTGGCAAGGGCGAGACTTGGGGTGGCTCTATCCTCCGTCCCGAGGCTACTGGCTACGGTGCTCTCTATTTCACTCAGCACCTGCTCCACAAGGCTGGCAAGGACATCAAGGGTATGAAGGTTGCTCTCTCGGGCTTCGGTAACGTGGCTTGGGGTGCTTCGAAGAAGGCTGTTGAGCTCGGCGCTAAGGTTGTTGCCATTTCTGGCCCCGACGGCGTTTGCGAGATTCCCGAAGGCATCACTCCCGAGATGATCGATTATATGCTTGAAATGCGTGCTTCTAACCGCAACAAGGGCTAAGTTCACTGCTGGCAAGAAGGCTTGGAGCATTCCTTGCGACATCGCTCTTCCTTGCGCATTCCAGAACGAGCTTAGCGAGGACGACGCTAAGGAACTCAAGGCTAACGGCTGCTGGTGCTGCTGCGAGGTTTCTAACATGGGTTGCCAACCTGGCGCTATCCACTTCTTCCAGAAGAACGGCATCCTCTTCGCTCCTGGCAAGGCCGTTAACGCTGGTGGCGTAGCTACTTCTGGTCTTGAGATGACTCAGAACGCTGCTCACCTGAGCTGGTCGGCTAAGGAAGTTGACGAGAAGCTTCACTGGATCATGGAGAACATCCACGAGCAGTGCGTGAAGTTCGGTACTCAAGCTGATGGCACTATCGACTATGTTAAGGGTGCTAACATCGCCGGCTTCATGAAGGTTGCTCAGGCTATGCTCGAGCAGGGCGTTATCTAATCGATATCAGCAATTGATATAACAATAGATAATATAACTGCAATGTCTGCTCTCAATTTTTGGGGGCAGACATTTGTTTATAAAATATAAAAGTGCTACTTTTGCAAACAGATTATTATGTTTTTTTACTTAATAGCTTATAATTAAATTAATTATTGTTATGAAGAAATTCTTAATTTTGAGTCTTGTGGCTCTGGCAGGCGTGTTCTCAATGAACGCTGCACAAGGTGAGAAGGCCTTTGGTGCCCAGTTCAGCTATGCTTCAAAGCATTCAATGGTAGGTCTTGGACTTAACTTCCAGTATGAGTTTGTCAACAACTTTAGAATTGAGCCCGAGTTCATTTACTATTTTGAGAGCGATCACGTGAATGCTTTCAATGTGAACCTTAACTTGCATTATTTGATTCACACAAGCAGCAAGTTTGCCATCTATCCTTTGGCAGGCTTCTCTTATGCAAGAGTTACTCCCGATGGATTTGATGGTGTTAACCGTTTTGGTGCCAACGTGGGTGTTGGAGGTGAGTACACAATCAACAACCGCTTTGCTTTCTATGTTGAGGAGCGTTTCCAGATTCTTAAAGACATGAACCAGAGCGTTACTTGCCTTGGCTTCAAGTACAAATTCTAAAAGACTCTTTTAGACATTTTTAAGCAAAGTAAAATGAGCCGCGACAACCTGAATGGGTGTCGCGGCTCATGATTTCTCGTGGTGAAAACGAGAGAGGCGATTCTGTTAGAAGTTGATGCCTTCTTTTTCCTTGCTCACATTGCGATGGTAAAGTTTTCCATCCTCATACTCCTTGGTTGCAATGAGAGTAGATTTTGGCAGCTTCTCGTAGTATTTCGAGATTTCTATTTGCTCTCTGTTTTCTGAAATTTCCTCGAGATTGTCGGTTTTCTCGGTGAACTCCTGCAGTTTCTTCTCCAGGTCATTTTTCATGTCGGCCGAGATTTGGTTGGCGCGTTTGCCAATGATAGCCACTGTCTCATAGATGTTGCCAGTTTGTTGTGCAAGGTCGATGAGGTCGTGAACTGTAGTGTTTTGTGGAGCGTTTGATTTCTTGTAATCGATAGCCATTGTGTCTATTTATTATATGTGAAATTTATATTGTTCGTTACTCTTTGTGTTGCGCAAATCGCTTATTTGTGATTTAGGAATTTGTCGGCAATCTTGAAAATGTTGTCGGCCTCTTTGCGGCTCTCGCTGTTAGGGTAGTCGTTGATAAAGGCGTAATACTCGTCGACAACAGTTCTGAATCGTTCTTCTTTCTTCTCGTCGACACTCAGTTGTGCCTCCTTGAAGCGTGAGCGTAGTATCAGCATCTCAAGTTTCTCTTTATACTTGCTGTAAGGGTAGGACTTGATGGCGTTTTTAGCTGTGATTACAGCGCTCTCATAGTTGTTGCCCAGATAGTTGCCTAGGTCGTAGTAGAGCTGAGCGTTCTCAAGTTCTTTAAGCACCAGCTTGTCTTGAAGCTCGAAGATTGCGTTCTGTGCAATTGCCACCTTGTCGCTCTTGGGGAAGTAGTCGAGGAAAGCCTGCAACTCTTCGATGGCTTTAATTGTCTCGCTCTGGTCGAGCTGAGGCTCGGGAGAGTCGAGATAGTAGCCATAGCCTGCATAGTAGCGTGCCAGCTCGGTAAACTTGCCCTTGGGATACTGGGTGTAGTACTGCTTGAAATAGGACCCAGAATTCAGGTAATCGTGGTTCTCATAGTGGCTTAGTCCCAGCAGATACAGGCACTCTTCACCTTTCTCAGTGCCTTTGAAGATGGGCACTAGATCGGCAAATATAGTGTGAGCTTGTGTATATTTCTTGTTTTCAAAGGCTTTTTTGGCATACTCATACTTAAGGTTGTAGTCGTTGCTCTTTAGCACTTTGTTGTACTCGCCACAGCTGGTGAGCATCAAAACCAGGGATAATATTATCAAAAAACGACGTTTCATTTCATTTTTAGCTTATTAGCGTGCAAAGTTACATATAATTCGTCACATGTCAAGTCATTTTAATGTTTTTTATTATTCGCGCGTGCGTATTCAGGCAGCTAAGATTGATATTGAGTGGCTAGGGTAGTGGTTGTTGCATGTCGTGTGGCACGATTTTAATTGGTGCTTCAATTGAGGGTTTTTGTTTTAAAATGAGGCGAAAATAACATTTTTTTTGTAAGTTTGCATTTTAAATTGTTCTATATGGAGAATAAGAAGATTCCTCACCCGCTGGTTGCGGCCATACCCATAGTGCTACTCATAGCAATGCTGGTTGTCATCATCAACCTTTTTGGCAGTGATGCCCTGAGTGGTGGCAGTCAAATTGCTCTGATTATGGGCATGGCAGTGTGTGTGTTCATTTCAATGGCGTTTTACCATGTGAAGTGGAGAACCTTTGAGCGGCAAATGGCCAAGACCATGAGTGGAATCTTTGTTACGATTATGATTCTGCTCTCGGTGGGCATGCTTGCCGGGTCGTGGATGATAAGCGGTGTGGTTCCCACACTCATCTACTATGGCATTGAGCTGTTGTCGCCGCGCTTTTTCCTTGTCACAGCGTGTGTTATATGCTCGATAGTGTCGCTGCTCTCGGGCAGCTCATGGACCACAGTGGCCACCATCGGCGTGGCGCTGCTGGGAGTGGGTGAGGCGCTGGGCATCGACAAGGCCTGGACGGCTGGAGCAATAATCTCGGGCGCCTATTTCGGTGATAAGATGTCGCCGTTGAGCGACACTACAATACTTGCCTCGTCGGCCACGCGTGTCGACCTCTTTGTCCACATCCGCTACATGATGCACACCACGGTGCCGGCGCTCTCCATCTCGCTGGTAATATTCCTGATTGCCGGTTTGGGTCATGACTCAGTTTCGACGGTCAATGTGGAGCAATACACTCATGGCCTTCAATCCACGTTTAATATATCGCTGTGGACTCTGCTGGTGCCAGTGATAACAGGCATATTGATTGCCCGCAAGGTGCCATCGCTCATAGTCCTCTTCACATCGTCGATTTTGGCTGGAATCTTCGCGTTGATACTTCAGCCTCACATCTTGTGCCAAATTGCCGATGATGCCACATTGAGCATGGCGGGAGCACTCACGCGCGGACTGGCAATCACTTTCTATGGGTCGACGGCAGTCGACACTGGCTATGCTGCCTTGAACGACCTGGTGTCGACAGGTGGCATGGCAGGAATGCTCAACACGGTGTGGCTCATCTTGTGCGCCATGTGCTTTGGTGCCGCGATGGTTGCCAGCGGCATGCTCGAGAGCATCACCCGTCAAGTGATTAGCTGGATTAAGTCGCGCTTCAGTCTTGTGGCGTCGACCGTCAGCACCGGCCTGTTGCTAAACCTCACCACTGGCGACCAGTTTATCAGCATCGTGCTTAATGCCGACATGTTCCGTGAGGTGTATCGCCAGCTTGGCTATGAAGCCAGGTTGCTGAGCCGTACTACCGAGGACTCGGCGACAGTCACTTCGGTGCTCGTGCCGTGGAACACTTGTGGTATGACCCAGGCCACAGTGCTCGGAGTGCCCACTCTTACCTATCTGCCTTACTGCTTCTTCAATTTGCTCTGCCCGCTCATGACGCTGCTGGTTGCGGCGCTCGGATGGCGCATCAAGCATAAAGACTCTGAAACCGAACCCGTTAATGCCCAGGAATATGAAGTCCAAGACTAATATCGCAAGGGTTTTTGCCCTCTTGATGCTGTGCTGCTGCCTGTGCACTGTGGCACTGGCGCAGGATGCCGTGCGCGTGGGCCTTGCTTGGAAGCCTGGCATCACAGCCGACGACCGTGTCGTGATAGCCGTTGAGCTTGCTGGCGGCGAGGCCGTGATACTTGATCAGGTGCGTCCTGCTGGCTTCGACTACGATAGCGTGAGGCTGCAGTCAAAATATGTCGACGCCGATGGTGTGCTCTTGCCCCAGTATGCCGAGCACATTAAGCGCGACACCTGGCATGGCTCTAATGCCGAGCAGGTGCTCAAGGGCATTGATGCAGTGGTGTTTCTGGGTGGGGCCGACATCAGTTCCACGCTATTCCGTGAACCGCAGCCCTGGCATGGCGTTGAGGGCGATGTGTGCGATGTCACTCGCGACTTGTCCGAATACCTCACTATGGCCTATTGCCTCGATCACGACATTCCGGTTTTGGGCCTGTGCCGTGGCATGCAGATGCTTGCCGTGGTGAGTGGGGCAGGCCTTATTCAAGACCTGGACAATCACTATAAGGCCAATGGCATCGACTATGATAACATGCATCGCTCGGTGCGTGATGAGAACGGAAAGCGTCACTACGTGCCACACGATGTGGTGATTACCGACGCTTCGTCGTTGCTCTATGGCATTGAGATTAGCGACACCATCAGGAATGTGCCGTCGTGGCACCATCAGGTGGTGGGCGATGTGAGTGGCACCTGCCTTAAGGTCACCGGGGTGACTCCCACTCAAGGCATCGACATCATCGAGGCCATTGAGCGCACCGACAAGACGTTTGCCCTGGGCGTTCAGTTTCATCCCGAGGAGGCTGTGCGAAAGCACGTTTCAGGCGAGGACGATGCCCACTGCTTCATGCAACTTTATCAAGGAGTTAACTATTTCAGAACATTAATAAACTATACTAAAAAACTAAAAAAATGAAAATCGATTGGGCCGAAGGACTGTATTGCGCAGTGACGGTGTGCGACACCGAGGGTAAAGTGATTTATATGAACGAGAAATCGCGCGAAACGTTTAACAAGGGTGGCAAGTCGATGGTAGGGCAGAACCTTTTCCCCTGCCACAACGAGCGCTCGCAGGCGATGATTCGCCACATGATGGAGAGCGACACCATTAACGCCTACACTATCACCAAGAACGGCCAGCGCAAGATGATTTACCAGTCGCCATGGCGAGGAGTCGACGGCAAGGTGGCAGGCATGGTCGAAATCTCGATGGTTATCCCCAACGAAATGCCCCACTACGACAGGGACAAGAAGGGTTAAGAGATCTATGGACTCGCTTGACTTGTGTCAAAAAGTATCGCAAGCTCTATAATAAAGATGTATTTATATAGAAAATCGCACCCATAGATATATGAGTGCGACTTAACTTCTTGTTCACCAAGGTTAGCAAAATCGGGGTTTCAACCCACGCGCCCATGTGGGGCGCGAAATAATTATATTCGCAAAACCGTTCCTGTAAGCCGTTTCAACCCACGCGCCCGTGTGGGGCGCGACCAAATCGGTGTACCAGTCAACACCCTTGATGTAGTTTCAACCCACGCGCCCGTGCGGGGAGCGACGTATGTGGCGATGCCTAGCAGCGCACCACCCGTGACGTTTCAACCCACGCACCCGTATAGGGTGCGACGGTTGGAGTTCCAAGACATCACACCTGGATGGCTGTTTCAATCCACGCACCCGTATAGGGTGCGACCCATTCATCCCAGAGCAAACGATTAGGTACAAAGTTTCAATCCACGCACCCGTATAGGGTGCGACGCGCCACGCCGTCTTCTGCGGCTCGGATAAGCAGTTTCAATCCACGCACCCGTATAGGGTGCGACCGTTGGCCCCAAGACATGGGCAGCACTCGGAGTGTTTCAATCCACGCGCCCACGAGGGGCGCGACAACCTCGCCCCGGAAGTGGACGCATATAAAAAGATGTTTCAATCCACGCACCCGTATAGGGTGCGACTCAAGCATCGTGGCAACTCCCTTGTCTATCGTGCTGTTTCAATCCACGCACCCATATAGGGTGCGACCTCCTTCGTCAGTTTCTCGTCATCCGAAAGCAGAGGTTTCAATCCACGCACCCGTATAGGGTGCGACCACGTCCCATGTGCCAGAAGTCGAGATTACCTCGGTTTCAATCCACGCACCCGTATAGGGTGCGACTTATTCTCATATTAAATTAACTCTTCAACTGCCACACCATTGGGAAGGTTATCCTTGTCAATGGTCACCGAGTAGTCTTTGAAAGAGCGAGCAACTCCTTCGCTGGTTCTCTCGACTTTCACTAAATCAAATAGTTTGTGAGCAGGAGCGTTGCCTAGCTCTGATTCATGCTTGAAGACAATGAGTTTTTGAGCGCTCATCAATCCACGGGCCGCCGAGCGGTCGGCGTCAAACATGTTGATCAAAGCATCCCAAAAGAGAGACAAGTCCTCTTCGCTAAATCCAGATTGATTAGCAAGATTGGCCGACACAAACCCATGGCAAACATAAAGACCATAGGGTACTGTTGATTTGCGTCCCATAGTGTGATTGTCGCCTCCCATTTTCTTTGCTTCGGCCTCGGTGGCAACAGCAATTCTGGTTATAGAGTGCTCTAAACTGGTGATTTGGTCTACCGAACGGGCAAATGTCATTTGGATAGGTCCTCTCACTTGACCTGCATTTTTGCCTGTTGACATCACTGCGCCAAAAGTTCTCACATCATAGAATTTCTTGCACATAACATCTCTTGCGGCAAGGCGCTTTTTGGCTTCGTCCTTCTCGTCCTTTACACCTTTTTCCTCAAAAGAGGCGTCAATACTGCTATTAAGGACGGCCTTCTCTTTAATAAAGATATCATATCCCTCAGAGCAGTTTTTAGCAATTTGTACATAGTTGCGTACTTTACGTTTTAAGCACACATCAGTTACAAGTCCCATGCCTGTTTCGGCATCGATGCGCGGTAAGTTACCAGCATCAGGATCCCCATTTGGATTTCCATCTTGCACATCAAAGATGTACACAAAATCATAACGGTTTTTTAATTTAGCCATAACATTTCTATTTTAAAGATTTATAATTAGTCATTATTGTTTTTTTCTTCCTTCTTGGTGAAAAAATCTTGGCGCTGATGATAGTAGCCAACGAAAAAGCGAGCTTGGTCGTTAACATCAAGGTGTGCAGGGAATCCATTAGAGGTCATCTTGTCAAGAATTTCACTCTTTAGTTGCTCAAACTGAACCTTTCGGCCAGCATTCAACTTGTCTTCATGATGAACTGACAAGTTCAGGAGATTGGCAAAAACAGCTGCTGGTGTTGTTGATGCCGAGTTCATGTAACGCTCACGAATCGTACTAATGTTGTTGGCTTCTTCTTGAATCTTTACCATTGTGGCAAATAATCTTCCACATAGGTAGCCAATGTTGTCATTTGTTCTGTCTAACATTTTTTCTATTTCTTTAGTGTTAATATTATTTCTTCTGTTTAAATATGCTTTCAATATTGCTGCACGAGTTATAAGAATATCTTTATCGGTTTCTGCCTTAATCCTCCTAATGCAAGAACTGAATAAACTATAAGGATAAGGAATACCCTCTATAATACTTTTCATTACTGCTTCCACTAAGTTGGGAGAGACATTGCTTTCTTTACCTTGCAAAGCAACAGTACTTATTATATTATAGATACCATAATAAGGTTTCTGCTCTTTTCTTGTATCTTTAATCTCAAAATCACCAAAATGCCTCAAAATCTTTTCTGCAAAATCCTTTATTGTCGTTTCACGCCAATAAATCACAGCAATTCGCGCCGAGTTTGGTGCTAAGCCCAAAATATAAAACTTGTCTTTATTTTGAACTGTAAGATGACCAGAATAAATTGAGTTGAAAACTTGTCTCACCTCATGAATTCGTCGATTTGGGTCATCATTTTTTAGATTTGTGAGAAAGTTGTAGAAGCAACTCTCCACTTGTTTTGAAGCCTCATCATTACTTGATGCCCAAAAAACGAAAGTTCGATTTCCAATAGTAAACTTATTCAGAGAATCTTTCTGCAACAATCTGTTTAGTGCAGTTGTGTAGCAAGCTTCGGCCTCAACAGAAATTGATGCATTTGAACCTTTTGATTTTCCATAAGAATCATAGCCTGAATTTACTTGGAATGCGACAAGTTTTGCAACAGCTTGACTTCCTATGATAGGAGTTGCGGTAGTTTTGTTGACACACTTTGACAGGTTTCCAGTAACTAAACAAATTGCATTAATACTATCATCTTCATCATCAAAGGATTCTCCACTTAACAACTCATCTTCAGCAACAATTTGTAAGGCTCCATTTATTCTGAATGATAGATTAACAGTTGGTTTTTTTTCGATTTCCTCCCATAAATCAGAATCCTTTAATTGATCAATTCCAGTGTTTTTGTAAAACAAAGATACGGCTTTGAAAGCTTTGTTGGATGGATGTTTTTGTGATATCCTCTCACATTGCTGAACAAATAAATCATGTTTTATTTTTGACTTTTTGATAGAGTTTAAGAGCTTCGTATTATTCTCATCACTTAGGATTTCTTTATGAGCTGGAGTGTAATTAAGCACATATTCAACATTATCCCAAAACAAGTAAGGTTTTGGGGCTGATGTTCTAGCGCCTTTGACAACTAAGAATTTCTTAGCGTTTTTATTGTCAATTCTACAGTCTTCCAACCTTAGGAATTTACCATTATCATCAATGACAATAACAAAAGCAATTTCTTTGAACTCCATACCGATAGGTGCTAAATCACCACATCGGTGGTAATATTCATATAGAGCTTTTAGAATCATCTTAGCACCTCCTCGCTATTAATAGGTGGAACAATAATTACTCCTTTTTTCATATTCGCACGATAGTACATAGCTTGAATATCTTCAGGATTGGTGAAATCCATATCATATAGCATTATACCTAAATCACGGTCTTCGTTTATTGGCTGAATGATTTTTTCTGCATCATTTTTAATGAGCTTGAATGATGCCGAGAACTCGCGAGTGCCCAGATAAGGTTGATTGAAGCATTGTCCTTTTCCAGCCCTACGCTCAAACATGGCTTGATACTTGCCTGGGTTTTCATCAGGACCTGCCGCTCGAGATTCTGCTTTGCGCTCTCTAGGTGGTATATAGACAAGCGTTGCATAAAGACGGTAACGTACATCCTTAAGCAATAATGAATTCTTTTGCTGACGGGCATCTTCAATGAAAATTTGACTCTTTTGCAAAGAACCTACTGCCCCCACCTCATTTCTCCTTATAGAAGTCCACTTGATGGGACTAAGAACCTCAATCTTTGTTACCTGCCATTTGATAGCCGGTTTCCAAAAGATTGCATCAAATATCGCTCGGGCCGCAGAGGGCGTGATAACATCGTAGCTCACCCTCTCGACTTTCAGTTCGGGACGTGTGAAGCATGCCATATCACCCCACACCTCAATGCAATATTCTTTATCAAAATAATCCATATATTTTGTTATTTAATTAATAATTCGTCTAACCAATGGTTGTTGAGTGTTAACCCAACTTTGTTGTCATATTGTTTTGCATCAGGGATATAGTATATCCCTTCAATTATTTCTTCAATAAATCCAGCGTTGTTTAATTTATCAAAGTCACTTTGAGTTACAGTGACAGAGAACTGACCAAGCTTTCGCATAAGAGAATAACTAACACCTTCTTTGCGCAATTGTTCCACAAGCTGTGAACTATCTTCGTAATTGACAATTATACTTACTCCATTATCTTCAATCAATTTGAAATTTTGAGATGCCGTTTTAAAGCAAATGCTTGAAGGGTCATATAGATATGATGACAGTTTATGTTTGTCAAAATCATCAGTTCTTACATATAATTGATGGAAATAGTCAATCATAGTCTTTGGTGCAAACCAGTCTTCAACATTAAGCATGTTCTTTAATGCACTTGTTGCATTTGAAATCATTCCTGGAGGATTTGAACCAAGGGAGAAAACAGTAGTGTGACCGATTTCTAGATTCCCTTCTCTATTGCAACGACCCGCTGCTTGAAGAACTGAATCTAAGCCTGCTTCTTGCCTATATACAATAGGAAAATCAATATCAACTCCCGCTTCAATAAGTTGTGTAGCAACAACTATAATCTTCTTGTTGCTCGTTTCTTTCAAAGCATGTTTTATCTCATCTATCGTCTTTTTGATATGAGCTGAACACATCATCCTCGACAAGTGATAAGACAGTCCATCATGAGAAAGACGATTGAAAATCGCTTGCGCATGCTTTCGAGTGTTTACAATACATAGCACACGATTCTCTATTTCTAGTTTTTGAGCTATCTCATCATGACTTGACTTCTCGTAGTTAAAATGTAACTCAACTCGTTTGAGTTTTTTGTGAAGCTCAAAATCTTCAGGTATTATCTCTATTAAGTTATTAATGCCTTTAAGTTTTATCGAATTTGTTATGAAGTCATCATTTAATGCTGGCAAACTAGCAGTGGTCAACAAAACTGAAGTTGAGAATAACCGGTTATAGCTCTTTAAACTGTCAATTATTGGTTGTAAATATTGAAGAGGTAATGTTTGGACCTCATCAAGAATTACAATGCTGTTGGTGATATTGTGCAACTTGCGACAATCTTTTGGGCGATTTGAGAACATTGATTCAAATAGTTGCACATTGGTTGTAACAACAATTGGATAATCCCAATTCTCGGTCGCCAAACGCAATTGTTCCGATAGTTCTTTATCTCTAATGCTATCAAAATCTACGTTTGAATGGTGTTCTAGCACATTCTTGTCGCCAAAGATTGAACGTAATATAGCTGCTGTTTGAGTGATAATACTAGTATAAGGTATGGCAATAATCACTCTTTCTTTATTGTGAACAATTGCATGATTTATTGCCCATACAAGAGATGATAGGGTTTTACCTCCTCCTGTTGGCACAGTTAAGCTATAAAAGCCTGTATCATGAGATGACATCTCAAGGCAGCGCTGCTGTACTTGATTTCTAATTCTATTTACAGGTGTGTCTTTAGCGTTCTTTTTCAATTTAAAAAGAAAGTCGTCAAGCAATGGTTTTAGTGATACCAATTTATCTGCTATTCCTCGTTGAACTGAGTTTCGCTTATTCATGAACGCTTCAGTGTCTAGATAATCGGCATCAACAAGACAAGAGAACAAAACTCTTATTAAGTTGTGGCAATCGGAAGCTTCTTTTATGTTTTTCATTCCAGAAGGAATCTGGAATTTGACATCAATTGGGGAGTCATCAACATCACTTGGTATATCTCTATTCAAGACTTCTTCATATTCATTGTAGTCGTGCAACCCAGAATGATGCCCATAAATCTCAGGCCCAATTATGTTATCAAATTGGGGAAACTGTTTTCTAGACAAAAGCGCTCCTACATAGGCATGCTCAACTCGCACATCTTTTAGAGTTGAATTGTAACCCGATGAACTTTTTATATGATTTTGAAAGGCTTCTTGCTCCTTACCTTTATCATGTAATAATCCCAATAATTTACCAATTTGCCCAAAACCAAACTTTGAGGCAAATCTTTCTGCAAGAATGGCTACATTTTTACTGTGTTCCTCATTAGACTGAAGAAGCCATTGCTGATTCCCATTTAGTTCTTTAATATGAGATATTATCATGTTGAAAAAAATAGTTTACAAATATAAGGATAAAAACACACTTGAAGATATTTCTTAAAAAAGAGTTATCAACATTTTGCAAAATTATCTACTGATGGTGCAAAAATTAAGCACATTAAATATAAAATATATTAATTTGCAATTCATTTCCCTCTTTTTTTAATGTTGTTTCTCAATTGCCACATCATTACCTTTGCGCACACCCACACGTACATTGATATATATAACGCCATAAATCTATAACACCATGAAACACCACACACTTCTTACTTCTTACTACTTATTACTTACAACTTACAACTTACAACTTACTACTTACTACTTACTACTTACTTCCCACTTCCTACTTCTTACTTCCTCCTTCCTTCCTCCTTCCTCTTTACAATTTGTAACTTGCCCAAACTGTCCCACCCACTATCAAATGTTAAGCATCATGACCATTGCCCATTTACATATGAAACTAAAATCAGCAACTATGACTACAAACCCTCAAAACGCAAAAATAAAAAAATTAAAAAGTGTCCCACACAGTCCTGTTTTAGGAAATGCCTGCTTACAATTCGTAAGTGATTCCTTTGATCCCAAGAATCCGTGCTATTATAAAAAATCACCCCCTCTAAACAGTTTAGAAGGGGTGATGCGATAACGTTTTTTAAAACGATTAGTCGTTCATAGTGCGCAGCAGTTCGTCGTTGTCGCGTGTGCGCTCCATGCGCTCCTTGATGAACTCCATAGCTTCGATGGAGTTGCGGTCGCTGAGGTATCGACGCAGAATCCACATGCGGTTGAGGGTGTCTTGCGTGAGTAGCAGGTCGTCGCGTCGGGTGCTCGAAGCCATGATGTCGACAGCTGGGAACACGCGCTTGTTGCTGAGCTTGCGATCGAGTTGCAGCTCCATGTTGCCAGTACCCTTGAACTCCTCGAAGATTACCTCATCCATCTTGCTGCCAGTCTCGATAAGCGCTGTGGCGATGATGGTTAGGCTGCCACCGTTCTCGATGTTACGTGCGGCACCGAAGAATCGCTTGGGACGCTGCAGTGCATTGGCGTCGACACCACCACTCAAGATTTTACCACTAGCAGGTGCAATGGTGTTGTAGGCACGAGCCAGACGGGTGATAGAGTCGAGCAGAATCACTACGTCGTGGCCGCATTCAACCATGCGCTTAGCCTTCTGTAGCACCAGGTCGGCAATCTTCACATGACGGTCGGCAGGCTCGTCGAAGGTCGAAGCGATGACCTCGGCGTTAACGCTGCGTGCCATGTCGGTAACCTCCTCGGGTCGCTCGTCGATGAGCAGGATAATCATGTAGGTGTCGGGGTGGTTCTCCGATATCGAGTTGGCGATATCCTTGAGCAGCACAGTCTTACCTGTCTTGGGAGGAGCCACGATGAGTCCACGCTGACCCTTGCCAATGGGCGAGAACATGTCGACGATGCGAGTAGAGATGTTGGGGCGAGTGTGGTTAACGAGGTCGAACTTCTCGTTGGGGAACAAGGGCACCAGATGCTCGAAAGGAATGCGGTCGCGAACGAACTCTGGAGTTCGCCCATTGATTAGTCGCAAGTCGACCATTGGGAAGTATTTCTCGCCTTCCTTGGGAGGACGAATAGTGCACTCGACCACGTCGCCGGTCTTGAGACCAAAGTTCTTGATGTGCGACTGTGGCACGTAGATGTCGTCGGGCGATGTGAGGTAGTTGTAGTCGCTAGAGCGCAGGAAGCCGTAGCCGTCGGGCATCACCTCGAGCACACCAGCGCCATTGATGATGCCATCGAAGTTATAGGTGACATCAGCATAGGGCAGTAATGACTCAGGTTGCTGCTGTGCCTGCTGGTTCTTGCCTTTCTTTTTCTTAGACTGCTTGGGCTGTTGAGGCTCTTTCTCGGCCTTGGGCTCTTGTATTAAGATAGGGGCCTTAGCAGCTTCCTCGGCCGCGATGCGTCGTTGCTCCTCGGCGCGGCGTGCTGCCTGCTCACGCTCCTCGGGAGTGCGGGGCTTGAAAGTCATGGGGCCGCTGGTATAGAACTGCCCACCATTATTCTGGTTGTCGCTACGCTTGGCTTTCTTGCCGATAGATGCATTGGGGTTAGTGTTGAACAGACTCATGAAGTCGTCGCTAGGACCGAAGCGTGATGGCTCGGGCTGATTGAACATCTCGTTGCCTGGCTCAACAAAGCCTTCGTTGGGGAAGAAATCATCGTTGTCGCCATCGACGGGCTCGGCGGGCATCTCAGGAGCCTCGACGGGTTCCTCGACAGGAGCCTGGACTACTGGCTCGCTGGGCTCGACCTGAACGGGAGCAGCGCTGGCAGGAGCCTCGGTGTATTCGATGGTCTCTTGCACCACATTGCGCTCGATGCGCTCGCGGCGAGCACGCTTGGGCTTAGCCTCGACAACTTGGGGCTCCTCGGGGGCTTTCTCCTCGGTGGCAGCAGCCACATCGAGTCCTGGCAATTGCTCTTGCTGAGAGGCCTTGGGCTCGCTCTTGCGAGGGCGTCCGCGCTTGCGTTTTTGAGGCTCGGCTGCCTCTGGTTCCTGAGGCTCATCGGCTTTAGCGTTGTCTTTGCTTGGCTTGTCGTCGTTCTTCTTGGCAGATTTCTTTTTGGTTTCTTTCGCTTTAGGCTCGGCAGCCTCGTCGCTATTGTCTTTCTTAGACTTGCCACGACGGCGCTTGGGAGCTTCGGGGGCACTTAAAGAAGCGTCGATGGCCTGCTGATCGATGATTTGATAGATCAGGTCGTCTTTCTCGAGACTATCAACCTTCTTCAATCCCATTGATTTGGCCAAATCTTTAAGATCGGCCTCGTTCATTGAACTGAGTTCGTTAATATTATACATAAGCTTGAAAAATAATCATGAATATCACAAGTGTGAAAGCAGCTAATCACATCATTTACTCTAATCAAAGCATGCATTAATGCACAACTTAACAATGCTGCAACACTCGGTGAAAATGGATTATCGAGATAAAAATAGAATTAAATTAAAAAATAGGGAAATGCACAGAATGTGTTTACATAGGGTCATAATGCCATGAAATGGCAATGGACTGCGCATAATTCAAGTGCAAAGGTAGTAATTTAATTTTAAATGGCAAAATTTTTTGTCGGCAAAGTGAAATTGTATTATCTTTGGGGCAATAAATTCAACGAAATCATGAAAAAGCAGGTACTAATAATAATGTTGCTGCTCGCCAGCGGCCTAGGCGCAATGGCTTGCACATCGGCAATAATCTCAGGTAAAAAGACAGCTTCGGGCCGCCCATTGTTGTGGAAGCACCGCGACACCGGCTGCGCTGATAACCGTGTTGAACTCATCAAGGCTCACGACGGATGCTATGAGTTTGTGGCGATATTTGACGCAACCGATCCTGCCGACACGGCAGCTTGGACTGGCTTCAACGAAAAAGGCTTTGCCATCATGAACACCGCATCCTATAATCTTAATAAAGATGATGTGCCCGAGAGCGAGATGGACCGTGAAGGCGTGGTGATGAAGCTCGCGCTGGAGCGTTGCGTTACGGTCGATGACTTTGAGTATTTGCTCAAGACGCTGCCCAAACCACTGGGCGTGGAGGCCAACTTCGGCGTGATAGATGCCAAAGGCAATGGTGCCTATTTCGAGACTGGCAACTACACTTATAAGAAATATGACCTTACCGCTGCTCCTGAAGGTGTGCTAATACGCACCAATTACTCTCACAGTGGCCGTGAGGACGATGGCATGGGCTATGTGCGCTATGGCAACGCGACACACTTGCTTGGCCCTCACATTGAAGCAGGCGACTTTGAACCATGGATGTTCACGGAGCAATTCTCGCGCACCTTCTATCATAGCCTTATAGGCAAAGACTTCACCCATAGCGGCGAGGAGTGGCTTGTTGACCAGGACTTCATACCCCGACGCAGCTCGACGGCATCGATAGTGATAGAGGGTGTTGCAAAGGACGAGCCAGCAGAACTCACCACAATGTGGATTGCACTGGGCTATCCCCCCTGTGCCGACACGTTTGCCGCCCGTCTTGGCGTGGCAGGTGGAGTGCCTGAGGTGCTTAAAGGCACTGGCGCCGACAATCATAGCCCTCAGTGCGACATCGTAAAAGCCCGTAAGGCCGAGGTGTTCTCGATTGAGCGTGGAAACGGCCAGCATTACCTGAACCTGAGCAAGCTGTATAACAACGAGGGCACAGGCTACTGCCAGCAACTGGTGAAGAAAAATATGGAGATGTATGAACGCGAGAAAGAAGCGCGTGATAAGATTAAGATGGGAGTGTTGCTAAAAACTAGGGTGTGGTAATCAAGGAGTGTTCTATATCCTCGGGCACCTACATGTCGATACTTTATAGGCTGTACTTTGCCCGGCGCTGGTGGCTGTTGCTGCTGCCTGTGGTTGTGTGCTTGGCACTCATAGCAGTCGACACGCGATTTGCCTATGTAGCCCTAATCGTGGCCATGGCTATGGTTATCATCTCGATGCCACTAGCGTATTATTACGCGCTCACGCAGGAGTCGAGATGGTCGATACTGGAGAAAACGGTGACCATTACCGATGAGGGCCTGCAACTTGATTTCACTAGCGACAAGATGCGCCAACACCTTGTCGCGTGGCAAGAGATTGCAAGCACTACAGCCTTGAAAAACTGCATGGTAATACGCATGAAAAAGAACAGCTACACATTCCTTGCCATTCCGCTTGGCGCATTCTCGGGAGAAGAGGAGTTGCGATGCTTTGTGCTTGATGTAAGGCATTGCATAGGGCAATAATCCTGCTATTTTATCGATAAAAACAGAAGATTCATCTATTTCATGTTGCGAAAGCGATATGGAGAGGTAAACTTTTGCCGTTTTGGGTAGTCAGAAGAGGTAAATAAGTGAATTTATTAACTCTAACGGTTTTTAAGAGATGAAGAAGAGAAAAACATTGTTGCTGGCTGTACTGCTCTCGATTGTGGCATCGGTAGCAGTTAGTTCGTGCAGCCCATATTGGTATGATGATTATTACTACTATGATTATCCCTATTATAGTGGACGTCCTGTACCACCGCCGCCACCACCACATCATCCTGGCGGACATCACCCGGGTGGACATCAACACCATGGACATCATCCAGGTCACCACTAATAAAAATGGCACATGCTGAAAACATGTGCCATTCTCATTTCCATAAAGTACAAATCTCTAATTGCAAACCCAAGCATTCTTGTACTGCTGGGGCAGAGATTTCTTGATTTTCACCAATTCCTGCCGGCTGTTGCTCTGCGCTACAACAAGGTGGTGATATCCACCCCTTGCCACAACCTTGGTTTTCATGCCTTGTCGTGAGTAGTACTGCGACATTTTAGCAGCTTGCTGTGATGTAGAGCAAGAGTTGATTACCAGGAAGAAAGCTCCCTTGCTAGGCATTGACTCATTGTAGGGAGAAACCTCATGGTCGATGGCCTCGGATGCCTGGGCAACAGTGGTTGTTGATGGCTTTGATTGCTTCTCATTTTGCTCAGTAATCACAGTGATCTGGTTGTCGGCCTTCTTGGTCTTGCTAACAGGCTTGACCGTAACGGCATGATTGCTGACCTTGGCGTCGCCAGTCTTAATCTCAACGACGTTGAGACTTGCCGACTGAGTAGACTTGTCGATAATGACAGGAGTTGAAAGCAGAAGCCCTACACCAACAATAGTGGCAATCGAGGCAGCAACCTTCATGCGATCTTTCCAACCAATCGAGATGCTGGGAGCAATGTTGTCGACCTCGGTCTCATTGTCGCTGATGGCATTGAGGTTGATGCTGGATAATCCGAAGAACTCATCGCAAGCGCTTTTCTGGGTCATGGGTGTGAACTCCAGTCTCTTGTTGGCGTTGAGCTTGAAATATCCTAGATGACCGAATGCCAGTTCATCACCATTGGCTAAATGTCGCTGAAAAGTAGTGACATTTGAGGCGATGATGTTGCAGGCTTGAGTGTAGTTGAGGTCGTGCCGACGCATCAACGAGTTAGCAAGCAATCCGTCATTGTGATTGATGGAAGCATTGAAGACAATAGTCCTAGAAGGCCTGTTGAAAGATGCCCCATCGACAGTTGCCGAAGAATGATTAGCAATGAGCGCACCCCATCCTGGAACCACGACACAGTCGTGGAAAATCATTAGGTACTCTATGTGCTGTGTTATTGAAATCATAGTGCAAAGTTACGACTTTTAAGCAAAATGGACAACTATTGTTGATAACTTTTGTTGGAATTTGTTTCGTATACTTACTTGCCTGATTATGTTTACTTTCATGTGAAAAGGAGTGAAAGGTTTGCATTGCTTGAAATACTTTTGTGAGCAAAATAGTTGCCAAAAATGCTTAAATATCCAAATATATTGCATATCTTTGCACAATCTATCAGAATATGAGAATAAAAATACATTTATGGAATCAAAAAAGTATTTATTGCAAGAGGGGCAAATACCACAAGCATGGTATAACATTATCCCCGACATGGCCAATAAGCCATTACCACTAATTCATCCGGCAACAAAGCAACCGCTTAAGGCCGAGGACTTGTATCCAATCTTTTCAAAAGCCGCATCGCAGCAGGAATTGAACACCACTGACCGATGGATTGAGATTCCCGATGAGGTAAGGGATATGTACCGCATATGGCGCCCGACGCCACTGGTTCGCGCTACAGGTCTAGAAAAACTGCTTGATACTCCGGCACATATATATTTCAAGAACGAGAGCGTAAGCCCAGTGGGGTCGCATAAGCTTAATTCGGCAATTGCTCAGGCTTACTACTGCAAGCAAGAGGGAGTGACCAATATTACTACCGAGACAGGCGCTGGCCAGTGGGGAGCTGCTTTGTCACTTGCTGCTAAGCACTTTGGTTTGGAGTTGGCTGTGTATATGGTTAAGATTTCATATAATCAGAAGCCATATCGCCGTTCGATGATGCAGACCTATGGCGCCGAGGTGATTTCGTCGCCCAGTATGTCGACCAAGGCTGGCCGTAAAATCATAACTTATCATCCCAACCATCAGGGCTCGCTAGGAACTGCAATTAGTGAGGCTGTGGAGTTGGCGATGAGTACTCCTAACTGCAAATATGTGCTTGGGTCGGTGTTGAATCATGTGGCTTTGCATCAGACAGTTATTGGTCTTGAGGCTGAGAAACAGATGGAAATGGCTGGTGAGTATCCCGATGTGGTGGTGGCCTGCTTCGGTGGTGGTAGCAATTTCTCTGGCCTAGCGTTTCCGTTCTTGCGCCACAAGCTTAACGGGGAAAATGGGGTGACTCGCTTTGTTGCTGCCGAACCAGCATCGTGCCCGAAATTGACACGAGGAGTGTTCCAGTATGACTTTGGCGATGAGGCCGGTTATACACCTCTTATTCCTATGTTTACATTGGGTCACAATTTCCAGCCAGCTAATATACATGCAGGTGGCCTAAGGTATCATGGAGGTGGCGCGATAATCAGCCAACTCAAGCATGACAACCTAATTGAGGCGGTTGATATTCAGCAACTCGATTCATTTAAGGCTGCGACAATGTTTGCTCGAAGCGAGGGCATAATCCCGGCTCCTGAATCGTCGCATGCTATTGCGGCAACTATTAATGAGGCATTGAAATGCAAGATTACGGGTGAGAAGAAAACAATACTCTTCAATCTATCGGGGCATGGCCTTATTGATATGGCAGCTTATGACAGATATTTCGCCAATGATCTTGCAAATTATGAGGTTACTGCCGAGGAGATTGCTCAGTCAACAAAAGATCTTGAGAAAATCTTATGAATTTGTGATATATAGTGAATTAAAAATTCAGTGCCGTCTCAAGCTAGAGGCGGCACTGATTATGTGTTATGAGGTAACTTATGTTACTTGGTTAGGGTGATGATTAATGTAGCGATTGAGATAAGCGTACCTACGGATGACATACCTAACGATAATGCGGGAGGAACATTCCAAGATGAACGGGCTTTAGAGCTATTGGGCTCAACATAGATGATGTCATTCTGCTGCAAGTTAAAGCTTGGAGAGATGATCATGTTTTTATCGTTCATGTTTACAGTCTGAATTGAGCGGCTACCGTCGCTGTTGGTGCGCACGATCATCACATTGTCACGACGACCTTGAATAGTCAGGTCACCAGCCATGGCAATAGCCTCGAGCAAGTTGAGGCGTCCGTTAGTAGCCTTGATTTCGCCAGGGCTCTTTACTTCGCCTAGTATATAGACTCTGAAGTTCTGGAAACGCACCTCAACACCAGGCCTCTCGGTGAGATAGCGTGGATATATGAGCGAGGCGATGTGGTTCTCAACAGCACTTTTGCTCATGCCTCCGATGTGCAGAGTTCCAAGATAAGGATACTCGATGTTGCCGTTGGCGTCTACGAGGTAATAATACATTGAGTTTTCACCATTATTACCAATGTTACTGTTGCTTCCTAGCTTAGAGACATAATCTATTTTGTTGAAAGGTTTAACAGCCTCGGCATTACGGCTGATTACGTTGATTTGAAGCATGTCGCCAGGCATAACAACAGGATCATTCGCTTTGGCTGCCGATTGTAGCACTTCGGGAGGGAGCTCGTTGGCACCAATCATGTAGGGAATGTCCTTCTGAGTGTTGCAGCTGGTCATAAGTGCTGCCGCAACCAAAATTAATAGGAATAGTTTTGATTTCATAGTCTATTTTAGTTTAAATTAATGTCATTGGCATATATTCGGTTGCAAATTTACAGCAAGTTTAAGAAATATCAAAATATTTATCACAATGATTTGTTATCAGTTGTGGGAATGCATGATATGAGTAATACTAAAAAGTTGTTAAAACACAATATTCTTTTATTATACTTTTATAATATATTAAAATAATGTACGTAATTTTGTGGAACTTTTTTTACCAACTACCTTTTGTGGTAGCAAAATAAAGAAAAATTAATAAATTTCAACTAATAACTAATAACTAAAACAACAATTTACCCAGTGAAAACCTTGAACTTTGAAGACTTGATTCAATTCAGGAAAAAGGCTCAAGCGAACTTGAACGTTCGTGAATTGAGCTATGCTGCTGTGAGTGAAAAGAGCTGTGGATTGGCTGTTGGCACTGAGCACATTGAGTTGCTGTGCTGCGGCGGTACCGGCTGTAAAGCTTCAAGCAGTGCGAAAATTGTCGAGAACCTCAAGGCAGCCATTGAAGCAAATGGCATTGCCAATAAGGTTGATGTGATTGTAACCGGTTGCTTTGGCTTCTGTGAGAAAGGCCCTATTGTTAAGGTGATGCCTGACAATACTTTCTACACTCAGGTAAAACCTGAGGATGCCGATGAGATCGTTAAAGAGCACGTGATTGGTGGTCGTCGCGTTGAGCGCTTGCTCTATGTTGACCCAAAGACCTCAGAGCATGTAAGTGACTCGAAGCACATGGACTTCTACCGCAAGCAGAAGCGTGTTGCTTTGCGTAACTGCGGCTTTATCGATCCAGAGAACATTGCCGAGTACATCGCACGCGATGGTTATGCAGCACTTTCAAATGCTTTACAGAACCAGACTCCAGAGGAGGTTATCGACATCATCAAGAAGTCGGGACTCCGTGGACGTGGTGGTGCAGGTTTCCCAACAGGTATGAAGTGGGGCTTTGCCCGTAACTATCAGGCTGAGCACAAGTATGTAGTTTGTAATGCTGATGAAGGCGACCCTGGAGCATTCATGGATCGCTCAATCATGGAGGGTGACCCCCATTCAGTAATTGAGGCTATGGCACTGTGTGGCTACTGTATTGGCGCCAACGAGGGCCTTATCTACATTCGTGCCGAGTATCCACTTGCCGTACACCGCCTGAAAATTGCTATCGAGCAGGCTCGTGAATATGGCATGCTTGGCAAGCAAATCATGGGTAGTGACTTTGATTTCGATATCGAGATTCGCTATGGTGCTGGCGCATTCGTTTGTGGTGAGGAGACTGCTCTTATTCACTCAATGGAAGGCAAGCGTGGTGAGCCAACCCTTAAGCCTCCTTTCCCTGCCGAGAGTGGTTATATGGGCTACCCAACCAATGTTAACAACGTTGAAACTCTAGCCAACGTTCCCATTATCCTTACTAAGGGCGCCGACTGGTTTGCTTCAATCGGTACCGAGAAGTCAAATGGAACAAAAGTATTTGCCCTTGCAGGTAAGATTAATAATGTTGGTCTTATCGAGGTTCCAATGGGAACTACCTTGCGTGAGATTATCTACGACATTGGTGGTGGCGTGAAGAACGGCAAGAAGTTCAAGGCTGTTCAAACTGGTGGTCCTTCGGGAGGTTGCTTGACCGAGAAACATCTTGATATACCTATCGACTACGAGAGTCTTGGAGCTGCTGGCTCTATGATGGGCTCGGGTGGTATGATTGTTATGGACGAGGACGACTGTATGGTATCGGTTGCCAAGTTCTACCTTGAGTTTACCGTTGGTGAGTCGTGTGGTAAGTGTACACCTTGCCGCATCGGTAACAAACGTATGCTTGAGATCTTGACTCGCATTACCGAGGGCAAGGGAACTATGGACGACATCGATCACCTGAAGTCGCTTGCAGCAACCATTAAGGATACTGCACTGTGCGGACTTGGTCAGACTTCGCCAAATCCTATTTTGTCGACTATCGACAATTTCTATGATGAATATGTGGAGCACGTTAAACAACACACTTGCCGTGCTAAACAGTGTAAGGCACTCTTGACCTACACAGTTAACCCCGATAAGTGTAAAGGCTGTGGAGCTTGCGCTCGCAACTGTCCTGCCGACGCTATTATGGGCGATGTGCGTAAGCCACATGTTATTAATCCATTCAAGTGCATCCGTTGCGGTATGTGTCAGTCGCGTTGCCGCTTCGACGCAATTCAAATCTTCTAACAATTCACTATAATCATCATGGAAGAGAAATTGATAAAACTTACAATAGATAATCATGAAGTGGAAGTGCCCAAAGGTACTACACTTCTGGAGGCCGGCAAACTTGTCGGCATCGAGATTCCCACATTGTGTCACATTGACCTTAAAGGCACTTGTGTGAAGAATAAACCAGCTTCATGCCGCTTGTGTGTGGTTGAGGTAGAAGGACGTCGTAATTTGGCTCCTGCTTGCGCAACTGCATGTATGCCTGATATGGTGGTTTACACCAACTCGGCTCGCGTTATCCGCGCTCGCAAGACAATTGCTGAGCTTATTCTGAGTGACCATCCCAACGATTGCCTCACTTGCCCCAAGTGTAGCGATTGTGAGCTTCAGCGTTTGGTAATGCGTTTGAACATTCGTACAATGCCCTACAATGATGGTGAGAAGAGCGAGCGTAAGAACGAGGTTACACCTGCTATCACTCGTAACATGGAGAAGTGTATATACTGCCGCCGTTGCGAGAGCGTTTGTAACGAGGTGCAGAGCGTAGGTGTGCTTGGCGCTATTCGTCGTGGATTCGACACCACTATCGCTCCAACCTTCGACCGCATGTTCATCGACACCGACTGTACTTACTGCGGTCAGTGTGTGGCAGTGTGCCCCGTTGGTGCTCTTACCGAGCGTGACTATACCGACCAACTCATGGCCGATATCACCAATCCTGACAAGGTGGTTGTTGCTCAGCCTGCTCCAGCAGTGCGCTTCGCACTTGGCGAGGAGTTTGGCGTGCCAGGCATTGTTACTGGTAAGCTGGCAACCGCATTGCGTGATTTGGGCTTTGACTATGTATTTGATACCGATTTTGCTGCCGACCTCACAATCATGGAGGAAGGTGCCGAGATTCTTGACCGTCTCAAGAAATACCTTGCTGGTGACAAGAGCGTGAAGCTGCCTATCATGACTTCGTGCTGCCCTGCATGGGTTAACTTCTTTGAGCACAACTATCCCGACTTGCTCGACTATCCTTCAAGCGCTAAGTCGCCTGCTCAGATGTTTGGTGCTGTTGCCAAGACTTACTGGGCAGAGAAGATGGGTATTCCACGCGAGAAACTTGTGGTTGTTTCAATCATGCCTTGCTTGGCTAAGAAGTATGAGTGCACTCGCGACGAGTTCAAGGTTAACGGAAATCCTGACGTTGACTACAGCATCTCGACCCGTGAGCTTGCTCGACTCATCAAGCGTGCGAACATCAACTTTGCTAACTTGCCCGAAAGTGACTTTGATAGTCCTCTCGGTGAGTCAACTGGTGCTGCCGCAATCTTTGGTGTTACTGGTGGCGTGATGGAAGCTGCTCTGCGTACCGTTTATGAGGTTTACACAGGTAAGACTCTGCCTCGCATCAACTTCGATCAGGTGCGTGGTTTCGATGGCATTCGTGAAGCTACTATCGATATCAACGGTTTTGACCTCAAGGTTTGTGTGGCTCACACACTGAGCAACGCCCGCATCATAATGGACAAGCTTCGCGCTGGCGAGCTCGACTACCATGTAGTTGAGGTTATGGCATGTCCTGGTGGCTGCATTGGTGGTGCAGGTCAGCCTTACCATCATGGTAACTTCGATGTGATTCAGCAACGTTGCGACGCCCTCTATGCTGAGGACGATGGCAAGCCCATCCGTAAGAGCCACGAGAATCCCGACATCCAGAAGCTCTACAAGGAATTCCTGGGCGAGCCTCTGAGTGAGAAGGCACATCACTTGCTGCACACTCACTATTCAGACAAATCTATTAAGTAATCTTGGCTAAAACCTCTATATATTATGGCAAAAGCAAAAGAAATGAAATTGGCATGTAATGTCATTGAGCAGGTGGAGGCCATCTGCGACAAGCATGGTAACAAACCAGGTGAGCTCATCAATATTCTTCACGAGGCTCAGTCGATGCACGGATATCTCCCTGAGGAGATGCAGCGCATCATTGCCCGCAAGCTTAACATCCCCGCTTCAAAGGTTTATGGTGTTGTGACATTCTATTCGTTCTTCACCATGACTCCTAAGGGTAAGCACCCAATTTCGGTGTGCTTGGGTACCGCTTGCTACGTGCGTGGTTCGGAGAAACTGCTTGAGGAGATTAAGCGTGTTCTTAACATTGAGGTAGGTGAGACAACTCCCGACGGCAAGTTTTCACTCGACTGCTTGCGCTGCGTGGGTGCCTGCGGTCTTGCTCCCGTTGTAACAATCGGTGAGAAAGTTTACGGACGCCTCCAACCTAAGGACGTACAAAAGATTCTTGAAGAGGTGGACAACTAATTTTCACACCTTATAATAATAAACGGTCATACCTTAATGGTTATGACCGTTTTTTTATTAGTGTCAATCATTCAACAATGAAGTTTTTTTCTTAACTTTGTGGTGACAAGTTGTGATGCATCTGATGTGATGTGGCAATGTTGTTGAAATACAGAGAATTATCCAAATAAGAAATATCATTTGATATATGCCTGAAAACAATAGCCCTAAAACTTCGGCACAACAAATGCCAAATATTGAGACTGCGACCGATAGTGTACAGAACTATGGCCTAAAAGCACATGACTATGTGCAGGTGCAGTGTTGCTCGGGAAAGGGTTGCCGAAAAAACGATAGCGAGCGCATCATTAATCTCTTTAAGATGATGTTGCACGCCCACGGCATCGACGATATGGTTGATGTGGTGACATCGGGATGCTTCGGTTTCTGTGCCAAAGGTCCTATAGTCCGCATTCTTCCTGACAATATTACTTACACTCACGTCAAGCCCGAGGATGTGAACGTGATTGTTGAGAAACATGTTGTAAGGGGAGAACTTGTTGATGAATTGAGATATGTGGAGGCAGCTGTGCATCACCTTGAGGTAGAGTCGCAACAGTGGAGCTCTTTTAAGCGACCTGTGTCGCTCGACTCCATGCTTAATCACTATATTTATGAGATTGGTGGCAAGCCGTTCTTGAATGTGCTATCGTACGTCATTGACTCAGAGAAATGCCGTGGTTGCACGGCATGTAAACGCAACTGCCCGGTAAATGCCATAAGTGGTGTTGTAAAACAGCCACATGTTATTAATCCATATAAATGCACTTGCTGTGGTAAATGTAAGACTAAATGCAAGTTTGGCGCTATAGAAGGTCCCATAGGTGTGCTCGATGAGCGCAATTCTATCAACGATGTGCTTGCCGACATCAAAGACACCGACAAGCTTGTTGTCGCTCAGACTGCCCCAGCCGTGCGTTTTGCACTAGGCGAGGAATTCGGTTTGGCGCCAGGCACGGTCGTGACAGGAAAGATGGTAACGGCACTTCGAGAATTGGGATTTGACTATGTGTTTGACACCAATTTTGGTGCTGACTTTACCATCATGGAAGAAAGTGCCGAACTCATCGATAGGCTAAAGCGCCACATGGCCGGTGATTCTGATGTTAAGCTGCCAATGACCACCTCATGCTGCCCGGCATGGGTTAATTTCTTTGAGAATGATTATCCCGACTTGCGTGAATATCCATCGACTTGCAAGTCGCCAGCGCAGATGTTTGGAACTCTTGCTAAATCATATTGGGCAGAGAAGATAGGAATCCCGAGTGAGAATATCTCGGTGATCTCAATTATGCCTTGTGTAGCCAAGAAATATGAGTGTGCGCGTGACGAGTTTATCTATGATGGTATCCCCGATGTGGATTGTAGTATCACTACACTGGAGTTGGCCGAGATGATTAGGAATCATGGAATTGACTTTGTCAACTTACCCGATGGTTCTTTTGATGACCCACTTGGCAATGCCACTGGTGCTGGAACTATATTTGGAACAACTGGAGGTGTGACAGAAGCCGTGTTGCGCACAGCCTATGAACATTTCACGGGTAAGACATTGCAAAAATTGGAATTCACTCAGGTGCGTGGCATGGACGGTATTCGTGAGGCGACAGTCGATATGGATGGCTTTGAGCTGAAAGTGTGCGTTGTTCACACTTTGAACAATGCGCGAATCGTAATGGACAAGCTTCGTGCGGGAGAGCTTGACTACCATCTAATTGAGGTTATGTCGTGTCCTGGCGGTTGCATAGGAGGTACTGGTCAACCTTATCACGAAGGCGACATTAGTGTGCTGGAGGCACGTCAACGTGCTATGTATGCTACCGATGTCACCAAGTTGGTGCGCAAGAGTCACGAGAGTCCAGGCGTGAAAAAGGTGTATGACGAGTTCCTTGGTGAACCATTGGGTAAGATGGCGCACAAACTCCTTCACACTCACTTCCGTGACAAGTCAATTCTTTCAGATTAAAAAGAAAAAGTAACCAAAATTTTTTGGTTACTTTTTTTGCGTTTATGGTAGTGATACTTTGTCAAGAATACCTTGCAGATGAGCGATGGCTAAGCCATAGTTGGTGATTGGTACACCTTGCTCTTGTGCACGCACAATGCGCGATAGCATAAGACGGCGATTAAACATGCACGCACCACAGTGCACTATCAGGTCATATTTTTTCAGGTCGGTAGGGTAGTCCTTTCCGGCATGAATGTCGAAGGAAATGCTTTCACCATATTTTTTACGAATCATGCGTGGAATCTTCTCACGGCCTATGTCCTCGCTCATAGGAGCATGGGTGCATGCTTCGGCTATTAGTACGCTTGATTGTGGGGTTAGTCGGTCAATAGCTTTTGCCCCCTCAATCAGCATTTCAATATTGCCTTTTGTTGCAGCCATCAGCACCGAAAATGAAGTAAGGAGGCTACTTTCAGGCTTTTTTTGATAGACTTGAGAAAATACTTGCGAGTCAGTTATAATAAGAGTAGGTGGTTCTGTCATTGTGTTGAGGCTTTGCTCAAGAGTGTCAACACTACAACAAGTGATTATGCAACCCTTGTCGAGAAGGTCACGAATGGTTTGTACCTGTGGCAAAATGAGTCGTCCTTTGGGTGCTTGTGGGTCTTGTGGCATCACTAGCAAAACGGTGTCGCCAGGTTTGGCAAGCCCTGCAGTCAAACTCGTTTTCTCGTCATCACCAGCAGCATGTGCCAATGCTTTGCGCAACGTGTCAATGCCTTCATGGCACTTGGCGCTTACAGAGATAGGCTTTATGCCAAGAGCGCTATTAATCTTCTCGATAGCAACTTCAATGTCGTCAATTGCATCGGCTTTGTTAAGCACCACCACTGTTGGAATCTCAAGGCGATTTAGCTCGTCAAGCCACTTTTTTTCGTAGCTAGAGTCTTCTGGCTGGTCCATGACAAGAATTGCCATGTCGGTTTGGTCAAGCACCTTGTGTGTGCGCTCATTGCGCAGGTTGCCCACATTGCCCTCATCATCAAAGCCCGCAGTGTCGATAAGCAGGCATGGTCCCAGTGGCAGAATCTCCATCGCACGATTAACGGGGTCGGTGGTAGTGCCTGCCTCAGGCGAGACAATGGCAACCTGTTGCCCCGTTAAGGCATTTAGCAACGAGGATTTGCCCACGTTGCGGCGGCCATAGATGGCGATATGACGCCTGAGCGACTGTGGTGAGTTGTTCATAATCTAAATGTGTTTTTAATTGCGTTGAAAACGCAACATACAGAACCTGTTTTAGAACCTGAAGTCGCGCTCTCCGTTGGCAATGTCAATCAAGCGGCGGTTGGCGAGGTTGCGTATGCGCTCATCGGGCAGCTTCTCGAGCTCGCGGCGAATAAGTGCTTCACCTTTCTCTTGGGTTTCGGGGCTGGCATAGTCTTCAAGATACTCTTTTAGAGTTATCATGGCATTTGGTGTACAGCAGTAGCTAATCTTGCCGCGCTTAACGAGCGACATGAAGCGGTCTCCAGTGCGGCCCTCACGATAACATGCTGTGCAGAAGCTGGGCAGGAAGTTGATATCGAGCAGCCATGATATCACCTCGTCGAGGCTGCGCTGATCACTCACGTCGAACTGCGCTGTGTCGTCATGGCGTTCCTCAGTAGTATAACCTCCAACGCTGGTGCGTGAGCCTCCACTTATTTGCGAAATGCCTAGGTCAAGCACTTTTTCTCTCACTTTCTGTGACTCGCGTGTAGAGATAATCATGCCGGTATAGGGGGCTGCCAGACGTATGATAGCTACAATTTTGCAGAATATGTCGTCGGGAAGTGTGTCGGGGAACTGATCGAGCGAAATGTCGTCGGCAGGGCAAATGCGTGGCACACTGATGGTGTGTGGCCCCACCCCCATACGAGCTTCGAGATGCTCTGCATGCATGAGCAGTCCCACGAGGTCGTAGCGATAGGTTGTCAAGCCATAGAGCACGCCAATGCCAACGTCATCGCAGCCACCTTCCATGGCACGGTCCATAGCCTCGGTGTGATAGCAATAGTCGCTCTTGGGGCCGGTGGGATGTAGTTTCTCGTAGTTCTCTTTATTGTAAGTCTCCTGGAACAGGATATATGTACCAATGCCTGCTTCCTTAAGTTTGCGATAGTTCTCGACTGTAGTGGCGGCGATGTTAACATTCACACGGCGAATAGCACCATTTCCAACCTTGGTGTCATAAATAGTCTTAATAGACTCAAGGATATACTCTATGGGATTCATCTTAGGATGCTCACCAGCTTCGAGTGCAAGGCGCTTGTGTCCCATCTGCTGCAGGGCGATGACCTCTTGACGTATCTCGTCTTGTGAGAGCTTCTTGCGAGGAATCGTGTGGTTCTTGCCATGATAAGGGCAATAAACACAGCCATTCACGCAATAGTTTGACAAATAAAGTGGGGCAAATAGCACTATTCGGTTGCCATAGAGTTTCTGTTTCACCTCGCGTGCAAGGTTCTCAAATCGTTCTACAAGGTCGGGCTGGTCACACTCGAGCAGCACAGCAGCCTCGCGATGAGTTAGGCCTTTGCAGGTGGCGGCTTTGTTTATAATTTCTTCAATCAAGGCGCGATTGCTACGATTCTTGGCAGCATATTCCAGCGTCTCCATTATTTCGCCGTGGTCGATAAACTCCTCGGCATGAGATGATTTCGGGTTATACATATTCTAGTTGTTAGTTTTAAGTTCTTAGTTATTAGTTGGTTATTTATTAATTAATAGTTATTTAGCATTGATTGTAGTCGCCACGTGACCAGTTAATGTGGTAGCCAATGGTGGCGAGTTGGGCCTCGAGTTGCTTAATGCCCTCGGCAGCTTCGGCATTAGTGATGGCTTTACCGTCGTAGAGTGCATAATTGGCACGATATTCATTAGGGGAGAGGTTGGGCATAACCACATTAGCACCAGCCATTATTCCCAAAATCCTACCATTAGGTGAGATGCTGTTGAGCGCTGTGGTGCTTGGAATCAAAGCATTGGGGAACATCAAGCGAAAGATGGAGTAGAGCTTGCAAGTGAGATCGGCGCTTCCAGCAGGGTGGTTACCAAGTGGAGTGTCGTGCTGAGGCACAAATGGCCCCAATCCTATCATCTCTGGCTCAAAATTCTCAATGAACTCGATGTCTTCGACAATGTTGTTGAGCGATTGCCATGGACTTCCCACCATAATGCCTGTGCCAACTTGATATCCCAGCTCTTTAAGCCACATTAGGCACTGGAGGCGGTTAGCAAGCGACATCTTGGTAGGATGAAGCTTGCTGTAGTGCTCGGCATTGTGGCTCTCGTGGCGAAGCAGATAACGGTCGGCACCAGCCTGGCGCAACCTCTCATACACTTCCCATGGCCACTCGCCAAGCGACAATGTGATAGCACAGTCGCTCCAGCGTTGCCTTATTTCACTTACCAAGTCGACAAGCCATGACGCTTTCTCTTGAGGCAACTCACCTCCTTGAAGCACAAAGGTCCTGAAGCCAAGGTTATATCCTTGCTGACAACTGTGTAGCACCTGTTCAGTAGAAAGGATATAGCGCTTCACATTGCTGTTGCTCTTGCGTATGCCACAGTAGTAGCAGTCGTTTCGGCATACATTGGTCAACTCAACGAGTCCCCTGACAAAGATCCCTTTACCAAACATCTCGATAGCGACCTCATGCGCCTGCTCATGAAGGTAGGTGATAATCTCGTGGTCATCGCTCTCGAGTAGTGCTTTGTATCCACTGTTATCCAAGTGATGCTCGGTGCGCAGTATGTTTACAAGCTTTTTCATGCAATCTGCAAAATTACAAAAAAGCAACTTATAAGACAAATATATATTGATTTTCTTTTCAATCTTTTTTGTTAATAGAATTAATTGTATTTTTGCAGTATGAAACAAGATTTGACCAAAGAGATTAAGATAGAGAAACATCCTTTCGAACCATTTCTTCCAGATGGGGCACAAGTGCTGATGCTTGGAACTTTTCCGCCAAAGCCAGAACGGTGGTCGATGGAATTTTATTATCCCAACAAAATCAATGATATGTGGAGAATCATGGGAGTTATTTTCTATGATGATAAGAATCACTTTTGGTTAGAAGATGAGAAACGCTTTGATTTACCTCAACTCAAGAAGTTTCTCATTGAGCGCAAGATTGCCCTATATGACACGGCTACACGGGTGCGTCGCCTTATGGATAATGCAAGCGACAAGTTTCTTGACATCATTGAGACTATCAATCTTGATGAATTCTTTGTGGCTCGCCCCACAATTCGTGCAATAGTTACAGCTGGCGAGAAAGCAACAGGCGTGATTGCCACGAAAGCCGGGGTAGAGGTGCCTAAGACTGGAGAGGTGGTTCACTGCACTTGCCATGGACACGACTTTGATTTGTTTCGCATGCCATCGTCGTCACGTGCCTATCCACTTTCACTAGAGAAAAAGGCTGACGCTTATCGTAATATGTTTCGCAAATTAGGTTATGAAGTGTGAAAGATTCTTCGTATCTTTGCGGTCGCAAATTTTGATTTAACGAAATGAATAAAAGAACGATACTATTTATATCATTTGTTGTGATGGCTGTGGTGCTGATGGGCAATGCTTGTTTAGCACAAGACACCGCGCAAGCAGTAGCAGCAGAACCATCTTGGGCCGAGAATTTGTATTACTGGTTCAAAGATCATATGAACTATTGGACTATTTTAGTGCTTATGGCAATAGAGAGTTCAGTTATTCCCTTGCCAAGCGAGGTTGTGGTGCCTCCGGCCGCCTATTTCTCATTGCAGGCAAACTCTAGCCTTGACTTTTGGGTGGTGATACTGGTAGCTACTGCTGGTGCCTATCTTGGCTCGGCAATTAATTACGTGCTGTCGATGATTATAGGCCGCCCCATTATCTATGCATTTGCTGATAGTAAAGTTGGACATTTTCTGCATCTTTCTAAGGAGAAAATGGAGAAGGCAGAGCAGTATTTCCAGAAGAAAGGATCTATTTCTATATTCTTTGGCCGTTTGCTCCCTGCAGTAAGGCACTTGATTTCGATCCCTGCTGGCCTGTCGCGCATGAACTTTGGCACTTTCAGTTTCTTCACAATCATTGGTGCAGGCATCTGGAATGTGGTTCTCGCAGGGTTGGGCTATCTTTTATATCGTGTTGTGCCTGATGATAGCCAGTTTTTTGCCCAACTTGAGCATTACAATCATTACCTGAAAATTGCAGGCTTCGCGCTACTGGGTTGTGTGGTGCTCTACATTGTTTATAAAGTATATAAAAACAAGAAAAATAAATCTCAAGAATCATGATTGTTTCACCTTCTTTGCTTAGTGCCGATTTTGGAAACCTGGCACGCGACATAGAGATGATTAACAAGAGCAAAGCTCAGATGCTGCACTTAGATGTTATGGATGGCGTGTTTGTGCCTAACATCTCATTTGGTTTCCCAGTAATAAAGTATGTGCAGCAGTTGTGCAAGAAACCTCTTGATGTACACTTGATGATTGTGGAACCGCAGAAGTTTATCAATGAAGTGCGTGACTGTGGCACCGAGATTATGAATGTGCATTACGAAGTGTGTGATCATCTTGACCGTGTGGTTCAACAGATTCACAACGCTGGCATGAAAGCAGGTGTAACTATTAATCCTGCCACACCGGTATGCTTGCTTCGCGACATTGTTGAGCAACTCGACCTTGTATTGCTTATGTCGGTAAATCCTGGTTTTGGTGGTCAGAAGTTTATACCTAACACTCTCAATAAAGTTAGGCAATTGCGTGAGCTGATTACTGAGACTGGCTCGAAGGCTGTTATAGAGGTGGACGGTGGCGTTAATGCCGAGACTGGACGACAGCTTGCCGAAGCTGGTGCCGATGTACTCGTGGCAGGTAACTATGTGTTTAAGGCAGCCGACCCACTTGCTGCTATTGATACATTGGTGAATTTGTAAAGATTTTGTCGACAAAAGTTTCGCGGTTTAAGAAAAAATATCTATCTTTGCACCCGCAAATCGAAAATTGACCATTGGAAAGATGCCGGAGTGGTCGAACGGGGCGGTCTCGAAAACCGTTAACCCCTTTCGGGGTTCCAGGGTTCGAATCCCTGTCTTTCCGCTGAAAAAGAGAGGTTGTCTACTGTGGACAACCTCTCTTTTTGTAATGTGTGTAGTTCTTGAATAAACAAAAAACTCAACCGGCATGATTGCGGGTTGAGTTTTTTAGTAATGATTCTTTTTCGTTTTTTTTTAATAATACGGCTCGGTTGGGAGCCGTTGAGATTCTCTGGGTTAGCCCAGATAAGATTTTAGCAGCTTGCTCTTTTGACCCTTGAGGCGTCGAATTGCTTTCTCCTTGATTTGGCGCACTCGCTCGCGAGTTAGGTCAAACTTTGCGCCTATCTCCTCGAGGGTCATCTCCTGGCATCCTATGCCGAAGAACATCTTAAGGATGTCGCGCTCACGAGGATTGAGCTGATCGAGAGCTCGGTTTACCTCCTTGGAAAGCGACTCCTGATTGAGCGACGAGTCGGCCATAGGAGAGTCCTCATTGGGCAGAACGTCGAGAAGACTGTTGTCTTCACCATCGACAAAAGGCGCATCGACCGATACATGACGGCCACTAACCTTCATGGCGTCGCCAATTTTGGTGACATCCATGTCGAGCTGTTCGGCCAACTCGGCAGCCGATGGTCTTCTCTCATGCTCTTGCTCAAACCTTGATTGTGCCTTGCTGATCTTGTTCAGCGAGCCTACCTGATTGAGTGGCAATCGCACAATGCGCGACTGCTCGGCTAGAGCTTGGAGGATAGACTGACGAATCCACCAAACTGCGTAGGAGATAAACTTGAAGCCACGAGTTTCGTCAAATTTCTGTGCAGCCTTAATCAGGCCTAAATTACCCTCGTCGATTAAGTCGGGAAGACTCAATCCCTGGTTTTGGTACTGCTTTGCTACAGAAACAACGAAACGCAAGTTGGCGCTTACAAGTTTGTCGAGAGCTGCTTGATCACCTTGTTTAATTCGCTGAGCGAGCTCAACTTCCTCGTCGACGGTAATAAGGTCTTTACGGCCTATCTCCTGCAAGTACTTGTCGAGCGAAGCGCTCTCACGATTGGTGATGGATTTTGTGATTTTTAGTTGTCTCATACTGAATTGTAGAGTTTAAGCTTGCAAAATTACAAAATTTTACTCTAATATGATGTATGAATGCATTGAAAAGTTTAATCTATTAACAAAGTTTAACCAAAAGCAAATAAACGGGTGGCTTAAATGTGCCACCCGTTTGGGTTTTTAACAAAAACTTGTGCTTATGAGATTTCTTATATTTTATTCTTCGGTATCGGCTAGGTCAACGGCGCGGTAAACCTTCTTACCGGTAGTGGTAATGCCAGTGATGAACATGACTTTGTCGCTTTCCTTGTCGCGCATGATGGCATTGTAGATGTCCTCGACCTCGTCCTGGTTGTTGACGCGAATGTTGTTGATGTCGGTAATGATGAAGCCGTTGGTGATGCCAGCATCTTTAAATTTGCCATTCTTAATGCCACTTACTTTGACGCCGTTGCTAATACCCAGTTCTTCCTTTTCCTCGGCAGTGAGGGAAGTGAAGGCGCATCCTAATGAGGTGAAGTCGCTGCTCTTAGTGATGCGAGTGGTGCCTTGGTCGTTCTTGAAGACAACATCGGCTGTCTTAAGTTTGTTGTCGCGATAGAACTTGACAGTGGCCTTGTCGCCTGGGCGCAGCTTGCTCATCTCTTCTAGCATTTGAGCGCCGTTCTTGATGGTTGCATCGTTGAGTCCAACGATAACATCGCCTTCGCGCATGCCAGCCTCTTTGGCGGCGCTTCGATCGCTCACCTTATTAACATAAATGCCCTCGGTAGTTTGGGTTATATTGTTTTCTTTGGCCTTCTCGGCGTCGAGCTCAGTGAATTGGATACCAAGTACGGCTCGTTGCACGCTGCCATATTGCTTGATGTCGGTGATGATTTTCTTGACCACTGAAGATGGAATGGCAAATGAGTGTCCGGCGTAGTTGCCAGTCTGCGAGTAAATCATGGTGTTGATGCCAATAAGTTCTCCATCAACATTGACGAGTGCACCGCCACTGTTGCCAGGGTTGACTGCTGCATCGTGCTGAATGAACGACTCGATGCCAACGTTGTTGCCCTTGTTGATGCCACGAGCCTTGGCGCTGACGATACCGGCTGTTACCGAAGAGTTGAGTCCAAAAGGATTGCCTACTGCAAGAACCCATTCACCAACCTTCACGTTGTCGCTGTTGCCAAAGACAATTGGGCTGAGCTTTGTTGCCGATATTTTAAGGAGTGCGATATCAGTGTTGGGGTCGGTACCAATAACACGTGCATTAAATTTGCGATTGTCGTTGAGGGTGACCTCAAGTTTTTCGGCGCCATCGATGACGTGATTGTTGGTCACGATATATCCATCATCACTGATGATTACGCCCGAGCCTTGGCCTCTGGCCTGAGGCTCTTGTTGCTGTTGCTGTTGTTGCTGTTGCTGCTGTCGACGTTGAGAGCCACCTTGTCCTCCAAAGCCTGGGCCAAAGAAGAACTCAAATGGATCGAAGTCGCCACCATAATATTGTTGCTGGCGTGGTGTCGCAAATGACTTGATACTGACAACCGAGTTGATTGTGCTCTCGGCGGCTTTAGTGAAGTCGAGCGCATTTCCGTAGCGTCCGGTATTGACAGCGTTTCGTGCTGAAGATTTTACAAAACCGTCATCCTTGACTTGTTGGGCTGCAGTAGTGTCGGCGGCCGACTGGATATAGATGTCGCGAATTTTCTCTACTCCTGAAGTTGCGAGTAGCGTCGTGGCTGAGCCCAAAATAGAGGCTGCAACCATCATTAAAGCAATTTTTTTAGTGTTATTCATAATCTTTATATGTTAAAATTGTGGTCAAATTTAAAACTGCAATCGTTAAAATTAACTTTTGAGATTTGAACGTAAAAGTACATCCAAATATTACATAAACAATGCCGGAAGCCTTTATTTTAAACTAAATTAATACCAATTGTGTTAGTTTTTAAATTCTTTAATATTGGGAATGCCAAAAAAGTCGTTTTTGTCACATTTGTCGATTTGTAAGATACTTGTGCGTGAATAGTACCTTTGTTGTTATGTTTATATGTCGCTAGTGTAGCTTTAAATTTAAAAAGTGATAAATATTAATTAGATATCGCAGTTGATTTAATTAAAGTTGCTATATTTGCATTTTAAATAAATGAGACGATTACACATTATATATAATATAATTGTGGTTTTGGCCATGTTGATGGTGCTGCCCGTTAGTGCTCAGCGCACTTTGACACCTAAAGGCGGTGTCAACACTAAAACTACACCCCAAGGGAAGGCTGTTAAGGTTGAGCCAAGCTATGCATGGTCGATTAGCGAACCACTAGGGTTGCATTATGAGTCAACAATTGACACCTTGTTCCTGAATTATCACAAGGAGTCGATTCCGTCGCATCAGAGTAATGCTTGGGCCACTACTGGCAACTTTGGTGCTTCTGGTCAGAATCAAATTTTCTTTGATAGAAAACCAACAAGTGATTTCTTCTTTGAAGATGCCATTGAGAGCTGGCTTTCGAGTATTGCCACTCAGCGTTACTACAACACTCGTATCCCCATGACTCTCATCTCACACACAACAGGTGGAAACAAATACAGTAATCAAGACCGCACAAAGGTGACATTCTCGGGCAATGTGGGAAAGCCACTGCAACTTGGTGGGGCGATTGACTACATTTACTCAAAAGGATCATATAACTATCAGGCCGATAAAAATTTCAGGTGGAGCCTCTTTGGCAGTTATATAGGCGACCGCTATGAGATGCAGACCTTCTTCAATAGCTATAATTACTTGGCTAAGGAGAATGGTGGTATTACTGATGATTTATATATCACCGATCCAGCCAGTGTTCAGGGCGGAGAAAACAAAGTGGACAACAAGAGTATCCCCACAAATCTAACTGCAGCCCATAGCAAGCTGCTGGGTCAGGAATTCTATATGAACCATAGTTATAATGTGGGGCATTACCGTTATCAACGCGACTCGGTGACCGACACAATTATAGGTCGCACTTATATACCTGTAACAAGGTTTATATGGACATTTGATTTCAAAAATGTTAGACATACATTCAAGAACCAGAATGCGGCACAGGATATATCACAGTTCCCTAATACTTATTTGGGCCTTGGTGGTACAGATGAGTCAACTCGCTACTGGCGCTTGCGTAATACTGTGGGCATATCATTACTGGAGGGCTTCAACAAGTATGCTAAATTTGGTTTTGCAGTTTATGGTACTCATGAGATGCGCCACTACAAGCAGGTTGCCGATACTGTAACTGGCACTGTGCTGCCTGAAGGATTGCAGGTGTTGCCTGTGTCGATTGATGCTTCAACAACACAACAACTCTTTTGGCTAGGTGGCCAACTCACGAAGCAACGAGGGTCGATCTTGACCTATAGTGCCACAGCACAATTTGGTGTGCTTGGCGATGTGGCAGGAGATATTGATGTAGAAGGAAAGGTGCGCACACGATTTAAGCTATTTGGTGACACTGTTTCTCTCACGGCATATGGTTATTTCAAAAATCTGGCTCCTCCCTATCTGCTCAAGAAGTTTATATCAAACCACTATGCATGGGACAACGATTTTTCTAAGACCCAGCGTTTCAGGTTGGGTGGAATCTTGGAGCTGCCATGGATTTTCACCAAAATCAATGTGGGCTATGAGACATTGAATAATTATGTCTATTTTAACTCAGATGCCCTTCCACAACAGGCGGGTAGTGCTGTTCATGTGCTCCATGCATCATTGAGCAATCACTTAGGTTTTGGTATCTTCAACTGGGACAATGATGTTAATTACCAAACCTCTTCGAACGATGATGTGCTGCCATTGCCAAAGTTTGCAATATTTAGCAATATATACCTGAAATTCAAGGTGGCACGTGTGCTTGATGTGCAGATTGGTGTCGACTGCAATTACTATACCAAGTATTTCGCCCCCAATTACAGTCCCGCGACCATGGTATTTTATAACCAACGCGATATGGAATGCGGAAACTTTGCTTTTGCCGACGTGTATGCTAACTTCAAACTAAAAAAGGCGCGCTTTTATGTAATGTACAGCCATGCTAATAAAGGTCTTGTGGGTGGCGACAATTATTTCTCAATGCCACATTATCCATTGAATCCTGGCCGTTTCCAGTTTGGCATATCGGTTGATTTTGTGAATTGATATTGAAATATTAACTTCTATAACTAGAATAGACGACAATGCTCAAGAAGATATCACAGACCAAGAAATGGCAACTGGCACTATATGCGATACTGCTTGTGGCAGTAATAGTGCTGATGGTGTTGCTGCGCAATTGTGGCAGCGATGAAGGCTTGTTGGGTGCTCATAGCCGAGTTGACAAAGCAAGTGGTGGCGACACAATAGATGTTGCAATTGAATATTCGCCTCTGTCGTATTACACATATGGCGACACCCTGGGTGGCTTTAACTATGAGTTTTTGCAGCTTTTGAGCAAAACTTGTGGCATGCATTTCAAGTATCATCCCATCGTGAGTCTTCAGAATGGCCTTGATGGGCTAAAGTTAGGAACCTATGATGTGCTTGCCGCACAATTTCCTGTCACTCGTGAGAACAAGGAGCATTATTTGTTTACTTCGGCCTTGTATCTCGACAATCAGGTGCTTGTTCAGCGCAACGAAGATGGCATTACAATAACCAGTCAGCTTGACTTGGCCGGTGATACTGTCAATATTGTAAAGGGTTCACCAATGCGTGAACGCATAATGAGCCTGTCACGTGAGATTGGTGATACGATTTATGTGGTTCAAGATTCGGTTTATGGTCCCGAACAGCTCTTCTTGATGGTATCGACTGGTGACATCAAATATGCTGTTATTAATGAGTCGATAGCCAAGAAACTGGCATCATCACATCCCAACGTCGATGTTTCTCAAGCAATCAGTTTCACGCAGTTCCAGTCGTTGACACTTGATAAAGGAAATATTGAGCTGTGCGACCAGCTCAATGAGGCAATCCTAAAAGTGAAAAAGATGCCACAGTATAATGAATTACTGAAAAAGTATTTCTCACTATAAATGGGATGTGGAGTATGCCTCTGTTGACAATTTCAGAATTACTGTCGCCTGAGGGTTGGCTCAACCAGACCCTTTCAAGCATTAATGAGTTTTTATGGGGATGGCATTGGCATAGTATTTTGATTGTGCTTGCTGTGTGTGGTGTTTATTTCACCATTCGCACTCGTTTTGTGCAGTTTCGAATGGTTCCTGAGATGTTCAGACTGCTTTGCGAATCGGCACCTCTTAACAAAAAGAAAAATCAGGTTTCATCGTTCCAGGCATTTGCCGTTTCGCTTGCTACACGAGTTGGTACTGGGAATCTAGCAGGTGTAGCTGGTGCTATTGCTGTGGGCGGTCCTGGTGCGGTTTTCTGGATGTGGATGATTGCGTTGCTTGGTTCGGCAACTGCTTTTGTAGAGTCGACTCTAGCCCAGCTCTATAAACGTCGTAATGGTGAGTCATTTATAGGAGGTCCGGCATATTACATCCTTCATGGTACCCATTGGCGTTGGATGGCATCACTGTTTGCTGTCCTCATGATCCTTACATTTGGATTGAGTTACAACTCTATTCAGAGTAATACCATTGCCGAGGCTATGCATAGTGCATTTGGTTTCGATACCACAATTGTAGGCATTGTGCTAACTGTGCTGGCACTGGTGATAGTTTTTGGTGGCATACACCGAATTGCTATTGTAAGCAGCGTGATGGTGCCACTAATGGCAATTGGCTATTTTGTCTTGGCTCTTGTTGTCATTGTGATGAACTATAGTCTTATTCCCGACGTGTTCAGGCTGATTGTTGACAATGCTTTCGGCATTGGCCCTATGGCTGGTGGTATGGTGGGAGTCGCAATGCGTGAAGGCGTGAGACGTGGTCTCTTTAGCAACGAGGCCGGCGAGGGCTCGGCTCCAAATGTTGCTGCCACTGCTTCGGTTTCTCACCCCGTGAAGCAGGGCCTAATCCAGGCTTTGGGTGTGTTTACCGATACGCTTATTGTGTGTTCATGCACGGCTTTTATAATCCTGCTTAGTGGTTTGTATGATAACGGAACATTGGAAGGCATTACCTTAACACAATCGGCGCTGGAGACACAGGTTGGATCTTCAGGCAAAATATATGTTGCAATAGCTATTTTCTTCTTTGCATTCAGCAGCATAATAGGTAACTATTATTATGGTGAATCAAATATAGTATTCCTTACGAAAAAGAAATGGGTTCTAACCGTTTATCGCTTGCTCTCGGGAGGTTTCATGGTAATGCTCGGCGCACTGGCAAGTTTGAAAATCGTTTGGAATCTGGGTGAGGTGTTCATGGCTCTCATTACATTGTGTAACTTAGTGGCTATTGTGATACTAGGAAAGTATGCATTTGTTTTGCTAAAGGATTATAAATCGCAGCGTAGGCAAGGTATTAAGAGCCCTGAGTTCAAGCGTTCAACACTCAGCGAGATAGAGAAAGATATTGATGCTTGGGAATAGAATTAATGGCTAAGGTTATGACATTAGCTATCGTGTAATAGCATAAAAATGCCTTTCTGACATTATTTTCATTAAAATGGAATAGCTTGTAGTTCGATTTTTTTTATAACTTTGCAAGTTGAAATCATAGAAAAACAAATATTAATGAAATCGATATTTAATAAAAATGTAATAATAGCACTTGTGATAGTGCTAGGTTTGGGCTTGCTCTATTGGGGAATTGAGTTCTTGAAAGGGGCAAATCTTTTTGAGCCCGCCAATTACTATATCACAAAATTTGATAATGTTAATGGCCTAAACGTTTCGACACCAGTAACAGTAAATGGTTATAATGTGGGCCTTGTTAAGGAACTGGATTTTGACTACAAGACAAATCAAATTACTGTAAAGATGAGTTTGGATAAGGAACTGAAGATTCCTGTGGGCTCTACAGTGCAGTTGTCGAATGAATTACTTGGTTCACCATCATTATCAATAAATTTGGCTAAATCGACAGCATATTACAAGGTGGGCGATGAGATACCAAGCATGAAAGTGGGTGGAATCCTTGACAAGGTGGGCTCAGAGCTTATGCCTCAAGTTAATGAGATAATGCCTCATGTCAATGATATATTGACTAATGTGAATTCTCTCGTAGCTAATCCGGCGCTTCATGGCTCGGTATCACAGCTCGACGACCTTGTAGCCAAGATTAATAATAGTGCTCAAGACTTGAACACGCTGTTGGGCAATTTGAATCAAATATCAGGAGGTCTTAGCTCTAGTGTTCCTGGTGTGATTGATGGATTTGTCGGCATTGAGAATAACGTAAACGGTACTGTCAACGATCTTCACTCCAACTTGAACAACTTGTCGGGTTCATTGAACAATCTTGCTGGCAACCTAAATAACAAAGTGAATGAATTGCCCACCCATAAGCTAGAGACTACGATAAATGAGCTCAATAGCACAATTCAGGAAATGCATGGGTTAATGACCGACTTGAAATCGAAACTTAACGACCGCAATTCATCACTTGGTTTGTTGCTAAATGACAGACAGCTCTATGATAATGCAAATGGCGCTGTCATGAGCCTCGACTCATTGCTTAACGACATCAAGGCTAACCCCAAGCGATACATCACGATTAAAGTGTTCTGATACCAAATATTTAGAACCTTATAACAAACAAATTTTGGCCCCTATCTTTAATAATGGGGGAATAAATTTCTCGCGCAAAAAATGCTTATTAGGAACGATTCCAAATAAAATATTTTTTGTTTTTTATCTAGATTGTCCTAACATCAGTCAAATAAGCAGATGGGTGGTTTCGCACGGGTTAAAATCTGGGTATATTGAAAAATGCTGATGGCCTAAATCGTTGAGAAATAGATTGGTGAATATTGATGTTGAGCAATTAAAATTACAATGATTATAAGATATTGATAATCAATACACTTATAGTCAAAACAAAAAAAACAAATTTTTTGTCAGTTTTTTTTTAGAAAATATAGACCGAAATTTGTACTGCTAAAACAAGCCCTTATAGGGTAAATGATGTTATACTGTTAACAAATGAATGAAGAGAAAACTATAACTATGTGGGAAAAGTGTCTTACGATTCTCCGCGACAATCTCTCGGCCGAGCAGTTTAATGCTTGGTTCGAGCCTATTGTTGCATTAAGTTTCGTGGATAACAAGCTCACACTCAAGTTGCCTTCTCAGTTCTTTGTTCAACAGATTGAGAATAATTTCTTGGTATTGTTCAGAGCTACACTTCAGCGAGTGTATGGCAATGACGTGAAGTTATTCTACACCTATAATATAATAGAGGACACTCCAAGTTCATCGGTAACGTTAGCTCAGGATAACTCCAGCACTAAAGTGGCTAGCCAGATGGCTCGTCAGACTCAGCAGGTTGCAAACCCATTTGCACCAGTTGAGATGGATGACATCGATCCTCAGCTCAATCCTCGCTACACTTTTGAGAACTATTGCTGCAGCATGAGCAATAAGCTCGCAGTGAGTGTTGGTAAGGCTATAGCTGAAGATCCTAACTGCAAAACGTTCAATCCTATGTTTGTTTTTGGCCCTACTGGAGTGGGAAAGACTCACCTCATTCAGGCTATTGGCATAAGGATAAAAGAGCTTCGTCCTCGTACGCGTGTACTTTACACAACTGCACGCATTTTTGAGATGCAGTACACTACAGCTGTAAAGAGCAATAAGGTGAATGACTTCATCAGCTTCTATCAGAGTATCGACGTGCTCATTCTCGACGATATTCAAGAATTAGCTGGAAAAACTGCTACTCAAAACACTTTCTTCCACATTTTCAACCATTTACATCAGAACCAGAAACAACTTATCATGTCGAGCGACCGTCGTCCTTCAGACATGGATGGCATGGTTCCTCGTCTTATTTCTCGCTTTAAATGGGGCATGACTGTTGAGCTCTACAAGCCTGACTATGAGTTGCGCCGTGGTGTGCTTCAGATGAAGGCTGCTCAAGATGGTCTGTCGTTGAGCGATGAAGTTATTGAGTTTATTGCCGATAATGTTGTTGAGAGTGTTCGTGACCTGGAGGGAATTGTTGTTGCATTGCTTGCGCATGCCACTATGCTCAATCAGGAGATTGATATCGAGTTGGCACGCTCGGTTGTTGGTAACACGGTTAAGGTAAACAAGAAGCAAATGTCGTTTGAGCTCATTGCCGAGACTGTCTCGCGATTCTATAATCTTGATATAGGGTTGCTATATGGCAAGTCTCGAAAACGAGAAATCAGCGACGCTCGTCAACTTGTGATGTACCTTGCTAAGAAATCGACCCAAATGTCGTCGACCAACATTGGCCAGAAGCTGTCGCGCGATCATGCCACTGTGCTGCATGCATGCAAGCAAATAGAGCAACGCCTCTCGATAGAGAAGAAATTCAGGCATGAGGTGGAAATGATTGAGAATGAACTGAGATGACAATTTTTTTTGTCATCTCTTTTTTTACATGTGCTTGGTAATATGATATAAATAATTTTCATTAGTGTTGTTTTTATCAATTATTTTTCTCAATTTTGTAATCTGTTTTGACAATTAATAGAGATATAACTAATGAACTATTACATGAAGAAACAACTTGTTACTTTTTTGATAGTAATTACGTGGTTGGGGGTAGCTTATGCCTCTCCCTCACTCACACCTCAGCGTGAAGTGCAAAGACGCTCGTTCTTGCGAGGAGATGTTCTGGATATAGACTTGCGCGATGCTGGTAAACTGAGCGAATATCTTGGTCCGGGTGAAGATCGCCGAGTGCGTTGCCTGCGCATAAGTGGTGTTATGAACGGCGATGACGCTAAGTTTATAAAACGGTTGTGTGAACGCTCCAAAGCTGTAGATGAGAACGACCGTAGTGTTGATAACTATATTGATCTAGAATTGGACCGCGTGAGGATAGTGGGAGGAGGTTCTTATTCTAACCGAAGTGAGCATGATGTTATATCAAATTCGATGTTCAGTGGTTGTAGTTGTCTGAGATATGTTTCTCTGCCTCGCGACCTGCGTAAGATAGGCAACTATGCATTCTATGGCTGTCATAATCTGGAAGAGGTTCGCTTTGTGGGACGTGGTAATGTTCGTGAGATAGGTGATAATGCTTTCAACAGTTGTACAAGACTTACACGAATCAACTTACCCGAAGGCTTAGAAGTAATCGGCGCTGAATGTTTTTACAATTGTAATAGCCTGAGGCGCATCGAGTTGCCATCTACATTGCGAGAGATTGGTAAAGAAGCCTTCTGCGATGTGCCAATCACTGACGTGCGCTTGCCATATGGGCTAACATTCTTGGGCAGTAAGGCATTCAAGGGTACTAAGCTTGTCAGTCTTTTTCTTCCACGTGATTTGCAAGTTGAAAACAACTCATTTGGTTCAATGCCGAAGCTTAAGGAATTTCAGGTAGAACGTGGCAATCGCTATTATACAACTGAGGATGGTGTGCTATATGACGCTACAGGTGAAATTCTTATCTATTATCCTCAAGCCAGGACAGGCTCTTTTTCTGTGCCATCGGGAGTTACTACATTGATGGATGGCAGTTTTGCAGGAAGTTCTTCACTTACATTATTAACATTTCCAGAATCTCTCACTACTATAGGCACTAATGCTTTTAGCGATTGTAGTTCTTTAGGAAATATAATTATTCCTGAGAATGTCATTTCGTTGGGTGCTGGTGCATTCTCGGGTTGCAAACGCTTAACCACAGTTACAATAGATGGTAACATACGTACTTTGATGGCTCGAACATTTGAAAATTGCAGCTCTTTGCAATCGGTAGTTTTGCCTCAAAACCTTGAGACGATAGGTGAGAAGTGCTTCAACGATTGCAAGTCATTGCAAAATATAGAATGGGGCGGTTCGTTGATGACCATAATGAAAGAGGCTTTTAGAAAATGTGGTTTTGCTCAAGTTGAGGTTCCTGATGGTGTGACTATGATAGGCGAGAATGCATTCCGTGATTGTAAGAGCATGCGTTCGATTGTCTTGCCAAGTAATCTTGATGTGGTCGAGAAAGAGCTGTTTCGTGGTTGTGAGAATCTTGTTAAGGTAACTCTACCTGAGAATGCTAATATAATAGGAGAGAATGCCTTCCGTGACTGTAAGTCGTTCACTGCTGTAGAACTGCCCAATGGACTAACTACTATAAACAACAACGCCTTCCGTGGCACTTCTTTAACTGAGCTAACGCTCCCATCTACAATGCTGCAGATTGGTGATAAGATTGTTGAGAAATGCAAGATGCAAAGAATCGTTTGCCTTGCCATTGTGCCACCCGTACTGAAGAAATTGAGCGAAAAGAAAACTCCCCTTTATGTTCCTGCAAGCTCAGTTGATGCCTACAAGAATACAAAGCCTTGGAAGGATTTCAAAAACATTTTGCCTATTGATTAACACACAAAATATTATATTTAATCATGATTAAAAACTTTATAGCAGTGATACTTACAATGTTAACATGCCTCTCGTGTAACTCACAGCAGGCATCAAGTGGCAATAGTGCTAATGACGATGTTTATACTACTCGCTCAGGCAAGCAGGTGTCTTTCACCTTTATAAAGCATGCAAGTCTGGAAATCAAATATGACGGCTTGTCAATCCAAATTGACCCAGTGCAAAAGTTGCCACCTGAGACCGATTACTCAAGGTTTGGCAAAGCTGATTTCATTTTTGTTACTCACGAGCATTTCGATCACTTCGACACGGATGCTATAGCAGCGCTGAGTAATGAACAAACAAAAGTTGTACTTAACAAGCGTTGTGCCGACATGCTTGGCAGTGATTATGAATTTTTAAAACATTATGATGAAGTTTCCGCAATGAGCAATGGCGAGTCAATGAAGCTGCGCGACGACATTTCGGTTGAGGCAGTGCCGGCTTATAACATCACCCCCGATCGCACACAGTTCCACCCCAAGGGTCGCGACAATGGCTATGTGCTCGACCTTGATGGCTTGCGCATCTATATCGCTGGCGACACCGAGGACATCCCCGAGATGGCGCAACTCAGCGGCATTGACATCGCATTCTTGCCATGCAACCAGCCTTATACAATGACACCTGAACAGTTGGCCAATGCCGCTAAGATGTTTAGCCCAAAGGTTGTATATCCTTATCACTATAGCGAGACTCCAGTAGAGCAAATTAACGACTTGCTTAAAGACTCTGGAATTGAGGTGCGAATACGAGCTATGAAGTAAAGTTGCGCATTTTTTGTCTCAGTATACGTTGTGTAATTAATTTGAAAAGATATTTTTATTAAAAATGAAGAAATTATTTTATATTTCAGCATTGATGTTGGCAGTAGCTGCAACATCGTGCAATGGTTCGGGAAACACCTCGACTACGTCGGGTGAATCGACATCACAAGTTGAAGAAGCTGTAGCCGATAGCGTGAGCACCGATTCAGTTATCAGTTCTAATGCGCAGGTGACACAAGATGCAAATACCCAATCGATGCTTCCAGTAAGCAAGGATATTGCTGCTAAATCGGACAAACCAGTTGAACCAAAAGTACAACCCAAGCCCGAGAGCGAGACCGACAAGTTGGTAAAGCAGTATAGTGACGCAATGGTATCGCTTATCGAGGCATCAAAGGGTGGTAAAATTGATGAAGCAGCTAATAAGAAGTTTCTTGAGCTACATAGTGAGCTTGAGGCTCTCGAAAAAAGTGGTAAATTAAGCGAAACTCAAAAGGAGCTGTTTAAGGTCACAAATGATGCCTACAACATGCTCAAGAATAAATAATAACCCTTAAAATCATTGAATTATGGCAGAAAATTTAATGGATCAGGCCAAGGAATTTATCCAGGACAAAGCAGGTGAACTTTTGAAGAATCCTGAGGAGATTAAGAAGAAAGCCACCGAGATTGGCAAGAAAATCGCTCCCGACTCGCTCGACGACAAGGTAGAGGGCGTTGTTGATAGTGCTGTTGACTTCTTGACCGACAAGCTGACCAAGAAAGATACTCCCGAGAAGTAGATTCTAGGTTTTCGTACTTTTTGTTCACAACAATGTCGCTCGGGCTAAATGCTCGGCGTGATGATTTATGTGCCATATCCTGAACAATTCGTTTGACATTATTGATATTAATGTAAAAAAAGTGTAAATATTATTTTGTTTTGCGCTTAAATTAATGTATATTTGCAGTCCTCAAAATGTTTTTGAGGATAAAAAATGACTTGTTTCTTTTATTTTAGTTTTGAATAAATAAATGAGTAACAGAGCTTTATTGATGATTCTTGACGGATGGGGGATAGGTGACCACTCAAAGAGCGATGCCATTTTTTCCACTCCGACCCCTTATTGGGACTATTTGCTTGCTACATATCCACACAGTCAATTGCAGGCTAGTGGTGAAAATGTTGGTTTGCCCGATGGTCAGATGGGTAATAGCGAAGTAGGCCACCTTAACATTGGTGGTGGTCGCGTCGTGTATCAAGATTTAGTTAAGATTAATAAAGCTATTCAAGACAAGTCAATTTTGCAGAATGCTGAGATAGTGAATGCTTTCACTTATGCTAAGGAGACAGGCAAAGCTGTCCATTTTATGGGGCTTACCAGCAACGGTGGAGTGCATAGCTCACTAGAGCATCTTTTTGCACTATGCGATATTGCAAAAGAATATGAGCTAAGTGATGTGTTCATTCACTGCTTCATGGATGGTCGTGACACTGATCCTGAGAGCGGTAAGGGATTTGTTGCACAACTCGAAGAATATTGCGCCCATAGTGCTGGAGTAGTTGCAACCGTTACTGGTCGTTATTATGCAATGGACCGCGACAAGCGTTGGGAACGCATAAAGCTCGCTTACGACCAGCTCGTGAAGGGTGAGGGACGCCAAAGTGACAATATGGTGCGTGCAATTCAGGAAAGTTACGACGAAGGTGTTACCGATGAGTTCATTAAACCTATTGTTAACACAACTGTTGATGGTAGAATTAAAGAAGGCGATGTGGTAATCTTCTTTAACTATCGCAATGACCGTGCTAAGGAGCTCACAATCGTCCTTACTCAGCAAGATATGCCTGAACAAGGAATGATGACTATACCTGGATTGCAGTATTATTGCATGACACCTTATGACGCTTCGTTTACTGGCGTACACGTCATTTTCAAGAAAGAGAATGTCGACAACACGCTTGCCGAATACTTGTCGTCGCAGGGTAAGAAACAGTTGCACATTGCAGAAACTGAGAAATATGCTCATGTCACATTCTTCTTCAATGGTGGTCGTGAGGAACCGTTTGAAGGTGAAGATCGCATTCTCGTGCCTTCACCAAAGGTGGCTACTTATGACCTCAAGCCCGAGATGAGTGCTCCTGAAGTTAGGGATAAACTTGTTGAGGCAATAGGAGAGAAGAAGTATGATTTCATCGTGGTCAACTATGCCAATGGTGACATGGTGGGACACACAGGTGTTTATCCTGCAATAGTGAAGGCTGTTGAGACCATTGATGTGTGTGTGCATGACACCGTTGAGGCTGCTCGCTCAGCTGGTTATGAGGTGATTATCATCGCTGATCATGGCAATTGCGACCATGCTATCAATGAAGATGGGACTCCCAATACTGCTCACTCATTGAATCCTGTGCCATGCATTTATGTTACTGACAATAAGGATGCAAAGGTCGACTGTGGTCGTCTTGCTGATGTTGCTCCATCAATACTTCAAATAATGGGTCTAGAGCAACCTGCTGAGATGACTGGCACAGGTCTTATAAAATGAAATCTTTAAATAAACAATAATCGATATACAACACACATTTTTTTCATTTCATATACTCGTTTTACTATGATGACTCAACGCAGTGACTGCATTGAGTCATCTACTTTTTTTCGAGTTTAGACCAGTACCTAAAAAATCAGCCCTGCACAACATTGTGAGGGCTGATAGGAATAAGCTATAAGAGTTGTGTCATTTAGCCTTGAAAAACTCTGATTGTTGGCGTATTAACTCAGTGTCTTCAAAGTAGTTTATCTTCATCGCGTTGCGCACTTCGTCCATAGTTTGAGAAGCGGTTTCACGGGCTTTCTCAGTTCCACGGCGCAAGATATTGTAAATTTCGGGGATATCTTGTTCCAACTCATGACGGCGCTGGCGAATTGGCTCGAGCATCTCGTTGAGAATGCTATTCAATAGCTTCTTGCACTTCATGTCACCAAGGCCTCCGCGACGGTAGTGATCCTTCATTTCATCGAGATTCTGGTAGTCGGGGAGATATTTAGCAAAATGCTCGTCGCAAGAGAAAGCATCAAGATAGGTGAATACGGCATTGCCTTCCACATTACCTGGGTCACTAACGTTCAAATGGTTAGGGTCGGTAAACATGGAGCGAACCTTTTGCCAAACGGTGTCGGCATCGTCGCTCAGGTAGATGCAGTTGCCAAGACTCTTGCTCATCTTCTCCTTGCCGTCGGTACCCGGCAGACGGCGTGCTGTTTCGTTCTCGGGCAGCATGATATCAGGCTCGACGAGCACTTCGCCGTAAGTTCCATTGAAGCGGCGAACAAGTTCGCGAGTTATTTCAATCATTGGTTTCTGGTCTTCGCCGGCAGGTACTATATCGGCCTTGAAAAGAGTTATGTCGGCAGCTTGACTCACGGGATAGCAGAAGAATCCGAGAGGTATGTTTGCCTCAAAATTACGCATTTTTATCTCGGTCTTCACAGTTGGGTTGCGTTCCACTCGGCTCACTGTAATGAGGTTCATCAAGTAGGTGGTGAGCTCAGCGAGTTCGGGTATATGGCTTTGAATAAAGATAATGCATTTTTCGGGATCAAGGCCTGCCGAGAGGTAGTCGAGAGCTACTTCTATAATGTTTTGACGAATCTTCTCAGGGTTGTCGGCATTATCGGTGAGCGCTTGAACATCGGCCATAAAGACAAACATTTTCTCATAATCACCTGCATTTTGCAGTTCCACGCGTCGGCGCAACGACCCTACATAATGTCCCAAGTGGAGCTTACCTGTGGGACGGTCGCCAGTCAAAATAACTTTTTTCATAATATTATTATTTGTACAAAATAGTTCTAAATGAATTGCAAAGTTACTACAAAACGTTGAGAAATCAATGAAAAAGGCAATTTTTGTTATTGATATGCATTTTTGTAGATGTCTTGGAATAATAATTGCAATTTGTCATTTTTATATCGTGTTTGCTTGTATATTATGATAAATTGTTATAAATTTGCTCCATAATACCGATAATACTATTAATTACTTTACTAACTAAAAAAATATCGTAATATGAAAAGATTAATTACTCTTTCTGGATTAATAGCCCTATTGCTTGTTGCTGGGGGCAAGATTGTGGGTTTTACAGCAAGTGCACAACCCGAATCGTTTAACTACAATTTCACTCAGCAAGACTTTCGTGATGGCGATGTTGTAAGGACTAACATCCTCAATGTAGTGTGGGACAAGGATGCCGGTGTTTTGACGTTTAACAATTTCTATTCTAATGCCTTAGTGAATGATGAGGTTGTTAACCTGATGTTTCCTTCTTATGCCACTGATACTTCTAGCCCAACAACACTGACTTGGGTAAGCGACACAAAGGCAAACTTTACTTGGCGTGCCAGCTCTATGGGACAGAGCGATGTTTTTGCCAATCTACCGTTCTCATATGCCTCATTCCGTACATATAAGGCTGCTGTGGTGTCTCGTTTTCAGCATGTAAGTTCACCTGTAAGAATTTATGACCCAATCAACAATAACGTAGATCCTGGTAGCTATTATGCCTATTATGGTGGTCAGGATTGCCACGGCACTATCGATGTTGCAGCTGGCACAATCGAGATTTCTGACCCCTGGGGATGCGTTGTTGGCAATAACAATTGGAACACCATGAGCGCATCTATCGTGATTGAGTATTTTGAGAGATCAGAAATGAATCATACTAGCACAGCAATTCAGGATGTAAACTCTAATGCTCAAGTGGTTAACACTCGTTACTACAACAGCCTAGGAGTTGAATCGGCTAAGCCTTTTAACGGTGTAAACATCGTTGTTAAGGAATTTAGCAATGGGCAGAAAACAGTTTTAAAACAATTTATGAGATAAAATAGTTTTAGCAATAGGAGGGTGTCTCAGAATGCCGTACACTACGCATTTTGTTACACCCTCTTCTTGCTGATAAGAGGGTATAAACATAAACTAAAAACATCGATATCAAATTAAATATTTAGATAGTCATTTTATTTATACTATTATGAGAAAATTTCTAACTCTATCAGTATTATTTGTTGCAATGTTCACCACGCTAGCTACAAATAATACCGCAAAAGCTCAACCAGCTTCTTTCACTAAGGACTATATTATGAATAATTATCGAGGTGGTGAAGTTGTGAGTTCATGGAAAGTGACTGTGACATGGGATGTAACAGCTAACACGTTTTCTTTTGCGAACTTTTATCAGACTGCATATCCTTATGATGCTACTACAGGTCCTATTACAATTGTATCTATTCCAAGTATGACCTCTTGGGATGAGACAAATACAATTGCAACCTTTAAATGGAGAGAACATTTCTATTGTAATATGCAAAAAAGTGTATTTGTAGACTTTAATAGAAGACATTACACTGCTACAAAATGGTTCTTTGGTTTTGTTTCTCCAGCCATGCCAAATACAAATACTAGTAATCCATACCTCGATGCATTTGATGGAACAAGACCTGCATATGGTCTTTCACAAGGTTATGTGAACGTTACTTACGATATGGAGAATGATTCTTTTTCTATGACTCCATGGGGACATTTTATCAGAACTGAACGTTCTGCTGGATATGTTGGTGTCGTTGAATATTTTGAAAGTTCAGTATTAACTCCTTACAAGACCGAATTGGTTGATATTGTCAACGATGGCACCGTAGGTGAGGAATATGAGGTTTACGATGATCTTGTAGGTGTAAAGGTTATTGATAATGTGCCAGCTGAGGGTATTCAGTTTGCGGATTATACTACTGAAAATACTTTCAAAATTGCTCCTGGAAGATATAAATTAGAAGTAGATTTAGACGACAATAAAAAGCCTGTATCTCTTAGGGTGTCACAAGCATCTTCTACAGAGCAATTAACACCATGGAATGTTGATTTTGAAGATGGTGTCACAAGAGTTCATATTTTTGGACAGGTAAACGACTATAACATTAATGGGTGGGATCCCACTCAAGGGCAACGTATGGAAACAACTGATGGAGTACATTATAGTGCCATTGTGAATTTTTATGACAGAAGTGATGGTTATAGTTATTTTAGTATCACAACCGACTTGGCACAAAATAATGATAGCGGTGGATGGAGTTATGTCAATGGAAGGCGTTACGGACCGTCAAGCAATAACTTTCCAATCACTTTGGGTAACGTGCTCTTTGCAAAAGATATAGGCAAGTATAAATATCCATCGCAGATTGGTGAAGGACAGATTGACTTCTTGGGTCGAGTTGAGGCAGAATATATGGGCAACACCAAGGTGCAGCCTGTTGTTGATTTTGACCAAAGCAACTGGGTAATGCTTACAGGCGTTGCCAATGCCGACAACTATGTGGGAAAGATAATCAAGAGTAAGAGCATAACTGGTAAACTGGTTGACAAGGTTAACCCCACTATTGCGGTTACCTCAACACCCGAGGTTGGAGATCCTAAGCCTTACGACCCCAACATCTATATAATGCCAAGCTTCAACGAAGAGTATTATGCGCCTAATAGCCATTTCTTCTTCGTGGCTCCAAAGGTGCAGGAATATGCCTACATCACTTGGGCATGCTATAATGCTGCCGACGGCAATTTCTATACAATGAGTGATGGTAATGTTGATAATCTTTCTGGCGGCATCAAGGTTAACTGGGATTACTTTCCATCTGGCAACCCGCAGGATGGATATGTTTATGAGTTTGATGCTATTTTGAGAAAAGTCGCACCTGCTACAAGTAGCGCACCACTTTTGAAAGATGGTAACCAAAGTAATCCTGTTACTGATGACCTCTCGACCGAATATATTGTATATCCTCTGCGTCTCTACGATGTGCCCACTGCAATCAACACAGTTCAGGCGACTGGCAAGGTTGTTGACGTGAAGTACTACAACATGATGGGTATTGAGAGCAGCACACCGTTTAATGGTGTGAATATTGTTGTCACTACTTATGACAATGGCACTCGCAGCAATACTAAGAAACTTTTTAAATAACATAAGTCCTATAAGCCAATGAAAAAATATTTTTTAGCAACATTTTTGCTTGCTTTAATGATGCCCAATGTGTCGTGGGCTGCTTCGGCTTTCACTGCCGAAAAACTTGCAAGCATCAACATTGAGATGGACCGTGACATCCAGACCGGTGCCACTATAGGCTCTAACCGTGTGGAGATGGCGTATACTGGAGGCACAAGTCGTGTGACGGTGTCAAACTATTTCGCTCAAGGTAGTGACCTTACTTTTAGCGTAAACTGGGGAGCCAATACTATCCAGTTCTTGCCTCAGAGTGTTTACACCTATCAATATGAGCAATATACGTGCTACCTCTATGTGGTTGCTCAGTCGGTTGTGAATAATGAGAATGTGAATACTGTTCTTAACACCAGTCTCTCTGGTCGTGTGAATTCCAGTGGCTTCACTATTTCTACCACATGGAATTTGGCTTTAATCTATTATGACCCTGACAATGATACCTACGTGAATGCTGGTGCGATGTATGAGAATGGCATGTTCACTCAGTTCATTGCCAGCAATGCCACTATGACCTACGACGAGGTCGATTTCGACAGTAATGACCATGTTTATAACACTGGCGAGGTGGCATTATTCCCAGTATATCTATATTACTATAATAACAAGATAACAATTTATAACTTCCTAGACTATGGTTTTGTTCCAGAGTATGCCCCTGGTGATGATAAAAACTCATGGGTGAACCCCAATCAAGTATTAACCGATTATAAGGACAACCAAACGGGAATCACTTATCATTTTGGCCTCTATAATTGGGAGCAGAACGCTGATGGTTATGCCGATGTGCTAACTAATGAGGATGCAAAGGCTTTTGTTACTTCTGAGACTGAGTTTGATATGGGCAACATAACCCTTGCTGACCCTGTTCGCGACGGCATGGGATTCATTGGCGGCAACGCTAAGATTATTCTCAATACAGGTACATTACCATTTGAGGAACTCCCAATTCCTGGTGATGTGAATGCCGACAAGAAGGTTAATGTCACCGATGTGATGTGCGTAGCCAACTATATTGTGGGCATCACTCCCGAGGTGTTTGTTGAAGAGGCTGCCGACGTAAATGCAAGCGGTTCTATCAATATCACCGACCTTATTGCTATTGCCAATATCGCAGTGGGTAACAGTGCTGCTCCAATGTTGCGGATGTCGAAGGCAATTACGAACGATGTGCTAAGCCTTGGCGACTTCGACCCAGCAACCGGAACTATCGCTATCGTTCTTGACAATGCAACACCTTATGCTGGTTTCCAGATGGATGTTACCTTGCCACAGGGTCTCACACTTGAGAGTGCATCTCTCACTGGTCGTGCTGCTTCTCACACGTTGATGACCGGTGTTAACCCCGACGGTTCTATCCGTCTGCTTGGGTTCTCTATCGGTAACACAGAGATAGCTGCTGGCAACGATGCTATTATTACTCTTAAGGTGAAAACCGATGCTTCGATCGATGCAAGTAGTAACATGATTATCAGCGATATCTTCTTCACTCAGAGTAATGAAGTTGAAAGCGTGCTGCCCAATGTTAATGCTGCTCCTGTAGTCACTGCTATTTCTCAAGTGGGTAATAACGCAATGAGCGTTGATGTTTATGACATGCGAGGAATACTTCTGCGTCATAACGCAAATCCAGTTGAGGCAACAAAGGGGCTTCCTACAGGTGTTTATGTAATTAACGGTAAGAAGGTGCTTGTGAAATAATGGCGGTCCTTAATTGAAAAAGCTCTTTTAGATATGAAAAAGCTATTTCATGTTTTAACTCTATTGTTGGTGACTGGAGCTTTACATGCTCAGGCGGCTAATGTGTTGCGCATCGACGACTTCTCGGTTAAGGCTGGCGACACAATCACTGTGCCAGTCTTGCTCGATAATCCCGATACCGATTTTGCTGCTTTCCAATTTGACCTTTATATTCCGTCGGACCTTAGTGTTGCCGATGGTGGTTTCAGGTTGGGCGAACGTGCTTCGAACTCACACCAACTTATGACAAAGGTTAATGGCGACCACATAACGGTAATGGCATTCAGTTTCCCTGCCACTAATTTCTCAGGACAGAGTGGGGCAGTGCTGACCATCGATGTGGTGGCCGCGACCGACTTTGATGGTCAGGCCACTATCAACGTTAAGAACATTGCGCTTACTACAGCCGATGCTCATGAGCATAGTTGTCCTGACATTGCGGTCACTGTAACTGCAGAAGGGTTTATCGTGCTTGGCAACGAGTTCTATATGAACGATTTTGAGATTGCGCCAGGCAGTACGTTGCGAGTGCCCGTGGTTCTTGACAATCATGCTAGCGCCATTGCTGGTTTCCAGTTTGATATGTATCTGCCTGCGGGGATTTCCACTACTGCCGGCTCGTTTACCCTTAGCGACCGCAAGGGCGAGACTCACCAGTTGGCCGCCAACTACAACGGTGATCATTGGAGCGTGGTGGCATTTGGTTTCCCTACTGCTGATTTCAGTAGTGACAGTGGCGATATAATGTATATCGATTTCACTGCGAGCAAATCATTTACAGATAGTGCAGTGATTTCGTTTTGCAATGTGATGCTCTCTACGAGTGATGCACATGAGAGCCCGGTTGAGGACTTTGATGTCAACGTAATTGCCAATGGTGTTTATGTGCCTACAGATCGTTTGACTATTGAAGACTTTGTCATCAAGCCAGGTAAAAAGAAAATCATGCCTGTGCTTCTTGAAAACGAAGTAACTCAGTTTTGCTCTTTTAGTTTCGAAATGACATTGCCACAGGGATTGTCAGTTTCAGAGGATGCATTTACTCTTACCAATAGAGCGCCTAATCATAATTTGATTGTCACAACACTCGATGATGGCATCTATAAAGTGGAAGTCAAAGGGAAATATGGGCGACTTTTCACTGGTACCGAGGGCTCTGTCCTTGATATTGAGGTGGCTGCTGACCGAACTTTTGAAGGCCAGGCTGTTATCAATGTGAGCAATGTGCGTCTTATAGAGCCTAATAGTGATGTCACTACACTCGAAGACTTTGATGTAACAGTAACTGCCGATGGTGTGTTCGTGCCTGAGAATCTCTTCTATATCAATGACTTTGAGATCACTCCTGGTCAAACGTTGCAAGTTCCAGTGATTATGGATAACGAGGCAACACCAGTTGCTGCTTTCCAGTTAAAATTAGAACTGCCCACAGGCCTCACAGTTTCACCACAAGGTGTTACTCTGAGTGATCGCAAGAGCGAGACTCATCAAGTGGTTGCAAATGTGAATGGCAGCACTCTTTCAATTGCTGCTTTCAGTTTTCCACCAGTCAATTTTTCGGGCAATACTGGCGAGGTGATGTTCATTAATGTTATTGCTAGCCGCGATTATTCAGGAACAGCTGTAATTCATGCTACCGATGTGGTCCTTACAAGTGCAGATGAAGTTGAGACTGTGATTGATAACTTCGATGTTGATGTAACAGCCAATGGTGTATATGTGCCAAGTGACAACCTTATCATCAGCGATTTTGCTATTGCTCCAGGACGTTCAGTTCAAGTTCCTGTGGTACTTACTAACGAGACCGTTGAGGTCAACGCAGTTGAATTTGATCTTGAAGTGCCTCAGATGCTTACTGTCTCTAACCAGGCACGACTTGGAGAGCGTGCCAATGGACATGTGGTTACTATCACTCAACAAGGGGATTTGATACATATTGTGGAATCGAGCAATCCTCTGGCAGCATTTACTGGTGATAATGGTAATATCATGTATCTGAAAGTCAGAGCTTCAAGAGAGTTTGTTAGCTCAACAGTCATCAATGTTAAGAATGTGGTGCTTAAGACCAGTGGAGGTGACATCACTATCGATGACTTTTCCGTGGTAGTTACAGCAAGTGGGCCATATGTGCCTGTCGATACTCTCTATATCGATGACTTCAGCATAGAATCAGGTAAAACACTGAACGTGCCTGTGATTATGGATAATGAGATTACCAATGTTGCGGCGGTGCAGTTTGACATTGTTATGCCTACTGAGCTTTCTATTCCTCAAGCAGGCAATGGAGACTATAGCATCACACTAACTGACCGAATGAGCGATAACCACTACGTTATTGCAAATTCAAAGGACAATGGAGATATACGTGTGGTTGCAGTGAGTTTTCCTCCATCTGATTTCTCAGGCAATAGTGGTTCAGTCATGAACATTGACATTCAGGCTATTGAGAACTTTACTGGTACTACCGAGTTTATTGTGAAAAACGTCGTTATGACTACAGCTGACGCACATACTGAGATTTCGGTTCCAGACTTTGTGGTTGTTGTTACAGTTGTCAAAGGAGCCAATCATGTTATTGGTGACGTAAACTGCGATGGTGTTGTCACTAGTGCTGATATTACAGCACTCTACAACTATCTGCTTAATAGTGATGAGACCTTCATTGCAACTAGTGATGTGAATGGCGACGGTGCAATCACTAGTGCTGATGTGACGATGGTTTACTCAATACTTATGGGCAATTAACTAAATATAAAGAATATCTACTATGAAAAGAACCAGCGTCAATTTGGCGCTGGTTCTTCGTTATATGTTTTCTTTGTTTTTCAGACGAGTTTCACCTTATCGCCTAGTGTTACCTTGTGTTGCTTGTATAGTAGTCCTAAAGCTTTCTTGAAGTCTTTCTTACTGCAATTGAATGTGTTGAGGATATCCTCGGGCGACGACTTGTCGCTGAGTGTCATTGTGCCACCATTTTCTTGCAGATAGTTGAGAATCTCGTCGGCTACATCATCGATGCGCATTTTCTCAATCTTTGCTAGAGTCACATCGATCTTGCCATCGTCACGCACTTGCTTGACAAACCCCATGTGATGCTCACCCACATTTACTTGCTGATAAAGTTCGTTGTTATAAATCATTCCCCAGTGCTTTCCGTCAACGATTATGCGATAACCTATTTCAAGTTGTTGCACGATTAGCACATCAATCTTTTGGCGATGATAATAATCGGGGTTTGTTTTATTTAAGAAGCGGTCAAGCTTGGCGCTAGCCACAATGCGCCCACTGCTGGGGTCGATGTGCACATACACAATATAGCTGCGACCAGCCTGCATGCGCACGCGTTGCTCTCGGAATGGCACTAGCAGGTCTTTTGCAACTAGTCCCCAATCGAGGAATGCACCTACAGCATTGACAGCTTTTACACGCAGCAGGCAGAACTGGCCAACTGTTGCATGAGGATGCTCGGTGGTTGCAACAGGACGGTTCTCAGAGTCGTTATAGACGAACACTTCGATTGTGTCGTCAAGTTCTTCGTCACCTGTAAGATATCTTTTAGGCATCAACACTTCATTGTCTTCGTCATCTATAAGGTAAGCGCCGAAATCCACAAACCGGTTTATTGTTAACTTGTTGTATTGTCCTATCTTCATTGTTATTTAAATTGAATTGATTGATGCAAAAGTAAGAATAATTGATTCAAGAAATTGTTAAAGTTGGTTAATTTTATCGGTGCCAATGCAGTATTTTATGGCCAAAAGTGTTTAGTCGGTGAAAAAGATGGGAAAAATCCCCTTTTCCATGAATTTTGATAACAGTTATATCGTTCTTTTTCAAAAAGTTTATGTAGTTTTGCAATTTGGAACGAATTAAACTTTATACTATTATATAAGTCTAAAGATTAATAGAAGCAAGATTATTAATTTAAATTATTTATAGCTATGAACTACAAATTTTTGTCTTTAATCACCGCATTGTTGCTCGGCTCGGGTTTGGCAATTGCACAAGACTATGAGGACGACATCTATTATGATGGAAAATCAGAGGTGAAGACGACAAGACCAACCAAGGTGGTTACCCAGCGTCAAAATATGGGTAATTACTATGGTGAATTGTCGACTACTGTTACTCCATTAAGTGGTGTTGTTAATGGTCGTGATGTTGATGAGTACAATCGTCACACCGATCGTTATTACATGGAAGACGATACCGTTTACCTTGATAACGAATCGTTTGCCAACACAAAGCGCATTGAGCGTTTCCACAATCCTGATATCGTGATACGTTCAAATGATCCCGAACTTATTGAGTATTACTTCGATAACACTCCAACAGTTAATCTTATTGTTGGCACCGATTGGAGTTGGGGCCCATACTGGGGATGGGGATATCGCTACTATGATCCTTGGTACAGCTGGTCATGGGGTTGGCATAGCCCTTGGTACTACAGCAGTTGGTATGATTGGGGTTGGTATGGTTATCGCTATCACCCATGGTCCTATTGGGGACGTCCTTGGGGCGGCTACTGGGGCGGCTACTGGGGCGGCTATTGGGCTGGCTACTGGGGTGGTTCTCATCGCTGGAATAATGGATGGTATGGACATCACTACAACAGTGGGTACAACGGACGTCGTCCTGGCATGAACTATCACGGTAATCGTGCAAATACAAACAATCATGGTTATGCTGGCGTTCCTGGCCGTATTAGTGGTCGTAACGGAATTGCTTCGAGAAATGGTGGACGTACAATCAATCATGGAAATATTGGTAATGTAAGAAGCAATGGTGGTTATGCGGGTGGCAACCCTATTACACCTGGTCGTCGCTCATCGAGCGGCATCACTGCAGGTGGACGTTCTTCGGGCACTTACAATGGTGGATATAGTGGTGGCACTTCACGTGGACGCAGTTACACTCCATCAACAACTGGACGAACTTACAGCTCTCCATCTTCAGGCGGTCGCAGCTATTCAGGCGGTAGCCGCAGTAGTGGTGGCTATTCAGGTGGTGGCCGCAGTAGCGGTGGCTTCTCGGGTGGCAGTCACGGCGGCTTCTCTGGTGGTAGCCACGGTGGTGGCGGTGGCTTCTCGGGCGGCGGTGGCCGCAGTGGCGGTGGCCATGGAGGTCGTCGATAAACTCAAGAGTGTGAGAACTGTAATGTAACAAATAATTAAGAAAACGATTTTTACAATGAAAAAAATATATATTGCATTTCTGCTTGCAGGTGCTTCACTAATGGCTAGCGCACAGGCTACATTTGATGTTCTTAAATTATCGGAAACAGAATTGAGTGGTACATCTCGATACATGTCAATGGCTGGTGCCTTTGGCGCTCTGGGTGGCGACGCTTCGTCGGTTAATATCAACCCTGGTGGCATAGGTGTTTACCGTAGCAGCGACATCTCAGCTACAATGAACCTCAACTTCCTTTCTACAAAGAGCAATAGTGGTGACAATCTTACCGACACTAAGTTCTGGTTTAATAATGTAGCATATGTTGGCTCAATGAAGATTGACAATGATTTCTTCAGATATTTCAACTGGGGATTCTCGTTTAATCGCATTAAATCATTTAATCGCCGTTATCAGGGTGGTTATGGCATTAGCAACTATTCACTGACCAATAAAATCGCTGATAATTTGAGAGAAGGAGGTTGGATTAATGATGATCTTTCGGTTTCATACTATGATCATGGTGACTATTATGATAGAAATCCATATTATGAGACTAGTGCACCATGGCTTGGTATTCTCGCTTATCAGTCTTACTTGTTGAATGAGAACACCGATGGTTCATTATTTGGCCTTGCAAACAATGGTACTACCGGTACTGCCAACTACTATGTTGAAGAGCAAGGACACACCGATGAGTATAACATCACACTAGGTGGTAACTTCAAGAACACAGTGTTCTGGGGTTTGAATTTTGGAATCACTGACCTTCGTTTCGATAGCTATCAGTACTACGGCGAGGATCTCGACAATGCTGAGATTTTTGACTATCGATATGGTGACGGTAGCACAACGCTGGGTTATGCAGGATATGACTTCCAGACATTCCAGGAGACTCGTGGAACTGGTTACAATTTCAAGATGGGTGTTATAGTTAAGCCTATTAACCAGTTGCGCATTGGTGCTGCTTTCCACACTCCAACTTACTACGACATGAAGGACCTTTACAAGGTGCAGAGTGGATTTGACTTGCTAGTTAATGGCGAATCAGAAATGTTCCAAGGTAACACCGAGACTGGTGAGGAGGGCTACTATGACGAGTATCGCTATACCATCAAGACTCCATGGCGCTTCATTGGTAGTTTGGCTGTAGTTCCAACAAGCAAGGGTATGATCAGTTTTGATTACGAGTACGTTGGTGCTAACACTATGCGTTGTGGCGATGAAGGTGGCTACAATTATGGTGATACTGAGTATAAGATTAAAGACCAGCTTCAGGCATCACACATCTTGCGCGTGGGTGGTGAATATCGCGTGACTCCAAACTTTAGTGTTCGTGCCGGTTATTCTTACCAGACATCTCCAGTTAAGGATGCTGTGAAGGAAGTTGCCAACGATAATGTAGATGTGGTTTCAAGCAACTATATGTATCAGTATGACAAGAGCAACCAGTACATCACTTGTGGTCTTGGCTATCGTTACAAGAAGTTCTATGCCGACGCGGCCTACGTACATCAGACTCGCACAAGCCAGTATCACGCTTATCCTGGCGAGATGGGAGAGGAGATTAAAGACAACAATAATAAAGTTTCACTCACATTGGGATTCCGATTCTGATTCTCGCGCCATTGAGCGCAAAGAAATAGTGAAATTGAGGAGGCATTGTTAATAAAATGCCTCCTTTTGTTTTTGTCAAGTCGTGCTTTTTGGTTAACTTTGAACACTTTTCGATACCCCATCATGAATGCTGTTAGTCTTGAAAATATAGACCTCGACAATCTCGAGTTCCAAAATGCATGGAACTTGATACGTAACACTCGTCGCTCGGTGTTCTTGACTGGGAAGGCTGGAACAGGAAAGAGTACCTTCTTGAAGTACATTTGTGCCAATACTGATAAGGAACACGTGGTGCTTGCTCCTACTGGAATCGCTGCTGTTAATGTTGGTGGACAGACAATGCACTCGTTCTTCAAAATACCATTCAAACCTTTGCTGCCTGATGACCCCGATTTCTCACCACGTCGAATTCGCAAGACTTTGAGGTACTCGGCCCAGAAGGTGAAACTCATCAAGAAACTGCAGCTCATTATAATCGATGAGATTTCGATGGTGCGTTGTGACATAATAGATTTTATTGATAAGGTGTTACGCATCTACTCCGGCAATATGCGAGAGCCCTTTGGTGGTAAGCAGTTACTTTTCGTTGGTGATATTTTCCAGCTTGAACCTGTTGTCACACGCGACATGCGCGACATTCTTAGGCGTTATTACCAGCAGTTTTTCTTCTTCAATGCAAGAGTATTCAATAAGCTTGGTCTTATTCCAATTGAGTTGCGCAAAATTTATCGACAGACCGATAGTTCCTTTATTTCAATGCTCGATAGGATTCGCGTGAGCCATGCAACAGCCACCGATTTGCAGCATCTCAACAGTCATTGTGACTTAAATTATCAAGAACCAAGCAATGGTCTAGTGATGACTTTGGCAACTCGTCGCGACACAGTTGATTCAATTAACGACGCCCACATGCAGGCACTTGATACTCCTGAGTATGTTTTTGTGGGTGATGTAATAGATGTTTTTCCTGATAATGATCTTCCCACTAATAAAGAATTGGTGCTTAAGCAAGGTGCGCAGGTGATATTTATTCGCAATGATAAGGAGGGCCGCTGGGTTAATGGCACTCTTGGCAGAGTGTCGAAACTCGACAGTGATAATATTGTGGTTGAGCTTGAGAATGGAGAGAAATATGTGATTGAGCAGGAAATATGGGAAAATGTGCAGTATTCCTACGATGAAAAGGAAAAGAAAGTCATAGAGAATGTTGTGGGTGTATTTAGGCAATATCCCATAAAACCCGCTTGGGCTCTTACAGTACACAAGAGCCAAGGCCTTACTTTCAGCAACATCGTTGTTGATTTTGCTGGAGGTGCTTTTTCTAGTGGTCAAGCTTATGTGGCCTTGTCGAGGTGCACCTCTCTTGAGGGAATAACATTGCTCAAGCCCTTGTCGCAACGTGACATAATCGTCAATACAGCAATAGTCGATTTCAGCCGTCAGTTCAATAACCAGGCGGCAATCAATGATGCTATGCTAGTAGAGAAGGCTAATGGCCTATACACAATGGCGTCGATTGCATTTGAGCATGATGATTTCTCAAGATGTGTCGACTGTTTTGTTCAGGCCATGGAAATCCACAATGTGATAACCGATCCTGTTGCCAAGCGGCTTATTAAGATAAAGTTCAATAAGTTTCACCGTTTGAATCAAAAAATAAAGAATCTAGAAGATGTCATTGATTCTCAAAACAAGTTGCTGCTTGAACTAGCTTCGGAATATACAGCAATGGGTGACCAGTCGATGGGGGTAGGGGAATTAGCTCAGGAGGAGGAAGTGACTTATGGAAACGCCAAACCGCGACTTGATGAAATCGCCATTAAATCGGCAATGGCCAATTATAATAAAGCATTACGCTTGTGTGATGGCTTTGTCCCAGCAATGATGGGTAAAGCACGACTGATGGAGGCAATAGGGGAAATCGATCAGGCAATTTCGCAACTTGAGAAAATCCTTGACAAGAATAAAAACTGCTATGAAGCTTTAATGGCTTTAGGCAATATTCATGAGAAAGAAAAGGACATCTCGGCAGCTGTTAAAGCTTACAAACGTGCTTCACGAGCATCGCGCACTGCTGTCGAGCCATATGTTGCTCTGGCTAGGGTTTACGATAAGATTGGCCTTGACGACGTTGCTGATGAGTATCGTGACATAGCTAGGCAGATGAAGCAACAGCAACAAGCTAAAAAGTCACGCCGTAAGAAAAAATAAGGTCGCAACATCACTGCTGCGACCTTAATATGTCAAAAATGCTTGAATGCATTAATAGTTGCGGGCAAAGACAACGCGGCACTTAGATGGCTTACCGGTGAGCATGTCGACGCCATCTTCGGGCTCAGCATCCAATGGGATGCAGCGGATTGTTGCTTTAGTCTCCTCTTTGATGCGATCTTCAGTTTCAGGAGTACCATCCCAAGGTGCGAGCACAAATCCACCCTTCTCGATTTGTTCCTTGAATTCCTCATAAGTGTCAACCTTATAGGTCATGCTCTGACGGAAGTCATAGGCTTTCTTAAAGATATTAGCCTGAATATCATCGAGCAAGTTCTTAACGGTGTCCTCAATTCCATCAAGAGACGTGCTTGATTTTTCGAGTGTGTCGCGACGCATAACTTCGATAGTGCCATTAGCGATATCACGCGCTCCAAGCACGAGGCGTACTGGCACACCCTTTAGCTCATAATCGGCAAACTTGAAGCCGGGACGCTTGTTGTCGGCATTGTCATATTTAACCGAGATACCCATATTTCGAAGGTTCTCGACAATGGGGTTGACTTTGGCGTTAATCTCGTCAAGTTGCTCTTGAGTTTTGTAGATAGGAACAATAACAACCTGGATAGGAGCCAACTTTGGAGGAAGAACCAGACCATTGTCGTCGCTGTGTGTCATGATAAGTGCTCCCATTAAGCGGGTAGAAACGCCCCAAGAAGTTGCCCATACAAAGTCGAGCTGGTTTTCTTTATTTACAAACTTCACGTCGAATGCTTTGGCAAAGTTCTGCCCAAGGAAGTGAGAAGTACCTGACTGTAGAGCTTTTCCATCTTGCATCATGGCTTCAATGGTGTAGGTTTCAAGTGCACCGGCGAATCGTTCGTTAGCTGACTTTACACCTTTAACTACAGGAACTGCCATATATTTCTCGGCAAAGTCGCTGTAAACATTAAGCATTCTGATTGCTTCTTCTTGTGCCTCTTCCTTTGTGGCATGGGCAGTGTGTCCCTCTTGCCACAAGAACTCAGCGGTGCGTAGGAACATGCGCGTGCGCATTTCCCATCGCATGACATTAGCCCACTGGTTGATAAGCAGTGGGAGGTCACGATAGGAATTAATCCAGTTGCGATATGTGTTCCATATGATTGTTTCACTAGTGGGGCGAATGATGAGTTCTTCTTCAAGTCGGGCTTCAGGGTCAACTACCACACCGCTTCCATCGGGAGCGTTCATGAGCCTGTGGTGAGTCACTACAGCACATTCTTTTGCAAACCCTTCAACGTGTTCGGCCTCACGGCTCAGGAACGATTTAGGTATGAGCAATGGGAAATAGGCATTCTGTACACCAGTTTCTTTAAACATCTTGTCGAGCTGTTGCTGCATCTTCTCCCAAATGGCATAACCATAGGGCTTGATTACCATGCAGCCACGTACTGCCGATTGCTCGGCAAGGTCGGCTTTAATTACGAGATCGTTATACCATTGCGAATAGTTTACGCTTCTTTTTGTCAAATCTTTGATTTCTATTGCCATTTTATCAGTGATTTAGTGATGATTTCATTTTAATTTTCCTTTTTTTGCATTCTCAATCATTACTGTTCCAGGAACGAGGTAAATCTCAAGGCGGCGGTTGTGTCGCCTGTTCTGCATCGAGTCGTTTTTCAGTATGGGATTTGAGTTGCCCATCGAAAATGCCGATATGTATTTTGCGCCACGTGAGTGCAATGTAAACCAATCAATGATGCTCTGCAAGCGGCGATCAGTTATTGTCTTACAGTATTGCTCTGAACCTGTCTCGTGGTGCATGACAAGAACCATTCTATACAAGTCGGACGAATCTAATAACCTTGAGAACTGCATTAGGTCTTTGTTGTAACGGCTATTGTCGAGCAAAGAGGTGCTGTTAGGACCAAATAGCAAGTCGGCAGGAATTGTCACCTTGATTACTTCATCGTCACGTCTCATGTCGACATCTACTTTCAGCTCATTGTAGAGCCTGCGTGCAATGTCCACTTGGTAGTTAGCGATGTCATTTCGGCCTTTCTTGTCTTTGTCTTTGATAGCTGGAGTATTTATTGCTTCCTCTATCTCTTCAATCGAAATGGGTCTCTTTATGTTCTGCGCCAGCATTGACACACTTGCTGCCGAGGACATGAACATTATGAGAACTAAAAAGTAAATCTTTTTTATCATAGTTGTCGTTATTATAAGTCTAAAAGATCATGTGGCACATTGAACTCTATTATTTTATTGTCGATGTCAATGTCTCTGATGAAATTGTCGACAGCAGGAATTAGAACTTGGTGTCCGTTGTCGAGTGATATGACAAATAGAACATTGGCAGTGCTGTCGTCAATATCAATAATGCTGCCTTTATAATCAGAATTTATAACTGTTTTAAAGTTAGTGAAGAAATTTACAGGAAGCTCGTCCTCATTGGTAATAGCCGCATTGTAGTCACGACTTAGTGCATAGATATCGCGGTTGACCAATGTCATTGCTTCTTGCTCATTGTTAATGCCGTCAACAGTGATTAACAGGTTATCCTGTGATTTTCTTCTCACTTCATTGATGAAAAAGGGGACGTATATGCCGTCGATGTCACACACGATGCACGAGCAGTCTTCCTTGACATCGAGCGGGGCATTGATAGTTGCCGAGATTTCGCCGTTGATGCCGTGAGGTTTGTTGAACTTGCCAATTAGTGATATCTCCTCGCGTGTAATCATTGTTGTGTGGTGGGATTATTTTTTCTTTTTCTTCTTTGATGTTTGTTGTTGAGTAGGTGCAACTTTAAACTCATGCAGCGAGTGGGTTGCAGTGCTGAGCTTTATGCGTCCTTTAGAGTAGAATTCTAGATCTTTGAAAATCTTTGCATCATCAACGTCCTCATTGTTGATTTGGTAGATGAGTTTTTTCATGTGATTGGCGATAAGCATCACCAGTGCATCTTTCTCTTCTCCGTCGGGATACTCGCAAGCACGTTGAATCATCTGGTCAACAATTTTCCCGTAATGGCGCATCTTGATTGGTTCAAGCTTGTATTGAACAGGAATTGGCTTGGTGTCGAGACTTTCGGGTTTTACCACATCATAAGGATAGTCAACATCAAGCTTAAAGTCGCTCATGATTGCTAAGTGGTCCCATAATTTATGCTTGTAATCGGTCTCATCGCGCAGTTGTGGGAAAAGATTGCTCATCGTGTTGATGATTGAGTAGGCGCACTTGTTTCGCTCCTCGCGGTCCTCGATGGTGCAGCAATAGTCTACCATCTGCTGGATGTTGCGCCCATATTCTGGCAGTGCCAGTTTCTTTAGTTGTGAATTGTAAGTAAGCATAATGTTATATGTAATTGGGGTGCAAAGTTACAAATAATTGCCGAGATGAGGGGTCTCATAGCACTTTTTTCTTTGGTGTTGTGGCTTGAAAGTCTTTCAAGTATAGAGGTGTGGAGTAGGCAACATCAATAAAGCGTTGTTCTCTATAATGCTTTTCGGCTAGCGCCAGCATGTTTACTGCTTCGGGTTTGATGTTGTCAAGAAAATGAGCATTGTGATGTTTTATCACGTTTTTTGCCTTTTCGGAACCATTTCCCAAAAACACTAGCTGATGCTCAGCGATTAGGTCACCGAATGAGTTCTCATCAAGTATCATTGGTTGTGGTGAGACGATAGGCTCAAGAGCGCTGTTGTAGACTGCAGTGTATACTTCCATGCGGCGAGCGTCAATCATCGGCACAAAGAGCACGTCGTCGTCAAAGAACTCCTGGAACATTGCAGTTACAGTAAGCAGTTGCAAGGTGTTTACACCTATCAACGGCAAGTCAAGTCCAAATGCCAACCCCTTTGCTTGCGACAACCCGATTCTTAGACCTGTATATGAACCTGGACCTATGCTCACCGCTATAGCATCAAGCTGCAATTCTTTGCGATGAGCAGTCTCAAGCGCATTGTCAATGAATTGACTTAGCAGTGTTGCATGGGAGAGTCCATCATAATTCTCATGATGGTCTAAAATCTGACCGTCACAGCTTAATGCCACCGAGCATACTATTGTCGATGTCTCTATGTTTAATATATTTGCCATTGATGATTAAAAGTTGGCACAAAATTACAAAAAATCGCTGAATATGCAGTTAAACTACCTTAAATATTTATGGCCAACTCTTGTTGTTGTGTTTTTGGTGTTATTATAATGATTAATTTTGTGATTCGAAAAAGTAATGTTACGGCTAGCACGCATAATTAATTTCATACTATTCTTCGTCTTTTTAATGGCGATGGGTAATAGTGTTGTCATCGCTCAAGTTAATACGGCCCAAGTCATGAAGATAGGACGAAATGCATTATATTTTGATGACTATCTGCTTTCAATACAGTACTTTAATCAAGTTATTAACCAAAAGCCATATCTTGCTGAGCCTTATTATTGCCGAGCTGTAGCGAAAAGTGCTCTTGGCGACTGGACTGGAGCAGAAACAGACCTCACACAATGTGTTGAGCTTAACCCCTTTGTGCATGGGGCTTATTGGCTTCGTGCAGTATCTAGGCAAAAGTCGGGACAATGGGTTGATGCAATTGATGATTATCGTCATTGCCTTGAGCAAAATCCACAAAACATAGATGCCTTACTTAACATTGCGCAGTGCCAGCTGGCATTGAATAACTATCAGATTGCCGACAGTTGCTTGCAACTGTTGAAAGTAGAGAGGAAACGAAACGAACGCTTAATGCTATTGATGACGCTGCTGCATATGTCACAATGTGATACAATAGCTGCCATCCATGATTTAGATGATGCTTTAGCGCTGAATCAAGGAAATGTAAATGCTATCTTGTTTCGTAGTGAATTATACCGTAGTGGGGACAAGGATTTGAGTAAAGCAGTAGCAGATTTAGATCAACTGATTAGTATTGATCCAAACAATGTTGCTTATCACATTAGGCGAGCAATTATTCGCCACCGGCTAAACAATAATGGTGGTGCAATTAGCGATTTAGATTACGCTATTGCTTTGGATGCCGAAAATGTTATTGCAAGATATGATAGGGCAATGCTTCAACGGCAAATACAATCGGGTAGAATAAATAAGAAAGATCAAACTTTTGTTGAGGAACATATGCATGAATTATCATCATTGCTTAAAAGTCGTAATGTTCCTTTTGGCGAACTTCTTGATGTAAATCTTAGCACAGATATTTCTCCCGAGGTTGTGCCTGATAATGATTTCTTCTTCCATGAAAAGTCGTTCAGGCGGTCATATGGAATTGTTCCTGTTGACGTTAATTCTGTAAAAGTTAATTTTGCGCCAGCGTCGATGTTCTATTTGTCATATTATAAGGATGAAAATAACCATAGTGGACGACTGGCTTTCTTTAAGGAAATGACAGAGCTTAACGATAAGCATCTTCTTAAATCCAATTTGACGCTCTTGAGTAGGCCCCGAAGCCTATCGGCTTATGAGGCTAGTGAGCGTTTTGTTAGTCTTGATTATTTCAACAGTCTATTATCCAATGCCGATAAATCGCCAGTAAATCTCTTTGGCCGTGCAATGGATTTCCTGCTTATTAGAAACTTTGATGAGGCAATTAATGATGCCAGTCAAGCAATTGAAATGGATTCGACTTTTACACTTGCCTATTTCTTACGTTTCAATGCACGTCTTTTGAAGCTTGAGGCCGAGATGGCACATGAAAAAGAACTCATAATGCTTAATGAGGGTTCACTTGATGATACTCGTGAGAGCGAGATGATGATTTACAGACAAAAGCGTAATGTTAATTTTGGCAACATCATTGCCGATATAAATGCTGTCATTCGGTTATCAGCAAATAATCCATACGCTTACTATAATTTGGCTTTTGTTCAAGCAAAGATTGCCGACTATGCTAATGCTCTCATTAATTACTCTCATGCAATAGTACTCAAGCCCGACCTGGGAGAGGCATATTTCAACCGTGGCTTGATTATGTTAATGCTAGGTGACAAGGAAAAAGCAAAACTTGATTTGAGCAAGGCTGGTGAATTAGGAGTATTTCACAGTTACAACATCCTCAAGCATATAGAATAATATGCATTCATTTTGTCTATTTAATCTTTGATTATCTTTTTATTTTTTTATTGTGACAGCTTGACTGGTTGTGAAACTTTTTGTAAATTTGCGACTGAAAATTTCTAAAATAGTTTCACATTATTATATATGTTGCAATGATAGTGAGAGTAAATGATTGCCGAATCAGGATATTCCGTGGAGCTACAGTAGGCGATGCATTGCTTCGATATTCTGTGCGTAATGGCCTTGACCTCAGTGCTGTTCGTTCTATAAAAGTGGCTGACAGATGGGGACATGAGCTTGACCATGCTGCACCATTAACTGAAAAGCAAATTATAAAAATAATAAACCTATAAAATTATGAAAAAGTTTTTTTTGTCAATTATTACATTAATAATTGTCTCATTTTTGTTTGTTGCTCGTGGTGAAACAGTAAGGATTCTATCGACCAACGACATGCATGCTGCAATAGAGAAAATGCCTAAACTCGCTGCTATAGTCGACAGTCTGCGTGCTATCGATCCTGGCCTGCTTGTGCTCTCGGCTGGCGATAATCGCACTGGCAATCCTTACAATGACCTATATGAGCCAGTTTCCTACCCAATGATAGCTTTGATGAACTTTATTGGTTTTGATGCTTCGGCATTAGGCAATCACGAATATGACTCGAAGATTGATGGCCTTGCCTCAATGACTGCACTGTCTAATTTCCGTTATCTTGCTGCCAATATTACTTGTCCACCAGAGTCGGGAATAAAGGTCAGACCTTATGAGATATTTGATGTCAATGGCATTATGGTTGGGGTTTTAGGTATCACACAAGTGGGCGGATTAGGCATCCCCGATACTCACCCCGACAATGTTAAAGGCCTATCATTTCAGATGCCTGAAGAGGTTATACCAAAATATAAATGGCTTATCGATCAGTGCGATGTTAATGTTTTGCTCACTCACGTTGGTTTTGAGAACGATGTAGAATTGTCAAAGCATTTTCCCTATTATGACTTGATTGTTAGCAGTCACTCTCACACCCAGCTTGAGGGAGGTGAAACGCATAATGGTGTTTTGATAACACAAAATGGCTATCAGTTGCCACGTGTCACTCTCACTACACTTGAGGTGGAAAATGGTAAAGTGGTGAATAAAAAGGCTGAAAATATCTTCTTGGACCGGTTTTCAGACCACAACGAAGTAGCCGACGCTCTTGTAAAGCACTTTAAGAGTAGTCCTGAGATGGAACGTGTAGTTGGTAATATGGCTACTGGAATTACAACCTATGATGCTCTTGGCGTGATGATGTGTGATGCATGGAGAGAAGAGCTTGGTTGCGATATTGCTATCGAAAACTATGGTGGTGTTCGTTATGATGTGTTTCCTTCGGGCCCTATCACAGTAAAAGACATACTCAACCTTGATCCCTTCATGAACACGGCTGTGGTTATGAACATTACAGGAAAAGAACTTAGCGATATGCTCATAGCATGTTATAAATATGATCGAAATCGCTTCCCTATAACTAGCGGTTGCACTGCAGTGGTTACCTATACTGACTCCTCGAAGTCGCAAATTAAGAAACTTGAGCTTTACGGTAGTGATGGAAAGAAGCTTGACATGAAAAAGAAGTATAAGGTGATGGCAAATAACTATGTCGCCTCTATCGCCGATTCTCCTCGACAAGACCAGGGCGAGAGCGGAACGGCCACAACAGCTAGCATCATAATTGATTGGCTCGAGAAAGTAGGCACAGTCGATTATAGTGGTCGCACTAGCTTTACTGAGAAGTGGTGACATCCTGCGAGAGTAGGGTTGTTGATAACTTTTATCAATAAAGTTATTAACAATTGTTTTTTAGATATCTTATTGTGCTTAATTTTGCACGTTATTCGCAAAATCAAAAACTAATACAATAATACAGTGGAAAAGAAAACCTACACTTATGATGAGGCATACCATGCCTCGTTGAAATACTTTAAAGGCGATGAGTTGGCTGCGAGAGTTTGGGCAACTAAATATGCGCTTAAAGACTCATTCGGGCATCTTTATGAGTTGACACCCGACGATATGCATCACCGCATCGCTAGCGAGATTGCACGCATTGAGAAGAAGTATCCAAACCCAATGAGTGAACAACTGATCTTTGATTTGCTCAAGAACTTTCGCTATATAGTGCCACAAGGAAGTCCTATGGCAGGAATTGGCAACAATTTCCAGGTTGGTTCACTCAGCAACTGCTTTGTGATTGGTCTTGACGGTCAACCCGACTCTTATGGCGGCATTATCAAGATAGATGAAGAGCAAGTACAGCTCATGAAGCGCCGTGGTGGAGTTGGGCATGACTTGTCTCACATTCGTCCTATGGGCTCACCAGTTAAGAATTCGGCATTGACCTCTACTGGCCTTGTCCCATTTATGGAACGTTACAGCAATTCTACACGTGAGGTTGCACAGGATGGACGTCGAGGTGCCCTCATGCTTACAGTGAGCATTAAGCACCCCGACAGTGAGTCGTTTATCGATGCCAAGATGACTGAGGGCAAGGTGACCGGAGCCAATGTGTCGGTGCGCATTGATGATGCTTTCATGCAAGCGGCTGTCGATGGTAGTGAGTATACTCAGCAGTATCCAATTGATGCAGAGAATCCTACTTACACAAAGAAAATTGATGCTTCAAAACTTTGGAACAAGATTGTTCACAACGCATGGAAGAGCGCTGAACCAGGAGTCCTCTTTTGGGATACCATCACTCGTGAGGCTGTGCCCGATTGTTATGCCGACCTCGGGTTCCGAACAATCTCCACTAATCCTTGTGGAGAGATTCCTTTATGCCCTTACGATAGTTGCCGACTCATTGCTGTGAATCTTTACAGCTATGTTGTTAACCCATTTACCAAAGATGCATACTTCGACTTCGAAAAGTTTGCTGAGCACATTGGATATACTCAACGCATGATGGATGACATCATTGATCTTGAGATGGAAAAGATTGAAGCTATACTTTCGAAGATAAAACAAGACCCTGAAACCGAAGAGGTTAAAAATACAGAGTTAAACCTTTGGAAGAAGATTCGCAACAAGACACTTAAAGGACGTCGTACTGGCGTTGGCACCACTGCCGAGGGTGATATGGTTGCTGCTATGGGTCTTACATATGGTACCGATGAAGCTACTGAGTTCTCAGTTTCGGTTCACAAGGCGCTTGCTCTTGCAGCTTACCGCTCGTCGGTCAACATGGCACGCGAACGAGGTGCTTTTGAGATTTATGATGCCAAGCGTGAAGCGAACAATCCATTCATTCAACGCATCAAGGAGGCTGATCCTGAGCTTTATGAAATGATGGTTAAATATGGCCGTCGTAACATAGCTTGTCTCACTATAGCCCCCACTGGCACTACAAGTATATTGACTCAAACCACTTCGGGCATTGAACCTGTGTTCCTGCCTGTTTACAAGCGTCGCCGCAAGGTGAATCCAAGTGATAAGGATGTAAGGGTTGACTATGTCGACGAGTCGGGCGACTCATTCGAGGAATACATCGTTTACCATCATAAGTTTATAACTTGGATGGAGACCAATGGAATCGAGGTTCGCCATGATTACACCCAAGAGCAAATAGAGGATTTGGTGGCTCGTTCTCCTTATTACAAGGCTACAAGCAATGATGTGGATTGGCTTAACAAGGTGCGTATGCAAGGTGCTGTGCAAAAATGGGTTGATCACAGCATTAGTGTGACCATCAATCTGCCTAATGATATCAGCGAGGAAATGGTAGGCAAACTCTATGTTGAAGCTTGGCGTTCAGGTTGCAAGGGGTGTACTGTTTATCGCGACGGTTCTCGAAGTGGCGTGCTGATTTCTCTCTCGGGCGATGGTAAGAACAAAAAGAAGAAGGAGACAGCTCACTACATGGCCGAGGAAGAACACATTCTCAAACGCCCAGTAGAACTTGAGGCCGATGTGGTTCGCTTCCAGAATAATAAGGAGAAATGGATAGCCTTCATTGGTCTTATCGACAATCGTCCTTATGAAATCTTTACTGGTATTGCTGATGATGAGGAGGGAATATTCTGTCCAAAGTCGGTTACCAAGGGTAAAATTATTAAGGTTAAGGAGAACGGGGAGAAGCGTTATGACTTCCAGTTTATCAACAAGCGTGGATTTAAGACTACTATCGAGGGTCTAAGTGAGAAGTTTAATCCAGAATTCTGGAATTATGCAAAACTTATCTCGGGTGTTTTGCGTTACGGAATGCCTATTGAACAAGTGCTTAAACTTGTTGCAAGTCTTGAGCTTGATAACAAGAGCATTAACACCTGGAAAATGGGCGTTGAGCGTGCTCTTAAGAAGTATTTACCCAACGGCACAAAGCTCAGTGGACAGACATGTCCTAACTGTGGTCAGGAGAGCCTGGTATATCAGGAGGGCTGCCTGATTTGCACAAATTGCGGTACTTCTCGCTGTGGTTAGAAAATATAATTTCTATTAATAACACAGGCGGTGTCTCACAAATAGGATACTGCCTGTGTTGTTTTATGATATTAAAATCAGCTATTGCCGTTTTATAAAACCTCAAGGCGTTGCTTGACCAGTGTGTTGAGCTCCTTGAGGAGTTCTTGTAGCTTGGTAGGTGGGGTAGTGTTGTTATTTACTGCAATGCCGTTAATGCCAGTGGCCATCAAGGTGCTGAGCGATGTTGAGTGTGAGTAGGGGGCTATTACAGGTTCTTCGAGGCCAGTAGCTTTCATTTGTTCAATCACTCTGTTGCATGTGTGGAGATCATCGCTGGCAACTGCAATATAGTCGATAGCACTGCGTGGCACAAAAGGTACTTCGGCAGCTTCAGCTATTGTGATGCCAATGATTGGTTCCTCGCCAAGTTGTTTTCGGGCATCAACAGCCTTAATATTGCTGTCGATACCTAAGTGGACTCCGGCCATCTTCATGGAGGATGCAGTGTCCACATCGTTTTCAATTGTCATAAATGCTTCAACTTGTGTGCATTTCTCTTGCAGTGATTTCACTGTAGTTTCAATCTCTTTTGTTTTTAAAGCACAAAGATCTAGTCTAATCCATCGGCAGCCGTTAGCGAGGGCTTCGCTAGCAATGTCGATAATCTCACTTGCATTTTTTCCTGTTACTATGTATTGTAGCATTGGTCTCTTTTTTGTGCAAAAGTAAGTATTTTTCTTTCTTGTATACTATATAAAGATATTATTTTAAAAAAATTATATAAAAAAAGAATTAATATTTGTTGCAGTATAGAAATTATTTGTACCTTTGTGTGAATTTTTGGAGAACTATGGCAAATGAGTTGCAACAAACGCTGGCACGCATTATCAACAAGAGCAATATCTTAGTTGAGAAATATCATGTGCTTGAGAGCACAAACAGCAAGCTTGTCAGTGAAAAAGAGCAACTAGTTGAAGAGATAGAGCAAATAAAGAGAGAAAATGAGCGTTTGAGTCAAGAGATTCAATATCTGAAAATGGCGCGCGCTCTGGCTCCCAATCTTGACGATGTGGAAAATGCCAGATCCACAATCTCCACATTAGTGCGGGACATTGACAAATGCATCGCTCAACTAAATGAATGATGCACGATTATGGCAACTGACGAGAACAACCTAAATATAAAGATAAGAATTGCCGATGTTGAGCCTATTGCGCTCACCATTCCAAGCGATGAGGAAGCAAGCTATCGTGAAGCCGAAAAGCTTGTTAATACCTTATGGAACAAGTGGGTTGACAAATTTGAAGGTGACAACTCATCTCAACGCGTCATGGCAATGGTTGCATTCCAGTTTGCAAGGCTTTATTCTAAGTCTTATAATCAAAATGTCGCTGTTAACAAGTTCCTTACCACATTTGAGCAACAGCTCAACGATGTGGTAGTGAAGATATGATACAATAGGGTTTGAGTCATATTGTGTGGTGTCTTATCCAGCAATGATATTGGCTCAATGCATTGTGAGATATTGAATTAATAGGTTCCTGCACTTCTCTTTATCAAGTGCCGCAATTGGCGGTGGACTTGAATTGAGTGGTGCTTTTTTTATTTATAATTTATTTTTTAATAATGGAAATAGTAATTTATATTGTAGTTGCAATCGTGGCTTTGATTATTGGTGCAATCATAGCTAATATGCTATCGAAACGTAGTGCTAAATCTCAAGCAAACACGATTGTAGAGAAAGCGAAACTCGAGGCTGAAGTTCTCAAGAACAATGAAGTGCTGAAAGGCAAAGAAGAAGGTCTTGCTATCAAGAGTGAGAGTGAGAAACAGGCCAATGCACGCTTAGCTAAGGTACAGTCGAGTGAGGCTAAACTCAAACAGCGAGAGATACAACTCAATCAGCAGCAACAGGAGTTGCAGCGCAAGAAAACCGAGACCGATAACCTCAAAATAAATCTTGATAATCAGCTTGCCGTGCTTGAAGACCGCAAGAAAGAGGTTGACAAGATGGAAATGAAGGTGCGTGACACTCTGGAACACGTTAGTGGTCTTTCGGCCGAAGAGGCTAAAGAGAAATTAGTGGAGTCGCTAAAAGACGAAGCTAAGACTGCTGCAGCTAGCTATATCAATGATATCATGGATGATGCCAAACTGACTGCCAATAAGGAAGCCAAGCGCATTATCGTGGCAACTATTCAGCGTGTTGCAACCGAGACTGCTATTGAGAATGCCGTGACTGTGTTCCACATCGATAATGATGAGATGAAGGGACGTATCATTGGCCGTGAAGGTCGAAATATACGTGCTCTAGAGGCTGCTACTGGCATTGAGATTATCGTTGACGATACTCCTGAGGCAATTGTGCTTTCAAGTTTTGACCCTGTGCGTCGCGAGATTGCTCGATTGGCGCTTCATCAACTGGTTGCTGATGGTCGCATCCATCCTGCACGCATTGAGGAAGTTGTAGCTAAGGTTCGTCGCCAAGTTGAGGATGAAATCATTGAGACTGGCAAACGCACTGCAATTGACTTGGGTATCCATGGCTTGCATCCCGAGCTCATTCGTCTCATTGGTAAGATGAAATATCGCTCAAGTTATGGCCAGAACTTGTTGCAGCACTCTCGTGAGACTGCTAACCTGTGTGCTGTTATGGCTAGTGAACTTGGTTTAAATCCAAAGAAAGCTCGCCGTGCAGGACTGCTTCACGATATTGGTAAAGTGCCCGATGATGAGCCCGAACTGCCACATGCTCAGCTTGGTATGAAACTCGCCGAGAAGTATAAGGAAAAAGGTGATATCTGCAATGCTATTGGTGCTCACCACGATGAGGAGGAGGCTACCAGCCTTTATGCTCCTATCGTTCAAGTGTGTGATGCCATATCAGGTGCTCGTCCAGGTGCACGTCGAGAGGTTGTAGAAGCTTACATCAAGCGTCTTAACGACCTTGAGAAGCTTGCAATGTCTTATCCTGGAGTTGTCAAGACCTATGCCATCCAAGCAGGACGTGAGTTGCGCGTAATTGTTGGTGCTGATAAGATCAGCGATCAGGAAACAGAACAACTATCGACCGAGATAGCACAGAAGATTCAGGATGAGATGACTTATCCAGGACAGGTGCGCATCACTGTTATCCGTGAGACTCGTGCAGTGAGCTTTGCTAAATAATGTACTCACATGGAAGACATTAACAAGCAAGTAACTTCACAGGAACAGCCAAGCACTAGTCAGTGCGTGAATTGTGAGGGATGTGGCAATGGGTGCAACACCCGTTGCAATCTCAACAGCTACAACTGGCTTGATGACGTGCCCGGTGGAAAGAATGACTTCGACATTGTGGAAGTCCACTTCAAGAACACCAGGCGTGGATTCTATCGCAACTCGGCCAAGCTTGATCTTAAGCAGGGTGACGTTGTTGCAGTGGAGGCTAACCCTGGCCATGATATAGGAACCGTGGCCCTTACTGGCAACCTGGTGAAGTTGCAGATGAAACGCACTCGTCTGAGGCCCGATGCTGAAATCTTGCGCGTTTTCCGTAAGGCAAAACCTGCCGATATCGAGCGATTCGAGCAGGCCAAAGCTAAGGAAATCGATACTATGATTCGTTCTCGCAAGATTGCTAAGGATTTAGGCCTTGAGATGAAGATAGGCGATGTTGAATATCAAGGCGATGGCAATAAGGCAATTTTCTATTATATTGCCGATGGACGTGTCGACTTCCGTCAGCTCATCAAGGTGCTGGCTGATGTGTTCAAAATTCGCGTTGAGATGAAACAGATTGGTGCTCGTCAGGAGGCTGGACGCATTGGTGGTATTGGCCCATGTGGCCGACCATTGTGTTGTGCAAGTTGGATGAGTACATTTGTATCAGTGGCTACTAGTGCCGCAAGATATCAAGAGGTTTCACTTAATCCTCAGAAGCTTGCTGGCCAATGTGCAAAACTTAAGTGCTGTATTAACTTTGAGGTTGATACCTATGTGGAAGCTTCTAAGTCGTTGCCCAAGCGAGAGGTCGTACTTGAAACAGTCGATAAGACATACTATCACTTTAAGACCGATATCTTGAAGCATGAGATGTCCTATTCAACCGAGAAAGGAATACCAACCGACTTGGTTACAATTTCACCCGAAAGAGTTAAGGAGGTGATTGCCCTCAATAACCAAGGGGTGAAGCCTGAGCATTTGCAAGGTTCTGACTATGAGGTCAAGGTTGAGCGTAGTGCCTACGGTGACCTTGTGGGTCAAGATAGCATTAGTCGTTTTGACAACACCAAGAAAAAGAAGAAAAAGAAGAACCGTAATAAATTAGCTCAACCACTTGCCAGTGGCAAGAGCACTCAACCACCTGTCAGTGACAAGAGCACTCAACCACAACCTGCACCTAAGGATAAGGAGCGACCTAAGAAAGGTGGCATACCACAAGATCGTCAGCGCAGGGGACGTGACAACCGTCGTTTCGCAGGACCACCAACTTCTCATCCAACAGGGTTGAAGGAGTTCCGTCCACGTAATCCAGATAAACGGCCTAAGAGTAATTCGGCTTCTCGTTCCGACCACTCTCAACATTCTAATAACAAAAGTGATAACTAGATTAGATAAAATATTTTCGCGACACTTTGTTGTTCTTGCGACAATTTTAATGTGTGCCGTGTCTTGCCTGAATGGATGTTCGTTTGGGCAAGACTCGTCGGCTCATTTTAAGACTCTTCCTGATGAGGGGTGGAATAAGGCTATGTCGATTGAGTTCACGCCTGAGTATTCCGATTCTTCATCAACTTATGACATTGCACTTGCCGTTCGTCACAACAATGATTATCAGTATAGCAACTTGAGTCTAGTTGTTGATCTAATCGACAGTGTAAAGAACGTTAATCGCACTAATATTGATTTTGAACTCAGTGATGGATATGGCAACTGGAAGGGCTCTGGATTTGGAGCAATCTACCAGTCGAGTGTTGTGATTGCACAGGGCATATCTCCATCGCAAGTGTCATCAATTGTAGTTTGGCAAGCGATGAATAATTGTGATGTGGTAAAGAATATTCTTGACATCGGAATAATTGTGACTCCAAGTAAATAAGTTGGATGCTATGACCCATGACATCTCACATATCGACTCTCTAATCTTCGACATGGACGGCACTCTATGGAATGCTACAGAGTCTTATGCAAAGGTTTGGAATGCCACTTGCCATGAGTTTGATATGGAGGCCGACTTCAAGGGTAGCGATTTGGAGCATTTTATGGGCATGAGTATCGAGAGCATTATGGAGCATTTACTTGGGAATAATATGATAGTAGATAGGTCAACATTCTTGAGTCTGTTGGGTAAGAAAGAGGAAGAAATGATGCCAACACTAGGTGGTGTCCTATACCCTGGAGTGAAAGATGCTCTCGAAAGGCTTCATGGTAATTTTCGCCTTTTCATGCTTAGTAATTGCTCGCCGCGTGGACTTGTTAATTTTGTGAACTATACTGGAACTGCCCATTTTTTTGATGGGCTTCTTACTCAAGGAGAACGCCAAGTAAGCAAGTCGGAAAACTTGCGTTACATGGCAAGTAAGTATTCACTTAAATGCCCTGTATATGTGGGTGACACCCAAGCCGACTGTGACCAGGCTCATGAAGCTGGTATGCTTTTTGTCCATGCCGATTGGGGCTTTGGCTGTTGCAATAATGCCGATTGGCGATTTGCCACTATTCGTGACTTTGCATGTAATTTTTTGAATTCCGAAACCATTACTACCTAAATTGAATCTATAAGATGATAACCAGAAGCGAAGCAAAGAAAACTATAGTCCAGCTGTTTAAGTATGGTGTGATAGGAGTTATGAACACTCTTATTACAGCTGTGTCATTCTATTTGCTCAACACTTGGCTCGGAGTGCCTTATGGACCGGCAAACATAATAGGATATGTACTGGGTGTGATAAACAGCTTCATATGGAATCGTAATTGGGTTTTCAAGAACAAAAAGAACCTCAAGCGACAGGCATTACTGTTCGGTTGTGGCTTCATTGTGTGCTGGATACTTCAAGGTGGTGTGAGCCTGCTGCTGCTTGAAGGTTTCGGGTGGAAGCACTTGCCTGTCGATACCATTCCATTCCTGCCCATGGAGAAAGCAGGTCAGAACATAGTCATGATAATATCGATGGTTGTCTACACAATTGCCAACTATGTGTATAACCGTACTGTGACTTTCAAGCAAAACGAAGAAGTAGCCGAAGGCAATGAAACGGTATAATTCTTAACTATTATGAAAAAGACATTGATTATGCTGGTGGCAATAATTGCCATGGCAACGCAATCGCATGCTGTGTCTCACTTATATCGTGGCAACAGCACTTATACTAGCGATATTCTAGCAACTTGGGACGGACGCTATCTATATCGTGGCAATAGTACCTATAGTAGCGATATCTTGCTCACTTATGATGGCAAATATCTGTATGCTGGCCGTAGCACCTATAATAGTGACATAATGGGCACTTGGGATGGTCGTTACCTATATCAAGGACGCAGCAGTTACAGCAATGACATAATTGCAACATGGGATGGACAATACGTTTACGACGGTCGCAGTACTTATAGTAGTGATATCATGAACACCGTTACCGGCAAGCACATTTATCGAGGCCGCAGCACTTACACAAGTGACATTATTTTCACAATATCTGGTAGAATTCCCATACCAGTGCTCCTCACAATAATGTAATGATAAAACATCCAGTTGCACAGCTGTGCAACTGGATGTTGTTTTTTACTAGTGTTTTTGTTCCAAATCAAGCAAGAACTGTTTCTTGTCAATGCCACTTGAGTAACCGCCTAAGGTGCCGTTGGCATTGATGACTCGATGACAAGGAATGATGATTGGAATGGGATTAGCACCATTGGCTTGAGCAACGGCTCTAATGGCTTTTTCATTGCCTGCACGTTGTGCTTCTTCCTTGTAACTAATGGTGGTTCCATAAGGTATTGTCATCAACGTTTTCCACACTTTCTGTTGGAAATCGGTGCCTACTAGATATAGTGGAAGTGAGAAATTGCGTCGCTTACCAGCGAAGTATTCATGAAGTTGTGCTATGCAGTTCTCGAGCAATGGGGTAGAGCCAGAAACTAATTGCAACTTCATTTTCTTTGCGATGGCAGTGAAATCCATTTCACCAAACTCAATAGCCGCAATGCCTGTACTTGTGGCAGCAATTGAAAGCAAGCCCAATGGGCTTTCTGTCACAATAGAGCATAACTTTCCTTCATTTATAGGTTTAAGACCTAGTTCATTGGCTTTCTCAATCATAAAATGGTGAGCCTGTGTGTAGTCGTTGCCTATTACACCGTCGAGAATGGCATCTTTTATTGCTTCTTTAATCTCACCCACAGGTCGTGATGGGGTGAGACCGAAAGTGTCCATAATCTCCTTGCCATCGACAGGAGGCTGAAAGTTACGAACTCGGTCTTTCTCTTCAATGTCGATGATTTTTTGTTTTACAAGCTCGTAGTTTTCACGGAAACGCTTTACTTTTTCCTGATTCTTGCTTGTAATATCGGCGCGACACAGTATCATCAGGTCGTCAACGTCATCACCAGCTTCAAATAACATGCGGCGAACTGCCGAGTCGGTTACCTCCTCCTCGACAAGAGCAATTGGCCGCATGTGAAGCCCAACGAGTTTCTTTACATACTTCATGTGCTCGTTGAGTGGCAATCGCATTTTGGCAAAGATGCGAGGAACCATCTTCTCGCCAATGAAATTGTGGTTATGAAAGGTCCATCCCTGTTTGTCATCCCAATGCTTAGTGGCCGGCTTGCCGATATCATGGAACAATGCAGCCCAGCGCAGCCATTCTTTGTCGCTTTCAGCAGCAACATTATCAAGTACTTGCATGGTGTGTAGGAAGTTGTCTTTATGACCTCGGCCGTTAACTGTTTCTACTCCTTTGAGATTAGCCAACTCAGGACAAATGAGTTGCAGCAATCCACTCTTATCGAGCAAGAAGAATCCTCTTGATGGCTTGGGCGAACCCATAATCTTCATCAACTCATCGGCTATTCGCTCACGAGTGATTATCTTAATGCGATTAGCATTACGCTTGATTGCCTCAAAGGTTTCTTCTTCAATCTCAAAGCCAAGCTGAGTTGCGAACCTCACTGCTCGCATCATGCGCAGTGGATCATCGCTGAATGTGATGTCGGGATTGCGAGGTGTGCGAATGAGTCTCCGCTCCATGTCCTCGATTCCATTAAATGGATCGAGCACTTTCCCCCAACTGTCGTGGTTAACACAAATAGCCATTGCATTGATAGTGAAATCGCGTCGCAACTGGTCATCGTGAAGGGTCCCATCTTCGACAATAGGGTTACGGCTACTGTGCATGTAGGATTCACGACGAGCACCAACAAACTCGAGCTCCAATCCCATTATTTTGACTTGTGCTGTGCCATAAGTCTTAAACACAGCCAAGTGTGACTTGTTGTTGCCATGCTTTCGAGCCACAGCCTTTGCTACTTCGATGCCGCTGCCCACAGTCACAAAGTCAATATCCTTCGACTTACGCTCAAGAAAGATGTCGCGCACATAACCTCCCACCACATAGCACTCACGGTGCAGAGAATCGGCGACTTCACCCACGAGCTTAAACACGGGGTGAGACATATGCTCTAATATGTTTTCTTTGCTGGTGTTCATTTTTTGTTGTAATGTTTGCAGGAATCCTTTATGCCACAGTTCATGCAGTCGGGTTTTAGTGCTTTGCACACGTAGCGGCCATGCAATAGCAACCAGTGGTGCGCGTTGTAACGATCTTCCTCGGGGATGTGACGTGTTAGAGCCTTCTCGACCTCTAGTGGAGTTTTGCCATTAGCAAGACCAGTGCGATTGGCTACACGGAACACATGCGTATCAACAGCAATAGCAGCTTTATGGAACACTACTCCCATTATTACATTGGCAGTCTTGCGACCTACACCAGGCAATCGAGTAAGTTCTTCCATTGTGCTTGGAACTTCACTGTGAAACTCATCGACTAGCATTGCTGCCATAGCTTGCAAGTGGCGCGCCTTGTTGTTTGGATAAGAAACGCTCGAGATGTATCGTAACAGGTCTTCGGTTGTTGCGGCCGCCATAGCTTCGGGAGTGGGGTAGGCCTCGAAGAGGGCTGGCGTAACCATGTTGACTCGCTTGTCGGTGCATTGTGCCGACAGAATCACTGCCACCAGCGTTTCGAATGCATTAGTGAAATTCAATTCGGTGGTAGGATTAGGATTTGCCTGCTTGAAATACTGGAGTATTGACTCGTAGCGTTCTTTTATAGTCATGTGGTCTTTATTTGAAAGGGGAGCTGTTGTGCAACTCCCCTTGTTGATAGAATCAATTGTTCAACTATACTTAGTGAGTATGCTCGAATTCTCGCAAGAAGCGCACATCGTTCTCGCTGAACATGCGCAAATCTTTTACCATATACTTGAGGTTGGTAATGCGCTCAACGCCCACACCAAATGCATAACCAGTGTAGACCTTGCTGTCGATGCCGCAAAGCTCAAGCACATTGGGGTCGACCATGCCACAGCCGAGGATTTCTACCCAACCAGTGTGCTTACAGAAGCCACAGCCCTCGCCGCCACATAGCATGCATGATACATCCATTTCGGCACTGGGCTCGGTGAATGGGAAGTAACTGGGACGCAAACGAATCTTGGTGTCGGGTCCAAAGAGCTCCTTTGCGAAGTACAACAGCACTTGCTTGAGGTCGGCAAATGAAACGTTCTTGTCGATATAGAGTCCCTCAATCTGGTGGAAGAAGCAGTGGGCACGGGCGGTGATAGCCTCGTTGCGATAGACGCGTCCTGGGCAGATAATGCGGATGGGAGGCTGTGTGCTCTTCATCACGCGTGACTGAACCGAACTGGTGTGGCTGCGCAACACGATGTTGCGGGTCACGTCACCACTCTTGTCTTCATTGATGAAGAATGTGTCCTGCATATCGCGAGCGGGATGGTCGGCAGCAAAGTTCAGTGATGTGAACACGTGAAGGTCATCTTCCACTTCTGGACCATCGGCCAGAGTGAAACCTAGTCGTGAGAAGATGTCGATAATCTCTTTGCGAACAGTTGAGATGGGATGGCGAGTGCCAATGGTCTCGGGGAAGGCTGGACGAGTGATGTCTATCTTGTTTGCGACAGCCTCTTTAGCTTGGAATTCTTCTTTTAGAGAGTTTATCTTCTCGGTGGCAAGGGTTTTGAGCTCGTTCAAGCGCTGTCCAAACTCTCGCTTTTGCTCATTGGGCACGTTACGGAATTCGTTGAACAAAGCAGTGACTTCGCCTTTCTTGCTCAAATATTTAATGCGAAGTGCTTCTAGTGCTTCGCTATTTTCGGCTTTTAACTCATTGATTTGTGCCTTTAAGGCATCGATTTTTTCTAGTAGCATATGATTCTGTCGTTGAAAAGTTCTTGAAAAATCATGCAAAGTTAGTAAAAAGTTTTGAGTTAATAGATATTAGTTAATAGTTTTTTTCGTGGTTGTGCTCGTTGAGCTTATTCTTCTTATTGATTTGGTAGATGATAGCATGTTATTTGATGATGTGGTGGTTGTTTATTTGGTTTTATAAAAAACGCACTGGCAGGTGGTTTTGCCAGTGCGCTTGGTAGGATAGGGGCTTTGCCCTTGATTACTTCTTCAGGTCGGGGTTGGTGATGTTGAGATTCTCCTGCTTTTTGGGCATTGGAGTAGGCTCACCTTTGGTTTCCTCGGCCTTGATTTTGGCGATAGAGTCTTGCTGAATTTTGTAAGCCTTAGCTGCCTCACTGCCTGGTTTCAGCCAAGTGTCGAGCCAACGGAAGAACTCGCGGTGCCACATGAGAGCATTCTGTGGCTGGAGGATCCAGTGGTTCTCCTCGGGGAAGAGAAGCATGCGTGATGGGATGCCACGAATTTGTGCAGCGTCGAATGCCTGGCATGCCTGAGTGAAGACGATGCGATAGTCGAGCTCACCAGCGGTAATCATGATAGGAGTGTTCCAGTTCTCGACGAAGTTCTTAGGATTGGCCTCTCTGTAAGTCTTTTGTGCTACAGCGTTGTCCTTCTCCCAGCAAGGACCTCCAAGATCCCATTGTGTGAACCAAAGTTCCTCGGTCTCAAGATATTGTGCCTCGAGGTTGAAGATTCCGGCATGTGCCAGGAAGCAAGCAAACATGTTGTTGTGGTTGCCTGCAAGCCAGTAAACTGAGTAGCCACCATAGCTAGCACCCACAGCACCCATGCGGTCGCCATCGATGTAGGGCTGTTGTTTCATATAGGTGGCAGCACTCATGTAGTCTTTCATGTTCTGGCCTCCATAGTCACCACTGATTTGTGCATTCCACTCGCTGCCGAAGCCGGGCAGGCCACGACGGTTAGGAGCGATTACAACATATCCCTGGCTTGCCATGAGGCGGAAGTTCCAGCGATAAGAGAAGAACTGGCTAACTGGTGATTGAGGACCACCCTCGCAGAAGAAGATTGATGGATACTTCTTGTTGGGGTCGAAGTTGGGTGGTAGTACTACCCATACTGTCATATCCTTGCCGTCGGTAGTCTTAACAATCTCCTTGCGCATCTGGATAGAGTCGAGCTTGCTGAGCATGTCGTCGTTGACATGGCTGAGTTGAACTGGCTCTTTGCCCATCTCGAGTGTGAAGATTTCGTTGGGTTCGGCATAGTTGTGACGCAGTGTAAGAACCTTACCGTCCTTGAGGGGAACGATTGCAGCATAGTCGTGCCAGTCGCTCATGCCTGGATTGACGGTGTCGACTTGCTGGGTCTCAACATTCAAGCGGAACATGGGGATGGTACCCTGATAGGGCGCGAGGAAATAGATGAACTTGCCGTCGGGCGACCAGCAGAGGTCGTCGGCGCTATAGTCCCAATTCTCGGTGAGGTCTTTCTTCTCGCCACTCTTGAGGTCCATCACGAAGATGCGGTTCTTATCGGCCTCATATCCGTCGTGCTCCATTGAGAGGAATGCAACCTTGTCCTTAAAGACGCGTGGGTTGGTGTCATAACCCATCATGCCCTCGGTGAGGTTCTTCTCGGTCTTGCCGCTGGCAATGTCGTAGAGGTAAAGGTCGCTGTTGGTCGAGAAGGCATATTCCTTGCCAGTTTTCTTGCGGCAGGTGTAGATTACCTTCTTGCTGTCGGCAGTCCATGCAAATGACTCCACGCCGCCCCATGGACGCATAGGCGACTCATACTGAGTGCCCTCGAGGATGTCCTTAGGATCTTTAACAACGCCACCGGTGAAATCGGCAACAAAGGGGTGTGGAACAGCTGTTACCCACTCGTCCCAATGCTTGTACATCATGTCGTCGATAAGGCGAGCTTGAGCCTTGTCGAGGTCGGGGTAGTTGTCGAGAGGCTGAGTCTTGCCATACTGAACTGTGCTGATGAGGATAATCTTGGTGCCGTCGGGCGAAATAGTGAATCCCTCAACACCATTCTCCATCTCGCTCACAGGCTTGCGGCTGCTGCCGTCGGCATTCATCACCCACACCTGAGTCTTTGAGTCCTCCTTGGCAGGGTCGCGATAGAGGAAAGCGATTTGAGTGCCTTCGTTAATCCACACAGCATTGCTCTCGCTGCTTGGAGTGTTGGTGATGTTAACGGCAGGAGTCTTGCCGTCGATGTCCATTAGCCAAAGGTCGGCATTTCCTTTATTCTCTTTTACGTTTTGATAGTTAACGCTGAAGAGCACGCGTGTGCCGTCGGGAGAGACTTGTGGATCGCCAACGCGTCCTAATGCTAACATTACTTCGGGAGTGAATTTCCCGTCTTTAATCTCAATGGCATTATCGCCAGCAGCTTCTCCACCTGCGTTTGAGGCCGAGGTGCAGGCACTTAATGCCATCATTGCCGCTAACGAAGCCATAACAGTCGATTTTAATAGTTTCATGAAATAGTTGTTAATGAATTATTATGTAAATTGGTTTTCAAGTTCAATTGTGCAAAGTTAGTGAAAAATAATCATCTATTACTAATTTATTGAGTTTTTTATTAACAAATGGTACTGAGCTTTTCATTAGAAATGAATTATTGTATGAGATGGTGTGCAAATGGCCTGATAAAGGTTGTTAATATGGTTAATGTTTCTTAAAAATGGTGCTTTTGAGTGGTTTTTGGCATGGTGTGGTTATTGCCATTAATATAATAATGCGTACCTTTGCACGCCGATTATATCCAAGATAATTTCAACGGTGTGCCAAAGTGTGACATTTGGCCGTGTCATTGTGTGCTCTGTTGAATATTTAATTAATTTTTAATCAGGATTTTAAAAGTGAACACTTTAAGTTACAAGACCGTGTCTATCCGCAAGGAAGACGTACAGAAAGAATGGGTAGTAGTAGATGCTACCGATCAGGTACTGGGTCGCTTGTGCGCAAAAGTAGCGAAAATCTTGCGCGGAAAGTACAAGCCCAGTTTCACACCACACGTTGATTGTGGTGACAACGTTATTATCATCAACGCCGATAAGGTTAAGCTCACTGGTAATAAGTGGGACGATCGCACCTATGTTAGCTACACAGGCTATCCCGGTGGTCAGCGTTATGCGACTCCAGCCATCCTTCAAAAGAAGTCGGAGAACAAACATCTCAAGGCTGGCAAGCATCCATTGTTCCTCCATGTGATTAAGGGTATGCTCCCAAAGAACAAGCTTGGTGCTAAGATTCTGAACAATGTATACATTTACAATGGTCCAGAACACCCACACGAGGCTCAGCAACCCAAAGTAATTGATATCAATAAACTTAAATAATAACTTGGAAGTATGGAACAAATTAATGCAGTAGGTCGTCGTAAAGCAGCTATCGCTCGTGTATACTTGAGCGAGGGCAATGGCGAAATCACAATCAACAAGCGTGCACTTGAAGAATATTTTCCATCTCCAATTCTTCAATTCATCGTTAAGCAACCATTGAACACACTTGAGGCAGCTGAGAAATATAACATCAAGGTTAACCTCATTGGTGGTGGTTACAAGGGACAGGCCGAGGCTCTGCGTCTTGCTATCGCTCGTGCACTGGTTAAGGTAAATCCCGAGGACAAGAGCGCCCTTCGCAAGGAAGGCTTCATGACTCGCGACCCACGTGCCGTAGAGCGCAAGAAACCAGGTCAGCCCAAGGCCCGCAAGCGTTTCCAGTTCAGCAAGCGTTAATATTTTTACAATATTGCTCAACGACTTGTTCTGGACTCGCAACAAAACAGAGTTTAGTATCCAAATTGCATAGACTCACTAGCCCTGCGGCTTAAAAGAACACATTATTATATATGTATTGCCTCTAGGGCATGGCTACTATGCGATTGATTTTTAGTTGAACGTAAACAAAACAAAATTTTTAGAAATGCAAACACCAACTTTTGACCAACTGCTTGACGCTGCATGTCACTTTGGTCACATGAAACGCAAATGGAATCCTGCTATGGCTCCTTACATCCTGATGGAGCGTAATGGCATTCACATTATCGATCTTTACAAGACTCAGGCTAAGCTTGAAGAAGCTGCCGTTGCTCTCAAGAACATTGCTAAGGAAGGTAAGAAGGTTCTCTTCGTTGCCACCAAGAAGCAAGCAAAGCAAGTGGTATCTGACCGCGCTACTTCGGTTGGAATGCCCTACGTTATTGAGCGCTGGCCAGGCGGTATGCTGACCAATTTCCCAACAATTCGCAAGGCTGTTAAGAAGATGGCTTCAATCGACAAGATGACCACCGACGGCACATTCGACAACATGTCGAAGCGTGAGCGTCTTCAGATCACTCGTCAGCGTGCTAAGCTCGAGAAGAACTTAGGTTCGATTGCCGATCTTAACCGTCTGCCATCAGCATTGTTTGTTGTTGATGTCTTGAAAGAGCACATTGCTGTTGCCGAGGCTAATCGTCTGGGTATTCCAGTATTCGGTATTGTTGACACCAACAGTAACCCCGAGAATGTGAACTTTGTGATTCCTGCTAACGACGATTCATCTAAGTCGGTTGATATCATCTTGAACACCGTATGCGAGGCCATTAAAGAGGGTCTTGAGGAGCGCAAGATTGAGAAGATTGACAACAAGGATGATGCACCTGAAGGTGAGGCAACTGAAAAGCCACGTCGCGCACGCGTTCGTCGCAGCCGTGTAGCCGAAGAGGCTCCAAAGGCTGAGGAAGCTCCTGCAACAGAGGAAGCTCCCGCAGTAGAGGAAACTCCCGCCGAGGAGGCTCCCAAAGCTGAGTAATTACTCACGCTTATTATAAAAAAGTAATTAATAACAATTTAAACTTTTATAAAATTCTATTATGGCTGTTTCTATTAATGACATAAAGAAATTGCGTGAGATTACCAATGCTGGTATGGTTGACTGCAAGAAGGCTCTCATTGAGGCCGAGAACGACATGGACAAGGCTGTGGAGATCATCCGCAAGCGTGGTCAGGCTATCGCTGCAAAGCGTGGCGACCGCACTGCTGCCGAGGGTATTGCCAAGTGCAAGGTTGAAGGTAACTTTGGAGCTATCGTTGCTCTCAAGTGCGAGACTGAGCCCGTGGCTGGTACCGAGAAGTTTGTGACACTTGCAAACCGTATCCTCGACGAGGCTGTTGCTGCTAAGGTTCAGAACCTCGACGAGCTTAAGAACTTCACTTTTGATGGTGCTACCGTAGCTGAGCACATTACTGCTTTGAGCGGTATTACTGGCGAGAAGATGGAGCTTGGCGCTTATGAGTGTATCGAAGCTGCCGGCATCGCTGGTTACAACCACTTCAACAAGAAGCTCTCGACTCTCGTGGCTTTCAACGAGCCAGTTAGCGAGGAGATTGGTAAGGCTGTTGCTATGCAGGTTGCTGCTATGCGTCCAGCTGCTGCCAACCGCAACCAGATTCCTCAGAATGTAATTGATGAGGAGACTAGCATCGCTATCGAGAAGACCAAGAGCGAGCAAGTGCAGAAGGCTGTTGAAAACGCCCTCAAGAAGGCCGGTTTCAATCCTTACTACTGCGCTACCGAGGAGCATCAGGATGAGGCTGTTCGCAAGGGTTATATGACTCCTGAGCAGGTAGAAGATGCTAAGAAGCTTATGGCCGACACTGCCGATGCTAAGCTCAAGAGCATGCCTGAACAGATGATTCAGAACATCGTGAAGGGTCGCATGGAGAAGTTCTATAAGGAGAACATCCTTATGGAGCAGGAGTATGAGGCTAGCGAGGAGAAGGGTATGACAATTGCCATGTTCCTTGACAAAGCTCAGAAAGGTCTCGTTGCTACCGACCTTAAGCGTGTGAACCTTAACGCCGACTAAATTTGAGTTAGTAAATAATCTTTTGAGGGAAGCTTCTTATTTAAGGAGCTTCTCTCTTTCTATAATATTGGTGATTACACTACCCCCTGCGCTTAAGGATTATTGCAGAGCACTAATGATTTGTGGTAGAATCGGGGTAGTGCCGTCATTGATTAAATCTACGACTTTTTTTCCGGGAATCGGTGACAGTTGCTGCTGGTTGTTGATTCGCTCTAACACTTTTTCACGGCTTATTGCATTCCGTTTCATGACTCTTGAAATACGGACCTCGACGGGTGCTACTACATTCCATATCTCTTGAACTATAGTGTCAAGACCTCCTTCTTTGAGAATCGATGTTTCTACAAATAGAGGACCATGCTGGTGCTCCTGGGCCCAATTTGAAATGTCGTCTCTAACAGCTGGATGTACAATGCTGTTTACATAGTGTAAAGCATCGTGGTCATTGAAAATGATGTCGCTGAGACGGGTTCTGTTAAGATTGCCTTCACTGGTGTAAATGTCGTGACCGAACTTGTGAGTTAATGAATTTTTGATTGTAGCACTCGCGTTCATTAGCATCTTGGCTCGTTGGTCACAATCATAGACATCATAACCTGCCACGCGCAAGATGGCCGACACTATCGACTTTCCCGCTCCAATGCCGCCTGTTATGGCAATAATCTTTGTTTGTGCCATGGCATTTTGTGTTTAGAAACGTTCTATTACATAATTAACGCTATCGATGCCTATTTGTACATTGCTATAGGCACCTGATACCTCGCCAAGCTTGACGTTAACTTTATTGGACGATAGGTCAATATCGTTGTAGTCGACTACAACAGTGAGATTGAGTGGTAATTGATATTTGCTTTGGGGCACCAGATAACTCACGTTAACTGATTGAGGGAACAGGAGAACATTTAGTCCATAGGGTTGGTTCCTAACCGAAATTGACACCTCTTGTTCTTTCTTAATGAGAGGCTCAACAGGCACGTGCAGTTTTACTTTGCTAGGCATCACTCTCACATTGTTTATGGGCTTAATGCGCACCTGCTTGTCGAGTGATGTGGTGAGGTTCTCAACTTCTACGGTTGTGATATCCACCTCATTAATCTCTCGCAATGTTGCTCGATCAAGTGCATAGATCGTGACAGAATCGGGAGTTGTCATAACTCCATCAGGGTTGATTACAAACTGCCTGTCGGTAGTAATGTTTTTAACGTTGTCTTCCCAGTTGACAGGAACTTTTTTCCCTGCAATAGAGGTGCACTTAGCATTGATAGCTTCGGGCGAAATCTTAAGGATTGAAGCTTCGCGCCTGAAAACACGTCTTATTTCGCTCGATAGCTGGTAAGAGGTTAGAATCAAGCTGTGACTTTTCTCGTCATAGTATCTTGAGAAGTCAATTTCGATTGTGGGGGATGAGTGGAAATAGGATTTTAAGAAAGATGTACCACGGTCTTTAACTGTAACCGTGAAGGTCTCGGGCAACTCTTGCAGGAGAGTTATATTGCCTGGTTTCTTGATTTTGAGCTTAACAGCAACATCGTGTGTCATCTGGGTGTTGAAAGTTAGCATCATCCAGAATCCCACCGAAACTAGCAAGAAGAAGAGGAACAAGGCAGTGTCCTTGCTCGTCAACTTATGCGCCAAAGTTTTGATGCGTTGGATGTTGTTGCTCCAGCTCATGATGGCTTATTAATTTAACACTCCCCTCTAACATGTGCTAGAGGGGTGTGCAATTGATCGTATTGGGATTAGTTCTGTGCGTTCTTAATATCGGCACCACTAGCAACAGCATCGTTGGCCGAGGGATAAACCATAGCCTTGTCGACGGTAATTTTAACGTTATCGTCGATTTGAAGCACAATCACATCATCTTTTATCTCTTTGATTTTGCCATGGATGCCACCAGCGGTTGTCACTTTGTCACCTTTCTGCATTGCATCGCGGAATTTCCTTATTTCTTTTTGTTTCTTGCTTTGGGGGCGAATCATGAAGAAATAGAAGATTGCAATAAGGGCAACAATCATCAGAATGCTCATCATGCCACTGCCTTGCTGGCCAGCATCGCCCGCAGCTTGTGCTTGTAAAAGAATTGAGTTTAACATAGTTCTTGTGTGTTATTGTTATTAATAGGTGAGTTTTTACGGTTTCATCAGTGAGCCATTGTTCTTCATGTCTTTGATGGCTGCATGAAGCACTCCATTGACAAAAGCAGGACTGCTAGGAGTGCTGAATGTCTTGGCTATTTCAATGTATTCGTTGAGAGTCACTGTAGTGGGTATCTTCTCGAAGTTTCGAACCTCGGCGAGGGCAACAAGAAGTATAACCCGGTCGATGAGTGCTATGCGATCGCTATCCCAATGGCGGGTATCGATAAATCGGTCGATGGTGGCAGAGTTCAATTCTTCCTGCTCGACTGCTGCAGTAAACAGCTGATCGCCAAACTTGCTGTCTTCCTCATCCTTGAATTGTGGCATGATGGGGAAGTCCTCGCCGTCACCTATCTTGCGAATAGTCTTGATGACGAATTGGCTCATGAAATCAAGGTCGTCGCATGACCAATAAACCGATTGGTTCTCAAGTTCTTCGAGAAGGTCGTCATCGTCGATGATGATTTGGCGGAAGATTTGTCGCCACAAGTGGCAATCGCTCTCAAGGTCGCTTGCGCCATTTTCCATGTACTCATTGTAAATGCTGCTGTCTTGTATCTTGTTGAGCATCAACTTCAGGAACAACTCATTGTCGCGCCAGGTGAGCTTGTGCTCACTTATATAGTGCTGCAACTGCTCGTTGTTGCGAAGTATTTCGGCCAATTGATTGTCGACAAACTTTGGGTTAGGGTTTAAATCCTCATGAGAGGGAAGATATTTGTGCTTGGCGTCGTCGAGATAACGATCTTGCAAGTCGGTAATATCAATAATAAGCTTGAGAAGGTAGTTGTAGAGTTCATAACTCTTGTCAAAACTCTGTTGAAGCTCTTCGCGTGCCATTGTTAACGACTTCACGTTGCGGGTGAGCATGAAGTTGTATAACATCTGCACAACCTTGATTCGTATTAAAACTCTATTTATCATCTTGTGTAATAGTTTGTTAAATGGCAGTAGGCATCACTCTTGATGATATGTGCCATAAATTTCAGCACAAATTTACACAGAATTTCGCAAATAACCGAAATGTGACTCGAAAAAAACGATGATTCTCAATTAATATTAAATTTTTGGTCAGATTAATTACTAAATCAAATATGATTTCAATATCGCATTTCTAATTGATTAATATGATTAATTATATTAATAATGATTTTTCACACTATCTATTAGCGTCATTTGGATTTTTTTGTGTTACTTTGCAACGTTTTTTGTCAAAGCATGTAGAGAATGGTTCCTTCATGCGATGATTTTTTATAATAAACCAAGAAATGAAGGCAAAGGTAATTGTGATTTTCATCTTTGGAGTATTGGCTGCTTTAGCAGTTATATGCTCTATATTCCCTGCCGATGGAATCACAATTGGTAACATAAAACTGGAATTCCCTAATCTGAGTGAAGTGCTTGCAGTTAAGGATTCTCATAATACTGAGTCGGGCGACACTACAGGAGTAATGCCAACCGATCCAGAAGAGCTTTTTAAGTATCAGCTAGAACACATGAAGACCGATGACAAGGATTCCTTTATGGAATTCTGTCAGAAGAATCCTGCACGTTTTCACATGCCTAATGATGACTTAGCCTACTTTGATTCTCTATTTATTGCTATGGAGAATGCTGAAAGTGCCCCCATGCGTATTTTGCATTATGGTGATTCACAGCTTGAGGGTGATCGCATTTCATCCGACCTGAGAGAACGTTTCCAGGCATCTTTTGGTGGTTCAGGAGTTGGTATGGTCCCAGCTGTGCTAAGAGGAGGCTCTATGACTCTTGCGCAAAGCTCAAGTCAGGAATTGCCTCGCTACTTTGCTTACAACATGGGCGATCATTTAAGTGATGGTCGATATGGTATCATGTGCCAGGTGGCACATTTAAATGGCAGTGCTCAATTTACATTCAGAACTACTGAACTTGAGGGTGTTCCTCATTCAAAGACATTTGAGAGGGTTACAATGGTGTGCAGTGGTTCTGGCTCAGCAACTCTTATTGCTGGTGATGCCCATGTTGAGATGAGGGATGGCTCTGGCAGTAGCGATAAAGGGTTGAAATTCTTGAGTGCAACGTTGCCATCGCCAGTGAAGAAAGCATCGATAAGCGCACGTGGCAAGATGGAGATTTTTGGTGTTATGCTCGACGCTTCAACAGGCATATCCCTTGATAATGTAGCTATGCGTGGTTGCTCAGGAACAGTATTCACAATCACTCAGCGCAGCACCCTTGAACCATTCTTCAATCATGAGAATGTGAGACTTATTATTTTGCAATATGGCGGTAACTCTGTTCCCTATATGAACAAGGAGAAGTCAATTCAGGGTTATAAAAACAGCATGATTGCTCAAGTAAAACTCTTCCAGTCGATGGCTCCAAAGGCCAAGATTCTGTTTGTTGGTCCTGCCGACATGTCGACCAATGTGAAAGGAGAGAAACAGACATATCCTCAACTTGAGCCAACTATTAAGATTCTTAAGGAAGTGTGCGCCGAGACTGGAATAGCCTATTGGGACCTCTATGAGGCTATGGGTGGTCACAATTCAATGATTAAGTGGGTTGAATCAAATTTGGCTGGCAAGGACTATCTTCATTTCACACGAGAAGGAGCAAGCAAGGTGGCCGATATGCTATACAACACCTACATGATGTATTATCGTTTCTATTGCAAGCGAGTTGGCAAGTCGCCTAAGACAATGAATGCTGCCACTGATTCTACTAATAAAAAGTGATTTTAGAGTAATATGATAAATAAAAGATATATATTATTTTCGTTGGCACTAATTTTTGCGACTGTCTTTTCAGTTGCTTGGTCTCAAGTTGACAGTGCTCTTTATGTAGAACTGACAAATACTAAACCTTGTGTCAAGGCTCAAGAGTCGAAGCTGATAACTTTTGAGGGAACAGATAGTACACTTTCACCATTCTTTAAAAAGCTCGACGATGTTTTGAATAATGGCCGTGGTGAAGTGAATATTTGGCATGTGGGCGGAAGCCATGTTCAGGCAGGAGTATTTAGTCATCGTGTCCGTTATAATATTGCTAAGCTCATCAATGGCGGTAAGGCAAGTCGTACCATCATGTTCCCCTATAAGTTAATTGGTACTAATGGCCCTGCTGATTATAAAGTGAGCGGTACTGGGACATGGACTAAGTCGAAATGTACCGAACGCAATCCAACATATGAGCTTGGCTTGAGTGGAATTACTGCAGTTACATCTTCGCCTGATGCGAGTGTTACATTTGCTATGAACACAAGTGGCGATGTAGATTGGTCGGCAAGCGTGATTAAGGTGATAGGTAAAGCATCTGGTCCAGATATACTCCCTTATATCGTTGTTGGAAATAAGTCACTTAAGTGCCGTCGCTGTGGTGATAATGATATCTATGAATTTGATGTTCCTGATAGTACCACAGCTTTTACTGTCATGTTTCATGGACTTGGCGTAGGCAAAAGCTTTGAGTTGAGGGGGGTTGTTGCCATGAATAATCGTTCAGGAGTGAACTACTGGGCATCTGGAGTTAATGGTGCAGCTACTGGTTCGTGGTTGAAATGCTCATTGTTAGAGCAGGACCTTAAGCTTATTGCCCCCGACATGGTGGTTTTTGGAATTGGTATCAACGATGCTCACACTCCAAACTTTAAGCCCGAGAAGTTCAAGACTAACTATCAGCAGATAATTGATAAGATTAAGAGAACAAACCCGCTGTGCCATTTCGTGTTTGTAACCAACAATGACAACCTCATGAAGAGTGGCGTGAATCCTAACACAGAAAGAGTGGAAAAAGTTTTCATGGAATTGGCGCAGGAGAATAACGGTTCGGTTTGGAATCTTTACCGGGTAATGGGAGGATTTGGTGGCTCAAAAAAATGGGTTGGCAACTCATTGATGCAGAAAGACCACATCCACTTTACACGTGCAGGTTACCAGCTGATAGGTGATATGTTCTATAATGCTTTAGTACAAGAATATTTAAATTGGAAGTACTGATTCTTTTATGTGAAAAGTCGCTACTATGCAAGAGCTGTTAAGATATATAGGTTCAGTTTTCTCGTTCGACCCCAATAGTCCATTGCTGTTTACTCAGTTTCACTTCTGGGCATTCTTCGCTTTGGTTTTTGCTGGTTTTGCCTTGGCAAAACAACGCCGACTATTGCGAAACAGCTATCTGTTCTTTGTGAGTCTATTATTCTACTATAAGACTAGTGGACTCTTTGTGGGGTTGCTTATATTAGTTACTTGTACCGACTTCTTTATAGCTCAAGCTATTCATGGCAGCACTGTCAAATGGAAAAAAAGAGCTTGGCTTGTGCTTAGTGTGACTATTGACCTGGGAATTCTGTGCTATTTCAAGTATGCCTATTTCTTTGCCGATATGGTTCACTCGATTTTTGGTTTCAAGATGACTGTGAGCAATGTTGCAGCTAGCGTTGGCAATGCTATAATTGGCACTGATTTCTTTGACGCTGATCGCATTATTCTTCCTGTAGGTATCTCTTTCTATTCCTTCCAGGTAATAAGCTATACTGCCGATGTTTATAAGGGACTTGTAAAGCCAGTACGCAATATTCTTGACTTTGGCTTTTATGTTACATTCTTCCCGCAACTTGTAGCTGGTCCCATTGTGAAAGCTAGTGATTTCATACCACAGCTTTACAAGAAATACAACTTAAGCCACCGCATGTTTGGAATTGCAGTCTTCTGGATTATTAATGGTCTTATCAAGAAGATTGTGCTTAGTGACTATCTTGCAGTCAATTTCATTGATCGCGTATTCGACAATCCACATTTGTTCTCAGGATTTGAGAATTTGATGTCACTCTTTGTTTATTCGCTTCAGGTTTATGCTGACTTTTCGGGTTACACTGATATAGCCATTGGACTATCATTGCTAATGGGCTTCCACTTGCCAATGAACTTTAACTCGCCCTACAAGGCGCTGAATTGTAGTAACTTCTGGAAGCGTTGGCACATTTCACTATCAAGGTGGTTACAGACTTACCTGTATATTCCATTAGGAGGTAATCGTAACATAACATTCGGAACCTATTTTTGGATAATAGTAATCACTCTTGCTGCCCTTGTGCTTAGTGGTAGCTGGTGGGTTGCTGCGGGTGTGCTTCTGCTTGCAGCTATGGTTATTTATACAGCCTATAGGCATCCTGATCGCCGAAAGAAGATATATGCCAACCTCAATGCTATGATTACCATGTTGCTCGGTGGCTTGTGGCATGGAGCCAGCCTCAACTTCGTGATATGGGGTGGACTCAATGGCGTGGGAATGGTTGTATATAAATTCTGGCGCGACAATTCTCCATTGTGGCGAGTAGGGCTGTCATTGGTAGTTGTTGCTGTTTTGGCTATTCTTATTTGGCTTGCTCCTATGGCCTTGTGGAATGTGCTGATTGTGTGTGCTGTGTTTATTGCGATTAGTGCTGTGGTTCGTTGGCTTTATACCAAATATAATACAAAAGAGCGTAATCTTAAGTGGCTTGCCAATAGTTGGGCAATACTAGTCACATTCACGTTTATATCTTTTACTCGTCTGTTTTTCCGTTCAGGCTCAAATCTTGATCCTGCAACAGCCAATGAGGTGGCATGGAAAACCGCTAAATCAATGGTTCAGCAGATGGGCACTTCATGGAATGTCAACGTGCTTGATGTGTTATGGGGTTATCACAATGTGTTCTTGCTTTTTGTCATTGGCATGGTTATTCACTGGTTGCCTGTTAAACTGAAACGTCGTTATCGTCTCACCTTTGCTAGCCTGCCTTTGCCAGCGATGGGTGCTATTGTTGTTGTGGCGGTATTCTTTATATATCAGTTTGTCACAGCCGAGATGCAACCTTTCATTTATTTCCAATTCTAATGAAACCATCTCACCCATGTTGTAAAACAATAAATGTGTGGGATTTGCGTTTTTTAAATATGATTAAGAATTTACACTATCTTCTAGTAGCTGTGGTGGCTTTTGTAGCTATGGCTATGTCTAGTTGCATCGACGACGAGATATCAACAAGTAGTAGTGACCTGCTCACATTTTCGACCGATACAGTGAAGTTTGATACCGTTATCACACGTCAAGGTACTCCTACCAAGCAATTCTTGGTATATAACAAAGGAAAGAAGATGCTGAATATTTCTTCTATCAAGGTTGCTGGCGAAAGTAATGGACACTTTTTCCTTAATGTTGACGGAGTGAAAGGCGAGGAAATTCACGATATTGAGGTGCGTGGCGAGGACAGTATATTTGTTTTTGTTGAGAGTCGCCTTGACCCTACCAATCAAGATGAACCTGAATATCTAGAAGATAACATCGAATTTGTAACAAATGGTGTTACACAAAAGGTCGCCATCACCGCTTGGGGACAAGACGTGATAATATTGAATGACACAACACTATCTAAGCCCACTCATTTAACTGATAATAAACCCTATGTCGTTTATGGTACATTAACTGTCGACTCTCTTATTGATGTCACTATAGACCCAGGAGCTACGTTGTTATTCCATGATAAGGCATCGCTTTTTGTCAAAGGTAAGCTGATAGCAAACGGCACCGAGGATAAACCTATTACGTTGCGTGGCGACCGCCTTGACCATGTGGTTGGCGAGATAGGCTATGACATAATGAGTGGCCAGTGGGATGGCGTTTATTTTAACTATGGTAGTTATGATAATGAGATGAGTTATGTTTTAATGCGTGGTAACACTTATGGACTACAGGTTTATTCAAGTGATATGAGCCGCCAATCATTGCACTTGCTTAACTGTGTGCTTCATAATTGCACTTACCTAACATTGCTTGGTGAGAACGCATGGATTGACGCTGAAGGAACTGAATTTAGCGATGCTGGTATCTATGTCGCCAACTTCTTTGGAGGCAAACTTCAGTTTGTTAACTGCACTTTTGCAAACTATTATCTCTTTTCAGTTATCGAGGGACCAATTCTTAATCTTTTAACTAAATTTGAAGATGGCACAGAAGCTCTATTTGATGCTCATTTTGATAATTGTATCTTCTATGGTAACACAAGTGAGCTCAACGTGGACGCTCTCGATGGCATGAATGTGCTCATGCGCAACTGCTTGTTTAAGAGTAAAGGTGAAGATGATGACTGCTTCATTAACTGTGTGTGGTTAGCTGATCCTAAATTCTATACAGAACGTGAGGATTACATATTTGACTATCGACTGCATGATGGCAGCGATGCAATAGCAAGAGGTGACCGCTCAATGTGTCCTGCAACAGCTCGGTATGACCGCTATGGTGTCGACCGATTTGCTGGAGAAGGACATGACATTGGCGCCTACGTTTGGGTGCCTGAGCCTATAATTGATTGACGAGAGGTTATATCACACCTCAGTAGTTTGATCTAAGTTAGATTGTCTCGCTTTTCTTTTTTTCTTGGCTCTTTTTTTAGCATAAAGAGGGTTTGGTTTGTGTAGCACGTACTCACTGTAGTAACTTATTATGAGGGTGGTGAGTGGAAGCGCAATGATAAGTCCAACAAATCCTAACACATAACCCCATATCGATAACGATAGAAAAACGATGGCTGGGTTGAGCCCCATCTGTTGTTTCATTATGCTTGGAATGAGAATAAGGTCCTGTATTACTTGGCATATGCAGTAAGCAGCAAAAGTCCATCCAAACAGATACCAGAAACTTTGCCCCGAGTCGACCGATGCAACAAGGCATAAGAATGCGGCAAACGGGAATGATATTAGCTGTAAATAAGGAACCATATTAAGTACACCAATGAAAAGACCAAAGACAATAGCCATGGGCAATCCAATGATAGAGAATTCAATGGCAAATATGATACCAACAAAGAGTGAAACTAGTGCTTGTCCACGGAAGTAACGGCTCATGGTGTTCTCAACATCATGCATGATTTTGAAGCTGATGTGACGGTATCTTGCGGGAATAGCGGCCTTGAAACCACGTGTGATTTTGTCGTAGTCAAGTAAGATAAAGAACATGTACATGAGCACAAGCAGGATGGTTACAACTCCCAATATCACACTCAAAGTGCCTCCAAGCACACTCCAGGTGCCGCTTGCAACCTGATTAATTAGGTTCATCCATTGCTCTTTAGTGAGCATCTTTTGCCACTGAGAAAGATCAAAATTTTGCCTGAAGAAATCTTGCACAGCGTCAGGAATGTGAGGAATCTTGAATGAAGCCTTGGCATAGTTTGTTAGCATCTTTGTCATGTCGCTGACCTCATTGCCAATATATGGTATTAACCACCATAACACTAGTGTTATAACAGCAAGAGTAATTACAACTGCCAGAATTGAAGGCAAAGCTCTACCCTTGAGGTGCATGGTTTTCATAAGCCACTCGACAAGGGGATTGAGCATATAAGCTAAAAGACCGCCAATTACAAATGGCAGTAATATGCCACTCAAGTAATTGATTACCATTATGGCTGCTATAATACATATTATTGAGATTATGAGCCTGGTTATGCGATCCAGGTCATAGCGCTTTCTAGTTTCAGTCTTCTCCATTTCTATTGAGTCTCGTTATTATAATCTTTTGCAAAATTAGTGCAAGCCGAGAGAAAAAACAAATTATTTGGTTTTTTTAGAGTCGTTGTTGTTAGCAAAAGTAAAAATTAATAACTTTGTAGTTGTTATTGATAAACAAAAATGTATTTGCAAAGATGACGGAAGGGAAGTTATCAATAAGGATATTAGGGAGCGGAACAAGCACTGGTGTGCCACAGATTGGTTGCGATTGTGAGGTGTGCCGTTCAGTTGACCCACACGACAAGCGCCTGCGACATTCGGCATTGGTTACCTATAGGGGTAAGAACATATTGATTGATTGTGGTCCCGATTTCAGGCAGCAAATGCTTGCTTGCGGGTCGCCACACATCGATGCTTTGTTGATAACACACATTCATTATGACCACATTGCTGGACTTGAAGACTTGAGAGGTTTCAAGGATCTTCCAATTTTTGCACGTGCCGACGTGATTGCTGCTTTGCATCAACGTCTTGCTTACTGTTTTGCCCAGCATCCATATCCTGGTGTGCCTCATTTTAATTTAGTCGAAATCGATGACATTAACCCATTTGACTGCGCTGGTATTACAGTAGAACCAATTCCTGTAATGCATTACAAGATGCCTATTCTAGGATTTTGCATAGGGCCTATGGCTTATATTACTGACTGTAAGACCATTAGTTTGCAGCAAGTAGAGCGATTACATGGTGTGCCGTTGTTGATTATTAATGCATTGCGCATTGAGGAGCATTTATCACACCTTTCGCTTGCGCAAACACTTGAAATTATTGAGCAAGTAAAGCCTGAACGTGCAGTTCTAATACACATGTCTCACGGTATAGGCTTGCATGAAAAGGTGTCAAAAATCTTGCCAGAGAATGTGTCTCTAGCCTATGATGGAATGGTGGTTGAAATAAATAAACAGCTATAATAGTCGCTGCCTCACGGCTTCAAATAAGAGTATTGCTGTGCTTACCGAAACATTTAACGAATCGAGGGCGCCACGCATTGGTATGCGTATGTGCGCTGTTGCGGCATCACGCCATGCTTGTGTGAGTCCTGTGGATTCAGTGCCCATCACTATTGCTGTGGCTCCACGCATTGATGTGTTATAGTATAGATTACTGTCTTGTAGTTGAGCTGTAAGAATTTTGATGTTATTTTCTTTAAGGAAACGAATGCATTCCTCGCTGCTGCACACAACACAAGGAACGGTGAAAATTGCTCCTATGGAACTGCGAATTAAGTTTGGGTTATAGAGGTCGGTCAACGGATCGCACACTATGACTGCTGTAGCCTGGGCTGCATCGGCACTGCGTAGCACTGCTCCTATGTTACCTGGTTTCTCGACACCTTCGAGCACTACAATAAGAGGGTCGTCACCTAGTTCAAGATCGTTAAGTGAAAGAAATCGTGGTTTAACAATGGCAATTATCCCCTCGGTTGACCCACGATAGGCTATCTTGTCATAGACCTGTGGGGTTACCTCTACGCACTCAAAGCCGGTGTTGTGCAATTTGTTGACATCAAAAAGGGCAGGGCAGTAGAATACAGTTTCTACTGAAAAACCAGCATTGATGCAATGCTGTAGTTCTCGAGCACCCTCAACTACAACACGATGCTCAATGCGTCGCTGTTGAGAACGTTGTTGCAATGTTATAAGTTGCTTTATCCTCGGGTTCTGAGTACTTGATATGAGAAGTGGTGCCATTGTTGATGCCTATTTTTGTTACAAAAGTAGTAAAAAATATTTTATTTTTATCTTGATTACCCAAAATAGTGTAACTTTGCAAAACATTAACTAATCATTTTTAATATGGAAAAGTTTACTAAACTATCATTAACCTTGATATGCTGCATTTTAATGGGCATGTCACTCTCGTCGTGTGGCGACGAACCAATTATCACAAGTGAAATAGACAAGACCGAACTCTCTGCTCCCATGTTCCTTTTTGAACAACCTAGTGGCGCTATCTCTGCTATTACTAATGGTTTTTCATTCTGGACATTTACAAGCGACAAAGCTGCTTATGGAACTTTCTCAAGATCTGGTAATCGTGCTGTGCTAAAATGTAGTGAACTCTATAGCTCATGGAATATATCAGATGGAAAACTAGTGCTTGGCAATATAAACCATTATCTAAAGAAAGTGAATGTTGAGGTTTTCGGGGTGAAAGCCTATACAATTGATACCAAAGTTTATATTCCTTCTAATCTCACAATCAGCAATTTCAAAGCGGAGAATGTCTTCACTGAATTGGGACTTAATAAGGAAAAATTGTGGAGTGGTTTAGAAAGAGCAAAGCAGGAAGGTCCTGTTTATGTTGATGAACTTTAAAAAGTCATTTGTTTGTAAATCAATTTGAGTAAAAAGGTGCTCTCACACGGTTGTGGGAGCATCTTTTTTAGCGACGGGTTATTTATAATCAATACTTTAACTTGCAAAAATATCTAAAAAAATGTAATTTTGTATCGTATGTAACGTTACTAATTTGTATCTTTGCAACCCAATGATGAAGTACGAGTAATGAAGTTGAGAAAAATATCAGCACATCTAGCACTTGCATGGGCACTGATTATGTGCTCATTAGTCTCGTGTTGGCATTTCGCAGCAGCAGCTGGTGGCCCTGGATCAGGACCATCTATTTATAATGCAGCTCTCGACAATCCTGCCTATCCTAAAGACACAGTTGATGCTCAACTTAAGAAACTTACTGCAGGTGCTTGGCTAATGATTGATGCCGAAACTGGTAAAGTTTTGAGCAGTAAAAATCCCGATAAACGCATGTATCCGGCAAGCATGACAAAGATGATGACTTGTATTCTTGCTTGTGAGAGCGGTAGGTTGAATGAGACGGTTACCATTAGTTCAGCTGCTGCAGCTGTTTCTTATGGTAATGTCAAGAAAGGGGAGCGTTATAAGTTACATGATTTGCTATATCGTGTGATGCTGCCTAGCGACAATGGAGCGGCTCATGCTGTGGGGGAGTTCTTATGCAAAGATTCTGTTTCTTTTGCCATGATGATGAATGAGAAAGCTAAGCTGATTGGCATGACATCAACTAATTTTGTAAACGCTCACGGACTGCCCGACGACAATCATTACACCACTGCAACCGATATGATGTGCCTCATGCGTTACTGCATGCGCAACAAGACCTTTGCTGAAATTGTATCTCATTCTAAATATGATATTAAGACCCTTGCAGGCACTAACATACATCTAAAGAATACCAACAAGTTGTTTGGACGTTATGAAGGCTGCATAGGTGTTAAGACTGGTACTACACGTGCTGCTGGTGGATGCCTTGCTTCGGCCGTTGTGCGAAATGGCATGAAGATATATCTTGTGATTATGAAGTGTGAACCGGCTCGTGAACGAACTGACGAATCAATCGTACTCTATAATAAAGGCTTTGAGATGCTTAAGGAATTCAGTCGTACTGGTAAAAATCGCAATAATAGAAATGGCGCGCCTGGATATAATAGAGGTTCATCACGCGACACTCGCGATGTACCACGCCCTAAGAATAATAGCCTTCATCATGATGAGCTCCTCAAGCAACAGCAAGAACATGTGCCACTTCGACGTCGTTAATAGGTAATTAAGTCTAAAATAAAAAGAACCATCATGTCATTATAGAACATTGATGGTTCGTTTTTTTATGATTGGTCTAAAACTCAGGAACAGGCTCTAAAAAGCGTTGTTTTGGTGTGGTTTTTTGTTTATCGGTCTTCTTTTTGCTTTTCTTAGATTTGCTTTTTGAAGAATCTTTTGAACTGGTTTTATTTGTGCTACTCTTCTTTTTACTGTCTTTGTTCTTTTGACTTGAACTTTTTGATTTTGACTTTTTGCTGTCGTTTTTCTTTTTTGTTTGTTCTTTTTTATTCTTGATCTTTGTCTTTCCTGCTTTTTCTACATATTCGTTAATTTGTTTTTGTGTTTCTTTGTCAACATTATCGCTTGTGCACTTTCGTTCAATGAAAACAGCGGCTATAAGAATTATGATAAGTGCAGCAATGAGCCAAGCGCCCCTTTGCTCTTGTTTTGACATAGAGAAGAAATCAGATAATTTGCTCATGTTATTTAAGTTAAATGTGAATAGTATTTTTGTGCACACAAAAATAGGAAGAAATAGTCAAATCATAATGCTGTTTTTGATGTTTTCATTACTTTTATGAAAAAAAGTTACTCGTGATTGCTACAATTAATAAAAAAATACTAATTTTGCAATGCCTTTTGACTATTAAGGATTGGTCAATTGCTGATGTAGAAAAATGAAAAAACTAATTAACTTCATACCAGTAGGTGTTTTCTCGATTATAGCAACTGTTTTGGTTGTCTATTTATTGCTGTCCCCTGAAGCGTCCCTTCCTAGTAGCTGGTTGAGTCTTTTTAAATTTAAGCATGCCGATAAGGTCATCCATTTGTTATTGTTCTTCCTTTTGAATGCCGTCTATTTATATGACTATACTAAGCTGAAGAACCCTCATCACACAAAAATAAATAAGGAGCTTGCAATTACTACACTAGCCGCATCGATAGGACTTCTAACCGAAGTGGGGCAGTTAGCTATGGGGCTTGGACGAGCCTTTGATGTCGATGACATTGTGGCCGATGTTCTTGGTGCATTTCTCGCTTTTGCTCTTATGCATTGGTGGGGCTCGCACGTGTTACGTAAGTATCTGTTTAACACGCGTCGTAGCCACCGTAAGCATCGTCACCACCATCATCACTAACACAATGATGAAGACTAGAAAGGATATCCTATGGCTATGTGAAATGCCAAACCATCCTTGAACTTTGGAATGTTGAAATATCCTTTACTACCTGTGTCGTAAGGGGCGTGTAGTGCGATACCCAAATCGGCACGAAGTACAATCATTCCCATGTCGAAACGTAGGCCAAGTCCAGTGTTAAGTGCCAACTCCTTGAGGAAATTCTTGGCAGTGAGTTTGCCTCCTTCTCTGTAAGCGTCTTCTTGTAAGAGCCACACGTTACCTGCGTCCAGAAAAACTGCTCCTTTAAGATATCCCATTAATGGAAAACGGTATTCCCAGTTTGTCTCAAACTTGAATGTGCCAGTCTGGTCATAGAAGAAATTGTATCCACCAAAATCATTATGATAACTACCGGGGCCCACTGACCTTACAGCAAAACCACGTAGAGAGTTGGATCCACCTATATAGAACTGCTCCATGTAAGGAACTTCAGATAAGTTGCCATAGGCATACGCAGCACCCAACATTATTCTACCAACAATCTTGTGCTCTTCATTAAGAGAGTGGGTCCAAACAAACTGTGTGTGTGCTTTAATGAATTGAGAAAAGTTAGTTCCCATTATGTTCATTTCGCCTTTCTTAACTCCAAAAGCTCTCCAAATGCAGTAAGCAAGATTACCTGCCTCAGTTGCCGTGATTGATAAAACAAAGTTGTTTTTGCCAAATGTTCGGTCAAGTGTGTAGGTGTAACTCATTTGAGGGATAAATACATCTTGGAAACTTTGAGCAATAGCTCGGTTAAAGAAGAAGGCTGAGTCGAAGGCCTCAGTTGTGCTGAGTAGGTTAGAATATGTGATTTTGAGTGGTGTAAACTTGTGTTGAGAGTATTTGCGTGAATGCCATTCCCATGTCATCTCAGCACTGAGACGTGCCATTTTGAAGAACTTGGGGCGATTTAAGAATTCACCTCCTATTGAGAATCGTGTCCAGTTAATATAGCGGCGAGCCCGATCGATAAATCTTGGAGCTAGAAGCCTTGGGATAGCAAGACTGACATCAAGCCCAAGTTCATAACTGTTAAAGTCGCTAGTTTTGTAGGCATTGCCTTTGCCTGTTTGCCATTCATAAGATGCTGTAAGGTCTGCGCTGAGTTGTTCGGCTCCACCAAAGATATTTTTGTGCTTAATGCCTACCCCTAATCCAGGACCAATGAAACTATTGGTTTTGGTTGTACCTTTGGCTTCAACCTTCAATTCAATGGGCTTATCAAGGATGCATGTTACATGTAGGTCAATCACTCCATAACCGTCATCGCGCACAGAGTCCTTGGCAGCAACTTGCATGTTAATGTTGCTGAAAATGCCAGTTCGTGCGAGATACATCTGAATAAGATCCATATTACCCACCCTGAATGGACGGCCTTTTCTCCACCTGATGCATGAGGGAATGAGTTTGTCGTCGATGTGCACTGGTTGTTTCTTGATAACAATGCAGTTGCGTGCAACAGTTGTGTCGGGTGTGCCTCCACCATTATTGTTCTCGATTGTGACATAGACGTCACCAGCCAGATATCTTGTTGAAGCTTGATTTGGGATATTTGCCGACTTAACCATTTGCATGTTAATTACGCGCTTTTGTGTAACACTGTCGGCAAGATACTCGATATATTCAGGCCTGAAAAAGTAGTAACCACGGTTGCGAAGTTCGTTGGTAATGCTTATTCTCACTGAATTTAATGAGTCGGTGCAATATCTACTTCCAGTCTTGAGGTAGGGGTCAATCATTGCAGCCGAGTCGATTAAGTGGTCAAGAGTTGACTCTTCAGTGAGGTAAGAGATTTTGCCAAGTGTATAGGGTGATTTGACGTCAACCTCATATATTATTTTTGCCTTCTTAGGATTATGCTTGCTATAATCAAGGCTGTAACTTGATTTAGAATCAAAGTAGCCATTGTCATGAAGAAGCTGGTCAATCATGTTGACTCGTGTTGCTGGACGCACGCGGCTTATGAGAACGGGTCTTGCAACGAGTTTTTTGTAGAGCCAGCCTTTAATTCCTGTCGATTTCTCATCCCAGTGATTGTAGACCCAGAGTCCTATAGGAAATGGGGAGCGGTAGTAGGGTGAGTAGAGTGGGTTATTTGGCTTTACGTTGATTGACGAAAAAATTTGGTCTTTTACGCTGCTTTCAATCTTAACACTATCGAGCTCATTGTATTGAACCTTTTTCACACCGGTATAGAGCACCTCACCGTCGGCAAGACGGCTTGTGGTAGAACACGCTGCAGCTGTTAGAATAAGCGCGGTGATGAGCAGTATTTTAGTCAAAGTCTTTATCATGTAATTGTGGTCTACGGTGTGGTTGTGGGTTGTTGATTTTCTCCATTGATAGAATCTCCCGAAACTTCCGGTTTAATTTTGGGTGACTTCTTAAGCCACTTGAAGAGGTCGCCTAGAGATGAAATCTTATGTTTCATTACAAAGCTAATGCCTGTAACGGTGACCTCGCCTTCAAGAACGCTCTCGATGCCCTTGTGACGGAACAGTCGCAAGTAGCGGTTCCCATTTGGATTGAGGAGATATTCAAAAGATATGTCACTAATAAGGTTCTGAGAGAAATTAGTTTCTTTATTAGCTTCGGTCGAGTATTCTCCACCCACGGCAATTTTGAATCGATCGCCAAAGAGTGATTTCGACAGGCGATAACTGTAGCTTGTCTCGGTGCGGCCGCCATTCTCATAACTGCCTTCAAATTGATTGATACCAAATGACACGTCTATTCCCTTGAGATTGTTAGCCGCCCAGCTGTTGATTTGTGATTGCAGGAATGAGAATAGGGCACCTGTGGTTGAGAACTCACCTGTTGTGTTCTGTCCAGAATATGAGTTGTAAAGTAACAGGTTTATCGCTGCTTGAGAACGTTGTGTGTCGGTCATTGTTTGCAGCTCAGTCTCGACTGAGGCATCGTTTTTGGCCATAAGGTCAAACTTAAGGTCGATGTTGCTTAGCGTGTTCTTTAACATGGCGCTGATATCGAAGTCGACAAGTCGAGAACCATTGCCATCAGAGTTACGAACACTTGAACGCACACTGTGAGTTGCTTCAAGGTTAAGTGTTGGGTTCATCATTTCGCCTCTCCATGAGATGCTGCTGCCTTCAACAATGTTGAAGACTTTCTGGCTTATGACTGGTGGAGTGTAACGCACGGTTCCTTTGCTTATCACATAAGAACCTGCAAGATTGTCCTTACCGGCAAAATCGATGCTGTATTTCAGATTACCTTCTCCTTCAATGTTAACACGGTCTTTGCCTTCAGGTTGCAGGAAGGCATTAATTTTAGCTCCTTTCTGAATGCCAAGGTCAACAAGCATAGTCATAGCCGAAGCAGTCGTGCCACCACCGGTTATGATGGTCTCATTGTAAGAGGCCGTGTCGTTGGGGTTGATGAATGTGACCATACCCTGCGTTGCGCTATTACTAGCAATGGTGGTGATTTCATCTTGCATCACATAGGTTATGTCGGATCCTGATAACAACTTGGCATCAGCATTTATCGAGGTCACATTGTTCTTCATCTTGAGCTTGCCGTCGATATCAATGAATCCCTTTCCGAATATCTCAGAATATGGTTTTTGTTCACTTCCGAAGAATTGAATGTTCTTGCCCTTGATGTTCAAGTCCATATTCATGTTGTCAATTGCTTTGAAGTCGACAACTCCATTCAAGTATGCGGGTTGGTCATTAAGGCCATATATTTTATAGTTAACGAAGTCGATAGTGTTGTCAATAACCTTGATTTTGTCATCACACAGGCGTAGCGAACTACCGTAACGAGGTAGTCTCACAAATGCCGAGTCACCCACGAGATATCCATTCACAATGGGGTTATCCATTGTGCCAGTCACATTCATTGTGCCATTGGCATTACCTGTTAGCATCACCATGTGTCCTGGTATAAATGCCGACACTTTTCTGAGTGGAAATCGGTCAAGGGTGAGGGCAAGGTTTAGAGGATTTGTTGAGGTGCTGTCGTTAAGTGAGCCATAGGCAACCGCAACATTTGAGCCATCGATGTTAAGTTGTGCATTGAGTTGCGTGCTTGACGTAGATGGGTCGATAGTTAGATTCGTGTTCATTTTCATGTCACCCAGCTTGCTGCCGTTGTAGGTGAAACTAGACAATGCTAAGTCGCCTACACCTTCTAGGTTTCGACCGTCGTAAGAAAGTTCCATATCGGCATCAAGTACTCCACTCATTTCCTTGAGTGATGGTATCATATTGGTCCATTCCTCAATGCGCACATTCTTAATATTGGCAAGAATGTTCTGCTTACCTTCCTCTTGCAATGGGTCGGTACGCAACGTAATGAGGCTTGAGTCGCTTTCAAGGGTGATGTCGGCTTCAAGGCGATTGTGACCAAGGTCCATTCTCACATAATTATCGTCATTAATGTTCCATTGTCGATAGGCGACAACTGGCTGTCGAGGCATGAACGTTAGGTCAAGAATGGAGTCTTGCAGATTAGCGTTGAATCCAAAATTATAACCCATTTCTTTCTTGATGTTCTCTTGCCTGAGAATCATGTTGAGTTGCGACCCTATGGCATAGCCAGCCACATCAACCTTGGCCATTTCGTCCCATGTGCCCTTGCGGTTATTCATGCGTGCATTGAAGCCTATCATCTTATCCACTTCAAACACATTGGCAACAAGAGTGTCAATAGCATTGTTGCCCACACTTAACGATGTCGCATAGGCATGAGCACTCAGAGTGCTGTCGTTCTTGATGCTCAAGTCAACATTTCTGAAATCGATGTCCCAGCGTCCCAGCAGTCGCTGTACTAGTCCATCAGAGCCCATCTTGACATTAAGGTCAAAACGGGGAAGTGCATCCACAATCTCGTTGGCGTCCAGATCCATTTTCTTGTATTGCCGTTGTGCAATATCGGCACAGCTCTTGAAGCTGTTGACGAAATCGTCGATGCTGTGCGGAGCATTGAAGTTGATATAGGTAGACTGTTCGTTATAGTAGGCTGAAATTGAATTGTTGGTTGTGTTAAGCCTGAGGTCAGTCTCTTCTGAGAATATCTTTTCGCCGTTGTAATTCCAATCAAGATTAGTGAGATGAGCGTTGGCGTTATAGGTCTTTGTTTTGAGGTTGAAATCTCCTTGAAGGTTAATGTTGCCTTGTCCATCACAAGGTATATCAAGAACTTTGAGTGCCTGAAGGTCAAGGTCGCGCACATTTCCTTGTAGGTCGATGGTGTAGTGGTCGCCATCAATCGTACCATATGCGTCGGCATATACATCACAATTGGGATTGCTCGAATTGATGTGCGCATCATAGCGATTGCCATCAAGATATACATTACCTTGAAGGTCTTTAAATACTTGATTGTTGTATTCAACGCTACCCAGATCGACTGTAGCATCAATCTTTGTCCCGCTTTTAAGAAAATCAAACTTCTCACCACGCGCCTTTACTTTTGCTGTCAGCTTACCGATATTAAGGTCAGGAGCAAATTCGTCGACAGGGAAGGAGCGTGCATCGGCATCAATATCATAACGCTGTGTTTTTGGATCAAAGGTGCCGTTGGCTTTAAGTGTGCCTCGGTTACGTGCATTTATATTGGCGTCGAAATGAGTTCCGTTTAATTTGACATCGGCATCAAGGTTGCGATAATGTTTACCTGCATAGTCGATGTCGTCAAGATTTACTTTTGCGTCAATGCTGGTGTTGCTGGTTAGGAAATCAAAGCCATGTCCACTGGCCTTCACGTGGGCTGTTACATTATTTACGTCAAGCTCAGGAACCAGTTTCTTCACAGGAAGTGACTTTGCTGTGGCGTCAACGCTGTAGGTGCCGTCACCTGTAAGTGAGTAGGAACCTTTTCCAACTAAGCTTCCTCCCGACTTGAGTTTCATGTCAATGTCACCACTCACCAGGCTAGGCGAATACTTCACGTTTCCTCTTGCTTTCATGGGCAGGACATTGATTTTCTTCTGCAAGTCTTTATCGAGGAATGCTTTAGTTGCAAAGCTGGCGTCGGTTATGTCGGCATCGAAATTAACATCGGCTTGCATCTTTTTGGGATTGGTGATGCTTTTCACATTTCCGCTCACGCTACTTTTTATTCGTCCGGGAATGTCGATATATCCATTTTTGATGCCTAAATCTTTGCCGTTCCAGTCGAAGTCACCTTTAACTTTCATCGATTTTACATCCAGTTTTTGTTGCAAATCTTTGTCAAGGAACGATTTAGCAAGGTCGGTGTTCTTCATATCGGCATCCAGCTTTACCTTAGCTTGCAGTTTGTCGGGATTTGTTATATTCTTGATGTTGCCGCTCACGTTGGCATTAATATGTCCTGGAATGTCGACGTGTGCATTCTTAATGTCAAGGCTGCGAGTGTTACCTTCAATGCTTCCATTCACTTTGATTGGTTGCTTGCTAGGGATGTTTCTCAAGTCTTTAGCCAGTGATGGCATTGCTGTAGTTACTTCATTTATATCGACCGAGGCATTGGTCTTCAGTTTAACACTTCCAGTAGGGTCGCCATTCAACAGGCTCATGTCGGCCTTACCGTCAAGTTCAATTGAGCTTTTCTTGGTCTTGACTGCAAAATTGTTGAGCTGGATGTCCTGGCTATTAACGTTTACCTTACCATGTGCATCCTTGATTTCCAGTCCGCAGCGTTCTGTTGCCGATAAGTTTTTCACATCGACCGAAACAACACTCTTTTGGTTGTAGAAATCTTTAGCGCCTATGTTTACATTCTTGACTTGGATATAATTCATATCAAGACCAGCACCTGGGCGGGCACCCATTTGTGCATAGGTAGCATTAGCGTTAGTTATCCTAATACTGTCACCCTTTACGGTCCATGGTACTGTGTCGGGGTAGAGGGGTGGGATTTCGGGTGGCACAGGATGCTCACGGTTGTAATTCTGTGCCCAAGAGGATGATGGATAAGTATAGTTGCAGTCAACGTCATCAACGCCTAAATATTCAGCATCGACAGTGTGTGCACCAGTGTCGACAACACCATTCTTAAGCTCGGCTCTTTCGACATGAGCAGTGAGGCGGTCGATTGTGGGTAGCATTTCCATCGTGTAATCCACGTCATTAAGCGTTAGGTGTTTAGCCTGTATAAACCATGGACTGCTCTTGGTTGTATCTTGTTCTTGAACTTTTTTGTAAGGGAACATGGTTAAGTGTACCTTTCCACCAGTAAGTTCGCCGTCAAGCACGTTAATCCTATTGCTCTCCAAATCAATGTCAGAACCAGTGAATTTGCAGTGTTTGACATCGGCTTTCAGCATCATTGATGAGTCTTCACTTACTAACCGGTATTTACCATCGGTCAACTCGGCACCATCAATTTTAAAACGTTTTTCAAACAATGGACGCACAGCAACGCTTCCTGTAAAGTTCTTAGCGACCACCATCGTATCGCCATTCTTATCAAGTAATTTTACATCATCGAGACTTACGTCAAGAGGGAACTTGATCAAAATTTTGCCAACACTCAAGTCCATGCCGGTTTTCTCCTTGACATAAGAGCATGCGATGTCTTTTGCTTTGTTCTGAACCCAGGGTATATACAAAGCAATAGGCAACATAATGATAAGTAATATCACAATGCCAAGTATCCATGAGAGCACTCTACCTGTTTTATTTGTATTCCCCTTGCTCAAAATTGTGTTTGATTTTCAGTAAATTACAACCTAATAGTATATAATATTACTAATATAAAACACAAAATTAAACAAAAAGTTTAAATTTATAGAATATTTTTAATGAAATTTATTTTACGATTATGAATATTCTATTTCACCAGTTAATTATGCAACGCAAATCTGAATCAAACAATGCCATTCATCATGGCATAGAACGAGAGGCCCGACACGCTCTTGATGCCCAGCTTAGCAGTAATGTTCTTGCGGTGAGAGAGCACCGTGTTGACGCTGATGTTCAGTTCTTGTGCAATCTCCTTGTTGATCTTGCCTGAGGCAATGAGTCGCAGCACGTCAATCTCGCGCGCCGTGAGCGTAGTGCCAGTGCTGCTGGCTTGCACGTGCTGCTCAAGAATCACATTCAGAGCATTAACGAGCTGACTCTCGCTGTGGGCATGGGTGTTAAGCAACCTGATGCCGTGGTCGATGGTGTCGTGACTGCCATGGGCGAGCAATACCGTCTTGGCCTTGCGTGGCAAGAAAAACGATAACCGGGCAATAAAGGAGGCAGTGTCGATGAAGAAGAGGTCGGGCTCGACGGTTGTGACCAGTGCGTCGAGATCACCGGCATCAACTATGTGGGCATCGACATCGAACACCTCGTTAAGCATCCTGCGAAGCCCAAAAGTAGCAAGCTTGTTGCTGCCAGTTATTATCACCTTGAGACTACTCATTGCTCATATTCCCCTAAGTGTGCGGCCGTGGCATTGGAAATGGGGCGCAGTATGCGGTTGCGAATGCGGTTGTTCTGCTTAATGTCCTTCTTGAGCGAGAACACGGCAAAGACAACGGCGAACCCTAAATTGTGGTCATAGTCACCTCTGAGGTGAACAACGAGCATGTTGATGAGGTCGTTGATTTTGTCCTCGATGGTGTCAGTGTAGTCATGGTTGGTAACTGCGTCACAGCAATGTTGTGTGCACGTCGTGCTGTGGCTCGCCACGGTGGGGAACAGGCAATTGCTATCGTTATTGATGCGTTGCAGCAGTTCACTCTTAACCTCGTCGAAGAATTGCTTCATGATGATGAGGTTGTTATTGCGTGAGGGTGCCTTAGCAATCAGGAATGAGAAGTGCCGGTCGATGTTGGGTAAAACATTATGCTGATAATAACTGTTGGTTTTACTCAGGTAATCAACTATCTCGCTGGCGCTGAATTGTGCCAACACATCTTGTGGAAAATAGTCCTCGTGGATGAATGTGTTTAGAATCGCTGTGAAGAAATTCACATTTATGTTGTGTTGCAGGCAAGCCTGCGCAACATCGAGGTCGCCCACACCTAATGAGATGCCGAACCTGTCGAGCACTGTGATTGTGGACGGGTCATGGAGTATTATTTCGCTCAACTTGGTGTCGGGTGTTATAAGTGCCATAGTGCTTTATATGGTTTTAAATGAATGGGTTACTATGTGTTTTGCTGGGATGTCATGTGGCTCGACTGGCAATGTGTCGACTAGTTGACAGTCGAAACAAACGGCGATAGTAGTGGCTTTAGTGTGAGAAAGGAAACGGTCGTAATATCCCTTGCCACGTCCACATCGGTTGCCATTGCGGTCAAATGCTACCCCTGGCACAATTATCAGGTCGAGCACTAGAGGGCTGACAACAGTTGTGCCTGTGGGTTCCAGAATCTTGAAACTGCCTTGCTTGAGCATGCCGGGCTCATATTTTATCACTTCGATATCATCGCCCTTGACGCGCGGCAAGAATACATTCTTCATGGCTGCCCATCGCTCAATTATGTGGTGAGTGGGAAGTTCATCAGGCAATGAAGAGAATAACATAACATTGTGGCTCTGTTGAAACAACTTGGTGTTCTCGATGTGGCCAAAGACTTCGTTGGCTTCGAGTAGTTTGTGTTGTGGTGATAGTTGAGCAACTTGTGCCTTGATGTGCTTGCGTAATTGCTTCTTGTCCATGAGAAAGTAGTAGTTATTACTAATTGGTAATCGGGAAAGCTGCCTTGTGCTTGTTTAAGGCTTTAAGAGCTGTCTCAATGGTTTTGTCATTGCGGTTGATGATAGGGTAGTAGGCGCTCTGCCCGAAAATGTCGCGAGCAATAAGCCCTTTGATAATGCTGGTGAGAATGTCTTGTGACTGATGAATGTAATACCATCGCGCAGGAACACCTTTATCGGCGGCATACTTAACAAAATCGTTCAGAAGGTCGTCGTTGGCAGGTAAATTGCGCATCAACTGCTTATAGTCGCTCATCTTGCTCAATTCAGTTCGGTGTTCGGTTACATATTTGAGTGAATACTCTTGAATGAGCCCGGCAGCAAATACAGCAGCATAGTAGGGTGAATAACCAGTAGTGTCGCGTGGCACAAAAATGTCGGGGATAATGCCACCTCCACCATATACCTTGCGCCCGGTGGTAGTTTCGAATATCATGGATTTGTCAATCTTAATGCTGTCTTTGCTGTAAAGTTCACCATTGCTGTAACGGTCGAGAATATCTTTTTGATAAGCATTCTCTCCATTCTTATATGGCTTCTGAATGCATCGCCCCGAAGGTGTATAATACTTAGCAATAGTGAGACGTATAGCGCTCTTGTCGGGTAGGTCAAACCCCTTCTGAACCAAACCTTTGCCGAATGAACGACACCCAACAATCAAGCCACGATCATTGTCTTGAATGGCACCAGCAAATATCTCGCTTGAACTAGCAGAGTATTCGTCGATGAGTACAACCATTTCCTCGTTGAGGAACAGTCCGTGTCCATCACTATAGGCAGTTGTCTCGTCGCGGCGATAACGTCCCTTAGTGCTAACAATGAGTCGGTTGGGGGGCAGGAATTCGTTTGCCATTTTTATGGCAGTTTCAAAGTAGCCACCATTATTGCCTCTCATGTCAATCATGAACTTTTTGGCACCTTGGTTTTTAAGTGAATTGAGGGCATTGACAAATTCATTATAAGTGTATCTTCCGAATTTAGAAACCTTGACATAGCCTGTTGTCTTGTCAAGCATATAATAGGAATCAACCGAGTTTAGAGGAATAATACCTCGGGTAATGACAAACGAAAGCCTGTTCTTTGCACCAGCACGCTCTATTCCTACCTTCACTTTTGAACCTTTCGGGCCCCGCAGCTTTTCACGGACTTTATTGGCATCAATGCCAGTGCCTGCCCATATGCTGTCTTCAATAGTCACAATCTTATCACCAGCCATGAGCCCGGCCTTGTCGCTAGGACCACCCGAAAAAACATCGAGAACCACAATTGTGTCGTTCATGACTTGAAATGATACACCTATTCCTGGGAAACTGCCCTCTAACTCTTCTTTTGCTGCTTCGAGCTCATGGGGAGGTAGGTAGTAGCTGTGTGGGTCAAGGTTGGCAAGTATTGCCGGTATGGTCATCTCAATCAAGTCGTTAGTGTTGATACTGTCATCAACATATTCTTGAGATATAAGATTCAAGATGGTGTTGAGCTTGCGATCACTTTGTGTGGAATAAGAATCATTGGAGAAAGGATTTCTCATAAACATGCCCACAATGATTCCTGCTATGACCGAAATGGCAATAGCCAGTGGAAGCCAGGCACTGTAATCTCTTCTCTTCTCCATGAAAATGATTTACTATTATGACTTAAAATTAAGTTGCACACACTCAATCCCGGCACGCTTCAAGAGGTCGATGCCATCGGTCAAGCGATAGATTTCGCCAAATACAACTCTCTTGATTCCTGCCTGAATAATAAGTTTTGCACACTCAATACATGGCGATGATGTCACGTAGAGGGTGGCGTTATTGCTGCTGTTGTTGCTTTGAGCAACTTTTGTTATAGCATTAGCTTCAGCATGAAGAACATAAGGCTTTGTGTGGTCATTTTCATCCTCACACACATTCTCAAAACCTACTGGCGTGCCATTGTAACCGTCGGAGATTATCATTTTGTCCTTTACAATGATAGCTCCCACCTGACGGCGTTTGCAATAGGAGTTCTCGGCCCATATTTGCGCCATTCTAAGATATCTAGAATCTAGAATTTCTTGTTTGTCCATGACCGATTGTATATAAAAATTTGATAATTAATATAATAATGCCAAACGTTGTAAGTATAACTATAACTTCAAACAATAACCACTACAAAGGTAATTAAATAAAATTTTAAATGCAGAATAAAAGTGATATTTTTTTGAAAAAATTTTTTACTTATTGGAGGATTTTTGAGAAACGAACTTGGCTTTTATAGAGTGGGAATTTAAATGTTAGAATCACTCCGCTCTCGAAAGTGACATAAATGTCCTGGTCAATTATCTCTTGAGTCGCATCATACCACTTGCCGGTGAAGTTGTCAGTAAAAATGGTTTTGATCATCTCGCCTTTTCTCATTCCAATGTGCCATTGCGACTTTTTGACTTGAGCACCATCAACATAAATGACATCGTAGCCAGTTCCGGTCTCAACTAAAGCGATAGTATAACGCCCACCTATTTTGAGCCACTTGTCTTCCATGTCACGGTCAAGATAGGTCCAATATCCTTCAAAAGGATTCTTTGAATTGGCAAAATGGCGGTCAAGTGCCTCTCGTGTCCAGTGGGTCTCAAGATTTACTTGTGAAGATTGTTTAGGTGCGTTGAATGAGAGAACAGTCCTCTCGATTGAAATCAAAGCACCTGGTCCAACGAAGTAACCCACCTTAACGCTTGGAAATCCGAAGGTTGACTCCGGTGTCTCTGTTTCAGATAGATTGTGTGACAACACATCTTTGAGTTCGTTTTTCCCAGCTTTTACTGTTACTTCTTTACCGTTGATTGTAACTCCAAGATAATTGTAATCTTTATAAAGGTCAACACCATTGTCGAGTGTAGTTTGTTTTATTACATATCTCTTTCCGTTTACTACTTTGATCAACTTAATAGTCATACTTCGTGTGTCGACGCTCTCGTTGTATAGGCTTGAGTTGTCGCAGCTTGCAGTTACCATCCAGAAATTACCTTCAATATAGTTGAAAACCAGTCCACACTCGGTTGATGAAATTGATTTTGTTGCGCCCAGATTGTCAATGATTTTATATGATTTACCCTCTTGGTTGTGTAGGTTGGCAAATCGTATATAATATTTATAGTTGGCAAAAGCGTCGATTGAAGTGGAATCTGTCACGACAATACTTCTTTCAGAAGTGTTGCTCAGTTGCAGATATTTATCTGAAATAGTTGCCTTTGAATTGAGATTAATACGATGGAAATGATTGTAGATAGTATTGTATAACGTTATTGGCTTGGAAATCGATGTTGTTAACAACGAGATTATTATCGTAAGAATCAATTTATTCATGATGAACTTAAATTTTTCCTCAAAATTAGTGCTTTTTAATTAAAGGCAGAAATAATAAGGATTTTTTTTGGTCAAAATTACTTAAAATGTGATTATTTTTCGTAACTTTGTCGCTGTTTTATAAAATGGGCACATTAATATCCATAATAATAGGTTGTTTGTCGGTTGGCATTATACTTTCAGCGCCGATGGGACCAATTGGAATACTGGTAGTTCAACGCACAATGGAGAAAGGCCGTAAGTGTGGTCTTTACACAGGTGTGGGTGCTGCAGCATCCGATATGTTCTATTGCCTTCTGGCTGGCCTAGGCCTATCGTTTGTGACCGATTTCATAACTGATCATCAGAACTTGTTTCAGATAGGTGGAAGTATTGTGCTTATTGTATTTGCTATTTACTTGATTCTGCGTAAAACTGTAAGTAACGTAAAACATGATGAAGAGGTTAAAGTCAACTACACTCACGATGCAGTTACGGGTTTTGCCCTAACTATGTCTAATCCGTTGATTATTTTCCTGATATTTCCACTATTTGCCCGCTTCGGTTTCCCATCAGCGGAGTATAAGTTTTACCATTATATTATTGGTTACGCCTTTATTGGGGTTGGAGCCTTGTTGTGGTGGATGGCTATCACTTATCTCGTAGATAAGTTTCGTTCAAAATTCAGTATCAATACCATGTCAATTATCAATAAGGTGATGGGTGGCATCATCTTGGTTTTGGCAATCTATGGTTTGATTACTGGCCTTCTCACATTCTTCAAAATTATCTGATGGAATGCCAGATAATATCACTTCCTGAACTTGATAAAATGTCGCTTCGCATGGTGGGAGAGTACCTTGATTCCCATGTGGAGCATCAAGTTATTGGAAGTTTGAACTGGAGCGAAGAATTTCCTTATAAACCATATAGCACCGTTGTCATTGCAGTGTCAACTACTAAGTTATATGTTTTTTTCTCGGTTATAAGTAAGGATTTGCGAGCTTTGAATACAGTTGACTTGAGTCCTGTGGCCGATGATAGTTGCGTTGAGTTTTTTATGCAAGTTCCTGGAAATGATGAGTATTGGAATTTCGAGTTTAATTGCATTGGGACGCTAAACGCTAGCCATCGTGTTGAGCGGCCATCACCAGTACGCCTTACAGAGAAAGAACTCTTGTCGATAGAGCGTTATGCTTCGTGTGGTACTGATGCCATTGATGAGCTAGAAGGCACCTATTGTTGGGATTTAACTGTATCTATACCGTTGTCACTAGTTGGTCTTAACAGTGATGACCTGCCTGAATGTATTAAGGGTAATTTTTATAAATGTGCAGGAAAAACTGCTTATCGTCATTATGTGACGTGGAGTCCTATTGACAGTCCAAAACCCGATTTTCATCGCCCTGACTGTTTCGGTACGCTATGGTTTCGGGCTCCATCTCAAAAACAAAACGAAGAAGAGCCTACCCAGCTAATACAGGAAAAGAAACCTCAAGGCATAAAAAGGCTTCTTCTCAAACTTCTTGGTAAATAATTATAGCATTATAATTGTTTTTTACCTTTTATTATGGTTATCACAGGTTGTTATATAAACAATCAGGTGACGCTCGATGAGTGCACCTGATTGTGATGATGAGTGATGTTTATTAGTGGTTGATAATGTATTGCGAGCTGATAGACTCATGGTCGTTAATGCGCTGAATAGTTTCAGCAATAAGACCAGCTACCGATACTCTCTTTATTTTCTCGCTGCGACTTGTGTCGTAGTTGATTGAGTCGGAAATCACGACCTCAGTAATAGGGCTTTTATTGATGCGCTCGGTTGCTGGATCACTCATTACACCATGAGATGCTATAACTCTAACCGACTTGGCACCATTGTCCATCATAACCTTTGCAGCAGTGCAAATTGTGCCAGCTGTGTCGATCATGTCATCAACCAGAATCACATTTTTGTCTTTCACATCACCTATGATAGTCATTTTTTCTACCACATTGGCACGGGCGCGCTGCTTGTGGCATAGCGCCATTGGAACTTTATAGTGCTTTGCATATTCTAATACACGCTTGGCTCCACCAACATCGGGTGATGCAAATACCATATCCTTAAGTTTTAATTTATTAATATAGGGCACGAATACCGATGATGCATATAGGTGATTGAGGGGAAGATTAAAGAAACCTTGAATTTGGTCGGCGTGTAGGTCCATTGTGATAATGCTATCAACGCCAGCACTGGTAAGCATTCCAGCCACCAATTTAGCTGCAATCGACACTCGTGGACGGTCTTTGCGGTCCTGTCTAGCCCATCCAAAATAAGGTATTACCGCTGTGACCGACTTAGCCGAAGCGCGCTTGGCGGCATCAATCATGAGCAATAGTTCCATGAGGTTGTCGGTGGGTGGGAACATTGACTGGACAAGATAAATCTCGTCTCCTCTTACCGATTCTTCATATGACACTTGAAACTCTCCATCGGCGAACTCATTGACAAGCATTTCACCAACCTCGATACCGAGTTTCTTGGCTATCTCATCGGCAAGATATCTAGAATATCTGCCTGAAAAAATTTTGAATGGTTTTTTGCTCATAATAACAAAGGTCTTAAATCTATCGGCAAAATTACTACATAAAAATGTTTATTCCTATATTATAATGAAAATATTTTCAACAAATTTACATTAGTTTGATAATCATTGCATTGCGACGGCCAATGGTGATATTATCAGGAATGTCAGGGTCAATAGTGAGAGTCATCTTGCTGGCAGTAAGCAACTCTTTGGCATGATAGGTGCCAGGGTTAAGGTGCATAATGTTAAGGGCATGCTGTGGTGTGTTAAGATTGATGTTCTCATCTTGATCACCGAAGTTGGCTATAATTAGCAGATGTTCATTGCGATAATGGCGGTAATATGCATATATCTTGTCGAAGTTAATCGAATTGTAGTTAGCATACATCAGGTCATAAAATTCTCCTTTGGCGATTGCTTTCTCGCTGTTACAAATCCTGAGTACCTTTTTGTAGAATCGACGCAGCTCACGCTCACCGTTAGTGAGTTTCGAGGTGTCGCACTTGCCATTGTTGTACCATCGTCTCATGGTGGATATGCTCCAGTAGTCAAAGATGGTGGTTCGGCCGTCTTGTCCGCTGAATCCCTCAGCATCTAGAGCTGGTTCGCCAAGCTCTTGACCGCTATATAGCATAAATGGGGCGCGTGACATAGTCGCTGAGACTACTAGTGCAGGAAGAGCTTTAAATGGGTCGCCTGCAAACTGAGGTGAAGCAATGCGCTGTTCGTCGTGATTCTCAAGGAAGTTGAGCATGTAGTCGCCAATACCCTCCACCGTTTGCCAGCAGCCTGTGATTGCCGACGCGCTTGCATTGCCGCATGTTACGGCACGAAGTGTATCGTAAAGCGACACCTTGTCGTATAGATAGTCGAAATGACCATTGAAGATGTAGTCACGGTAAATAGCTGTGTCGTAGAGTTCGGCTATAAATATTATATTTGGATGCTTTTCTTTCACTTGTGGTATTGCCCACCCCCAAAATTCAACAGGCACCATGTGGACCATATCGCAGCGAAAACCGTCAATACCTTTATTTGCCCAGAACATTAGAATGCCGAGCATCTTGTGCCAAGTGGATGGGATTGGGTAGAAGTGCTTCTCTCCAGTTGCATAGTCGACTCCATAATTTAATTTAACTGTCTCATACCAGTCATTCACTCCAGGATAAGGATGGAAGCAGTCGTTACCAGTGGCCATTGCTGGTTTCTCGTAATAAAATCCATCACCCTGACCAAGGTCGATGCCAGGAGCAAACTGTTGGTCGGGCATGTAATAGAAGTTATTGCCGGGGGAGAAGGCCAATTCCTTATTGTCATTCTCGCCTAGGTCGCTTATTCCATCAGGTTTGGCTATGCTATGGTATTGTCGTGCCACATGGTTAGGCACAAAGTCGATTATGACTTTTATGCCTGCATCATGAGTGCGTTCCAAAAGCTTTTCAAACTCACGCATCCTGTCTTTAACTTTTACAGCAATGTCTGGGTCAATATCATAATAGTCGGTAATAGCATATGGGGAACCGGCATTACCTTTTACGATATAGGGATTGCAGTCGGGGATACGTTTGTAGTGCGTCTTGTTGGCATGGCGAATTACGCCTGTGTACCACACGTGAGTGACTCCTAGGTCGCGCAGTTTCTTAAGTACAGGTGTTGTGATGTCGTTCATCTTTCCTGAACCATTCTGTTTTATTGTTCCATTAGGAGTGCAATGGTTGCAGTTGTTTGTAAATAGTCTGGGTAATAGTTGGTAAATAATTGGCTTGCTGATATTCATGATTTCAATTCTGTTACTATTGGTGAGTTTTTTAGGATTTTCATTGTCTCGAAATAACCTTTTTGTGCTATTCGGTTAGCTGCACGAGTGTCAAAAGTGCTGATTTGCTGAATAGATATTATGTCAACTAGCAAGTCGCACAATTGTTTGTCGGCGACAACATTGCGAAGTGTCATGAGTTTATAAGTACGGTATGCAAGTGACCTGACATTCATTTTAATTGGACCCAACTTAGAAGGACTTACGTTAATGCCTATAACCTTCTTGCATATTGGGCGCAGGTAGAATGATGGTAAGTTGTGCAAGACACCTCCGTCCACATAGTAGCTATTGTCGATTTTCACAGGTTTGAACACAAGTGGGATGCTACAAGATGCAATAATCCTCTCGGCGATGTTGCCAGTGGTGAAAGGCATCTCGTGCTGCTGCTCAATATCGGTGGCGGCTATGATAGTTGGTAGTTTTAGTTGCTCGATGTTTTCAACGGGCAAATTCTTTGCTAAGAATTTTTTGAATTTGTCGAGCTTGAGAAACCCACTTTTCGAGATATCTACTTGCAGAAACTTGCTCATATCGACATGTCCCATTATGTCGAAAATTTCATCGGCTGTCATGCCGGCAGCATAGAAAGATGCTACAATGCTTCCTGCGCTAACTCCGGCTATAATATCGGGCTTGATGCCAACATCCTCAAGCGCTCGCAGTGCACCAATATGGGCAAATCCTCGCACTCCACCACCACTGAGCGCCAAGCCTATATTGTATTGTTTCTTATCCATTGTATGTTTCCGTTAAACATTATTTCAGCTACAAATTTAATTAGAAATAATAATATATACAACTAAGAAACGCAATTGGGAATAGATTATTTGCAAAAAGAAATAATTAAATACTGATGAATGTCATGATAGTTCCCATAATAGATCCGAGAAGGGCACCGAGCCACACAATGGCGTGCAGTTCTTTTTTCATCACGCTCAGGATGATTTGCTCGGCCTCTTTCATGTCCATTTCTTGGATTCGAGTCTCGACAATTTTGCTGATGTTGATGCTTTCGAGAATTCGAGGTAAGTGATCACTGATTATGTTGCGATAAACGCTTACGATGCCTTCGCGTGCCTGCTCAAGCTGTTGCTCATGTCCCTTGAATAGATCTTTCATAGGCATAGCCATGAGTTTGTCGGCCTCAGCGTAAACAATCTTTATTGACATAAATGGCGCCTGGTCTTGCAACACTTCGTTTATGTGCTGTGCGAGTTTTGCCTCTATAGGCGAGGAAATAACCTCAAGCAGACGGTCGGCCTTGATTTTTCCCACAACACTAGAACGAGTCTTGTCGATGACATGCTGAGTCGCTGCATGAGCAATGTTGGCTCCAATTGCCTTGTCGCGTAACTTAGCAGAGATGAGTTTTGCAATCTCGTCGCATGTGCTTTCGCGCATAGCACTTATTTCCTCCTCTGTAAGGTAATGTGCGGCAAACTGTTCGAGTGTTTCTTCATTATGCATTTGTGTATTGAAGAACTCATTAACAGCATTTCTTAATTTCTCAAGCATTTCATTGCTGAGTAGTGTCTTCTCAAGTACATCTTTGTTCATAAGGTTCTCACTGATCGCACCTCCAATTGCACCAGCAATGCGGTTCTTCTCCTTGGGTATTATACCAGGGGTGAAAGGCACACGTTTGCCCAAGATGTATTTAGCCGTCCTAGGACGGAACAGCATCCTTATGGCAATATCATTAGTAATATACCCAATTACCGCACCCAGTACAGGCCCCGAGATATATTGCAAAAACATAGTAGTTAAGAGTTTAAAGATAAATTTAAGTGATAAGTTGCAAAATATGTGCCAAAAGGAAATAAGGTGCACCCACGGCTGGGTACACCTTATTAATATATGGGATTGTTGTTTTATTATCCGAGGAAGCCGAGGAGTACACCGGCGGCAACTGCCGAACCGATAACACCAGCAACGTTTGGACCCATGGCGTGCATGAGCAGGTAGTTGCTTGGGTCGGCCTTGAGGCCTTGGTCGTTGCTGATGCGTGCAGCCATAGGAACTGCGCTCACACCTGCATTACCAATCAATGGGTTCAACTTCTTGTGCTTGGGCAGGATGAGGTTGAAGATCTTCACAAAGAGTACGCCCGAAGTGGTGGCGATGATGAACGCCATGAAACCAAGGGCAAAAATCTTGATTGTGTCGGGAGTAAGGAACTCCGATGCTTGAGTTGAGGCACCAACACTCATACCAAGGACGATAGTCACCATATCGGTCATTGCGTTGCTTGCGGTCTTAGCGAGGCGGGTGGTCACACCACTTTCACGCAACAAGTTACCGAAGAACAGCATACCAAGCAGTGGCAAACCACTAGGCACGAAGAAGCAAGTAAGAATTAAACCTACGATAGGGAAGATAATCTTCTCGGTTTGCGAAACCTTGCGAGCTGGCTTCATGTGGATAAGGCGCTCTTTCTTGGTGGTAAGCAGTCGCATAATGGGCGGCTGAATCACTGGCACAAGCGCCATGTAGCTATAGGCCGAGACTGCAATGGCACCCATCAAGTTTGGCGCTAGCTTCGACGATAGGAAGATAGCGGTAGGACCATCGGCACCACCAATGATGGCGATGGCACCGGCCTGGTCGGGCATGAAACCCATTGCCAAAGCTACCATGTAGGCACCAAAGATACCGAACTGTGCAGCAGCACCCACAAGCATCAGTTTGGGGTTTGCCAGCAAAGCCGAGAAGTCGGTCATCGCACCAATACCCAAGAAGATGAGTGGTGGATACCAACCTTGGCGCACACCCTGATATAGAATGTTCAGTACCGAACCTTCCTCATAGATACCAATCTCATTGCCTGGCTGGAATGGAATGTTTCCAATCAGGATACCGAAGCCAATTGGCACCAGCAACATAGGCTCAAAATCATGCTTGATGGCGAGGTAGATGAAAAGCAGACCCACGCACAGCATAATCAAGCTTGAAGGCTCCAGTGTTACATTATAGAAGCCTGTGAAGTGCCAGAATTGCTCCAGGTTATTTGCAATATTTAATAGTGCCATAATATTAAGCAATAATCATGATAGTGGTACCCTCTTGAACTGATTCCTCAAGAGCTACATTAATTGATTTAACCACACCGTCCTTGCCTGCATGAATCTCGTTGCCCATCTTCATGGCTTCGAGGATGCAAACCACGTCGCTTGCCTTAACTTGTTGGCCTTCCTTAACATGGAGCTCTTTGATAACGCCAGGCAGTGGAGAAGCAATAACATATTCGCCTGCAGCTGCAGCAGCTGGTTTAGCAGCAGCTGGCTTGGCTGCCACAGGTGCGTCGTTGCTAACTGCAACTCTCTTGACAACAGGCTTAGCAACCTTTTCCTCCTCGAGTTCAACAGTGTAGGGCACGCCATTAACCTCGATGTTTGCAATGTTGTTCTCAATGTCACCAACATTTACTTTGTATTCGTGACCATTGATTTTATATTTATATTCTTTCATTGATAAAACAAATTAAATGTTAGTGATTGATTAATGTTTGCTGTGATGCTCAGGCATGCGAAGCAGCAGGTTTCCCTTAGAACCCCATGCGCTGTGCTGCTCATGAGTGTGGTCGAAAGTGAGTACGCCACTCTCCTCATCGTGAGCATTGAGGTGTTGATAGAGTGCCATGCAAATGGCAGCAATAGCCTCATCGTTGCTGCCTTCTTGAGCAGCATCAGTTGTCGGTTCCTCAACGGCTTTATCAACAACTTCATCGTCTTTTTTCTTGTCCTTGGCAGTGAATGCTTTACCAAACAGCTTGAACAAGATGTAAAGCATGAGCAGTGCACTGAATACTACACCCATCGACATGAGTGTAAGCAGAATGCCCGAGGGGTCATCCTTCTTAAACATGTCAATGTTGTTGTTAATAGGACGGGCGTTGAACTTGGCAGGAGTAATAGCCTTAGCTTCTGAAGAACCGTCACACACTTGCCAGAGCTTGCTTTCGAAATTGTGACTTCCGTGCAGGTCAATAGAGTCCTCACTGCAACGAGCAAACGATTGGTCGGCTGGCAGAGTAGCAGGAACTGTCACTTCGTCAACCAAGTCACCATTCACGTCATAAAGGGCAATGTAGTTTTCTTGACCAGCCTTCATGGTGAAAGGAAGGTGGAATGTTCCAGCTTCAATATTACCATCGGCAAAGAACACTACATGAGAGCGTGGTTTGACCTTAGTTGCCACATCGCCACGTGGAATCTCAAAAACTTCACCAGGATGCGAATCACGGAGCTCTTGAAGCAGCTGGTTGCGCTTTTTGTTGCTCTTTTGCTCTTCAGCTTTGAAATAGTCCTGGATGAAATTTGGTTTGAGTGTGGTGATGAACATCTTCTCGATGCCATTAGTTCCGTGCGATGCATTGAAAATCTCAATCCATCCAGCACGGTGGTCATACTGGTCAACATAGTTGCTGTCGTTCTGTACCATCACCTCGTTGATGCGCAAGTCCATGCGGCCTTGAGCGTTTGCGGTGATAGCTGCTACTACAGCAATCAGTGTCAATATTATTTTCTTATTCATTTTGAAATGTAGTTGAATAGGAATTACAATGGAATGTTGCCGTGCTTCTTGGCGGGATTGTTGTACTTCTTAGTGCGCAGTTGCTCAAGGGCACGAATCACGCGGAAGCGAGTGTTGCGAGGTTCAATAACATCATCGATGTAACCATACTTGGCTGCATTGAATGGAGTGCAGAAGAGGTCGTTGTACTCTTGCTCTTTCTCGGCGATGTATTTCTTGTTCTCCTCCATGATTTCTTTAGCCTTGGCCTCGTCGCCTGCCTCTTTAGCCTCGGCAGCGGCAACCTTTGCAGCCTTCATGTCCTTAGCATAGAGAATGCCGGCAGCACCAGCGGCACCCATAACGGCGATCTCGGCGCTTGGCCATGCGTAGTTCATGTCGCCACGCAGCTGCTTGCAGCTCATCACGATGTGGCTACCACCGTAGCTCTTGCGAAGGGTAACGGTAACCTTGGGTACTGTAGCCTCACCGTAAGCGTAAAGCAACTTGGCGCCATTAAGGATAACGGCGTTGTACTCTTGTCCAGTACCTGGCAAGAAGCCTGGCACATCAACGAGTGTTACCAATGGGATATTGAAAGCGTCGCAGAAGCGAACAAAGCGTCCACCCTTCTTCGAAGCGTTAACGTCGAGCACACCTGCCATGTGTTGTGGCTGGTTGGCTATCACACCCACACTCTGACCATTGAAACGAGCGAAGCCCACGATGATGTTCTTGGCAAAGTCGCGGTGAACCTCAAGGAACTCACCATTGTCGACGATAGCACCTATCACGTCATACATGTTGTATGGATCGTTGGGGCTCTCAGGAATAATGCTGTTCAGAGCATCCTCAACACGGTCGATAGGATCGTTGCACTCAATGCGAGGAGCTTCTTCCATGTTATTGCTTGGCATGTAGCTCAACAGGCGCTTGATGGTTTCGATAACCTCTTCCTCAGTGTCGCAAGCAAAGTGGGTGACACCACTCTTCTGTGCGTGTACCTGAGCTCCACCAAGTTGCTCTTGAGTCACATCCTCGCCAAGAACGGTCTTAACAACAGCTGGACCAGTGAGGAACATGAACGAAGTGCCTTTAGCCATCAAAGTGAAGTCGGTAAGTGCAGGAGAATATACAGCACCACCAGCACAAGGGCCAAGGATAGCTGAAATCTGGGGAACAACACCACTAGCGTCGATATTGCGTTGGAAGATTTCAGCATAGCCAGCAAGTGAGTTGATGCCCTCAGGGATGCGAGCACCGCCCGAGTCGTTAAGACCAACGACGGGAGCACCCTGTTTCATGGCAAGATCCATAACCTTGCACATCTTCCATGCCATAGCCTCGCCCAATGAACCACCAATTACAGTGAAGTCCTGTGCAAAGACATATACAAGACGTCCGTCAACTGTTCCGTAGCCAGTTACAACACCGTCGCCAAGGAATGATTTCTTCTCCTGTCCGAAGTTGGTGCAACGATGCTGCACAAACATGTCGAGCTCTTCAAAGCTGCCTGGGTCAAGGAGCATATTGATTCTCTCACGGGCAGTGAATTTGCCCTTCTCATGCTGCTTGGCGATGGCTTTCTCGCCGCCGCCTACGCGTGCTTTGGCACGCATGTCGATGAGTTGTTGAATTTTTTCGAGTTGTTTACTCATTTTATTTGAATTGTATTGAGTGTTTCTTATTTGTTGGGGTCTTCGCAAAGCTCAACGAGAGCGCCGGCCGATGTTTTAGGATGAACAAATGCGATGTTCAAGCCCTCAGCACCCTTGCGAGGAGCCTTGTCGAGAACGCGACCATCCTTGTCCTGAATCTCCTGAAGTGCGTTTGCAACACCGTCCTGAACACAGAATGCGATGTGCTGGATGCCACCACGGCCACCATTCTTCTCGATGAACTTGGCGATAGCGCTATCGGGGCTAGTAGCCTCTAGAAGCTCGATCTTGGTTTGACCCACTTTAAAGAAAGCGGTTCTTACGTGTTGGTCCTCTACCTCTTCGATTGCAAAGCATTTGAAACCGAGAAACTTCTCATAGAAAGGTATAGCCTCGTCAAGGCTTGTGACTGCTATACCAACATGTTCAATGTGTGAAATGTCCATAATTAATTGTTTATAAAAAGTTTATATATTAAGTTAATTATATTATGCGTGAAAAGTCGTGCAAAGGTACAAATTATTTATTTAAATAATGTGTAATTTAGTGATAATCTTTGTGAAAAAATACACCATTTTAGATGCTAAAATCACACGCTATAACTCAACACCGAGTGAATTATAGCGCGTGATACAGGATACCTAAGTCGAGTATTTATCAGTAGGCCATAATGTAATGGTATCCACCTTGAATTGTTATCCACTCGCCGGCTATTTCGCGCCAGATGTCGTAGTGAACTCCCTCGAGTGAATGATAACGTATATAAAGTTCAAACCCCACCTTGGTGTCGGTCATGACCATGATTTCTGGCATGAAATATAAAAGTTCGTCGATGTCTGGACCAATAGTGGTGCTTTTTGGATAATTCTTGTCTTGTTCCCACCAGCTATTATGTATCGACTTTACCTGACCTTTTTCAATGCACAAAAAGGCTGCAAGCACCTGATTCTTGTATGGTTGAAAAATCACATTATAAAACGAGCGACCCTTCTCTTGGCAAGTTGCAACCCATTCAATCTTGCGTATTTTGTAGTCGTTGCCATAGTATTGCTCAATGATTTTGCGTTCTTTGATTCCTACTTTTGGCTTATTCTCACCGTTTAGATATCGTGAGAACTGTAGTGGGGTGTGATCCTTGAGCCATGCTGCAGGCACAACAATGGGAACAGCCTGATCTTTGTTGTAGCCACGGAACATTTTTTTTGCCATTGCAGCATCGTCTAGTGAGTAGGTATAGCATTTGCCCAATTCTATCTTTGTGCCGTCGCTGTCGTAACTGCTATTTTGGGCTTTCACAAAATGGATGTTGCCCACATGAGGCTTGAATACCATGCGATCATATTTTGTCGATTTCATGACAGCTTCATCGCTTGTAACATCACCAGGAACTGTGAACTGGTTTTTGGCGATGTTGATGTCATAGGCAAACATCGGGTGGTGGCGCAGAGTTATATCTTTACTGCGATCAACCTCAGAATTGATGTAGAAATCTTCTATTCGCTTCCAGTTTAATTTATCATTGTTGATGGTGTAATTGGGACTTATAATTTGGACCTTTCCGTTAACCACTTTATAAACAGTCTTCAGCTTGTTGATATCAGCCATTACTAGCTCTTTAACGCCGTCATTGTCAAGGTCTTCGATAGCATAGTAGTATGTTTTTATAGCACCGTCAACTAGGTCGTTGGCACTCTCAAGAACATCGGCAAAAGCATTGTAGTATAGTCTCTCTTCGTTAGAGATTTGCGACATTGCTGGTAATAGCGTCGCCAGCAGAAAAGAAATGATAAAGTAACGTTTCATAATAGTAGAATTTTAAAAAATTTTTTTCAAAGATAATAAATCTAATATGAATAAAAAAATAGTTTGAAGATATTTTGTGAAAAAATAAATTTACATTAGCATTCGTTCCTTATTCCTTCTGAAATGTGACATGGTGGCAGATTTTGTCATATCATTCTACTTCTCTTTGTTATAATATGTCAGTAAATAGTTTGGCACGAAATTTGTACAATAGCGCCGTGGAAGGCCTATAAAAAAGGTTTTTAAATATTGAATTATAAACAAAAAAAGATATAAATTATGGGAAAAATTATTGGTATTGATTTAGGAACAACAAACTCTTGCGTATCGGTTCTTGAAGGCAAGAACCCAGTTGTGATTCCTAACAGTGAAGGCCGTAACACCACCCCTAGTGTGGTGGCTTTTGTTGACGGCGGTGAACGTAAAGTGGGTGACCCTGCAAAGCGTCAGGCTATCACTAACCCAACCCGCACAGTTTATTCTATCAAGCGTTTCATGGGTGAAACCTATGATCAGACTATGAAAGAGACTGAGCGTGTACCTTATAAGGTTGTGAACAACGGCAGCAACCAACCACGTGTTGAGATTGATGGCCGTCAGTACACTCCTCAAGAGATCTCGGCAATGATTCTTCAAAAAATGAAGAAGACTGCTGAGGATTATCTGGGAACTACCGTTACCGATGCTGTAATTACAGTTCCTGCTTACTTCAATGATTCTCAGCGTAAGGCAACTAAAGAGGCTGGTGAAATTGCTGGATTGAATGTTCAGCGTATTGTAAATGAGCCAACAGCTGCTGCTCTTGCTTATGGTCTTGATAAGGACCAGAATGATAAGCGTATCGCCGTGTTTGACCTTGGTGGAGGCACTTTTGATATCTCTATCCTTGAACTTGGCGATGGAGTGTTTGAGGTTAAATCTACCAATGGCGACACACATCTAGGTGGTGATGACTTCGATCAGCGCATTATCAACTGGCTTGCCGAGGAGTTCCAGAGTGAGGAGGGTATCGACCTGCGTAAGGACCCTATGGCTCTCCAGCGCTTGAAAGAGGCAGCCGAGAAGGCAAAGATTGAGCTCTCAAGCTCGATGAGCACTGAGATTAACTTGCCTTACATTATGCCAGTGAATGGAATTCCTAAGCACTTGGTTAAGACTTTGAGCCGTGCTAAGTTTGAGCAACTGTGCGACGACCTTATCCAGAGCACTATCAAGCCTTGTGAGCAGGCCCTGCGTGACGCTAACCTCACTCCAAGTGACATTAACGAGGTAATCCTCGTGGGTGGTTCTACACGTATTCCAGCTATTCAGCAGATTGTTGAGCGCTTCTTTGGCAAGGCTCCATCTAAGGGGGTTAACCCCGATGAGGTCGTTGCTGTAGGAGCTGCAATACAGGGTGGTGTGCTTAGTGGTGACGTGAAAGATGTGCTGCTGCTCGATGTTGTGCCCCTGAGTGTAGGTATTGAGACTCTGGGAGGTGTGATGACTAAACTCATCGATGCTAACACAACAATCCCAACTCGTAAGAGCCAGGTGTTCTCGACTGCTGCTGACAATCAGCCAAGCGTGGAAATCCACGTACTGCAGGGTGAACGTCCTATGGCACGCGACTGTAAGACTTTGGGCATGTTCCACCTCGATGGTATTGCTCCAGCACCTCGTGGAATACCTCAAATCGAGGTTACGTTTGAGGTTGATGCTAACGGTATCATGAACGTGAGTGCTAAAGATAAGGCTACAGGCAAGGAGCAGAGCATCCGCATTGAGGCTTCTAGTGGCTTGAGCGACGCTGAGATTCAACGAATGAAAGATGAGGCTAGTGCTAACGCTGCTGCCGACGCTAAGGAAAAAGAGCGCATCGATAAGATTAATCAAGCCGATGCTATGATTTTCCAAACTGAAAAGAGTTTGAAGGATCTTGGCGACAAACTTCCTGCCGACAAGAAGAGCCAGATTGAGACAGCACTTGGTAAACTCAAGGAGGCTCACAAGAATCAGGATATCGATGCTATTGATGTTGCAACCAAGGAGCTTGAGGCTGTATTCCATGAAGCTTCACAGCAGATGTATAACCAATCTGGTGGTGCCCAAGGCGGTCCTCAACCAGGAGCTGGATTCGATCCAGGAGCTGCTGGATTTGGTGGGGCTAACCCAGGTGCTGGTCCACAAGGTGGTAACCAGGGCGGCGATAGCGCACAAGACATTCCTTACGAGGAGGTATAATAATATTCAATCATAATGTGGGTCCCATGACACCGAATGCCATGGGGCTCATACTTTTGAAGATATTTAGGTGATTCCATTGATTCCATTGATTCCATTGAGTCAAATGAGTCAAGTGAGTCAAGTGAGTCCACTTGGTAGGTGTATAAAAAAGCATTTGCCTCCTTAATATTTAAAAATATTGCTTTTTCATTTTGTAATTCAATGTATTTGCAGTAATTTTGCACGCTCAAAAACATGAAATTGGAAATAAGCAAAATATATAGACTTTAAAAAAGAGAAATGAACGTAACATTAGACAAGAATGGTAACGTGAGCGGAGTGCTCACAATATCGCTAGTTGAAGAGGATTATCAAGACGAAGTTAAGAAGCAATTGTCACTTCTGGGACGCCGTCGTCCAATTAAGGGTTTTCGCCCTGGTCATGTGCCTGCATCGTTGCTTAAGAAGCACTATGGCGGTCAAGTGACAGCCGAAGTGGTTGATGAGATTGTTAGCCGTGAGCTCACTAAGTATATACGTGAGAATAATATTGACCTTTTGGGTGAGCCAATGTTGTCAAAAGACACAAAGGTTGACCTCGTCAATGAGAAGAATTTTGAATTTAAGTTTGACCTTGGCTTCGCACCTGAGTTTGAACTCAAGCTCGACAAGCGCGTGAAGGTTCCTTACTATAATATTGAGGTTAGCAAGGAAATGGTCGAGAACCAAAACGAGACTTTTAAGAAGCGTTTTGGAACTCAGGTTCCTGGCGATGTTTCTACTGAAGACGCTTTGTTGCGTGGTTCGATGGAAGAACTCAACGAAGATGGCACCGTTAAGGATGGTGGTATCAAAGTAGAGCGTACAATCATTTCGCCCAAATATCTGAAAGACGATGTTGAGAAGGCAAAGTTTGTTGGCCTCAAGGTGGATGACACGATCACATTCAATCCTCATTTGAGTTCTGGGGGCAACCTTACCGAGATGGCTGCAATGTTGGCAGTCGACAAGGAACAGGCCGATGTTAAGAGCGACTTCACATTTAAGGTAAGTGAGATTCTCGTTAACAAGGATGCTGAACTTGGTCAGGAACTTTTTGACATGGTTCTTGGAAAAGATGTTGCTAAGACCGAAGAGGAGTATTTTGAAAAGATCAAGGAGATGCTTGCTGGTCAACTCAAGAGCGACAGTAACTATCGCTTTACCATCGACGCTGAAAATGTTCTCAAGAAGAAGGTTGGTGAACTTGAACTGCCCGATGAGTTCCTGAAACGCTATCTGGTATCAATCAACAAAGATACTGAGCCCGAAAAGATTGAGGAGGAATATCCTCGCACAAGGGGCGAAATAGTTTGGCAACTTATAAAGGAGAAAGTTGCTAAGCAATATGATGTTAAGATTGAGAAAGAGGACCAGTTACGTCTTGCCCGTATCTATGCAGCTCAGCAGTTTGCACAGTATGGTATTGGTAATGTTCCCGACGAGACTCTCGACCGCTATGCTGGAGAGATGATGGAGAACAAGGACTATGCTAAGGAAATTAATCGTCGTGCCTTCGAGGATAAGGTGTTTGCCACTATCCGTGATAATGTAAGCCTTACCGAGAAAAACGTTACTGTTGAGGAATTCAATAAGCTCTTTGATAAGAAATAATATTGATTAAATATTATTCCGACAAAGGCCGAAACTTATAATTCGGCCTTTGTTGCGTATTATAGTGAAGAATGTACTTGTTTTTGTGAAATATCGTTTAAAAAAGTCTCTCAAATTAGAATATTTGAGAAAAAATTACTATCTTTGAAAAAATAAAAACTTATAAATTATTGATGATATGAATAAAGACTTTAGAAATTTTGCTGTAAACCATTTGGGAATGAATGGTTTAACTTTTGACCAAACTACTCAAGCCATGATTGAGAGCAGTTATATCTCGCCCACAATCATCGAGGAACGTAAGCTCAATGTTGCACAAATGGATGTGTTCTCACGCTTGATGATGGATCGCATTATCTTCTTGGGAACCCAAATAGATGATTATACAGCCAACGTTATACAAGCTCAGCTGCTTTATCTCGATAGCGCCGACCCGGGCAAGGATGTGTCAATCTACATTAATTCTCCTGGTGGTTCAGTGTATGCCGGTCTTGGAATCTATGACACTATGCAATACATCCAGAGTGATGTCACCACAATATGCACTGGTATGGCAGCATCAATGGCAGCTATACTGCTCGTTGCTGGCGAGAAGGACAAGCGCTATGCTCTTAAGCACTCTCGTGTCATGATACACCAACCCATGGGTGGCATTCAAGGCCAGGCGTCCGACATTGAGATTACTGCACGTGAGATTCAGAAACTCAAAGAGGAACTTTACAAAATAATATCTACACACTCAGGGCAGCCTTACGACAAAGTGTATGCCGACAGCGATCGCGATTACTGGATGACCTCACAGGAGGCTCTTGATTATGGTATGATTGACAAGGTTCTCGAGAAAGCGAAATAAGGATATAAATTCAGTTTTATGGCAAAAAGAGAAACGATGAGATGCGACTTTTGTGGTCGCAGCCAACGTGAGGTGGACCTGCTTATCCCTGGGTTGAACGGGTTCATCTGCAATGAATGTGCCGAAAAAGCCAACGAAATATCGCGAGAATACCTTAATAAGATTAATGAGAGCGCACTTAGCGACATAGATTTGAAAAACTTACCCAAACCAGTTGAGATAAAAGACTATCTTGACCAGTATGTGATAGGGCAGGAGAGCGCTAAGAAATACTTGTCGGTGGCTGTATACAACCATTATAAACGCTTGTCGCAGAATAAGGACGATGTGGATATCGAGAAGTCGAATATCATTATTGTAGGACCAACTGGAACAGGCAAAACTCTTTTAGCAAAAACTATTGCTAAGTTGCTTAAAGTTCCTTTCGCTATTGTTGATGCAACGGTTTTGACCGAAGCTGGATATGTGGGGGAAGATATTGAGAGCTTGTTAGTCAGGTTACTTCAGGCATGCGATTATAACGTTAAAGAGGCTGAACGTGGCATCGTTTTCATCGACGAGATTGACAAGATCGCTCGCAAAAGCGATAATCCATCTATTACTCGTGATGTTAGTGGTGAGGGTGTTCAGCAAGGTCTCTTGAAGTTGCTTGAGGGTTCGGTAGTCAACGTTCCTCCTCAAGGCGGACGCAAGCATCCTGAGCAAAAGATGATACCGGTTGACACAAAGAACATTCTATTTATATGTGGTGGCGCTTTTGAGGGAATAGAGCGCAAAATTGCAATGCGACTCAACACTCAGGTAGTGGGGTATGGTGCTAGTAATCACGTTAGCAAAACCGAACGAGAGAAGCTGTTGCACTATGTTGCGCCACAAGATCTTCGTGCCTACGGTTTGATACCCGAGATTATAGGTCGCTTGCCAGTTATCACTAACCTTGAGCCACTTGAACGAGATGCTTTGCGTCGCATCCTCGTTGAACCCAAGAATGCTATAGTTAAGCAATATGAGAAATTAATGCTTATGGATGGCATTAAGTTCAGTATTTCTGATGATGCTCTTGACTACATTGTTGACAAGGCCGTTGAGTATAAACTTGGGGCTCGTGGTTTGCGCTCAATTTTCGAGACCATTATGATGGACGCTATGTATAGCATGCCGTCTAAGAAGATAAAGAAGTTTGAGTTAACTCGTGAATATGCCGAACAACAACTTGAAAGTTCTAATTTTGCAGTAATTTCAACTTCTTTATAAAAAAATCAACAATTAATTTCGCTGATTAATTTATTTTCATTAAATTTGTCAATTGAATAACTGAAACCAAAAAAACCTTAAGACTATGGCGAATAAAGAGCAACTGGTGTCTACACTGAAAAAATATTTTGGATTTGACACCTTTAAAGGCCAGCAAGAAGACATCATGCTTAGCCTTATTGATGAGCATGACACCTTTGTGTTGATGCCCACTGGTGGCGGTAAATCGCTTTGCTATCAGTTGCCATCGTTGCTTATGGAAGGAACAGCCATAGTCATATCTCCCTTGATTTCGCTCATGAAGAATCAGGTAGATGCCATGCGCAACTTCAGCGATGAGGATGGCATTGCGCATTTCCTTAACTCTTCGCTCAACAAGCAGGCTATCGACCAGGTTAAAGAGGACATCTTGTCAGGAAAGACTAAACTCCTTTATGTGGCTCCTGAGTCGTTGACTAAGGAAGAGAATCTTGAATTCTTCAAGAGTGTAAAAATCTCATTTTATGCAATCGATGAGGCTCACTGCATATCAGAGTGGGGCCATGACTTCCGCCCTGAGTATCGCCGCATTCGTCATTTTATTAATGAGATAGGAGTGCGCCCAATAATTGCGCTCACTGCCACAGCTACATCAAAGGTTCAGCATGATATTCAGAAGAACTTGGGCATAATGGAAGCTAATGTATATAAGTCTTCATTTAACCGAACTAATCTTTATTATGAGGTGAGACCTAAGACCAAAGACGTTGACAAAGATATTATTAAGTATATAAAGTCAATGCCTGGCAAGTCGGGTATTATCTATTGCTTAAGTCGTAAGAAGGTTGAAGAACTGGCTACAACGCTTAGGGTGAACGACATCAAGGCCCTTGCTTATCATGCGGGTATGGATAGTGCCACACGTTCGGCCAATCAAGATGCTTTCTTGCTTGAAGATGTGGATGTGATAGTTGCTACGATTGCTTTTGGTATGGGAATCGACAAGCCCGATGTGAGATTTGTGATCCATTATGATATACCAAAGAGCCTAGAAGGATACTATCAAGAAACTGGCCGTGCTGGTCGTGATGGTGGTGAAGGACAATGTATTACTTTCTATGCTCAAAAAGACCTTGACAAGTTGCGCAAATTCATGCAGGGTAAACCCGTTGCTGAACAGGAAATTGGCAAGCAACTATTGGCTGAGACAGCATCCTATGCAGAGACTTCGGTTTGCCGTAGAAAGACTCTGTTGCATTATTTCGGCGAAGAATATCCCGAAGATAATTGCCACAACTGTGACAACTGTCTGCATCCAAGAAAACGCATTGAAGCTAGCAACGAGTTGTGCGATGCTATTGAGACAATTCTGCAACTGAAGGAGAAGTTTAAAGCCGACCATGTTATCGATGTTATGGTTGGTGACGCCAATACCGAGGTTAAATCTTATTTGCATCATAAACTTGATGTTTTTGGTTGCCAAAAAGACAAAACTCCAAAATTCTTGAATGCTGTGATATCTCAAGGCATAATTGCCGGTTTTATCGACCGTGATATTGAGAATTATGGTCTACTTAAGGTTACAAAACGTGGGCGAGACTTCCTGGATAATCCATCTTCTTTCCTCGTTGTTGAGGATCGTGACTTCAATACTGTTGATGAGGATGAGATGCGAAGTGGTTCAGGTGCTCTTGATGGTGAACTCTACAGCATTTTGAAAAGCTTGCGCAAGAAGACTGCTTCAAAATTGCAGCTGCCTCCTTATGTGATCTTCCAAGATCCTTCTCTCGAAGCGATGGCTACAACCTATCCAATAACAATGGAGGAATTGCAAAACATTCCTGGTGTTGGTGCGGGTAAGGCGAAACGATATGGTGCTGAGTTCCTTGACATTATTAAGAAGCATGTAGAAGAGAATGAGATAATACGTCCTGAAGATATGCGTGTTCGCACAGTGGCCAACAAGAGCAAACTGAAAATTTCTCTTATTCAGAGTATTGACCGCAAGGTGCCCTTGAAAGACCTTGCTGACTCAAGAGGTCTTGAATTTGACAAAATGCTTGATGAAATAGAGGCTATCGTTTACTCTGGAACGCGCATTAATATCGACTATTACATCAGGGATATTATGGATGATGACCACCTAGAAGACATTTTCGAGTATTTTAAAGAGAGTGATACCGACCGGCTTAGTGTAGCAATGGAGGAACTGGGTGATGAGTACACCGAAGAAGAGATACGTCTTGTACGCATCAAATTCCTGAGCGAATTGGGAAATTAGTTCAAATATTACACATTTTAGTGATTAAGTTAGTTTATTGGTTTCTAAATGTCTCAATAAATTAACTTAATTTAATGATAAGCTTATAATTTCATTTTAATATTTACGTTATAAATTGTATTGAAAGTAAAAGAAAATCGATTTTATAATAATTATGAAACTTAAGTTATTCGTTTCTGCATTAATTATTGCAGGTGTAGTAGGTGGAGCTTATGCTGCCAAAGATCCAGTGTTGATGAAAATCAACAATAAGGAAGTAAAGGTTTCAGAGTTTGAGTATCTTTATAAGAAAAACTTAGAACAGCAAGTTAACAAAGAGTCAATTGATGAGTATGTCGACCGTTTTGTTAACTATAAGCTTAAAGTTGCTGAGGCTGAGCGATTAGGTTATGACACATTGCCTCGCATCAAAAAAGAGCTTGAAGGATATAAAACAGATATGCTTACACCATTCTTGATCGATACCGACTTGCAAGAAAAGCTGGTGAAAGAGGCATATGAACGCATGAAAACTGACGTTAATGTGAGCCACATTATGCTTTCTCGAGGCAGAACAAAAGCTGAGGAGAATCGACAGTTGGCTAAGATGGACAGCATCCGTAACTGCATTTTGAACGGCGAAAGCTTTACTGATCTGGTTATGAAATATTCTATCGACCGCTCTAAGGAGAATAATAAAGGCGAATATGGTTTCATAACAAGCGGTGTTTTCCCCTATGCTTTTGAGAAAGTTGTTTATGAGACTCCCGTTGGTGAGCTATCAAAGCCTTTCGTTACCGACTATGGAGTTCACATGGTTAAGGTAAATGGCACTCGCCCTAATGATGGCAAAGTTGAAGTTGCTCACATTTTGCGTCTCTTCCCTCGCGGACTTGGTATGGTGATATCCGATAGTGCTAAAGCAGTGGTAAAAGCGTCGATTGACTCAATTTATAACTGCATCCTTAATGGTGAGGACTTTGAGGAACTTGCAAGGCAATATTCTCAGGACAAGAATTCGGCACGCAATGGTGGCAAGCTGCCTCCTTTTGGCAGGAATTATATGGTAAAGCCGTTTGAAGAAGTAGCATATAGTCTTCCCAACGGTGAAATTTCTGCTCCAGTTGAGACTAGCTATGGATATCACATCATTAAGAAAATTGGTCACAATCCACTAGGCACATTTGATGAAACAAGATCTGCAATAGAGCAGAAAATCAAAAATGACGAACGCTCAATGATGCCTATTGAAAGCAAGAATGCCCAAATTCTTAAAGAACAGAATTACCAGAAGAATAATCAACTAAAAGAATATATTCTTAAAGAACTAAATGTTCATGGTGGGTATGATTCAACATTTGTAACCGATGTTATTGCGAAGAGCAATTTCACAATGTTCACTTATGGAGCGAATCAGAAATCGCCACTTTCAAACATGGCTAAACTTCTTAACCCCAAGGCAAAATTTGCTAGTAATGATATAGCAGCTGCCGAGATAGAAGCTAATGTTGATAGACTTGCCACGCAAGAAATAGTTAAGTATTATTCTGATAATCTTATCGACTTGAATCCAGACTACCGAAATCTCATGAACGAGTATCGTGATGGTACTTTGCTTTTTGAGGTAATGAATAAGGAGGTTTGGAATAAAGCCAAAAGCAATGATGAAGCATTACTTCAGCGTTTTAATGCTAATCGCTCTAAATATCAATGGGATGAGCCACACTTTAAGGGTATAATGATTTGTGCAAAAAGCGACTCAATCATGAATGAGGCAATATCGATGTACAATACTTTGAAATCAGAGCCTGAGGACTCAATTACTAGTGCTCTTAACAAGAAGTTTGGTCGTAACATCAAGATGGTTCGTGTTGTTTCACAGAAAGGTGAGAATGATATGGTCGATTATGTGGCTTTCAATGGAAAACATGTTGAGTCTAACTATACAGGATATCCTGTTTACAGGATTCTTTATGGCAAAATCCTTAAGGAACCTGAAGAGTTGAGTGACGTAAAAGGCTTAGTTTCGAGTGACTATCAAGATGATCTCGAGAAAGAATGGATTGAAGGACTTCACAAGAGGTATTCAGTAAATATCGACAAACAAGTACTTAAGCAGTTAAAGAAAAAATATAAATAGAAGATTAAATAGTTTTTAATAAAAATAATAAATGCCTTGTTGCATGGAATCCTTTCTAGTTGCAACAAGGTGTTTTTTTGTAGATATATAAAATAATTATATTTTATTAATTGAAATTCATTTTGTGAAATGATAAAAAATCAAGAACTTTGCAAGTTGATAAATTTATGTTTATATAACTGAATAATTTGACAATAATAACAATATGAAGATTAAAACAATCCTTTTCTGCTTAATGGCGATTATGGCATTGAGCGTCAGTGCACAAAACAATGTTGCCGAAGAGGTGGCATGGGTAGTGGGAGATGAGCCCATTTTTAAGTCTGATATTGAAGAACAGTATCAGCAGGCAATGTATGAGCGCATCCCAATTGATGGAAATCCTTATTGTGTCCTTCCCGAGCGTATGGCAGTTGAGAAGTTGTTCCTTCATCAGGCTAAGATTGATACTGTTGAGATTCCTAACTCAACTGTGATGCAGAGTGTTGACTCGCGCATCAATTATTTGATTGCTAGCCTTGGTTCACGTGAGAAGGTTGAGGAGTATTTCAGGAAATCACTGCCAGAGTTGCGCAATCAGTTAATAGATGTGGTTAGAGATCAATATACCGTGCAAGAGGTACAACGCAACTTGACTAAAAACATTAAAGCCACACCTGCCGATGTGCGCAGATATTTCAATACAATTCCCATGGATTCATTGCCAACAATTCCTCTTCAGGTTGAGGTCAAGATTATTACGATTAATCCTGCCATTCCTCAGGAAGAAATAGAGAATGTCAAAGCAAGACTTCGCGAGTATAGTGAGAAAGTTAATAGTGGAGAAAGTGAATTCTCGACCTTAGCAATTCTTTATAGTGAAGATGGTTCTTCTACTTATGGAGGAGAAGTGGGATTCCGTGGGCGAGCAGAGTTGCTTCCTGAATATGCCACTGCAGCCTTTAATCTTAATGATACTAAGAGAGTTTCAAAAATTGTAGAGACCGATGCTGGATTCCATATTATCCAGTTGATTGAAAAACGTGGTGACCGAATCAATACACGTCACATTCTTTTGCGTCCAAAGGTTTCTCCTAAAGATCTTGATAATGCTCAAATAAAACTTGACTCATTGCGTAATGTCATACTTGAGGGAAAGAAGGACCTTACCTTTGAGAATGCAGCTTTTTATGTCTCACAAGATAAAGACTCCAAAAACAATAATGGCGTAATGCTTAATGCAAAGACTCATAGCAATCTCTTCGAGATGGCTGATCTGCCCAATGAGGTGGGTAAAGTTGTTGCAAATATGCAGGTAGGAGAGATTTCAGAACCATTTGTTATGATCAATCCAGCCACTAATCGCCAGCAAGTTGCCATTGTGAAGCTCTCTAAGCGTATCGAAAGTCATCGTGCCGATTTTGCCGATGATTATCAAGTGCTAAAAGACCTCTATGAGAACTACAAGCGTGAAGAGATTCTAACCAAGTGGATTGAGGAGAAGCAGAAGTCTACTTACGTTTACATCGAGGAAGGTTGGCGTAACTGCGACTTCAAGTATAAGTGGTTAAACATCAACACTTCTGACAAATAATATTACAGTGTTGACCAATAAGAGAAATAAGCTTTATTTGAGTCAAGCGAGAGTAGATAATCTTGTTTGGCTCAGGTTTTTTGTCTTATCAGTAATGCTCTTATTGGTTGTGTCGGTAGCTCAAGGACAAAAAAAGAACAATACGACTGTAACTCCTCAACCGGCTGTTGCGGCTAAACCTGGCGCAACAACTCAGCATATCAGACGCATCACACCACAAATTCCTGATGCCAATCGTTTTGATCCTGGCAAAGTTTTTCTTGAGAATGCTGACAAACTCGTTTATAATGAACGCCGAAGCACTGAATATCGTGTATTGAAAGGCAACGTGAAGTTCCGTCGTGGCAACATGACATTATCTTGCGATAGTGCTTATTTCTATGAAGCAGCCAGTTCTTTAGATGCTTTTGGACACGTAGTGATGGTTCAAGCCGACACAATGAGAGTGTATTGTGACCGTATGCATTACTATGGTGATGTTGAGGTCGCGAAACTTCGTCACAATGTGCGTGTGGTTAATCCGTCGATGACCGTGACTACTGATAGTCTTGACTACGATATGCTCAACAATGTTGCTAGATACTTTGGTGGAGGTACAGTCGTAGACAACCAGGGCACACGTGTCACTTCTGCCGTGGGAAGATATGAGCAAGACACAAGAAAAGTTCAGTTTACCTCAAATGTTAACTTGGTTAATAGCAAGATAAAACTCCACACCGATGTGCTCGACTATGACATGAACACACGATTAGCTACTATTGAGGACAAGACTGAAATTGTATCGCTTGAGGACGGCAACATTATTTACACATCAAGTGGCACCTATAATCTTGCCACAGGACAAGGTACTCTCTATAACCGTTCTACTGTCAAAGGTCGTGATGGTAACACTATTGTGGGTGATGTAATGTACTATGACCGAGCAAATGATAAAGGTCATGCTCAGGGGAATGTGGTGCTTGTTGATGATAAAAACAAGCAGACGTTGCGAGGTGATGATGTTTACTATGATCGACGTAGTGGTCAAAGTCACGCCCAGGGCAATGTGGTTGTGACTGATGATAAAAACAAGCAAACATTGCGTGGTGACCAGGTTTTCTATGACAAGCGTAACGATCAAAGTCGAGCACATGGCAATGTGATAATAACTGATGAGAAAAATCAGCAAACATTACAAGGTGATGAGGTCATCTACGATCGACGAAATAATAGGGGACAGGCCCAAGGCAATGTTGTACTTACCGATATTAAAACAAAACGTGTGCTCAAGGGCGACAAAATGGATTATGACAGAAAGAATGGCATAGGGCACGCCCAAGGCAATGTGGTGCTTACCGATCCTGAAAATAAGGTTATATTGGTGGGTGAGGTTGGATATCATAATGAAAAGACCAATGAATCATATGTGACTGAGAATGCTCTAGCACGTGAGTTCTCTCAAAAGGACACCATATATATTCATGCCGATACATTAAGAATGATTAATAGCGACAAGAAAGAACGCTTATTGATTGCAAATAAATTTGTAAGATTTTACCGTAAAGATATACAGGGAGTGTGCGACTCTGCCGCTGTAAGTGAGAAAGATTCCATCTTGAATATGTACAGGCATGCTGTGATTTGGAGTGAAGGTCGACAGATAAGTGGAGAAGAGATTAATGTTCATGTGCAAGATTCTACTGTTGATTGGGCCACATTGCCCAATAATGGTCTTTTAATCGAGCACCTTGGTGAAGATTATTATAATCAATTGAGTGGACGTTCGATGAAAGCTTTCTTTTCCGATCAAGAATTACGGCACCTTGACGTGAACGGAGATGTAGAAGCCCTGTTTTATCCCATGGAAAATGATTCTACTTATAATAAACTTGTCAATGCCAATAGTGCCTACTTGACAATTGATATGAAACCAAAGCAGAAGGTTGATAAAATTAAGATGTGGCCAGATGTGACAGGCACTGTGGTACCGCTGTTTTTGGCAAAGAAAAGTCAACTACGCATCGACAAGTTTTGGTGGTTTGAATCAATCCGTCCTAAAGATCCATATGATGTTCTTGTGGTTAGTGACGAAATGCGTCAAATTTTTGGTGAGACAGTAAATAAACGCCGAACTGTTGTGAGATAACCCCAATAAATAGAACAAGAATCTTATCATGAGCGATGTTATAAAACTTCTTCCTGACTCTGTTGCCAACCAGATTGCAGCTGGCGAGGTAATTCAACGTCCCGCATCAGTAATTAAAGAACTTGTTGAGAATGCAGTTGACGCTAGTGCTACATCAATCCAGATTGTGCTTAAGGATGCTGGGCGGACTCTCATTCAAGTAATTGATAACGGTGTTGGAATGAGCGATACTGATGCTCGATTGGCCTTTGAGAGACATAGTACCTCTAAAATACGTCAGGCCGATGACCTTTTTGCATTGCAAACAATGGGGTTTCGTGGTGAGGCATTAGCATCAATTGCTGCAATTTCTCACATTGAACTTCGCACATGTGCTCGTGGTGCTCAATTAGGCACCAAGTTGCTAATCAATGCTTCACATTGTGAGTCGCAGGAGCCCGACGTGTGTCAAGTTGGGTGTAATTTCATGATAAAGGACTTGTTTTTCAACGTTCCTGCCCGTCGCAAGTTTCTTAAAAGCAATCAAGTTGAATTGAGTAATATAATTAAAGAGTTTGAGAAGCTTGCATTAGTAAACTATGGAATAGAATTTACCATGACACATAATGGTAATGTGCTTTATAAACTGTCGAAAGGATCATTTAAGCAGCGTATAGTTGACATTTTTGGACATAATCTTGAACAGCAGCTCATACCTCTTGCCATAGAGACATCTTTAGTTAAGATTACTGGTTTTATAGCTAAACCGGAGAATGCTCGCAAGCGTAATTCACTTCAATATTTCTTCGTCAATGGGCGCTATATGCGCCATCCCTATTTTCACAAAGCGGTTATCACTTGCTATAATGAACTCATTCCTGACGATGCACAACCAAATTATTTCCTTGAATTTGAAGTTGACCCAGAAACCATTGATGTCAATATTCATCCAACTAAAACAGAGATAAAGTTTGAGAATGAGATGCCAATTTGGCAGATTCTTGCAGCTTCAGTCAAGGAGACCTTAGGGCGTTTCAGTGTAGTTCCTTCAATCGACTTTGACAAAGAAGATGCTCCCGAAATTCCCGCTTTTACACTTCCACATACGACCACACCACCTTCTATCAATATTGACCATGGCTACAATCCATTTAAAGATGCTTCCACAGGAAGTGGGACGACGAAAATAGGCCAATATGGATCAACGACAATGCCCAACTGGGAAGAACTCTACAAAAATTTTGAGAGGACAGGACAAGATAGTACTGATGATCTGATTGATTCTGTAAGTACTCAAGAAAATAAACCAATCATTTTGATTGATGAAGGCCCACAAAACATTCTTCAATTTGGTAATAAATATCTGCTTACACTTACTAATGATGGCATTCTGATTCTTGACCAGCATCGTGCTCATTTGACTGTTCTTTATGAGCGTTTAATGAAGCAGATTGATGGAATTAATGTGATTTCACAGCGAGTGTTGTTCCCCGAAATAGCACATTTTACTGGTGCACAAAATGCTGTTTTTGAAGAGATAGAGTGTGATTTGGAGAAAGCCGGATTTGGGGTGTCACGTTTGAGTGGTGGTGATTGGTCAATTAATTCTGTTCCTCCTGGATTAGATAATGTTGATGTAATAGAACTGCTCAATGACGTTATTAATCAGGTGAGCACTGGTGGTAACAGTATAAAGGATAGGGTTTATGAGAATATAGCTCTGACGATTGCCGCACGTGCAGCAATTCCAAGTGGTCGTCAACTAAATGAAGAAGAGATGAAGACACTTGTTAATGACTGGAAACAACTACAAAATCCTAAATATTCCCCTAATGGTAAGTTGATAGCAAATGTTTTAAGTCTAGATCAAGTGTCGAAGATGTTTTGATAATCTATAATATAGAATAACAGGTGCCCTACAAACAATGTTGGGCACCTGTTATTATAAGGTTAGATTATACTAATTGCTGCTAATATTAGCATCTTGTAGTCCATAGTGCTTGCGACGGTCAATAATCAATAACATTACTGACACGACGATAGCTGCAATTCCTATGCATGTAAATATCCACATTGCATCGGTATAGTCGACGGTTGTTCCCGAAGTGTTGCGTTGTAAAACCCCTCCAATAACGATGGGGATTAGCATCAATCCTATATTTTGAATGTAGTAAATGATAGAATAGGCGGTTCCTAATTGCTTCATGGGAACAATCTTTGGTACTGCAGGCCATAATACACTTGGCAGTAGTGAGAATGCGATACCTAAAATCAACATTAAGCAAATTGCAAGAATGCTTGAGTTAAATGGTAGAGCAAATACCATAAGCACCAAGGTTAGCATCACAGTACCAATTATCATTATTGTAGCACCTTTGCCAATTTTGTCATACATACCACCAAAGAGAGGAGTCAACACAATAGAAGTATATGGTAAGATGGCAGGGATATTACCGGCAATTGACGGTTCAACACCATATTTTGAAATCATCATTTTTGTGGCGAAGTCAAGGAAAGGATATAGTGCGGAATAATAGAGCATGCATAGCATGGTAATTAGCCAAAATCCTGGGTTTTTCATTGTCGCGCCCATATCTTTAAAATGAAATTTTTCTTCATCAGAATTGATGGTCTCATTTGTTTTGGTATCAGCTTTTCGGTCCATGGAACAATAAATGAGATAAATAATTAATCCCACTCCTACAGCAAACAGACCAACAAGGATTGGAGTACTCAATGAAAAGTCAGAAGCGAGTTTTGGTGCTCCTGATAATGCCAAACCTGTTCCAAGTCGCGCTAAAGCAACTTGTATACCCATGGCAAGTGCCATTTCTTTACCGGTGAACCATTTGACCACAACTTTTGATACTGTGATTCCACATAGCTCATAGCCAATACCAAAAGTTGCAAATCCTAATGCTGCTACAAGAACCTGAAGCTTGATTGTAGGGTCACTATAACCGAGCCATTGCAAATTGATGTTAAGCATGTGTGATGGGTCCATAAAAGCAATAGCATAGTAATCTATTGCTGTACCACCAAGCATTAATACGCATGATAGCACTCCGGCAAAACGAACACCGGTCTTATCAAGGATGATTCCACCAACAAAAAGCATGAGCAGGAATACATTAAAAAAACCGCGTGAACCAGCAAGTATGCCAAACTCGCCGCTAGTCCATCCTAATCCGCCCTCATCGCCAGGCAATTCAAGAAAATATTGCAGCGGAGACATCTGCTTGGCCACAATATATCCCATCATCATAGTAACCGATACTAGACCGAGAACTGCCCAACGCAGGGCGGGGGAGTTGTTGATTTTATTTGAAACGTTTGTCATTTCTTTGCATAATAAAAGGGCGCGCACTCGCTGTGAGCATTGCACGCCCTATATTAAGTTTAATAACTAATTTTACTTGATATTTGGTTGCTCAAGTCCATAGCCTTTCTTCTTGTCAACAGCTTTCAGGTAAATTGAAATCAACAATGCTGCGATTCCAAGTACGGCAAGCATAACAAGTGCCCAGGTGTAGTCAAGTTCGTGTGCAGCTGTGCCCTCAGGATTAGTGCTTTGGAGAACGTTACCAATGAGGGTTGGGAATAGTCCAAGACCAATATTCTGAATCCAGAAAATCGCTGCATAGGCTGAACCAATGATTTTCTCGTCAACCAATTTTGGTACTGATGGCCAAAGGGCTGCTGGAACCAGTGAGAACGAAGCTCCAAGTACCAAAATAGTAACATATGCTACAATAGTACCACCAACAGTGTTGCCCTTGAATGCGGGTAGAATAAACGCGAAAGTAAGGTGGCAAACAACCAGCAATATCGAACCAAGCATGAGCATTGTTGCGGCTTTACCTTTGTGGTCAACGTAGTTACCCAGGATAGGTGTGATGGCCACAGCAAGAAGTGGGAATACTGCAAAAATTGTTTCGGCAGTACCACGCATGTAACCCATAATGCAGTAAACTACCAGTGCTACAACAGCAAGTGCCATAAGACCGATTTTCATGCTTTTCTTCTTGGAGAAATTACTTGAGAATGCGCAAATGGCAACAACAAGCATGATGAGATATTGAATCACTGTGATGGGGATAGGGAATCCTTCGGTACTGCCACCCCAATAAGTTGCAGGATCAGCAGGATTAAGTGTCAAGTTGCATTGGAGCATATTGACTGCGTACTTCTGGAATGGGAAAATCGCGCTGTAGTAAAGCACACAAAGAAGGGCAACAAGCCAGAATCCAAGGCTGGTGAAAATTTTACCAAGGTCACTGAGCTTAAATGGGTCGTCTTTCTCTTCGGCCTCACCTGTTTGCGAATCAAGTTTCTTGTCCATGAAGAAGTAAACAATAAACATGATGAGAGCAATACAAAGCAATACTACTCCAAACTTAACTGCATTGTCAACGTGGATTTCACCACCGAGCTTTGCAAAGAAGGGGGCAAAAATCATACATGTAGCAACACCCAAGCGTGCAAGGGCCATCTCGCTACCCATTGCAAGCGCAGTCTCACGACCCTTGAACCATTTAACAATACCACGAGAAACAGTAATACCAGCCATCTCACATCCACTACCAAATAGCATGAATCCAATGGCAGCCACTTTTGCCGATCCGGGCATGCCATCAGCAAATGGGAGGATATCGCCAATGAAAGGAATGTTGACATTCCAATTCAGATTATTTGTGAACCACTGGCCCAAAGCAGTATTATCAAATCCTTCAGTTACAGCATAAAATTTAATGATTCCACCAATAAGCATCACAACACCTGAGAGCACTGCTGTGAAGCGAACGCCCATCTTATCAAGAATGATACCAGCGATGATTAGGAAGAATACATACACGTTTAGGAACACTTCGGCACCCTGCATGCGTCCAAATGCAGCACTATCCCAACCGCGAGTCTCTTGCATCAAATCTTTGATTGGGGACAGAATGTCCATAAATACGTAACTGCAGAACATGGCTAGAGCCAGCAGCAATAGAGCGGTCCAGCGCATTGCGGCTGAATCGCGTAATGTCTTTTTAATAGTTTGTGTCATACTGATGTTATTTGTTTTATAATGTTTATGTTTGAGTTCTTTAAAATCGTGTGCAAAGTTATAATAAATAATTTAAATAAATAAATAAAAGTTATGACAAAATGTCGCTATAGTCCAAAAGTGCGAATTTGGCATAAAATATGCTTTATATCTAAATGGCATTATGAATGCTTAATTTATTGCAAATAACATATAACTTATAATTATTAACAATATGACAATTAAACCATTAAGTGACAGAGTTCTTATAGAACCTGCAAAAGCCGAAGAAGTTACTGCTGGTGGTATTATTATCCCCGACAGCGCAAAAGAGAAACCCTTAAAGGGTGTTGTGAAAGCCGTTGGTCATGGGACCAAAGATGAGGAAATGATAGTAAAAGCTGGTGATACAGTGCTATATGGCAAGTATGCTGGTACCGAGATTGAAGTAGATGGCGCAAAACTTTTGATGATGCGTCAGAGTGACATTTTGGCAATTGTAGAAGAATAATGAAGGAGGTAATATTATGGCAAAAATTATAAAATTTGACATTAAGGCTCGCGAAGAGCTTAAGAAGGGCGTTGACCAATTGAGCGACGCTGTAAAGGTTACACTTGGCCCGAAAGGACGCAATGTGATTCTTGACAAGAAGTTTGGCGCTCCGCACATCACTAAAGATGGTGTTAGTGTGGCTCGCGAAGTTGAGTTGGAGGACGAATTCCAAAATATTGGTGCACAGCTCGTTAAAGAAGTTGCACAGAAAACCGGTGATGATGCAGGTGATGGTACAACTACTGCTACTGTACTGGCTCAATCGATAATAAATGAAGGTCTTAAGAACGTTGCTGCAGGCGCTAACCCAATGGCAGTTAAACGTGGTATCGACAAAGCCGTAGCTGCTGTTGTTGAGCAGATCAAAGCTCAAGCTCAAGAAGTGGGAGATGACTTCAGTAAAATTGAAAATGTGGCCCGTGTAAGCGCTAACAATGATCAAGAGATTGGCGAACTCATTGCAGAGGCAATGAAGAAAGTTAATAAAGATGGTGTGATCACCGTAGAGGAAGCTAAGGGGACTGACACGCGTGTCGATGTTGTAGAAGGTATGCAGTTTGATCGTGGTTACATTTCACCTTATTTTGTGACTAACACAGAGAAAATGGAATGTGAAATGGAACGCCCATATATCTTGATTTTTGACAAGAAAATTTCTGTGCTTAAAGACATGCTTCCTGTGCTAGAAGCTACTGCTCAGAGTGGACGCCCATTGCTTATAATAAGTGAGGACGTTGATAGCGAGGCGCTTGCCGCCCTTGTTGTTAACCGTTTGCGTGGCTCACTTAAGGTGTGCGCTGTTAAAGCTCCTGGTTTTGGTGACCGTCGTAAGGAAATGCTCGAGGATATCGCAACACTTACTGGTGGTGTTGTAATCAGCGAAGAGAAGGGCTTAAAGCTTGAAGGTGCGAGTGTTGATATGCTTGGCACAGCAGAGAAAGTTACTGTAAACAAAGAGAATACAGTGATCGTTAACGGTGCTGGCGACAAGCAGGCAATTGCTGATCGAGTGGCTCAAATAAAGGCTCAGATTGAGACTACCAAATCTACTTATGACAAAGAGAAACTGCAGGAGCGTCTGGCTAAGTTGGCAGGTGGTGTTGCAGTGCTTTATATTGGTGCTCCTAGTGAAGTGGAGATGAAAGAGAAGAAAGATCGTGTTGATGATGCATTAAGCGCAACACGAGCTGCAGTTGCCGAAGGTATTGTCCCTGGTGGAGGCGTAGCCTACATACGTTGCCTTGATGTTCTAGACAAGATGGAGGGAGCTAATGGTGATGAAACTACAGGTATCCATATTGTTCGTCGTGCGATTGAGGAACCTCTTCGACAAATAGTTGACAATGCTGGTCTTGAGGGAGCAGTTGTTGTGCAGAAAGTTCGTGAAGGAAAGGCAGACTTTGGCTATAATGCTTATACCGACAAATATGAGAACCTCTTTGAGACTGGTGTGATTGACCCAGCTAAGGTTGCGCGTGTAGCATTGCAAAATGCTGCATCTATCGCTGGCATGTTCCTCACAACCGAGTGCGTTATTGCTGAGAAGAAGGAGGAAACTCCAATGCCTGCAGCAAATCCTGGTATGGGAGGAATGGGTGGTATGATGTAATCATCTTATTTTAGATTTATATTTTTTAAACAAGGAGACTCACATTGTTAGTGAGTCTCCTTGTTTAGTTATTAGTTATAAATTCACAAAAAATATAGAATAATAATTCTAAGAAAAAATTGCGTGTATTGATAATTATTTGTAATTTTGTGGGCAATTTGAAATTTTGCCCACAGATTTAAAGGCGAAACTTCATGAAAAATAAAATGATTTATTCTTTAATTCGTTGAGTGCTAGTATTATATCTGGCATTTGACGTCCCAGTTTAGTATAATTATATTTTATAATTGATACTTACTAAATAAAATATACTATGAAATTTAAAAATTATTTATTCTTATTGTGCCTTATAGTGGCAGTGACATCTTGCCAGGCACCAAAGTTGGGCTACTTTCAAGATGTACAATCTGGACAAGTTCACCAGCTTCAAGCTCCTAAGCTTGTAACTATAGAACCTGGTGACAAATTGTCAATACTTGTTGGTAGTAAGGATCCAGGACTTGCTTACTTGTTTAACTTGCAGATTGTGGGTAGATATAAAACATCGCAATCAGATGCTAATCTATCAACAAGTCAAGTTGCAAGTTATACTGTAGATGAGAATGGCTATATTGACTTCCCTGTTTTAGGCAAGCTAAACTTAGTTGGAAAAACACGCAGCGAGGTTGCATCTTACATTAAAAATGAGTTGATTAGTCGTCAGATGCTAAAAGATCCAATTGTGACTGTTGATTTTCTAGATTTATTTTTCTCAGTAATTGGTGAGGTTAATCAACCAGGTCGTTTCTTGATGGACCATGACAAAACCACATTAATTGATGCATTAAGTCGTGCTGGTGATCTTACCATTAATGGACGTCGTGACAATGTGCTTGTTATGCGACAAGTGGGAGATAAAGAAATGGCTTATAGGATTGATTTGACAAATGTTGAAAGCCTTTATAGTTCACCAGTTTATTATTTGAAGCAAGGTGATATGATTTATGTGGAGCCTAATGAGAAAAAAGCACGCGAATCTACTGGTACAGGAAATGCATTCATGCAGCCTACATTATGGATATCACTTGCTTCTCTTGTGACCACTATATCAGTATTAATATTTAAATAATTTCTAGAAAATGGCCGAAGAATTAACCAAACAATATCCGAAGACCAAAAACGAGGATTTTGAAAAGATCCAAGAATGGCTATACTTGTGCTTGTCCCGTTGGTATTGGTTCGCATTATCACTGATAGTGGCTTTTGGTTTAGCAATGCTCTATCTTTTAGTTACTACCCCATCATATACACGCAAGACTTCAATCCTAATTAAAGATGAAGAGAAAAATCGTTCGTTATCAAGTGAGTTTAGCCAATTCTCTGATATGGGATTAGGAGTTGGAAAGACTAATCTTTACAATGAAATGATTACATTAGGTTCACCGTCCTATATGCTTGATGTTGTTAAAGACTTGCACTTGGACATGAATTATAAGACAGATGGCAGATTTCATGAACTCACACTCTATGGTAAAACTCAACCCGTGGTTGTTACACTTCCTGATGTGGATCCTGATGATTATGCCTCATTTACCATGTTCTTAAAGCCGAATAATGTTGTGGAATTGACAGATTTCCATGACAAAGACCATGACTCTCCTTTAACAACTGTTGTTAAAGGAGTTTTAGGCACTGCGATAAAAACACCTATAGGCCAAGTTTTGGTATCGCCTACTCAAAACTATGTTGGCAAATATGATACTCCTATAAGAGTTTCTAAAAATAGAATCTCGGATGTCGCTAATTATTATGCAAGCAGATTGCAGATAGAATTAAATCAAGAGCGTGCTTCAGTAGTTGACATATCCCTTAGTGATGTGTGCTCTGAAAGAGCAGAAAATGTTTTGAATAAACTATTTGAGGTATATAATAACAGATGGGTTGAAGACATTAATAAACAGGCAATAAGTACAAGCAAATTTATTGATGAAGAATTAGCTGCTATAGAAAGTCAATTAGGAAATGTGGATGCCAATATAGCTCAGCAGAAAAGTGCTACTCTTACGCCTGATATGGGAGTTGCAACTCAAATTAATCTTAACAAGCTTGAGAATACAAGCGCTCAGCTACTGGAAATTGATAACCAGATATATATGGCTAAAATGATAAAGGATCAACTCGGTGGTAACAAATATGAGGTACTGCCTGCCAATTCTGGTATTGATAATTCTGCTGTTTCCACACAAATAAAAGAGTACAATGAAAAGGTGCTTCAACGTAATAGTTTGATTGAAAATAGTGGAATTAACAATCCTCTTGTTCAAGACCTTGATGCTCAGTTGAATTCTACTCGTTCATCTATTATTACTTCTCTCAACACAGTAATTGCTACTCTTAATGACAAAAAGAATAGTCTTGAAACTTCAAAAACACAAACGACTCAAAAAGTAGAGGCAACTCCTGTACAGGCAAAAGATCTGCTTGGCGTTGAAAGACAGCAAAAGGTTAAAGAACAATTATATTTATTTCTATTGCAAAAACGTGAAGAGAATCAGTTGTCAAAGGCCTATACCGCCTATAATACTAAAATGTTGAATCCTCCTTCGGGAACAAGATATCCTTCATCTCCTGTTAAGATTAATGTTATGGTTGTTGCTATGGTATTAGGTTTACTTATACCAATGTTATTGCTTTTCATTATCAACAACATGAACACAAAAGTTAAAGGACGTAAGGATATTGAAGATCTGAGCTTGCCATTTATTGGTGAGATACCCTTATCCTACCGTAAGCATAAGGGGTTATTGGCAATCTTCAATCGTCGAAAAGAGGTCCGTGAGATTGTAGTACAGGAGAAAAACGGAAACGTCATTAATGAAGCATTCCGTGTTGTTCGTACTAACCTAGAATTTGTGCTTGGTAAAGACCATAAGGTTGTCATGCTCACTTCGTCAAATGTGGGTTCAGGAAAAACATTTATTTCCACTAACCTTGCCACAAGTTTTGCAATAAAGGGAAAGAAGACATTGCTTATGGACCTTGATTTACGTAAGGCCTCAATGTCTACGTTTGTTGACTCTCCTCAACGTGGACTTTCTGATTACATTAATGGACAATACGATAAGATTGAAGATGTTATGGTTAAAGAACGTATTCATAAGAATCTTGATGTTCTTCCAGTTGGAACTATTCCTCCTAATCCTACAGAACTTCTTTTCAGTGAACGTCTGTCGTCATTATTGAAATCAATGCGTGAGCAATATGATCTTATTGTTATAGACTGTCCACCTATTGATATTGTAGCTGATGCATCAATTATCAACAATCTTGTTGATATTACAATCTATGTTTTGAGATCAGGTTTGTTGGATAAACACATGTTGCCTGAAGTCGAGAAATATTATACTGAGAAACGATTTACCAATATGGTTCTATTGCTTAATGGTACCACTGATGACTCAAATGGTTATGGATATCGTCGTTATGGTTATGGATATGGCTATGGTTATGGCAATAGTGGTAAAAATAACAAAAAATAGAAATTGATATAAGCACTAATGAAAGTTTGTTTTATGGGCTTAGGCTATATTGGCTTGCCTACAGCAATAATTGCAGCAAAGAGTGGAATTGATGTCACTGGTGTTGACATTAATGAGAAGGTTGTAAATCAAACAAATGCAGGACTACTTCATATTGTTGAGCCCAAGTTGGAAGATTATCTTAAAGATGTTCTTAAAGCAGGTCTCTTTAGAGCGACATCTCATCCTGTTGAAAGTGACGCATTTTTTATAGTGGTACCTACTCCTTTCAAAGGAGACCATCAACCCGACATCTCTTATGTAGAGAATGCGACACGTATGGTGTTGCCACTTCTTAGACCTGGCAATCTTTTTGTCATTGAATCAACTTCTCCTGTGGGAACAACAGAGCAGATAACCAAACTGATATATACTGAGCGTCCCGATTTGAAAAATGCTATACACATTGCATATTGTCCTGAAAGGGTTCTTCCTGGTAATGTGATATTTGAACTGGTCAATAATGATCGAGTAATAGGTGGCATAAATGAAGAGTCTACAGAACATGCCATCAAGTTCTATTCGCAGTTCGTTAAGGGAGAGTTGCATCCCACTAATGCACGTACAGCTGAACTTTGCAAACTTACAGAGAATTCAAGTCGTGATGTTCAAATTGCTTTTGCAAATGAGTTGTCGATGATTTGTGAGCAAGCAGATATTAATGTTTGGGATTTGATAGAACTAGCTAATAAGCATCCTCGAGTGAACATACTTCAACCGGGATGTGGTGTAGGAGGTCATTGTATCGCTGTTGACCCATATTTTATCACAGCTGCATACCCAAATGAAGCAAAAATTATAGCTACAGCAAGAGAAATAAATAATTATAAGGCTCAATGGTGTGCCGAGAGAGTTAAGAATGCTATGCTTGAGTTTGAACTCAAGTATAGCCGCAAACCCGTTGTCGCAATGATGGGATTGGCATTTAAACCCAACATTGATGATCTTAGGGAATCTCCCTCAAAGCGTATTACAACAGAAGTACTTCAAAGTAAGAATAATGCTGACATTCTTGTTGTAGAACCAAATATCAAGGAACATAACGTTTTCAAATTGACTCCTTATCAGGAGGCTTATCAAAGAGCAGATTTAGTTGTATTCCTTACAGCTCACAAAGAGTTTATGAAACTTGAGTGGCGTGACGATAAGGTTTATCTTGACTTCTGTGGCATCTTCAAGAAGTAGATGTTACTAAGCCTGATTGTATATAGCTTGACTGGTGTCATCCTGTTCATCTTGGGTTGGCATGTCAATAGTCGTGAGCAACGAGTAATGCTTCAAGGTGGTAAACAATTGCCATATTATAGTTGGGAGATACTATTATCTCTTATACTTTTTGCTGCAGTTGCTGGTGCTCGTTATCACACTGGTTATGATCACGCTATGTACTTGGAACAATATGTGCTTTTGCAGAAGACAGGGAATTTCAGTCGCCATAATTTTGAATATGGATTTGAGTGTATTTCTCGTCTTTTTGCTTGGTGTAATATTCATTATTTCTTTTATTTTGCCTTTTGGGCTCTACTGCAGATAGGATTTCTTTATTACGGCCTTCGTAACCATAAGCATCTCCTATGTTGGATAGGGTTGGGGATCATGTGTGGCTCCTACTTTTTGGGATGGATGAATTCAGTAAGACAAAGCGTGGTGGTGTGCATGTTTGTTGTTCTAATACCTTTGATAAAAGACCGCAAATTTATTCCTTACGCCTTAATAGTAGTTGTTGCTGCATTTATACATAAGTCTGTCCTCTTGGTGCTACCTTTTTTTCTGATTTCTTTTTTAAAAATTGACACCAAGATGCCTAATAAATGGATTATGATGACAATATTCATTGTATTTGTCTTATTGGGTACTTTTTTACCTATATTGTTTAATTATAATGAAATAATTAGCAATGGTGAAAATAAATGGTTATTAGATATTACAGGATATAGCAATTATGGTAATTTAAACGATCCAAATGTAGGAAATCGTTGGAAAGGGTTGGTCACATGGGGGCCAAGTCGTATTTCGATGTTTTTTGGCAGTCTAGCTTTTATTTGGCTATTTCCAGAGATAAATGAGTATTTTAAGAGTGACAAACTTTTACCTTATTTTTATGTTCTAGCATTTTTCGGCATATGTGTTTATTTTTTACTGATGAATACAACACATTTTATTCTCCGTCCTACTGATTACTTTTTAATATTTTATTTAATAATGGGTGCTTATGTTATGGAGTATCTCACAAAATCGCCTCGAAAAAAATGCTTGACTATTGCGATAAGTTTGCTTCTCTATACACATTTTATTGTAGATGTTTATAAAGGTGCATATAGGCCAACAGATACCACGCGCCCATTTATTTATCACACTTTCTTATTACCTACAATTTAAAGCTATGTTAGTATCAATTATAATTCCTGTTTATCGTAGCAAGAGATATATCGAGAAATGTGTAAGATCGGTATTAGATCAGACCTATAAGGATCTTGAGATAATAATTGTTGACGATTGTGGAAGGGATGGAAGTATAGATATAATTAAGCGTGTTCTCATTGAGTTTCCAAGTGTCGCGGCAAAAGTAAGATTTGTCTATCATGAGTTCAATCAGGGTTGTGCTTCGGCAAGACGAGATGGCATGAAGGAAGCAACAGGAAAATATATTCTCCAAGTTGATAGTGATGATTATATCGCTCCCACTATGGTTGAACAACTGGTTACAAAAGCAGAGGAACATGATGCTGACATGGTTGTTTGTAATTATTACTATAATTACACTAATCGACGTGTTCAAATTAATGTTAAGCCGCCAAAGGACAACTTGGAATTTGTTTCAAAAGTTTTGGAGGGATATATTCATGCCGGCGCTTGGAATAAACTAATGAGACGTTCTATTTTGAAGGATAATAATATTTATCCTGTGCCAGGTATAAATATGGGTGATGATATGACTATTTTGCTTCAAGCGTTGTTCCATATGGGAAAAATTTCATACATTGAAGATGCGCTTTATTACTATAATGATAGCAATGAGGACAGTTTATCTAAAAATGGTTATCCAATGGTTAACGATGTTAATTTGATAAAAATTATTAATAATTATTTATTAGATAATAACATTGTCGATGTGAATATTAATAAATCTTTTGAGTTATTTAGATATGGACGTTTAGGAAGAAACCTTCTATATAATGACTTAGATGATGTACACCGAAACATGCATATCTTCAATGTGTCAAATGCAAAAGTTGTTTTTGAGCATAAAAGGTTACCTTTACATTATAAACTTATAGTTTACTTCTATCTTAATAACTTGTTGACTGGTGTGAAGTGTTTACGTAGGTTGATACGTTATAAAAGAAAATATAATGTTCAGTAAGGGAAAATATATTTTAATACAATCTCTTTTAATTCTATTGTCACCAATAGTAAGTTTTGTCGTGGCTATAAAATTTTACAAACAAGGGATTTCGCAAATTTTCATGATTATATTTGCATTTTATTTCGGAATGCATTTTTATATTGGTGATGATTTGACTAATCACTATATTAACATGCGAATGTTTTATTCAGGTAAGTCTTGGAATGAGATTATTTCTAATCCACTTGTGTTTGGTATAGGACATGATTATTATCACATTCTAATGAAGTATCTAATATCTCGTTTTACAAATTCTAAAATAATATTTGCAGGCATAAATGCGTTGATTTACGCAGCTATTTTTATTAATTTCTTCAGGGAATTTAGATACTATTATAAAAATTTTATGCCGGTGATGTGTGGAATATTGTTGTTATGTGTCATATTTACTGTGCAGTTCTATTGGTATGGTGGTGTTAGATTTTGGTTTGGTGCATTCTTTTTTGCCGGTTTCTATTTAAGATATTTAAATACCGAAAAAAGGAGATATCTATTAATATCTTTTTTATGTGTCTTATTTCATTTTTCGCTCATCACTTTGCCTCTTGTATGGATAGCGAATTGGGCTCTCTCAAAATTATGGGTTGGAGTTAGAGTTATATTATTAACCATTTCATTGCTATTTAGGTTTATCCATTTTGACTTTGTGCCATTGCTTGTAAAATATGTTCCTGGTGCCGAAGTTATGGGCTTATCAAGAATTGATCAGAGGATTCATGAAGATTTACTCCGTTATAATGCAGAGATTAGAAATAGTGGAAACATGGTGTATCTACATCGCAATGAAGTGTTACTGTTTTTTTCAGGCATATTATTGTTATTATTTTGGTCTAGGAAAGTCACAGTAACCAAAAAGAACATGTCAATATTCTTCTATTCTTTGACAATATTCACTTTAGTGAATTTTGGTTATACTGAACTTATTTTTTATGACCGTTTCTTGAAAATGTGTGTATTGTTGATCTATACGTTCTTGTTTATGGTATCATACGAGAATTATGAAAAACTCAAAGGTGTGAGTTTGATAATTATGATGATATCGGCTGTGCCTATGCTTTTTGCTATTCTCACTCCATTAGTAGAGATGAGAAGGCACCTTTATTCTCCTGAATTATTATTTGGCAACTTTTTCATTGATTGGACTGGTGGCATTTCATCAGTTCATGGCAAGTGGTATAATGACTAACGAATAGCTCCTCTGCTTTTTTCAAATGGTAAGTAAAGAGATTTCATCACATGTAGTGTCGCTTGGTTGCAGTAACAAAAATCCCAAAGGAGGAATTGCTCAAGTGCTATATTGCTATGAGCATTATGTGTTTGATGAATTTAACTTTGTCACTATTTCTAGAAAAAGCAATAAATGGAATAATCTAGCACTCTTCACGCGTGGACTATTTAAGTTTTTGTTTATTTTGTTATTTAAAAAAAATATCAAGATTGTACATATTCACACATCACAACGCAAAAGTTTTGTCCGCTCCAATATTTTTATGTGTTTAGCAAAAATGTTTAGCAAAAAAACGGTTTTGCATATCCATGGTGGAGGATTTAAGGATTATTATTATGAGAAACCTGACTTTGTGTCAAAATGTTTGAAAAAGTGTGATCGCATAATAGTGCTTAGCGAAGAATGGAAACATTTTTTTAACTCCGTTGGTTTTGAATGTGAAATAGTTGAGAACATCATTACAAAGCCTGAAGAGTGCGATGTGGGAGTTGACGATAACAGGATCCACATCCTTTTTCTGGGCCTGATTACAAAACTAAAAGGCATCTATGACCTTGTCGAGGTAATTTCTGAACACAAAGATGAGTTTATTGGAAATATTATACTTCATGTTGGAGGAAATGGTGAAATCGACGTTATAAAAAAGATGATAACAGGTTTTGGCCTAGAGGAGATTGTAAGATTTGAAGGATGGGTGACTGGGAAGAAAAAGATTCAACTAATGAACTTGTGTGATATTTACATACTTCCATCCTACGTCGAAGGTCTTCCTTTGTCAATTCTTGAAGCAATGTCTTATAATATGGTTATTATATCCACTCGTGTTGGTGGGATTCCGTCTCTTGTGACTGAAGACAAGAATGGTTTTCTTTTTGAACCCGGAGATAAGAAAGCCATTTATTCATCAATCAAGAGCTTGATTGATGATAAAGATTTATTGTTGTCAATGGGAAAAGGAAATAGTGAACTTGTTGTTGATTATTATCCTGAAAATGTCGCTTTAAAATTGAGCGCTATATATAATTCTTTATTATGATTGCTCTTATAAAGAAAGTATTAAAAAAAATAGTAAGTTCCAAGACTAGAAGAAGAATTAAACGCATAAAGCGACACATTTTTATATGTCTTAATAATAAGAAAAAAATGACAATAGATGAAATGAGATTTTGTCTTTGTAACAAACTAGGTTTGAATACTGGTGATAAGATTGTTTTGGCTTCAAGTTTTGGAAATCTTAATGCCGATTTTTCACCTAAAGAACTAGTATTATTATTAATGAATATTGTAGGACCTAATGGGTTGATTGTAATGCCATATTACCCACCAGTGAAATCTACAGAATGGGCATTAAGTGGAAAAGCATTTGACATGAGGTCTACAAAGTCTGGTATGGGAATTGTAACTAATGTGTTTGCCCATATGCCTGGTGTTGTTATGAGCAAACACCCGACAAAAGCCGTTTGTGCCTGGGGAGAAGGTGCCAATGAACTTGTTAAAGATCATGAAATATCAACTACTCCTTTTTATTGGGATTCTCCTTATGGACGATTGTTGAAGATGCATAGCAAGTCGGTTGGATTGGGTGTGAAAAATATCACTACGATGCATGCAATTGAAGATATCTTATCTGAACCTAGTGATTATTATTATCAGCATGATAAATATAATCTTAAGTTTATTGATGATAAAGGCCAAGAATCAATTATTTCAACATTGGTTCATAATGAAGATATAATGAATAAATGTGAAGCTCCTGGCAATTATGTTAAGTCGCTTAATTGCAAATCCTACAAAAGAATTAATGTAGGTTATAAATATGCTTATGTGATTAATAATGATGACTTGTTTGAAACTTGTAAATCTCATTTTAAAAACGGACATACTCGCCTTAAATGAAACCTTCATTGTTACTCACTTTAGACTATGAGCTTTATGGTGATGGCTCGGGCAATGTTTTCAATCACATTGTTGATCCAACCAATGTTATCATGGATGTGGCAGAACGTTATGGTGCAAGAATTACAGTTTTTTTTGAGGTTGTTGAATATTGGCGTCTAAAGCAGGAATGGGAGAGAGGGAATCACATGGGCTATCAGTATAACCCAGTTCAAGCAATGGAAAATCAAGTTCTTGACTTGATTGCTCGTGGTCATGATGTCCAGTTACACATTCACCCACAGTGGGTTGATGCCAAATGGGTTGACACAAAATGGAGTGTTGACTTGAACAATTGGCGTCTTGGCACATTTCAATCTCCCACGATGACACTAAAACAACTTATTGCTAATGGCAAGTACACACTTGAAAAAATCATCAAACCATCGTTTCCTGATTATGAGTGTGTTGCCATGAGAGCAGGTGGGTTCAATGTACAGCCCTCACAAGAGATTGTTACTATTATGAGAGAACTAAGCATTAAGTTCGACTCCTCTATTGTGCCAGGTGCTAAGGAGGATGGAGCGTTATCGGTTTATGACTATTCTGGTATACCTATTGATGTTGGATTTTGGTATGTTGCAGATAGATTAGAAAGAGCATCACAAACTAATACTGATATTGTTGAACTATTACATGTTTCTTTCCCTATAATTAGATTTCTTAAGTTTTTGTCATTATCAAGGATACGATCTATACTTCAAAATCGTAAATCGGCAAAATCCTCTTTCTCAGCGAAAACATCCAATGAAGGAAAGATGTGCAGTTTTTTAAAGAAACTCTTTTTCTTTTTCAAAACGGAGTACCAAACTTGGGATTTTTGTTTGTTTCCCAATTGGATGCATAGTTACTTCATAAGAAAAGTATTAAAACAATCAAAACGCAATTATTTTGTCGTTATCGGTCATCCCAAGAGCCTTGTATCTATTAAAAGCATGGAATGTTTGATGAAAAAAACGTGTGCAAAGTTTGAATATCCAACAATTTCTAATCTATCTAATAGTTTTTTTGGTGAGAAGTACAGAAGATAATATATTATTTAAGTCTTTATTAAAATTATTAGACTATTGTAAAAAAGAACAATTTAAAGGTTGGGATCCATACGATGGTTTGAGTTCAAGAGTTCTCATGTCGATTCCTGGATTTAAGTACAACAGTTTATATCGACTTGTAGTAATTCAATTTTTTAAACGAAACCCAATTAACTTTAGGAAAATAGCTCTTGTCCCCAAAGATTATAATGCCAAAGGAATAGGGCTTTTCTTACAAGGTTTCTGCAATTTATATAAAGTAATTGATACTAATCCAGAACTTTCTAAATACTTTGGAAATTCAGTAGATATAAAACAACAAATAGATGAGTTTGCCAAATTACTTATCTCGCTGCGATCACATGGTAAATATCATGGTGCCTGTTGGGGATATAACTTCGACTGGCAAAACCGTACAGGATTCAATTTCCCAAAATACACTCCCACTGTAGTGGCTACATGCTTTTGTGTAACAGCATTGATAAGCGCTTATGAGATAACCAAGAATCAAGAATATCTAGATGTTGCGTTAAGTTCTGCACAATTTGTGATTCGAGATCTTCACCGCACAGAAACCAAAGACGGTTTCCTTTTCTCATACAGCCCGTTGAAAGGGCATGAAACAGTGTATAATGCATCATTGCTAGGTAGCAATTTATTGAGTTGGTGCTATAAATATACTGAAGATGAAGAGTATAAACACCTAGCATTAGAGTCAATCAAGGCGTGTTGTCATGGACAGCAGGATTGTGGCGCTTGGGTTTATGGCATGTTGCCTGTACAGCAGTGGGTTGACAGTTTCCACACTGGCTATAATCTTGTAGCACTCAATGATTATGAGCAATTTACAGGTGATAAGTCCTATAACTCTTGCCTTGAGAAAGGCTTTGACTACTACATAAAGAATTTCTTTGAGGATGATGGTTGTCCGAAATACTATGACAATAAGAAATACCCTATAGACATACATTGTCCAGGCCAATTGTTTATAACATTGGCCAAAATGGGAAAATTCAACGAATATAAACTTCTTGCTGAAAAAGTTTTAAAATGGACAGTTGAAAATATGCAGTCGCATAAAGGTTTTTTTTATTACCAAAAAAAGAAAGGCATTGACTCTAAAATATCTTACATGCGATGGAGTAATGCTTTCATGTTTTGTGCATTAACCTATTATCTACTAAATGAATAAAATAACAATAAATGGAGTTGACATTTGCCCCTTTTCTTCGATAGATGAATTGATGGATTATGTCGATAAGAAAAAATCTATTCTTGTGGCTATCAATGCAGAGAAGGTTATGAATGCCACCGATCAAACACGTGACATCATTAACAATAACATTGGCTACTGTGATGGGGTGGGAGCTGTTTGGGCTCTAAAGCAGAAGGGCGCCAAAGACGTTGTGAAAATCCCTGGTTGTGAGCTTTGGCTCAATATCATAAACAGATATCACGAGAATAAATCCTTTTATCTAGTTGGAGGCAAACAAAAAGTAATTGATGATACAGTCACTAAACTCAAAGAAGAATTCCCAGACATTAGAATATTGGGCCATCGTAATGGATACCTCAAAAGTGATGAAGAACGCAAATCTTTAATTGATGATGTTGCAGAAAAGAAACCTGATGTTGTGTTTGTGGCAATGGGAAGCCCCAAGCAGGAATTGCTAATGCGAGAGATGCAAATTCATCACAAAGCTATATATCAGGGGTTAGGAGGCAGCTTTGACGTATATACTGGTAATTCAGAACGCGCTCCAAAATGGTGGCTTGATCATAATCTAGAGTTTGCTTATCGTTTCATAAAGAATCCTCGCCGGATTAGGCGTCAAATACCCATTATAAAATTGGCTTTTAAATTGTTTTTTAAACGCTTATAATTTTCTCATAACATAATTTGCAAGTGCCATCTAGATATGAAAAAATATAAAAATAAGTTCAAATCTTTTATTATGCTGTATGGGTGGAAATTTGCTTTGTTGAAAGTTTTTAAAGCTGTTATATACCGTATTACTTCGTTCCGTTGGGAAAAAAATTATTTGATGACTCGTGTGCTCGACGAAGAAATTGAGCTGCATATTGGTGATGATATGTTAATTAGAGAGATTGTCATAGATGATTATAACAAATGTTGGAAAGATGATTATGTTGATAATAATCGTTTAAATTCTTATATAGGGCGTTTAAATAGAAATGATACTATAGCTCTCGGTGTTTTTATTGATGGTAGACTTGCCTATTCTACATGGATTTTGTTTAATGGCATTGAGGTTAATGGTACTTTTCATGAAAAAAATGGGTATGGAATGCTGTGGGATAGTTATTGTTTGCCAAAATATAGAGGTAGAGGACTTCATAACATTATGAATGCTCATAGTTTAAATATTTTGAGAGAAAATAAAATGAATGTTGGTTGTGTTATTATATTATCTCATAACACCCCTGCCTTTAAAACTCAAATTCGTTGTGGAATGGAAATCAATAAAGTTTTTTATACTTATTGCTTCTTAAGAAAGAACTATTCGACTTTGAAGATATAAATAAAATGAAATTCTTTCCCGGAATAATTAATATTTATTTTCATGAATTGTCTGAAGAAAACTTTGAGCGTATAATCAGATGGTTTGTAAAACACAAATACCGTTTTATTAGCACGAAAGAACTATTAGACTGGTATTCATGTGATTTAAATTATAAAGGAAGATTATGTCATATATCATTTGATGATGGAAAACGATCAAACAGGAATCTACTTAAACTATGTGATATGTATGATGTTCCCATTACAGTTTTTGTTACAACCTCAGCTCTTCATTCAGGGAATTTTTGGTGGGAATATGTGAAGGCTCAATATGGTGATTTTGAAAAATTCAAGTCTTTTGATTATGATATTTTTAATGGGAAAATAGAGTCTCTTAAAAAAAAGCATACAATTAATCGCTCATCATTTACTATAGATGAGTTGTGTGAATTTGCTAAGAATCCACATGTTACAATTGCATCTCACACTGTAAATCATCCCATTTTACCAAAAGTCCCAAATGATGTTCTTGAGCATGAAATGATTGACTCAAAAGAAGAGCTTGAGGATATATTAGGTGATAAAATAGAATACTTTAGCTATCCAAATGGATCTCTTGGCGAGCGAGAAATAAAAGCAGCAAGAAATTATTATAAATGTGCTTTCACTACCAAACAAAAGTATCCCTCTCAAACTGATGATATTATGCTGATTCCTAGAATTGCTCTTACTGGCCAGTATTACAGGAACTTATTAAAGATTTTTAAGATTTGGCAACCGATTAAGAAATTATTTAGATTCTTTAATTTATAATATGAGCTATCATTTTGAGATCAATAAAGGCATAAATGACGAATTCAATAAGATATGTTTGTCTAAGTATAATTCTGTTTTTATTTCAAGAGTGTTTGTATACTCCCATTACATAAAAGAGAATATATACTCAGTATCAAAAATAAACAATGAAATTGTTAGTGGCTCTTATATTGTAGTTAAAGATAACAAACACTTGCTAGTCCTTAATAAAATGACAGAAATTAGCAATGAAGAGGCCCATGAACTTTGCAAGTTTTTGATGGATTATTTCAAGGATGTGATTTGTGTCAAATTTGAGTTATTAATGAATAGATTGAACTGTGATAATTGTTTTTGCTGTTACAATAATTCTGATGTTTGTGTAGATTTGCCAGAAGATATTGAACAATACAACAAACGTTTGGGAAGTAAATCTCGACAGCATTACAAATATTATAAGAAGAAAATTGAAAATGACTTTGAGAATGTCGAATTTGTAGTAAATAGAAGATATACTGAAGAGGATGCCCTTTTCATAGATAAGTTGATTGAACTTAAAGATGTGAGATGTGAGAAGAATAAGGTTATTAATCGTGCAAGTGGCAATATAGAAGCGATAAAGAATATATCAAAAGAATATGGATATTTGTCGTATATAAAGGTTGATGATACATTTGCTTGCATTTTGTTGTTCTATTTGGTGGGAACAGAGTTCTATTTCGAACAAACTGCTTTTGATGAGAACTACTCCAAATATAGTGTGGGTCGTACGACTTTATATTGGTCAATTATTGATGCAATAGAAAATAAAAGTACAAAATTTCATTTTCTTTGGAAGGGAGCCGACTACAAAAATCATTATTCAGCAACAGAGTATAAATTATATGATTGCTATGTGTTTAAGTCTAAAGGCTTTGATTATCACAAACTGGTTCTATACAAAAGAATATATGGTTTATTGCGCACTTTGAAACATTCAAAGATTGGAGGCATTTTGAATCCCTTGTATAAACGAATAGTTTTTTCTATTAATAATAAGAAGAAGGCTATTTGATGGTGGTGAAGTCTCGGTTATCCACCTGTTCTAAACCAATAACACAATTCAAAATTAGTTTCACTGCAAATTAGATAAGATATTTCTATTCATAAGATAAGAGAGAAGAAGGCCGAAAGTCACCTATGTTAAGGTCGTCGGTCTTTTTTTATTTTTTGTTAAACTTTTTATAAGTTGATTAACTGATATGGTATTAAAAAATGCAACTGCAACAACCATGATGAATAATGCGTCAGCCCAAAGTGGGAGATTAATGCTGTAGACAATTCCTGCTGAAATCAAAAGTGAAATATGAACTAACAATTCTTTCTTCAGTGATAACTTAAAGTACTTTTTTGTGTCAAAATATCGGTAAAAAAGAAGAAATAAGTATGACAAGATGGATGACAAAATGATTCCATATATACCTATTAATTGTACCAAGAAGAAGTTAAGTATTAGGCAAAGAACAGCAGTTAATATAATGCTTTTTACTGCCCTGTGAGTTTCTTTAGCGCATTGATATCCTAGGTCAAAATAGGTGGTAAGTGTGAAGAACAACATTGAAAGCCCCATGCCATACAAATATTCCATACCTGCTTGATATTTACTTGATACAATCCAGGGGAAAATAAATTTAAGACCAAAGACATAAAAAATAAGAAGATACGTAAGAATTGCGGCATAGGAATTGAAGACTTTTGAGAAAAAAGTGTCACGATCTTTGCTTTTGTATTGCTGTATTGCATTTTCTTGCCATGTCTGGTAAAAAATGATTCCAATAGTGTGAAGTAGTGACGTCAATCTCACTGCAGCGGCATATATACCTGTAATTTCCCAACCTAAATAATACTTTATGAAAAAACGATTTGCACTTGATGTGAGCCACCAACAAATAGCAACAGGTATTAAAGGTAATGCATATTTTAGAAGTTCTTTTCCTGTTTTTTGAAAATTAATATTAAAGCTATAATACCTGAGGAATCGAATTTTAAGTTCACTATAAATAAGTGTGATAACTCTAGCAATAATATTGGCCAAGAAAACACCTTTAATACCCATGGACAGGAATGCAACAAATACTATACTTAATACACCAATACTAAATGTTGCAATTAAATTTGCAGTTACAAAAGTCTTATTGTTGCCTAAGCCTCTTACAATTTGTAGTGAAACTTCACAAAGTGACATCATTATGAGGAGTGCAACCGTATAAGAAAGGTATGGGATATCTTTAAAATAAGAAACAATAAATGCTATTAATATGGTTAAGATAATGCTGATAAATAACATGTTCATTGACGATGAAATAATGCGACTTTTCGTTGTTTCATCGTCAGTTACAAGTAAGAAACGATAAGCACCATCTCTGAGTTGAAGCGTTACAACAGGGATAAGAAGTAAACAAACTTGCAAGCATAAATCATAATAACCATAATCACTTGGCTTTTCAATAAAGTAAGTGTATAGTGGTACCATTAAAAAGGTAATGAGTTTGGACCCTAAGACGCCTATTGCGTAGATGCCAAAGTCTTTTATGAACTTAGTGCTGCGGCTATTTACCTTTGATTCTGCCATAAGATTATTACTTATTTGCCGTGCAAAGTTACTTGTTTTTTGCTGATTTGAAAAAAAATGAGGCATAATTGTTTCTTATTGCTCAAGAATGCTTAATTTTGCATAAATCAAACAAGGTGCGAGAAATGAAAGTATCGGTGCTTTTGCCTATCTATGGTGTTGAGAATTACATCGCACAATGTGCGACAAGCCTCATGGAGCAGACTTACAAGGATGTTGAATACATCTTTGTCAACGACTGTACACCCGACGCTTCGATGGAGCAGTTAAACCAAGTACTGGAGGCTTATCCTGAGCGTAAATCACAGGTACGGATACTTGAACATGAGCATAACATGGGGCTTGCAATGGCCAGGATTACAGCCCTCAATGCTGCAACAGGCGATGCTGTTATATTTGTCGACAGCGATGACTATGTTGCAACCACGATGGTAGATTTCCTGGTTGCTGAAATGCAAAGTTCTGGTGCTTATATAGTGGATGCTGGTTATGTCATTGTGAGCAATGGTGCAATTACCAAGCAGTGCATGCCGATGCATGTGAACGACAAGGCTTATTTAAAGACTATTCTATGCCAGAACGTTGAGCCGAACCGTATATGGGGTAGACTTATTAAGAAATGCCTCTTTAAGCAAAATGGTATTTCATTCACACCTGGTGTGAATTATGGTGAAGATTTTTCGGTACTGCCACAATTGCTCGTTAACGCATGCCGTTCGTGGGTAGATGACTGCCTATATTATTATCGAGATGACAATCCTCAATCTTACACCAACAACATTACAACTAAGAATGCGGTATCTTACTTGAAATCACAACAGATAGTGGGAGAGTACTTCATTAAGCATCCTAAGGGCAAAAATTATGTTTTTGCAATGCAGCTAGGATGGGTTAATGTGTGGCGTTTTGTAAGGAGATTTAATGTCGACAAGTCACTTGTTGAAGAGCATTTTAGCTTGAGACCGACTAATCTTATCATTCGATTTCTATCCTTGATGATGAAAAACGAGAAGATTCCTTATAAATTGGCCAATTTCCTTTATCTGTCGGCAAGGAAGATATATCTGGCTTTGTTTGGTCGTTGAAAAGTAATTAGAAATAAATAAACAATAAGATATGCAAGCATTAATACTAGCGGCAGGTATGGGGCGTCGCTTAGGTGAGAAGACCAAGAACAACACAAAATGCATGGTAGAGGTCAATGGTGTCAAGCTTATTGATCGTGTGCTAAGTCAGCTCAAATCTCTAAATATTGATAGAGTAGTGATCGTAGCTGGTTATTGCCGTGAGTCGCTCATGGCGCATGTTGGTGACAGTTGTCAAGGCCTTCCCATCCACTGGGTTATTAATCCCATCTACGACAAGACTAATAACATCTACTCACTTGCGCTTGCAAAGGATGAGCTTGTTAAGGATGACACTCTGCTCATTGAGAGCGACTTGATTTTTGATGATGCGATGTTTGAGATGATATTGGCTGACCCATATCCCAATTTGGCTCTTGTGGCGAAATATGAGACATGGATGGATGGTACTATGGTACGCATCGACAATGACAACAATATCGTTAACTTCGTTCCAAAGAAAGCATTCAATTATGAGGAGGTCGATTCTTACTACAAGACAGTGAACATTTACAAGTTTAGTCGTGAGTTCAGTCAAGGTGTTTATGTTCCGTTCCTAGAAGCCTACTGTGCTGTGATGGGCAACAATGAGTACTATGAACAGGTGTTGCGAGTCATTACATTGCTCGATGGTGCCAATCTCAAGGCATTGCCTATTGGCAACAAACGCTGGTATGAGATTGACGACATACAGGACCTTGATATTGCCGAGGCGCTGTTTGCTGAAGGATCCGACAGGATGAGACGTTACTTTGCCCGTTACGGCGGCTATTGGCGTTTTCCTCAATTGCTTGACTTCTGCTATCTTGTCAATCCTTATTTCCCGCCCAAACGCATGAAAGATGAACTCAGGGCAAACTTCGATGTGCTATTGACGGAGTATCCCAGTGGAATGCGCGTCAACTCAATGCTGGCTGGTAAATACTTCAACATTAGGCAGGAGTTTGTAGTTGTTGGCAATGGTGCTGCCGAGCTTATTAAGAGCTTGACCGAGATAGGGATTAAGGGCAAGATTGGCATCGTGTATCCCACATTTGAGGAATATCCCAACCGAATGAGTGAGGATGATATCATTTCCTATCATCCTGAGCAGGCTGATTGGAAATATGATGCTGATGACCTGATGCGTTTCTTTGATGACAAACCTATCCAGGCACTATTGCTCGTCAATCCAGACAATCCCACAGGCAACTTCATCGCTAAAGCCAATGTCATGCGCTTGATTGAGTGGTGCGAGAAGCAAGGTATAATGCTCGTTCTCGATGAGTCATTTGTCGACTTCAGCGACAATTGGGAGACAAATAGTTTGCTCACCAACTGTGTGCTTGAGCAGCATCCATCGTTGATTGTAGTCAAGAGCATAAGTAAAAGCTATGGCGTGCCAGGCCTCAGGCTTGGAGTGATGGCAAGTGGCAACGTTGAACTCATTGATGCGATGAAGAAAGATGTGGCGATTTGGAATATAAACTCCTTTGCCGAGTTCTATATGCAAATTTTCAACAAATATGAGCAGTTCTACAAAGTGGCTTGTTATAAGTTTGTTGAAGAACGCAGTAGATTTGCAGTGGAGTTGGACAATATACGATATCTTCGGGTGATTCCGTCACAGGCCAACTATTTTTTATGTGAAGTGATAGACCGATATAATGCTAACGAACTTGCTGAATTACTTCTTAACCGTTATAACATTCTTATAAAAAATTGTAACAACAAGAATGGACTTCAAGGCATGAACTATATACGCATTGCCATACGCACTAGAGAGGATAATGACAGATTAATCAAAGCATTGCAAGCACTATGACAAATATTTGTATATGTGGTGGTGGCTCACTTGGCCACACGATAGCTGGCTTTATTGCATCAAAAAAAGATTACAACGTCAGTGTGTTGACACGCAATCCTGAGAAATGGAGTCAGGTGATTGATGTGACAGATTTAGAAGGTCACCATTATCATGGTGAATTGTTTTGTGTTACGGATTCCCCTTCGATAGTTGTTCCAAATGCTGAAATTGTACTATTATGCTTGCCAGGTTTCGCCATCAAAGATGTACTGCAGCAAATAACACCATATTTAAGTACTACCACTTTTGTTGGAACAGTAGTGTCAAGTACTGGTTTTTTCTTTATGGCAGACCAATTTCTTCCAATTGATATACCTATTTTTGGATTCCAGAGAGTGCCGTTTATAGCTCGCATCAAAAAATATGGTAACAGCGCTAGTTTATTAGGCTATAAGCCAAGTCTTAGTGTTGCTATTGAAAACACGTCCAATGATAAAAAACGAGAATTTGTATCGTTACTTGAGCACATTTTCCAAGTTCCTGTCAAATTATTAAATAGTCATTATGAGGTGAGTCTTACTAACAGCAATCCACTGCTTCACACTTCTCGAATCTATACCCTTTGGAAGAACTGGAAGCCAGGAATCAAGTATAAAAATTGTCCATTTTTTTATGCCGATTGGACCATAGATGCAGCGCATTGTTATATTGAAATGGATCGAGAATTTCAAGCATTGCTCAAGTTGCTTCCTGTTGCCGATGGAGCAATTCCAAATATTCTCGATTACTATGAGAGCCACGACGAGCAGTCGCTCCGAGACAAGCTTGCTTCTATTCCGGCATTTAAAAATATAATGGCTCCAATGATTGGCAATGAAAATGATGGTTATGAGCCCGATTTTAATAGCCGATACTTCACTGAAGATTTTCCCTATGGTTTGTTTTCTATAGTGAAAGTAGCAAGAGAGATTAACTTTAAAACTCCTATTATTGATGAGGTCTATCAGTGGGGCATGGCTATGATTGCTCAACGCCAGTAGGCCTCGAAGCTGTGTTGGACTCGTTTTTCGGGTGGCGGCAAGGTCATGTAGTCACCGTAGGTCATGGTGAGATATTCTTTATATCCCACCATTGTTTTATATAATTTTCCCTCAAACTCAATGTCGACATCACTGGCTATGCAACTTGCAGGAAAGCAACCGCTAATGCCCGGTCCAGACTCGCTAAGGTTGCATACCGATGTCGACTGCTTGCATCCTGTTACTAGGCGCTCAATCTCCTCATTGAGGCTCTTTAGTGAGCGTGGCCAATGTTTATATACAATATATGCCAACTTTGAATAAAGAGGGTTGGTTTGCGATATCTTGCAACGCCTAATCTTGTATAACTTATGTTTGCGCCTAAACACCTTTTCCCTTTCTACTGGGTCATCACTGATGTTATCGACTGGGAAAATGTCGATAAACACACCAATCTCATATCCAGGTGTTTCGGTTTCGACCATTAGAGTGGCGGTGTCGACCACCTTAGCGAAGGTGTAGTAGTACTTAGGTTCGGTCTTGGGATTAATCACACGATATCTACCAGAAGGGCATGCATATGATGCAATGAAGCGCTCATAGCTCTCACGTGGCATGTAAAGGTCGATGTCATCATCCCAAGGAATGTAGCCTTTGTGGCGAACGGCACCAATGAGAGTGCCACTTGAGAGGAAGTAGGTAATGTCCTCTCGCTGGCAAAACTCATGAATTGAGTCGAGTATACCTATCTGTATTGATCGCAACTCATTTATGTCATTGATTGGTGTCATATCTTTATTAGTTATTCCATTTTTTTAACTCACTAACAATGTGGACTCATCTGACTCACTTGACTCACTTGACTCACTTGACTCACCTGACTCACCTGACTCAATGTATAATTATTGTAAGTATGTGCAAAGGTAGTTCATTGTGGAAGTGAAAACCATATTAAAAAACAGTGCAGAGTACATAGTCTAAAGAGGAATGTAGGTTACTTTTTTTCGATTTGTTTGCGCAAGAATTGCCAGCATTCGTCGAAAATTTTGACTTTTGCCAACTTCATGACGATGATGTAGAGTGCTGCACCGAGGATTACCTTTGTAATAAGGAGCAGCACATTGTTGTGTATAAAAAGTGTGGCAAAATAGGTTATTGCAAAAGCTGCAATAGCTATTAAAAGGAATGGTACTATGTCGAGAAATGCCTCACTCCATTTCAGATTGATAAGATGTTTTGCAGCCACTTGCCAAGCAGCAAGCCATAAGACCATGAATATGGAATAGACGGTGACAACAACGATGATTGACTGTGAGAAGAAGTAGTAGCACAGGAGTATCAAGCCAATTTGCAGCACTATCTGTCCCACGTTGCACCATAAATAGAGGTCACCACGGTTGCAGCCAATAGCAAGATGCTGGTAGACGGTGTAAAACGGGATAAACGCCCCAGCCATACACAGCACTTGCAGCAAAGGAATGCAATAGAGCCATTTATTGCCAAGTACCACTATAACAAACTCATTAGCCACCAGAGCAAGCCCTAACATGACAGGGAAGGCAACGAAGGCGGTGAAGCGAATCATCTTGCGGAAAACCCGCTTTTGCCGCTCCTTATCATCGTTAACACTAACCAGTACAGTTTGTACCACTTGTGTGAGTGTACCACTCACAAATGTATTGGCTTGTGTGTTCCACTTATTGGCCTGCGTGAAATTTCCCACTTGGGTGATAGGGAAGAAACGTCCAAAAATAAAAGTGAGAATTTGTCCACTAAGTGTGTTGATTATATTGGTAAACAGGATATTGACAGCGAAACCAAACATGCGCTTGACTGGGCCAAAGTCAATCTTGAATAAAGGTCTCCACTTAACGAAATAGTAACGGCCAATGTTTAGCACAGTTATATAGATAACTTGCTGCCAAGCAAGACTCCAGTAGGCATACCCATTGAATGCTAGTATAATGCCAGTAGCACCTGAACATAGCAGAGCAATGAGGTTGATGATGGCAATTTCTCGGTTCATCATGTTCTTGCTCATATAAGCAGCATGAGCTATGCCAAGTGATGAAATGAGGAAAGCTAGAAAGACAAAACGAGACACGTCGACCAGCACAGGTTGGTGGAAAAACGCTGCTATTAATGGCGCACAGAACCAAAGTATCGTATAGAGCACAACGCTAACTATTACGTTGAACCAGAATACCGAGTTGTAGTCTTCGGGTTTAGGTGGCTTGAGATTGATGAGTGCTTGGGTAAAACCGCTACTCTGCAAGTTTCCTGCAATGAGCGTGAAGATGGTGAGAACTCCAACGATGCCATAGTCACCAGGCGTGAGCAGTCGTGCTAGAACCACACCAAAGAGGATGTTAAGCAACTGCAGCGTGCCATTATTCAGCATGCTCCAGAATAGGCTTTTCTCGGTCCTTTCTTTGAGTGGTTGTGAGCTATCGTCCATTAAACATCAATTATAAGATGTGGCAAAATTACATATTTCTAATTTAACAATCAAGGAAAGTTGTTAGTTTTGTTATAAGTGGTTAGTTTAGAGTAGTGAGTGGAATGTTCTACTCCTGGTCTTCCTCTTCAGTAGTGCAAACGGGATTGATGTGAGGTGCATAGAGGGGATTCATTCCGGAATAGAAACGTAGAGTTTTGCTTTGGCTATTGAAGTGGTTCTGCAAAGGGGCCCATTCTCCCTTGGTCAACGTGGGAGCCAGCACTACTTGCTTGGAACCATAACGTCGATTAATGCCATCGATTGCCGACATGAGCTTGTTGTGTTTGACTTCCTGCTCAGCATTGAAGATGTTAAGTTGCAGTTCAGCAATAGGTTTTATATCGGAAACCATAACACCGGCTTTGCGATAACTGAACCCTTGGCGAAAAATGCTGTTGAATGCCATCACTGCATGACGTGCAATCTCGATTGATGAAGAGGTGTGCGACTGCATCCTGATGGTACAAGAGTTTGAGTAAAAGGGCAAATCCTCACGGAAACGATCACCGCGTACATACACCGTGACACTGATGGCCGCTGATTTCTCACGCCTCAATTGTTCGGCACATGCTTGAGCAAATGATATAATGGCGTCGCTAATGTCGCGCTTCTTGCTGAGCACATGGCCAAAGGTGCGTGAATTCATTATTGACTTGTGGGCTATTGCTACAGGATTGATGGTCATGCAATCTTGACCAAGGAGTTCTTGCTGGGTGCGCACTAGGTTAATGTTTCCGATTTTTTGCAGAAACGATTTAGGCAATCGCACAAATTCACTGGCATAATGAATGCCGCTAGAGAGCAACTTGGCATTGAGTCGACGGCCAACTCCCCAAATGTCGTCAACCCGAATTTGCTGCAATATACTGTCGATATGTTCCTGATTGGTTAGCCCTAGCACTCGGTCAAGGCAAGAAGGGTCTTTCTTTGCCACATGACTGGCAATTTTAGCCAGAGTTCGCGTCGCGGCAAAACCAATACTCACTGGCACTCCCACATATTTATATATTTTCTTGACCAACGATACCAGTAACTTGTGATTGCAGTCATTATCGTCGTAAGGCAGTTTGAAGAATGCCTCATCGACCGAGTAGACCTCAAGATCGATGGCAGCCTCGCCCAGTATTCTCATAATCCTGCTTGACAGGTCTTGATATAGTACGTGCCTTGCTGAGAGCATGACCACTTTATTGGGATCGGTGTAGTTCTTGATTTGAAATGCTGGGCATCCCATGGGAATACCCAAAGCCTTAGCCTCGTTGCTGCGTGAAATAGCACAACCGTCGTTATTGGAAAGGACCACTACTGGCTTGCCATTGAGTGTGGGGTTAAAAACACGCTCACATGAAACGAAAAAGTTGTTGCAATCGGCCAGAGCATACATTCTTAATTCCCCCTATGGTCGCTTATCGGTTAAGCTTCTTGATGATGTGCGAAACCACTCCCCAAACCACAAAGTTGCTTTCTTTGGGTACTCGAATGATAGGATAATGACGATTGGCTGGAACAAGTGACATTTCATCGTCCTTGATGAGAATGCGTTTGACTGTAAAGTCGCCGTCGATGAAGCACACAGCAATGTCGCCATCATGTGGCTCAATAGAGCGGTCAATGATAAGCATGTCGCCTTCGTTGATGCCTGAGTCGATCATCGAGTTGCCTATAACCCGGGCGCAGAATGTGGCGGCAGGATTGTTGATAAGTTCATGATTAAGGTCGACCGAGTCGGCAAAGGAACCTTGTGCCGGACTGGGGAATCCAGCCTGGATGCGACTATCAAATACTTGAAGCTCAAGGTCACTGCTCTCTTCTAGCTTTTTGATTTCCAGATTTGCCATAGTGGGTTAGCTCATTCGAGATTTATAATCATCATAGGTGAATTCTCGCAAAGTCTCGATAGTGCCGTCGATGTGCTGAAGTACAATCGCAGGATGATCAATTCCATTAAACATGTTAGTCTTGACCGTTGTGTAATGGTTCATGTCCTCAAATGTCAGACGCTCACCTGCTTTGAGTTTGTGGTCGAAACTCCAGTCGCCCACATAGTCGCCACTTAGGCAAGAGTTACCACCAATGCGATAGGTGGGGCGAGTGACATCAACATCGGTCAATGCTTGGGAGATTACTGGTTTATACGGCATTTCGAGGCAATCGGGCATGTGGCAAGCAAAGGAGACATCGACAATCGCGGTCTTGATGCCGCTATTCTCCACAATATCAACTACGGTAGCCTCAAGGTCACCAGTTTGCCAGCAGAATGCACTGCCAGGTTCGAGTATCACCTCTAAATTGGGATGACGACGACGAAAATCCTGAATAAGATGGATAAGGTGCTCAACGTCGTATCCCTTGCGTGTCATCAAGTGCCCTCCACCCATGTTTATCCACTTGAGCTGTGGCAGCCATCGACCGAACTGTTCTTCCATAGCGTTAAGTACCATAGCAAGGTCGTAGGAAGTGGATTCGCACAGCGCATGGAAGTGGAAACCCTCAATACCATCGGGCAATTGGGTGAAATCTTCGCTCAATATTCCAAAACGAGAGCCTGGGCAGCAGGGGTTGTAGATATCGGTTTCTATTACCGAGCACATGGGATTGATGCGAAGCCCACAACTAATGCGTTCATCACTAGCATTGTTGTGCTCATCGATGAGCGGCTTGAACCTATCGAACTGGTCGACCGAATTGAAAGTAATGTGGCTGCTGCCAGCAATAAAAGTTTTGATGGTCTGCTCAGTATATGCTGGACAATAGCTATGGGCCTTGCAGTGGAGCTCGTCGTTAGCGAGAAGCATCTCGTTTACCGAACTGGCAGTAGAACAGATTCCATATTCCCTGAAAATGGAAAAAGTGCGCCACAAGGCATTAGCCTTGAAAGCCATTATAATCTTCGCTCCACTCTCACGGCTTACACGCGTAATAAGGTCTAGGTTTCGCCTCAACTTCTCTTCGTATACTATGTAATAGGGAGTTTTCATATTCTTCATAATATCTTAAATTTCGCAAACTTAAGTAATAGCACACGTTGCCCCATATTGTCAAAGTCGACCACAATCTTAGCGTCGCTGCCGCTCTGGTCGACCTTGAGGATTGTGCCTTTCCCGAACATGCTATGCAGGATGATGGTACCATCGCTCACCTCATCAACCTTGTGAGTGCCGAAGTCGCCTCCAGCTGGTTGTTGAGCAACTGGCCTTGTTTCGCTCAATGGCTTGAAACGAGGTGGGGGAGTGGTTATGGGCTTTGAAACATTAAAGTCACTACTTCTAACAGAGGGGCGAGGCTCGGTTCTTGTGTCAAATAGAGGGACAGCAGGAGAATCAACTTTAGGCTTGGCAGCGCTTGTGGCTCCCAAGGCAAGATATCGCTCATCGATGTCATAAATGAACCTGCTGGGCTTGCAATTCACGTAATTGCCATTACGAAACCTTGACTTTGCCAGGGTAATGACACAATTTTTCTCGGCACGCGTGATGGCCACATAGAGCAGACGGCGTTCTTCCTCAACTGCAGCAAGAGAATCTTTGCTCATCATCGATGGGAACAAATCTTCCTCAACCCCAACTATAATCACGTTTTTGTATTCAAGCCCCTTGGCTGCATGAACTGTCATAAGCGTCACACACTCGCCTGTGCTCTTGTCAGTGTCTTGGTCGGTTGCAAGTGATGCCTGTGCAAGGAAATCGGTCATCAGGTTCTCGCTGTAGCCTTGTTCTAACTGACTCTCAACGAAGTCGTGCATAGCTGCAAGCAACTCATCAAGGTTTTCGGTCTTACTGATGTTTTCAACAGATTTTTCTTTCATTAAATCGGCCATTATGCCACTGCGCTCAATGATGGAGCGGCCTAGATCATAGGCATTGGCGCCAGCATTGTTCTGAGAAGCAAAACCATTGATTAGTTCAACAAATGCCTGCAACTTGCGCAAGGTGCCACTATTCACGTCAAGACGATGCTCAATAGGATTGGCCAACACTTGCCACAAGCTGACGCCATCGTCGATAGCGCAGTGCTGCACCTTAGCAAGTGTGGTTGAACCTATGCCACGTGCAGGATAGTTGATGATGCGTCGCAAAGCCTCATCATCATTGGGGTTGATGGTTAGGCGAAAGTAGGAGAGGGCATCCTTGATTTCTTTGCGCTGATAGAATGAGAGACCACCATATATGCGATAGGGTATGGGCCGACGCTTGTCGCCGTGTTTGTTCTTTAATCCTCCACTGCCTAATGCATCCTCAAGAACACGTGATTGGGCATTGGTACGGTAGAGCACTGCAAAGTCGTCATAACTACAGCCTTCGCGTGCTTTGAGCGAAGTGATGGTACTTGCAACCACATAGGCCTCCTCATAGTCGTTATAACACTCGACTACATTCACTTTTGACCCCACAGGGTTTTCGCTGTAGATGTTTTTCTTTATCTGGCGTTTATTCTTGTCGATAAGCGAATTGGCGGCGCCTATAATGTTCTTGGTTGAGCGATAGTTGCGCTCAAGCTTGAAGGTTTGAAGCGCCGGAAATGACTTCTTGAGATCAAGGATATTTGAGATATTAGCGCCACGGAATGAGTAGATACTTTGTGCGTCGTCGCCCACCACGCACATGTGGTTGTGCTTGTGGGCCAGCTGTGTTATTATGAGATGCTGCGCAAAATTGGTGTCTTGGTACTCGTCAACAAGTATATATTCAAATCGTTCTTGATATTTATCAAGCACATCGGGGTTGTCGCGAAGCAAAATGTTGGTATACACCAGTATGTCGTCAAAGTCCATTGCTCCAGCAATCTTGCATCGCTGGCAGTATGTGCGATATATCTGGGCAGTCAGGGGCCGCTTGTAATGCTCATCCTCATCGCGTAAGCGTTTGTCGTTCTCGTAATAGGAAGGCGTGATTAGCGCATTTTTCATCATCGAGATGCGAGAATGCACAACGGCAGGTTTATACACCTTATCGTCGAGCTGCAAGTCCTTTATTATAAGCTTGATCAACGAGCGGGAATCGCTGGTGTCGTAGATTGTGAAATCACGGTTGAAACCGATGCGGTCGGCATTGAAACGCAACAGTTTGGCAAACACCGAGTGGAATGTCCCCATCCACAAGTAAGATGCCTCTTCCTCGCCAACGAGGGCCGTGATGCGCTCGCGCATCTCTCCAGCAGCTTTGTTGGTAAACGTGAGAGCCATAATGTGCGATGCACGGTAACCGAGCTTCATCAGGTGCACAATCTTGTGGGTGAGCACACGTGTTTTGCCCGACCCCGCCCCTGCAATTACCAGTTGAGGGCCGTCGCAGTAGAGCACAGCCGCACGCTGCTGCTCATTAAGTTTATTTAAATACTCTTCCAAGTGTGTGTTTTGTTTATCTTCTCAATTATGATTAATTGCTAGCACATTATAGGGTGGAATCTCCTGCAGGAAAGCATAACTGTTGTTCTCATAGTCAATCTTGCAGCAATAATGCCTCATCCCATTAGTCACGATGAGATATTGTGCCCTGAGCACCATGTTGTAGCGCACAATCTGGTCAAATGTCTTCTGGCTTATCTCAATTGTGGGTGCTTTATATTCCACAATAACCAGGGGCAGGCCCTGGCGGTCGGCCACAAGGGTGTCGCAACGGCGTTTGATGCCATTCTGTGTGAGTGAAATCTCATTGTTCATCAATGCTGCAGGGAATTCCCGGTCTTCAATCAAGTAGCGAACAAAGTTCTGGCGCACCCACTCCTCGGGGGTGAGCGCGACCCATCGCTTGCGTAGTGTGTCGAGGATAACAAGGCCGTCGTTCCCTTTCTTCTTTATATTAAACTGATATTCAGGAAGATTAAGATGCTGCATGATTTTTTGATTTGTCTATCTGCAAAATTTGTTGTAAATTTACAAAAATTTTTCCAATCAACTATAGTCGTCCTTGTTAAAAAAAGAATATTATGGCTGCAAAAAAAGAGGCTGTCACCTTTCTGGGATTACTCAATGATATTAAAGCCAAGAAATTCGCTCCCATCTATGTATTGCATGGTGAGGAAGCCTACTACATTGACCGTCTTGAAGAAGCCATAGTGCAAAACGCTCTCTCACCTGATGAGCAAGACTTTAACCTAAACGTTTTCTACGGAGCTGATATTAACGACATGCGCAATGTCATCAGCGTCTGTAAGCAGTATCCTGCTATGTCGAAATACCAAGTTGTAGTAATAAGGGAAGCTCAAGTAGTGGGAAAAATCAACAATAAAGGAAATGCCAACGAGCTTAACCAACTCAAGCATTATGCAGCTCAACCACTAGCTAGCACTATTCTTGTGGTGTGCAATAAGAATGGCGCGATAGGGGGCAGGGAATTTGTTGATGCCATCAAGAAGAATAATTCAGGCATTGTATTCAGAAGCGACCGACTTAAGGAGGGTAGACCTATGGAGCTGGCAGCGCTGGAATATATTAAGTCGCTTGGATGCACAATTGACGAGAAGGCACTATCGATGATCGCTTCAAACGTGGGCAATGATATCTCAAGACTGTATACGGAGATTGACAAATTGAAGATTCTTGTAAAAGATGATAACCGCATAACTCCCGAGCTAATAGAAAGAAACATAGGCATCAGCAAGGATTATAACAACTTTGAACTTGAGGAAGCACTTGCTACTCGCAATGCAAAGAAAGCATATGAAATCATCAACTATTATGAGAAGAATCCAAAGGCCAATCCGACTGTAGTTACCGTTAGTGTGTTATTTGGATACTTTTCTAAAATACTAATATATCGCACTATGGCAGGCAAGTCACAAGATGAGCTCCTTGCCGCACTCGGGACAAAATCGCCTTGGAGAGTTAAAAAGATAGGTGATGCAAGCAGGTACTACACGACAGCTGCATGTGTCAATATCATTTCATGGATTAGGGAATGTGACGTCAAGAGCAAAGGAATGGGTTCTCGACAAGAAGCCTCTGCGCTTTTGCGTGAACTCATATACAAAATCCTTAACTCTTAATTACTTATTTTTTCACAATCGGTTCTCTTCTTGATACATGAGTCTTTCAACAGGCAGCTTTCGCAAGGATTGAGTGCTGATTTCTTGTGACGAATTGCACGAATAATGCTTCGCAATGCCAATGCAAAAGCCGTTGCCACTACTATTCCAACAATAATATATTGCCACGTATCGCTCATGACTACTTTGATTTGAATGCTTTCTTAATCATAGTGTTAAGCTTTGACGGAGTAAGGTCGGCAGGGTAGGAGTCAAATGGCAAACGCATATTGCAGTTATTAAAGTCGCTGCAGCCATAGGCTGTTCTTCCCTTGATTATATGCCCCTTGCCACATACCGGGCAAGATATTTCCTCTATAGACTTTAGGCGTGGCTTACGAGTTTTTTTCTCTTTGTTGGTATTTGAACTTTTTTCTTTTTTCTTGCTATCTATATCCGAAACTGAAATTGTTGTACTAGAGTTGTCTTTCAGCACATTAAGCACAATTCCATTAACTAATACTTTAAGTTCATCGATAAACTGTTGAGCACTAAACTCACCTCGCTCTATTTTACGCAGTTTGTTTTCCCACAAGCCTGTAAGTTTTGCCGACTTAAGCAATTCCTCTTTGATAGTATCAATGAGTTGAATACCAGCTGGCGTAGCAACCAGACTCTTTCGCTGCTTGGCTATGTAATGACGCTTGTGAAGGGTCTCAATAATTGATGCACGAGTAGATGGTCGACCTATACCATTTTCTTTCATTGCATCGCGCAGTTCATCATCATCAACAAATTTTCCTGCTGTCTCCATGGCACGCAGAAGCGTTCCTTCGGTATAATTTTTTGGTGGCTGAGTGGTCTTCTTTAAGAGTGATGGCTCATGAGGACCACTCTCACCCTCAACAAAGGTGGGCATTATTCCATTGTCGTCATCATCATTTTCTTTATCGTCGGCCACTTGTGATTTGTCCTTGTTGTAAATCACGCGCCAACCATCTTTGAGAATCTCTTTTCCTGTGGCCTTGAATTCATAGTCATTGACTTTAGCCATAACAGTAGTTGTCGAGAACTCACAATCAGGATAAAAAGCAGCGATAAACCGCTTGGCAACTAAGTCATACACAAGTTTTTCCTCACGAGTAAGGAAGACGCTCGCTGGGTCAACATTGGTGGGAATGATGGCATGGTGGTCGGTTACTTTGCTGTTGTCAAACACTTTCTTGGTCTTGGGTAATTTGCCAGCAAGCACAGGCTGGGTAAGTCCAGCGTAAGGCTTCATAGCCTGCATGATGCCAGGAATCTTGGGGTAGATGTCATCGCTCAGGAAAGTGGTGTCGACACGTGGATATGTCGTGACTTTTTTCTCATAAAGCGACTGGATGAGCCTCAGGGTCTCGTCGGCACTGTAACTAAACTTTTTATTGCACTCCACTTGCAGACTGGTTAAGTCGAACAGACGTGGAGGAGCTTCTTTTCCTTTCTTCTTTGAAACAGACGTTACAGTTAATTGGAACTCTTTAATGCTTTCAACAATCTCACTGGCAGCGCCTTCGGTCTTGAACTTGCCCCGGGTTGAGTTGAAAATTGTGTCACGATATTTAGTCTTTATTTCCCAATAATCTTCAGCGACAAAGTTCTCAATCTCGCGTTGACGTGAAACTATGAGGGCTAGAGTGGGAGTCTGCACACGGCCTATCGATAATACATTACTAGAGCCCCAATCACGATACTTGAGCGTGTAGAGTCTGGTGGCATTCATTCCAAGAATCCAGTCGCCAATGGCACGTGAAAGGCCAGCAAAATAAAGGTTGTCGAAATTAGAGGAATCCTGCAACTGCTGGAAACCCTCGCGAATGCTTTCGTCGGTGAGCGACGAAATCCACAACCGCTTCACAGGCTTATTGCAAAGCGCCTTTTGATATACCCAACGCTGTATCAACTCGCCCTCTTGTCCGGCATCACCGCAATTTATCACCTCGTCGGCACTGGCAATAAGACTCTCAATGACCTTGAACTGCTTTTTGTAACCGTCGTCTTCAATGAGCTTGATGCCAAATCGCTGCGGTATCATGGGCAATGCGGCCAGGCTCCAACGCTTCCACAGGTCGGTATAGTCTTGTGGTTCCTTAAGGCAACATAAGTGGCCGAAAGTCCACGTCACCTGATATCCATTGCCCTCGAAGTAACCGTCATGCTTGTCGGTTGCCCCTAGTAGTCGAGCAATATCCCTGGCCACACTGGGTTTCTCGGTCACACAAACTTTCATTCTCCTAATTTTAAAAGTTTAGCTTCATCCCACAACTTGTCCATCTGGGCAAGGGTCATTTCATTGAGGTGCTTGCCTTGCTCTTTGGCCCTTGACTCAACATGGTTGAATCGAGCAATAAACTTAAGATTAGTCTTCTCAAGAGCATTGTCGGGGCGAACGCCATAAAGTCGTGCAGCATTAACCAGCGAGAAGAACAAGTCGCCAAACTCCTTTTCAATATTCACTTCATTACCTGCTTTGAGTTCGGTTTCAACCTCATTAAGCTCCTCTTTGACCTTGGCCCACACATCTTCTTTCTTTTCCCAGTCAAACCCCACATTTGCTGCTTTTTCTTGCACTCTCTCGGCCTTTATGAGTGATGGCAGTGTGGCTGGCACACCTCCAAGCACAGTTTTGTTGCCACCTTTTTCTTTCATTTTGATGACCTCCCAATGCTCTAGCAGCTGTTTAACATCGCTCACCTTGTCGTTGCCATAGATGTGAGGATGGCGGTAAATGAGTTTGTGACGCAATGCATCACACACCTCGGCTATGTCGTAAGCACCAGTCTCCTCACCGATGCGAGCATAGAGAAGAACGTGGAGTAACACATCGCCAAGTTCTTTTTTTATCGTGTTGTTGTCATTTCCAAGCAGTGCCTCGGCAAGCTCCATGGCCTCCTCGATGGTGTTAGGGCGCATGCTCTCATTGGTCTGTACCGAATCCCATGGGCACTGCTCACGCAATGTGTCGATTACATCTAATAATTTACCAAATGACTCTAACTTCTGTTGTCGATTATTTTTCGGTTTCATATTTCTTCTTTCCACGATCCAAGAACTTCAGGAAGCCATCGATATCTTCTTTGTAGACAAAAGGTCCTGACATGAGCTCGCCCTTAGAATTGAGCACAACATAATAGGGTTGTGAGTTGGCATTGAACTTAACCTCTTGCAGGTAACTCCACTTGTCGCCTATGGTTCTGATTTTCTTTACCACCTTACCGTCTTTCTCGATGGTGATGGGTTTAGCTAATTCAGCTTTGTCATCAACCATGAGCCTGATGTGGGTGAAATTGTCGTTCAGTTCTTTCTTCACTCTGTTAACACCCATCACTGCGCTCTCCATCTTGCGACAGTTAACGCACCCGAAGCCTGAGAACTCCAGGAATATGGGCTTGTCGGCCTTCTCGGCTGCAGCAATGCCTGCCTCGAAATCTTCCCATTCTTTAATATTCTCGGGGTTAGTATTGTAGTCCTGAGTGTACATGGGAGGCACAAAGGCACTTGTGACGCGCAGTGGCGCTCCCCACAATCCTGGCAAGAGATAGGCAGTGAATGCCAGCGATATCAGGCCTAACATTAACCTTACCACGCCAATTGGTTTCTTGTCGCCGTCGCCTTTGAGCCATAACTTGCCAATCAAGTATAGTCCTAGCAGTCCAAATATCGCTATCCATAATGCCAGGAAGGTCTCACGATCGAGAATGTGCCATCCGTAAGCCAGGTCGGCTACCGACAAGAACTTGAGCGACAGTGCCAACTCAAGGAATCCCAACACCACTTTCACTGTGTTAAGCCAGCTGCCAGACTTTGGCAATTTCTTGAGAACCGATGGAAAAAGTGCAAAGAGTGTGAATGGGATGGCTAGTGCCAGAGCAAATGCAAACATGCCGACGGTTGGGCCCAACAGGCTGCCGCTGCTTGCTGTCTCCACGAGCAGAGTGCCAATGATTGGTCCTGTGCAAGAGAATGACACTATCACAAGCGTGAATGCCATGAAGAAGATGCTCAATAGGCCCGTCGTCTTCTCGGCACGGCTATCCATCTTGCTTGACCATGAATCGGGCAGTTTAATCTCAAAAGCCCCTAGGAACGATATTGCAAACAACACGAGCATCAAGAAGAAGATGATGTTGCACACGGCGTTGGTAGCCATTGCATTTAGTCCGTTTGCTCCAAATATTGCTGTCACAAGCAATCCTAGCAGCACATAGATTACTATGATCGAGAGTCCGTAGGTCACGGCGCTTGTTATCGACTTGGTCTTGCTATTACCTTTCTTCAGGAAGAAACTCACGGTGAGTGGAATGATTGGCCACACGCAAGGTGTGAGTAGTGCCAGCAATCCTCCCAGAAAGCAAGCCCAGAACAAGAACCATATTGATTTGCTTTGGCCCTCGGTGCCATCGGCCTGCTGGTCGTTGAATTTCACGGGTGCCCAAAGATCACCATTGGCTTTTATTGATGATGACGTTTCGGCCATTGCTGGTATTGAATCGGAATCAACTGCTACCTCGTCACCAGCCACTGTCTTTATGGATTCATCTCCAGCTTCATTCTCATCGGCAACATCGTCACTTGCTTTTTCGTCTTTAGCGTCTTGTTTTGTTTCGTCTTTACTGGGGGATGTTCCGCTAAAGTCAAACATCTCGCTGCCTGGCAAGCAGCCTTGATCGCTACAGGCTTGATAACTTACCTCGCCCTCTATTTTGTACTTACTGTCGGTTGTAGTAAATTTTTGCGAGAGAGTTACAGTCCCTTCCCATTGCCTTACCTTCATCTCAAACATTTAATCGTCGATGGTAGTGGGGGCCTTACTATGTATTAGCCCTCCCACAAGCTTGACGCCTTCTTTCTTATCCCACTTGATGCTCAGTGGAATCGGGCCACCTTCAGGGGTATCGTTTGAATACATGTGCCAACCCTTGTCGATGGTGGCGGTAAAGGTAATTACTCCATTATTGGCATCTGTCATTTTTACTGACTTTGTCCACTTCACAGGTGTCAGCATTTGCGCTTGCAGTGGCAAGCACATTGCTAAAATCAAGATAATCGAAAAAAGGTGTTTTTTATGTGCCATGAAAAAATGTTTTTTTAAAATTTCAATCTGCAAAGTTAAGCACTCGGTTGATTTAATGCAATTTTTTTTATTCTAAAAAATCATAATGTGCTGCGAAAATATTAAATTTATTTCTACCTTTGTGGTCTTGAAAGTTGAAAGCACTATGATCAATCCAATAATTGACACTGCTGAACTCAACAAGTTGAAGCATGCAATCGAGGCGGTGACACGCATTGTCATCACCTGTCACAAGAGGGCCGATGGTGATGCCATTGGTTCATCACTAGCATTGTGCCGAGTGTTGCGCTTGATGGGCAAGAACGCAACAGTGATAATTCCCGATCAGCTAGCCCAGTCGCTAACGTTCATTACCAAGGGCATCGATTATGTGACCTTCAGCCACGGCGAGGTGATGGCCAGCAATATAATAAGAAATACCCAGCTCATCTTCGCCCTCGACTACAACAACCTGAGCCGAGTGGACCGCATGCAGCCCATAGTTGAGGCAGCGCAGGTACCCAAAATCCTTATCGATCACCATCTTAATCCTGCTGTGGGATGGGATGTAGTGATTTCACATCCCGAAATGTCGTCGACATGCGAGCTGGTGTACAGGGTGATCATGGCTATGGGGTGGCAACAACACATCGACAAGACGGTGGCCTCGTGCCTGGCAGTTGGCATAATGACCGACACTGGCAACCTAGCCTGGAGTTCGTCCTATCCCGAAGTTTATCACATTATGGGCGACCTCATGCAATATGGAATCGACAAGCCATTCCTCTATAAGATGGCGATGGACACTTTGCCCCTTAACAGCCTGCTGTTACAAAGCTATGCGTTGCTGCACAAAATGACAATAACAGACGGCAGGTTTGCGCTCATTGTGCTCGACAAGCACGACCTGGAGACCTACAACTACAAGACGGGCGACACTGAGCGACTGGTTAACAAGCCGTTGTCGGTTAATGAAATATACTGGAGCACCTATTTGCGTGAAGACGCTTCATGCATCAAGGTATCGATGCGAAGCGAGGGCGATTTTGCAGTGGATGAGCTGTGCTCACAATACTTTAACGGCGGAGGGCACAAGCATGCAGCTGGCGGCGAATTTCATGGAACAATTGAAGATTGCATTGCCCTGTACGACAAAATTGTTGACGAAGTGATAAAAAATGAATCGAAATAAAAACATTAATAACTATGAATATCAAGAGTATTTTATTTTTATTAGCAATTGTTCTGATGGTTGGATTAAACTCATGCAAAGACCGTGAGAGCTATGCCGACCTTCTCAACACCGAGAGGCACGCAACTAATGCTTACCTGGCGGGATGCCGGGTTGTTAACGAAGTCCCTAGTGACACTGTGTTTGAAGTGGGCAAAGACGCTCCATACTACCGACTTGACAAGGAAGGCAACGTGTACATGCAAGTGCTCAAAGCAGGCAACCGTAAAACCGACAAAGCAAAGAACTCTGAGAGAATATACTTCAGATACATGCGCTATAACCTTTATTACTGGTACAAGTATGGCGAAATGATAGGTGATGGCAATGAAAATGACATGAACATTGCTCCTACCTATTTCCAATATGGCAACTACTCACTGGCAGTATCGTCGCAGTGGGGTTACGGCCTGCAGCTACCACTCACATTCCTTGGCGTTGACAGCGAGGTCAACCTGGTCATCAAGTCACAATATGGCTGGGCCAGTGAGATTTCTAGTGTTATTCCCTATCTTTATCACGTGAGATATTTCCGAAACCAAATTTAAAATAACGCATTATGTCATTGATTAAATCCATCTCGGGCATTCGAGGCACCATAGGTGGACCCGCGGGCGATGGACTCTCGCCTCTCGATATTGTGAAGTTCACCACTGCTTATGCGACATTCATTCGTCGCAACTCAAATAATGATTCTAACGTGATAGTGGTGGGGCGTGACGCTCGCATCTCGGGGCGCATGGTGCTCAACATTGTTGTTGGGACACTCACAGGCATGGGCTTTGATGTGGTGAATATTGGACTCGCCACGACACCAACAACCGAGCTTGCCGTGGTGGGCGAGAAAGCTTGTGGCGGCATCATAATAACCGCCTCGCACAATCCCAGGCAATGGAATGCCCTGAAACTGCTGAATGAGAATGGTGAGTTCCTTGATGATGAGCAAGGCAAGGAAGTGCTCAGGATAGCCGAGGCTGGCGATTTCGAATATGCCATGGTTGATAACCTGGGACGCGAGCAGAAGAATTACACCTATCTGCGTCGTCACATCGAGGCCGTCAAGGACTTGAAACTTGTTGATGTTGAAGCTATCAAGAATGCCAATTTCACTGTGGCTGTTGATGCCGTGAACTCAGTGGGCGGTATTGCCATTCCACAGTTGCTTGAGGCGCTTGGAGTGAAAAGGGAAAACATTGTGAAGCTGTTCTGTGACCCAACAGGTAATTTCGGTCACACACCAGAACCCATCCCTGAGAACCTTACAGCAATACAAGAACTCATGCGCAAAGGGAAAGCCGATGTGGGATTTGTGGTTGACCCCGATGTTGACCGTCTTGCCATAGTCATGGAGAATGGTGAGTTCTTCGTTGAGGAATATACTCTTGTGGCAGTAGCTGACTATGTGCTCAGTCACACACCAGGCTCCACTGTTTCAAATCTATCGTCGTCGCGAGCACTGCGTGATGTAACCATTGCCCATGGGTGCAGCTACACTGCCGCTGCCGTGGGCGAAGTTAATGTCACCACCGAGATGCGTCGCACCGGCGCAGTAATAGGCGGTGAGGGTAATGGTGGTGTCATTTATCCTGAGTTGCACTACGGACGTGACGCGCTTGTGGGCGTTGCATTGTTCCTAACGCTGCTTGCCAAAAGTGGGATGAAGGTGAGTGAGCTAAAAGCCACCTATCCACAATACAGCATAGCAAAGACTAAGCTGCAGCTTACTCCAAAGATGGACGTCGATAAAATTCTAAAAGCAGTTGAAAACTTCTATAAGGATGAGAAACTCACAACTATCGATGGCGTGAAAATTGATTTTGAAGATGGTTGGGCACACTTGCGCAAGAGTAATACCGAACCCATCATCCGCATTTATAGCGAGGCTCACACCATCGAGAAGGCTCAACAACTGGGTGAAGACGTTAAAAAAATTGTTGAGTCATTAATTTGAATCATAACTAATTTAATCTTAATAACAAAAACACACTACTACAATTATGAAAAAGTTTTTATTATGGACTCTACTGGTTACTATGGTCATAAGTGCTAATACCACAATTAATGCAAGACCTATCGACTTTAAACTGCCAGCAGTTAAAGACGTGGTGATGTATCAAGTCAACCCTCGTGTCTTCGCTCCCAGCAATTCGCTCAAGGCCGTGGCCAGTCGTGTTGCAGCCATTAGCGACCTTGGCGCCAATGTGATGTGGGTCATGCCCATTTATCCTATAGGCAAGATTAAAAGCAAGAACTCTCCTTACTCGATTAGCGACTACAAGGCTGTGAACCCCGAATTTGGCACCATCGACGACGTGAAAGCGCTTGCCGACTCATGCCATAAGCACGGCATGGCTCTCATAGTCGACTGGGTTGCCAACCACACTGCTTGGGACAACGTGTGGATGAAGGACCACAAGGACTGGTACACTCAAGATAAGGATGGAAACGTGATATATCCTCCTGGCACCGACTGGACCGACGTTGCCGACCTTAACTATGACAACCACGACATGCGCGAAGCCATGATTGATGCCATGATGTTCTGGATTAATGAAGTGGGACTTGACGGATTGCGCTGCGATGTGGCCGATCAAGTGCCTTATGACTTCTGGAATGATGCTTTCACTCGACTACGCAAGTCGGCTGGTAACCGCCAGCTCTTGTTACTTGCCGAGGGAGCAAACCCCGAAAACCTGATTAAGGGTGGGTTCGACATGAACTATGCGTGGAACTTCATGGGAGCTCTCGACCGTGTGTTTGTCAAGGGCCAACCAGCCAGCCACTTCCTCGATGTCGACAAGCAGGAGTATGGTGAAATTCCTGAAGGCAAAGTAAAACTTCGCTTTACTACCAATCACGATGAGGCAACTAAATACTCTACCGTTCAGCAATTTGGCAGCGTTGATGGCGCCTTGGCTGCATTCGTTGCCACCACATTCCTGCATGGAGGCATGCTGGTGTATGGCTCTCAAGAGGTGGCTTATCCCGATAAGATTAACTTCTTCAACTATGTGCCTGTTGACTGGAACTCTAACCCCAATGTCTTAAAAACTCATAAGAAGCTGATCTCCATCTACAAGAAGAACTCTGCATTCCGCAGTGGTGATGTCGCTTATTTCCCCGACGACAATATTCTTGCATTCGAACGAAGCGACAACCGTGGCAAGTTCCTTGTGCTCGTTAATGTGCGAAACACAGCTCAATCGCTTAAGACAGTTCCAGATGGCTGGAAAAACAAACGTGTCACAAACATGTACACCGGCCGTCGCCTCAAGCTTCGCAAGAGCATGACCCTTAAGCCATTCCAATACCTTATTCTCAAGAAGAGATAAATTAAAGTAGGAGCACGAGAGATTGCTACATTAAAATGATTGCACGCAACCGATGCATTGAAACATGTGCAAAGAGTTGTGTGCAATCATTTTAAACTGTTGTTATAGAAGGTTGTTTCCACGTGAAGTTTTGAGTTCCAGCGCCAAGTTCGAAGTGATATTTCACTATACCCAGATCCACCTTGGAATAGGGACCAAAACCAGCCTTAACGCTAACCAAATTTCCATCGTGAAGGGTAAATTTGAACTTCTGCTGATTAATAGCAGTAGGGGCGAGCAGAGCAGCTTCAATACCGTCACGGTACCATTGTGGAGCAGTCGTTACAAGAGTTGTGCTAACTTTTTCGGGCGATTTCCTCTTGTGGTCCATACCTTGGGTTGTGCCATAACCTAACGAAATCAGGCATACCAGCTTCTCGCCATCATTGACACTCAGCGCGCTTGATATCTTCTTATAAGAAAGGCCTACCCAGCAAGTGTTCAATCCCATCGTCTGCGCCTCAAGCACAAGCCGCTCACCATAGTAACCCACAGTTTCATCCAGCATATTACCTTTCTTCCCTATCATAGCAAAATAGCACGTCACCCCGCTAAACTTGCCATATCGCGCTAGCAGGCTATCACCAAATGCTCGAGGCTCGCCAGTAACAAGCTGAATGTTGAGTCCACTCAGTGCGTTACATTCATCCACCAAATGTTGGAGGCGCTCAACATTCTCGGTCTCAATAGGTTGCTCGGTGTAATGCCTTACCGAATGCCTTGCTGCAATTGCTTCAAGTAGAGTCATTGTGTGTTATAGGATGGTTTCAAGATAAGTTTTAAGTGGTTTCATGCCACACTGGTCGTAGAAAGCACGTGCCCCAGGATTGCACTGCCACACGTTGAGCGTCACATTATAAAAACCATTGCAGCGAGCAAAGTCTATCACGTGGTCATAGAGACGCTGTGCAATGTGCTGGCGTCGGTGGGCTTCATCGACACACAGGTCGTCGATGTAGAGGGTTTTAATATCGGTGCGATTATTGTCGCCCGTGAACAGCTCAACCTGGCAAAAACAATAGCCAAGCACCATGTCGCTGTCATCGGTTAACACAAAAATAGGGGAGTTCTCAGTATCGTCAATTATGGACTCGAGTTGCTTGTCGGTATATTTGCGGTTGCCCTTCTTGAACAAATCGGGACGTCCCTCGGCATGAACATTGTTGACCTGCGTCAACAACTCGAGGATGCGAGGGATATCACGGCTGGCGGCTCTTCTTATGCTCATTGTGTCTAGATTTTTTCATGCAAATATAACTACTATTTCTAAAACTGCAACAAGGAAGACTAACATTTAACGTTTAACATTTTTTTCTTAAAAAAAAACTCTGTAATTTTGCATTTTCAAAATTATAAATATTTAAAATATAATATTAATGGCACAAAAACCATCAATTCCTAAAGGCACTAGAGACTTCTCGCCACTTGAGATGGCGAAGCGTAACTATATTTTCGACACTATCAAGAGCGTGTTCCTGCTCTATGGTTTTCAACAAATTGAAACCCCTGCCATGGAGAATCTCTCAACTCTGATGGGCAAATATGGCGAGGAAGGCGACAAACTCCTTTTTAAAATCCTCAACAGTGGCGATTATCTCAAGTCAGCACCCGATGATTTGCTTGCCAACAAAGACTATATACACCTTATCACTAAGGTTAGCGAGAAGGGTCTACGCTATGATCTTACTGTTCCGTTTGCAAGATATGTGGTGCAGCATCGCAACGACCTGCAAATGCCATTCAAGCGCTACCAAATCCAGCCTGTGTGGCGTGCCGACCGTCCTCAACGTGGACGTTATCGTGAGTTTTACCAGTGTGATGCCGATGTCGTGGGCAGCGACTCCCTACTCAATGAGGTAGAGTTGGTGTCGATGATCGACGAGGTGTTTAAGCGCTTTGGCATTAATATTGTCATAAAACTGAATAACCGAAAGATTTTGAGTGGAATTGCCCAGGTGATTGGTGCTCCTGAGAAGATTGTGGATATTACCGTCGCCATCGACAAAATCGACAAGATAGGAATCGACAATGTAAACCTTGAACTCGCCGAGAAAGGCCTCTCGCAGGATGCAATCAATACCCTGAGGCCACTGTTGACGCTCAGTGGAACCAACGATGAGAAACTTGAAACGCTCAAGTCACTACTAGAATCTTCACAAGTGGGCAAGAAGGGCATCGAGGAGTTGGAATTTGTGCTCAACAATGTGAACGCGCTCAACCTTAAGAGTCAAGTTGAACTTGATGTCTCGCTGGCACGTGGACTTAATTACTACACTGGCACAATCCTTGAAGTGAAAGCTCTGGATGTGGAAATGGGAAGCATAAGTGGTGGAGGACGTTACGACAATCTCACTGGGGTGTTTGGAATGGATGGGCTCTCGGGTGTAGGCATCAGTTTCGGTGCCGACCGTATCTTTGACGTTCTTAACACACTCAACCTGTATCCTGCCGACACTTGTGCTACGACTAAGGTGATTTTCATTAACTTCGGTGACAAAGAGGCACAAACCTGCCTGCAACACATGAGGACCCTGAGGGATGCCGGAATCACATGTGAACTATATCCCGAAGCCACAAAGATGAAAAAGCAGATGAACTATGCCAATGCCAAGGGCATTCCATTCGTTGCAATGGTGGGAGAGAGTGAAATGTCATCAATGACCATTGCAATCAAGAACATGGCAACTGGCGAGCAGAGCAACTATTCTGTAGAAGATGCAATTAATTTGCTAAAATAATCATCCTATCACGCGCTATTACTATGGATAACATGTTTGACAAATTGCTCCATTTGCCCTTGTTTCAAGGTGTTAGTCAAGAACGATTAAGTGAGACTGTAGAAAAAGTGCCATTTCACTTCTTGAAATTCAAGCGAGGTGATAAGATTATTGACAAGGGTGACAAGTGCACCCATGTGCGTTTCATCATCTCGGGCAAAGTGAAAATGACATATGAGAGCCGAAAACTCAAATTCAGCATTTCGCATGAGCTCACAGCACCTGAAGTAATTGCTCCCGATTATCTTTTTGGCCTTGACACATCTTATCCATTTACACTCAGAGCGATTGATGAGTGTGGAATTCTGCAAGTGTCAAAGAATGATTACGTGACCATGCTGCAAAGCGATAAAGTCTTTGTCTACAACATTTTGAATTATCTTTCTAGAAACTCTCAGATGTTTAAATCACAGATGCTTAATGCCGAGCAGGTGACTGTGACTGAACGCCTGGTGATGACAGTTGCGGCATTTACCACCCAGAAGTCACAAAACATTGTGCTTGAATTCAGGCAAAGAGACCTTTGCCGCATTCTTGGAGCACGACGTCCAGCACTTATAACAACCATTGAGGAGTTGACAAGTAAAGAACTTATCGAGGTTCCAAACAATTCGTCAATAATCATTAGCGACCGTAAAAAATTACTTGACTGCTTGAGAGACGTACAATAGTTGAATGATATGAAGCACACTTTTTTTACTGAAGGTACTTGTTCTCAAATGATTGATTTTGAGATTGATAACAATGGCTTAATCAGAAATGTGGTTTTTACAGGTGGATGCAACGGCAACCTGCAAGGTATTTCACGACTTGTTGAAGGAATGAAAGTAGAAGAAGCAATTAATAAGCTTGAGGGCATAAGATGTGGCTACAAGTCAACATCATGCCCCGACCAGCTGGCACGAGCCCTTAAAGAGACGCTATAATTCAAATCTCGATTATCGATGAGTAATATCGGTAGTCGTTAAGTACTGTATCAAGGAACTTCTCATTGCTGCCGTTTACCAGAGGGGGAATGTTGAGGTGACTCATTATCTTTTGGCTCAGTTCATTGATATAAAAGTCGTGATTGCTATTATTGTTCATAAGAGTCTCTCTCACGACTTCGGCTTGACGTATTGACAGGGTGGCAACTTCGGGATAGTAGGGGCGATAACCTTCTTTGATATATCCAAAATTATCGAGATTAATAGTGTATCTGAAACTGTCGTCATCCTTAATGACTATGGTTCCTGCCATCATGTCGCCTAAACGTTGGCCTTTTTTGTTGAAGATAATGCATAGTAAAGCAATACCTGGCAGCATAGCACATTCAAGTAAATACATCATCCATCGCATAATGTAAGCACCCAAAGTGGGTGACGAACCATCATCACGCACCACCTTGAGTTTCAAGATTTTCTTCCCTGGGCTTGCTCCATTAAAGAAAAACTCAAAAATAGGGTGATAGAAGATGAAAGGCAAGAGCAACAACACATAGATAATTAATGCCACATTCTCAAGACGTGAAGAAAAATTACGTTCGGCCGACAAAACAACAATACCCATCAACAAAGATATGATTGAAACGTAAACCCACATAAAAAGCAAATCAAGCATTTGAGCAAACACACGGTCGCTCACACTTGCCATGCGTTGTTCTAGATTGACATACTGTCCTGTGATTATTTTCACGTTTGCCATATAAAAAATAGGTTGTTATTATTTTTGCAAATATAGTAAATTTATTAATTTTGCAAGCTTAAAGTCAAAAATATTTTTAATAGATGCGAGAATCGGTTTTCATCAAGCAAAATATTGACAAGTGGCGAAATTATGAGTACAGGATTAGCCGTGGTCAATATGAGTCGCCCTCACACAAGGCCGACATATATATTGATGTGTCGTCTGATCTCTCATTTGCCCAATCACATTATCCACACGCTGAGATTACCAGTTACCTTAATGCGCTTACTGTCAAGCTGCATAATGAAATCTATAACGAGAAGCATGAAAGTTGGCTCCGAATCGTCACATTCTGGACACGTGAAGTGCCATTGACAATGTTGAAAGAACGTAAATATATTTTAATCTCTTTAGCAATTTTCCTTGTATCAATAGCTATAGGAGTTATCTCAACTGTATATGATGAGAGTTTTCCTCGACTCATTATGGGAGACTACTATATTGATATGACCCTCGAAAACATTAAAGAAGGAAAACCGATGAATGTCTATGCTATGGATCCTGACATGAATTCGTTTCTTGGCATCATGTTTAATAACGTAAGAGTTGCATTCATTGCTTTTATTTTTGGCATCTTCACCAGTATTGCAGTTGGTTATTTCTTGTTTTCTAATGGTATAATGCTAGGTGCGTTCTTTACATTCCTTTTTTCACAGGGCGTGTTAGGACAGTCATGGACTGCCGTAATGCTTCATGGCACTCTTGAACTAACAGCTATTGTGATTGCTGGTGCAGCGGGCATAGCATTCGGCAATGGGTGGTTATTCCCAGGCACTTATAGCCGAATGACATCACTCAAGCGAAGCGCCAAACGTGGATTGAAGATTGTAGTTGGCACGGTCCCAGTGTTTATTGTCTCCGCATTTATCGAGGGTTTTTTGACACGCCATTTTGAATGGCCACTAGCAATTAAACTGACCCTGATAGGTGCCTCAACAGTTTTTGTTGTGATCTATTACATTATCTATCCTTACTGGTTATCACATAATGGCAGCACTAAGTGACAAGACACATAAGATTCCGCTGTATGCAAGGCGAACACTAGGAGAGAAAATCAATGCAGCAATTGATTTCCTGCGACAGAATTGGCGTGTTGCTTTACGTTTCTCGATATATCTACTATTGCCTCTTGCCTTGATACACAGTGTGGGTTTATATGCATTTGTAAGGTCAATCACAAATGACTATTATAATTCAACCGACATGGGTTTCCTTGTTTCTGCATTAATCACATTGCTGAGCATGTGTCTTATCTATACACTAATACTAACTTTATTTCAATATTACCAAGGAAGTGATGACGGGGACCTTTCTATGCTCACATTCAGAGATGTGAAAGGACAAATGTGGCACAATTTCAAGCGCACGCTCATTGTCATGATACCATTAGTAGTTCTAGTTATACCCTTGTTGCTCATTGCTTTTGTAACATTATTTGTTCCATTTTTCTCGCTAATAATACTTGTTGGGTGCTCTATACTTGCATTCATCTTGATGATGGTGCCTGTTCATTACATTCTTGAGAATGTGACACTTGGCAATGCTTTCGGTCGCAGTTTCGGTCATGCACGTGAATCGTGGGGAAAATTATTAGGCTTAATGCTTGCATTGTTGCTGGTAGTATGGATTATACAATCATCAACAACAATACCCATGCTCGTTTTTGTATTTGCCACCGATAATCTGACTCCCAGTGGTGCCACGAGTGGCACATTAAAGATGATACTCGATGTCATCTTGTATATCTTTCTTATTATTGAAACATTCTTTGGCTACCTGTCAATGTCGCTAGTCATTACTACTCTTGTTTATCACTATGGCAGCAATGCACGTGAGCAGGATGATCTGGCCATAGCGAGCGACATAGAAAATTTTGCAAACCTATAGTTGTCATTTCCTTATGAACATCACAATCAACGATACTATAGCTTGCGATACCACTCGGTTGAATTCATTTATCAACAGTGGTAACTATGATTATAACTCCGAGATAGGAGAAGTCGAAAAATCGCTATTTGAAAAGGTGATGAATGATTTCTATCACTGGTTAGAAGGCATTTTTAAAGATCTGTTTCATGTCGAAAATGCTCTTTTTTCGAGTGACAGCAAAATGCTCTATGTGTGGATAGTGATAGGTGTCATTGGCATTTTAGCGCTCCTGTATTTCATGTACAAGAGAAAAATGCTTTTTTTCAATAAAAAAGCAAAAGATGAAGATGACTATGAAGTGGTTGAAGATACAATCTATGGCATTGACTTTGAGAAAGATATTGCAGACGCTATCGAGTCGGGGGATTACCGTAAAGCAATAAGATTACGTTACTTGCAGTGCTTGAAAACCCTAAGCGACAATGATGCCATAGACTGGCGCATACACAAAACGCCAACACAATATACCAGAGAATTCAAAAATGAAGATTTCAAGAATCTCACACGTCAATATGTGCTAGTTAGATATGGAGATTATAAAGCAACTTCCGAGATTTATGACTACATAAGCGATAAGTATAAGATTATTGTTAGCGAATTAAGTGTTAACATGAATTTAGAATCATCCCAGGAAGGAGGTGATGATGAAGCTTAGCCGTGGTTTCATAGTATCTATTCTTATTCTTTTTGCATTACTTGTGCTGATTGAAATTAAGATTCCAAAACGATTTACTTGGGAGGACTGGACTTTTTCTCACACTGATCCTAATCCATTTGGTTCAATGCTTGTTGATAGTCTGTTGAAGGCAAGCCTAAAAAGTAGTTATGAAGTTAAGGCAGGCTATCTAGTTGATGCTTATAACGACAGTGACAATATAAACTCCACCATTTTGCTAGTTAATTATGGTATAGAAGACTACGAAGAAGAGGAAATTGAAAAATTTCTCAAAATTTTAAAACGTGGTCAAAACATTATTTTTATTAACGATTATCTGTGTGATTCTTTGTGCAAGAAGCTTGATGTTGGATTAGATAATGGATATGACTATTACAGTCCAGATAATTTTTTAACTAATGCTGATTCTACGATATTGACATGGAGAGCTGATTCAATTTATGATAAAAAAAGATATCGTTTTAGAATTTTCTCTCCTGAAAACTATGCTGTAATAGCCGGTTTTGAGATGGAGAATGCTAAGTGGACTCCATTCATAAAGCAAAAACTAAGATATGGGGGTGATATTATTGTTGCAGCAAGCCGTCAATATGGCAAAGGCAAGCTTGTAATAGTGTCTTGGCCACAAGTGTTCACCAACTATAATATTCTTGAAAAGGACGGAGCGCACCTTCTTATGCGCATAATGTCACAAGTTGGTGACAAACACATGGTTCGATATGATCTCACACAAAGTGAAGACTATATTACTGAGCAAGATAAGTCAAAGTCGCCATTGAGGGTGTTCCTTGATAATAAGTCGCTAAGATGGGCTGTCTATTTGACTCTGTTCACGATATTGTTGTCTCTCCTATTCACGGCACGACGTAGGCAACGAGTGATACCTGTTATAGAGCCACCAAAGAATCAGACTCTCAGTATGGTGAAGCACATAGGGCTTATGCATTACCGTCATCATGACAACACATCACTTGTTCTTGATTATTACAAACAGTTTTCACACGAGATGATGAAAAAACTGCTTGTCGATATAAACAATGAAATTGATTTAGGTGAAAATCTTTCTTATATTTCAAAACGCACCGGAATTGATGCCGACCAATTATCAAGTGCCATTGAGCGTTTGAAAGAAATCCACACCGATTTCGATATTAATGACACACAATTGAGCGACAAAGAAACAAAGTACTTGATTGATATAATGAACAATGTGATAAATAATCTTTAAACGAAATCATTCTTAATAACACTATAAAAATATGGAAACTAACTATAGTCGATTTGACTTGAGCGATTTTCAAGAAAAGGTGAACACTTTACGTGAAAAAATCGCCATGGTGATAGTGGGGCAGGAGAGGGCTGTAGACCTAATACTCACAGCTATTCTTGCCGATGGCCATGTACTAGTAGAGGGTGTTCCAGGGGTGGCAAAAACATTGCTCACAAGACTTATTTCTAAACTTATTGATGCCGACTTCAAGCGAATTCAATTTACTCCCGATCTCATGCCTAGTGATGTGTTAGGCACAAATGTGTTCAATATTAAAACTCAAGAATTTGAGTTTCACAAAGGCCCCATCTTCTCACAAATTGTACTCGTTGATGAGATAAACCGCGCTCCAGCTAAAACCCAGGCGGCTTTGTTTGAGGTTATGGAGGAACGCCAAAGCACTGTTGATGGAGTAACTCGACAAATGTCACCTCTCTATACAGTGCTTGCCACACAGAATCCAGTTGAGCAGGAAGGAACCTATAGACTTCCTGAGGCGCAACTCGACCGTTTCATGATGAAAGTGAATATGGGTTACCCATCATTCAACGAGGAGGTTCAAATACTCGAACGTCACCAGGAAAATTCTAAAATGATTAAACTCGATGACATTGACCCCATAATAACTGTAGAGCAGTTACTTCAGTTGCGAGCTTATATTGACAAAGTGATAATTGACAAATCTTTGCTAAATTATATTGCTCAAATCACACAGCAAACACGCCTTAGTCAAGCAATACAGTTAGGAGCTTCACCTCGTGCTTCTATTTGCATTTTACAAGGAGCAAAGGCTTACGCACTGCTTCAAGGTCGCGACTTTGTTACCCCCGATGACATTAAAACAATTGTTCCTCCGGTGCTAGAACACCGATTGATTATTACTGCCGATGCCGAAATGCAAGGTTTCACCATCGAGAAACTTGCCCAGGCTTTACTCGACAAGATTGAGGTGCCCAAATAAAAAGAAACAAATATGTTCCTTACTCGCCGTTTCTATATAATAATGACAGCAATAATCCTGCTATTTGTTGCAGGATTTTGGTGGCGCTTTTGCTATTGGGCAGCAATTGCTATACTTACAATTATTGGGATGATGCTCATTATTGATATCATCCTTTTATACCATAAGCATGGCATTGATGCTAACCGTTTATGCTCCGAGCGTTTTTCCAATGGCGATGATAACCAGATAGAAATTAGGGTAGAGAGTAATTACACATTCCCTGTTTGGCTCAACATTATTGACGAGGTTCCATTTGTTTTTCAACGTCGAGATATAAACTTCGATTTAAGTCTAAAATCTCTCGAGGGAAAAACCATTATTTATAATCTGCATCCTACTAAACGTGGGGTTTACAACTTTGGGAAAATAAGAGTATTTGTATCATCAATTATTGGTCTCATTCAACGTCGCTTTACTTGTGGCGAAGCACAAGACATAAAAGTATTTCCAAGCTACTTAAAGCTAAACCACTATGAACTATTGGCAATAAGCAATAATTTAAGTGAAATAGGAATTAAGAAGATTAGGCGTGTAGGCAACAACACTGAATTTGAGCAAATCAAAGATTATGTAACTGGTGATGATTATCGCACTATCAACTGGAAAGCCACTGCACGGCGTAACAAGCTGATGGCCAACATATACACCGATGAAAAATCTCAGCAGGTGATAAGTGTTATTGATAAGGGGAGAGTCATGCAACAAGCCTTTGATGGGATGACATTACTCGATTATTCAATAAATGCAGCACTGGTGCTAAGCTATATTGCAACGCATAAAGAAGATAAGGCTGGCGTAATAACCTTTGAACGCCAATTCGACTCCTTTATTCGTCCCGAGCGCAACAATTTACACATGCAAAAAATACTTGATAATCTTTACCATCAAGAGTCAACTTTTGGTGAGAGTGATTACTCATCGTTGTGTGTGAATGTAGGTCGACTAGTGACAAAACGCAGCCTGTTAATTATCTATACCAACTTTTATGGGCGAAATGCTTTGGAGCGACAACTTCCATACTTGAAGCAATTGAGCAATAATCATGTTGTACTAGTTGTTTTCTTTGAAGATGTCGAACTCGACCAATTTAGTCGCGAACCCGAACGTGATATTCAAGACTACTATTGTCATGCCGTAGCACGCAATGTGACTTTTGAAAAACAGGCTATCGTTGCAACTCTGCGACAAAATGGCATATTTTCACTTCTTACAAAACCAGAGAACTTATCGGTTAATTTAATTAACCGTTACTTAGAGATGAAAGCGGCACACACATTTTGATGAGTGACAACAAAAAAACAAAGGTGCATCAAATTGAATTGATACACCTTCATTTTGAGGTCGCTAGCGGACTCGAACCGCTGTGCCCGGTTTTGCAGACCGGTGACTAAACCACTCATCCAAGCGACCATTACCGTTTTTGCGACTGCAAAGTTAATACCATTTTATTAATTGTGCAAGATATTAGACCTATTTTTTTAAAAAAACATAGAATTTGATTTATTACACATTTTCATTTTTTATTATTCAGTAAAATAGTCAAAAAAATCAGTAATAAAGATTAGTATTACCTAGATGAATTTTGTAATTTTGCAAAAACTACATTCATCCTTTATAAGGAGATATGAGGTGGTTGATTTTAATGAGATTGTTAAAATGTTAAATGAAACGTGTAATTATAACATTATAAATCAAAGAAAATGAAAAGATTAACAACAATCGTTGCGCTCAGTATAACCATCATTCTTTGTGCTTGCGCAGGCAACAAAGAGCAACAGGGGAGTGCACAGCAAAACAATTCAGAAAAAATGGAAAAGAAAACAACTTTAGTGGCATACTTCTCGGCAACTGGCACCACAAAAGCTGCTGCTGAGAAACTTGCAGAGTTGGTTAATGCCGACATTCACGAGATTCAACCAAAACAACCTTATACCGACGCTGACCTTGACTGGCACAACCAGCAGAGCCGCAGCTCGGTTGAGATGAAGGATAAGAGCAGCCGACCTGCTATTAAAAACAAAGTAGAAAATATGGACCAATATAACACAGTGTATATTGGTTATCCAATATGGTGGTATATTGCTCCAACAATAATTAACACATTTGTTGAACAATATAATCTTGAAGGCAAAACAGTTATCCCATTCTTCACATCAGGTGGAAGTGAAGCAGGAGAAACAATGAAGTATCTTACACCATCGGCACCAAATGCTAATTGGAAAGATCCTATCAATCTCACTGGCAAATCAAAAGAAGAGATTAAGAAGCTAGTGAAATAATCTTTTAAAATTAAATATTTCAATAATAGCGAGGAGCATAAACAAATTGCTCTTCGCTTTTTTGTCCTTTCATTTATTCATTTTATATTTGCACAATGGAACTGATCAACGATATTAATCAACTAAAACAAGAGGTCAGAGCAAATCAAATTTGCTTGCTATACATTCAGGCGCCTGATTGTGGACTTTGTTCAATTATGCTCAATAAAATTGAGAAGGTTATTGGTTCTTTCGACAATGTGCATTCAGTGCGTGCCGAAATTCATGTTGTACCTGAAATTGCTGGTTCTTTCTTAGTTGCTAGTGCCCCGACTGTATTACTATTTGTAAACGGTAAAGAAATATACCGTGCCGGAAATTTTATCGACACGGTAGAATTGAATCAAACAATTGCAAAATGGAGTATGATTCTTAATTGTCAGTCTTGATATTATTGAATTTGTCTCGGAGCATACCATTTATTGTTTTGCATACGGTGATAATGTCTTGATGTTGAATTGGTGTTTCTAGACCCTTCTTCTCAGGCCAAGAGTCTTGTATCCTTTTTATCGCCTCCTGCAAAACTGCATGGTTATATTCTTTTCCTTGATTTGCTAGTGATAGCAAATAGTTGAAATAGCAATACCAACGACTAAAATAATAATTGTCAAGTAAACCTGACCAGTTTCGGCAAGAATAATCATTAAGATCACCACCCCAAGTTGTAACTAACCGACGAGCATTCATCTCATAGTAATCCTTTACTTCAGGAGTTATGCCTAAATCCCTTGCCTGTTCTATCCACTTGTGCATTGTACAGAATGGATGACATTGGTTCAAAGTCTCCATTGAGATGATAATATATCCCATCTCTTCCATTATTTCCTCCATTGATTTGACATCTCTCTCATGAAATGCCTTGTCGAAAGCCTGCTTGTCGACTAAGAACAAGTCTCCCAGCAATTGACGTCCAATCCATATTATGTCTATTGTCATAGCATCGGTAGTTACTGAGTCCTGTTCAAGCAATTTGTCCCAGGCATAAATGAGTTGGCGTGGAATATACCTCACTGAGCAACGTCCATGAGTTTTATCCAATTCAGGATATTGGCAGGGCAGAGGTCCACAGAAAGTTGTGGGTCTTATGTTTAAAACACTGTCATAAAGCATCTTCCACGCTTCACGCACTGGTTGAGAAACTTTGCCAGAATGACGATCGGCAAGTTCATTAACTACTTGTTCATCTGTTTTCTTGAGATCCCATGCTTTTTCAAATATATATTCATATGGGAATTGTTGAACTTCAAGACCTTCAAGGGTAGAACCAATGCCTACCAAGTTGTTTCCACCTTCCCTGAGAGCTGCTTCTAGTTTTTCGCCAGTTTGCTTCACATTACCCTGAATGTTGCTATTGCCACCAAAGTTGCCAAGATAACACCAAATGTAAGGTTGACCATAGAATCCATCCAGATCGCGCCACATCTCTTTATACTCACAATAGTAGTCAAGCATCGTCATTTTGCCGTTAGGTACTCCTGTTAGCATAGCCTTGGCTCGTTCAGGAGTATAATCCTTGCGCTGGTAATAGAGGAACCATCCCATCTGCAACCACTCAGCTTTAGGATCTACAGCCGTTAAACTCTGGTAAATATGCTTTGAGATTTTGTTCAGATATGTAGGTTCAAAACTAGGAGGGTCCATTTCATTAAAAGGATCAATACCATATATATGATCGGTGCCAAACATGCGTGTCTGCTCCTCGAGAAACATTTTCTGAATCTTACTATATAATGGGTCTTCACTATTAAGGAAGAATGTGCGATAAGGCTCTTCAAATTCATCCCAAGTACTCATTGCTTTGATGTCGGCATGAGGGTACATTTCCTTGAGTTGACGAGGCACATGCCCAGCAAAAGCAGGTAGTACTGGGCGCATGTTCAACGCTCGTTCACGAGTTACTATCTTCTTTTGTAGCTCGGCCTGGCCATCAAGCCATTCTTTAGGAAGAGGACCACACCATGCATCGATATTTGCCATGCGGTGCCATGGTAAATAAACTGGTCCTGTAAAATAGCTACGCACTTGTTCATCGGTCATACCAAGTCTTGTCCACACATTATACCAAACAGCCTCTTGACCAGTGATGGCTAGAGGCATATTGATGCCATTAAGTGCCATCCAGTCAATAAAGCGCTCCCAATCCTTCCAATCCCAGAATGGCATTGTATAGCCAAAAGTACAATAGTTTAGAAAAAAGCGCTGAGGCACTCGAGCTTCAATAGTTTCTTTCTCAGGGACATCAGGTAGTGTAGATGGTAAATCAATTGCGATGTCGGCATACCAAGATATAGTAGTCTTACAAAATCGATTCAAGTAGCGGTTTAGACCAACAGCCATTGAATTAGCATTATTGCCACCAATTACTACTTTACCATTACGACTTTCTAAAGAAAAGACGTCATTACCTTTACTTGTGGCAGTAATGAGTTCGAATGTAACCTTTTGAGCCAATTTGGGCGACAACCTCAGGACAAGCGCATTTGCTTCATCTAAGTCATTTGCTAGTGTAACATTAATAGCAATTAGCACTAAAGAGAAAAGTATTAAAACACGTTTCATGATTTATTGTTATTATTCAGGATTTCAATTTGTTGGCGTACTGACTCTTGATGGATTGCGGTCATTACCTTTTTCATAAAATCACCATTCATACCCATTTCTTGTGCTTGATTGATTCGCTGCTTCAGTATTTCATCAAACCGACTTGTTTGAACAACTTGCATATCATGATCCTTCTTGTATTTGCCAATCTCTCGGCTGATTGTCATTCTCTTGTTGAGAATCTCAATTAGACTATTGTCGCATTCATCAATTTGGCTGCGCATAGCGTTTAGCAATTCATTTGGTTCACTTTGGCGCCTGATAACCAATGAATTAATTAAGCTGTTGAGTTCACTAGGGGTTATTTGTTGTTCACTATCACTCAACGCTTTATCTGGATTACAATGCGATTCAATAAATAAACCATCAAACCCCATATCTAGCGCTTGTTGAGATAGGGTAGGGATTAGTTCACGTTTTCCACCCATATGTGAAGGATCACACAGAATTGGCAATTCAGGTATACGCCTACGAAGTTCAATAGCAACATGCCATTCAGGCATGTTACGATAAATGTGTGTGCCACCCGTATCAAATCCTCGATGAATTGCACCAAGCATTGTGATTCCAGCATTGTTAATGCGTTGCAGAGCACCTATCCATAACTCGATATCAGGATTTACAGGATTTTTGACAAAAACAATCACATCATTGTGTCCACTTAGAGCGTCAGCAATCTCTTGAACTGCAAATGGGTTTGTGGTTGTACGAGCACCAATCCATATGACGTCTATTCCTTTATCAAGGCATAACTCAACATGCTCACGAGTTGCAACTTCAGTTGCAACAAGCATTCCGGTCTTTTTCTTTACTTCATTTAGCCATTCTAATCCAATTTTGCCTATGCCTTCAAAGCTATCAGGAAGGGTACGTGGTTTCCAAAGTCCAGCTCGATAAAGTTTGATGCCATTAGTGTTTAGTCCTAGTGCAGTTTTCAAAGTTTGTTCATGAGATTCAGCGCTGCATGGACCAGCAATGATTAGAGGAATTTCATTAAATGGAAGAGGTGATATATTGAGCAAGGTATGCATATAAATAATGATTTAATTTAAATGCAAAAATACTATTAATATTTTGTATCAACAATTTTTTGTTAATAAACATCTTATTAAATCAATTTACACATTTTATAATAAAAAGGGGAGTCAACTCCTTAAAATATTATAATCCTCAAATTCAATATATGCTATTTAACATAATACTGATTATAAAACAAAACATTGGGAATAATATAGAATGGATAATTTAAAGTAATTATACTTTAAAAGAAAAAATATGAATATTGCTTGTTATAAAAAATTATTTAATTATTTTTGTAACACTGAAACATTAGATTAAATGATTCAAGTCTCTTATCACATAAGATACCTTATCATGGTGCTATTTTGGGGGTTAACACTCTCAGTACCTGCATACCCCCATGCAATTAATGACACTATATCAGTTATTGATTCTAAAGATTTATCGTCTCGAGAATCGAATATTTGTAACTCAGTCGACTACCAGTCAACAAAATTCAAACCTCGGCAATTAATTGTCCCTAGTGCACTAATGGTTTCTGGACTTGTTGGTGTGATATATAATGACAACAATCTAAACCGTTCAGTTCATGATGCAATAACTGGTTTATCTAATGGCAAACAATGCAAAATCGATGATTATCTTCGTTTTGTGCCTTCAGCTGCCCACCTCATCATTGGTAGTATTGGTATCAAGTCTAAACACAACTTCAAGGAGCGCTTCTTAATTTCGGCCACTGCACATGCAGCAATGTTAGTTATGGGCTATGGTTCCAAATATATGATACATGAGCAACGCCCTGACTTAAGCGATAAACATTCGTTTCCTAGTGGACATGTAGCTATGGCTTTCACAGGAGCTGAATTACTCCGTTCTGAATATGGAACTGCCTATGGTATAGGTGGTTATGCGATTGCCACAGGCATTGCATTCCTTCGTCTTTACAATAATCGCCATTGGTTTAACGATGTGCTTATGGGAGCTGGAATTGGAATTCTTAGTGCAAGAATTGGAAATTGGCTACTCCCATTTAATCGTAAGTTGTTTAAAATCAATAAGAATGGCAGCAAAACTTCAACCATTACTATAATGCCATCATATAATGTTATTGACAAAACTTACATGATGAGCCTAAATGCTATTTTCTGATAAAATACCACCAGCACTCCCCTATTTCTTGAACATTCGATCCATAGCGCGCTTGTCTTCTCTCTCTTTAATCGACTGGCGCTTGTCATATTGTTTCTTTCCTCGAGCAATTGCAATTACAAGTTTAGCGAAACCACGTTCATCAATGTAAAGACGAAGTGGGATTATTGAATATCCTGGTTGCTGCTGAGATTTCCCTATCTTGTTGATTTCCTTGCGTGTAAGCAACAGTTTTCGATCTCGGTGAGTTGCATGATTGTTATATGAACCATAGCTATACTCTGCAATATACATTCCTTTTACCCACATTTCATTGTTCTCAACCATACAATAAGTATCAGTTAAACCTGCTTTACCTTGTCTTATTGACTTAATTTCAGTTCCTGTAAGGACAATACCTGCAGTAAAACTCTCAACTATCTCATAGTCAAAAGTTGCACGGCGGTTTTTTATATTGATATTGCTTGATGACATAACTAGTATTTATTTCTTAATCAAAGAATTGAGAATGAAGCCTATAAGGAATGGCAATACCATCATCATTACAGTGGAAATGATAAAGAACTTTATTTGTTTGTTGTCCTTTAAGCCCAAGAATTCTAATCCATTAAAGGCCATATATGGCATGTAAAGGAACATAAAATACAGTACCGAGAGTTCAGCATTGAGCACGTTCATCAGCACTGATAGTATTATCATAAAAGAGAGGTTGTAAATCAGATAATTATTAAGCTTTGCCAATGCTATATGACTCCTTGAGAACTCTGGATAAAAACCCGAAAGAAGATAGCTGCACAAGAAATATGTGAGCATATAGCTTGAGAAAGACACAATTGCATCCATCAGTGACGACGACAACGTGTGAGTGGTGCTGTCGTAGATCATTGGAATGAAACAAGATATGGCAAGTATTGCCAGCAGCGGAAAGAACACGCCTGAGAGTACTCGCTGCGTGCTGTTGCCGCTATCGTCAATGTATTGCCAACCCAGTTTGGGCTTTATGATTACTATAAGTATTTTTTTCAGCATTTCTCGTTTTATCCTAAATCAGGGTGCAAAATTAATAAAATGATAAATAAAATAAAACTAAATTTGCTCGAGAAGACAAAAAAATAAGTATTTTTGCAAATTATTACTGTTTTTGGCAATGCGATTTGAATTATTCATAGCTTCTCGACTAAAACTGGGTAACAAGCATAAAGCAGGCTCCCCAAGCCTAAATGTAGCGCTTGTTGGTATAATCCTTGCCATCCTTATTATTATTCTATCAGTCGAGATTGTTATGGGCTTTAAAAAGGAAATTACTACTAAAATCACTAGTCTTGACTCACATCTCAAGGTCATGAATGGCGCCATCGGTCTTGACGACAATTTTTCAATGGTTGATTTCAGAGAAGTAGCCAACACACTCAACAACGACACCTCATTGCTTGAAAATATTGACAATGTTTCATTAATAGCTGAAAAGCCTGCTATCCTTAAAACTGATGAAGATTTTAAGGGGTTGCAATTCAAAGGCGTAGATGCCAACTATGACTACTCATTCCTAAATAGGCACTTGATTGAAGGACGTGTACCAAGTTACGAAAACCAAGACAGCACACAAGAGATTATCATCTCTTCAACAATAGCCAAACAGTTGAATCTCAATGTAAACGACAAAATTTTCACTTATTTTATCGATGATAAAGTGAAAGTAAGGAACTGCCGTATTGTAGGCATTTTCAATACTGACTTCGACACTTTCGACAAAACCTATATCATTGGCAACATTGCTTTGCTTCAGAGTGTTAACAACTGGAAAAGCCATACAGGCAACTATGTCGGCATCAACCTTAAAGATGTTGATAATGTTGAGCAGGAAGCTTATAACCTGTATGGGCAGTTAGCATTACAGTCATTAGGCGACAATGACACTTCCACAATTTATAATGTAACAAGTACAAGGCAAAACAACATTTCGTTCTTCACTTGGCTTGGAATGCTCGACATGAATGTAGTCATAATCTTAGTTCTCATGATGATAGTGTCAGGATTCACTTTAATTGCAGCATTGCTGATGGTAGTGCTTGAACGTATCAAAATGATTGGTCTGCTTAAAGCTTTAGGAACAGCCAACACATCGATTCGCCGAATTTTTATTTTCTTGACGCATAAGATAATTTTCAGGTCAATCATTATAGGGAATGTGCTTGGAATTGGACTGGGATTGTTACAGAAGTATTTCCACATAATTAAGCTCAACCCAGATGCTTACTACATGAACTACGTACCCATCGACATCAATCCCACCACTCTCCTACTGCTAAACATAGCAATTATTGTCATCTCATATCTAACCCTAATAGGACCATCCTACATTGTCTCGACAATTAAGCCAACATCAACAATGCGTTTCGAATAAGCATTAAACTGACAATTGATTCTATACTCATATTAAAATAGGGAACTGAAAAGTCCCCTATTTTAATGATGGTTAGTCTAGTTTCAGAACTGCAAGAAAGGCTTTTTGTGGCACTTGCACGGTGCCTATTTGCTTCATGCGCTTTTTGCCGGCCTTTTGCTTCTCGAGTAACTTGCGCTTGCGGCTTACATCGCCTCCATAACACTTAGCCGTTACGTCTTTTCGCACCTGTTTTACAGTTTCGCGTGCAATGATTTTTGCACCAATTGCGGCTTGGATGGCAATATCATACTGCTGGCGTGGGATAAGTTCCTTGAGTTTCTCACACATGCGACGTCCAAGAGTAACTGCATTGTCAACATGGATTAGCGAACTCAGCGCATCAACCGGTTGGCCATTAAGCAGAATATCCATTTTTATGAGCTTCGAGTCACGGAAGTCATTAATATAATAGTCGAACGACGCATATCCCTTAGAGATACTCTTGAGTTTATCATAGAAATCAATTACAATCTCGCCAAGAGGTATGTCGAAAGTTAACTCCATGCGGTTACCTGAGATGTAGTCTTGCTTTACTAGTTCACCCCTCTTGCCGAGGCACAGTGTAATGATAGGTCCCATAAATTCACTCTGAGTGATTATGGATGCTCGGATATAAGGCTCCTCGATGTGCTCAATGAGCGTTGGGTCGGGCAAGCCGGCAGGGTTGTGCACTTCGGTCATTACCCCCTTTTTGTCATAGACCTTATAAGAAACGTTTGGCACAGTAGTAATTACCTCCATGTTGAACTCGCGGCTAAGTCGCTCTTGTACAATCTCCATGTGGAGCAGTCCAAGAAAACCGCAACGGAAGCCAAAACCCAAAGCAACCGATGATTCAGGCGTAAACGTGAGCGAGGCATCGTTGAGTTGCAATTTCTCGAGCGAAGTACGCAAGTTTTCAAAGTCTTCGGGATCAATGGGATAAACACCAGCGAATACCATTGGCTTAACCTCTTGGAAACCCTCAATAGCTTTATCGCATGGAGTGTCAACATGTGTAATAGTGTCACCCACACGAACCTCGGCCGAAGTTTTGATGCCAGAGATTATATACCCTACAGTTCCAGTGGTTAATTCGGTGCGAGGTGCCATCTGAAGTTTAAGCACACCAATTTCATCTGCATTATATTGCTTTCCGGTGTTTACAAATTTCACTAAGTCACCTTTATGGATGCTACCGTTCTCAATCTTAAAATAGACGATGATGCCACGGAAAGGATTGAAAACAGAGTCGAAAATAAGAGCCTGCAGGGGAGCATCGGGATTGCCATTAGGTGCCGGAATGCGTGCCACAATTGCCTCTAAGACTTTTGGAACGCCTTCACCTGTACGAGCACTCACACGAATTATTTCCTCAGGGTCACATCCTAACAAGTCGACTATTTCGTCCTCTACCTCATCAGGATGAGCACTATCCATGTCAATCTTGTTGATAACAGGTATAATCTCAAGACCGTTATCAATTGCCATGTAAAGATTGCTGATAGTCTGTGCCTGAACACCTTGCGTGGCATCAACGACAAGCAAAGCGCCCTCGCATGCAGCTATAGAACGAGAGACCTCATAGGAGAAATCAACATGTCCTGGGGTGTCGATGAGGTTAAGCGTATAAATTTCTCCATCTAGAGCATAGTCCATCTGAATAGCATGGCTCTTAATGGTGATGCCACGCTCTCGTTCTAAGTCCATATCATCGAGCACCTGATTCTGCATCTCCTTGGCACCGACAGTTTTAGTGAACTCCAACAATCGGTCGGCAAGAGTGCTCTTTCCGTGATCGATATGTGCAATTATGCAAAAGTTTCTAATATTCTTCACCTTTAAAAGTTTATCGTTTATTGTTTAACGTTTAAAGAAACCTATTCAGAGACTTACAAAAACGCAAACTATAACATATTTACATTATTCCTCGCTCACGAAGGCGTTGTTGCCATCTCCAAGCACTTAGCATAGTGTCTTCGAGCGTCTCTTCAGCTTTCCAACCGAGTACTTCATTAGCTTTCTTAGGATCGGCCCAGATTTTTACGATATCACCCTTGCGACGACCTACAATCTTGTGTGGCACTTTCACGCCTGTCGCCTTCTCGAAAGCCGCTAACAACTGAAGCACTGATGCCCCCTCGCCAGTGCCTATGTTGAAGACCTCAAGAGGTTCATTACTCTTGTCCTCAAGCATGCGCTCAAGAGCTTTAACATGTGCTTTGGCAAGGTCGACAACGTTGATGAAGTCACGAATGCACGAACCATCGGGTGTGTCATAGTCGTCACCAAAGATACTCAACTCCTTGCGGACACCAATGGCTGTCTGAGTGAGATAAGGTACCAGATTGGCTGGAACACCATTTGGCAACTCGCCTATCTCAGCACTTGGGTGAGCACCAATGGGGTTGAAATAGCGCAACAGTACAGCTTTGATGGGACTTCCACTCTTGATAACATCGGCAATTATGTCTTCGCTAACCTGCTTTGTAGCACCATAAGGAGAAGTTGCCTTCTTTGTGGGCGCATCCTCAGTAATAGGATTCTTATCAGGCTCGCCATAGACTGTACAAGACGAAGAAAATACAAATCCTTTCACTCCAAACTCAGGCATGAGCTCGAGCAAGTTGAGCAAGATATTGAGATTGTTACGATAATACATTATTGGTTTCTGAACCGACTCTCCCACCGCTTTGCTTGCTGCAAAGTCAATAATTCCATTTATGCCAGGATTATCGGTAAACATCTTGCGTAGCACATTAATATCAGTGCAGTCACCCTCAACAAAAACTGGTCTTATTCCAGTAATCTTCTCTATGCCATCAAGTACTTCAATATTGCTATTAGAGAGATTATCGATGATAACTACCTCGTAACCTGCGTTTTGAAGTTCAACTGTGGTGTGAGAACCAATAAAGCCCATACCACCAGCCACTAAAATCTTGCCTTTCATATATAGTTATTATTGTTTATTGTTATTTCTGAAAATTGAGCAGAGCCTCGGCAATGCGTGGTGAAGCCTTACCATCACCATAAGGGTTGTTGGCACGGCTCATAATGTCATACTCCTTCTCGTCATCAAGGAGTAACGAAACATTGTCGACTATCTTGTTATAGTCGGTACCCACAAGCTTAACAGTGCCAGCATCCAGTGCCTCGGGGCGCTCGGTAGTATCACGCATCACAAGCACTGGCTTGCCCAGACCTGGTGCCTCCTCCTGGATGCCACCGCTGTCGGTAAGGACGATATAAGACTTCTCCATCAAGAACACAAAATCAAGATATTCGAGTGGTTCAATGAAAAAGAGGTTTCCAAGATTATTGAGATTATCACCAAAAATCTTATGAATGGGTTTGCGAACATTCGGATTGAGGTGCATAGGATATACAAAATCAACCTCAGGATACTTTTCACTCAAGTGCTTAATAGCATTACATATATTTAGAAAACCATCGCCAAAATTCTCACGTCGGTGCCCTGTGATGAGAACTAGGCGACGTCCTTGCTTCAACCGATACACATCATAACCCTGACGACCGAGACTTTGAGTCAACATGCCGGCCAACTGGTCATCACCCTTGATTTTGTTAACTACCATGTGAAGTGCATCGATAACAGTGTTGCCAGTGACATAGATGTGCTCATCGGTAACTCCTTCGTCCAAAAGATTTTGCCTGCTCAATGGAGTGGGCGCAAAGTCAAGAGTAGAGATACGTCCTGTGATTTGTCGATTCATTTCTTCGGGCCAAGGACTATAAATGTTATGGGTTCTCAAGCCAGCCTCAACATGACCAACAGGAATTTGCTGGTAGAATGCAGCTAATGCGCTAGCAGTGCTTGTTGTTGTGTCACCATGGACAAGCACAATATCGGGTTTAACTTGCGTTAATATATCACGCATTCCTAGCAGGACTCGACTAGTAATATCATAAAGGTCTTGCCCCGCTTTCATTATGTTAAGGTCATAATCGGGCGTAATATCAAATATGCGAAGCACTTGATCAAGCATCTCACGATGCTGTCCTGTTACACAAATAATGGGCTCAAACTCGCGGTCACGCTGCTGTAAGCACTTCACGAGTGGTGCCATTTTAATAGCCTCAGGACGCGTGCCAAAAACAAGCATTACTCTTTTTCTCATTGCGAAAAAATATCTTTTAATTTAAGTGCAAAAATACAAATAAAAATTTGTACTGCAAAAAATAAATTTATAACATTCAATTTTGCCATTAATTATTTCATTACAAAGTATTGAATGGTCACCGAAAAAGAGAGCAGGCGGCTTAAGTTTGATACATTTTTCAATAATAAGGTTGCCCTCGCTAGAGTGGCAACCTTATTATATTGCTATATATTGCAGGGGATTACATCGTGAGGACGATATTATTCTCAACGGCCAATCGGCGCATGTTGAGAATGGCATAGCGCATGCGTCCAAGTGCAGTGTTAATGCTAACGTGAGTGCGATCGGCAATTTCCTTGAAGCTCATGTTCTTGTAGTAACGCATGAGAAGCACTTCGCGCTGGTTGGCAGGCAAAGCAGTTACTAAGCGGCGCACATCGCTATGAATTTGGTCGATAATAAGATTGTCCTCAACTGTTGCCTCACTGAGTTCCTTGCGATTAAGAATGTCGACCTCGGTAGAGTCACTCGACTGGACATTCTCGGATTTCTCCTGACGGTAAAAGTCGATTATAAGGTTGTGTGCAATGCGAGTTATCCAGGCAGCAAAGTGCCCATTCTCAACATATCGTCCTTGCTTGATTGTCATTATCGCCTTGACAAATGTTTCCTGGAAAATGTCGTTGGCCAAATCATCATCTTTCACTGAGTGGAAGATATAATTAAAGATGCGGTTTTTGTGTCGCTCAATAAGCGCATCAAAAGCCTCATTTTCACCTTCGACATACCTTGCGATGAGTTTATCATCGCTAATGTCTGATAATTTTGTCATTACTCTTAAGTGTTGGTTAATAAAGTAATGGTCTTGTCAATAGGCGTAACGTATTTAATAGTTTAAGTATTCCAGTATTATTTTCTCATTCTCCGTCGATGGTGAGGAAAACGTGGCAAAATTATATCATTTTCTCAAAAAAACCAAATAATTTCACAAAAAACACACAATTTTCTTCAAATTGTCACGTTCAGTTTCGTCTGCGACGTGTATAAAGTTTTATGAGTAGAGCCAAGGCTTTATATCCAAGGAAAGCGTAATCGGCTTTCTTTAGGCCTGTTATAGCATTATCACTGAACAACAGTCCCCTAACACCATTTTGTGACACGTTGTCACGCATATTAGCGAACTGATAATTCAATGAAGCACGATTCACTTCACGCAATACCAGTTGTTTAGCCCTGCGCATTTTAAGTTCATCGATTGTGAGCCCTTTCCACTCCTGTTGCTGAGTGCTAGTACTTGGAGGCAGTGTTGCAGGAGGATTAGTTGGTTGTATAGTGTCGTTGTTCATAACTTACTTTTCTTCGGGGTCCAACAACAGTTTTGTAACAAATCTAGTCACAGGATTAATCACGAGTTGCTTGCGATAGCCATAAAGCAACAAGAGGAGCAAAAGGAGCACAACAAGTGAAACCAGCACTCCAATCCAAAGGCTACCAGTTAATTGAATGAGCCAATGTGTAAGCCCCCATTCCAGAAGGAATAGTGCACATGCTGCAAAGATGACCATAACCAGTACAATAATTCCTCTAGAAAGCAGAATCGACAATTTCTCGGCAAGAGTCAACTTAGAGTACTCTAGCTCAACCTTAGCACTGTGCTTAAGGCTCTCGATAATCTGTTTATATTTCTCGTCCATCACAAGTACTTTTTAAAACTACAACCAAACTACACACTTCCACATCGAATTAACGATGCGGATGTGTGTGTAGTTTGATTGATAAACAGCTTTATTATTGCTCAATTTGAGCGCTTATCTGGTTAACCAGCTGCTCTACCTCATCGTCGCTAAAGTCGATACCTTTCTTTTTGAGTAACTCCTTAATGCGAACTCTCAAGTCTTTGCCACTCTCAGGAGCATAAAGCAAAGCCAAACCAGCACCCAAAATAGCGCCGCCAATGAAAGCATAAAGCAAGCTAAGTGATTTTAAGTCTCTCATAAAAGTATTGTTTTTTAATTGTTTGTTTAAATACTAGGTGTTAACTCGCTAGAAAAGTGGATATTACTCCTCTTTTATTTCTTTAGTAATATCATCAATAAGCTCGTCCATCTCCTTGTCTTTCAAGTTGATGCCGTTCTTTTTAAGAATCTCAGCGATCTTGCTGCGAGTGTCGGCACCCTTGGCGGGAGCAAAGAGCAAACCTACAGCGGCGCCAGCTATAGCACCACTCAATACTGCTAAAATGATGTGAATTGGTTTCATTTTTCTAAATATTTTGAGGGTTAATAAATAAATCGTCGTGTTTAGCGAATACAAATATAGTACATTTAATTAAAAGTTGTATTGATTTTAGCATTTTTTTTGAAAATTGGAGTGTTTTCTAATTATCAAAAAGAAAAGCAAATAATCACATGATACAAAAAACGAACTTAATCCTAAAAGTTCTTTACACTATTGTATAGACTTTTATATCATTGATTGACAGGAAAGCGGACTCACCTGACTCACCTGACTCACCTGACTCGGTGGAATCACTGGAATCGGTGGAATCGGTGGAATCAGTGGAAACATTATTTAAAAAGCGAGTATTAGAATAGTAAAAAGTGGTGAGGCAACATGTCAAGGAACTCATCAGGTGCAAATATAGGATAGCAATAATAACAAAACAACATTAAAAAAACGCCCAATTATTGGGCGTTGGTTATTGATGTTTCACTCAGATAACGAATTGCTTTTACTATAAAATAAACTATTAGTCGTCCAAGTTAAATCCCAAAGGTTTTAAAGCGCTCTTAGGCAAACGAGTGCGCTTAGTTATTGCTTTTCTCTTAGGGCGCTCGGTAATGACAGTGCGTTTGCGTGTGAGATAGTTGTCGCTTGTTGTAACAGTCTTTCCCGTGGTGCGCTCAAGTTCAAGTACATCTTTGCCAATAAGAACGAAATCTCCTTTCTGGTAACGAAACACGTGAGTTGTAGTGGGCTGTGTGTAGCTTCCTGCTGTTGCGAAATATTCCAAATCGATTTTGAGTGTTCTAGATTTTGTGATGTCAAGAGCAGGAGTTATAGCCAAAAACTCATCTTCACGAGCTGGTATCACATTGTCGTATTGCTTGAAGAGTTTAAAGTTACCATTCTTGTCACCCCAATAGATGGCAAGAACTGGTTGATTGAAATTATAGACATAGCCGTCGTCACGTGTTTTCATTTTCTCCTTGTTGCAAGGTGTTGCAATGAGTACGAGATCGGCAATGCCATCGGCATTCAGGTCACCAGTCTTGAACATTGATTCCCATCCACTTGGCACAACATCGGCAGCGCTTTTGCCACTATCTTTAAGACCTTGAGCGAAAGCTTGCATTGGCATTAACGCCAATGTTGCCAAAACAAAGGTGAATATTGTTTTCTTCATAACAAATAAAATAATTTTAATCGGTTGTTATAGATGTGTTTATAAATAAGTCACATACCAAACGATGCTATGATGGCTCGCCATTCGGTTGGAAGTTTCGACTTCTTACTGGTCTCAACTTTCTTATTAGCAGCAATATTGTCGAGATTATTACCTTTAACAACAGTGTAGCGACGCTTAACACCATACTCTTTGTAAGCCTTAGGGTCGTTAATCTCAACTAGGGTCTCGGTAGTAACTAAGCGATTTCCTTGCCATACATAGCGAGTGTAATATTCTGAGCAGTAACTGCCTGAACCTATACTAACAAGGAACTTTTTGCTGGGGTTTACCAGAATAGTGCCGTTAAGCACCTCTCCTTCCATAGGCACAAACTCGCCACTATTGTCATCCCATAGCAATATTGTGCTATAGTTGCGTGGAGCTGCAGGCCCAACAAATATGTCCATGTTGCCATCGAAGTTTGCATCCAGGTAATATAAGTCGTTGCCAGTGACATCCAAATTAATGGATTGAGCTAGCTCTCTACCACGATAGATACTCACTTTATAGGTATCGTCATCTTGCGACTCGCATGTAGCTTTTATAAACGATAGCGATGTAGGGCAATCTACAACATTGTAAAAACCGTATTTATCAGTCTTGGGGTGTAAAGAGCTTGACTTGCCTTGAGCCAATAGCTGCAGTGGAATAAAAGCCACTGCAGCCATCATGAAACTAAAGAATAGTTTATTCATTATTCTAGTTCATTTAAAAATTGATTATCCCTTAGCAGTGGGATAGAAAGTCAATTTATCACCGTTGTTGTCCCTAAGGATGAGTTTCTCCTTGCTAACCGAAATCACCTTCATGTTGTCCATGAAAGGAGGAACTAAAAGGAGCATTTGCTCTCTCATATCAGGCTCCGCCTTTTTAAGTTCTGGCTCAATCATTGATTTAAACAGAGACTTAGCTTGCCTATCAGCTCCATTAATATCAATGTCATAAGAGAACTCGGCTTTCTTCTTGTTAAAGCTTAAGGTAATATCACGTCCATCTTGATTATAAATACCAGGAACCGACAGAGAAGAACGAATAATCATATTCATACCAGCTTGTAACTCCTGAAACTCTTCGGTAGTAAGAATGATATAGCACTCGCCATCATCGTCGAAGTTCAGCACCATTTCAAGTTCTTGGTCACCGGGAACCATTGTAGACCATGCGGTTCTAGTAAGATTCTGTGCCTGAATTGTAACCATTGACGCAAGCATAAGCGTCAAAACGAAAAATGTTTTTTTCATAATAATTAAAGATATAAAATTAAAAAATATTATTTGATGTTAAATGAAGCGCCGTTCCACTTCATAGTGCCAATTCGTTGCATTGCTTTAGGCACTGCAGTGGGGTCGGCCATGCGGTAGGTAATATCTTTACCCACACGTGGCAGTTGATAGCAAGGCTGGTACTTGTTGGCATCCTCATTCTCGGCAGTTTTCACCATTTTAGTTACTTTCTTGCTGGCTTTAGCCTTGTTGAGCATGTCAAAAGGTTGAGGTTCACGGTTGAAAGGTAAGTCAATGAGTTTCATCTCCTTGGTTTTCACATCATAGCGATAGAAGTTGAGGAAACTCTCATCAAATCCCAAGCCGTTATTCACGCGGTTTACAGCAACGAGTTTCTCGTTCTTGTTGGTGCAGTTCCAGAAGCACATCTCGAGGGTCTCGATAGAGCCGTCATCTTGCTTGGCCGAATATTTCACATAGCCGTTCTTTGTGTCGACAACACAGTCCTTGGAAGCCTTGTTAAACGCGGCGAGTGCATCACGTTCAAAACTACCTTCGTCGCATTGCGAGCAATAGGCCTTGGCAAAATCTTTGATAGTGGCTTTAGCGCCAGCTGGTTTCACACTGCATGACTCAGGTTGAGCCATAGCGACAACGGGCATCGCGCAAATAGCGATGACGAGTAAAGATTTTAGTAAGTGTTTCATAATAACTATTTAATAATTGTTTAATGGAATATATGCTTAAATGGTAAGGTGCAACTGTTAAATTCTAATCTTCCAGAAATAATGCTGATGTTGTTGCAAATTCTCTTCAATAAGAATAATCGTTACAACCTATTAGACTATTTGCTACAATATTGGTTTAAGTGCCTTGTAGAAGCTCTATACTAATATTAATTATTGCCCAATAATATATCGTAGATTGCTGTGATATCGGCACCAGTGATGTGTTCATCACCATCAACGTCCATCCTGTAATAATGAATAAAATTACCTCCGATTATTAAGAAGTCGTAGATTTCGGTGACATCGGACGCTGTTGTATGACCATCATTGTTGACATCACCTGGAACATCAGCATACTGAAGAATGGGCGAGAAATTCCTCCACGGATCTATTGCCTTATATAAATGCCTTGACCCGTAAGGCGCATATAGGGTAACATTAGAAATAGAAGAATAAGCAAAGCAGTTAGAAGCACAGTCAACCTGGTTTGGATTAGGCATTCGAGCATAAACAGTTTGCAGCCCGGAGCAATAAGAAAAAGCACCATCACCAATATGGTTTACTGACTTACCAATGGTTAACTTCTTCATTGCCTTGCAATAGTAGAACGCTGAAGTCCCAATAAATGTGGTAGCATCGGGAATGCAGATGCTATCAAGCATCTGGCAACCACTGAAAGCGCTCTCACCAATGATAAGTACCGAGTTGGGAATCTCGATATACTCGACATTTTGGCCAATGAAAGCATAACGTCCAATTTCGGTAACATTATCAGGAATTGTAGAATTCCTGCACCCGGCAATGAGTTTGTTAATAGAAGTCTCAACAATTGCATTGCAATTAAAACGTGAATCAAAAACCGTGTTTTGGTTGTCAACAGTAATTGATTCAAGCGACTTACATCCATTGAGTATATCATTTCCCAAAGAAGTTACCGATGCAGGCAGATTAAAACTAGTGATGCCACATCCCTTAAACGCATTGTTGCCTATAGTGATAATTGAACTTGGCAAGCTTATGCCTGTTACCATGTTGCATATTTGGAATGCATCGTTACCGATAGCTGTCACATTGTACCATTTGCCGCCATGTTGCACAATCGAAGGGATGTTGACATTACCGCTATAGTAAAACATACTCTCGATAAAAGAAGAGCCATAATAGGTGACAGTTACTGTGTTTCCATCGCTATTTATATTATAGCAGATTCCATCTGCCTCAAAGTCGTGAGCAACAGCTCCCTGAACGCAAACTAAAGCCAACACGAGACCCATTAGCCACTTAATAGGGTTTGATGATGTTTTTTTGTGTGTCATACCTCATTTCTATTTTAGATTTTGTGCCATTTTTTCATTTTCCAAGCAGAAAGGAAACAATAAAAATAGTTTTTTCCTATTATGGATAATATACTAAATTTTATTCTACAAATTTAAATACTTTTTTCTTAAAAACACTACTTTTAATAGAATTATTTGGTTATATTTTAAAAATTGCAACTAAATAGATAAAACCACAACCATTTTTAACAGTAAATTTTGCTCAATTACAAATCCATATGATTTCAATATTAATTTTGCTTATGAGTCAAAATTCGTTTTAGTAAAGAAAATAAATTATTATTCTAGAAAAATTCTATTTAATTATTAATTATAAATGCGTAAATTTGCATCCTGTTTTTTGAAATGTGGCGATGAAGAGCAACGACATAATAGTAAAAGGAGCGAGAGTTAATAACCTCAAAAACATCGATGTGACCATTCCTAGGAATAAGTTTGTGGTAATAACAGGCTTGTCGGGATCGGGAAAATCGTCGTTGGCATTTGACACGCTCTATGCCGAGGGCCAGCGTCGTTATGTTGAGAGTCTTTCATCGTATGCCCGCCAGTTTTTGGGTCGCATGTCGAAACCTGAATGCGATTTCATTAAAGGTCTGCCTCCAGCTATTGCCATCGAGCAGAAGGTCAACAACCGCAATTCACGAAGCACAGTTGGCACTTCGACCGAAATATATGACTACATGAGATTGCTCTTTGCCAGAATTGGCAAAACATATTCGCCAATAAGTGGTCAACAAGTTAAGAAGCACACCACTAGCGACGTTATTGCAGCCATCAAAGGTCTTGAAGATGGGGTTCGCTTTGCACTGCTCGCTCCCATTATTGTTCCAGAAGGACGCGAATTGGGAACACAACTTGATATTCTGCGCAAAGGTGGCTATTCACGTCTTGAAGAAGATGGGAAATTTGTCGCCATTGCCGATGCCATTAATAATGCTGATGAACCAGGGCATAATTATCGTCTGCTAGTAGATCGCATGGTTGCCCCAATCAGTCTTGACGATGAACTCAGGCTGCGCGACTCAATAGGCACAGCATTCTATGAAGGCCAAGATGAGTGCATAGTTCTAGTATACAATACTGACGGCAGCAGGCAAGAATTATCATTTTCCAAACGCTTTGAGGCCGACGGCATTACATTTAAAGAACCTAGCGACCTGATGTTTAACTTCAACAATCCCATTGGTGCTTGTGAAACATGTGAGGGTTTCGGTAATGTAGTGGGTATTGATGAAAATCTGGTAGTGCCTAATAAGACCCTGTCGGTGTATGACGACGCAGTGATGTGCTGGCGTGGACAAGTGATGAGCGAATGGAAAAACGCATTTGTGCGCATTGCTTCAAAGCATAACTTCCCGATACATCGTCCATACTATCAACTTAGCCAAGAGCAACATGACCTGCTGTGGCACGGCTGTGAAGGGTTTCCGGGTATAGATGGATTCTTTGAGTGGATAAAAAGCAAGTCCTATTCGATTCAATATCGCGTGCTGCTAGCGCGGTATCGTGGCAAAACTGTGTGCCCCACTTGTCAGGGGTCAAGGCTCAAGGCCGATGCTTCGTATGTGAAAATTGCAGACAAAACCATTGGCGATTTAGTGCACATGCCAATTGACCAACTTTCAGATTGGTTTAAAAAGTTGAGACTTGACAAGCAGGATTCAACAATTGCTAAACGCCTGTTAACCGAGATAAACAATCGCCTATCATTCCTTATTGAAGTAGGACTCCCCTATCTCACACTTGACCGCTTGTCTGGGACCCTTTCAGGCGGTGAAAGTCAGCGCATCAACCTGGCCACGTCGCTTGGAAGCACACTTGTGGGTTCTATCTATATTCTTGATGAGCCTAGCATCGGTCTGCATCCACGCGATAATGACCGCTTGATTCATGTGCTTAAAATGTTGCAGGCACTTGGCAACACAGTTGTAGTGGTAGAACATGATGAGGAAATAATGCGTGCTGCCGACTATATTATCGACATGGGGCCCGAGGCTGGACGACTAGGTGGTCAGGTGGTGTATCAAGGCACGATTGACAACCTCAAGAACATAGATAACAGTTACACGTTGAAATATCTCACTGGAGAGATGAAGATTGCGTTGCCAAGCCACCGTCGCCACTGGAACAATTATATCGAGGTAAAGGGTGCTGCACAGAACAATCTCAAAGGTATAGATGTTAAATTCCCTCTTGGGGTTATGACCGTGGTGACAGGAGTCAGTGGTTCGGGTAAATCGACGCTCGTAAACGACATCCTATTTCGTGCTTTAGCTCGACAAATAGGTGACAGCGCCAATGCACCAGGCACATACTCATCGATGGGAGGGGATGTTGACATGGTGAAAGCAGTGGAGTTTGTCGACCAAGACCCAATAGGCAAGTCGTCACGCAGTAATCCTGCCATATACCTTAAGGCATTTGATGAAATAAGGCATCTCTTTGCGCAACAGCAGCTTTCGAAGCAAATGGGCTATAATGCAGGTTTCTTCTCGTTCAACTCACCAGGTGGACGTTGCGAAGAGTGTAAAGGCGACGGAAAGATATCAATAGAGATGCAGTTCATGGCAAACATCACCCTCACATGTGATACATGTCATGGACGTCGATTCAGTAACAATGCCCTTGAGGTGACTTATCGAGGCAAGTCGGTGTATGACGTGCTAGAAATGACGGTGAATCAAGCTATTGAATTCTTCTCGGAAGAAAACACTTATAATGAAAAGAAAATAGTTACACGGCTAAAACCATTGCAAGATGTGGGACTTGGATACATCAAACTTGGTCAGTCATCATCTACCCTCTCGGGCGGTGAAAATCAGCGTGTGAAACTGGCAAGCTTCTTAAGTGGGGAGAAGAAAGCTCACACATTATTTATATTTGACGAGCCAACCACTGGTCTTCATTTCCACGACATCAACACTCTGCTTAGATCGTTTAACCAACTGATTGATCGTGGTCACACAATCATTATCATTGAACACAATCTTGACGTGATTAAGTGTGCCGACCATATCATTGACTTAGGTCCTGAAGGCGGCGAAGGTGGGGGTTCAGTAGTAGCAACTGGCACACCCGAAGAAGTGGCACAACACCCTACTAGCTATACGGCTAAATACCTCAAAAATGTTTTAAACAATTAATAGTAAATGACATAAAAGAAATGGGGGAATAATATAACGAATATTAATCCCCCGTTTTTATTATCTTTTGATATTAAAAATCATTCTGTGCCTTGATTTTCTCCATATTTTGAATCAATGCTATGTTGATGCGCTCAACTTCATTAAATTTAAGAGAATTAGCATTGCTAGTTACTGGTTTATACCAAGATTGCTTTTCAAAAATATTGCGGAGAGAACTGTCTTTGAACTTATAGCCATGACGTGCATAGATGTCGTTGCGCATGAGTCGCAAATCATCGGCGCTATAACACTCAAAATAACCACTGGTGAGAATCTCGGCCGAAGTTATGGGCCACAAGCCATCGCCAGAATAGCGAAGGCCTCTCAACTTATTGATTTTAGCCGACTTAATAGTTTCAATACCTGGGTCTTCATCCCAAGACATTCCATCGACAGTCTTAACTTCATCAAATTTGAAATTCTGACCTTGTGGTTCAAAGGAATAATGCTTTTTAAGAGCAGGAAAATCAATCACATTAGATGGAGTTTCGTAGATATAGACAAACGAGAACGGCTCTAACTTGGCTTTAGAATCGCCAATAGACATGCGCCCAAAACCGTCGAAAGAATAGTATTGACCATTATTATCGCGATAGACACCGTCGAGTTGTTGATTCAATTGTTCTTTCAAAGCAGTATCAAAATCACCATTCATTGCCAGCAAAACGTCAGTAATCGTGCCTTGGGGTGAGGTGATAATAAGCATGTCTTGTCCATTAATGCTGCGCCTCTCAATTGAAGAGCCCGAAACTGAACGACCCGGTGTAGTGATATAATTCATTGCATCGTAAACCGATTTAACGACCATTTTTCCACCACGGCCTTTAACGACCTTAAAATCATAGCCACCCTCATGAAGAGTGCCTCCGGTAAATGATATAACTCCACCTTTTTGGGTTGCCCTGTAACTAGCAAAACCATCATGCCAATAGGTGTCATTAATGTTACCCAAAGTGGCAGCCATCACTTGCAACGACAAAAAGACAGTTGCTGCAAAAATCAAATATTTTTTCATAATTGTAAGTTGTTTATAATATGAAATTCTCAAGCCAAATGAAGAGGATTCCTGCCAAATAGCCCAAGAAAGCAATAAATGTAATCTTCTTGAAATACCAGAAGAATGGTATCTTCTCAATGCCCATTGCTACAACACCAGCAGCAGAACCAATTATGAGCAAGCTACCTCCCACACCAGCAGTAAATGTGAGAAGATGCCAGAACAATCCATCTTCAACGAAATAAGAAAGATAGGTAGGATCGCCTCCAGTCATGCCAGTGAACATCTTAATACATGCTGCAACCAGCGGCACATTGTCGACAATCGACGAAAGGACGCCAATGAGACCTGCAATGCTCACGGGTTCGTGAATTGTATCATTAAGGTAACCCGCCACATTATGCAGAATGCCAGCTTGTTGCAATGCCGACACACTCATAAGAATGCCTAGGAAAAACAAGATTGATGACATGTCGATGCGACGCATAGCCTGCGAAACACGTCCACCAAGTTTTGGGTCAATCTTATAGCGAGTGATTAATATTTCGGTAACAAGCCAAATCACACCAAGCGACATCATCATACCCATATAAGGGGGCAAGTGAGTCACAGTTTTAAAAATGGGGACAAAAAGCAAACCAGCAACACCGAGAATAAGGATTGCTTTGCTAATGTGAGGGTGCTCCTCAGACATCTGTATAGCTTCCTCACGACGTGCCATGGGTTTAGGCATCGGCTCTTTTTTTATCCAGGTTGTTGCTATAAGGAGAGGTATTATTACTGAGATGATTGATGGAAGTAGTAAATTCTCGATCAAGCTCATAGCGGTAACCTTATCAGCCATCCAAAGCATAATGGTTGTGACATCACCGATTGGCGACCAAGCACCACCACTGTTGGCTGCTAAGACAAGCACACCAGCAAAAAGCCAGCGTTCCTTCTGGTCGGGCAACAAACGACGCAGCATCATAATCATGATGATAGTTGTAGTCATATTGTCAAGAACTGCCGACATGAAGAAGGTAGTAATTGATAATATCCACAACATTCGTCGCTTGTTTTTTGCATGTATGTGCTCGGTTATGAAGCTGAAACCACCATAGCGATCGATGTGCTCAACAATAGTCATTGCAGCTATGAGGAACATCAAAATCTCGCAGGTCTCGCCCAAGAACCTGAGTAACTCGTCTTCCATGGAGGCATCGTGAGTGGCTAAAGAATAGACCGACCACATAACGCCACACATTATTAGAGCAAACGTTGACTTATTTACCTTCAACGAGTGCTCAAGTGCAATCAACAAATAACCAATCACAAAGATTGTGACTAACGCTACTATCATTGCTTATATAGGATTTTTATAAAGGTTTATCGGATTCGGCTACTGCCTCTAAGCAGTTTTTGGTCGTGTGAAATGCCTTTGTGGGCAAGCAACAAGAAAACTATTGCAACAATAGGAAGGACATTAAAATAGGTCAAACTGCCTATGAGATCACAGTCTTTCTGCATAAATGCCACAGCACATACCGTTGCCAACGATGCTATAATAAGAAGGATGTTGACCACACACAACTTTTTTTGAAATCTTAAACTCTTGAACTTGAAAATTGTAATAAATGACAATAAAGCCACTAGGCAGTTGACGATGAATACAACGCCTCCAAGACCCTCATAACTCATGCCTCCAAGAATAACAGAACCACGAGCATTGATGAGAAGTGGCATAAATGCATAAATACCCATCAATATAGCTGCGATTAGCAAGAATAAAGATTGCTTACGTTGAATTACCATAACTAAAATCTATGATAGTGTTAATATGTGTTTTTATTTGTCTTAAATAATTTAGTGCAAAAGTAATGTAAATAGAAATAATAGCAAAATAAAATACATAGTTTTTCATTGAAATATTCATAATTTAATTATTATGTAGTCAATAAGAAACCTAAATTTTGTCAGTTTTGGTCGAAAATCATTATTTTTGCACAAGATTTGCAGTAGTATAACATATTGTAAATAGAGTTACCCACCATGGATAAAACAGAAATATCAAAACTTCGAAATAAACTTTACGAATATCTCGATAGTAAGCAGTTGGTTTTAGCATTCAAAACACTTAGAGTAATGGTCGATGACACCCAGAAATGGGAACTCAGCGAGGAGCTGAACCGACTGACTACTTCGTATGGTTACATGCTACAGTACCTGTCACAGGGGGTGCTAGACCCTCAGCGCGATAATATATTGTCACAGATACTAGTTGATGCATATACATTAACTGACAAAACAGTCATTTCCCTAGCAGCCTCACAGTCGACTCATATCTTTTATCAACGCGAACAGCAATACAAGAATGTTAAAATGCAAAACTTGGTTGAGGAATATATTGTTGCGCAGAACAAAATTCAATTGCTTAGCAGTGTAGATGAGGCAAATCTCGACAACGACGCTTCAACATCGTTAATGCGCCAATGTGAAGCACTAGAGAGCGACATATTCAACAAGGTGTGGAGTTCATTTCCACTTAATAAAGATGAGGAGGAGAGTGTTAAAGCATTATTTGCCAACGAACAACTACCATCACACCTTAAGAGCCTTGTGCTCTCGGCTTTAATGCTAGGATTATCGAAATTCTTTGATGCTCCTAAACTCATTTTACTGCTCGACTCCTATTGCAAGCTAAATGATACGGAGCTCAAGCTTCGTGCGCTTATCAATGCTGTGATAATAATCTATTTGTACCGCGACCGAATTAATGCTTATAAAGATGTACTCACAGCGTTAAAGTCACTTGAGACACAGCCTGATTTTGACGGTGACATGCAACTGATTTTCACTAGATTAATTCATAGTCGCAACACCGACAACATTTCGCGCAAGCTCAAAGACGACATAATGCCTGAGTTGCAGAAGCTGAGTCCAGACTTATTCAACAAAATAAAAGGCAAAACTCCTGGCACCATCGATATTAGCGACATCGAGGAAAACCCTCAATGGCAAGAATGGCTCGACAAGAGTGGCATAACCCGAAAGCTTGAAGAGTATAATGAAATTCAACTACAAGGTGGCGATGTGTTTATCTCCACTTTTGCCAAGCTCAAGAGTTATCCGTTTTTCAACACTCTATCCAACTGGTTCCTACCCTACCACGATAAGTGTACTGCTGTGACAAGCGCATTTGGAGGCAAGAAGCACCCACTCACTGGCCTATTCAAGGTGATGCCAATATTGTGTGACAGCGACAAGTACTCGATGCTGCTTTCAATCGCAGCTGCGCCAGAGTCGCAACGCAACATGATGTTTCAGCAGTTTGAAGCACAACGTGAGCAGCTTCAAGAGCTACAGAACGAAGAGGTTCAGTCAGTCATAAAGATGCGCGACAACATTGTAAATCGTTACATTCAGGACTTGTATCGATTCTTTAAGCTCTATTCGCGTCGCCGAGAATTCAAATCGATATTCGACAGTGACATCAATCTCACCGACGTTGAATGTCTTAAACCATATATAACTCACACACCCACGCTTTCAGTAATAGCTGAATTCTACTTTAAAAATGGTTTCTATGATGATGCAATCAAGTTCTACCGACTCATGGTTTCGAATCACGATGCCGACCCACATGTATACCAAAAGATTGGCTACTCATTCCAATCGCTTGGCAAGTGGCGTGAAGCATTAAGAAATTATTCAAGGTATGAACTAGTTGACAACAGTGACGTGTGGAACACCAAGCAAATGGCTCAGTGCTACCGCTCGCTGCATGACCACGCCAAAGCAATTGAGTACTATAGCAAAGCACTTGATATCTCGCCACAGAGCGTGAATCTGTGCCTGAGTCTAGGACACTGCTTCCTCGATAAGGGGGAATATGATAAAGCCTTGCGGCAATACTATAAAGCCGATTTCATGCCTAAGGCCAAACATCGAGCCTGGCGCCCCATTGCATGGTGCTCGTTGCTTACCGGCAAGCATGAACAAGCCGTGAATTATTATAAGAAAATAATTCGCGAAGACACTGCAACGTCGCAAGATCTTCTCAATTATGGCCATGTGCTTCAAGTGATGGGCAACATTGCCGAAGCTATTGCCCAATATAGAGAATCGCTGGCGCTTGAAAACCACAACGAGGAGGCATTTGCTAAGCAATACATGGCCGATGCCAAATATGTGGTCAACAAACTTGGCGTTCAGGCGTGTGATTATGCGTTACTGCTTGATGCAACACTTCAAACATGTTAATAACAACACTTTTTATGAAAAAATTAATTTTATCAATCTCATTATTTCTTTCTATTGCAACTATGATTAGTGCCGACAACGTATTTTTCCAGCCATTCAAGACTACTAACGGAGCTGTTCCCTTCGACCGTATTACCACTGCCGACTATGAGCCGGCAATCATCGAGGGCATGAAGCGACACACTGCCGAAATCGATGCTATAGCCAACCAAGAAGCAACTCCAACCTTTGAGAACACCATCGTTGCCTTGGAGCGTTCAGGAGATATGCTGAACCGTGTGCTGGGAGTGTTCTACCCTATGCTTTCGGCTAATGCCGACGACTCACTCATGGCAGTGTCGGAGCGCATGACTCCCAAGATTACTGAGCATGGTAACAGCGTGACACTCAACGAGAAGTTGTGGCAACGCATCGACTATGTGTACAAAAACTTTGACAAATCAAAATATGACAAGGAAGACTGGATGCTTCTTGAGAAAACCCATGAATCGTTTGTGCGTAGCGGTGCTGCCTTGAAAGGAGCCGACCGCGACAAATACAAAGAACTATCGACGCGTCTTTCACAACTAACGCTTAAATTTGACCAGAATGCCTTGAAAGAGACATCAAAATATGAGATGTGGCTCACTAAAAACGATCTCGACGGTCTGCCCGAGAGTGCTGTCGATGCTGCAGCTGCAGCAGCCAAGGCAAAAGAGCGTGAAGGTGAATATCTCATCACCCTGCATGCCCCTAGCTACATGGCTTTTATGAAATATAGTTCTCGTCGCGACCTGCGTGAGAAACTCTATAAGATGTATAACTCACAATGCACTAGTGGTGAGTATAACAATATCGAAATTATGCAGCAAATTGCGAACACCCGCTTAGAACTTGCCAACCTGCTTGGCTATAAGACATTTGCCGACTATCAGCTAGCCAACAAGATGGCCGAGAACACCACTAATGTCTATAACATGCTCAACCAACTCAAGGACGCTTACACCAAGCCCCAGAAGAGCGACATGGACAACCTCAATAAGTATGCTAGCAAACTCGAAGGCAAGAAATTCACCATCATGCCTTGGGACTATTCTTACTATTCCAACAAACTCAAAGAGGAGAAATATTCTATAAATGACGAACTCTTGAGGCCATATTTCCAGCTTGAGAATGTGATTGATGGCGTGTTTGGCCTAGCTACAAGACTCTATGGTCTGCATTTCACTGAGAACTTTGATGCCCAAGTATTCCACCCAGAAGTTAAGGTTTACAATGTCACCAATGACAACGGCGATTTTGTCGCATTACTTTACACCGACTTTTTCCCCCGTGAGACTAAACAGAGTGGAGCATGGATGACCAACTTCCGCGAGCAATACCGGGATGCCAACGGCAACGACGTTCGCCCGATTGTCACTCTCACAATGAACTTTACTCGCCCAACCGAGACGAAACCATCATTGCTCACTTATTACGAGGTTGAGACTTTCATGCATGAGTTTGGTCACGGCTTGCACGGCATGCTATCGAAGTGCAAATACACATCAACTTCGGGCACTAATGTGTATCGCGACTTTGTGGAGCTGCCATCACAATTCAACGAGAACTTCTTGAGTGAGCGTGAATATCTTGACAGCTTTGCCAAGCATTATCTCACAGGAGAGAACATCCCCCAGGAACTGGTTGAAAAGATTAAGGATTCAGAGCAATACGGAGCTGCCTATGCTTGCTTGCGCCAGCTTAGCTTTGGCTACCTCGACATGGCTTACCACAGCATTACAAAGCCCGTCGCGGGCGATGCCTATGAGTTTGAACGTGAAGCAATGAAACCTGTGCAAGTGTTCAAGCCTGTGGACGGCTGCATGATGTCACCACAGTTCACACACATCTTCTCAGGTGGTTACGCTGCAGGCTACTACGGCTACAAGTGGGCCGAGATTCTCGATGCCGACGCCTTCAGCAAGTTCCAGGAGGATGGAATATTCAATCCAGCAACAGCCAAGTCGTTCAAGGAAAACATTCTCGAGCGTGGTGGCACTGAACCTCCAATGACCTTATACAAACGATTTAGAGGTCGTGAACCCAAAATTGACGCTCTACTTAAGCGAGATGGAATTAAGAACTAATTATAATTAATGGGAGAAGTTTTGGCAACTTCTCCCTTTTTTATTCTTCACGCTGAATCAATGCGAGAATCGAAGCCAGCCAAAATATCGACGACGCTCCAATCTCATGAACAACTCACACAATGCAATGGACAATGCAATAGCAATAACAAACAAGGCAAAAGTCTCAACATCACTTGGCTCGACAACACCCATGTCTCTCAACCTCATGTGAACCCAACTTATTATCGTTCCATGACAGCAATAGATGATTGTTGAATAGGCTCGCAACTTTTTTGTATCAAAGTCTATTTTGCGAGGGCTGCTTTGCCCAATGAGCATGAAAATGCAAGCGCATGCAACTGGTAGCAACAAGAAGCAATCATCATAATAAGCTTTAAAGTAATGCTGGGTAATATAGAACTCAACATATAGCAGCACCATAGAAAAAAACAACACAATCCAAAGCAACATATTGGATGGTGATAGCTCCTTTTCGGCAAGAATTTTGCCTATGCCAACAAACAAGATAGAACATGGAAAACTATTGAAAGGTTGAGTAAAGATATCGGTGTAGCAAGTATAGGCCTTTACAAAACTTGGACAATGAGATAATAAATTATAATAATTGGACACTAAGCAGCAAAGCATGTAAATCACAATGCCAATAGCTAGAATCACACTGTTCTTAACCTTCAACGATGATAACAACCACACTATCGTCACCCCGACCAGCGACGCCATCAGGAACCATGAGGCAACAAAGGTGCTACCAAAGAAGAAACTCCGGGCAATAGTAATTAACTTATCAGGACAAAAATCAACGTACCATTCACGGTAATATATGGTAAAAGGAAATAACAGCAAGAACCAGAAGAGGTACAGTAACAATATTCGCTTTGCATACTTTTTCAAACCTTTATATCTTTCTCTCCATGAGCTTAGAGTGCACTGTTTCAAGAAAAAAAGATAGGATGAAATAATGAAGAACAGCGGCACTGCAAGCCTAAACACAGGCCTTAAAATCATCCCTGCCCTGGTAGAATGAATGCCAACGATAAAAATAGCAAGCACAAACTTGAGAATGTCAAATTTATTACCATTCTCAGCCATATACCTATTGCTTTTTATCACTTGTGACATTGATCCTATGTATCAATAATTCACTAAATAAACGTTGAAATACACTTCAAAATTATGTGGAATTAATGTAATTTGTTTTCTGTTAATAAGTATTGGGATAATTTTGGCCGAAATCCTTTGCCGTCTGCCACTTTATGCGTACCTTTGCACCGTTTTAGAATAAGAAACTATTAAATAAAATGCTCACGCTCGCAAGGTATTGAGTAAACTCAACTTTGACTCGCTTAATCGCATTTTTACTATAAAAAAACTAATTCACATTTTCATAAATTTTTTTCTAAAAGTACTTTTTGAATAACTAAAATTATGGCTAAAGAAAAGAAATTCATGACCTGTGATGGTAACCAAGCTGCAGCTCATATCAGCTACATGTTTACTGAAGTTGCTGCAATCTACCCCATCACTCCGTCATCTACTATGGCAGAGCACGTTGACGAATGGGCAGCTGCCGGTCGTAAAAACATCTTTGGCGAGACAGTTCTCGTGCAAGAAATGCAGAGTGAGGCTGGTGCTGCTGGCGCCGTTCACGGTTCGCTTCAAGCAGGTGCACTTACCACCACCTACACCGCATCGCAGGGCTTGCTCCTGATGATTCCTAACATGTACAAGATTGCCGGTGAATTGCTTCCTGGCGTTTTCCATGTTTCGGCTCGTACACTTGCATCTCACACCCTGTGCATCTTTGGTGACCACCAGGATGTGATGGCTACTCGCCAAACCGGTTTCGCAATGCTTTGCGAAGGTTCGGTACAAGAAGTAATGGACCTAGCTGCTGTTGCTCACCTGAGCGCTATCAAAGGTCGCGTTCCATTCGTTAACTTCTTTGATGGTTTCCGCACCTCTCACGAGATTCAGAAGGTAGAGGCACTTGACCAAGAGGACCTTAAGCCACTGGTTGACATGGAAGCTCTTAACGGATTCCGCCAGCGTGCCATGAACCCTGATAAGCCAGTAACTCGTGGTACTGCTGAGAATCCCGACGTATTCTTCCAGCATCGTGAGTCGTGCAACGACTACTACACCGCAGTTCCTGCCATCGTAGAGGACTACATGAAGAAGATTAGCGACCTCACTGGCCGCAAATATGGTCTGTTTGACTACTACGGTGCTAAGGATGCCGACCGCGTTATCATCGCTATGGGTTCGGTTACTGAGGCCATACGTGAAACTATCGACCACCTCACCGAGCAAGGCGAGAAAGTTGGTCTCGTAGCAGTACACCTGTATCGTCCTTTCTCGGCCAAGCACTTCCTCGCAGCCGTGCCCAGCACTGCCAAGCGCATCGCCGTGCTCGACCGCACTAAAGAGCCTGGTGCAGTGGGTGAGCCATTGTATCTCGACGTTAAGGATTGCTTCTATGGTGCAGAGAATGCTCCATTGATCGTGGGAGGTCGTTACGGTCTTGGTTCAAAGGACACCACTCCTGCTCAGATTCTCGCAGTTTATGAGAACCTGTCGTTACCAGTTCCAAAGAACCAGTTCACCATTGGCATCGAGGACGATGTAACATTTGCATCTCTGCCACAGAAAGAGGAAATCGCACTTGGTGGCGAGGGCCTTTTCCAGGCTAAGTTCTATGGCCTTGGCGCCGACGGTACTGTGGGTGCCAACAAGAATTCGGTTAAGATTATTGGTGACAACACCGACAAGCATTGCCAGGCTTATTTCTCTTACGACTCTAAGAAGTCGGGCGGCTTCACTTGCTCTCACCTCCGTTTTGGTGACCAGCCCATCCGTTCTACTTATCTTGTGACCACCCCTAATTTCGTTGCTTGCCATGTTCAGGCATATCTGCACATGTACGACGTGACTCGTGGTCTGCAGAAGAACGGCACATTCCTGCTCAACACAGTGTGGGAAGGTGAAGATCTTGCTAAGAATTTGCCAAACAAAGTAAAGAAATACTTTGCCGACAACAACATTACCGTTTACTACATCAACGCTACCAAGATTGCGCAAGAGATTGGTCTGGGTAACCGCACCAACACCATTCTTCAGAGCGCATTCTTCCGTATTACAGGCGTTATACCTGTAGAGCTAGCTGTAGAGCAGATGAAGAAATTCATCGTTAAGTCTTATGGCCGCAAGGGTGAGGACGTGGTGAACAAGAACAATCAGGCCGTTGACCGTGGAGGCGAGTACAAGCAACTTACCGTTGACCCTGAATGGAGCAACTTGCCAGTAGATAATGACATCGACGACAATGCACCTGCATTCATCAACGATGTAGTACGCCCAATCAATGCTCAGAACGGTGACTTGCTGCCAGTTTCTGCTTTCCGTGGTCGTGAAGACGGAACATGGGACGCTGGTACTGCAGCCTATGAGAAGCGTGGTGTTGCAACTTTCGTTCCAGTTTGGAACGCTCAGAACTGTATCCAGTGTAACAAGTGTGCACTTGTTTGTCCACACGCTGCTATCCGTCCATTCCTCATGAACGAGGAAGAGGCTGCTGCTTCGCCATTCGCCGAGGCCGACAAGTTGCCAGCAATTGGCAAGACTCTCACTGGCTTGAAGTTCGTTCAAGCTGTTGATGTTATGGACTGCCTGGGATGTGGCAACTGTGCCGACGTTTGTCCTGGCAAAAAGGGTGAGAAGGCTCTCACTATGGTTCCTCTCGAGGAGCAGGTTGAGAACCAAAAGCTCTGGGATTACTGCGTTGCAGGCGTTGCTTCTAAGCAAGACCTCGTTGACATTAAGAGCAATGTTAAGAATTCGCAGTTTGCTACTCCACTCTTTGAGTTCAGCGGCGCTTGCTCTGGTTGTGGTGAGACTCCATACGTGAAACTCATTTCGCAACTCTTCGGTGACCGTGAGATGGTAGCCAACGCTACTGGATGTAGCTCAATCTACTCGGCATCGGTTCCTTCTTCACCTTACACCACTAACGAGAAGGGACATGGACCAGCTTGGGCAAACTCTTTGTTTGAGGACTTCTGCGAGTTTGGTCTTGGTATGACTATCGCTGATGAGAAGATGCGCAACCGCGTGACTGGTTTCGTTAAAGATGCCATTGCATGCGATAACGTTAATGCCGACATGAAGGCCCTCTACCAAGAGTGGCTCGACAACAAGGAAGATGGCGCACGCAGCCGAGAGCTCAGCGACAAGATTCTTGCTGCTATTGAGAACAGCGACAACGAGTGCGACAAGAAGGTGAAGAGCCTTGGTCAGTACCTTGTTAAACGTTCGCAATGGATCATCGGTGGTGACGGCGCAAGCTACGACATCGGTTTCGGTGGTCTCGACCACGTGATTGCAAGTGGCAAGAATGTTAACATCCTCGTTATTGACACTGAGGTTTACTCTAACACCGGTGGACAGGCTTCGAAGGCTACACCTATTGGTGCAATCGCTAAATTTGCCGCAGCTGGTAAGCGCATCCGCAAGAAAGACCTTGGTCTGATTGCTTCAACCTACGGCTACGTATATGTTGCTCAGGTTGCAATGGGTGCTAGCGATGCTCAGTGCCTGAAGGCATTCCGCGAGGCTGAGGCTTATGATGGTCCTTCAATCATCATTGCTTACGCTCCATGTATCAACCATGGCCTGAAGTCGGGCATGGGCAAGTCGCAAGCCGAGGAGGCTAAGGCAGTAGAGTGCGGATATTGGCACCTGTGGCGTTACAACCCCGAGCTCGAGAAAGAGGGCAAGAACCCATTCACTCTCGACAGCAAGGAGCCAAACTGGGATGAGTTTGAGAACTTCTTGAAGGGCGAGGTTCGCTATGCATCGGTAATGAAGCAGTATCCTGAAGAGGCCGAACAACTCTTCGCTGCTGCTAAGGAGAATGCTCAATGGCGCTACAACAACTACCGCCGTCTGGCTCGCCAGCAGTGGGGAGTTGAGCCTGAAGAGTAATCACAACTAACACCGAACATTAAAAAAGTTGCGGCACCTGATGATGTCGCAACTTTTATTTATTGTGTAAAAGTGATTTATTAGAACCACTTCACATAAGAGAAGTCCTGGCGATGAGGCAAGTTCTTGTTCCAAGGATAAGCACGGAACGAGAGCTTGAAAATACCAGTGTCCTTAATCCGGTCGTTAAGATGATAAGTGATAATGTCACCATCTTCCTCTACAACCTTCATAGGTATTGTGCTGTGGAACTTAGTTTCACCATCAATGTCATGATAAACCACAAGCTCCAAGCAGACACTACGTCCAAGACCTGCAGTATTAAGCTTTACAGTTGCCTCGACATGACCATTGTTGATTGAAATGTCGTAGAACGAGTCGCTGAGCTGCATGTCCTCAACTTCCACATTGTCCCAATTTTCGGCCACATGCTCTTTCCAAGCTACAATCTCACGCACGAGAGCATAATCATTGGCACGCAGTTTCTTGCTACGTGTTGCCTCCTTGCTATAGAAGCGGTCGATGTAGTCCTTCATCATGCGCGACATAGTGTAGTTGGGAGCGATTTGAGAAATAGAGTTCTTGATGAACTGTATCCACTCGGGTGAATAACCCTTCGAATTCTTAGCAAAGTAAAGAGGGATAATTTCGTTTTCAAGCATTGAATAGATGGTTGCGGCATCAAGCTTATCCTGCATCGACTGATCGGTGTAAGTGCGATGAGAAGTCAAAGCCCATCCTGCACCCTCGCGATATCCTTCATACCACCATCCATCGAGAACTGAGAAGTTGAGCAATCCATTCATCTCGGCCTTCTCACCACTTGTACCAGAAGCCTCAAGAGGACGAGTAGGAGTATTGAGCCAAATGTCAACTCCTGTGATAAGTCGTTTCGAAACTGTCATGTCGTAGTTCTCAAGGAAAATAATCTTACCCAAGAACTCAGGCATTTTAGAAATCTCAACGATACGCTTGATAAGGTCCTTACCTGCACCGTCGGCAGGGTGTGCCTTACCAGCAAAGATAAACTGAACTGGGAACTTCTCGTTGTTAACAATGCGAGAGAGTCGATCCAGATTAGTAAACAGCAAATGAGCACGCTTGTAGGTAGCAAAGCGACGTGCAAAACCAATGAGAAGCGCATCGGGGTTGATTTTATCAACGATTGACATGATGCGAGTTGGATCACCTTGATTCTTGAGCCAAGTAGCACGGAAGTCACGTCGCACAAAGTTAATAAACTTGTTCTTTAAGCGCATGCGCAAATCCCAGATTTCCTCATCAGGTACACTCTGAATAGGAGCCCAAGTTTCCATTTCCTCTTGCTTGTCAAGATAGTCGGGGCCGAACACTCTAGCATAGTATTCTTTCCACTCCGATGCAGCCCAAGTAGGCATATGGACGCCATTGGTTACGTAACCAACATGCGACTCCTCAGGAGCATAACCTTTCCACACACCGGCAAACATCTTCTTTGACACTTCACCATGTAGCCAGCTCACACCATTGCTCTCTTGAGTAGTGTTAAGAGCAAACACACTCATCGAGAATTTCTCTTGAGTGTCGGGGTTCTCACGTCCCATGTTCATGAGATCGTTCCAGGTGATGCCAAGCTTGGCTGGGAACTCACCCATGTAACGTCCGAAGAGTCCTTCATCGAAATAGTCATGTCCGGCGGGAACTGGAGTGTGAACAGTGTAGAGCGATGAAGCGCGAACCACCTCAAGAGCCTCGTTGAAGGTCAATCCCTCATCCTGAACATAGTCGACAAGACGTTGCAAGTTGAGCAATGCTGCATGGCCCTCATTGCAATGATAAATCTGCGCCTTAATGCCCAGTTTCTTAAGCATGAGAACACCACCAATACCAAGCAAATACTCCTGCTTGATGCGGTTCTCCCAATCGCCACCATAAAGCTGGTGTGTGATAGAACGGTCGAAGTCACTGTTCTTGTCGAGATCGGTATCTAACAAGTACAAGTTCATGCGACCCACATTTACTTTCCATATGTTGGCATAAACCACACGTCCTGGATAGGGAACCTCGAGAATCATCTGGTGCCCATCTTTGTCGATAACTGGCTCGATGGGAAGATGATTGAAATTCTGTGGCTCATAGTTAGCGATCTGTTGACCATCCATCGATAGTGTTTGAGTGAAATAACCATATCGATAAAGGAAACCAACTGCAGTCATATCGATGCGGCGGTCGCTTGCCTCCTTAATGTAGTCGCCGGCAAGAATTCCTAAACCTCCTGAATAAATCTTGAGGGCGTTGCATAGACCATACTCCATGCTGAAATAAGCAACCGAAGGGAACTCCTTGCGCATGGGCTGTTTCATGTAAGTCTTAAAGTGCTCATAGATTGTGTCGATCTTAGCCACAAGCTCTTTATCCTTACTCAGCTCCTCAAGTTTAGATGCAGGCATCTTGTTGAGCATCATGACGGGGTTTTCACCCGATGCTCTCCACAATTCACGGTCGAGATGATGGAACATAGATTTAGCCTCGCTATTCCACACCCACCACAGGTTTCTTGCAAGCTCGTCAAGCTTCTTGAGATTGGCGGGCAATTCACTTTTCACTGTAAGATTTCTCCATACCGGAGAATTAGTGTTACTAACTTTGATTTTCATATATAAATTGTTGATTATATTTCGTTTGTCACATTATTTTATTTATTGCAACGCTCTTGAGCCCTATCTAGGGCGCATGCATAAGCCTTGTTATAGTGGACCATAAAATTGTCCCAAGTAGCTTTCTTTGAGGTAGCCTTAGCCTGGCGACGCAACTTATCGTGCTCTTGAGGGGACATCGAGTTGACTTTAATCACACACTCAACAATTTGAGCAAGTGCTTCGTCGTAGTTAGAGTCGCTGCGATGAATAACCTTAACACCAGTCTTGTACTCATTATTGCCGAGTTCATTCTCAACCCACTGTCCAAATCCAGCAAGATTGGTAGTAATGGTGGGAACGCCCATGGCCACGCTCTCAAGAGGTGTGTATCCCCAAGGTTCATAATAAGACGGGAATATCGAAAGGTCAAAACCAGTGAGCAACTCATAATAACTAATGTTGAAGATTCCATCGTCGCCGTTCAGGTAAGATGGAACATAGATGACCATCACATCATCGCCAGCTTGATTGCGAAATCCCAAATAGTTCATCTTGCAATAAATTGCATCACTATCATCGTTATGGATGGTGTGAGTAATTATGGGGTTGAATAGGCCAACAGCCTTCTGCCTTTTGAGTGCATCAATTAGATCGTGTCGCGCCTCGTTTGTCCAACCGGGAACGAGCACGAAAGCAACAATCTTGCGACCGAGGGCATTATTATCCTTATTGCGCAATACATTCATTGTGTCGAGATAAAGGTCAATGCCCTTATTGCGCATCTCACAACGCCCACTAGTAACAACAAGCATTGTGTCGGCCGAGAGCTGCTCCCCACTCAAAGCACTAGCAACAGCAAGCAATTTTTGTCGTGCTGAACGACGGGATGCAGTATATTTAGCCCCTTTGGGAACATAATTTTGTTCAAATGCGTTAGGAGTAACATCGGGGCGACGCTCAAGTAGTTGCTCACACTCACGAGCAGTCACATCGCTCACAGTTGTGAAAACATCGGCCTCATGAGCAGCACATTTCTCAAGAGAATGTTTTGACTCCATGTTAAGTTCATGAGACATTTGGTCACCATTATAGCCTTTCATGTAATCATATAAAGGCTTACCGTTACCACAAATGCTGCGTCCAATGCTTGTGGCATGTGTGGTAAAGACTGTTGCAACCTGAGGAAGATGCGACTTTACATAAAGTAATCCCATGCCAGTAGTCCACTCGTCGAAATGGGCCACTACCCTGCTGGCTTTTTTATAAGCCACAATACTCTCAATTACCAATGCAGCACCATAAGAGAAGATGCATGACTCGTCATAGTCGCCATAAGCATGAAGAGAATCAACACCATAGTCGCGCCACATGAGTGTGTAGAGCTGATTCTTATAGATGTAGAGAGAGCTATAATCGACCAAAATAACAAGCGGATGGCCAGGCACATTCCATCGGCCAGTCCTTACCTTCATGCCAGCAGGCAACTCTGCTTGAGAAGCCCACTGATCAAGAACAGTTTTCTTGCTCTCAAAGAATGGATTATCTTCTCCCAAATCGGGACCAATGAAAATTACTTTGTCTTTATGTTCGGTCTGTAGAGTCTTTGCTTTAGTCGACAACACAGCATATATACCGCCGACTTTATTGCAAACTTCCCAGCTTGTCTCAAAAAACAGGTCAAACATGTTGTTTTATAGAAACCTTTATTGAATAATTATTAATATTAACTATTGAAGGTGCAAATATACAAAAAAATATCGAGGTAAACACTATTGTAAGCACAACAATATCTTTGTTTTAATGCAAACCATTGCCAAAAAACAATTAAGCACCATTCGGTTAACCCACATATCAAAAGCAATGAACTAAAAAAGACTTATTTTATTAAAAATGTCATTATTATTTTTGTCATTTTTTTATTTTTATCTAAATTTGCAGATTAAGATAATTCAAAAAAGGAATTATCAATTTGAATGACTAATAATTAACAACACTTTACTACTTAATATTCACAAATGAATAACAAACATTTTCTGTCAATTATCATCCTCCTTGTTGCAGCAACTGCACCAATGAGTGCAAAATTAAACCTGCCTACCAAGAAGTTAGGCAACGACAGTTATTACTACTATGAAGTAAAGAAAAATGAGACTATCTTTGACATAGCCAACAAGATTGGAGTTAGCAAAGACGACATCATCAAGTTCAATCCATCGGCAAAAAACGGACTTGCCAAAAAGCAACTCATATTCCTGCCGGTAAAGGAATTTGACACTGCGGCCAAGGCCGAAGCCACTCACAAGAAAAATGTCTCAGTCCCAACCAACGCTGCTACCCATATCGTGAAAAGCGGAGAGAGTGTGTATGGCATAGCCAAAGCCTACAACGTAACAGAGGGCGAACTCCTAGCAGCCAACCCATCACTAAGCAATGGTCTGCAGGTTGGTGACCAACTGATTATACCAGTAAAAGCAATTGTCCAAAACGGTGAAAATTACATTTACCACACTGTTGAGTCGGGCGAGACACTCTATGGTATCGCAAAGACTTATAACACCACAATCGAGAAACTCCTTTCCGCCAATCCTGGTATCTCGGGCGATAACCTCAAGGCCGATGAAGTGATAAGAATCTTGCCAAACACCACTCAAGACATTGTTGTCAACAAGGACATTTTCCAGTTCACTCCTTATGTGGTTGCCAATGGCGACACTTATCAGAGCGTGGCACAGGCCAACGGAATAACCGTTGACCAGCTTCGCGCCGCCAATCCAGATATGAAAAAGTTGAAGAAAGGCAAAACAATTTATATACCACGTAAAGCTATCGACAAACAAGTTGTAAACACATCGTCACTTAATGAGAAACAGCTTGAAGAAGCATATAAGGATAAAATCGACGACATCTACCAAGAAGTTATTGCTCCAAATAAGAACAACAGCATCGACATCAGCATCATATTGCCTTTCCAGATTGGAATGAAAGACCGCACACGCAATGCATCTAACTACGAAGAGTTCTACAACGGATTTCTCATGGCACTTGACAGCGTGGGCAACAAGTTAACCAAGCCTCTAAATCTCAACGTATATGACACTAAGCACAATCTTAATGTCACCGACAGCTTGCTGGCGATTAATGACCTAAAGAAAAGCGACATCATCATTGCGCCATCAGAACCTAAACAGCTCGAAAAGATTCTGAATTATGGTAAGAACAACAACATCGACGTGCTCAACGGCTTTACCACTCAAAATGACGACTACATAAACAATAGTCGCGTGATGCAGGTGAACATACCATCGCCCTACCTGAATGCTCGTATCAATGAGATGCTCGACACGAAGTTCAAAGATTACGTGCTCGTTTATCTTGATGATCCACAAGAAGAGACCAAAGATATTTACGATGAGATAAAGAAGCACGCCAGTGAGGTAAAACATCAGAACAAGACCCTCACAATAGCTAGCGACTTGACAGGAAAGACTCTATCTAAGTATCTAGAACCTGGCTCAAGCTACCTTTTCATTCCTGCCAACGGAAAAGAAAGTCTGCTCAACAAGTTTGCCACTGGACTTATCGAGGCTAAAAAGACTCGTGTAGACTGTGATTTAGTATTGCTTGGACACCCTGAGTACACCATGTACATCAAAAAGCACAAAGATGAACTTATGGCAATGGACACCTACATCTACTCACGATTCTATTTGCCTGATAACAGCAGCGTTACCAACTTCAAAAAGAAATACGAGAAAATGTTTGGTGCCACTCCGACCAACAGTACTCCCAACATGAGCATCTTTGGATTTGACATGGGAATGTTCCTGGTTAATGCTTATGCTAATGGTATTGTTCCTGGTTCGAAAAAATCGGCCTACAACGGAATTCAAACCAACTTCAACTTTGAGCGCACCAATAACTGGGCAGGTTATATCAACAAATCGGTAAGAATCATACACCTCACACCAAAGAATGAGTTGGTAATTGACGATCTGAATGATTAATAAACTCTCTATACTGGTCATTGCATTAGCAATGCTGACAGCTACAGTCGAGCCGGCTGTAGCTGCCAACTTATTTAGTGACCATAACGTCAGCATAGGTGCAAAGGGAGGAATGAGCCTCTCGAGAATCAATTTCCAGTCGTCGGTTCCTCAAAAGATGATTGGAGGTGCTGTGATTGGTGCCACTGTGCGCTACATTGAGGAAAATCATTTTGGCCTAATAGCTGAGTTAAATTTTGAACAACGCGGCTGGAATGAGGATTTCGAACCAATGAAAGGTTACACATTCAAGCGCCAATTCTCCTATATTCAGATTCCACTTCTCACTCACATCTACTTTGGTAGTGAAAGAGCGAGGTTTTTCTTTAATGCCGGCCCTGAGCTTGGTGTAATGATAGGAGAAAAAACCACAAGCAACTTCGATTATGAACATGCTGGTGATATTGAGGAATTTCAAGACAATTACCGCAAGATAGAACAATATACGCTCCCTGTAAAACGAAAATTTGATTATGGAATCTCGGCTGGACTTGGAATGGAAGTGAGTTTTTCATCAAAACATGCATTAAATCTTGAAGGACGCTTTTACTATGGACTTAGCGATGTTTTCAGTAACCACAAGACCGACCCATTCTCGGGATCATCATCAATGTCGATAATGGTAACTTTGGGATATAACATCCGCATTAAATAAAATAAGAATTATTATATTACCACAAATAAAGAAGGATGCCACATGTAGCTAAATAAGCTCTAGTAAGCATCCTTCTTCTATTTAAAAGCCACATCAAAGGGATGTGATGAAACTCCGATAAATACAGGATTTGAGGGTATACCAGTCTTTGTAATCCTCTGGTCGCGAAGACACCCGAAAGGGTTGAGGCCCGCCATTGACCAATATACTAGTCTCGGCATTTCATAAAAATTTGAAGAGTATCCCAATCAGCTTTGATGTGGCATCATGTCAATGAACTTCCTGTGTTGCAAAGTTAGCAACAATGGGATAAAAAACAAAATTTTGGACTCATTTTTTCAAAAAAACAAAGAAAAAAAATGAACTTCATCTTGTGGAAGAGGAAGTCCATCTTTTTTGAGGTAAGTTTACTCGCTGTTGTTGCTCCTTTTGATAATCTCTTTGATTACTGAGCGTTCTTGGCTTTCTCAACAATAGCCTTGAAAGCCTCTGGGTTATTCATAGCGAGGTCGGCGAGCACCTTGCGGTTAATCTCGATACCAGCCTTGTGAATCAAACCCATCAACTTAGAGTAAGAAAGGTCCTCCATGCGTGCGGCAGCGTTAATACGCTGAATCCACAATGCGCGGAAGTTGCGCTTCTTGTTCTTACGGTCACGATAAGCATAGGTCAAACCCTTCTCCCAAGTGTTCTTGGCAACGGTCCAGACGTTCTTGCGTGCTCCGAAATAACCTCTTGTAAGTTTAAGAATCTTTTTACGTTTTGCTCTTGATGCAACGTGATTTACTGATCTTGGCATTTTTTTAAATTGTTGTGAACGTTAGCGGCATCCTAAAATGGATATCTCTTTTGTGCTAAGCATTCGGTTAATAAAAATGATAAAAATCTCTTGTTGATTAAAAGTAAAGTGTGAAACTTCAGAAAAATGTAGTTAAGTTGATTATTTCTTAACGAGCAACTCGCGAATCGAGTTGAGGTTAGCTTTGTCAACGATGCTCACCTTAGTGAGGTTTCTCTTCTGCTTCTTAGTCTTCTTGGTCAAGATGTGACTCTTGTAAGCATGCTTTCTTTTAATCTTCCCGGTTCCGGTAAAGTTGAATCTTTTTTTGGCACCGGAATTAGTTTTAACTTTTGGCATTTTTGTAAATGTTTTTAAAAAAATTATTATTATTCAAGGGGACCAGGCACTTACCAAGCCTAATGCCCCATTTTTCTTTTTCAAGATTAGGTACCCAATTGTTGGGCACCCCGATCGTTTCATATAATGCAGAATGAATCGCGTTACTCTTGCTCTGGTTCTTTAGCTGCTGCTTCGGGGGCAGCATTCTCCTTTGGCGCCTCGGCTGCATCTTTCTTTTTAGCCGACTGCTTTTTGGGCGACAGCATGATGGTCATGCGTTTTCCCTCAAGCACTGGCATTTGGTCAACCTTAGCATAATCCTCTAGGTCATTAGCAAATCTCAGCAGCAACACTTCTCCTTGTTCCTTGAAGAGTATTGAGCGTCCCTTGAAGAAAACATAGGATTTAACCTTTGCACCTTCTTTCAAGAAACCGATCGCATGCTTAAGCTTAAAGTTGTAATCATGTTCATCGGTTTGTGGTCCAAACCTTATTTCCTTAACCACAACTTTAGTGGCTTTAGCCTTTTGCTCCTTAAGTTTTTTTTTCTGCTGGAACTGATATTTCTGGTAGTCCATGATTTTGCACACTGGCGGTTGAGCCATAGGTGCAATCTCAATAAGATCCAGCTCTTGTTCCTCGGCTATCTTGAGTGCTTTCATGATGGGGTAAATACCCTCTTCCACGTTGTCACCCACAAGTCGCACTTCGGGAGCGCGTATTTCATCGTTGATAGCAAGCTCTTCCTTTTGCTGCTTGCCTCCACGCTGATTGCGGTTTTTCTTGCCTTTAGGGGCACCGCCCATTGGCTTTTTAGGGCCACTCCAAAACGGTTTTTTCTGCATTCAAAAAAGTTATAAATTAATCATTTCGTTCACTTCTTGAGTGATTTCGGCTGCAAAGGTAGTAATTTTTTTGGAACCTTTATCAATTCCACCCTGTTTTCTTACCGAAACTTCTTCATTTGCAGCTTCTTTTTCACCTACAATCACCAAATATGGTATGCGCTTGAGCTCATTGTCGCGAATTTTCTTGCCAATTTTCTCATTGCGATTATCAATGATTGTGCGAACATCAGCATCATTTAAGACTTTTGCAACATGAGCTGCATAGTCGTTAAACTTCTCGCTGATGGGGAGAACAACAACCTGCTCAGGAGCAAGCCACAATGGCAACTTGCCAGCAGTGTGCTCAAGCAACACAGCAACAAAACGTTCAAGTGAGCCAAAAGGCGCACGGTGTATCATAATTGGACGATGCTTGTTGTTGTCGCTACCTGTGTACTCAAGTTCGAAGCGCTCAGGCAAGTTATAGTCAACTTGTATGGTTCCAAGCTGCCAGCGACGTCCAAGGGCATCCTTAACCATAAAGTCAAGCTTAGGTCCATAAAATGCGGCCTCGCCTTCGACCTGCTTAGCAGGCAGTCCCTTTTCTTCACAAGCCTCGACAATAGCACGCTCAGCGCGTTCCCAGTTCTCGTCGCTTCCCACATATTTCTGCTTATTGTTGGGATCACGAAGAGAAATCTGTGCCTCATATTCAAAGCCAAATACGCCAAGTATGTGGTTGATGATGTCCATAACACTGAGGAATTCCTGCTTAAGCTGCTCAGGAGTACAGAACAAGTGAGCATCGTCTTGTGTGAATGAACGCACGCGAGTGAGTCCATGAAGCTCACCACTCTGCTCATAGCGATATACTGTTCCAAACTCGGCGAAACGCAAAGGCAGATCCCTATAGCTACGTGGCAATGTGCGGTAAATCTCACAGTGGTGAGGGCAGTTCATGGGTTTGAGCATGTATTCCTCTCCCTCTTCAGGTGTGTGAATAGGCTGGAACGAGTCTTTGCCATATTTAGCATAGTGTCCACTTGTAACATAAAGATTCTTGTTACCAATGTGTGGAGTAATAACCTGCTCATAGCCATACTTCTTCTGTATCTTGGCAAGATAATCCTGAAGTCGGTTGCGAAGCGCAGCACCCTTGGGCAGCCACAGTGGCAAGCCTTGACCCACGCGAGGAGAGAAAGCAAATAGCTCCATTTCCTTACCTATCTTTCGGTGGTCACGCTTCTTGGCTTCTTCAAGAAGAACCAAATACTCATCGAGCATCGATTTCTTGGGAAATGAGATGGCATAAACGCGAAGCATCTGCTTGCGTGACTCATCACCACGCCAGTAAGCACCTGCCAACGAAAGAACTTTAATTGCCTTAATTGGAGCAGTATTTGGAATGTGAGGACCACGGCACAGGTCGGTGAAAGCACCCTGTGTATATGTGCTTATAGTACCATCCTGAAGATCGTTGATAAGTTCTATCTTATAAGTTTGACCCGTATCACCAAAGAATTTGAGTGCGTCGGCCTTTGATATGTCGGCACGAACAACCTCTTCTTTCTTAGCGACCAGTTCAGCCATTTTCTTTTCTATTTTTGGAAAATCGGCTTGAGTGATTTCGTTGTCGCCTGGATCAATGTCGTAATAGAAACCGTTCTCGATAGCAGGTCCTATACCAAACTGAACACCTGGATAGAGCTCTTGCAAAGCCTCGGCAAGCAAGTGAGCCGAGGTGTGCCAGAAGGCGTGCTTGCCTTCGGGGTCATCCCACTTGAAAAGTTTAATCTCACCGTCGTTACAAATTGGTCGAGATATATCCCATTCCATGTCGTTGATACTAGCTGCGAGCACTTGACGTGCCAAACCCGAGCTAATGCTCTCGGCAACTTGCAGTGGTGTTACCCCACTCTCATACTGTCTTACACTTCCGTCAGGAAATTTAATGTTAATCATAAAATTTTATAAAATTAATTGTTACTTGTGCCATACAAAAGCACGTTCAAATTCCAAGCTGCAAAGTTACTACTTTTTTTAGGAATCAGCAAAATAATCATTTAATAATTAACAATTAACATAAGTAATAATTCATAAAAAACGAAATATGCCATAATAAAGTAGGCGTGAATTGCTTCACCAAACACTTTAATTGTGAAAGCAACGAATTGTTTTCCACGAAGTTCATCAAATTCTCAAAGGCGCAAAACTACATATTATAATATTAATAAACAAAGAAAATCCCCAGCGCAGCGCTAGGGATTTTGCAAGCTGTAAAAAAGGTTTAAATAAATTGAGACACACGCGTCTCATTTAGTGGCGGTCTTTCGACTAGCCACTTTATTCTCCGCCCTGCTCGTAATAGAGGGTGCAAGAAGTCTGGTCGCACATTTCTTCCTTACCAAAGTATTGGATTGGACCAGGATAGATGTAGCAAGTCTCCTTTGCCCAGAGCTCACGGCTGTTGGCAAACACCTTGAAAGGCTTACCCTTAAGATCAACTAGAGCTTTTTTGATAACAGGCTTCTGCTTGCCGTTACGATGCTCCATGTTCATCATCATGGTGATTGGAATACCACCAGCCTCCCACTCAGCAGCAGGCTTTGCAAGGTGACGAATTGCCGACATATAACCGGTAGCACCAGCATTGATAAGCATCGTTGCATTGAAACCAAGAGCATAGCAGTAGTCAGCATCAAAGTTTGATGGGTCGGCACAACGTCCTTCGTAACCAAAGAAGTGATGCTGAGTTTTGAACTTACCTACAAAGCGACCCTCATCTTTCATCTTCTGAAGCTTCTTAGCAACCATCTCGCTGAGTAGTTTCTCAGTCTCAATGAGCGATAACTGCACATTGCCGTGAGGATCACGGTCGAGAGTGAGCTGACGAGCCACAGTTGGAGGCAATGTCTCAAAGCGAACCTTATTCTCAGGACTTAACTTCGAGAGAACGAACTCGCGTTGTTCATCAAGATGCAACTTCGAGAAGTTAGGATTCTCAGCCAGAATGTCATTAAGCTCGTCAATGAGCTTCTTCATGGCAGGCATAAACTCCACGAGACCCTCGGGGATAAGCACGATACCATAGTTCCTACCCTTAGCAGCACGAGCAGCTACCACACGAGCAATGTCATTAACAACATCATCGAGATACATGCCTTTTGCAGCAACCTCTTCACCAATCACACAATAGTTAGGCTGAGTTTGCAATGCGCACTCAAGAGCGATGTGTGATGCCGAACGGCCCATGAGCTTGATGAAGTGCCAGTATTTCTTGGCACTATTGCAGTCGCGTTCAACGTTACCAATGAGCTCGCTATAAAGCTTGGTGGCTGTGTCGAAACCAAATGAAATCTCGACCTTCTCGTTCTTCAAGTCACCGTCGATGGTCTTGGGCACACCAATCACCTGAACAGGAACATTCTTTGCCTTATAATATTCAGCAAGCACAGCAGCATTGGTATTACTGTCATCGCCACCGATGATTACAATAGCTTTGATGTTGAGAGTTTTAATAATCTCCAAACCTTTCTCGAACTGCTCGGGTTTCTCAAGTTTAGTGCGTCCCGAACCAATCATGTCGAAACCTCCGCAATTGCGATATTCGTCAATGATTTCACGAGTAAGCTCCTTGTAATCATGCTCAATTAGTCCTTCAGGCCCCATCAAGAATCCATAGAGACGGCTATTCTCATTAAGAGCTTTGATGCCATCGAAGATACCACAAATCACATTGTGACCACCAGGAGCCTGACCGCCCGAGAGAATAACGCCAACGTTGCAAGGCTCATCGCTATGCATGCTGGTTGCATTCTCATCTTTTACAAAAGTGAGCTCAGGAAGTCCGTAGGTGTTAGGAAACAACTTCTTGATGTCTTCCTGGTCACCAGCCGACTGAGTTGCAGCGCCCTCAACAACCTTCACAGGTCCTTGCAATGCTGCAGGAAGTTTGGGTTGATAAGAAGAACGCAACTGTTGCAGAATACTTTTCTGCTTGAATTTCAGAATATCCATATTATTACCTATAAATGTTTTTTAACTATTAACCTATTTTTTTTGCAAAGTAACTAAAACTTATTATTCTATGCAACAAGAAAATAATTAAAAAATCTTTATAGGGCATGTATACCGATTGCATAAAACATAATACTTCCTATTTTCAGGCTATTATCATCTAAAACAGCCTACAGAATCTCAAGAGCAATAGCAGCACAAGCTTCGGCATCGGCAAGTGCGTGATGATGATTTTTCAGGTCATAGCCACACTGCAATGCCACAATAGGCAACTTATGACTCTTAAGATAAGGAAACACTCGACGTGAAACTCTGAGAGTACAATAGAAAATATAGTCAGGATAGTCCATTCCATAGCATCGCATAACTGCCTTTAAGCAAGATTCATCAAATGCCTTATTATGGGCGACAAGTGGCAATCCTTGAATTTTGGGTTCAATCTTTGCCCAAACTTCAGGAAATAATGGTGCATCATCAGTAGTCGAACGGGTTATTCCATGCACTCTAGAGCATAAATAATTGTAATAGTTAGGTTCAGGCTGTATGAGAGAATAAAATGAATCGACCACTTCCCCATTACGCACAATCACAACTCCTACGGCACACACACTTGATGGCTCGGAATTGGCTGTCTCAAAGTCAATTGCTGCAAAATCGGTCATTTTTCTGTATAATAATAATGCAAAGATAATGACTTTATGTAATAAATGAGGCACAAGTCTTATTTTCTCCAGACTTGTGCCCCAATTTTCTAATATTTATTTTCAGAATAAGTTAAAATCAATTTCCAAGCAAGATGTTGTAAACACAAGTCACATCAACACTAGATATGTGGCCATCACCATCTTGGTCACCATTAACAATATTACTATCATCTCCATTGAGCAGATAATTGTAAAGTGCGGTAACATCAACACTGGTAACTGTTCCGTCGCCATTCACGTCGCCAGGTTTTGGGCTACTACTATTACCACACACAAAACTTACTCTATACATCTGTCCTCCATTGTCATAACGCAAACGGTCGCCTATTTCCTCAACATAACCAGAAATAAAGTCAAACATCAGAGTGTAGTTCTGTCCACTTTCTAAGCCCTCAAGAATGTTGAGATTAATGTTGTCAGCAATCCATTTGCCATCTTCATTTTTCGTAGCATGAATCGAAGTCCAACCGTTTGGGGCATCATTACCTTTGACAATAGCATAATCCATAAAGATTTCATCCACATCAATATTTACTGCTACCTCAAATCTATTGAGACATAATTCAGATACAGGTTCCTCAATCTCCACATTGTTGAAACCAGATGCAGGAAGTTGCTCACTTACCGATTCACCATCAACTGTAGCCGAGATTTGAACTCCAGTTATAGCAGGTCCCGTTTCATTGAAATTGAGAATGTACTGGCAATTGTAGGCCTGTTTATAAGCATCCCAAACATTATACATTTGCTGGGTATAGACAGTTACAACAAAGTTCTTGTCGGCAGGCAATGAATTTGGACTTAAAGTCATGTTGCCATCACATTTAACATCCATTTCATCCATGTGTTGACCAGCATTGAGAAGGCAACCTAAAGGAAGGGTATAGTCATCTTTGAGGTCAAAACCCACGACATGAAGATTGTTATAGTCAATAAACTGGTTCTCGAGCAGTTGCACGTCGCCAAGATACAATCGCTTGATGTTGTCTTGTGCACTCATTGCCTGACCAGCCATTTCCTGTGTCACGCGCATGAACATTGGCTCCCAATAGTTGGGGTCGCTGAGATCATTTTGCGAGAAGAATGCAGGTTTCGATGGGTTGATAGGCTCAATAGTAAGTTGGAATTGCGGGCCATGATCTCTTGCCCATTCATAGGTGTCGAGGGTGAATTTGTAGTTGCCATTGTTGTTTAAACCAACAAATTTAATGTAATTGTCGGTAATTACGGGCTCAAGCAATTCAATGTTTCCACCATTGCCATTGTTAGGAACAGTGTATAGCAATTTGCCAGCAAGGTTGTAAACTCCACCTGCCACATAGTCCAGATCGGAGGTCTGTGTAGAACCATTATTGAAGATAATACCGGTTGGACTGTCGCCTTCCACAATGTCGGGACCTATCCACTGATAAACGGGATTGCCGTCGGTAGTGGTGCCAATCAAGGTGATGGGATCGCCAGGCCACGCGCCACTGGTGGTGAAGTTGGTGCCAGTGGTGTTGTTCCAGGCCCACACGTTACACTTGGTCCAGCTGGTGGGGGCAACAAAGTAGGCAAATTCCTTGCCCTCAACATAAACCACTTCGGCAGGAAGAGTGTTGATGTCAAAACCAGTGTCGGAGATATATGTGCTTGTAACGTCTTCATATTCTCCTTCTTCAATATCAAAAACAAAGAAAGCTGTGCCAGTAACACCACGAATATCAGCGGTTTTAACAAAAGGTTCAACGCCATCAATACCTCCATCGTTAAAGATGATGTTTATGGCGTCTTCTTCAAAAGTCTGAGTAAACCATACCTTGCCATCAACAGTGGTGTAGACATGAGTCGCATCCATCAGTGTGCCAGGCCATTCGTCATTTAGAGCAGTACCGGCACCATCCCACACATATAGAAATGGAGCATCGCCAGTAGTGGTGCGCACATTAATAGTAACAGTAGCACTTGCACTGATTGCAAAAAGAGCTACAGCAAAAAAAAGAGTAAAAAATTTCTTCATAACGCAGTATTTTTAATTAAAATTTAATGAATAGTTGGATATATTTTAGGCTTTTAGCGAGCCAAGAGCATTGTCAAGTTGTATCAATTGCTCCTTGACTTGTTTGAGCCTGTCGACGACCTCCCATTGCTTTGAAACGCCGTCACGATTGCGTTTTATCATAGCTTGCGCAGCATCAAGTTTGAGACCTTTTTCCTTGACAAGGTAATAAATCATCTTGATGGTCTCAATATCTTTAACGGTATACACTCTGATATTCTTAGCATTACGTTTAGGCTTTATAACAGTAAACTCTTTTTCCCAAAACCTAAGAGTGGAGGTTGGGATGTTTAAAATTTCGGCGACATCACCTATTCTATAATATTTCTTATTTAGTTTATCTTCCATAAGTTAAGGTAAATTTTCAGTTTTTTTGACTATATTAATGCATAATTACGGGTAAAATTATTAACTTTGCCCAAATTTTTAAATAAATTAGGCTACGCCTCTGATAATTTAGAACAAGTTCTATTACCACTCGGCTTGCACTAATTTTTGCGCTAAAATTACAATGTTTATGTGATTTGTGCAAGAAAACAATAGGTAAATAAATAAAAAACACATAAAAATAATATGTTGACAGCAAAAGAAATCAGAGAATCTTTCAAAAAGTATTTTGAGGAGCACAATCATCACATCGTGCCATCGGCTCCCATGGTAATCAAGGACGATCCAACCCTCATGTTCACCAATGCCGGCATGAATCAATTCAAGGACATCATTTTAGGCAATAAGGAGGCGCAATGGCGCCGAGTGGCCGACTCTCAGAAGTGTCTGCGAGTTAGTGGAAAGCACAACGATCTTGAGGAGGTTGGACACGATACTTACCACCACACAATGTTTGAGATGCTTGGCAACTGGTCGTTTGGCGACTACTTTAAGAAAGAAGCCATAGATTATTGTTGGGAGTATCTTGTCGACGTGCTGAAGCTCGACCCAAGCATGATGTTCGCAACTGTATTCGAAGGTTCGCCTGCCGAAGGGCTCGAGCGCGATAACGAAGCAGCTGGCTATTGGGAAAAACACCTTCCAAAAGACCACATTATCAATGGCAACCGCCACGACAACTTCTGGGAGATGGGTGACACAGGACCTTGCGGACCTTGCTCTGAACTTCACATCGACTTGCGTAGCGACGAGGAGAAAGCCGCTGTGCCTGGTGCTGAGCTTGTCAACAAAGACAATCCACAGGTAATTGAGATTTGGAACCTTGTGTTCATGCAATACAACCGCAAAGCTGATGGTTCACTTGAACCACTTCCTGCTAAAGTTATTGACACGGGCATGGGCTTTGAACGCCTATGCATGGCGCTGCAAGGCAAGAAATCTAACTACGATACCGATGTTTTCCAGCCGCTTATCAAGAAAATTGGTCTCCTTGCTGGTAAAGATTATGGCAAGGAGCATGACACCGATGTAGCAATGCGCGTTATTGCCGACCATGTGCGCACAATAGCGTTCTCCATTGCCGATGGCCAACTTCCAAGCAATGCTAAGGCGGGTTATGTAATTCGTCGCATCTTGCGTCGAGCAGTCCGTTATGGTTACACATTCCTTGGCTTCAAGGAGGCGTTCATGCATCTTCTTGTCGACACACTCATTGAATCGATGGGCGAAGCCTATCCTGAGCTTCCCGCTCAAGCCGATCTCATCAAGCACGTTATCAAGGAAGAGGAAGATGCCTTCCTTCGCACCCTTGAAACTGGCATGAAGATGATTGATGGCGTAATTTCAAAAGCGAAAGCTGAAAATAAGACTGAGATTGACGGAGCTGTTGCTTTTACTCTTTATGACACTTACGGGTTCCCTCTTGACCTCACCGAGCTTATTCTCAAGGAGAATAATATGACAGTCAACAAGGAGCAATTCGATGCCGAAATGGCTAAGCAGAAACAGCGTGCCCGCAATGCTGCTGCTGTTGAGGCGAGTGACTGGATTGAATTACAAGAGGGAGTCACCGAGTTTGTGGGCTATGACCTAACCGAGTGTGAGACCAAGATATTGCGTTACCGCCATGTAGTTCAAAAGAAGAACGAGTTCTACCAAGTAGTGCTTGCCACTACCCCATTCTATGCCGAGATGGGCGGTCAAGTGGGTGACAAGGGTTGGCTCATCAATGGTGACGAGAAGATTGAAATTATCGATACAAAGCGCGAGAACAACCTCCCTGTTCACCTTGTCAAGAAGATGCCTGCCGATCCTAGTGCAACTTTCATCGCTCGCATTGACACTGCAGCCCGACAATCAATTGCTTGCAACCACACCGCCACACACTTGCTGCATTATGCTCTGCGTCAAGTGCTTGGCACTCATGTGGAACAGAAAGGCTCGTATGTAGACGCCAACATGCTGCGCTTTGACTTCTCACACTTTAAGAAAATGACACCCGAAGAAATTCGCGAAGTCGAACACCGTGCCAACGCGCTCGTGCGTGAAGCAATCTGCCGCGAGGAGCACCGTGAAGTCCCCATCGCCGAAGCTCGCGAAATGGGAGCCATGGCTCTCTTTGGCGAGAAATATGGCGACAAGGTGCGTGTCATCAAATACGGCGATTCGGTTGAACTATGTGGTGGAACCCACGTTGCCAACTCGGGCAACATCGGCATGATTAAGATTGTAAGCGAGAGTTCTATCGCTGCTGGCATACGACGCATTGAGGCTATAACTGGCGCAAATGTTGAGAATGCTATCGACAGTCTTGAAGACACTCTCAAGAGTGTTAAGGAGTTCTTCAACAATGCTCCCGATATTATAACTGCCATAAAGAAGTCGATTAGCGAGAATGCCGACCTCCACAAGAAGGTTGATGATTTCATGAAGGAACGAGTTAAGACGCTTAAGGAGAGATTATACTCAACGTCCATTATGGTTGGCGACATTGCAATACTTAAGCTAGTTGGCAAATTCCCTACAGATATAGTTAAAAGTCTAGCCCTCTCAATCAAAGGCGACAAGCAACCTAAAGTGGCATTTGTTGCTGCTACCCACAGCGATGAGAAACCCATGCTCACCATTTCACTGAGCGATGATTTAGTTAAAGATGGCAAAAACGCTGGACAAATAATTCGCGAAGCAGCCAAACTCATACAGGGCGGCGGCGGAGGTCAACCAGGTTTTGCACAAGCTGGTGGTAAGAATGTGGGAGGACTTGATGCTGCCTTCGATAAAATAATCGAACTGCTTTCTTAACACATTATGATAGGAGCGATAGTTGGAGACATAATAGGGTCAATCTACGAGTTCGACAACATCAAAACCAAAGATTTTGAGTTGTTTGACAAACGCATGGAACCTACCGACGACAGCATTCTCACGATTGCAACTGCCGACTGGCTGCTGCATGGTGGAGCACCTGGCAAGTATTACTTTCGCTATGCATCGGCCTATCCCTGCCCCATGGGTGGCTATGGTCCAAGCTTCCTGAATTGGGTTTCGCGCTCAAGAAATAGTATTGCTGAGCCTTATAACAGCTGTGGTAACGGCAGTGCGATGCGTGTGAGTCCAGTTGGGTGGGCATTTGACAACGAAGAGGAAACTCTTGCAGCTGCCGAACGCTCGGCAGAGTGCACTCACAACCATCCCGAAGGCATAAAAGGAGCCCAAGCAACAGCCTTGTGCATCTTTATGGCACGAAATGGCGCTTCACCAGCTCTAATCAAAAAGCGCATCACCCACGACTATGGCTACAACTTGTCGCTAAGCATTGATGAGATTCGCCCTCGATATTCATGGCAAGGCCTTGATAATGCCGGCGATGGCGCCACCTGCCAAGGCAGTGTGCCACAAGCCATTGCTTGCGCCCTTCAAGCCAAGGACTTTGAGGATGCTGTGCGCAATGCCATATCGATTGGTGGCGACAGCGACACTATAGCATGCATAACAGGAGGCATTGCCGAAGCCCTCTTTGGCATACCACAATGGATTAAAGAGAAAGCTCAATCAATGCTCGATGACCGACAAAGATTGATTGTCGCAGATTTCTGTGACACTTACTGCAAACGATAAAACGATACACATTAATTTAAATTCTATAACTCAAGAAATTATGTTGAAAGAAATTCTAGCAATCTCGGGACGTCCCGGATTATACCGTCTTGTAAAATACGGTAAAAACATTATCATCGTTGAAAACATTACCGACAAGAAGCGCAGCACAGCTCACTCGCGCGATAAAGTAATTGCCCTTGGCGACATCTCAATGTTCACCGAGAGCGGCGACAAGCCTCTGGGCGAAATACTCGAGGAGATAAAGAAAAAATATGACTCGAAGCCTCTTAATGTCGCTGATTACAAGGAACCTGCCGCATTACAAGAATTCTTCAAGGGCATTGTTCCCGACTTCGATGTTGACCGTGTTTACAACACCGACATCAAAAAACTCATCAACTGGTACAATCTGCTCATCAACAGCGGCTTGACCGATTTCCTACCCAAAGAGGAAGAAAAAGCTGAAGAAAAAGAAGGACAAAAAGCCGAGTAATTACTTTTAATGCATAATGCTCTAAAGATGTGTTGCGCTAATAGTGCAATCGCGACTTTAGAGCATTTTAATATCATGTCACACGCAGTTGCACCACGTCGCCACACATTATTAATTAATATAACGCTTACTTTGTTAAGTGTTATGGGGGTTGCTTGCGGCACAATGAAACCAAACGACAACTACGACACCAGCGGCATGCCTACACGCACTACAAGAACACCTGAAGACGTGTGGGGACATGGCAAGAAAACGAAACGAGAGCAACCTCGACAGTCGACACCACCACGCGATGACAACTTCAGTCGACATGATGAGAAAACAAGCATCGAGCAATGGAAAAAGCTTGATATCAAGCTTGGAAGGAATGACAACCACTCGTTGTATCATGAAATCAAGAGCTGGCTGGGCACGCCACATCACGATGGCATGCACACCAAGCAAGAGGGCACCGACTGCTCTGGTTTCGTTATGGAAATTTACCTTACTGTCTACAACATGAAGATTGAGCGCAACTCAGCGCGAATCTACTCCATAAGCTGCGACCCAATCGACCCCAACGACCTGAGCGAGGGCGACCTGGTGTTCTTTCATGGTGGCAGCGGCAATGGCATAACCCATGTGGGCATTTATCTAAAGGACAACATGTTTGCCCACGCATCTTCATCACGCGGTGTGGTTATCGATGACCTCACTGCGCGCTACTACACCGAGCACTTCTATGCTGCAGGCCGCGTGAAAGGGAAAAAGCATTAGTAATATTTTTGGTAAGCACCCGACTTTTTGATATTATAAAAAGGAATCCCTGATGATTTACATTCGTTATCGAGTGTAACATTGTCTTCATCGTACATTCCTCCCGACAGCACAATCGTGTCACAATCGACCAACTCTTTTAAGCGTGAGATTTGCGAATGAAATCCCTTGGTCACTAAAGCCACATCAAATCGTAATGCGACAGTGTCCTCGCGAGTGTAATTCTTCCATTTACCTTTACCGGCTGTGACAATTCCTGTACCCATGAAGTTGGCGTAAGGTGGGTCGACAACCGCGCCTGGCAGCTCACATTTCAAGCTGTCAACCATCATTATGCTGTCGATATGGTAATGGGCGAGAAATGCTCTGTTCCATCGCTTGAAATTGTCGATATCATAGTCGTTCTCCACATCGGGAACCCAAAGCATTGCTTGGTTACCATTAAAATACAAGATTGGCGTTGAATCAAATGCGTTGAAAACCACCAGCCCTCGCCGTGGAGTCATGAAATCCTGCACTAGTGAGCACGCAAGCCCCACAACCAATGTTGCTCCTGCAGCAAGGAGCCACCGGGCATTGCGCCTGTAAATCCACATGCCGAGCATGATCAAGATGGCATAATACACCACCACCGCCATCCAAGTGACATAAACAATATTGCCGGCAAGTGATAGCGACGACATGACGCCAGCAATCGACTGTGTGGCACCACTCATCACATCAATAATGGCAGCTAGCGGACCAAGTCCTCCACCCATTGCAAGCAATATGAGCGCAACAGCCCCAAGCACCATAATCACCGGCACTAGTGGCAGGAGCAACACATTTGTAAATACAGCCACCATCGACGTGGTGTTAAAATAATAAGCTGTGAGCACCAGTGTCGACAGCATGGCAACAGCCGATGTCACTAGCGTTGTGCACAAGTACTTAAGGAACCTGTTGCTTGGGAATTTCAAGTCAGACACTTGATAGAACACAATTAGCGACGTCACCGTGATGAAGCTGAGCTGAAAACCAACACTAAACAGTGAACTTGGAGCAAAAACAAGTATCGCCAGGGCAGCAGCTGCAACAGAATTCAGCGGTGTTGACTTGCGGTAAAAAAGGAAAGAGCAAAACACAAAGGCAATCATCACTGTCGACCTTATAACCGATGGTGACATGCCTGTGAGCACATCATAGGCAATGAGAATCAGCAATGTGAGCACCAGTCGCAGTTTCTTTCCACCGGCATAGTCGAGCGGGAAGAGTAAAAACCATATTATTAGCGTTATCACTGCAACATGAAGTCCACTTAGGGCTAGCACATGTGCAATTCCTGATTGAGCGAAGCTGTCGCGCACCCACGGCTCGATAAAGTCGTCATTGCCCAGCAGCATCGCTATAATTAACCCTTGCGACTCGGGACCTAGCTTGGAGTTAAGAACACGATGTTGCAAGTCTTGCCTCAAGCTGAATGCCCGTGTCAATAATGTTGGCGAGTCACCCACTTTCGCAACACTACACACATCGATGTGCTGGCGATAAATGATGCCCTTGTCGTGAAGATGTTGAGCATAGTCCATCTCGTCGGGGTTGCCCATGTTTTGCACTTCCTCAAGCTTCAGGACAAAGGCAATGAGATTACCTGCCTCGAGGTCGTAGTCACAGCCTCGTGTCGAGAGCTGAATGTGAGAGCCACGCACCCATGCATCACTACCGTCGGCATTGAGGAGTTTCACTTGCATGAGCATGCTTTGTTCGTTATATTTTATTGTCTCGATGCGAGCGCAAGCTGTCTTGCCTCTCACACTGTTCAGGTCGAGGCGCACTGGCTCGGCTAGCCACGAGGCCAGCCAGCCAACGGCAATCATTGCAAGCCACAACGGCATCAGGCTATATCTTCGCATCATCAACCTGCGCGCCGCATCACGACTCTTAAGGCGCATAGCAACCAGCAAGCACATTACCATCAAGGCGAGAAGAACGAATGGTAGCAGCAGGATGCTAGAAAAGCGAAATAAAATAATTCCCGCCACCATGGGAAGCAGGAGCCTGAGCACTGGCAAGCGCGACAAAATGCTTTCGTTGCCCATCTCGTTTTTTCTTAACAAACGAGGTTAATCCTCGGTCCAGATTCTATAGGACTCAAAGGCCTGCAGCAGCAGCATCTCGAGCCCGCTCTTCACTGTCGCTCCACACTCGCTTGAGCGCCTCATGAAGGTTGTTTCGCTAGGATTGTACACAAGGTCGTAGCACAGATGCCCTGGAGTGATGAAGCGGTAAGGCAGGTCGGGGCAAGCGTCGGTGTCGGGGTAAGTGCCTAGTGGCGTGGTGTTCACAATCACTTTGTGCTCATGAATCATCTGCTTGGTGAGTTCTTCATAGGTGATTGTCGTTGCCGCTTTTCGGCGCGACACGTGATGCACTTCTATTTCAAGCGACTCAAGCGCTGCCGTCACAGCCTTGCTGGCACCACCTGTGCCTAGCACCAGCGCCTTGTCCATCTCGGGCGTGAGTAGTGGCACAATCGAGTTCTTGAATGCCACATAATCAGTGTTGTAGCCCACCAGTCTCATCACAGCGGCATTCTCTCCCCTCACAATCTTGATCACGTTCACGGCTCCCACTAGCGCGGCAGTCTCGTCGAGCTCGTCCATGAACTGGATGACTTTTTCCTTATAGGGCATTGTCACATTAAGGCCGTCGAGATTAGAGTACTCACTGAAGATGGTCATCAGCTCCCCGATGTCGCCCAGCTCAAAGTTGAAATACTGGGCAGCAATGCCCTCCGACACGAACTTCTGGTTAAAGAAGTCCATCGAGAAGGAGTGAGACAGCGACGTCCCTATTAGGCCATATATTTTACCCTCGTCGGCAGTCATGACAACGTCTTTTTTTTAAGAATCAGTCATAATATTTTGCAAAAATAATCAAAAATGATAGCTTTACAAATTTTTTTCCACTTTTTTGAAGAAAAAAATAACTACAAGTTCTCTAATCTTAACTAGTTTCCACTCGTTGATTACTTGTTGTGCCAGATTCTTAAACTGCGATTGCGTGATGCCCTCGGCTTTGCAAAATCCCTCGAGTAGGATGCCTCCCTTGAGCATGTCGTTCAAAATTTTTTCGTGCTGCCCTATATTATTATATTTAGAGGAGGTAGTAATTATTATATTACTATTTAATTCTTGTTCTGTTAAACTTTCGGTTAAAATCTCTTTACTTGAACTTTTGTAACCTACCTGATAATCATCATATTTCACTATCGAAGTTAAAGTGTTCAATTTATTTAACTTGGTGCGCACAATTTCGCCACTTTTTTGCAGTCCTTTCAGTACCTTGATAATGGTGGGTCGCGGATGCTTTACTAAAACAAAGACAAAAATTACAAAACTTGAATCAGCCACAAATCGTCATTTTCCCTTCCACCCTTGTATTTTTTTGAATATAAAAAATCAGGGTTATGATTTGCTTTTAGTGATAGTTTTTATTAACTTTGCACTTTGTAAACTAATAATTTCTACAAGAATTATCAACCCCTATAATATTATGAAAAAACTCATCACTCTAATCTGTCTATTTCTTGCCGCGACAGCACAAGCCCAAGTGTTGCAGGTGCAGCAGGTGGTCAAGTTATCGACCCCTATCGACCCGATGGCAAGGCAAGTAGCAGCCATAAGTCCCCACGGTAACTATGTGCTCCTGTGCAGCCAGGAGCAAGACGGGCTCATAAAGTTCGACCTTGCCACAGGTGAAAGCAAAGTGCTCACAACAGCCCGAGGAGCAGGATTCGGCACTAAAATAGGTCATAACGGCCACGATGTGGTGTATCAAGAGGTGACTGTTGGCCCTGACCACTTGCTAAGGCGAGGTGTAAAAACCATCGACTTGCGCACAAGCATGGTGAAGACAATAACCCCTCCCACTCGCGAGCTGCAAGGCTTCGACATGCCAGATGGCTTCGTGGCAGCAGCAGTAGTGAGCAACGAAGTGAAATCACCTGGCATCGACCCCACTGCGATAGTGCGCCCCATCGTGAGCAACCGCAACCTGAAGCTCCAGCTCACCACTGGCGGAGTGACACGGCAGTTCGCGCCCAACGGCAACCAGTACAACTACATTTGGGCATCAATCTCGCCTAGTGGCAAGCGAATACTCTATTATGTGAGCGAGCTGGGCTGCTTCACGTGCAACCTAGACGGCAGTGACATGGTAAAACTAGGTGAACTCCGCGCCCCTCAATGGCTCGACAACAATACGGTAGTGGGCATGCGCGACCATGACGACGGCATTACCATCACGTCTTCAACCATTGTCACTAAGACCCTCGATGGTACTGAACAGACTCTCACCAGCGACGACATGATTGCCATGTTCCCCCAAGTGACCAGCAAGGCAGGAAAAATAGCGTTCTCGACTGTGCAAGGCGAGATTTACATTATTAACTTCACAAAATAACCCGAAACCATGAAAAAGACTTCTCTATTCTTAATTTTGAGCATGATGGCAGCCATGGCTTTCGGGGAAAGCACAGTCACTGCCAGCACTGTGAAGATTTACCTCAATCCCGGGCATGGCAGCTGGGGACCTAACGACAGGCCAATGGCGACCATTCCCTACCCTAACCTGAGCAGCACGGGGCGCCCCGACACCTGCGGTTTCTACGAGAGCAACACCAACATGTGGAAAGTGTATGGCCTATATGACGAACTCATCAAGATGGGCGTGAATGCATCGAACATCATGCTCTCGCGATGGGAAAGCGGCCCTTACCCCTATAATGGCGAAGATGGAACCTACAACAAACCACTGTCGGTGATTTGTGCCGAAGTCAACTCCTTCGGTGCCGACATGTTCCTCTCTGTGCATTCCAATGCCCTCACCGATGGCACCAGCACCAACTACCCCCTATTCCTGTACCGAGGCACCGATGCGCAAGAGCTTGTGGCTGGCAGCAAAGACATGTGCAACGCATTGTGGCAATATTTTAAGTATGGCTCCAACGAGATTGACTACTATAGCCGCAATGCCACCGACATTCGCGGAGACATCACATTCTACAACAGCAGTAGCACCACAGGCTATCTGGGAGTACTCAAGCACAACTCACCAGGATTCTTGAGTGAGGGATATTTTCACACCTATCAGCCAGCAAGGCATCGTGCCCTTAATATCGACTACTGCAAGATGGAGGGTGTGAGATATGCTCGCGGAATACGCGACTATTTCAATCTCAACACACCAAGCACAGGTTACATAATGGGAACCATCAAAGATCGTGACCACACCCTTGAGCATAACCTTTATCATTACGCAAGTGGCTCGGTCGATGCCTACAAGCCCATTAATGGCGCGACGGTCAAGCTCTATAAAGATGGTGCACTCGTGGGCAACTACACAACCGACAACAACTACAACGGCGTGTTTGTGTTCCGCAACCTGGCGCCTGGCACTTACACCATCAGTGCCTCGGCCAACGGATATTCTGAAATAACAAACCAAATTATTACAGTTGATGCCAACAAGACAACCTACCCCAAGTATTACATGACTGAAGGTGGTAGTGACCCGACTGAAACGGTTAAGCGCATCTATGCCTACGACCTTCGCGACGCCAAAAACGAGGATGACTCCTATACCTTCACATTCTCTGCCAACAGTGATGCACAAGCAGCTGAAATCATCTTTACCGATGCTACAAGCGGAACGACAATTGGTTCAGTGGAATTAAGTGAGATAACCGAAGGCAACAACACCATCACAATAACTCAAAATGACTTGCCAGGCGATGATGAGACAGTCATGAACTGGGCCGTGAAACTCACCGGCAATCCTGTTACAGCAGTTGCAAAACTTAACAGCGACGATGCAATCTACAACTTCACACGTGCCTGTGTCGCAGTTGACGACAGTCCCGAAAGCGACTACATGGGGCGATTCTACGTTATCGACCGTACCGGTTCAAGCACTACTACCAACGGACTGTGGGCATTCAATGCCGACTACTCTCGCATCAACAGCACTGTGTTGCGAGGTGGCGAGACATTTGGCAACCCCTATCGCCTTGCCACCGACGAGAATGGCAAGATTTACATAGCCGACTGGGGAGATAGCCACTCGGGAGTGTTTGTTGCTTCGCCAAGCAACCTAGATGGCGCATTCCCACAGTTCTTTGAGGGCACACGTGCAAGCAATGGCATCATCACTAACAATGGAACGCAAGTAGCGTGCTCTAATGTGGCTGTCGAAATAGCAGGCACAGGAGCCAATACTAAAATGTACACCTTCTTAGAGGACTTTGAGGCAAATAATGTGGCAGTCTATAACATTGGACAAACCGACGGCACTATAGCCACTTCGTGGGACACAGCTCCATCGGCAATAATTCAGGTTAACTCCCTTATGCTCAATGGCAACAGTCAAATTGCAAGCGACAACAACGGAGGCATATGGGTGTCGCAACGACGCTCCAAGGGGCAGAACCTAGCCACTACACCATCGCTCATCCATGTGGACGCAGCGGGAAGCATCAACTTCAACTCGGGCAACAGTCTTACTGACCTTAACGGTTCACCACAGGCAGGCTTCGCTGTGAGCCGCGATGGCACGATTCTTGCCATTGGCGACGGTGATGGCATGGTGCAGGTTTATGACGTCGTGTGGGGTGGCACCACTCCTACGCTCTCATCACGCACATCATTTGCAGGTGGTGTGGGCGACGTGCAGCAAATGGCATTTGACTATGCCGGCAACCTTGTGGTTGCAGGAACATCTGTAAAAATCTACACCATCCCACTAGAGAACAACCAGTGCACAACTCCTGCCAAGCGTTCGCTCACTATCATCAAGCAAGGGCAGTCGCACATTGCTGGCGACGTGAACTGTGACGGCTCAGTGACATCAGCCGACATCACCGAGCTCTACAACTACCTCCTTAATGGAAGTATGACTTATTTTGACACTAGCGACGTGAACGGTGACGGCAATGTTACCTCGGCCGATGTTACCGAGGTGTATTCTATCATTCTTGGTAATTAATCCCACAAAAACACCTGCCTGCAACGGCAAGCGCCTGAACCGCGGTTGAGGCGCTTGCTCGTTATAAGTTACATGCAAAAGTGGGAAAAAATTATCGACTAATCACTCAAAAACTAAAAAGAATTTCTTAATTTTGGATAAATTAGGCTGCGCCTCGGAATTACTCAAATATATTTGGTATTTCACTCGGTTTGCACTAATTTTGTGGCAAAATGTGTGTGCGATTCAATTAAAAATGAAGTCACATGACAAGAAACCTCGACAATTCCGACCTTTACTTCCCTCAAGATGAGCGAATTTCACTTGAAGAAGAAAGTCACACCTACTGGCTCGACGGCAAGCGCAAGCTCACACCAGTGAGCAGCGTGTATGGTCGTTATTTCAAACCCTTCGACAGCGACTACTGGGCCGAGCGTAAAGCCCGTTCACTCCCCATCACTGCACAACAACTTAAAGAGCAATGGGAATGCGACGGCATGATGGCAAGCTATGCCGGCACTCACCTGCACAAGCAAATTGAAAACTACCTGAATGGCGATAAAGAGATGGCGCCAGTGTGCCGATTCACCCATGACGGTGAGCATGTGCACTATGACAAAATCATTCATATCGATAAGGAGATTGAATTGTTCCTGAAATTTGTCAAGGAAATGGATTTCACTCCTTTCCGCACCGAATGGAGAGTGATGGATGAAGAACTGGGGATGGCCGGAACTATCGACCTGACTTGCCGCCTTGAGGATGGCACATTTGAGCTCTGTGACTGGAAGCGCAGCAGGTCGTTGATTGACGAGCGAGGCAATGTGTGCAAGAACAACAGGTTTGACACATGTGGCATTAATGGACTAGAGCATATCCCCGACTGCAGCTACTGGCACTATGCATTGCAACAGAACCTTTACAAGCACATAGTGGAGAAATGCTACGGCCTCACAATAAGCGCAATGCATCTTGTGGTGCTCCACTACGCCTACGACAACTACTACATCATTAACATTCCCAGTCTCCCCAACGAGATTAAGCACATTGTAAACGATTTAATGCAAAAATAACCATTAACCAAGCAAAAAATGATGAGCAGCAACCTTTCAACAACACGCAAGATTGTGGTGGGCACTCAATTCCTTTTTGTGGCATTCGGAGCCACAGTGTTGATGCCCCTGCTAGTGGGACTTGATCCAGCAACAGCACTATTCTCGGCAGGAATAGGTACCATTATTTTTCACTTAGTGACCCGAGGAAAAGTCCCCATCTTTCTCGGGTCAAGTTTTGCTTTTATTGCCCCAATCCTGCTAGCCTCAAAACAATGGGGGCTTGAAGGCACCCTTTCAGGCTTTGCCGGTGTTGCCTTAGTTTATTTTGTTGCATCAGCACTAATCAAGTGGCGTGGCACCGATTTCCTTAGCCGATTGTTCCCACCAGTAGTGGTTGGCCCAGTTATCATCCTCATTGGCTTGTCGCTCTCAGGAACTGCTGTCGACATGTCGAAGAGCAACTGGACTCTGGCTATCATTTCGCTTTTAGTGTCGATAGGCATTCTCACCTACGCACGCGGCATGTTCAAGCTGATTCCTGTGGTTGGCGGCATTGTAGCAGGCTACGTAGCAGCAATGGTTATGGGGTTGGTTGACTTCTCGGGCATCGCCAGCGCTCCCTGGGTGGCCCTTCCCAAAAACATTGCCCACCCCCTGCTGCCCACCTTTGACTGGCAGCCCTTCATCTGCTTAATGCCCATTGCGCTTGCCACTCTGATTGAGCATGTGGGCGACGTGTATGTAGTGAGTAACGTGGCAGGCAAAGATTTCATTACTGACCCTGGACTTCACCGCACAATGCTCGGTGACGGTCTCGCCTGCCTTGCTGCTTCATTCATGGGTGGTCCTCCCGTTACCACCTATAGCGAGGTAACCGGTGCTATGCAAATCACTAAAATCACTTCTCCTGCTGTTATCCGTATCACTGCTGTAGCAGCAATAGTATTTTCGGTTTTCGGCAAACTCAACGCTTTCCTTCAAAGCATTCCACAAGCTGTGCTTGGCGGCATCATGTTGATGCTCTTTGGCACCATTGCAACAGTGGGAATCCAAAGCCTGGTGCGCAACAAGGTCGACTTCAGCAAAACACGCAACATCATCATTGCCAGCATTATGCTCACAACTGGAGTGGGTGGTGCTGAGCTCACTGCAGGCACCTTCAGCCTATCGGGAATTGGTCTCGCAGCAATCGTGGGAATCATACTCAACCTTATACTTCCCAGCAAGACCAAAATGGATGAAACCGAAGAGATAAAACAATAATAAATTCATAAAAAAATTGATTTGTATTTTGATATTCACATGAGTTGAATTATCTTTGTAAGTTAAAACTATTTAATTCTTTTATTATGACCACTTATCTTGTTACAGGTGCAGCAGGTTTCATAGGCGCCAACTTTGTAAAATATATCACAGCCAAGCATGGTGATACCATTAAGGTTATTGTTCTCGATGCACTCACCTATGCGGGTAATATCAACTCGATTAAAGAGGAACTCGAATTGCCTAATGTGTCTTTTGTAAAAGGCGACATCAAAGATTATTCGGTAGTTAGAGAAATTTTTGATGAGAACGATATCGACTTTGTGGTCAACTTTGCTGCCGAAAGCCATGTGGATCGCAGCATCGAGAATCCCAAGCTATTCCTTGAGACGAATATCCTGGGCACGCAGAATCTCTTGAACTGCGCGCGTGAGGCATGGGCCGACGGGAAAGATGAAACAGGCAAACCTCGTTATAAGAAAGGCAAAAAATATCTGCAAATCTCAACCGATGAAGTGTATGGTTCACTCGAAAAAGACTACGACGAGGCTCAACCACTACATGTTGACGACGAACTCAAAAAGGTGATTGAGGGCCGCACAAACCTTACTACATTTGGCAAGGAATTCTTCACCGAGGACACCCCCATGTCGCCACGTTCGCCCTATTCGGCATCGAAGACAAGCGCCGACATGATAGTTATGGCCTATCACCACACCTATAACTTCCCCATCAACATCACGCGCTGCAGCAATAACTACGGCCCTTACCACTTCCCCGAGAAACTGATTCCACTCGTGATTCACAACATTCTAGGTGGTAAGAAACTCCCAGTTTATGGCAAGGGGCTGAATGTGCGCGACTGGCTCTATGTCGAAGACCATTGCAAGGCCATCGACTTAGTGCTTCGCAAGGGCAAGATTGGTGAGGTTTATAACATTGGCGGTTTCAATGAGGAAAGCAATATCAACATTGTAAAGCTCATAATCGACACTATAGCACGCATCATGCGCGAGGAACCCAAGTATCAGAAATTGCTGAGTTGCAAACTTGAGGATATTAACTACGACCTAATAACCTACGTCACCGACCGTCCTGGTCACGATATGCGCTATGCAATCGACCCGACTAAGATTGCGACACAACTTGGTTGGTATCCCGAAACACCTTTCACTGTGGGTATCGAGAAGACCATACGCTGGAATCTTGACCATCAGCAGTGGATAAACGATGTAACGAGCGGTGACTATCAGAAATATTATGAGCAAATGTACGGAAACCGTTAGTGCTTCGCTCAATTAAGAAATAATAGTTGTAAACGATAATAAGAATATGAAAGGTATAGTTCTTGCAGGTGGCTCGGGAACACGACTTTATCCCGTGACCAAAGGCATCTCGAAACAGCTGGTGCCAATCTATGACAAACCGATGATTTACTACCCCATCTCGGTTCTAATGCTGGCTGGCATCAAAGAAATATTAATAATTTCCACTCCACATGACTTGCCTCAGTTTGAGCGTCTGTTAGGCTCTGGCGAAGAGATTGGTGTGAAATTCAGTTATGCCGAGCAGCCATCACCCGACGGACTCGCACAAGCCTTTATTATTGGCGAGGAGTTCATAGGAGAAGATTCAGTGTGCCTAGTGCTTGGCGACAACATCTTCTACGGACAAGGATTTACCGGCATGCTCAAAGATGCCCTAGCCACCACTAGTTCAACAGGCTGCGCCACACTATTTGCCTATGCCGTTAAAGACCCAGAACGATATGGCGTGGTAGCTTTTGACGAGAATGGCAAGGCCTTTGATATTCAAGAGAAACCTGCTCAGCCTAAATCTAATTATGCTGTCACAGGCCTTTACTTCTACCCCAACGATGTAATTGAAGTGGCTAAGAATATAAAACCGTCACCTCGCGGCGAATTAGAAATCACTACTGTGAATCAGCACTATCTGGAACAAGACCGTGTGATGGTGAAGACACTGGGACGTGGTTTTGCATGGCTCGACACAGGAACTCCAGCATCGATGCTCGATGCAAGCAATTTCATTGCAACTGTCGAGACTTGCCAAGGAGTGCAAGTGGCCGCACTTGAAGAGATTGCCTATCGTAAGCAATGGATTGATGATAAGCAGCTACGTAAACTCGCCAAGCCTTTGGCAAAGAACGACTACGGCAAGTATCTTCTCAACCTAATTGGAAAAATATGACAAAGCCAACGTTAATAGACCTGCCAAAAATTTGTGACCCACGTGGCAACCTTTCCTTTATCGAGAGTGAAGGGCATGTTCCATTTGAGGTGAAACGTTGCTACTGGATTTATGATGTTCCGGGGGGTATGTTTCGTGGTGGCCACGCCTTTCGTGAGCAGGATGAATTCATTGTTGCCCTATCAGGCAGTTTTGACGTGGTACTCAACGATGGTAGTGGTGAGCAACGATTCCACATGGCGCGATCCTACTATGGCCTCTACGTTCCACGCATGACTTGGCGAGCAATCGACAATTTTTCCACTAATTCAGTGGCACTGGTAATGAGTAGCACAGAATACGATGCCAACGACTATATCGAAGACTTTAATGAGTTTATAAGACTTAAAAATGAGTAACACCGACCTGCATAAGACCTCAAGCATCGACCAATGCAAGATTATTGACTTTGGCAAGCATCATCATCCCAATGGCAACCTTTCCGTTGCTGAGAATAGGGATTTGGTTCCTTTTGACATCAAACGAGTGTTCTACATCTATGATGTTCCTGGAGGCGAAGAACGAGGTGGTCATTCACACAAGTCGCTTCAACAAGTGATTATTGCCATAAGTGGCGCCTTTGATGTACTCCTCGATGATGGTGTGAACCAGCGCAACGTCACCCTCAACAGGCCTTATCTTGGTCTGCTTGTCACTCCTGGAGTGTGGAGCAAAGAGCACAATTTCTCGTCAGGCTCGGTTTGCCTGGTGCTGGCATCTGACCACTACGATGAAAGCGATTACGTGCGCAATTACGATGAGTTCAAGTTACTAACATCAAATAAACCTCTGAATAAACACACATGAAATATAAATTTCTTGACTTGGCACGAGCCAATGAACCCTATATGGAACAGCTGCAAGAGGCAGCATGCAATGTAATTAAATCTGGAAGGTACCTGCGTGGCGAGCAAACCAATCTTCTTGAGCAAGAAATCGCTGGACTATGTGAGGCAAAATATTGCATAGCTGTGAGTAATGGACTTGATGCGCTACGACTCATATTGCGTGGTTATATTGAACTCGGTGTATTACACCATGAAGACCATGTGATTGTACCGGCCAACACTTACATTGCGTCAGTATTAGCTATCAGCGACAATGGAATGACCCCATGCTTGTGTGATGCACGAAGCGACACAATGAATATGGACTCATCGCTCATCGAGAATCTTATCACACCCGCAGTAAAAGCTATTATGCCAGTTCACCTATACGGCACTCCATGCTGGGATGAAGAACTGATGACTATTGCAAAACGTTATGATCTCAAAGTTATTGAAGATAATGCCCAAGGAATAGGAGCAAAATCAAACGTCGCAGGTTTTAATGGAACATTCACCACGGGAGGCTTGGGACATGCCAGTGCAATCAGCTTCTACCCCACAAAAAATCTAGGCGCTTTGGGTGATGCTGGTGCTGTCGTAACTAACGATGAGGACCTAGCGAAAACGATTAGGGCAATCGCCAATTATGGCAGCGACACCCGATATCACAATATCTATCTTGGCTTAAACTGCCGCATCGACGAGATTCAAGCTGCTATGCTTAGAGTGAAATTGCGCTACCTAAATGTTGAGAATATGCGTCGCACCGAGGTTGCCGATGCCTATGACACACACATTACTAACCCACTAGTTAAGAAACCCGACATCTTCAACGACATGTTACAGATTTGGCACCAGTATGTGATACGTGTGGACAAACGCGACGAGATGCGGTCTTATCTTGAAAAGAAAGGTGTGATGACCGACATTCATTATGCCACACCACCTCATCGCCAGCCATGTTATCGACGTTTCCAATCATACAAACTACCTGTTACCAACGAAATTGCCGACCATGCTATCAGCCTACCTATTGGCCATCCTATCACTCCAAGTGATGCCCAGGCCATTGCCAAGATAATAAATGACTTTAAGTGCTGATGACATTTAATGCAATTTGACAGTTACACATATGCTCTGTTCCTGCCGTTAGTGTTTGCAGGATATTGGATTCTGCGCAACAGGTTGCTGTGGCAGAATCTTTTTCTATTGGCTGCAAGCTACATTTTCTATGGCTGGTGGGACTGGAGATTTCTAGGACTGATTCTAATCACATCAACTTCAACTTTCCTAACAGGACTAAAAATAAAGAACGATAAATCAAGCCGTTCAAAAGCATGGTTGGTATTAAACCTTATTCTGAATCTAGGAATTCTAGCGACATTCAAGTATCTCAACTTCTTTAAAGACTCTTTTGCCGACATTTTACGACTCTTTGGCGCTAACCCCGACTGGCCTACCGTCAACATTCTGTTGCCTGTAGGAATTTCATTCTACACCCTTCAGGCCATAAGTTATAGCCTTGATGTTTATAATGGAAAAACGCAGCCCACACGCAATATTATAGCTTTCTTTGTCTATATAGCATTCTTTCCACAACTAGTTGCTGGCCCCATTGAGCGTGCGAGAAATCTACTACCCCAATTCCTAAAGAAAAAACAATTCGACTATTATAACTCAGTGATAGGAATGCGTCAAATCTTGTGGGGGCTGGTAAAGAAACTTGTCATTGCCGACAATCTTGCAGGGTATGTCGACAATTTGCTGTATCACCCTTCGGTAATGAGCGCTACGTCAATCATTATGGCAGCAATACTCTTTGCTTTCCAAATTTACACTGACTTCTCAGGATACAGCGACATTGCCATAGGTTCGGCACGGCTTTTCAATATTAAAATAATCGCTAATTTCCGTTACCCCTTCTTTTCTCGCTCAATGAAAGAATTGTGGCAACGATGGCACACCTCACTAATGACATGGTTAAGAGAGTACATCTATTTCCCTCTTGGTGGCTCACGACGTGGAAAGTGGCGAACCTGCGTCAACATTATGATAGTTTTCGCAATCTCGGGATTATGGCACGGAGCCGACTGGACATTCGTGACATGGGGAACAGTTAACGGCTTGATGTTGCTACCATTTGTATTCCTCAAGAAAACTAGTTATTCAGACCATGCCCGACTGAGAGATGTTCCAAAATGCCTACTCACGTTCTTGATTTTCGCACTAATATTCCTCTCTTTTCGCTCGCCAAACATTGCACACCTTGAAGAGTGCATCAGCACTTTAATTCACGGCAGTTATCTCACCATGCCAATGGGCATTTCGGCATTTTATTACATTGTGCCTTTTTTGATTACAGAATGGCTTGGCCGCAAGCATGAATTTCCTATAATGACCCTGAAAATGCCCACCGTAGCACGATGGTCTATCTACTGGGCATTGCTGTTTATCATTGCTTTCTATGGCGCTAAAGCCGATATTCAATACATTTATTTCCAATTCTAGAACGCCATGAAAGATTCAATAAAAAAATTCTGCTTGCGCACTCTGTTGGCCGCCTTGCCTGTCTTTCTTTTCATGGCATTCTATGCTTTTGTTGATCCATTCCACATTGTTCACCCAATCACTAGTGATGAGCAAGGCAGAGATTCAGTAATCGTTGGCAGCAATGCTGGTTTAACATCGGTTGAGACATATCTTTTATATAATGGCAAGTACCATTACGACTCTTTTATCTTGGGTTCATCAATGTCGCAGAATTTCAAGGCGAGTTACTGGAAACCCTATCTTGACAGCACAGCATCTATTCTGCACTTTGACGCTTCGTCCGAGACACTCACTGGAATCATCAACAAGATGAATTTCCTTAACGACCATGGCACAACTATCAAAAATGCGCTAATTGTCATCGAGGTCGAGATGCTTGAACGACAGCCCATAGAGGACAACATTCTATTTATTCAGCATCCCGCCACATCAGGAACAAAGAATTGGTTTAAATTACACACATTGCATTTCAACGCTTTTCGAGACTTGACGCAAGTGAAATATACACTGTTTCCTAGCAGATTTAAGGAAGAAATGCTCAATCATAATATGCTTGCCAACAATGCACCCGACCGAATAGCTCAACTCAACGAAATATATTATGGCAAAATAGACTCAATCATATCAGAATGTCCCGACAACTTTTTCACACCGCAATTACTGGCAAAACGAAAACATGCCATTCTACCTATAGTTTCTCAGCCAGCAATTGATGAAAATGTAGAGGAACATCTTAAACACATAAAACAAATTCTCGACAAGAATCGCACAAACTACATCATCCTGGTTCCACCATGTAACAACCGGCCACAACTGCAGTGGCAAGACTTGTGGACAATAAAGGCCATTTTCGGTGATGAAAAGGTTCATGACTTCAGCAGTCACCCTGATCTCGTTTTCAACGAGAGAGCCTATTATGATAATCTCGGGCACCTCATCTCGGCAAAATGCAAAATGCTGCTCGACAGCGCCTACTATGAGCAACAGCACCATGCTATCAAGAACCCTTATTTTAAACTGAAAAACTGATTACTGAAAACTTTTTACTACCTTTGCATAAAAATTGCACGCTATGACATCACAATACAGTTCGCAACCAGCTCCCATCGGAGTGTTTGACTCAGGGTTTGGAGGTCTTTCCATCTTGCGCGAGATAAGGAAAGAATTGCCACAATACGACTATATTTTCCTAGGCGACAACGCACGAGCGCCCTACGGAAACCGCTCCTATCAGCTCGTCTATGAGTTCACTCTGCAAGCGGTTAAATATTTGTTTAATCGTGGGTGCCATCTTGTTATATTAGCATGCAACACGGCATCGGCCAAGGCGCTTAGGTCAATTCAGCAACGCGACCTTGCTACGCTCGACCCGAGCCGTCGAGTTTTGGGAGTCATCAGGCCCACCGTGGAGGAAATCGGCAACATTACCAAGAGCCGCAAGGTAGGACTATTTGGCACACCAGGCACTGTGCAAAGTCTATCTTACGACATTGAAATCGGGAAAATGCACCCCGACATCAAGGTGTACAGCCATGCTTGCCCAATGTGGGTGCCACTTGTCGAGAATCGAGAAAGCGACGGACCAGGTGCCGACTACTTTGTGAAGAAAGATGTGGATGCATTAATGTCGCAATGCCAAGATATCGACTCTATAATTCTGGGTTGCACACACTACCCTCTTCTTTATGACAAAATCAAGCAATATACCCCAGCAGGCGTCAACATTATTGAGCAAGGACCGATTGTTGCTGCCAGCCTGAAAGACTACCTCAAGCGCCATCCCGACATGGAGCAACGTTGCTCACAAGGCAGAACCTGCCACTACTGCACCACAGAAGACGCTTCACGCTTCTCGCCCGTGGCTTCCATTTTTGTCAATCACACAGTCGCAGCCGAGCATGTCATACTGAAATAAGCCTTTCACAGCACCTAGCCGTAATTTCACGTCTATTTATTTAAAAAGCCCTAAAATAGTGCACTTGCTCGATATAAATCTAGTTAAATAGTGCATTATGACACTTTTTTTATATAATTTTGTCGTCCTGAATCAAAACAACATTTGTAGATAAGAGACAATTACTATTCTTTTGAAAAAACTATGCCCATCACAAGACGGTATAATTACTCGCTGCGCAGCCATAACACCTTTGGCTTAGATGTTAAGGCCAGTCAGTTTATCACTTACGACACAGTCGATGAACTTATCACAATCCTTAAAGAGGTTTGTGATAAACATCAACACATCCTGCACATTGGCTGTGGCAGCAATCTGCTTTTCACCAAAGATTTTGATGGAACAGTGCTGCATTCCAACATCAAGTTCATTGAGTACGTTTCGCGCAGCAATCAAGAAATAATCGTCAGGGCAGGTTCAGGTGTTGTGTGGGACGACTTTTGTGCCGCGATGGCCCAACAAAACCATTATGGCTGCGAGAACCTCTCTTACATTCCTGGCGAAGTGGGAGCTGCGGCAGTTCAAAATATTGGGGCCTATGGTGTAGAAGTGGAAACAATCATTAAAGAAGTAGAGACAATCGAAATTGCCACAGGCCAACCCAGAGTTTTTCAAGTTGAAGAATGCGAGTATGGGTATCGTGACAGCATCTTCAAGAACAGCCTTAAGGGTCAATACATTGTAACTGCTGTGGTTTTCAGTCTTTCAGCCACTCCTGTTGTGAATTTAGATTATGGGCAATTGAAAGACCTGCGCTCACTTGCCCAGATGCCAACTGCACAAGAAATTCGTGATGCAGTAATTGCCATACGAAAGTCAAAACTGCCTGAACCAAGCCAGCTAGGTAGTGCTGGCAGCTTCTTTAAGAACCCAGTGGTTCCGGCTGAGTTGTTCCGCAACTTAGCTTTAAGCTATAACGAGATTCCACATTTCGTCATCAACGAGAGCGAGGTGAAGATTCCGGCAGCATGGCTCATTGAGCAGTGTGGACTGAAGGGTAAATGCTACGGTGGCGCCGCTGTATATGAAAAGCAGCCATTAATAATTGTAAATAAATGTCATGCCACTCCTGCCCACATCATGCAACTTGCATCTCTTATCCAAAAAAGTGTTCGCGACAAGTTCAACATCAACATTTATCCCGAAGTAAATTACATATAGAAAAAAATAAACAAGCAACATGGCATCATTCATAGTTGAAGGAAATCACACACTGCACGGCGAAATCACTCCCCAAGGAGCAAAGAACGAGGCTTTGCAAGTGATTTGTGCTACGCTCCTAACCACACAAGAAGTAATCATTGAGAATGTCCCCGACATTCTAGATGTGAACAATCTCATCAACTTGCTCAGCGACATGGGAGTAACCATTAGCAAGAAAAACGACAACACTTACAGTTTCAAAGCCGAGCACATCGACAGTCACTTTATCAGTAGTGAAGACTTCATGGACCAATGCACCAAGCTGCGAGGTTCGGTCATGATAATTGCGCCACTACTCACAAGGATGGGAATGATGTACTATGCCACTCCAGGTGGCGACAAGATTGGGCGACGCAGGCTCGACACTCACTTTAGGGGGCTTGGCAATTTAGGGGCAACTTTCGCTTTTGATCAGGCCAAGCAGGCTTACCGATTTCAGTCAGGAGGTCGCCTGCGTGGCACCTACATGTTACTCGATGAGGCTTCGGTAACTGGTACTGCCAACATTGTGATGGCAGCTGTGATGGCATCGGGTACCACTACCATCTATAATGCTGCTTGCGAGCCCTATATCCAGCAACTGTGCAAGATGCTTAACAACATGGGAGCACGCATCAGTGGCATCGCTTCTAATCTGCTCACCATCGAGGGTGTGGACTCGTTGCATGGGACACACCACATTATTCTGCCCGACATGATTGAGGTGGGCAGCTTCATAGGCATGGCAGCCATGACAGGCAGTGAGTTGACCATTAAAAATGTGTCGTGGCCTAATCTGGGCATTATCCCCCACAGTTTCAGGCGCTTGGGGTTGAGACTCGAGCAGCGAGGCAACGACATGTACATTCCACAGCAAGACCATTATGAGATTGACCGATTTATGGATGGTTCAATCCTCACACTTGCCGACGCCATTTGGCCTGGTCTCACCCCCGACTTATTGAGCGTTTTGCTCGTTGTGGCAACTCAGGCACGGGGGAGCGTGTTGATTCATCAAAAGATGTTTGAGAGCCGATTGTTTTTTGTCGACAAACTCATCGACATGGGTGCTCAAATCATCTTGTGCGACCCACACCGTGCAGTAGTCATCGGGCACGACCACAACATTCACCTGAGGGCAAGAAAAATGGTATCGCCCGACATACGTGCCGGTATTGCAATGCTCATTGCCGCAATGAGTGCCGATGGCGTGAGTCACATTGGCCACATAGAGCAAATCGACCGAGGTTACTCCAGGATTGACGAGCGACTCAATGCCTTGGGCGCACACATCACTCGCGTCCAGTAGCCCCCACTCTAAACCATGAATTAAGGACTAAAAACCAATAACTCACAACTCATAACTCTCCCTACGGATTATACAAGTCGTGGTTATAGAAGTCCAGGATTTCTAAGGCATTAGCATAGGCCTGCCTTGCTGGACTTTCGGGATCCCGATGAGCCGCCTCGAGATAACTGCTCATCGCGCTTCCCCACTCGCCAAGCTGGCGGTAGGCATTTCCTCGCAAGTAGAACAGCTGAGCCACATGCTTTTTATTGTCCTCATTATCCTCCTTCTCGATAATATAATCGCAATGTGCTATCACATCGCGCGACTCGCTGCGTGCGAGCATTTCCTTTATGTGTTGTATAGTGTCTTCGTTTATCATGATGCAAAATTAGTGCAAGCCGAGAGAAATACAAAATGAAAGACGAAGTTTTTCATTTTTATTTCCGAGGCGCAGCCTAATTTATCAAAAATTAGTGCAAACCGAGTGAAATACAAAATGAAAGACGAAGTTTTTATTTATATTTCCAAGGCACAGCATAATTTATGCAAATTTAATCCATTCTATTAAATCTTGCAAAAAATAAATATTAGCAATTATATCATTTTTTTGCGCTGATTAGTATTGTATTTCACGAAATATGTGTATTTTTGTAGAAAATAGAACAAAATCATTTGAATCATGTATAAAGACAATCAATTTTATATTGCCCACGGGCCTAACGGGGCAATATGCATCAATGGCAAGATGGCCAACCGTCATGGATTGATTGCCGGTGCCACAGGTACCGGTAAGACCGTTTCACTGCAAGTGATTGCCGAGAGTTTTTGCCAAGCTGGAGTGCCATGTTTCATGGCCGACATCAAGGGCGACCTTTCGGGCATCAGTCAGCCAGGAAAGATATCGGGATTCATCGAGAAACGCCTGCCTGAATTTGGCCTCAATGAGGGAGACCTCCAATTTGAGGGCTGCCCAGTAAGATTCTACGACGTGTTTGGCAAGCAAGGTCACCCCATGCGCACGCGCATCTCTAACATGGGTCCGTTGCTCCTGTCACGATTGTTAGGACTCAACGACGTGCAAAGCGGCGTGCTCACTATAGTATTCAAGGTTGCCGATGAGCGAGGGTTGATACTCGATGACATTAAAGACTTGCGCGCTATGCTCGACTACGTGGCTAAACACGCGTCGGACTACACAACAAAATATGGCAACGTGTCGAGTGCTAGCATTGGAGCCATTCAGCGCTCTATTTTAGCTTTGGAAGATCAAGGTGGCGACAACTTCTTTGGAGAGCCAGCGTTCGACATCCATGATCTCCTAGCTGTTGAGGGAGGCAAAGGAGTAATGAGCGTACTGGCTGCCGACGAGTTGCAGCACAATCCAAAACTCTACTCTACCTTCCTACTATGGTTGCTCTCGGAGATTTACGTCTCGATGCCCGAGGTCGGCGACCTGCCACAACCCAAGCTCATCTTCTTCTTCGACGAGGCCCACATGCTCTTTGATGACACATCCAAGGCTCTTGTCGACAAGATTGAGCAGGTCATTCGCCTGATGCGAAGCAAGGGAGTAGGCATCTACTTTGTGACACAAAGCCCTGCCGACTTGCCCGAAATTGTTCTTGGACAGCTGGGCAACCGCATCCAGCACGCATTGCGTGCCTACACGCCTCGCGACATCAAGGCAGTGAAAGTTGCTGCCGAGACTTTCCGCGCCAACCCCAACTTCGACACCACCGAAGCCATCTCCAATCTCGAGACTGGTGAGGCCCTCGTCTCATTCCTTGACGAAAAAGGCGCCCCAACCATTGTAGAACGGGCTAAGATTCTGTTCCCTCTCAGTCAAATAGGGCCTATCGATGCCATGACGCGAAATTCCTTAATTAATCGCTCTATGATTTATGGCAAATACGATGAGCTCAAGGAGCGTGAGAGTGCCTTTGAGGTACTGCTTGCCGAGAGTGAGAAGGAAGCAAAAGAGGCCGAGGAGGCTGCAGCTCAAGCCGAAGCCGAAAAGCAGGCCGAAAAAGAAGCCAAAGAGGCCGAAAAAGAGAAGAGCAAGCCAGGCATGTTCAGCAAGGTGTGGAAAGCAATTGTCACAGCTGTAACCGCTGCTATCGCTTCTATTATTGGAACAAAGATTGGGAATGCCGTTTCGGGCACTAAGAGTCGCAAGAGCTCTACAACTGCTACTGGCAAGATCGCCAAGAGCGCTACCAGTGCAGCCACTCGCACAATCACACGTGAGCTCACCCGCAGCATTTTGGGCAATCTAGGCAAGTAAATTAACCGGTATTTGAATTAACACCAACAACTTATTCAGGCAGAACGATGTGCTTCCAAGTCATGTGCAGGAGGCTCATCGTTTTTGCATATAATTATTTTTGCGTGATTTAATAAATTGAATTACCTTTGTAGTCATGATTGACAGGGAAACGGTAGATAGGATTCTCGACACTGCTGACATCGTAGATGTGGTGAGTGATTTTGTGAGTTTGCGCCGACGTGGTGCGAACTTCATTGGCTTGTGCCCATTTCACGATGAGAAAACCCCCTCGTTCTCGGTTTCACCTGCCAAGCAAATTTGCCACTGCTTCGGCTGCGGCAAGGGAGGCAGCCCTGTCAATTTCGTTATGGAGCATGAGCAGATGTCTTATGCCGAAGCTCTGCGCTATCTCGCCAAGAAATACAATATCGAGATTCACGAGAAAGAGCTGACGAGCGAAGAAAAAGCGGCACAGACCGAGCGCGAAAGCATGCTCGTGATCAACGACTTCGCGGCACAATATTTTGAAGAGCAACTCCATAACACCGACGAAGGGAAAGACGTGGGCTTGAGCTACTTCTATGAGCGGGGTTTCAATGACTCCACTATCAAGAAGTTCAGGCTCGGTTACTCTCCCGAGAACAGCCGGTCGTTCTACACAGCCGCCACCAAGCAAGGCTACAACAAGCAGAACCTCTTTAATGTGGGCCTATGCATCGACGATCATCGCGGTGGTGGTTTCGACCGCTTCCATGGCCGTGTGATGTTCCCTGTCATGAATATTGCCGGTAAGATCATAGCATTCGGTGGCCGCACTCTCAAGAAGACAAAGGAGGTTGCAAAATACTTCAATTCGCCCGAGTCGGCAGTCTACGTCAAGAACCGTGAGCTTTACGGCCTATTTCAGTCGAAGCGTGCAATCGTCAAGGAAGACAAGTGCTACCTTGTTGAGGGATATACCGACGTAATTTCTATGCATCAGGCTGGAATAGAGAATGTGGTGGCTTCAAGCGGAACATCGTTGACCGAAGGCCAAATTAGAGCCATACATCGCTTCACACAGAATGTGACAGTGCTCTACGATGGCGACTCGGCTGGCATCAAAGCCTCGCTGCGAGGAATCGACATGCTGCTTGCCGAGGGACTAAGCATCAAGGTTTTGCTCCTTCCCGAAGGAGAGGACCCCGATAGCTTTGCACGCTCACACAGCTCAAGTGAGCTCAAGCAGTTCATTAAAGATAATGAAACCGACTTCATCAGCTTCAAGACTCGAATTCTGCTTGAGGGCACCGAGCGCGACCCAATCAAGCGTGCAGCGGTAATTGGCGACGTGGTGAAATCAATCTCGGTCATCCCCGATGCCATTGCGCGCTCAGTATATGCCAGAGAATGCAGCCTGCAACTTGGCATTAGCGAGGATGTGCTATTGCGTGAAATAAAAAAGAATATCGCTCGTAATCAAGAAGAAGCACTCAAGCGACGTGAGAGAGAAAAAAACCGAGAGGCACGCCGACAAGCTATGCACCCCGACTCACCAAACGACATTCCGTCGCCTGAGTCGTTACCCGACACGCCGCCACCACCCATAGTGGAACCACCTATCAGTGAGTATTCATCACCTGGCATCGATGAGCCGCCAGTAATTGACGCGCCTCCAGCACCTTACGATGACAGTGAAGGTTATTACCCAGCAGGCAATGAAACGCAACCTCAGCCGCCGCAAGTCGACCCATCTAAGTTCACTCCGAGCACCTCTCTAAGTAAGGAGTCGGTACTCTATAAGGCCGAGCTTGGAGTCATGCGCAACGTTGTGAAATATGGTATGTGTTACCTGTGCGACTCGCTCGATAGCAATGGCGACCCCACCCCCACTTCGGTGCTTGAGTTCATCAATGGCGAGTTCCAGCTCGACAATCTGGAGTTCTCTAATCAGGCTTTCAATAAGACCTATCGTGTGAGTCTTGAGTATATCAGCGACTTCTACCGCGACCTTGCTCAGCGTGAAAGCCAAGAGCGAAGCGTTGCCGAAGCGCAATTCAAGCAAGCTCAAAGCGAAATTGATATCAGTGGCATGAACGTTGAAGCCATTGAGAAAACAGAAAGCGAACTCAAAAAAGGCTTCTTTACCGAAATGGAACAAAAGGTCAATGAGTTTCGCAAGAATTACCTCGAGAAAAAACTGTGCTCTCACCCCGACGACACTGTGCGGCACACTGCCCTCAAACTAGTTAGCGACAAGCACCAACTCAGTAAAATCTACTCGATTGAAGGTTTTGAGAAGTCGATTGAAGAGAGACTTAACACAATAATCCCCGAAGCAATCAACAACCTCAAAAACTCCATCCTAACCTACAACATTCTACTGATTCAGCAGCAGATTCCATATGCCCAAGGCAAGCAAGCTCAAGAACTGCTCACCCAGCTGCAAGAGCTTTACCAAACTCGTAAAGAACTCGCACTAATTATAGGCGAAAGAGTAGTGAACCCCCGCCTCAAGAATTGAGACCGGGGTCCACTATAATCCTAGCTATTCCTAGCCACTCCTATTGCCTCGTCAGCACAGCATGACTATTGCCGTCATAGGTAAGGAAGAATTGCACACGATAGGGGCCGGGAGAAGCAACCGTCAAGTTAGCTCCATCTGATACGATGCTATCAAGTGTGCCACCCCAGTTAAGCATCCAGTCATGGTTAGCACGGAATTTAAACTCGCCAGTATTCAACACGTAAATCCCTTCCCATGCCCCAGTGCTCTGGTTGTAGGTCAGCTCCAAGTCAGTTTGCCACTGAGTTCCTTGTTGCACAGCACTACCAATAATGCTCACACTCGAAATGGAAGTGAGATTATAGTAAAGGTCATTCAGATTTACGTCAACCTTATAGAACCCCTGTGGCGCATATAGGTTATAACCACTCTCCACGAGAGTGCCACTCATATAACTACTCTGATATGTTTCAGACCCCCAATTTGTTCCGTCCCAGCCTTCCTCTTTCTCCTTGAACTTGAAATCACCATTCAGGAACATATAACCAATATAGGTGCCATCATAGTTCATCGACAAACCAGCAGCCGGATTTCCCCAGTTGTTGGCAACACCTGCCTGCCAAATCATGGATGTTGTGTTGTGACCATCAATGTAATAGGTCTTATAGCCTAAGTCAATTTCCACCTCATATTCTCTAAAGGATGCATTATAAGGAATCTTGAAATAGCTCTGCATACCAAAGCCAATAGAGCCATTTGTTGCTGTAACGTCACCGTCTCCGAAAGGAGAAATCATGTCAATTTCGGCATTCGATGACTCGGGTGCAATCCTGAAACGAATATCACCACTGCTGGCAGGAATAATAGCCTTAAAAGTGTTTACGCTTGAAGATATCATCTCTATTGTCGTACCACTGCCGTCAATGACAATCGAGTAATTTTCAATCTGCACGGGAACAGAGATAGAATTCGACTTCACGGTTTGAGGGCCCGACTGTGCCTCAACCCAGCAATAGAGGTGGGTACCTCCAGTACGTGGACGGTCGTAGGCCGAGAATACCGCCTCTTTCAGTTCGTTAAGGTCAACCTTGCCGTCTTGGCCAATTGTTATCGACTGATTGCCGAAATGTAAATGATATGGTCCCTCAAGGTCGGTGGAGATGTCACACAACTTAATAGTAGTGCCACTAGCATGGTTCCATGTGAGATCAATAAAATCACCAAAATCATATTTTGTAATCTTAAGATAATTGCTGCTTGGCAATCCATCGTCATTGATAAACATATAGTCGCCCGATATGTCATTGAAATATACGTTATAACCACCTTGCTTTGCGGGAATGTTGTAGCCTCCTTGATAACCTTTGCCGTATGGGAATTGGTTGGTACCCCAATCATAGTCCCAACTGCCGGGTGCAAACTTAAGTTCCGAATCATTGTCAAGAATCAAATAGGCAGTCCAATCATGGTTGTTATTCGTGTTTAGAGCTGTCATGGAATTGCTTGAAACACCCCAACTATTATAATAACCTGGCATTGTGATGAAAGAGTAAGATGCCTGATTGTCACTCAAGCGCGTCATCGTCATGGTCTTGCTGGCAGTGTTAAGGTCAATCTTGTAATAGCCACCTTGATTAATGATGATATTGTCGGGATATTCAGTCGTGTTTCCTGAATAGACCTGACCACCATTCTCGTTGCCGCCGCCTATTACTTTATCCCAACTTCCAGGTTCTTCGATAATCTTGAATTCACCACCTGTGGGGAAATAGCCATAATACTCTAGTGGGCCCTCGCCATTCTCATTGTAAGTTGCACCTTGCACAGGATACATTGGCACCAAACCATTAGAATAAATAGAATTGCTCCAAGGAGAAATACCCACAAAGCTACCTACGAGCCACCACAAGTGAATGGGTTTGGACGATTCAAATGTAAATTGAGGTAGATGAAAGAACTCTCTCTCATTGCTGATAATCACATCACTGCCATTGTCGAGCTTAACTTCAACTCGAGCATAGAGGTCGATAGTGTTTGGCACATCACTGGGCGTGGTCCAATTAAACTCGCTCCTCAGCCACTCCGAGATTGTTTGTTTGCCAATTGTGGTTGTGGTTTCACTGAAATGCCAGCAATTATACTGAGTGAAATTCTCATCGGTGCCTATCACAAGCATGTAATCGGGATTAGTCACTCCATAGCCTAATGTGGTAACATCATCCCACGAGAACTTATAGTATTCACGGTTGAAATAATTGGTAACGCTCAAGTTGAACGCATCAAAAATAGAGTTATAAGGTTGCCAATTCAGCATCACACCATATACCATGGTAATATCGGCAGCCGTCACACTGCCATCACCATTCACATCACAATTAAATGTGGTCGACACATCTCCAGCTCCTAGCAGATAATCGTAGAGTGCTGTGACATCGGCGGCAGTGATATTGCCGTCACGATTAACATCAGCATCATTCAAAGCCCCATTGTGCACTGTGCCGACAGTGGCCCCGGCATTAGGGGAAATCAATACAACTAAAGCCAAAATAAGGCTCCAAAAGTGAATTGCCTGTTTCATATGATTATATTTAATCAATTATTATATAAATCACAAAGATATTCATTTCGAACGAATTATAAAATAAATATCATCTACTTTTTATCTATTGACACGAATAGCAGCTATCTCATTATTTTTTAATATTGTTTTAATCACAATTAATATCATACCTTTGTCATGCCATTACAGCAAAGAGTTCTTTGAAATACTGTCACACTATCCCTAAAATAAGTTGACCGATTCCATGGTTTCCAAGATTCCAATCTGGGTCTGAATTTGCGTCATCTTAGTGCGTCAGCGCAATAATTATATTTATTTCCATTTTAACACGAAGAGCAGCAATCTTTAGCGCACAGCGAGGCCCAACTGGCTCAAACGAGTCATCTGTGTACCGTTCTAAAAAAGATTACGGATTTATTCTCTATGGCACCTTGAAGACGGGTAATGTTGAGCCGTTATAGTTGGTGCAAAAATCGAAAGAAGGCACTCCCGCTATGCAAAGCATCTTTAAAACTCAAATCCAGCTCTCATTAGCAAGGCAGCTCTTCTGTCAGCATTTGTGATGATGAACTTAGCATTAGCAAGACCAAAAGCAATATTGAATGCAAGTCTCTTGCTCGACCTCAACCCAAAGCGGCAACCTATCGATGCATCATAAAAGAAACTGCCTCCATAATCAAGCATTGCTCCCAATCGCACATCAACGAAAGGATTAAAGAGTGAACGCGTGAAGAACACCTTAGCGTCACCAAAGATAGCGTTGAAATATGCAGTGGCAGGTACTAGCTTACCTTCTTCATTGAGTTTCTGAAGTCCTTTCATACGCATAAACTGGTAACCGGCACCAATTCGCAGCCATGGCAGGAATTGATAGCCCTGAACGGTGCTGAATCCTATTGGGGTGTGAGTTGTGACACCCAACTCAAAGTTATACTCACCAATATAACCATGCCGAGGACCACCCTCGCCAAACTCACTCGTGAATGCCATGTTATAAGGACGTTTGCGTTGGATACGGTATATCTCCGATTGCTGATAAGTCAAGGTGTCTCCTTTGGATGTCACGATAGTTATCGACTTCCCAGGATCATAGTGTATCATCCGCCCAGACTGCTTGTGCTCGGCCTTCGAAACCGATTGGTCATTGGCGTTCTTGAACACGATTGTCACCTCATCTCCACTGAGGTTTTCTACTAGATTCTGTGCATGACCAGCAAATGCTGTCACAAGCGCGCATATCGCAAGTAAAAAATTAATTTTTGTCTTCATATTCGTTGTCTTTTTATATTATGCTAAACGTTTAAGTGATAGGGAGAATACATATCAGGCGCTACCCACTTCACATCATTCCGTAATAAAAAAAAGCGTGGAGATTTTCTTGTTTATTATTCTTGAGGCTTCGGCACGCCTTCATCACAATAAACAGTATCACCCACGCCATGCCATTATACTTTATCCCGCCATGGGTATTTGTATAGGCACGCATGAACGTCTTATACTGCTTAGCCTGTGATGAAAAATATTTGCCGAAATTTCAAGAATAGGTTAACGCAAAAACGCTTTCATATGTCTTCAAATGAGAGCTCGACTCTACGAGTTCACTTTAATTGTCGCAAATTTACACATTATTTTTTTAAAACAAAAGAAATCAACGATAAATTCCCAAAAAATATACTCGTTGCAACATAATATTAGCGACACAGTCGCCATATCAATTATAGCGGCGTTTTCGCAATGATTTCCACTCCTGCGTGATTCTACAGATTTCATGGTTTCCTATCTCTTCCAGGTCAATTGTCATTAATAACCAATAATCGCAAGACTTAGAAAGCACAATCAAATTAAAAAACTTCTTTTATCCTTAATTGTCTTACAAAGCTGAGTCATCTGCTCCCATGTTTCCACCCATTCCAAATCTCTCACCTCTTTCCTCTCCCCTCTTCACCGATCGCTCACTTACAATCCGCAACCACACATTTTTTTGCGCAAACTGTCCCACCCACCATGAAACTCCAAGCAACCCCCCTCACACTCCTTATTATCTAAAACAAATTTTGGTTATTATGATTATAAACCCTCAAGCAACAAAAAAAAAAAACAAAAAGTGTCCCACCTCCTACCTCACGCATGAACTTCCACTTACAATCCGAAACCCATCTCCACGCTTCGTTGTGTCAGCCCAATTGTGCATTGTGAATTGCTCAAGGCACAGCCATTGATGCAACAAAAAACGTGGCCTCATCAGACCACGTTTTAATCATATCAATTTACGATAATTCTTACTTAACAATAATCTTCTTGCCGTTGTGAATGTAGATACCAGCGGGCAGATTCTTGCCAGTGAAGCGTTGACCCATCATGTTGTAGTAAGCATCGTCGACCTTGCTGTCAATACCAACGGTGCTGATTGCACTTGGGTCTTCCTTGGTAACAGTCATCAAAACTGCGCCATTGAAGTCTCTCAGAACATCCAACTGAATGTTGTAAGTGCCAGCCTCCTCAACGCGGAAGTTTGCACCGCTAGCACCTTCAACGCACATGATGCCCTGGCCCATGAGGTAATTGTTGAGCAGGAAGTAGCCAACGTTATTCTCGTCTTGGCCACCAAACCAAATAGTGCCATCTTCGTCGAAAGCAATAACCTTGAACTCAGCATTAGCAGCGAGCTCAACACCTTCGATCTTGTCGTTCTCGTCAAATGCTAAGCGGCCGCCCTCGGCAGTTTGGTTCCAATTGTTGAAGCCACCAACCAAGAAGAAACCTTCCTCTACTACAGGCTGATTCTCCTCGTATGTGTAAGAAATCTCAGTGACAGGAAGCTCAACGTTGGTGCCGCAGCCCAGCATAGCGGTTGAATTGGGCCAGTCACTCCCCTGAGCAAACTCGATGAAGCTTTCACTATTATCGGTGTAGGTCATAGCCTTGCCGCTAATACCCGAAGTGTAGAAAGAAGCATAATCGCTGCCCATAGTGCAGTTGTCATCATCCTCAGCATCAAAGACGATTGTCACGAGCAGGCTCTTGCCAGGGGTAAAATTGAAATCAACAGGGAACTCAAGAGTATAGTCATCACCATAAGTCTCAAGCATGTCGATGTCTAACTGAACTTCATAAACTGGCTCGCCAAATTCAAAGAATTGTTTTATTCCGTCTTGATTTTTGGCAAACTCTGTTGCATCGGTCTCTTGGAGATAAACCTTAGTATTACGAACAATTTCCTCATAGGTCTCATCGTAGAACTTGAACTTCAGTCCAGTGATTTTCACGTTCTGCTTGCCTTCGAGATCCGTAAGCACATCAGGAGTATAAATCATTTGAGAACCTGTGTGAGCCAGATAGAAATTAGTAGGAGCCATGTCAAAATAAGAACCATTGTAAAGGCTGGCGTCGTCCCAGTTGCCAATGTTGATAGTGCCAGCATTCTGAGCTTGGGCACTAATTGTCAGTGCAGCGATTGCTGCAAGAATCATGTAAAATTTCTTCATATAAAACAGTTTTTAGTGATTAATAATAACATTATGATGCAAAATTACACATAATTTCAAAATAAACACCTCTTCTTCGATTAATTTATCTTAATTTCATTATGATAATTCTTCCATTTTTCACTGATAAAATCTGCATTATTTAGCAATTTAAAATGAAAAAACTTCGTTATTCGTTTTGTATTTCTCTCAACTTGCAGTAATTTTGCATGATTTATGGGACGTATACTAGCTATTGACTATGGACGCAAGCGATGCGGAATTGCTGTGACCGACCCTCTTAAGATTATAGCAAATGGTCTTGAGACGGTTGCCACACACAAGCTCATGGACTTCTTGAAGGAATACACAAGCCGCGAGCAAGTGGAACTGATTGTCATTGGGCAACCCACTCAACTCAACGGACAACCCAGCGAGAGCATGCGCTACATAACACCGTTCATCGACCGACTCAAAAAGGAGATGCCCAACATGCCCATCGAGATGGTTGACGAGCGTTTCACCTCATCAATCGCCCATCAGGCAATGATTGACGGAGGCATGAAAAAGAGCGACCGCCGCGATAAGGCACGTGTCGACACTATAGCTGCCAGCATTATCCTAAACGATTATCTGCAAAGCAAACAATTTAAAGGACTATGATTTTACCTATTTATATTTACGGACAACCAGTGCTGCGTAAAGTGGCTGAACCCATCGACAAAGACTTTCCTGGACTTGATGAACTCATTCAGAACATGAAGGACACGATGTATGACAGCGACGGCATTGGAATAGCAGCGCCTCAAGTGGGCGTTAGTGCAAGAATTGTCTATATAGATGTCGACGCACTAGGTGAGAAATTTCCTGAACTCAAAGACAAGCGATTGGTACTCATAAACCCGGAAATCACTGTTGACGAGACAAGCCCCACCGAGACTCGAGAAGAGGGCTGTCTGAGTGTACCTGGCATACATGAGAACGTTACACGACACACCAAGATTCACATCCACTACTTCGATGAGAATTGGGTTGAGCACGATGAAGACATCGATACCTATCTGGCGCGAGTAATTCAGCACGAATGTGACCACCTTGAGGGCCACATGTTTATCGACCACATCTCGGCAATTCGCAAACAAATGATTCGCAGTAAACTCAACAATATGCTTAAAGGCAAAGTAGACTGCGACTATCGCATCAAGGCTTACAAACCCAACAGAAGACGCTAATAATTTATTTTTATATAAAATGATGGTTACTATTACCGAAACCGACAAAAGGTTCATCAAAATGGCTTGTGAACTGACAAGTAACAACATAGACAATGGCGGTGGACCATTCGGCGCAGTGATAGTGAAGGACGATGAAGTTGTGGCTACAGGATGTAACTGCGTGACCCTTATTAACGATCCAACAGCACATGCCGAAGTGAACGCCATTCGCGCAGCCTGCAGCAAGTTCAAGAACTTCAAACTCGAAGACTGTGTCATCTACTCAAGTTGTGAACCGTGCCCCATGTGCCTTAGTGCCATCTATTGGGCAGGTATCAGCAAAATCTATTATGCCAACAACAAGCACGATGCAGCTGCCATTGACTTTAACGACAATTTCATCTACGAGGAGATTGCGAAGCCCTATGAGTTGCGCAATATCCCCATCATCCATGTAGAAGACGAGCATGCAATCGACCACTTCAAGAAATGGTCGTCAAAAGTAGACAAAATCGAATACTAAAATATAAAACAACTAATGATATGAGACTTATTATTGAACCTAACTATGAGCAGGTTTCGGCATGGGCAGCCAATTATGTGGCTTCTCGCATCAACGCTGCAAATCCTACTCCCGAGAAACCATTTGTACTAGGTTGCCCAACTGGCAGCTCACCACTAGGCATGTACCGCAAACTTATTGAACTTAACAAGGCTGGCAAAGTGTCGTTCCAGAATGTTATCACTTTCAACATGGACGAATACGTAGGTCTTCCTGAGGAACATCCCGAAAGCTACCACAGCTTCATGTGGAACAACTTCTTCTCACACATCGACATTAAGAAGGAAAACGTCAATATCCTCAACGGAAACGCCGAGGACCTTGAAAAAGAATGTGCAGAATATGAGGCACGCATTCAAGCGGCCGGGGGCATCGACCTCTTTATGGGTGGCGTAGGTCCTGATGGACACATCGCATTCAATGAGCCAGGTTCATCACTCACCTCACTCACTCGCATGAAGACACTCACTCAAGACACCATAATCGCCAACAGCCGATTCTTCGACGACGACGTTAACAAGGTGCCCAAGACTGCACTCACTGTGGGCGTTGGCACGGTGATGGCAGCTCGCAGTGTTATGATAATCGTGAACGGATACAAGAAGGCTCGCGCTCTGCAGCAGGCAGTTGAAGGTGGTGTTTCTCACATGTGCACCCTCAGCGCCCTGCAAATGCATCGCAAGGCAATCATCGTATGCGATGAGGATGCTACAATGGAACTCAAGGTTGGAACCTACCGCTACTTCAAAGACATCGAGAGCGCACACCTCGACCCTGCCACACTTTTATAAAGTAATCAAGCACAACGATATAGTTCATAAACAATTAAGGACAATTGCCTCGGTTGAACTTACCGGTAGCAATTGTCCTTAATAAATTGTATCAAAAGCATCAACGGCGACGACGCTTGCCAGCCTTGCCTGCACGCGCAGCTTTGCCACGTGTAACCTCACGGCGCGTACTATTGCCTCGATTCCCACGCTTCTGGCGGCGTGACGCCCTGCCTCCCTCATATTCCGAACGTAATCTATCGGTTGCACTCTCATGTGTCATGCGCGAGGCCTGAGTTATTGGAGCCTTGTCAATGCGGTGAGTGCCAGCGGGATTATCCTTGTCGACGAGCACAAAGTCGAGTTGCTTCTTTATAAGGTCGGCACGAGCCACCTGAATTGTCATCGGGTCGCCAAGCTGATATTTCTTGCCACGGCGACGACCACGAATCATGTAGTTCTTCTCATCGTACTCATAAAAATCGTCATCAAGGTCGCGCACAGCAATCATGCCCTCGCAGTGGGTCTCGTTAAGTTCCACGTAAACACCCCATTCAGTTACTCCAGATATCTTTCCTTCGTAAACCTCACCTAGGTGAGCGCCCATGAATTCTACCTCCTTATATTTGATAGAGGCTCGCTCAGCATTGGCAGCCAGTTGTTCCTGACTACTCACGTGCTTGCAGTCCTCCTCAAGCTTTTCAGGGTTAACAGTACGAGCGCCCTTGGCAGCATAACGATCGAGCAAGCGATGCACCATCACGTCGGGATAACGGCGAATGGGCGACGTGAAATGAGTATAATAGTCAAACGCCAATCCATAGTGCCCCACGTTTTCGCTCGAATACACCGCTTTAGCTTGCGACTTGATAGCTAGTAGCGAAATGAGGTCTTCCTCGGGTTTGCCCTTGATATCTTTAAGCAATTTATTCATCGAGAGGTTAACCTCCTTAGCCGAACCACTAATCTTCACTTTGTGACCAAAGTGGGCAGCAATATCGGCAACGTTGTTGAGCTTTTCCATATCGGGCTGTTCGTGAATGCGGTATACAAAGGCCTTAGCCTTCTTGCTTGGTGGCACCTTGCCAATGTGGGCAGCCACAGTGCGGTTGGCAAGAAGCATAAACTCCTCAATAAGTTGGTTTGCCTCTTTCGACACATGCAGATGCACAGCCGTGGGAACTCCGTTATCGTCAATGTCGAAGTACTTCTCTTCACTATTAAATTCCACAGCACCTTCCTCGAAGCGTTGATGACGCAGTTTCTGAGCAAGTTGATGGAATGTGAGAATCTCTTGCGCCAAGTCGCCCTTACCCGTCTCAATGATTTCTTGAGCCTCCTCGTAGCAGAAGCGACGATCACTGTTAATCACCGTGTGACAAATCTTATACTTGTAAACCTTAGCATTATCGTCCATTTCAAACACTACCGAGTGGCAAAGTTTGTCTTCATGTGGACGGAGCGAGCAAATGTAGTTACACAGCCTCTCGGGGAGCATTGGCACAGTGCGGTCAACGAGGTAGACCGAAGTAGCACGAGCATAGGCCTCCTTGTCAATCACGCTATCGGGTTTTACATAGTGGGTAACATCAGCAATGTGAACACCTATCTCCCAACGCCCATTGGCAAGTTTCTCAATCGATAATGCGTCGTCATAGTCCTTTGCATCAGCGGGATCGATAGTGAATGTAGTCACGCTTCTCATGTCGCGACGGCGAGCCACTTCCTCATCGGTAATGCCTGGCTCGAGCTTGTCGGCCACACGCTCAACATTTTCAGGATATCGATATGGCAAGCCAAACTCTGCAAGAATTGCATGTATCTCGGCATTGTTCTCTCCTGCCTTGCCCAGAACATCAACCACCTCGCCTATCGGGCTATTCGACCCATCGGGCCATTCAATAATGCGAACCACAACCTTATCGCCAGTCGTGCCACCTGCGAGCTTGTCGAGCGGTATAAAGATGTCGGTAGCAAGGAACTTGCTATCGGTAGCAAGGTGCGCAAAATACTTCTTGATGTGCAGAGTGCCTATGAACACTTGCTGCTTGCGCTCCACAATCTTTATGACTTCGGCTTCTGGCTCCATTCCGCTGCGAGCTGCGCTTATGTGCACCATCACTTTGTCGCCGTTGAGGGCATGCATCGAGTTGCGCTCGGCTACCATGATTGCAGGGGCATTATCACCTTCGAGCTGAACGCTGTTCTTGCCGTTACTGCGGCGAATGAAAATGCCTGCTGCAACATTGTTGCGCTGGGCTGCCTTAAACTTGCCGGGGGCTGTAGCGATGATAAAACCATCGGTCGTCAGTTGCTCCAGTATTTCGACAATGAGTGCTCGCTGCTTGGGAGTTTTGGCACCAACTTGGGCACTCACCTGCTTGTAGTTAAATGCCGCCTCGTCATGCTCATTAAAGAAATTGATCACCTTGTCATGAAATTCACGACGTTCTATTTTATAAGAATTCAATCGGTCTTTCTTTGCCATAAATCTAAAATGTAAGGTTAAGATAATGCAAAAATAGCAAAATAATAGCATTTTACAAAACTCTTGATATTTTTTTAATTTGTCACTTCAAGAAATTGAAGATTATAGTCGTATAATCAGTTATTAAATTTTGTAGAGTAGTTAAAATATAGTAACTTTGCATGTTCTAAAGCATAATTTTAAAGCAGATGAGTATAAAAAGCACTCTCGAAAAGGTTATAAGTGAAGACTTAGCTGAGATATGGAGCCTGCTCAATCCCGATGAGAAGCGACTTATAACCGACAATTTTGAGATTCACACGTTTAAGAAAAATCAAATCATATATGCCGAAAAGGATGATCCGGCCTATTTGTGGTGCCTCCTGAAAGGAAAAGTGAAACTATATAAGGACGGCATTGGAGGGCGTCAGCAAATACTTCGCCTTTACCGGCCAATTCAGTACTTTGGCTATCGTGCTTACTTCGCCAACGAGCCTTATGTATCGAGCGCCAGCGCCTTTGAGCCATCAACGCTGGGAACTCTGCCCATGGCTCTTGTCAAGAGCATGATTGACAACAATCGTGACCTGGCTTGGTTCTTCATCCACGAGCTATCAAAGAACCTAGGCGGCAGCGACACCAAGATTGTGACCCTTACCCAAAAGCACATACGTGGACGACTTGCCGAAGCCCTTATTCTGCTTATCGACAATTATGGTTTTGAGGATGATGGAAAAACGCTGAAAATTTACATGGCGCGCGAAGATGTTGCCAACTTGTCGAACATGACCACAAGCAATGCCATACGCACCCTGTCGGCGTTTGCCCAAGAGCGCATTATCACCGTGGATGGCCGCCGCATCAAGATTGTTGATGAGGCAAAACTGCGCCAAATTAGCAAATTCGGTTAAATAGTTAAGAGTAAAATGATAATTTCACAAGCTAAGCGACGAGAGAACATTGCAGAGTATCTGCTCTATATGTGGCAGGTAGAGGACATCATGCGTGCTAGCAATCTTGACATCGACAAGATAAAGAGCGCTATCATCGACCGATATGATGTTGACGACGTCACTCGCAAAGCTATTATCGACTGGTGGGAAGGACTCATCATGATGATGAAGCATGAGGGCAAGCAGCAGGCTGGGCACTTGCAAATCAATAAAAATGTGCTCATTCGCCTTAACGACCTGCATGCCCAGTTGATGCAGAGTCCAAAATATCCCGAATATGGCGCTGAGTTCTATAAGACGCTCCCTTTCATCGTAGAGTTACGAGCAAAGACTCCTGTAGAGCAGCAATGTGATGAACTGGAAACATGCTTCAACGCCCTGTACGGCACCCTGATGCTAAAACTTCAAGGCAAGGAAGTAAGCCGTGGCACACAAGAAGCAATAAAGCAAATCTCACACTTTATAGCAACTCTTGCCGCCTACTACAAGAAAAATGAAGAATCACCACTATTTGCCGACGATTTAGCAAACAACAATAATGAATAAAAAGACAATACTTATCACTGGCGCAAATGGTCAACTTGGCCGCGAGATGCGCAAGGTGCTCGATAGCGACATCTTTGTGCGCGCCATCTACACCGACGTTGATGAGCTTGACATCACCGATGCTCGAGCAATCGACGATTGCCTAACAAGCAACCACGTTGACTACATTGTGAACTGCGCTGCCTATACAGCTGTAGATGCTGCTGAGAGCAACGTGGATCTCTGCACCAAGCTCAATGTAGAAGCCCCCATGCTCCTCGCACAAGCAGCCCATAAGCATGGCACCAAGCTAGTGCATGTGTCTACCGATTATGTGTTTGACGGCTCAAACTGCCGCCCTTACCGTGAGGAAGACCATGTGTGCCCCACGTCGGTCTATGGCAGCACCAAGGCCGAGGGAGAGCGACGCATCATCGAAGTTGCACCCGAGAGTATCATCATACGCACCGCATGGCTCTACTCACCTCATGGTAAGAACTTTGTCAAGACCATGCTTGAGCTTGGACACACTCGCGAGAGCCTGCGCGTGGTTTGCGACCAAGTGGGCACCCCCACTTTTGCCCTCGACCTCGCCAGCGTGATGAAATCGTTTATCGACTGCGAGCAGTGGCACTCTGGCTTGTATCACTTTAGCAACGAAGGGGCAATCTCATGGTATGACTTCACGATTGCCATTCACCGCTTGGCAGGAATCACCACATGTCACGTGCTTCCATGCATGACCAGCGACTACCCCACTGCCGCCACCCGACCTGCATACAGTGTTCTCGACAAGAGCAAGATTAAGACAACACTCGGGATTGAAATTCCACACTGGGAAGAGAGCCTGGAATTATGCATCAACCTATTAACGCAACCAACTAAGAACTAAAAACATAAGAACTATATAATGGCTTTTAACGACGAAATAACCAAGAGGCGCACCTTTGCCATCATATCGCACCCTGATGCGGGTAAGACCACACTCACCGAGAAGCTTCTGCTCTACGGTGGAGCAATTCATGTGGCAGGTGCCGTAAAGTCAAACAAGATCAAGAAAACCGCCACCAGCGACTGGATGGACATTGAGAAGCAGCGTGGCATCTCGGTGGCCACATCGGTGATGGGATTCAACTATAACGATTATAAAATCAACATCCTCGACACTCCTGGACACCAAGACTTTGCCGAGGACACCTACCGCACGCTCACTGCAGTTGACAGCGTAATAATCGTTGTCGATGTTGCTAAAGGTGTGGAAACACAGACACGCAAACTCATGGAGGTGTGTCGCATGCGCAACACGCCTGTTATTATCTTTGTCAACAAGCTCGACCGCGAAGGTCGCGACCCATTCGACATCCTCGACGAGCTGGAGCAAGAATTGAAAATCTCGGTGCGACCATTGACTTGGCCCATCAACATTGGAGCACGATTCAAGGGCGTGTACAACATATATGAACAAAGCCTCGACCTCTTCAAGCCCGACAAGCAACATGTTACTGAGCGTGTGGAAATCGACGATATCAACTCGCCCGAAATTGATCGTCAAGTGGGGGCCGACGATGCTCAAAAACTGCGCGACGACATTGAGCTAGTTGAAGGCGTTTACCCCGACTTTGATGTCAACGACTACCTCAATGCACAAGTGGCACCGGTGTTCTTTGGTTCGGCACTCAACACCTTTGGTGTGAAAGAACTTCTCGACTGTTTTATTAAGATAGCACCGTCGCCTAAGCCAGTCCAGGCAATTGAGCGCGTGGTTGAACCCAGCGAGGAGAAGTTTACAGGCTTTGTATTCAAGATTCAGGCCAATATGGACCCCAATCACCGCAGCTGCATCGCCTTTGTGAAAATATGCTCTGGAGTGTTCCGTCGCAACAGCACCTATCTGCATGTGAGCAGTGGAAAGACCTATCGCTTCAGTGCACCCACTGCATTCATGGCACAACGCAAAGATGTGGTAGATGAGGCCTATCCTGGCGATGTTATAGGAGTCCCCGATAGTGGCAGCATCTTCAAGATTGGCGACACACTCACCGAGGGCGAAAATCTGCATTTCAAGGGACTACCTAGTTTCTCACCCGAGATGTTTAAGTACATTGAGAACTCCGACCCCATGAAGGCAAAGCAGCTCAACAAAGGAATTGCCCAACTCATGGACGAGGGTGTGGCACAGCTATTTGTAAACCAGTTCAACAATCGCAAGATTATTGGCACTGTAGGACAACTTCAGTTTGAGGTCATCCAATACCGCTTGTTGCATGAATACAACGCTCAATGCCGCTGGGAACCTATCAGCCTATATAAGGCATGCTGGATAGAGAGCGACGACGATGAAGCACTAGAGGCCTTTAAGCATCGCAAACATCAATATATGGCTGTCGATATTGAGGGCCGCGACGTGTTCCTTGCCGACTCGGGCTATGTGCTACAGATGGCGCAACAAGATTTTCCAAAAATTAAGTTCCACTTTACTAGTGAGTTTTAATTTTATTTATTTGGAATTATCTAAGACTTATAACTAACTTTGCACTCACAAAGACAAGACAACAAGAAAAAAGCATCTAGATATGAACCCTCAAGAGAGTTTAACTCAGTTATATAAGCAATACGTTGGCAGTGAGCCTACAGAAATAAAATTAATGGACAAGGCCGGCTCTAACCGTAGTTACTATCGCCTCTCGGGCGACAAATCGGTTGTGGGAGTTATAGGTGAGTCACGTGAAGAAAACGATGCATTCATCTATATGGCCAATCATTTCAAGCAGCAAGGCCTTTCGGTCCCAACAGTTTATGGGATAAGCGAAGACCACATGGTCTACATTCAGGAAGACCTGGGTGGTAAACCCGAAAACATCTTGTGGAACAAGATTCGTCGCAGTAGCATCACTCATGCCTTCACAAGCGAGGAAAAAGCTCTCTTGCGTCGCGCTATGAGAGATTTGTGCGACATTCAGTTCCGTGGCACTCATGGTTTTGACTACAGCAAGTGCCATCCCGCTGAGTGTTTCGATGAGCGTTCTATCAAGTGGGACCTTAACTACTTCAAGTATTGCTTCCTTAAAGCAACAGGAATCGTATTCAACGAAAACAAGCTTGAGAATGACTTCGAACAGCTCACACACGACTTGCTCTCGGTACCAAGCGACACATTCATGTATCGAGATTTTCAATCACGCAATGTAATGCTTGTTGGCGACACTGACCACCCTGCCGATTGCCGCCTGGCATATATCGACTTCCAAGGTGGCCGTCGTGGTCCTTACTACTACGACGTTGCTTCATTCGTGTGGCAGTCGCGAGCCAAGTATCCCGAAGACCTGAAAAAAGAGCTCATCCAGGCCTATATCGACCAACTCAAGATTTATAAACCCGACCTTGACGAGAAACTGTTTTTCGACAATTTGCGATTGTTCGTGCTCTTCCGCACGCTGCAAGTACTGGGTGCTTATGGCTTCCGTGGCTACTTTGAGAAGAAACCCGACTTCATGAAAAACAGCATCGTTCCTGCCATTGCCAACTTGCGCCGATTGGTTACAAGCAACTCGTTCGACCAATATCCCTACTTAAGTGAGATAATCAACGAACTGGTGAACATGAAAGATTTCACTAGCGAAGAGAAATCGCTCACAGTGAGAGTGATGAGCTTTGCCTACAAAAAAGGCATACCACACGACCCTTCAGGTAACGGTGGTGGCTATGTGTTTGACTGTCGCGCACTGAACAATCCAGGAAAATACGACAAGTACAAAGCCTTCACTGGTCTAGATGATAATGTAATCAAGTTCCTTCAAAAAGAGAGCACTATTGACCAGTGGCTTGTTCATGTTTATGCTATGGTCGATGAGTCGGTCGAGCGCTATAAAAAACGTAACTTCACCGACTTGATGGTTTGTTTCGGCTGTACAGGCGGTCAGCACCGCTCGGTTTATGCTGCGCAACACCTAGCTGAGCATATTTACAAGAAATTCAATGTGCGTGTCGAGCTATCACACCGTGAGCAGAGTGGCCACGACCGCACCTTCAATCCAGTAGTTGAATGAAAGCGATGATATTTGCAGCCGGTCTTGGTACCCGACTGCGTCCTTTAACCAACGATCGTCCCAAAGCTTTGGTAGAGATCGGCGGCAAAACAATGCTAGAAAGAGTGATAACAAAACTCGCTGAAGCGGGCTTTGATGACATTACTGTCAACATCCATCATTTTGGACAGAAAATCATCGATTTCCTCAATGAAAATGATAACTTTGGGCTAAATATCCACATCAGCGACGAGCGAGACATGCTGCTCGACACTGGTGGTGGCATTCTCAAAGCTAAAACCCTACTCGACGCAGATGAACCTTTCCTAGTGCATAATGCCGATATCCTTACAGATATTGACCTGCGTGCTATGTATCACAATCACATTGAGAGTGGCGCCATGGCAACGCTTCTTGTAAAGGAACGACAGACTAGCCGCTATTTTGTTTTCGACGATGATTACAGGCTGCAAGGATGGCTTAACAAGTCAACAGGCGAGACTCGCCCTAGTGATTTCATTCATCGAGAGGGCATGCATGAACTTGCCTTTGGTGGCATTCATGTAATTTCTCCAAGCATCTTTGAGCCTTTGGAAGAGTATTCACAGGGACAAGCCAAATTTTCCATCACGCCATTCTATGTCGACGAATGCCACACACATCTTATCAATGGATATTTGCAAGACACACCTTACACTTGGCTCGACGTTGGCAAGCACGAAACATTAAAACTGGCCGAAGAGATGGTTAACTCCGGCCAGCTATGAGATGTTTGTCAAGATGATTGTAGCTTCACTTAAAAACCATAATCATAATCATCATCACTTTCAGTTTTTTCCACGTTAGGCTCACTCCAACATAAATATTTTAGGACTGAAACCACAACATTGGTTTTCTCATTTTCGGAGTAATAGAACCCCTTTCCTTCGGTCTTGTTAAGAAGGCCCCAATTCAGGAAACCCTCAATGCTGTCACCCACCTTGAGCATTCGATAAATAGCTATTGATGCTTTGTCAAGATTGGTGGGTAATACCGACAATTCACTTGCTGGGAACGCAGTCTCAAAATCAACACATCGCAGATAAAAAGCATTGTCAGTTTGGCCCATGGCAATCCCCTGTCCACCGTAATCGTAGAAGTACTCATTATTACGCTTTAGAGGACTCTGCCCACGTTTGTTTGCAATCTCTACTATCTCATTCGTAATGAGACTTGGATTAGTTGACTGTGCAGCAATTACAAAGTTGTACTCGCCCACAGTGGCTGGTCCTACGCCAAAGGCAAGAGCACCTTTTATCGATGAAAGAATATCTTTGTGCTTTAAGCCAGCAGTGAGTGGCGTTGCCTCCAAAATGTCAAACATCTTGCCCATCGCTGGTAACGAGGCAAGCCTACTGCCATCAATTTTCATTGCCACATAGGTGTCGAGCTCACCAGGAATAAGCTTCAGGACATTGCTGGCACTATCGACCGTGGGGGCAATGAGATTATCATATAGTTGCTGATACTGGCCATTCTCTTGATATATGAATCGCGACTCAATTGTGGCCTGCTCTTCACCCTTTTTCATATTGAAATTAATGCTTGCTATCATTGCCTTGATGTCACTGTCGGTTATAATATCAATAGCTGGAACATTGCCAAATATAGTGCTGAACCGGGAGTTCTTTTTCAAGATTGTGGTAAATTCCTTAATACTAATATAGGCATTAACATCACACGTATCAGCGAAGTTCTCAGCAACCTCCTTGTTCAAAAGCAAGCTTGGCTTAGTCTTACCAAGAATATCACCAGCGGCTTTCGCTGCAACATTGGCATCAACTGGAGTGCTGTACCGCCCTATCATCAACACATCGCCATCAATTACATAGGCATAGTCAAGATGAGTGGCAAAGTCTACTCCCTCGATATCAGTCACAGGTGAAGAGGTGATTTTCTTCACCATAGCCATTGCATCTTCTTTATTGCTTAAAGGGAAAAGAGCTACAGCCTTAAATATTCCTGGTGAGAAAAAGATATAACACTTATTATTGATGTCAATTCCTGAGTTTGGCAGATTATAGATCAAATCACCGAGCACAGTAGGATCAGCATCATCAATGACTTTCTTAAGTTCCTCGGGTACTACTATATTATCGCCATCAACCATTCCAGCTTTAGTCATCACACTATGCATATCGATTGCCACAATTCCCACAGCGTCATCTGGAATCATTGCTCTCAAGTTCTCATCGGTCGATGAGCATGCCACCAACACTAGTAGCATCAATAGTGATATAATACACTTAATTTTACTCATTGTTTTTTATAATTTGGATGCAAATGTAACACATTATTTAATTATAAAATCAAAAAACGATTGGTTTTTCGGGGGTTGTTAATAAGTTTTCATGTATTTCTATTGTCATAAACACTAAATGTACTATTTTTGAAAACCAAATGACTTATTTACCATTTTAAAAACCAACTTGTAATCATGAACGATATTTCTGAAATATTAAGAGCTCTGCTTGACCAGTACGCACGCACAAGCGAGGTAGAACATGAATTTACGAGCATGATGAACAATGACCCACAGCTTAAGGAAGATTACGACCTTTGGTGCGAGGAAATGGGTTATGACGTAAGGACAGGATATCAAGACTTCATCGATGAGCAAATGCGAGATCGAGACGAATTTTGGGAAACTCTTGACGAATAACTGTTGAATTAAAAACCTACTTAATGACCCTCGACTACTCTCTCTCTACACGTGTCATGCCCGCCGAATGGGAACGCCAGGATGCTATCTTGCTGGCGTGGCCTCATTGCGGCACCGACTGGGCAACTATGCTTGAAGAAGTTCAGGCGTGTTACAAAAAGGTAGCAGCTGCCATTTTAAGAGAGATGAAACTAATAGTAGTAACACCACATCTCGATGAAGTCAAAGAGCAGTTGTGTGATATAAACAATAGCCACAACATTATATATCAGACCATTAACACTAACGATACTTGGGCTCGAGATTTCGGGCCCATTGCTGTAATCGATGGTAAAGAAAGAATTTTGCTCGACTTCAAATTTGATGCTTGGGGCATGAAATTTGCTGCTTGCCACGATAATCTTATTTGTCGCGCAATGGCTAGCAATGGCCTCTTTAATGCCACTCTTATCAATTGTCAAGACTTCGTGCTTGAAGGTGGTTCGATTGAGAGCGATGGCTGTGGAACAATCCTTACCACAAGCCAATGCCTACTCTCACCAAACCGTAACAGCACGTTGTCGCAACAACAAATTGAAGAGGTTCTCAGAACTCGACTGGGAGCAAAAAAGGTTCTTTGGCTCTATCATGGTGAACTTGTTGGCGATGACACCGATGCTCACATCGACACTCTAGCACGCCTTGCACCTAATAACACAATCATATATGTGAAATGTGATGACCAAAGCGATGAGCAATATGAGCCGTTAAAGCTTATGGAAGATGAACTCAAGGCTTTGAAAAACATGAACGACCAGCCTTTCAACTTAGTTGCTCTGCCTTGCCCCTCTCCTATCCTTGACGAGAATAATGAGCGCTTGCCGGCAACTTATGCCAACTATTTGGTCACCAACAATCAGGTACTGGTGCCAATCTACGGTCAACGCGAAAATGACCTACGGGCACTCGAGACAATTCAACAAGTATACACCAACCGCAATGTGGTGGGTATCGACTGTAATGCATTAATAAAACAACATGGGTCGCTGCATTGCATCACGATGCAGATACCCAAAAACTTTTTGAAAACATGAAGATAGGAATCATACAGCAACACAATAGTAGCGAGGTTAAACTTAACCGTACTCGACTACTCGAGAAAATATCACACTTGGCAAGCGACGGTGCCGAGTTAATTGTCATGCAAGAGCTTCACGACTCGCTCTATTTTTGCCAAGAAGAGAATGTCGAGAATTTCGACCTTGCCACACAAATACCAGGCGATGTCACCGACATATATGCCAAAGCAGCACGCGACAATAAAGTTGTGCTTGTAACATCACTCTTTGAGAAAAGAGCTAAAGGATTATACCACAATACTGCTGTGGTATTTGAAAAAGATGGCAGCATTGCAGGAAAGTATCGCAAGATGCACATTCCCGACGATCCCGCCTATTATGAAAAATTCTACTTTACACCAGGAGACCTTGGATTTGAGCCCATCAACACTAGCATAGGCAAACTTGGCGTGTTGGTATGCTGGGACCAATGGTATCCCGAAGCAGCGCGACTGATGGCATTGCGTGGAGCCGACATACTCATATACCCTACTGCTATTGGTTTTGAAAGCAGCGATAATGAGAGCGAGAAAATGCGACAACTCAACGCTTGGATGACGGTGCAATTAGGACATGCCGTTGCCAACGGAATTCCTGTGGTGACCGTCAACCGTGTAGGGCACGAGATTGACCCAAGCGGACAAACTCGTGGCATTGAGTTTTGGGGCAGTAGCTTCGTTGCAGGCCAGCAAGGCGAAGTACTTCACTGTGCGTCAAGTACCGATGAGGAAGAGACAATAATCGATGTCAATCTTGAGCGCACCGAGCGAGTGCGCCGTTGGTGGCCATTCTTGCGCGACAGGCGCATCGACCATTATAATGGTTTGAACAAGCGCTTCCTCGATTAAAGAGACGACTCTCGAATTTCACCCGAGCCAGTAACTGTTTTGATGTGGTTCTTAACTGAGCCCTTTACGGAAATCTTTCCTGACCCAACAATAATACTCTCAGCATTATCGATAGTGATGTTGTCATAGTTCACTGTGCCAGCGCCTGTTATCTGTGTCCACAACTTTGGGCATTTCAGGTCAGATATGTTCACAACGCCTGCGCCAGTAAGTTCAACATCGAGAGTTTTAGTATCTACCCGTTGAGCAAATGCGACTTCACCTGCCCCTATTAGGTCGATATCTAAATGAGAAGATGACACAGGGCCAGTTGTTATGAATGAGCCTGCTCCAGTCAATGACACTTCACGGAGCGATGGCGATGAAACATATACTTTCACATCTTGAATCAAGCTGGCCGAGTCAAGATTCTCATCTTTTGAGGTAATATAAAGCTCATTCTCCTTTACATATATAACAAGTTTATCGAAAGCCTCTTTCATAGCCTCAACTCTCACTTCGTTGCTTTTTCCTGTGCTGTATAGCACCTGCATGGATCCAATAACATTCACATCGACAAAGGGTTTCATTTTAACCGTCTTACTAGTCGACGTCACTTGTGTTGTCTGGGTGCCACTGGTGGTAGTCTCAACGCATGAATTAAACCCAGCAAAAGCCAGTAAGGCTATTGTAATAATTAAAATCTTTTTCATAATCTTGTAGTGTTTTTATTCATTAGACGCAACAAGCTGGAAAAAATCACATTTTAATTCAATTTATTTAGTCGGTAGTCAGTTTACGATAGCGCACACGTGTTGGTTCTTCTTTTCCCAGACGCTTGAGTTTGTTTTCTTCATATTCGGTATAAGAACCCTCAAAGAAGAAAACATTGCTGTCGCCCTCAAAGGCAAGAATATGCGTACAAATGCGGTCGAGGAACCAACGGTCATGACTGATTACCACAGCACAACCAGCAAAGTTGTCAAGACCTTCCTCAAGAGCTCGCAAGGTATTGACATCGATATCATTGGTTGGCTCATCAAGGAGCAACACATTGCCTTCTTCTTTCAGGGCAAGAGCTAATTGCAATCGGTTTCGCTCACCACCACTTAACACACCGCATTTCTTCTGCTGGTCAACTCCTGAAAAATTGAAGCGTGACAAGTAAGCTCGGGCATTCACGTCACGGCCACCCATGCGCAGCAGCTCCACGCCACCCGATATTACCTCATAGACGGTCTTTTCAGGATCGATGCTGGTGTGCTGTTGGTCGACATATACGGCCTTAACCGTTTCACCCACTTCGAAAGTGCCACTATCGGGTTTCTCTAATCCCATGATAAGCCTGAACAGTGTTGTCTTTCCTGCACCATTAGGACCAATTACTCCCACAATGCCATTGGGAGGCAACATGAAATTGAGGTCATCAAAGAGCAACTTTTCGCCAAAGGCTTTTGCCACATGTTGTGCCTCAATTACCTTGTTGCCCAATCGAGGTCCATTAGGTATGAATATCTCAAGTTTCTCCTCTTTCTCTTTCACACTTTCGTTAAGCAGTTTGTCATAACTGTTTAAGCGAGCCTTACCCTTGGCTTGACGAGCTTTAGGAGCCATACGCACCCATTCAAGCTCACGCTGCAAGGTCTTACGGCGCTTACTTTCGGTCTTTTCCTCTTGAGCAAGTCGCTGAGTCTTCTGCTCTAACCAACTGCTGTAATTACCACGCCAAGGAATGCCCTCACCACGGTCGAGTTCAAGAATCCATCCTGCCACATGGTCAAGGAAATAACGGTCGTGGGTAACAGCTATCACTGTGCCCTCATACTGCTGGAGATGCTGTTCAAGCCAATCAATCGACTCTGCATCAAGGTGGTTGGTAGGCTCATCAAGCAGCAGCACATCGGGTTTCTGAAGCAACAGTCGGCACAAAGCCACGCGACGACGCTCACCACCACTCAAGTGCTCGGTAAGTTGATCGCCTTCAGGACACCTCAAAGCATCCATAGCGCGTTCCAAGCGGCTGTCAAGATTCCATGCATCAGTAGCATCAATGACATCTTGTAACTCAGCTTGGCGAGCAAAAAGCTCATTCATTTTATCCTCACTCTCATAGTATTCAGGTAAACCAAACTTCTGATTTATCTCCTCATACTCCTTAAGAGCATCAACCACATGCTGCACCCCTTCTTGCACAACTTCTTTCACTGTCTTTTTGGGGTCGAGTTGAGGGTCCTGGGGCAGATAACCCACACTGTAGCCTGGAGCAAAAACCACTTCGCCTTGATATTGCTTTTCAATACCAGCAATTATTTTCATCAATGTAGACTTACCAGCTCCATTCAAACCAATTATACCAATTTTGGCCCCATAGAAAAATGATAGGTATATGTTCTTTAGAATCTGCTTCTGATTTTGCTGAATTGTCTTGCTCACCCCCACCATCGAGAAGATGATTTTCTTGTCGTCGACTGCTGCCATAAGAATGAATTATATATAGTTAATAAACATGTTTTATTTTCAAACCACAAATATAATAAATTTATCTGGAAAAAACATCAATTGCCAACTCACAACTCATAACTCACAACTCATAACTCACAACTCACAACTCATAACTCACAACTCACAACTCATAACTCACAACTCATAACTCACAACTCACAACTCATAACTCATAACTCATAACTCATAACTCACAACTCATAACTCACAACTCATAACTCATAACTCACAACTCATAACTCACAACTCATAACTCATAACTCATAACTCACAACTCAGAAAGACAACGAGGACCATTATGATGGTTCCCCGTTGCCTTTTTTTATTAATAAAAATATATCTTTATTCTTAGAGCTTACCACCCATTAAGCGATATAGCTTATAAGTGTCGCGGAAGTGCTTGAGTTGCTTGTCGGTGAGATAAATGCGATGGCTCACACCGCCCTTGCTGTGCAGCAGTATGTTACCAAATTCACATTTTGCTAGTCCGGCAACGAAGTCGCGGCAAGTGCCATCGAGAGCCTGATCAAAGTTCTCAACATAGAACTGACCTTCAGTTGAGCGATGAACTTTGGTTGGCTCAAACTCATATTTAAATCGCTCAAGCTGCATCTTGAGAGTATTGAACTCGATTGGGTCGTCGGCATAGAAGTGTACCACCATTCTTAATGGTTGAGGAACACCATCCTTAGTGTTGAAATAGAAGTACACATCGTTCTCCTTGTAGCTAGTGTTAATGCCCTTGTGCACATACTGAATGTCGCCACCAGTTGTTGCTTTCGACTTATTAAATAGTGCATCGAGAGAATCTCTTGACTCGGTAATCACTTCATTATCATCCCAAGAGAAAGGAATGTGGATTGTGGGATCGGGCACATCATAGTGCACGATAGTATAATCCATATTGAGCAGTGAGTCGAGCTCGGCCTTGCGCCTAGCCTGCTGGTCGCTGAGTGTCGACTGGGCTAGTTGCAACTGCGCCAGTTCTTCACTCGAGAGCACATGTCGATGCTTGCCGGTGCAATTCACGCAAGCGGCACAACTGCAGTTGCACACGCCATTTCCACCAAATAAGGAGGCCAGTGAAGCACAAGAATAATTAACGAACACCATCGCCAGCGCTAAAAGATAAATAAATTTCTTCATTTCTATAGTCTCGTTTATGTTTAAAAATAATTGACGGTAGAATCATGTGGTAATACTATATGTAAATGGGCACATGAAGACACACACGCCTTGCATGACCATTTTGGATAAATTAGGCGGCACCTCGGAAACAAAAATGAAAAACTTCGTCTTTCATTTTGTATTTCACTCGGTTTGCACTAATTTTCTAAAACAGGTGCAAAATTAATTAATTTACTCTTAACCAACAACATTTTTATTGAATTTTCAATCCTAAAATAATGATGACAGTTCATGGGGCTACAGTCAGGCGCCCTTAATGCCACCCCAAAGCAGGAAATCACTTGCCAGTCATTACATGGTCGATATATTGCTCAAGAGGCTCACCTTGAAGCCCACGAGAAATTATAATGCCATCGGGGTCAAGAACCATGATGTGTGGAATGCCAGCTACGCCATAGAGGTCGGTGGGCACAGTAGTATAATGGTTGTCGATCATCACGCGCCATGGAATTGAGAGTTGCTCAATAGCTGCCTTGGTGTCATCGGGGTTATCCCACACTGCCACACCTATCACGTCCAGGCCCTTGCCATTGTACTTCTCATAAATCTTTTTGAGTGAGCCCTTAATCTCAGCTCGGCAAGGCCCACACCAGCTTGCCCAGAAGTCAATAACCGTGAAGTTACCATCGGCACCCACAAAGTCACTCAGTCTCTGCACTTTCCCTTCAGGTGTAGTCATTGTGAAATCGGTAAATTTCTTGCCTGCAGCTGTGCTCTCAATTGCTGCGGCATCGCTCTGCGCTTTTATCACACGCTTGTAGCCACGATAACTGCTTGGTGCTGTGTTAAGAATAGAGTCGAGCCCAGCTTTTGTGAACTGCTTGTAAATTAGATAATTGGTAAAAGCCCATGGGCCCAAAGCATTGTCTTTATTTGAAATGTAGGTGCTATAAAAAAGCGACATCTGCTTCTCATCAAGTTCAGCACTGTGCATGCTTGCCTGCTCTTCACTCAACTGGCCACTCCCTCTCGCCAGCTCAATCTTTTCCCATTGCTCATCGATTCTCTCCAACTGCTGGCCCAACTCGTTGAGTTTCTCGTTCAATGGAGTTCCTTTTGCTATAATCGCTTCGCCCCACTCCACGTTAATCTCACCAGGTTCCACAATCATTCCAAAGCGATTTCCGTCAACAATCAGGCGAGCATAATAGGCCGAATCAATATTGCCTTCAAAGTGCAAGTTTTTATCAGTAACCGAAGCACTGTCGATTGTATCACCAGTATCATAGTTGGTGAGATAAGCCATCTTGCCATCAAAGTCATTTCCGGCAAAATTAACGTTTATCTTATATCCCTGAGAGCACGACACCATAAGAAGGCACAATGCAACTACAATTAATGAAAAATGCTTATTCATAACCTATAAATATTACGTAAAATAATTACAATTAGTTCAAGAGCGAATTATATAAAATTGTGTGAATGTGAGAGCGAGCGCTCACACGAGTAAATGCCGGATTATCACGAGTAGGACTCACACGGTTGCTTAAGAAAATGTAAATCATATCGTTCTTAGGATCAATCCAGTAGCATGTGCCAGTAAAACCTGTGTGACCCACAGTCTCGACAGTAGCCTCAGGACAAGTGCTCGACGCCTCCTGGTCGGCGGGATTGGGTTTGTCAAATCCTAATCCACGATGTGAGTTAGGACTCTTTGATGTGAGGAAAAGATTGACGGTACTCTTCTTATAGTAAGTTTCACGTCCATATTTTCCTCCGTTAAGCCACATCTGAAAGAGCTTTGCCAGATCATTGGCATTTGAGAACAGGCCTGCATTACCTTGAACCCCTCCCGAGAAAGCAGCCAGCTCATCGTGAACGTAACCATGAATGTGCTGCCTGCGCAAGTAGGTGTCGACTTCGGTATAAGCAATATCATTTGGAGCACACTTTTTAAGTGGGCGATACATCGTGTGATAAGAGCCTAATGGGCCGAAAATCTTGCTACCAACAAATTCATCAAGCTGCTTGTGAGAAATGCTTTGCAATGCATCGGCAAGCAAGCAGAAGTTCAAGCAACTGTAACAATACTTTTTATTAGGTCGCAACTTGGAATGGTAAATGCGATTCATGACCGAGTCATAAGTTACCTTGCCACCATAAATACCTTCGGCAATAGCAATGTTGAACCTCTTGCTCGGTTCACTTGCCAATATATCGGTACGCAACTTGGCGTCTTTGTGCCCATAGGCATTATTCATAACCTTAATTGTATTAGTACTTGTGGGCTTATTTGTTATGAGCTTACCACTATAAGTCTCAGGGTCAAACATCATTTCCCACATGCTTAACGAGGGTTGCATACCAGTCTCATGATAAAGAAGCTGTCTGAAGGTTATATCCTTCTTGTCGGTATTCCTCAAACCAGCAATATATTTACTGGCAGGCTCGTCAAGCTTGAATTTTCCGTCATCATATAACTTCATGATACCACTCAGTGTGCCAGTGGCCTTCGATACTGACGCCAAACCATAAAGAGTATTTTCAGTAACAGGCACACCACTGTTGAAGTCAATTTCGCCATAGGCACGGTTGCACACTATCTTGCCATGACGTGCCACAAGCACTTGACAACCGGGGAAAGCACCTTGTTCGATTCCATAATTACAAACCGAGTCGATTTTAAGCAACAAGTCGGGTTTAAATCCCACCTCAATAGGCAAAGTGTAACCCAATCTTACCGCCTCATATTTCACGCCCGTGCCAGCACGCAAGGCCACATTGTTTTCATGTGACTTTACAGTTACAGGAAGCACACCACGTGCAGCATTTCCGCCGAAGATTGTCTGCACAGCATAATCTTGCCACTCATCGCTCTTTCCATAGGCCAAAACCACAGCGTCAACACCACGATTAGTGATAAGATTAGCATATTTCTCCATATTCACAGGGTCATCAAGCACTGCTACAACTGCATTTTTATGCTTGCTGGCGACAACTATAGCATCGTCGACTAAGCTAGTATCGCTAATGGCAATAATCACGCGTTTGCAATTGTTAAGAGCCTGCATGGCTAACGCTGAATTGCAAGCATGTGTTGGCACGTAGTTAGCACAGCGCCTTTGGAACATGTTATCTGGGCCAGAGCCAAGTCCCAAAGTAAGCACTGGCAGCACCTCATTTTGCCTGTTCACAAGCGGTAACAAGTCGTTTTTATTAGTAGCCACAGTCACGGCTTCAGCAATAAGACGTCGGTTGAGGTCTTGAGCATACTGAGTGTTGATTTCACTAGCAAGATTATCAATGTTTATTGGTTTCTTGGCACTATCGATTATTTCTAAAGCATATTTGTAGCGCAACATCTTCTTGCATCGTTTCTCTATATCACTCCATTTAATAATGCCTTGATCTATCGCCTGAGTAACAGCTTCAATGCTAGCATCCACATCATCGGGCATGAGCAGGATGTCATTACCTGCCAAGATAGCATTAACGCATGGATTGCCTTCTACAGCCTTAGCTCCTTCCATTTGAAGGGCATCAGTAAAAATCAACCCCTCAAATCCCATGTCGCTCTTCAACAATCCATCAACACATTGTTTAGACAGTGAACACGGCATCACACCATCATCAAAAAAGTTCACATCTATATGGGCTGTCAGCATGCCGCCAAGTCCAGCTTCAATATATTTCTTGAATGGCATCAAGTCGAAAAGTTGCATCTCCTGGAGAGACTTATCAATAATTGGAAGTTCCTTGTGAGAATCGGCAATTGTAGAACCATGACCGGGAAAATGCTTTGCGGTCGATAGAACTCCACCATCTTCAAGTCCTTTGGCAAAAGCCACACCATTACGGGCAACCACATCAGGACTATATCCAAACGAACGATTGCCAACGATCGCTCCTGTCCTGTCGAGTACATCAAGCACTGGAGCAAAATTCACATGAACACCCATTAAGCGGCATTCCCGTGCCACTTCTTTACCGTATTCATATATGAGCCTGTCGTTGCTAACACCACCCAAACTCAAATTTCGAGGAAAGGATGGTGCATCGATGAGGCGCATCGAAAGCCCCCATTCAGCATCAAGTGCTATCATTAGAGATACCGACGCAAGAGATTGGGCATAATTGGTAATGCCAGCCTGTGTAGCTATGTTGCTTCGCTCAAATATGAGACCTCCCACCTTGTTGTCGGCAACATATTTTCTCACTTGTTCATTAACAATGTCGCCGTCACTTGGATTAATAGGCATGATAATGATTTGAGCTATGCGTTCAGCAGGCGATAGATTGGCATATGTATCATTTACCCACTTCTCGCGAGCAATGGCATCTACACGGTTAAGGATTGAAGGATTAACAGGCAATGCTTGCTGCGAGCCAATAAGCAGCACAGCAAGCATTGTTAAGAGTAATCTTGAATGTGAAGTTCTCATCATTCTAGAATTTTATCTAAATAAATTGTGTTTTTTATGTATTATTTTTGCGTATTATTTCTTACCCACCATTCTGGGCACGTCATTAGCATCAATCACACGGCCTTGCTGTGTAAGTGACTTGATATAGTTCTTCATGTGATTTCCATAAGGAACTGTGTCGATAAATAGAATTGCACCTTTACCCAGAGCTTCCATGTGATCGCCACCATTTACGAGATAGTCGATTGAGCCAATCTTGTAAGTCTTTTTGGGGTCAATTTTCTTGCCATTAAGCTTTGCCGACACAATGCGGGTATTTGCATCACTACCAGCATACTCAACTTTGAATCCCTTGCTCAAAGCATCGCCACCACGGGTGCCCATCACGCGAAGCGCCTCAAGCAGGTCACTTCCAGAAATCTCTACAACCATAAAACGGTTGTCAAATGGGAACATTGAGCCAATTAGTCCTTCACTCACGTTGCCTTTAGGCATCGGCTGACGAATTCCACCTTTATTCATAATAACACCATCAATATTTGTGATGCCACTTATACCAGGAAGCATCTCCATAACAGCATCACACAACCAGTTCTGAGAAGGAATATCACCATCACCCATTGCTCTTGCCGATGTTCCAATCACATTGTTCATAACACTGTCGACTTTAAACTTGTAGCCACCAATCCACTTCTCCATCTCAGGATAGTTGACTTTTGCATCAAGCGACTTGTCAAGCTTAACTTGGCTGTACTTCACGCTAAAGTCATCAAGATCAATGTCAAACACCGAAATATACTTACCCCACTTACCATTCTGACCAACGGTAATAATTTTACCATCGGCATTCTTAACCATCGTGCGTGGATCACCTGGTTCAAGCAAGGTGTGAGTGTGAGCGCCCACTATCATATCGATGTAATGTGAACGACTGGCAATAATCGAATCACCAACCTCGCCCACGGTTTCAGGATAATAACCTATGTGTGAAACCATGATTGTAAAGTCAACTTTCTGGACTTCCTTCAAGTATTTGGCTGTGGCCTCAGCAACATCACCATTGTTAAGGTATTCCATTCCACGATATTTATCATCGCTAATGAGACCCTTGGGGTTAACATTGATGCCAAAGAAACCTATTTTCTTGCCAGCAACTGTCCTAATGCAATAGGGCTGCATTACTCCACACAAAGGAGTATTACTGAAATCATAATTGGCCGACAATTTAACAGCCTTAATCTTTTTGTAATAATAAGCAAGGTCATCAATGCCGTTGTCAAATTCATGATTTCCCATCACTACCATGTCGTAGCCCAAACTGTCGATAGCAGCATACTCCACTTCGCCCTTGAACATAGAGAAATAGGGAGTGCCTTGCACTGCGTCTCCAGCATGTACAGCTATTACATTTTTATTATTACGGCGAATCTCGTCAAATGCAGCTCTACGACGGAACAGACCACCCAACCCATCACTTGCTGGCTCTATCTGGCTATGAGTATCATTAGCACCTATAACAATGAGATGTTCAGCATGAAGATTTGGCAAAGCAAATAATGCAATCGCAGCTGTCAAGAAAAATTTTGTCAGTTTATTCATATTATTACACGATTTATTATTAATAACTCTACGAAATTACTAATTTAGATTTATATAGACATCATTTTTTTAGGTTTTTTATAAAAATATATTTTAAGCATCCTATACTTAAATCAAATGGTTAAAAATAAAAAACTAATACTCAAATCTTTCGACTCACAAAATACCACAATTGTCAACTTCTCTCGCTTATTAATTGCGACTCCAATTTATTATTTGTATCTTTGCAATAGATTATTTTTCCACAATGCAACTAAACCAATTATTTATCGACGAAATAAATGGCATTTTGCCAAGCAATGAAGCCAAGGCAATGCTTGATGCAATAGCAAGCTCTAGCCCAACGACTGCTATACGTTTCAACGAAGCAAAAGGCTTTAAGGCACTCACAGCAATGCAATCAGTGCCTTGGTGCCAAAGCGGCATTTATCTGCCCGAAAGACCACCGTTCACTTTCGACCCCATGTTTCATGCGGGCTGCTACTATGTGCAGGACCCTTCGTCAATGTTCATAGCACACATCATCAAGTCGCTTATCAGTCGGCCTGTCAAGTACCTTGACTTGTGTGCCGCCCCTGGAGGCAAAACCACCGCAGCATTGCAAACATTGCCTAAAGGAAGCATCATGATCTCAAACGAAATCATGCCCCAACGCGCACAGATTTTGCGTGAGAATGTGATAAAATGGGGGGCCGACAATTGCATGGTCACTTGTGACAATCCTAAATCAATAGGAACTCTAGTTCATGAATTTGATGTTATAGCAGCCGACGTGCCTTGTAGTGGAGAAGGCATGTTTAGAAAGGACGATGAGGCAATAGCACAATGGTCACCAGCACTTGTTGAGCAATGTGCTGCCAGGCAACGCGCAATTCTCCAAGATATATGGCCTGCCTTAAAGCCTGGTGGACTGCTCATTTACAGCACTTGCACCTACAACACCCACGAGAACGAAGAAATTGTAGATTTTATCATCAACAATTTAAAAGCCACCCCTATAAGCCTATCAATCAGCGACTCGTGGAACATACACCCTGAAATTAGCGGCAACTATCCATGTTACAGGTTCTTGCCTCACCTGACTAAAGGTGAAGGATTATTTATGTGCGTTCTGCAAAAGGATAAAGACAGCACAACCGACATCCGTGTCGACAAGCCTCAAAAAACAAAAAAGGCGAACACCTCAATTCCCAACGAGATGCTCAACTGGATTGAAGGCGATTATTCTCTCGACGCCAACAATGAAGTCATCAATGCCGTGCCCAACTATATTAAAGCAGCAGTTAAAGATAAATATAACAAACTGCACATTATCAAGCATTTTGGAGTTGAACTTGGTACAATAAAAGGCAAAAAAGCAATACCGTCACACCAATTGGCCATGTCACCGAGCATCAACCCAACTTCGTTCCCAATGGTTGATGTTGACTACAAGACTGCCATCGACTACTTGCGAGGACAAGCTATTATCATCGACGCTCCACGTGGATACGTGCTGCTAAACTACAATGGCTCAACTCTAGGCTTTGTCAACAATCTAGGAAACAGAGCCAACAATCTCTACCCTAAGCCTTGGCGCATAATTAGCTCTCACACGCCCGATGTGGCACCACAAGTGGTAAAACACTATAAATAGATGCATCAGGTTGTTTTGACCACTATTGCGTGTGTTGTTATTATTTCATAACTTTGCACCAAAGTATTAAATTATGGAAAACAATAAATTCATAGTAATAATTCCTGCACGATTTGCATCAACTCGTTTCCCAGGCAAGCCACTAGCAATGCTAGGTGGCAGCACTGTGATAAGACGTGTGTATGAGCAAGCAGAAAAAGCCATCGACAATGTTATTGTCGCCACCGACGACGAGCGCATCTTTAACCACGTCAACAGCTTCGGCAAGGCCGTTATGACAGGGTCACACCATCGCAGCGGCACTGATCGTTGCTGGGAAGCCTATCAAATCAATGGTGGCAATGAGGACATAATCATTAATGTTCAAGGCGACGAACCATTTATACAACCCGACCAAATCAAGGCCATAATGCAATGTTTCGACGACGCAACAACCGACATTGCCACTCTCATTAAGCCATTCGACCAACAAGGCAGCTATACCGACCTCGAAGACTCTAATAAAGTGAAAGTTGTGACCGACATAAACATGAACGCCCTCTATTTTTCTCGTTCGGTGATTCCACACCTGCGTGGCATCGAAAAGGAGTTATGGCCAAGCCGTCACCAATACTACACTCATCTGGGCATGTATGCCTACCATGCATCGGTTCTTCAACAGATCACACAGTTGCAGCCTTCGTCGCTCGAGATTAGCGAATCACTCGAGCAGTTGCGCTGGCTTGAAAATGGCTTAAAGATTAAGGTGGGTATTACCCAGCATTCCTCTATTGGCATCGACACCCCTCACGACCTTGAGCGAGCCGAACAGTTCCTGTCAAAACAATCATAACTCCTATGGCAGTAGATCGTAGCACCCCCCCACCTGTAAGCGATTTTCGTGAGATAAGGCTCGACGTTCCTGAACCCATCATGCTTTCCAATGGCATGAAACTGTGGATTGTAGGCAATGGTGAGGATGAAATCAACAAACTCACCATCTACATGACTGGTGGCGCATTTCATGAATCGCGTCCCATGCAAGCCACAGCATGCTCAATGGCTGTCTTCAATGGCAACAAGAATTTGACCCATGCGCAGATTGCTGAAGCCATCGACTTCTACGGCGCGTGGCGCTCACTTCAAGTCTACGACAACTGCACAACTTTTGCGTTGTCATCGCTCAACGACAACTTCAACAACACTCTGCCCATCTTTATCGACTGTCTGCGATTCCCAGTTTTCCCCGACAACGAGTTTGAGCTCAACAAGCGCCAACTATCGGTCAACTGCGCCACAGCACGCGAGAAGGTTAAATATATTGCCAATAAAGAGATTTTGCGTCTTTACTACGGCGAACACCACCCTTTAGCCACCGATCCGACTCCCACCCACATCAACTCTCTCACTCAACATCACATGCGGGAATTCTACTCGGCTTTCTACAAAGCTCAGAACTGCAATCTTGTCCTCTCAGGACGCATTACCCACAAGGAGATTGCCACTGTCGAGAGCACAATGTCGCAATGGCTGCCCGACGGTGACCCTGAGCCCATACTGGAACCCGAAATGTCGCCATCGCCCGAAATGCTCAAAATTGTCAACAAGGATGGAGCAGTTCAAGCCGCTATTGTAATGATGCTCAAGACTGTGCCACGGCAACACCCTGATTACTTGAAACTGAGAATTCTCACCACAGTGCTTGGAGGATATTTTGGCAGCAGGCTGATGACAAACATACGCGAGGACAAGGGCTACACCTATGGCATCAATGCAAGTCATAGCGGAAGGTCTTTCGACGGATACATTGGCATTTCCACCGAGTGCGACACAAAGCACGTGTGGAATGTCTTGCATGAAACCAAGAGAGAGTTACAACGTCTGTGCGATGAACCTATCCCAGAGCAAGAGCTACAAACAGTGAAACGACACATGCTGAGCGAACTAGTAAGGACTCTCGACACACCTTTCAATATCGCAAGCTACATTGGAAGCATGTTTTGCTACGGCATCTACCCCACTTATTTCAATGAACAGATTCATGAAATAATCAGCACCACCAGCCACGACTTGCAAGCAATAGCTCAACGTTACATCGACCTCTCACAACTCAGGATTGTCATTGCATGCGATAAAAACAACCTCCCTAAGGACACTGACATATAAACTTTTTTTACAAAAAAATCCAGTAGTTCTTGCACAGAATAAAAAAATGTAGTACCTTTGCAGTCGCAAAAGTGAAATGGCGGGATAGCTCAGATGGTTAGAGCGTCGGATTCATAACCCGGAGGTCCTGAGTTCAATTCTCAGTCCCGCTACTTTTCAAGAGACTCAAAGACTTGTTTTTGGGTCTCTTTTTTACTAGTAATGAACAAACATCGCAAAATAGAATTACTAGCCCCTGCCCGTGACGCCGCCATTGGCATCGAGGCAATTAAGCATGGAGCCGACGCTGTCTATATTGGTGCCAGCGCTTTTGGCGCACGCTCTCAAGCCGGCAACAGCATCGACGACATCAAGCGACTTGTAGACTTTGCTCATCTGTACGAAGCTCGCATTTACTGCACCGTCAACACCATCATCTATGACAATGAGCTTAAAGCAGTCGAGCGAATGGTCCATGAACTGTATCATGCCGGTGTCGATGCGCTTATTGTGCAAGACATGGCGTTGTTGCGGCTCGACTTGCCGCCCATTGCCCTTCATGCCAGCACCCAATGCGACTTGCGCACTCCTGAGAAAGCCATGTTTCTTGAGCAGATGGGATTTTCTCAACTCGTGCTTGCCCGCGAACTGTCACTCAGCGAGATTCGTGAAATTGCCATCAAGGTCAAGGTTCCTCTTGAAGGTTTCTGCCACGGAGCGCTGTGCGTGAGCTACAGTGGCCGTTGCCAGATTAGCCAGGCATTGAAAGGCCGTAGTGCCAACCGTGGTGAGTGCGCGCAGTTCTGCCGCTTGAGCTATGATTTAGAGGATGCCCATGGCAACACACTCATGAAGTCGAAGCACCTGCTCTCGTTGCGCGACTTCAATGCAAGCGACCGCCTTGAGCAGATGATCAACGCAGGCATTTCATCATTCAAGATTGAAGGACGACTAAAGGATGTTGACTATGTTAAAAACGTTGTGGCCTACTACCGTCGGGCTCTCGACCGCATTATAAGTTCACGCAACGATTTGCTCAGGAGTTCCTGTGGCACTACAACCCTATCTTTCACTCCCACACTTGAGAAGAGCTTCAATCGCTCATTTACCCATTACTTCATCGATGGACGCCAGCCCAGCAGTGGCACATCAATGGCGTCAATTCACACTCCCAAGTCGCAAGGTGAGTATTTGGGAAAGGTATCTACTGCTCGTGGCAACATGATCACTCTCGACTCTGTCACAGCTATAGCCAATGGCGACGGTCTGAGCTATATCGACAACCACGGCAACTACGATGGCTTCCGTGTAAATAAAGTGGCAGGCAACCGCCTTTTCCTTAAAGACTCTTGCGCCATTAGCCGTGGCGATAAGGTATATAGGACTTACGACAAAGCCTTTAACGACGTCCTTGCCAAGCCAAGCGCTAAGCGAACTATTAATCTTGATTTAACATTATGGACGGCAGGCAAGCAGCTATGTCTCAAGACTGTCGACGAGCGAGGATGTGCAGTAGTTCATTCCATCGCACTCGACAATGGGCCCGAACCAGCTAAGCTGCCTCAGGCTGAGCGTCAGCGCCAAGTACTTGCAAGGCTTGGCGACACAATTTACCGTTTGAAGCAATGCTACATCGTGGGCGATTACTTCATTCCTGTGTCGGTAATTGCCCAATTAAGACGAGAAACCATCGAACTTCTCGAGCGCACACATCGCACATCCTATCATCGCGATTTGCGCAAGCCCGAGAACAAAGAGGCATCATTCCCCAATCGCATCCTTGAGAGTGCCGACAATGTCGCCAACCATATTGCAGAGCAGTTTTATCGTGATCATGGCGTGACCACAATTGAGCCAGCCATTGAAGTCAGTGGCATGGCCAATGACTCTCACCCTGTCATGCACACGCGATACTGCCTTCGCCGAGAACTTGGCGCATGCCTTAAAGACAAAAACGCGCACAATAAACTTCCGTCCCCACTATTCCTGAGAAACGGCAACACTTTGCTAAAAATAGATTGCAACTGCTCTAAATGTGAAATGAAAATATCACTTGCGTGACAGCTTGTCAAATTTTTAGCGAGAACTCATCGGCGTCGCGCCATGCGGGGAACTTCTCACGGAAACGTGCGAGGTCGGCTGGTGCGAGGTCGGCCTCAATAATTGGAGAGGTGCTCCTCTCCCCTATTATTTTTCCTTTAAAGTCAATTATCCACGAGCCACCAGTGGCATACTCAAGCCCCTTGGGATCGGTGCCGCAACGGTTCACACCGCACACATAGCACTCATTCTCGATGGCACGTGCCTGCAACAGTGTTTTCCATGCGTTGAGGCGCACTTTGGGCCAATTGGCAACAACGAGCAATATGTCATAGTTGTTTTTTACATTGCGGCAAAATACCGGGAACCTGAGGTCGTAGCACACAATCAGCTTAATGTTCATGCCGCGGAACCTGAAAACAGGAGATTTGGTAATACCTTGGTTGTAAACGTTTTGCTCACCCGACATAGTGAACAAGTGCCTCTTGTCATAGAATACTTCCTCGTCGTTAGGCTCAAGAAAGAACGCACGGTTATATAGCTGACTAGCAGTACTCGCCAAGAAACTACCTGCAATTGCCACATTGTGGTAGCGCGACAGGTCTTTCAAGTAACGGATTGTTTCGCCAGTGTTTCGCTCAGCAAGACCAGCAGCCTCATCATCAACGATGAAACCAGTGGTAAAAAGTTCAGGCAATACCACCAAATCGGTGTCCTCACTCACATTCTGGATGTTACGACCCAGCTGCTCAAGGTTGGCATATTTGTCACCCCAAGCCACATTGTCTTCAATAAGCGCTACACGCAAGTTTCTCGATATCATATTGCTTTTTTATTGTTTTTCAAGTCCAGTAGTAAATTTCTCGGGGAATTTTCCTTTACAATCCACACTATCGTAGTATTGCTTGATGGCTATCATGTCGGCATCCACATTGTCGCTTGGCTCAAAAATCTTATCTAGGCACACAATCTTCTTTTCATAATTGAAATAGCCAAGCACAATGGGGACTTTGGCCTCACGAGCCATATAGAGGAAACCCTTGTGCCAGTGTGGATTAAGACTGCGTGTGCCCTCTGGAGTGACAGCCACAACCAGATTGTCACGGCGATTAAAGCTGTCAACCACACCTCCAGTCACGTTGGTTCGATGGCCACGAGCCACAGGTATGCCTCCCAGAGCATAAAGCAGATACTTGAGAGGAAAAAAGAACCACGTGTCCTTCATAAGAAACTTAGCCTTCATGCCCACCGAACGACTTGCCAGCTCACCCATGATAAAATCCCAATTGCTCGTGTGTGGAGCCACACATATCACACACTTATTCACGGGTGGAATGTTCACAACGAACTTCCACCCATGATTCTTCATGATGCGGCCTAGCAGTTTACTTATCATTCGTGCCTTAAATAAGCTTCAAGTCGTTCTCAGGCTTCATCTCTCGCCTTAAAACCATCAAATTATTTCTTGACAAGAGCATTCATCTGGCCTACAATCTTCTCGCTCTCCTCTCTCATATAATTGCCAATAGCTTTCTCTACTGCCTTGAAATAGGTGCGACGGGCCTTGTTATATTCCTTACCATTGGTAAAGTCTCTTGGCACTTTATCGAAGTCGACCGAAACCCTCTTCAATGCTTGCACTTGCAGCATAGCAATGTCAAGGATTATCTTTTCCCATTCTTCAGGATTGACATTCTCAAATGTGTTTTGAGCAAAGTAGCACTCACCGGCCATCTCTCCACAAGCGTACTCGATTGCTTTTTTCAGTTGTCTCTTGTTAGCCATAATATTTATCTTTTTAATTTGTTTTACTAAATATTTAAAGCATGATTAGGGAAGCATTATCACTTCCCTAATCACTTTATCTAGAATTAAGCGATACCTAAATCACGGCAGATGGTGTCAATCTTAGCATCGGCCCATTCATTCTTGGCATCATACTCATCGGCACTTTCGAGCTTGTCGTGTACCTCAATGTAGAACTTAATCTTAGGTTCAGTACCCGAAGGACGAATCGAAACCTTAGTACCATCCTCTGTGTAGTACTGCAGCACATTGCTGGTGGTTGGCATCACAAGTTTAGTGACCTTGCCAGTCTTGACATCAAGTTCCTCAAGACTCTGGAAGTCTTTAATTGTCACAACTGGCGAACCAGCAATCTCCTTCTGAGGATTCTCGCGGAAGTTCTTCATCATTGCCACAATCTCTTCGGCACCACTCTTGCCCTTGCGCACTACCGATATGCCACGCTCCTTGGAGTAGCCATAGTTCATATAAAGGTCGATGAGCATTTCGTTCATGGTCATGCCTTTTTCCTTGGCCCATGCAGCTATTTCGCACATCAATGGAATTGAAGAAACTGAATCTTTGTCGCGAGCGAAGGTCTCAGGCAGGAAGCCATAACTCTCTTCACCACCACCCAGGTAGCGTCCCTTTCCTTCCATCTCACGCATCACTGTTGCAATCCACTTGAAGCCAGTGTAGCAGTCAAACATCTTAACGCCTAGCTTATCAGCCATACGCTTGATTGTTTCACTAGTCACAATGGTCTTAACGATGTACTCATCACCTGTGAGCTTACCAAGCTCCCGATTGCGAGTGAGCAGATAGTAGTGGAAAATGATTTGTATCTGATTTCCGTTCACTAGCTCATACTTGCCCTTATTGTTCTTGAACACAACGCTAATGCGGTCGGCATCGGGGTCGCTGGCAAGAGCAATGTCGGCCTGAGTTTCCTCGGCCTTATCGATAGCCATTTGCATAGTTGGCGCATTCTCAGGATTTGGCGACTCAACGGTTGGGAAATCACCACTCATTACGTCCTGCTCAGGCACATGGATGATGTTCTTAAAGCCCCAACGCTCAATAGACTGAGGAATGATATAACGGCCAACACCATGGATTGGAGTATACACAATCTTCAGGTCGCTGTGCTTAGCATCAACCTCAGGACTCAGTGACAGTGTGTGGATATCTTCAAGATACTTCTCATCGATATCTTTACCAATAATCTCAATTAGGTCGCGATTGCCTTGAAACTTAATCTCACTCACGTCTTTAATGTTGTTCACATAGTTAATAATGTTCACATCGTGAGGCGAAACCACTTGAGCACCGTCATCCCAATAGGCTTTGTAGCCGTTATACTCCTTAGGATTATGAGAAGCAGTAATGTTCACACCACTCTGGCATCCCAACAGGCGGATACCATAAGACACTTCAGGTGTGGGACGTGGCCCCTCAAAGAGATATACCTTGATACCGTTGGCGCTAAAGATATTTGCTACTGTCTCGGCAAACAAACGGCTATTATTACGCACATCATGACCTACAATTACCTTGCGCTCAGGCAGGTCTTTGAAAGCCTCGTTAATGTAGTTGGCAAGACCTTGAGTAGCTGCACCCACAGTGTAGATGTTCATGCGGTTACTGCCAGGCCCCATGATACCACGAAGTCCGCCAGTACCAAACTCCAAGTCTTTGTAGAAGGCCTCGATGAGTTCAGTCTTATCATCAGCGTCAATCATTGCTTTGATTTGTGTTTTAGTCTCCTCATCATAGCCCTCGCCAAGCCATTGCTGTGCTTTAAGAGTTAACTCTTGAATCAATTTTTCGTCATTCATAATTTAAGAATATTTTAAAGTTAGAATTATTTTTCACAAAGATAGTATTTTTTCTCTAACCACACAAATCAGCTGAAGAATGTCTTGAATACTTTAATCATATTCACATGGTCATCGCACGAAGCAGTCTCACGAGCCGAGTGCATGGCAAGCAGCGGATTGCCCACATCAACACCTTCAATGTCGATTTGCCCAGTGAGAATGTTGCCCAATGTAGATCCTCCAGCCACATCGCTATGATTTACGAAATACTGACAAGGCGAACCTGCCTCATCACACAGATTCTTAAAGATAGCTGCAGAGTGAGCATCACTCATATACTTGCAGTTGGCATTTATCTTGATGCATGGTCCACCACCCATTGTGGGATGATTGGTTGGATCATATTTCTCATTATAGTTAGGATGATGTGCATGGGCATTATCGGCACTAATCATAAAGGTCTTTTGCAATGCCACACAGTAATCATCAAAATTGCATCCTTGACTCTCAGCCATGCGCTGAAGCACATTGGCAAGCACTGGTGAGCCAGCACCTTGCTTTGTGCCACTGCCAGTTTCCTCATTGTCGAAAATGGCAACAACACAAGTACAATTATCATCAGTGGCCTCGGTTATAGCGGTAATAGCTGCATGAGCCATGCTGAGATCGTCGAGACGACCCGATGATATGAATTCATTGTTGAGCCCAAAAGTGCACGCTGGTGTTGTATCATAAAGAAGCAAGTCAAAGTCGACAATTTCATCAACTGTCACTCCAAGTTCCTGAGCAACTAAATTGACAAGCATATTACCGGTCTCAAACTCACTGTTAACCTTAGCAATAATGGGAAGCATGTCTTTCTGCTTCGATAGTTTGTTGCCTTCATTCACAGCACGATTAAAGTGAATGGCGAGGTGTGAAATCTGCATAAGAGGACGCTCTATCTTGATGTTGCGCGACACCACATCAAGAGCATTTCTCCCCTTCAGTATCACTCGACCAGCAAGCGATAATGGGCGGTCAAACCAGGTGTAAAGGATTGGGCCACCATATACCTCAGTGTTCAATTTCACGATGCCTCCATCGCAGCGCATCTCGGCATGTGGCTTGATGCGAAAACATGGCGAGTCGCTATGAGCTGCCACAATCTTATAACCGGTCTCTTTTATAGGCTTTTTACCAACACGCACGGCAAAAATCGCCGAGTCGTTTTTGGTGAAAAAGAATTTCTCACCAGCCTTGGCGTCAAGTTTCTCCCTGAGCGATTTCTCCTTGAAACCGTTTTCAACAAGGATTTTCTTCATTGTGTCAACAGCCAAGAAGTTGCATGGACTGCTATCCATGAATTTCAGAAATGATTCAATGTATTTAGTCTTCATAATTGTGTTTATGTATTAATAGTTATCGTAATAGTCGCGATTTGCAACACTTAACGAGTGAAGGGCACGTAACACGTTGCATAGGGTTTGTCCCCAATACTCAACAAAGTTTTCTTTGCACATACCAAGTATCTGTCGCTGCTCCTCGGTATTAAGATCACGCAACGAAGCCACCAGATTGTAGAATTCCTGATACAGGTCGGCAAGGTTTTCCGAAATTGAGGTTGCAATAGGTGTATCACTATATTTCATGTCGTCAAGAAAAACCTCAAGATAAGCATCATCCTCCCCCATCAGGGTGCTCAAGTTATCACGCACCACATCATAGGATGCTTCATCGAGCGCCTGACTAATGAAGGCATCAAGATACTCAAGATTTGGTTCTAGGTCGGTAACTGTAATGTAAATGCGAGGCAACAGCTTTATCAGAGCCTCAACCATTCCCTCGCGACCATGATCACCACAGTTCTCAACGAGCTGGCAATACTCATTGGTCAGCGCTATAAATGCCAAACTGGTTGGCGAGAGTTTATCGTTTTCCATATCTGTTGTTATTTCATGTAAAGATTGTTTTCTATGATATATCTCTCAACTGCTTCGGGCACATAAAAACTCACACTCTTCAATTGTGAGAGTCGTTCACGCACCTGAGTCGAAGACACTTCAATAAGAGGGGCCTCAACCACCGATACCCTATCACTATACTTCTCGGGAATTACAATGTCATACCCACGACGTGGATATATGAGAACCCTATGCTTAGTTATTATTTCCTCTCCAGCCTTCCAACGGTCAAATACACACCAGTTGTCGGCACCTATCACAAGATAGAATTCATCATCGGGAAACTTTGCCTGAAGCGCATTGAGAGTATCGATTGTATAGGATGGTTTGGGCAAATCGAATTCGAAAGCAGAAGTAATAACATTTTCTATGCGACGCGACACTAATTCAGTCATGCGCAACCGGTGATAGTCGCTGGCTAAAGATGAATTCTCTTTTAAGGGGTTTTGAGGCGACACCATGAGCCACAGCGTGTCGATATCGCTGTTCTCGACTATATAGCTGGCAATAAGTGCATGCCCCACATGTATGGGGTTGAACGAACCGCCAAAGATGCCAATCTTTCTCATTTCCCCTTGATGAACTCAGTTATTATCTCTCTTGCTTGAGCTACAGCATCACTCAGCACATCGTTAACTACACAGCAGTCATATTGGTCGGCAAACGAAAGCTCATAAGCAGCTCTGTCTACTCGCTTATTGATATCCTCAAGGCTATCGGTTCCACGCGACATCAGCCGCTGGCGCAAGGTCTCTATTGAAGGTGGAGAGATAAACAATGCCAGTGATTTCTTGCCATATATCTTCTTGACATCAATTCCACCAAGCACATCAAGATCAAGAACCACGTTATGACCTTTGCTAGTAATGCGCTTAATCTCACTCTTGAGTGTGCCATAGTAGCGACCTTCATACACCTCATGATACTCGGCGAACTCGTCGCGCTCGATGCGCTGCCTGAAATCGTCGAGAGTTAGGAAATAGTACTCCACTCCATGTTTTTCGCTGCCACGTGGTGGCCGGGTAGTGGCCGAGATTGAGAACTCTAATTTGAGGTCTTCTTCCTTCATGAGCTCAGCAATAATCGTTGACTTTCCAGTGCCCGACGGTGCCGAAATTATTATCAGTTTTCCTTTAGCCATTGTTTTTATAGTACGTTAAGAACTTGTTCTTTAATCTGCTCCAGGTTGTCTTTCATTCCCACGACAATTCGCTGCATCTCAGCTTGGTTTGATTTAGAGCCTGTGGTATTAATCTCGCGGCCCATTTCCTGGGTTATGAACCCCAGTTTCTTGCCCTGGCGCTTAGCATTGTCAAGGGTCTCAATAAAGTAATTAAGATGATTCTGAAGTCGCGTTTTCTCTTCAGTGATATCGAGTTTTTCAATGTAGAATATAAGCTCTTGCTCTAAGCGGTTCTTGTCGTAGTCGACCTGCTCGAGTTGTTCCAGCTGCTCAATAAGTCGAGCCTTGATTTTCTCGGTGCGAGTCACCTCAAATTGACCTATGCTATCGAGCAATTGCTGGATGGCAGCAATCTTCTCCTTGAAGAAATGATATAGTTTTTCTCCTTCTTGATTACGGAATTCAACTGTCGCTTCAAGAGCATGTCTCACCACCTCGCGCACGCCATCAAGTTCTTCTTGTGCCACCTCAGCATTAAGGTCTTGCTTAAACACGTCGGGCATACGCAACAGCGTGGCATACCAATCATCGGGTTCAGGAAGTCCCAACTGTTGTGACAAATTCTCAACTTGGCACTTATAGCTTCGCAACATATCTATATTAAGTTGAGCAGCCCCTGCGGTATCAATTGATTCGCTAGTGATATAAACGTCGACTTTGCCACGTCCTAGCTCACGTGCCACAGTGTTTCGTAACTCAAGTTCCAATTCTCGATAAAGCAACGGAACCTTCACCTGAAGGTCCATCTGCTTGCTGTTCAGTGATTTTATCTCGGCAGTTATCTTCTTATTGCACGCTACAATGGTCGCCTTACCGAAACCTGTCATCGATTGTATCATAATAACTTCTTATTTCCATGCAAATATAACACTTTTTTCTCATTTTTCTATTCTTAAAAACTAAAAAAAGTGCTTCCTCCAAAAAGAAAGCACTTTTAGCCCAAATAAATGATTTTATCCCTTAACGGGATGATACTGCACAAACGACTCTATAGCCTCATAACTGGCAAGTCCCAAGCGGCTATATAGTTCAGCGGTCTCTTGGTTGCGCTTGAGTGAGCGTTGCCAGTTTAGATCCTCATCATCGGGGTCGATGAATGGAGCGTCATGCACCTGTGATTGATGCTTAAGAATGGCATCTCGCTTGTACTGGAACTCTTCAGGACTCATTGGCACTGCCATCTCAATGTGGTCGATGTCCCATTCGGCCCATAGGCCACGATACATCCACACACGGCAGTCACGCATGAAGTCTGAATCCTTGAGCTCATCGATGGCAGCAAGAACCACATTGGCTGCGGGTTCATGTATTCCATAAGGATCGTTTAAATCATCGGCAAAGAATATCTGATGAGGCTTGATGCGCTTTATTAGTTCCATTATTGGTTCCACATCGGCTTCATTTATTCGACCTCGGCCAAAAGGAGAATCAACATAGAAAGGCAGTGACAGTTCATGAATATTCTTCTCATTGATACCCAAGTAAGTGCAACTAGTAATACCTTCGCACACGAAGATTTCTCCCTTACAATATCGGACCTCGGCAATATCAGGATCGCCAGGTGTTTTATTCTTTAAGCAATCCTCAATTTTTTCGACAACAGTTTTCTGTTGCTCGCTATAGTAACCATTGGTTAAGGCTGCACGCTTTGATACCATTACATAACGCTTCAAATCCTCGTCGCTAACCATAACGTCACCAGAAGTCTCAAACGCGACATGAACCTCATGACCTTGCTCAACTAGGCGACGCAAAGTGCCTCCCATAGCCAAAACCACATCATCAGGATGAGGACTGAATGCAAGCACACGCTTGGGATAAGGCTCAGCTCGCTCTGGACGATAAGTGTCATCAGCATTTGGCTTGCCTCCAGGCCAACCAGTGATTGTGTGCTGAATGTCATTGAAGATTTTAATATTCACGTTATAACCCGAGCCATACACTGCTACTAGTTCACTTAAGCCATAATCATTATAATCCTTATTGGTGAGTTTTAGAATAGGCTTTCCAGTCTGTTCACTCAGCCACACTAGTGCCCGGCGCAACAACGTGCGATTCCACTCGCATGAAGTAACTTTCCACGGATAGTTAATGCGAGTGAGGGTCGATGCGGCATCAAGGTCCACCACTAGTTGAACATTGTGATGCATCTGAAGGAACGATGCTGGATATTGATCAGTAATTTTACCCTCTATAGTGTTGAATACCGCCTTGGCACTACCCTCGCCCCATGCGGTGCTGATAATGCGACGGGCGTTGAGGATGTTGCTGATACCCAAGGTCACCGCAGTCTTTGGTGACTGTTCACACTGGTAACTGTCGGCGATGCGAGTGCGTGTCTCACCAGTTAGCGACACAAGCCGGCATGATGACATACTAGTCGAACCAGCCTCATTAAATGCCAAACCACCATTTTTTGTGAGCTCACAAATCACAAGATCAAGTCCACCAAACTCATCAATCTCTGTCTCGTAGGCTTTACACAACTTGAACACATCCTCCTTTGTGGCTTCTGCGCTAAAAGTGTGTATGTTCTCGGGGGCAATATCAACCTTGTTTAGAAAACCATCACTCAAGCGCTTGAGAGTGCTCTGCCCGTCATCAACAGGCACACCAAGCCCAAGCTCGGTCATGTTGAACACAATCACGTTATTAAAGCTAACCTTATCGGCAAAATACAATTTAACCAGCTCGCCATAGACGTCCATAGCACAACGACCAGCACCAAGACCAAGCACGCAGCGTCCTTTCTCTCGCACGTATTGTGCAATAGTGCAAGCTACTTCCTGCGCTGCCCAACTAGCACCTTCAATTGGTGTTTCCATCACCATTGTTGGAACTTTTTCATAACGAGTGAGTGAAATTAACTCCACCTCACTCTCGGGCTTATAATATCGTTTTGACACTTGTTCAAGTTTTATGTGTGAACTCAAGTCTGTTTTCATTTCGTCATCTTTTTTGGAAAACCCACTTAAAAATCAATATCCAGTTCCACAGGGCAGTGGTCACTACCAAAAATCTCGGTATGAATCTTTGCATCAACCATTTTTTCACGTGCATCATTGCTCACCAGGAAGTAGTCGATGCGCCAACCAGCATTCTTCTCGCGCGCCCTGAAGCGATAGCTCCACCAGGAGTATACGCCTTCGACATCGGGATTGAAATAGCGCCAGCTGTCGGTAAATCCTGCATCGAGCAACGTTGTCATCTTCTCTCGCTCCTCATCGGTAAAACCTGCATTCTTGCGATTGGTCTTAGGGTTCTTAAGGTCAATCTCTTTATGTGCAACATTGAGGTCACCACACACTATTACTGGCTTCTTCACGTTTAGATTCAGCAAGTAGGCACGAAAATCATCTTCCCATTTCATGCGATACTCAAGTCGGCGCAATCCATCTTGACTATTGGGTACGTAGACATTCACTAGATAGAAATGCTCCAACTCAAGAGTTATTACCCTACCTTCATGGTCATGGTCATCGATACCTATGCCAAGTGTCACATTCAATGGCTCTTGACGTGTATAAATTGCTGTGCCCGAGTAACCTTTCTTGTCGGCATAATTCCAATAGCTATGGTAACCGTCAAACTCCAAATCGAGTTGCCCAGCCTGCATCTTAGTCTCTTGAAGGCAAAAGAAGTCGGCGTTGAGTTTGTTAAAGGTCTCTACAAAGTCCTTTCCAACGACAGCGCGCAGACCATTAACGTTCCAGGAAATCAGTCGCGTCATTGCTCGTCATCGTTTTTATATTCGTCTTGGTCGTCAACTATTTCGCCCTCTTCTATAGCTTTATCTACAGCATCTTCTTTGGCAGCATTCTCTAGTATCTCGCGCTCGATGCGACGGTTTTCCTCACGTTCTATCTTGTGAGCTTTAACAAACAGCCAAAGCGAAGCTACAAGTGCCACAAGTGCTATCATTGCCCCTAAAGCAAGTGCCCAATAAGGCAACTTATTAGTGGTGCCTAGATAAAGCAACACAAAACACAGCAGTAGGCATAGAATGTCAAGAATAAACGCGTGACGCTTGAGTAGTTTTGAATTATTCATATCAATAAGTGTTATAATGTTTTTTAATAAAATCGATTGAAAAGTGCACTATACTCCATACCTATTCCACGCAGCTTTGCTTCAAGTTCAGAACAGTTGATATCAAGCTCAGCACATAACTCATCGAGCGAACAATATCGATCACGCAGCAGCGTGTTGACATAGCTCACAAGAATAAACGGGTCTTGTGGAAGTGTATCAAGCATTATTACCTATTTCCAATATTACAACTCACAAAGGTAAACAATAATTATAAACAATCCAATTTTTTCAAAATAAATCACTAATTTTGCACATTATTTTAAAATAGACTATTATGGCAACACGAATGAACTGGGAGCGACTAATTTGTGACACTCGACTGGGATTAGAGCATTACAAGGATAATAAAAGCGGCGTACGTAGCGACTTCGAGCGCGATTACGACCGCCTCATCTTCTCATCTCCATTCAGGCGCTTGCAAAATAAAACCCAAGTGTTCCCCTTGCCAGGAAGCATCTTCGTGCATAACCGTCTTACCCACAGCCTCGAGGTTTCATGTGTGGGTCGCTCGCTTGCCAACGAGATTGCCATACGCCTACATGAGCGCCATCTCGACAAGCCTTGGCGAGACAAGCTGTGGAATATGGGAGAGATTGTTGCTGCGGCCTGTTTGGCTCACGACCTTGGCAACCCACCATTCGGTCACTCGGGCGAAAAAACCATTGGCGAATTCTTCAGCAATGGCAATGGCAAGGTGTTTCAGGAGCGACTTACCCCTCAACAATGGGCCGACTTAACTCATTTTGAAGGCAACGCCAACTCGTTCAGAACTCTAGTTCACCAATTCAAGGGCCGACGACCTGGAGGCTTTGCCATGACCTACTCTACTCTAGCATCAATAGTGAAATACCCTTATTCTTCAAGTCATGCCGGCAAGAAAGGTAAATTTGGTTTCTTCACCACCGAGAAAGAGACTTTTGAGAAAATTGCCACCGAACTAGGAATGATCAAACTCGAAGAAGAACGCTATTGCCGTCATCCTCTTGTTTATATGGTAGAGGCAGCCGACGATATTTGCTATCAAGTAATGGATATTGAAGATGGACACAAGCTTAAACTCCTCACCACCTATGAGACGATTGAGCTGCTAACTGGCTTTTTCAACGAGGAGCGCAAGGCTCACATGCACGAAGTGATGAAAAAAGTCGCCGATCCAAATGAGAAAATCGTATACCTACGTTCTTGCGTTGTAGGATTGCTTGTTCAGGAGTGCGCTAAGACTTTTGTGGAACACGAAGACGAAATCATGGAGGGTCGATTTGATGGTTCGCTCATCGATAATATGTCGCCTCTTCCCAAGGAAGGCTATAAGCGTTGTAGCGACCTAGCCTTCAAGAAACTTTACCGAGCTGGATATGTGGTTGATGTAGACCTAGCAGGTATTAGAATCATCAACCTGCTGCTCGATAAACTTACCCAAGCTGTGCTATACCCAGAAAGCAATTACTCGCAGCTGTTGCTCAATAAGTTCCCTCAGCAGTACGATGTTCATGCTGCTACCCTCTTTGAAAAAATACAAGGAGTTCTTGACCACATTAGCGCCATGACCGACGTCTATGCTCTAAACCTCTATCGCCAACTCGACGGCATTAGTCTGCCCACTGTATAGCAGTGAGCTAAATACATTTTACTATAACCTCTTTACTGATTTAAAGCATTGTATTATACTACAAATCAGCATAATTTGCCAAAACAATCAAAATTAATAGTTGTTTGGTTAATAAAACTGAATTGTTAATAACTATTGTGGTTTTTGTTTGCACATTATATATAAAGTGCCTAATTTTGCACCGAAAATATTTTTAGAACAATAGCGGAGAGTCTCAGCTAATATGAGATTCTTCGGTTTTTAATCTGTTTTTATTAAACTTTTTAAACTGTAAAATTTAATTTTTGAATTACCATGGCTATTAGTTATATGACCAAAGCTGGTTATGACAAAAAAATGCAAGAACTTGCACATCTTGAGAACGTTGAACGTCCAGCTGTTGTGCAGGCTATCGTTGAAGCACGTGAAAAGGGAGATTTGAGCGAAAATGCTGAGTATGACGCCGCTCGTGAGCGACAGGGCATGCTTGAAGCTAAGATTGCCGAGCTTAAGAGCCTTATTGCTGGTGCACGAATTATCGACGAGAGCAAAGTCAACACCGATGAGGTACAACTTCTTACTAAAGTCACGATCAAGAACGTTGCCAACAAAGCTAAAATGACCTATACCATCGTTACCGAAACAGAATCTAATCTGCGTGAAGGTAAGATTTCAATCACCACTCCCATTGCTAAGGGGCTCGTAGGTCACAAGGTGGGCGACGTGGTTGAGATTCAGGCGCCTGCAGGAACGATGAAGTTTGAGATTCTTGAGATTTCCATCTAATTATTACAAAGATATGGCATCAATATTCAGTAGAATAGTAGCAGGAGAGATTCCAAGCTACAAGATTGCAGAAGATGAGAACTACTATGCATTTCTCGACATCAATCCAGTTGCTGTTGGTCACACCCTAGTGATTCCAAAGCGTGAGGAAGACTACATCTTCGACCTTAACGACGAGGAGCTAGCTGGACTTATGGTTTTTGCTAAACGAGTTGCAGCAGCCATCAAGGAGGCTATTCCTTGCGTGAAGGTTGGTGTTGCCGTTCTAGGCCTAGAGGTTCCCCATGCCCATGTACACCTGATTCCAATGCAAAAGGAAAGTGACATGAACTTCTTTAAGGAGAAGCTAAGCTTGCCAGCCGAAGAGATGCAAGAGATTTGCAAGAAAATTAGTGAGCAGTTCAAATAATACTGTTTACAATACTGTTTACTAATCAATAAAAAAGCCAATATCTTTGAATGATATTGGCTTTTTTATTATCCAATTAAGTTTAAATCAATTTCCTAGAAGGATATTGTAAATCACCGTGATATCTCCAGCAGTGATTTTACCATCACCATCTTGATCTCCGTTTTCAATGGCGCTGCTATCACCATTTAGTAGGTAGTTGTAGAGAGCTGTCACATCAACACTAGTTACACTACCATCACCATTAACATCACCAGGTGTTGCGGAGTCAAAGTAATAAATAGTGAAGTTATCAATGATGAGGTCTACGTTCTTGGCTCCTGAAGTGCGGTTGATTTTGAAACGAACAGGCGACTTTTGCTCAAGATTAGTACGCCAAGTTATTACATCCTCAGTGTTTGCTCCAACTGTAGCTATACCTATCGAGTTCCATGTAGCCCCCTTATCGGTAGAATAGTAAAGCTGAATCTTAGATGCTGTTGACGATGTGTTATTGGCATTAATTGAAATCTTGATAGGTTGTACATCGATGTCGCTATTCATAGCAATACCGCCAGGCATTTGCAGCGATGCTACGTGAGTGCCATTATACTCTACCACATTAGATTTCGGAAAGTTCCATGTGGCGAAATTTCCCTGAATATTCACTGAATTGGCTGGCAACTGTGTGGGCATCTGGTCAAAATCCTCAATAAGTGTCAATGGCGGAACATCAGCAACAACATTAAATGAAATTACATTATTGTTCTCAGCAATATTATTCAGTGCATACTGGCAAGCATCTCCTGCCCAAGTAACGAGTCCAGGGTCAGAGGATGAGTTTATGTAAGTGACATTGTTTTGGCCTGGGAACGGCACACCACTAGCACCGCTACCCGATGCATGAAGAAGCTCGTAGTAGTTGTGAGCAGGGTTGCAGTTCACTTCGTTGTTCCACCAAGCTTGCTCGTTGCTGTAGTCCACACGAGTAATAACAAGACCATGTCCTGGCAGCGCTGAATCCCACTTACCCGGCTGCCTATTCTCGAAAAGGAAAAATTCATTCTCGTTGGGCGACTGCATCATGTAACCCGTGTTGCTGACATCGACAGCTGTCAGTGATTGAGCTCCAAGAGTTAACTCTGCGGGTGTATCGGTAAATCCTAATTCCCAACGCTCCCACAAGCTGTAACCTACAGGATTGCGGCCATAGTTATTGCCGCTGCCACCTGCCATCACATCCCAACTGCCTGGGTGATTGCTTTCTCCTCCATTGTTGGAATAATCGGTGTCATAGAGGTCGGGGAGTCCCAGCACATGACCGAACTCATGACAGATGGTACCAATCGCGTTAGGCATGGTAGTGCCTTGTGATTCCCAACCATAAATTTCGCATGATGAAGCGTAGGTTCCCATTGTCTTGCCATCATAAACGTAGGGTTGTGGTGGCCATCCCGACCACCAGTCTATTAGATAACTCATATGTGGCCATAGGTAACCATCGTTATTGCCACTGTAACTAGAGGAGTAGCCTGCGACCATGAAAAACACCATGTCTATTTCGCCATCGTTGTCTGCATCATAGAGCGAGAAATCCACCTGGTCGTCAACAGCGTCGAGAGAGGCCTTAAAAATCTCTCGCGCCTTGTCGTTGCCTTCATAGCAAGAATAATCAAGATTGACAGGTCCCACGATATCGAAATCTGGATCGAACTGGCCCATAGAATTGTCGTAGTAATAGTCTCTAACACTTCCTGTGCATCTTTGAAATCTTCCATTGTGATAGAAGCCAGAGTAGTTCTCTGTGTTGCAAAGCTTGTCATAGAAATCGTTAGGATTATCCATCAAGAATTGCCTATCATTGAAGTTGATGAGGATAATAAGTCCACGAAACTGGCTGTAATCAATTACAGGCTCCTTTTGACCATGATTCTTTTTGTCGTGGCTTGAACGTGCCTTCTGAGCGTTATTTGTTCCTTGTTCATCGACCAAATACTTTGCAGTAGTTGATAGAAACTGTTGCTCCTGGGTGTTACGAACTTCAGGATCATGAGCTAGCACACCAGTAGAAGTCAGCTTATTTCCTGATTTCATGGCATATTCCCATTTGCCATTCACATTGACGACTGTGTATCCGTCGATTGTTGTGTTGAAGTGATAAAACTCATCACCCACAAGTTTAAGTTGCAGCTTAGTTCCGTCGGGTTGTGTAATGCTAACGGGAATTGGGTTGGCTGGTTCACCACTAGCCACAATGGCAATAGTGAGAGCCATCAGTAAAATCGATAATTTTTTCATGTGTTTATAGATATATTATGTGTATATTTTCAATTGCGACAAAGGTACACAAAAAAAATGACAAGACTATACAAAAAACTGTATAGTCTTGTCAAAAATGATTTTTTTAAGAAAAAACCTTACATATTGTTTATATCAATTTCCAAGTAGGATATTGTAAAGTACTGTTATGTCGCCAGATGTAATAGAACCATCACCATCAACATCGCCATTAATCATATGGGTTGAATCACTGTTAAGGAAGTAATTGTAAAGGACAGTGATATCTCCAGCTGTAACCACACCGTCACCATCAACGTCACCGAAAAGTGGCTCTTGACCACCACCCTTTGATGCGGCTACGCCATAGGCTGCGATGCCTTCCACTGCGTAAGTAATAGCTGGTACTACATTGGCATTCTCTGGTTTAGCACTTATCATCTTAATACCAGTCTGGTGCAAAGGATTGGTTGCATCATAAGCCACCATGCCAGGTACAGATGTTCCTTCTTCTCCACAAGAGATATAAGCCCAGTAGATGTAGTCACCGTCGCCAGTGATTTGTGTTATGCCTGTAATCTCGTCGCCCGAACCTTCGAGCAGAATTGGAGAGTTGTCGATAAGAACAGCATCGTCCTTAACGGTAGCCATTTCTTGCTTGGAGTTGAGTGTAGCAAGTGCAATGCGATAGAGGCCTGGTGTGCAATTGTCAACATTATCTTTCTGAACAAAGAAGTATACATATCCGTTTTCCTCATCAAGATAGAATGAAGTCATCTGCACATTATTTAAGTAAACTGGCAGCTGCTTGTCGGGGTGATCGGCGCCAGTGCCATCAGGATAGAGCATGCTCTTGTCAAAGCGGAAGATACCTTGACCGTTGAACTTCTTGGCAACCCAGTATACATTGTTGCGGGTGGTGCCGTCGGCATTAATCACGTCGGTGGCACGCATTGTCATGCCAGCTCCAATAGCACCGTAAGTGATCTTGTCGTTGTAGTAAGGTAGCCAGTTGTTCTGCATGAAGAATGGTTGAGTACCATAGAGGCCCACAGTATCGGCACTCATCTCATGAATACCCACGTTGCGATCGGCGATATAAATCTTGTTATCAATCTCAGAGATATACATTGAGAATGGGTCTTCAAATGCCTTGTAACCCACATTGTTAAGCACAGTAACACGATACCACATTCCGTCAGTGTTGTTCACATAGAATAGTTCTCCGTCACCACCACTAGCTTGTGCGTCGGCACCTTGATACTGGAAGTAGTGACCAGCACTTGCAACATAAACTCGGTTCTTGTAGAGTTGGATGTTAAAGGCATGCTCACCGGTGTTGAACTCGGTGTCGATAATATTGCCATTTACGTCTTTATACATCAGGCGACAGTCCTTAGTAGCAAAGTATAGTCCTGGAGGACATCCAAGTGTTGTGCCCTCGCCAGTGATGGCTGGATCGCCCTGAATGTTGAGGTACTGCCATTGTGGAGCGGCTTCATAGTCATCAACAGAAGTTGCAGCAACCTCACACAGCACATTGCTCTGACTAGGCTCAAACACGCCAGCACCAAGCACTGGAGGTGTTACATTGAGAACTCTCAAACTCTGGATAGTAGCAGGAACGGCACCTTTCTCCATATAGTTAATGTGAGAACCAAGTTCCATGTGCTCGAGAGCAGTACATCCAGTGAACGCATCCTGGAAGATGTTGGTCACGGTACTTGAAATGTTCACAGTGTGGAGTTTAGTGCAGTTTGCGCAGAGGTTTTGTGGAATCTCGCGTGCGCCTACCTCGGTGTTGAGAATCTCAAGATCGCTTTCAAGAAATGCGTTTGGATTAACTGTCATACCAGCCTTGTAAGTGAATTCCTTAATTGCAGCACGATAGAAACCATAGTTACCTATCTCAGTGAGAGCCGCGAGGTCAACGTCGGTAAACGGTGAGTACGCCAGACCATAGTTATCAATTGTCTCAATGGTGGCATTGGTCAGGGTGGTGCCAATGCTGCCCTCATGGGCAGTGACTAGCAAACGAGTGCCAGCAGCGTTAGTCAAGACACCATTATTGAGAGCAAAAGCGCTATTGCCAGCACCAAGTTCAATGCTTGCAAGACTAGCAATTGGGCCAAAAGCGGCATTGCCAATAGTAGCAATCGTTGATGGTAACTTAATGCCTGTCACTGCGTTAGCACCTGCAAATGCAGTAGCGCCAATAGATGTTACACCCTCGGGTATCTCTATCACTCCAGTAAGACCACTGTTATAAAATGCTGATGCGCCAATGGTCTTAAGTGTAGCAGGGAATGTAAAGTTTTGCAGTGAGCTGCACCCGTTGAATGCGCTCTGCTGAATTGAAGTTATTTCACCAAGGAAGCTAACCGAATTCAGTTGTGAGCAACCAAGGCACAAGTTCATTGGAACCGAAGTGATTGTAGCGGGCAACTCGATTGCCTTGAGGTGGTTACAACCTTGGAAAGCATCAGCACCAATAGTTGCAATCTTGTTTCCGTCCTCAAAGATAATCTCCTCTATTCCACTACAGCCCATGAAGCAACTTTGTGGTATGTCAAGAAGTTCACCACCCAAAACAAGTTGCTTGATAGTAGGATAGTTATGGAAAGGTTGCAGATTGCTAACATAGTCAGCAGTATTCATAGGGCGCAGAATAATCAGTGTGTCGAGTGGTGGCAGGTCGGCAGCTGTGGCACCGAAAGCGTTCCTATTAAATTTGAGGGGAGTCTCACTAGCCATAATAGTGAGCTTGCGAATGCCAGTATTGGCAAACTGATTAGAAATCAAGGTGCTTGTTACGCCTTCAGGAATAAATGCCTCGGTTACATTAGGACATTCCCAAACTGTACCACTACCTAGCTTTGTGGCAGTTTCAGTAACGGGATAGTTGGTCAAGCTTGTACAACCACGGAAGCAGTTGTTACCATAGCTCACACATGTAGCGGGCAAATGAATCTCCTTGATGTCGCGGCAATTGACAAAAGCGTTGGCGTCAATGGCAACCACGGTGTAGGTGATGCCTTCGTGGTCAAAAGTCTCAGGAATGTTGACGATGTTATTCTCATCGCCAGTGTAAAAGAGTGAGTCTTTGACAGTCACACCATCCTCTTGATGAGAGTTGATAGTGTACTTTGTTAAAGTAGCATTAGTGCCAGTTGTACTCCAGTTGTAGCCTAACTCTGTGAATTTGGCAGCATTGGCCATCATCACAACAGCAAGTGACAGGATTAACAGCGAAGCACGCATAGGCCATGATAATCGAGTAATCTTCTTGCTCATAGTTCTTTAATTGTTTAGATTGTTATTATTATGTTTTTAATTTATTAGAAATCAAGTTTTTATAATGATGCAACTATCATTCATGGTAGAAAACTGCAACAAACAATTTGACAAATTTAATGAAAAACAACAAAATATCTTGCATTTTAATCTAAAAAAATGCAAAAAACATAAAAATGTTAATAAGTAATCGAATTTCAGACTTAACTATCTAAAATTAAAAAAATTTAGCGTTTCCAGAAATTATAAGCGAGACACAGACAGAATGGAGTTACGACTGCAAAAATAATAGCAGCAACATACCAGGCGCCAAATTGCATAGCAAGAACAGCAGTAATGCATACTGCAAGTGTAGCGACAAGGTTTCTAAGGCACTTAATGCTGAGCTTAAGATGATAAATTTTAAAATAAACAATCGAAACTATAATTGTGTAAATCGCATACCATGCGAAATAGGCATAGCCCAATCCGTCAACTCCCCAGTTAACAAAGCACAAAATGTTGAGAGCAAGCCCCATCGCTGCACTAATCGACTCGGTGATGAGAAAAACCTTGCCATCTCCCTTTGCAAGCATGACAAACGCTATGCACCATGACATGGCTCTCAAAACTGTGCCTACAACACCCCATGAAATATAGGTGACAATCACGTGAAATTCATCACTATAGAGCAACCACACTAACTGATAACGAAGCAATATAAAGGCCAGCAGGCATGGAGTGAGAACCATAAATGCTATATTGATCTCATGTGAAACATATACCTGAATCTTGCGCGCGCTATCGGCAACCCTAGCCAAGCGTGGATAAAATTCCATGCCAAGAGCCGCAAAGACCAAGCCTGCATACTTGTCGATAAGCGTATATCCAGCCTGATAAAAGCCCACCGACTCTGTTCCACTATAATTGTTAAGCCATGAGACAAAGGCATAAGAGGCTATCATGGCAACAAAGGATCCTAATGTCATGTATACGCCAAGCTTGATAAACCCAGCACCCATCGTCAACGTGTCATGGCGAGTGATTTGTGCTGCAGGATACTCCTTGTCTTTAAGCACAAAAGCGGCAACAACTACACAGAGCGCATATGCAACAATCGATGGCAACACACTATCCTCACGCAGAAAATAAAACAATGGAATGGAAATGAGCAAACCACCCACAGTGCCACTTACCGTGACACGAGCAAGACGTTTTAGCTTCGACAAACCTTGTAGCACGGCATACTCTCCATTGGTCAAAGCCATGAAAAGCACAGCAATAGATAGCGCCACAAAGCTCCAAACGTGATTATAATCACCAAAGGAGATTCTGCTCAGCAACGGTGCTATAGCAATTGTGATTAGTGCGCCACCTAGTCCCAACCATAGTGACCATCGCCTAACCACAGTAATGATACGTGCTATTAGCGACGGGGCGCGCTTCTCAACTGCTTGCGAAATATCACGCACACTACTGTTGCGCACTCCCAGATTGGTTGCAATATTAATCATCTCAAGCGCTTGATTGAAGAGTCCGAAAAGTCCAACACCCAACGGACCAATCCACAGCGCAACCAGTTTAGTGCGAATGACCGAGCACAGTATATTCAAGACCTGAACACCACCAAAGATGCCCATGGCCTTGAGAATTATTCTTGACATGCCCTCGCGCTTCATTCGTCACTCATTTATTATTGTTACAACTCTATCTCATATGTGTTGTACACAATGCCCCGCCCACCAAGACGGCACTTTTGATTGACAAGACCTTCGTTAAGGTAGTGCCCTCCGTCCTCGGTTGATATTCCAAAGTCAAAATATCGATATCCTGCTTGTAAGCTCTCATTGATAAGATAATCAAAGAGTAATGTTAGAGCTTTTAATTGACGGCCTTTCTCGGTCGAAGCAATGTACTGACAGTGGGCAACCTCATTGCCAAAGCAATACATCACAACACCTGCCAACAACTCTCCACTGTGTTTTGCAGTATAAAGCCTGATATCCTCAGGGAAACGTGATTGCAGCAATAATATCTCATCGAGAGTGTGCACTGGGTGCTTGCCATATTTTTCCATGAGCAGCGTGTCAAGCATCGACCAGTAAGCCTGCCACTGACACGACTCTCCTACTTCTACCCCATTCTTCATTGCAAGGTTCACGTTGCGCTTGTTGCCTCGGTCAAGTGGCAGCGGTTCATCAAGGTCGATTGTTGTAGAGATGTTACTCTCAAGCAAATGACCATTATTACGGAAGATTGCATACAAATCCTCCTCACATGGATAACGATGATAGATATGGGGCACAGCCTTATACACTAAGCGAGCTACACCAGCCTCACGCAAGAAGCTGGCGGCAGCATCCCACACCTTGAGCATTGTAGTCACATCAAAGTGCTTAAGAGGCACAAGCCAAGAGCCATAAGTGAGACCTCGGTGACTACATAATGTATTACCCTCGCGACATGCTGGCAGCACTGCCACAATGCGATCATCATCACGTGCGATAAGTGAGAAATCAACAAATCGGTCGCTGTGATAGTCCATGTATTCACGCAAGTGCAGAAAAGTGCCGTTGCGAGAGTTCTTCACCATTTCGTTCCACAAATCATGAAGACTTGGCTTATATTGCTCTACTGAAATCATTGTCTTTATTTTCCTCCACTCAACAGTTTCATGATATCGTTACCTTCTACCCGAGTATACTTCCTGGGAGTGGCAGTATCGATGGTAAAACTTTCATTCCAAGTCAGGTCTTTATACTCTAGTGCTAGAGTAAATGCCCTACCACTCATCGTAGTCGACACCTTCAATGAAGTAGCAACTTTACCTGCAATAGTGCCCTTAACGTCACCATAAGTTACACTATAGGTCGAAGAGCCAGCCTTGGTTGGAGTAACATCAAGCGACAAGATATTACTGTGCTTGTCGTAGATAAAGTTATAATCGAAACCTTCATATTGACTACGAGGTTTCAGCATCACCTTGCCACCATCTAGAGTCTCAACTGTGAAGTCATCCTTTATGCTTTGAGTCAACGAACCTTTGCCTAACTCGAATGCACGCCCCAAGAAAATATCCTGCAGGATATCGACAGTCACAGGCACGCCATTTGTGAGCAATGATGCCTTCTCTAGCATATAACGTTTGTGAATTTTGTCGACCAGCAAGATTGAGTCGCCCGAGATAACCATCTTGGCCACCTCAATACCCATTAGAGGCCTGAGTGAGACATAGATGCATTTTCCACGTTGCATACGCATTTGCATTGACGAACTCATGTTTTTGCCTCCTGCCTCAAACCTAGCACTGCCACCACACTTAAGAGATGACCAATCGGCCTGGTAGTAATGATTTATACTAGCATTATCCACCCCGGTGTTGTTAACTTCTTGCCCACTAGGCGATGATGGCTGATTAACCTCTATTACTGGTTGCACTTTCTTTGAGCAACTGCCCAATAGCAGCAGTGCCATGACCATTGCAATAAGTATTGAATGTTTTTTCCACATAGTCGTGATATTTTTATTCTTCATAGTAAGTTTTATCTAAGACCTTGCGCTGCAGGACCTCTTTGGTGGGGTTCAACTCAAGCGCCTTTTCCCATTGATTCACAGCATTTTCCTTATCACCTGTCATGTAAAGGATGTCACCATAGTGCTCAAGGATATCGGCACTTGGCGAGTCGGCATTATCAATTGCACTCTTTATATAAAGCAACGCCATGTCATAGTTCTTCTTCTTGAAGAACACCCAGGCATAAGTGTCGATGAATGTCGAATTATTGGGATTGGAATACACAGCCTTGGCTGCCATACTCTCGGCCTTGTCAAGGTTTTTGCCACAAAGCGAGAGAAAATAAGCATAATTGTTCATCGTTCCAGTGTTACCTGGAGCAATACTGAGCGAACGCTCATAGTACTCAAAGCCACGTGCCGAATCACCTAACTCAACATACACATCACCCTTGCCACACAGCAAATCGCTATAAAGCTCAACATTCTTTGTGCTGTCGACCAGTGTGAGCGCCTTATCATAGGTCACAATGGCCTTGTCATATTCTTTCATCTGATAGTAAGAAGGTGCAATATATCGATATAAGTCAAGATTCTCAGGATTGTACTCCAGCGCTTTCTCGGCGGCTTTTATCGCACCGGCATAGTTGTCATCCATGATGTTCACAACCATAAGCCTTTGCCATGCTTCGGCATTTGTTGGGTCGAGGTCAACCTCATATCCTATTTCCTCAATAGCATGCTTGTAATCCTTGATAGTGGAGTAATACATGCTATAGAGTTCATGCACCTTTGGCTCGTGTGGATGCTGCTCAATAAGCACTTTGAAAAGGTTATTCACTCTATCGGTCGAATCATTACGAATGAGCTGTGTTTGAGTGTACTGTGTCAAAACATCGAGTTTTGTTTCAACCGGCAGATCATTCGATACCAATGCGTTATATATTTGCTTATCGTAATTAACCGAATCACCTATCTCATCATAGTACTGAGCCTTGGCAAAATAAACATTTCCATTTTCCGGGTCAAGTCGCTGAGCCTGGTCCAAATAGTAAATGGCGCTGTCCTGCATGTTATATTGCTTGAAGAGCTCACTCATAATAAGATTGAAATTCACATTGGCAGGAGCTGTGTTGTAGAGGTTGCGCATTTCAGTAATAGCCCCTATAGTGTCACCCAACTGCGAACAAAGTGCTGCTTTATAGGCTGTGATTTCTACCGATTTCCCCTCAAAGTCCTCGATTTTCTCATAAACCTTAAGTGCCTCGGCAAATTTCTCGTTCCTCACATAGGCAGCAGCCAGTCGCATCTGCACCTCGGTCTTGGTTGGATTAATCTCGGCAAGTCTCTCTATTGCCTGCAGTCCCATATCATTGTGTCGCAAGCTCATACAAGCGTCACTGAAGTAACTCGTCTCATAATAGTCTTCGGGATGAGCGTCGACGTGTCTCTTCATCAGCTCCAGGCCTCGGTTTTTCTCAAGGTCGGTGCTGTTGTCTTTGAGAACCATCAAATAACCATAATAGAAGGCAATTGCTGTGTTAGTCGAGTCAAGTTCGTAGGCATATTTCACCAAGTCGTAGTAAGACGCTATACTATCTTGCGCTTTATACACCTGCGCTTGCATATAAATGTATTCAGCCTTGCGCTTGTCTTGATCAGTGATGCCACGGTCAACGACTTTCTTCTTGCTGCCTGCAGCCATGGCCTGCCCAATCATGAGCATCAATAACAGAAAGGCTATTGTAATTCGTGATACTATTTTCATTTTTCAAGATGATTTATTTGGTTCCAGTGTGGCCAAAACCACCAGCTCCACGCTCGGTGTCGCCAAGTTCTTCCACTTGCTGCCACACCACTGTCGAGTGGCGCGCCACTACCATCTGGCACACGCGCTCGCCATTCTCGATGGTCTGCTCCTCATTGCTCAGGTTGGCAAGAATCACACACACCTCGCCTCGGTAGTCGGCATCGATGGTACCAGGCGAGTTGAGCACCGTGAGACCACGCTTGAGGGCGAGGCCGCTGCGAGGCCTGATTTGGCACTCATAGCCAGGTGGCAACTCAATGTAGACTCCCGTGGGTATTAGTGTGCGCTCCATGGGTTTCAACGTCACAGGTTCTTTGAGCCAAGCCCTGAGGTCCATGCCGGCACTCTGCTCAGTGCTATAGGCGGGCAAGGCATTGGGGCTCTTGTTTACTATTTTAACTTCTACTTTATCAATCATATACTAATAAACGAATCACATTGCTATTTATTGAAATATGTCAATAACTTCTTGCACGGTTCCAACGATTTTACCGTTGGGGAGGATGATGCGATCCACCGCCTTTATCTCTATCGTCTTGTCGCAGCTATCCTCAACATTGATGCCGTTGCGCAGCAAGGCGTTGACCATGCAGCGCTCGAGCACAGGGTCATCACACTTGATTTTCACCGACCCAACAGACGGTAGCTGCGCCTCATAGTCGCACAAGTTGCCGTTAAAAGCGATAGATTTATCGCCAAACACTCGGTCCATTGCGCCACTCATTACCACCTGCTCGGTCGAGCCAGTAATCACTTCGCGGTCATTAGTGATTACCCATAGCTCGTCGGCAAGAAGCAGCGACTGCGAAATGTCGTGGCTCGACAAGAGCACTGCTTTGTCCTGCTCGCGTGCCAATTTGTGGAGCAGTTTCATCGTCTCGATGCGACTTGCCACGTCGAGAAACGCAGTGGGCTCGTCGAGCACGATTATAGGAGTTTCTTGAGCTAAAGCTTTGGCTACCATTGCCTTTTGTCGCTCGCCGTCGCTCAGGTTGGCGACGTGTTGCTCAGCTTTATCAGTAATCCCCACCGCCTCGAGACAGGCGTCGACCACTTCGTTGTCGTGACGGCTCAGGCGACCCAGAAAGCCAGTGTGTGGCTGGCGGCCAAGAGCCACCAGTTCCCTGATGGTGAAAGCGCCACCCATAATGCGCTCAGTAGCAACAAGTGCCACCAGGCGAGAGAGTTCGCGCTTAGCGATATCAGTTGATTTCTTGCCATCAATCTCCACAGTGCCGTCAATGGGCAAAGTGTCGCAGGTGAGCGCCTTGAGCAAGGTCGACTTTCCTGCACCGTTACGTCCCAGGAGGGCTACCATCCTGCCCTTCTCGAGCTTCAAGTTGAGCCCCGAGAGCAAGGTGGTTCGCTTGGTTCCTTGTCCAAATCCCACTGCCAAATCGTGTGTTTCAAGAATTGCCATATATTATCAGTTGAAATAGTTGATGCGCCTGCGGTTGATAATGATATATATAATGATAGGCACACCAATTATGGGTGTTATTGCATTGATAGGGATGATGCCGTGGGGCGAGGTTACGCTAAGCAGCGAGCACAAGAGTGCCACGGCAGCGCCAGTGAGCATTGTCACGGGTAGCAGCCGTCCGTGCTCCGACGTGTTGAGGGCAAGTCTTGCGATGTGTGGCACCACGAGCCCCAAGAAACCAATAGGACCGCAAAACGCTGTCACAACAGCCGTGAGCACACCTGTGATGAGCAAGAGCAGGTTGCGGGTGCGATGGGTGTTGACGCCAAGGTTCTGGGCATATCGGGTGCCCAGCAGCAATGCGTTCAAGGGTTTTATCATGAGCAACGAAGCCACCAGCGACAGCACGATTATCGCACCAAACACTGGCAGTTGCTCAAGCGACACACCGGCAAAGTTTCCAAATCCCCACGCCACATAGCTGTGGAGGCCCTGCTCGGTGGCTACCGAGTTGAGCAACGATATCACACTCGAAGCAAGATAGCTTATGAGGATACCGATGATGAGCAGCATAGTGGAACTTTTCACTATTGAAGCAAAAGTTATAAGAATTATCAGCACCACGCCAGCACCAACAAGGGCACCCAGCAGCGTTGCCATATAGCTACCTATCGTCTCACCAAATACTCCACCAATTATGCCACCCATAGCGAGCATCACAATAGCCACACCAAGACCAGCGCCTGTCGACACACCGAGTATCGACGGACCTGCAAGTGGATTATTAAAGGTCGTTTGAAGCAACAAACCACTAACGCTCAGCGCGGCACCAGCCAGCATTGCTGTGACAATCATTGGCAGTCGCGATTGAAGCACGATAATGTTCCATGCCTCGTTACCGCTGTCGTCACCCATCAAGATGCTGAAAACATCTCTTGCCGCAATGTCGACCGACCCGAAAATCAGGCAAGCCACCACGAGCAATACAAGAGCAACTACAAGCACTGTGGTGACTACAGCAAAACGATGTGAAGCAGAACGTGTCATCATTAACCCACTTTCTTAAAGAATTGGAGTTTGTAATCAGTAGGAACCTCAGGGTGGAAAATCTTGAAATACTCCTGAAGCAGAACCTCAGGGTGGAATGGGAAGCGATCAAAGAAGTGGGTGGTGTTGGTGTCGCACACATACACATTGCCATTCTTGTAAGCTTCAAACTGATCGTTAAGTGAGTAAGAACTCTTGAGATCGGCGAGAGAATGCACTGCAGGCGACTTGAGCAGCCAGTAGTCGGCCTTCTGAGCCCGGGCTAGCACTTGGTTAAAGTCAAGTGTAAGAGAACCAGTGTTTTTGTCGTCGGCCCAAGGATAATCACCGCCAGCATCTTTGATAAACTGAGCCATGTAGCTCTGCCCTCCTGGCACATTCCAAATGCCACTAATCAAGTTCTCGGTTAGGACTAGCGGCCGCTCGAGCTTCTTGCTATCAACAGTTTCCTTCACCTTGTTGTAATCAGCAACAACTTTTTTATAAATGCTGTCAGCAAGCTCAGGCTTGCCCACCAGTTCACCATAAAACTTTATCCACTCGGCACGGCCAAGCGGGGTGTATTCCATATAGTCGGCACACTCAACGATTGGGACATCGAGTTTAGTAATTTGTCCGTAAGTGGCATCTTGATAGGGCGAGAGTAGGATAGCGTCGGGCTTCATCTCTATCACCTTCTCCACTGTGGGTTGCATCGAGTTACCACAGTCGGTAATGGTACCATCTTTGAGTCCTTGAGAAATTATAGAGTCATTGAAATATTGTGCGTCACACACCCCGCGCACGGCAGCACCAGCACCCAGCTCACGCAGCACGCTCGAGTGCACGCTTGAGTACACCAGCACGTTTTTCACTGGAGTGCGCACTACAGTTCCCTCGGGCAGCTTTGCTGGCAACTGCTTGTTGCTGGGAACGAGCAGATAGGTATGCAACACTCTTCCTTGATTCCATGGATCGGTAATATCCACTCTTGTAAAGCCTTCCTCGTGGGCAATAGCAATTAGTTTTGCCTCAGTTATTATTGAATCGCTAGTTGTAGCATCCTTATTATCAGTGACTCCACCACGACACGCCGTGAGAAACAACAGGATACATATTATTGAAATATACTTTTGCATCATTCGGGTTATTCACTTTTATAAATTACAAAATTAGTGCAAACCTACAGAAATACAAAATGAAAAGCGAAGTTTTTCATTTTTATTTCCGAGGTACAGCCTAATTTATCCAACGGTAGTCATTTTTTTCAGCTCTTAGGCGTTTTATTGACTAAATATTGTAAATTTGCACTTCGTGAGCACGAAATTCAAGCACATAATTTTTGACTTCGACGGCACCATTGCCGACACTTCGCGCATCATCCTTGCCACAATGCAAGCGACAATGCGCGAGAGAGACCTTCGTGTGGCAACTCCCGAAGCGATTAAACGTGTTATTGGGTTGCCACTCAAGGACTGTTTCATCCATATCTATCCTGGTATGAGTGAGATTGAAGCTTTGGAATGCGCCAGCACCTACTGCGACATATTCGACGCCAACAAGTCATCACTTACTCCCACCCTTTTCCCAAATGTGGCCAAGACACTAACAATCTTGAACCGGCACAACATTACAATGAGCGTGGCATCATCGCGTGGCAACAACTCACTTGAAGAACTGCTCGAAATGCTTGATGTGAGACAACACTTTGCAGTGGTGGTGGGAGTCGACAACGTTGACAAAGCTAAGCCCGACCCTGAGGCAATTCTCTACATACTTAAATCGATGCACATTAATGCCTGCGATGCACTCATGGTTGGCGACATGCCTGTCGACATAGCCATGGGACAAAACGCGAAAATCAAGACCTGCGCCGTAACCTACGGTAACTCACCAAGAGAGGACCTAGAGAAATCACATCCCGATTACCTCATCGACGACTTCTGCCAGTTGCTAGAACTCTCCCATCTACACTGAATTGCGCCCAGGTCGCAGCGCGCGCATCGAGTTGAGCGTGGCAAGAACGGTAACACCCACATCGGCAAAAACTGCCATCCACATTGTGGCAACACCTAGGGTGGCTAGCACAAGTACTGCAAGCTTCACAGCTATGGCGAACCACACATTCTGACGTGCGATGCCTATAGTACGTCGGGCAATCTTTATTGCTTTAGCAATCTTGGTGGGTTTGTCATCCATCAGTACCACGTCGGCAGCCTCGATGGCCGCGTCGCTGCCTAACCCACCCATAGCGATGCCCACATCGGCACGGGCGAGCACTGGCGCATCGTTAATACCGTCGCCCACAAAGGCTAGAACTTTTTCCGATGATTTCTCGGCAAGCAGCTGTTCCACATGCTCCACCTTGTCGGCTGGCATGAGTCCAGAGTAGTGCTCCCCTATTCCCAGCCTGTGGGCTACATCGCTGGCCACCTCGTCGCGGTCACCAGTAAGCATCACAACACGTTCCACTCCAGTGGCTTTGAGCGTTGCAATAGCTTGCGCGCTATCGTCCTTAATCTTGTCGTTGATAACGATGTGGCCTGCATAGCATCCATTGATGGACACATGAATGATGGTTCCCACGTGTGGGCAGTCATTCCATTTTGCACCGATAGCATCCATCATGCGAGTGTTGCCCACGCACACCACATCACCAGCAACAGTGGCACGCACTCCTTGGCCTGCAATCTCCTCGGCATCGGTCACTGCGCAACCATCGGTTGCCTCGTCGGGGAAGGCGTCGCGCAACGCAGCACCTATGGGATGAGTAGAGAAATGCTCTACATGGGCGGCGAGATGCAACAATTGATGCTCATCGCAGGTGCTAGGATGCACAGCTGTTACCTCAAACTGACCATGGGTGAGAGTTCCCGTCTTATCAAACACCACAGTCCCCACCTGAGCGAGTGCATCGACGTAATTAGCTCCCTTTATGAGAATGCCTTGGCGTGAGGCGCCACCTATTCCACCAAAGAATGCCAGTGGCACGCTAATCACCAGCGCACAAGGACACGACACAATCAGGAACATCAATGCACGGTAGAGCCATGTATGAAATTCTCCACCAAAGAAGAGTGGTATAACTGCAAGCAACAAGGCGGCAATCACAACAATAGGAGTATAGACACGTGCAAAACGTGTGATAAAAGCCTCGGCCTTTGATTTCTTGTCGCTACTATGCTCAACAAGCTCAATAATCTTAGACACGGTGCTTTCACCAAAGCTCTTGGTCGTGCGAACCTTAATCACTCCTGAGAGGTTGACGCAACCCGAAATCACCTCGTCGCCCACAGCGGCATCACGAGGCACGCTCTCGCCAGTGAGCGCCACAGTATTGAGCGCCGTGATTCCCTCAACCACTACGCCATCGAGAGGCACTTTGTCGCCAGGTTTGATGAGGATGGTCTCACCCACCTCAACCTGTTCGGGGCTCACCGTGAGCAACACTCCGTCGCGATCTACACAGGCAACGTCGGGACGAATATCCATAAGATGTGCTATGCTCTCTCGGCTCTTGCCCTCGGCATAACCCTCAAAGAGTTCACCCACTTGAAAGAATAGCATAACAAAGACAGCCTCAGGAAACTGTGTCTCAGCACCAGGCAAGAAACCAATGCACAGTGCACCTATCGTTGCTATCGACATGAGGAAATGCTCGTTGAATGCATCGCCATGAGTCAGTCCCTCGACAGCCTCCTTGAGAGTTTCGTGGCCTATGAGCAGGTAAGGCACAAGGTAAATGAGCAACAACTGCCATGTGGGAAGGGTAAGCGATTTTTCAATATAAACTGCTACTGCTAGCAACAATGCAGTTACACCTATTTTTATAAGTGTTGACTTAGTGTCATGTTCATGAAGCTCGTGTCCATGATGCTCATGGCAGTGGCAATGCCCATTGTGATGCTCGTGTTCATGCTCATGAAGCTGCTCATGAGAGCACGATTCGCAGTGATTGTGATTATGATTGTGATTGTGTACCATAATGTAATGATTTATTTCCACTGCAAAATTAAAGCATCTTTCCTGCAACCAAGTTGCAAAAAATACAAAACCATGATAATAGATTTAAAAAAAAGGATTATATTTGCAATGCAAATGCACTATGACAGAAAAATAAAGCAATGCATGATGTTGTTGCTGGTGATAACAATGGCGATGACACTTTTGTCGTGTAATTACGGCAAAATGCGAAATGAGGTCATTGTTGAGAATGAAGACATCACAGTAACCAGCGACAGCGTGACAATAGGCAGCTTCACGGCCTATTCACCTGATGGCCTGAGCATAATCACAAATTACATCACACCTGGCATCGACTCAATTGACAATGTAATAAAGTTTCGCATTTTGACAGGAGGGCGCGACATAGAACTGTTGCCTGCACATTATCATTACATCGACCTTGATAAGGTGAACGGCAACACTATGATTAAGGCCTTTGAACATGACACTATTAAGCTGGTATCAACTCATAGTGTCGCCTTGCCCGTAAATTTGGACCTCAATATAGACATGAGTCACATGACAAAGACTCTTAATGATGAAGGTTATTATGTAACTCCAACACGCGACACCATCTATCGCCAAGACTTTGAAAAGGCAAAACTTGAAGTCGCCATTAATACCAACATACCATCACACTCTTTAAAAGTGCCCATCGACAATCTTTCACATGACGATGGCATTTACACAGTTACAATCCCAATAGAGCCAAAACACCCAGTGTCTCACAAAGGATGGACATCTAGCATCAATACTGAATCGCCCATGTTGCCAACCTATTCATCAAGACAGAACATCATGAATGCTCTGTATAACATGTCGATTGAACAAATTGAAAAAGATGATGTCGCAGAGCATCCTACAATGGTCGCAAGCAAGTGCTATGATATTGCCCTATCGTTGGCCTACCTGCAACCTCACAAGTCGATGGAAACACTCAAGTCGATGGTTGTCGACAGTGTGATTCACTGCCACGAGGGCACTCGCACACTAGCTGATATCGCCAACGATATGATTTGGTCGCAAGCTGCATGGAGCGTCTACTGCGCTACCGGCGACAAGGGTTGGTTGCGTTATGCCTACAAGGTCATTGTCAAGAGTCTGAATAAAATCAATGAGATTACAACGACCAACGAAATAGGCCTATACCATGCGTTAAGTCCTTACACATCTAGTCACACAGCACAATACTATCCCAATTGGGCAACGGCAAGCGACGCTTACGAGACCATGCCACTTGTTGGAAACGCTATAATCGAGCATTCCTACGCATTGCTTGGGCAGATTGCCGACGAATTTGAACTAAACGAAAACTACGACGCCCAAGCCAGCCGGCTGAAAGATGCTATTAATCACCGCCTTTGGAACGAAAACCGAGGCTGTTATTCACAATACCTGTATGGGGGCGTGACTAGCATTATGTCGCCATGCGTCGACAACATGGGGCACGCTCTAGCAATTCTGTGGGACATTGCCGATGACAACCGCACCGAAGCCCTAATCAAAGAGACACCTTTCACTAACTTTGGAGTGCCACTTCTATATCCAAACCGCGCCGGAGCAGGCACGGGACTTAACAACACGGTAATCCCCATGGTGCAGGCCATGTGGAATTTGGCGGCTGCCAAGGCAAGCAACATGGGCATGCTAAGACGAGGCTTAGGCGCACTTATTTTCCAACAGGTACTTGCCGCATCGTGTAACACATCATGCAATGCCACTACAGGCGAACTGCTCGAAAATGGAAATCCGCAAGGCAACGCTGCAGGAAATATCGCTATGGTGTTCAGAGTTATAGCCGGAATGAACTTTCTGCCCGACGGCATTGAACTCAACCCTAAAATCCCTGTATGTTTCGACGGCAAAAAAACCATTACAGGCTTTGCCTACCGAAAGGCAATACTCAACATAACTATAAAAGGCACAGGAGACGAGTTGAGCCAAATAACTCTCGACGGTAAGACCCTTGATGACAACTTCATAAATGGCGATCTAGAAGGAGAGCACAACATTGTCATAACAATGAATGACAACTATACAGGCTCGGGAGTCACAACTATCGCGCAGAAAATGAAAGTGCTTCCTGAGACGCCTCAGTGGATGTGGGACGGCTATTATGGGACCAATTACACCTATAATCCATCGTTGGGATACCGAATACTGATAAACGGAGTCCCCACCTATTCTATGCGCGACTCGGTGCTCGGCACACGCGACACCACCACTTATCGCAACTACGCCATTGTCGCCATCAACAAGTATGGCAACAGCTACATTTCTCGTCCACACTATATCACTACTACTGCCCACTGCTACAATGTTGCTCCCATTTATCCAGAACTTGTCGAGAATACCTTAGCAACGGCACCTGCACATCGTCCCATAAAGCTTGACAATGACTCAATGGCAATATCTATTCCAATTTACACCGAAGAGGCCGGCGAGTATATAATTGACGTGCTTTATGCTAATGGCAATGGACCGCACCTCTTTAACCAGCCTCTTGAGTTGCTGCATGTTCTGGCAAACGGGCATAGCCAGGGTGTTGTGGCAGTGCCACGACTGGGTGAGGAGCAATGGATGGTTATGAGTTACAGCAGCCACCTGTCAATCAGGCTGCTAAAAGGGAGAAACACGATCACACTGCGACGCGTTACTCCATGGGGCGAAAATTCTGGCATTACCCCCATTCTCCTTGGTCACATTCGACTCATAAAGCACACACACTAAAACCACTTAACCACTCACTCATCAGCACATATGACTAAATCTGGAACCACGCGCTATATTTTCTTCCTTTTCACAATCTCACTAATTGCTCTCTCGACCATCTTAGGTGGATCATGTGCAAAAAAAGGCAATACTGAGCGAAGCCAAGAGCTATTGCAAGCCGACTCAATCATGGAGCAGGCCTATAACTATTATGACAAGTCGAGTTTCAATAAGTCGATTCAGGCGTGCCAAAAGGCAATGGCGGCATATATAAACCAAAAAGACTCAGCATCTTTGAGCGATGCTTATTCACACCTGTCGGCTTGTTACCAGCGAATGACAATGAATGACTCGGCGCTTATCAATTGCTTCTTGGGCCTAAGAATTGATGAAAATCTTAAAGACCAGGAGCGACTAAGCTCTAGCTACAACAACCTGGCGGCCATTTATCTGGGACTTGACCGACCTCAAGAAGCCAAGCCTTTTATCAAAAAAGCAATTGAGCTCGAGACGGCAATTAAGCCCCTCAGGCCCAACAAGCTATCAATAAGATATGGCATTGCAGCCGAGATTTATCTCAAAGACAACTTGGCCGACTCGGCTCTCTATTTCATAGGCAAGTCGCTTGAAATTGACTCGGCGGCAGCCGACACTTTGCGCATGGGACGCCGACTTGCTGTGATGGGCGACATCTACAATGCTATGGACAGGCGTGATGATGCCCTCGACAGTTACAACAATGCGATTTCTCTTCTCACTCCCATGGGCGATAAGTATTCACTTGCAGTGGCCTACAAGAGCTTGGGCAGCCTGTATGAGAAAATGGGGAATCCAGCCAAGATGCTCGAGTGCCTTGAACAAAGCACCGAGCTGGCACAGCAGTGCAATGCCAGGCGAATCCTGCAGCAGAACTATTTCCTGATGGGCACATCACCAGCCAGCACCGACCATAACAAGGCTGTTGAATACCTGAAACTCAGCCTTGCACTTAAAGACAGCATCTACAACGATGCTGCCAGCGACCTCGCTTCTCATTACGCCATGAAGCTTGAGGCGCAGCACAAGCAAATCACTATCGAGGAGCAACAGCACTCTATCACCACTCAACGTCTCATCATCATTGCCACATCGGTGGCTATGCTTTTGCTACTAATGGGGTGCGCTGCTCTTTTCTTCATCAACATTTTGCGTGCTAGAGCTCAACGTGCCGAAAAGAGTGCCGAGCACATGAAGGATTTATTCTTCACTAATATGACTCACGAGTTCCGCACACCACTCACTGTGATTCTTGGAGAGGCTGAAAACCTGCGTGCCAATGACGCCAGCGCACTTAACCAGTCACAATACAATGCCATAATCAATCAAGGAAACCACATGCTTGACCTTGTGAACCAACTGCTGAGCATTTCTAAAGTGCGAAGCGCAATAGGCTCACTAGAATGGCAGCATGGCGACATATCAATGATGTTGAAGATGGTAGTAGAAAATATGCGAATCAACGCCCAGTCTCAAGGCATCACCATCAGTGTAGAAAGTGACAATCAAGACTACAATATTGACTTCGTGCCTGAATACTGCCATAGCATTATCACTAATCTTTTAGCTAACTCCCTGAAATTCACTTCAACCGGTGGTAATGTAACTCTAAAGATGCAACGCACTGCCAGTAGAGCGATTCTCATCATCTCCGACACAGGATGTGGGATAAAGAGTCGAGACTTGCCTCACATTTTCGACCTTTTTTATCAAGGCGATAACGAAAAATCGACATTGGGTACCGGAATAGGACTAGCAATGGTTAAGCAGATGACCGAAGCGATGAACGGCAAAATTGAGGTACAAAGCCAGGAGGGCACAGGCACAACCTTCACAGTATCTATTCCTGTAAAACATGATAATGGTGGTTATCCAAATTGGGTGCCAAAGATATTCTCACAACCATCACGAAACGATATATCCAATATCGACAGCACTACCCAAAACACGAGCGCTGCCAGTGGCGACGACCGTCCCATTGCTCTTATTGTTGAGGATAACAATGACGTGGCTATGTATATAGAACATGTGCTTCAAGAGCACTATTGCGTAATACATGCCGGCAATGGCAACTCGGGTATTGAAAAGGCACGGGAGGTGGTCCCTGACGTCATCATAACCGACCTGATGATGCCTGAAATCGATGGCCTGGAAATGTGCCGAATGATTAGGGCCGACGAACTTCTCAACCACATCCCCATCGTAGTCGTAACGGCTCGAAGCAGCAATAAGGATCGCCTCGCAGCACTCACTGCGGGGGCCGACGCGTTCCTTGTCAAGCCTTTCAACAGCGACGAGCTCAAAGCCTTGATAGAGAATATTCTCAACAGCAGGCTATTGCTGCGCCAAAAATTCCAGTTAGAACTCAAAATGCATCCACGTGCCACCAGTGAAACACCAGCCGTGGTTACAGCAAGCGTGGCAACAACTGCTGGCAGCAAGAACAACGGCTTCATGCAGAAGATAAAAACCATAATTACCCGAAATATCGATAACCCATCGATGAACTCAGCTCTTATAGCCGACAAGATGAATGTGAGCCAACGTCAGCTCAATCGCAAGGTCAAGAGTGTGATAGGAATCGATACTGCAAGTTACATACGCGAAGTGCGCATCTCAGTTGCCAAGCAAATGTTATGCAACAGCGATGATCCCGTTACCGAGATTGCCCAAAAATGTGGATTTGATTCAGGAAGCTATTTCTCAAAAATTTTCAAGCAGTACACAAAGCTTACTCCAACCGATTACCGCAAAGCATTTAGCAACTAAAAAAACACGCTGAGATTTTCAATCCCAGCGTGATATAATTTTAGGAATATTTCCTCACTCCACTGCGTCGCCCTGTTTATTGGCTGCATCTTTGTCAATCTTCTCAAGGGCTTTAGTAAGCTTCTTCTGAAGCGAGTCAAATACTTTCCTATCGATAGTTACACAAGCGTCAAAATTAGAATCATACAGGTTGATTACCTCAACATTATCTTGGGTCTTCTTCTGGAATTCCTCATATGTGATCTTCTTGTCGATATAGTCCTGAGCTGCACTGCGTGCCGACGAGTCGGTAATCTTATAGAGCGTGAAAGTGGGAGCATTAAATCGTGACAACTCCACATAAACCGGACCATCGCCCATTGCGTCAAGACTATTCACATCATCGTCGGTAGAAATAATCGACCCTCCCTCGCTATTGTCGGGAGGAGCCACTTCACCTTCAATACCCTCGCAAGCCTCACTGGCGCTATCATTCTCAGCAATATATTTGCGTGTCTTCTCATACTCACTGAACAAAGGATAAAACCTTGCATTCGAGTAGTTTTCAAAAGCCTTGCTATAGGCATCATTGTCGTCGACACCGTCGATGAAACTAACTTTAGCCTCCTCATTCATATTGTCTACATAGATATACTGAGGCGACTTCTTGCATGAAGCAAAAGATATCGCAACGATAACCGATAGGAAATAAATCGCATACTTTTTCATAATATTGTAAAGTGTTTTAAGTTATTGGGTGCAAAATTAGTGCAAGTTGAGTGAAATACCAAATTTATTTGAGTATTTCCGAAGCGCAGCCTAATTTATCCAAAATTAGTGCAAACCGAGTGAAATACCAAATTTATTTGAGTATTTCCGAAGCGCAGCCTAATTTATCCAAATATAAGAAATATTTTGAATTTCAAAAAAAATTGTTGCAAGAAACCATTATTTAACTAATTGTCATTGCATCATTTATTGATTTTAGATAGACTTGAAGGGCTCAGGGAGTTAACAAATCGATCAAACACAATGCGAGCTACGGGGCCACCACCATTTATCGCCTCGACAGTGAGTTTGTCGAGCGAATCACCCATGAGACTGTCTTGCACAAGCAGGTGGCGCTCTCTCTCTATATTGACAACAGAATCAGCAGATATAATGCCCAGGTATTGGTTCCTAATGAGAAGGCGTGCTTCAATCAACGCTTTACGGTCTTTCAAATAGGAAAAATACTGGTGATTATAGTCGCCTGCCGTCACTATCACCCCACGACTGCCAATCTCAACCAATGATTCACCATGCTCAAGAACAAAGAAAAACGGAGTTGAATCATTACTGAATTTGAAATAGGCCACACTGGGATGCTCAATCTGCCCTTCAAACACAAAAGCACCCATAGCGCTGTCACGAGGCACCGTCGACACCTTCAGCACTCGATTATAAGCCTCATCGAGAATCAGGAGCGACACACTGTCGGTGCCAAGCGACTTATCTATTGTGCATTTAACAACATAATGTGTGTCATTAAGACTCTCAACACATCCAGTTAATGATCCTAAAGCAGCACACGCAACTGTTAACCAAGCTAAAACCTTCATTCAATAAAACTAATAACTCAAAACTCACAACTCAAAACTCACAACTCATTACTCAAAACTCACAACTCATTACTCACAACTCATTACTCATTACTGTCGAGATGGACATCAACTTGAGGGAATGGGAAGTGCACGCCATTCTCGGGGAGCTGCTTATAGATAGCCTCATTCACCTGATAGAATGCCGGCCAATAGTTCTCATGCGCGCACCAAGCTCTTACAACAAGGGTTACAGCACTATCATCAAGGCTCTCGACCGAGACCGATGGCGTGTAGTCTATCTTATAAAACTTATCTTCAATTTCATGTTTCTTCTCTTCACGCCACTGCTCGGCCTTGGCTTTAAGTTGCTTGTTGCGACGCAGCCATCGAGCTAGCCATGAGTCATCGGTCGTTTCTTGCTCGTTGTCATCGGCATTGTGCTCTACAACTGTTTTGTAGTCATTCTCAGTGCCAGGCTTCAGCAATAATTCATTTTTACTGATTATGCCAAGAATCACTTCACGAGCTACGTCAACACTATCGCCATAGCTAATGCCCACACGCCATTCTAGCCTTCGTGCTTTCTCTCGCGAATAATTGTTGATTGTTCCCGTTGAGAGACCTCCATTAGGAATAATTATCGACTCATTGTTATAAGTTGAAATAATAGTGTTGAATATTTGAATCTCCTTAACGATGCCTTTGTAAGTCTCATACTCTATATAGTCGCCCACTCGGTAAGGCTTAAGGAGCAGTATAAGGACACCACCGGCAAAGTTCTGGAGAGTGCCACTCAAAGCCATGCCTAAAGCGATTCCTGCCGATGCAAAGAGAGCAATGAACGAACTTGTCTCAATGCCAAGAATGCTTATTACAATTATTGCCAATATAAAGAAGAAAGTAATCTTATAAAGACTCAACAGAAAGGTGGTAAGCGACGGGTCGACATTTCGCCCCAACATAATGTTGCGCAACAAGTTGTGTGTCTTAATGACAATATATCGGCCAATGATAAACACTACAACTGCCGCCAAGATGTGCAAGGCAAGTGAAACACCGGTGGTAGTAAGACTAGATATTACGTCACCCCAATTGAATTCTGAAATGTGCTGATGAATCTTCTCGGGAGAGATACTGGATAACGAATCGGGTAATGCCGAGAACTTTTTAGTAACACTAGCCAACGAATCGGCTAGTGATGTATTAACTTGCAGTATAATTATAGATAATGACATAAATTTCTTTTTTAAACCACAAAATTAGTATTTTCTTATCAACAAACGAACAAAGAAGGCAAAATTTATCTAAAAATAGTAAAACGTTATACCTTATGTAAAAATGGATAACTAATTTTGTTCATCTAATTGTAATGCTAACATGAAACGAATTATATATCTTGCTTTAATGCTCACCATTTCACTTGTAGCGTCGGCACAAGCTATCCAGTCAATCAACGAGAGAAACATGAAATATGCCACCGGTGTGAAACCCGATCCCATCAAGGTGAAACCGACGGTCAATTACACCATAGATATCGACACTTGCACCGTCTACTACTCGCTTGTTGACTCGGCTCAACAATATGTCGCCATCAAGCATTGGGACAAAGCTGAGCATTTCTTGCTCGAAGCCATTAAATCAGAACCGAGTAATCCCAACAACTCACTGCTATTGTCAAATATAGCGACAATCCAACGCCGTCAAGGTCGACTTGACGAAGCGCTGAGGAACTACTCAATGGCAATTGACCTCACCCCCAATGCAGTGACCCTGTTGCTTAACCGTGCTGCACTTTACACCCAAATGGGCAACATAGCACAGGCTCAGGCCGACTATGAGCGAGTGATGGCGATCGACGACCGAGATGTGGAGTCGCGATATAATCATGGAATGCTTGCCCTAAATACTGGAGATGCCAAAACTGCCGAAAATGACTTTGAAGACATATTGCGCATCAGCCCTAATTCAGGACTTGCCAAGCAAGGTCAAGGATATGTGCACAAGCATGCCGGAAACTATGAGAAAGCAGCTGAGTGCTTCAGCGAGGTAATCAATGTGAAACCAAGCTCTACCCTACTTGCCAATCGTGCAGACTGCTACCTGTCGACCAAACGGCTGAACGACGCATCGGTCGACATTGCAACAGCTTTAGAGCTTGACCCCGACGACCCCTACATATATGTGCTGCGTGCCAAGCTTAACAAGCTACGATATAACCGAACCGACATGGAGCGCGACATAAAACTTGCTGTTGCACACGGACTCGATGAAACCGAAGTAAAAGGACTTATTGGAGAATGACATTTTAAGGCCTGCTAAATCCTTTTTTAATCATTTCATTCAAGCCCTCAAAAAATCTCCCAAAAAACCATCACTTGAATCTTCCCTATGTAAAAAATTATAACTAACTTTGCACAATAATACTAAACATAACAGTTAAACAATAAAAAAACAACATGCCAAGTATCAAGAATTTTGATGAGCTTACCGCTCATCTTGCTAGTAAGGGAACAAAAAGCCGCGTGGCTGTAGTATGGGCCGAGGACGATGTTACTCGCAGTGCTGTGCTTAAAGCTCTAGAGGCTGGTATTATCACAGTGACATTCGTAGGCTGCCGCAAGGAGATAGAGGCCGATGAGCGTTTTGCTCAATTCAAGAGCGAATTCAGCATTATCGATGCTACCGACCGCGACGATGCCGCTGCTAAGGCAGTAACCGAGGTTCGTGAAGACCGAGCCAACGTGCTGATGAAGGGTTTGCTCAACACCGACAACCTGCTTCGCGCTGTTCTCAACAAAGAGACTGGTATCCTGCCAAAGGGCAACGTACTCACCCACGTCACTGTTGCCGATATCCCCGAGTTGAAACGCCTTCTTCTCTTCACCGATGCAGCTGTTATCCCCTGCCCAACAGTTGACCAACGCATCGAGCAAGTGAAGTATGTAGCCAAGATTGCTCACGCTCTTCACATCGAGGAACCCAAGATTTCACTCATCCACTGCTCTGAGAAAGTTGACGAGCGTCACTTCCCCTGCACTGGCGACTATGTGATTATTAAAGAGAAAGCGGCACAAGGCGAATTTGGCAACTGCATCGTTGACGGTCCTCTCGACCTGAAGTGTTCACTGTGCTATGAGAGCATGCATCACAAGGGCATTGAGTCACCAATCAATGGCGAGGCCGACGCTGTTCTCTTCCCAGAGATTGAGAGTGGCAACGTGTTCTACAAGACCATCACTCTGCTATGCCATGCCCAGACAGCAGGTTTGCTCCAGGGTGCTAAGGTTCCTGTTGTGCTTCCAAGCCGTGGCGACAGCATCGAGTCAAAGTTCTACAGCCTAGCAGTGGCATCGGCTATTTAATTTATCATTTATCCCGATTACTTAATTTACACATTAAAATACACAAACAACTATGCGTATACTTGTAATTAACCCAGGTTCTACATCAACCAAGTTTGCTGTCTATGAAGGTGAGACTCCATTGTTGCTTCGCTCAATCCGTCACAAACCCGAGGAGTTAGCTCCTTACAAAACTGTTTTAGACCAGTTCGAATTCCGTTACAACCTTGTAATGAACGAAATAAAAGTCACCAATGTTGACTTCAACTTCAAGGCTGTTATTGGTCGCGGCGGTTTAGCTAAGGCCGTACCTGGTGGTGTGTATGAGATAAATGAGAAAATGCTTGAAGACACTCGCAACACAACCCGCGAGCACGCTTGTAACCTTGGTTGCCTTATCGCGCACAAGATTGCCCAGCAAATTCCCGGTTGCCGTAGCTTCATTGCCGACCCAGTTGTGGTTGACGAATTGAATGACTACGCACGCATCTGCGGTATCCCCGAGATTAAGCGCGTGAGCATTTGGCACCCACTTAACCAGAAGGCTATTGCTCGTCGCTTCGCTCGTGAGATTGGCAAGAAATATGAGGACATGAACCTTATAATCTGCCACTTGGGTGGAGGTATTTCAGTTGCAGCCCATGAGAAAGGCGTTGCCGTTGATGCTCCTAACGCACTTGACGGAGAAGGCCCATTCACTCCCGAAAGAGCCGGTACAGTTCCTGCAGCTGACCTCGTTCGTCTGTGCTTCAGCGGTAAGTACACCAAGGAAGAACTCCTAAAGATGATTACCGGTAAGGGTGGTCTTAACGCTCATCTGGGAACTACCGATCTTATGGAAATAGAAGAGCGTATCAATAATGGCGACACTCACGCTAAGACTATTCTTGACGCTATGATTTATCATGTTGCTAAGCAGATAGCATCTGAGAGCGCTGTTCTTTGCGGAAAGATTGACGCTATCCTTCTTACTGGTGGCATGGCTCACAGCGACTACCTCACAAGCGAATTGCGCAAGCGCATCGACTTCCTTGCTCCAACCTACTGCTTCCCCGGCGAAGATGAGATGGGTGCTCTGGCAGGCAACGCTGCAGCTGTGCTCAAGGGCAAGCGTGAGGCTAAGGAATATAAGTAAAAATGCATAATTGGGCAAGCGCCTAATTGATTAATGCATAATACAATAAATAAGCGTCAATTAATTGACGCTTATTTATTGTATTTATCGGTTTGTTGAACTATTTGTAGCGCAAGAAGCTGTAGCCAAAGCGCTCACATGCTGCGCGCTCGAGCTGCTCACGGTCATCGGGATGCGCAATCGAGATGAGTGCACGCGCACGCTCAGCCATACTCTTGTTACGTAGGTAAACAATACCATGCTCGGTTACAACATACTGCGTCTGGAAGCGAGTGGTCACCACGCCAGCTCCAGGAGTCAGAGTTGGAACAATCTTGCTTTTCCCCTTTCCTGTGCGAGAAGGAAGAGCAATGAAGGTTTTGCCTTCGGGATTGAGTGCTGCACCATACATGAAGTCATGCTGTCCGCCCACACTCGAGAAAATCATTGTGCCAATGCTGTCGGCACAAATCTGTCCGGTCAGGTCCACCTCAATTGCACTGTTGATTGCAATGGGTTTTGGGTTCTGACGAATCACTTGTGGATCATTGGTCCAAGCAACATCATAGAACTCCACATCCTCATTGTAGTGCAAGAAATCATACATGCGCTTTGAACCAAGTGCAAGACTTGCAACGCTCTTACCCGGCCGAATCTTCTTGAGGCTATTGTCAATAACACCTTCTTCCATGAGACGTACCACTCCGTCGGTCATCGCCTCGGTGTGTAGACCCAAGTGCTTGTGGTTCTTAATGCCAGCAAGCACAGCATTAGGTATGCCACCCACACCAATCTGCAACGTTGCTCCATCGGGAATCTCGGCCGCAATAAAACCACCAATAGCACTCTCGATAGGAGTAGACTCGCCAAATTCCATTGCCAATGGAGGTTCGTCGCAGCGTACTGCTGCAGCAATTTGACTCTCATGAATTTTAGCAGCGCCACACAGATATGGCATACTGTCATTGATTTGAGCTATAATAGTCTTTGACATTTCCACTGCGCTGAATGCCAAGTCGGCACTCATGCCATAGCTGCAATATCCGTCCTTGTCGGGAGGAGAGCAATTGAGGAAAGTGACGTCGAGAGGCAGTTGCTTGCTGCGGAACAGGAATGGAATCTCGCCCAAGAAGGCAGGAATTACCTCACCATAACCTTGGGCCACCCACTTGCGCTGGTCACCACTGAGAAACAAGCTCTTAGTGATGAACGAGTCCTTATATTCAGGATTACACAACGGGCATTCTCCATAGGGCACATTAAAAGCCGAATAGACGACCACGTCGCGCAACTCACTAGCACGTCGTGCAAGTGCACTCTGCAGCACAACAGGAATAGCTGTGCTACCCATGCAGTAGATGTGGTCACCACTCTTGACAAGGCGAACCGCCTCATCGGCACTCATGTAATTCATTATTTCTTAGTTTTTTGTAATTCAACAAAGAGTTTCAGTCGTTCATCAAGAGCTTGAATGTGCCATTCACTGTTAAGCTGTGACACACAAGCACGGATGCCTGGCTGCTTGCTACCTGTGGTATTAAGTGTGATGGCTGAGATACCACACAGCATAAGGTCGTTGAGCAGTTCAGAATCACTCATACCTTCATAACCGATTGTGTAATAGAAGCCGTCGGCAAGGTCTTGGTCACCATCTTTATCATAGATGATATTGAAGCCATGTTTCAAGAAGATTTCCTTGGTTATCTTGGCGCGACGACCATATTCACGAACCTCATCAACAAACTTGTAGGTGCCATCGGCAGCAGCCTTCATCATTGCTGCGAGAGCATGCTGGGCCGAATGAGAAGTACCCGACGATGCCACATAGAGGTAAGTAAAGATGAAGTTATCACCCATACGTCCAATGCGATAGCGCTCACGCAGAGCTGGATACTCACGGTTAAAGAGCTTGTTACTGAATGCCACTACAGCAATGCGCTCGCCTGCATAACTGAAAATCTTTGAACCAGAAAGCATGAAGACATAGTTATCGGTATAACGAGCAACGGTTGGCTGGAATGGTGGTTCGAAGGGCACTGACTTGTCGGTGCGGAAGTCCATGCACATGTAGGCATGATCTTCAAGCACAATCATGTCGTATTTGTTGGCCATCTCACCAATAATCTGAAGCTCTTCTTCAGTCAGGCATACCCAAGAAGGGTTGTTAGGGTTAGAATAGACAATTGCTACAATATTTCCTTTAGAGCAATACTCCTCAAGCTTATTACGAAGCTTAGCTCCACGGAATTCATAAATGTCGAACTGCTCGTGCTTGATGCCTTGAACTTGAGCTTGCATTACATGAGGAGCAAAGCCTGGATTTACGTAAAGAATAGTATCTTTTTTCGGGTCAAGCTGTGAGCATTCGAGCATAAGGTTCATACCAGCCTGCATTGAGCCAACAGTGGGAACGATGCATTCAGGATTGATGTCGACATTAATAAAAGCCTTGATAAATCGTGAAGCATTCTCTTTAAGCTCTGGAAGACCGCTGATTGCAGGATAAATGCTAGCTATTCCATTGTCGAGAGCTGCCTTTTGAGCCTCAACGCCCACCTGACCAGGAGCCAGACCAGGCACACCCACTTCGAGTCGCAAGAACTTCTCGCCAGCAGCCTTCTCCATTTCGGCCGCAATAGCAGCACATTGGCGAATTGTGGTCTTAGACACGTCGGTCAAGTCACGCTCGGCCAAAATATTGTTTAAAACTTGTTGTTTTATAGGGAAACTCATAGTTGTTTTATAGTTTATAGGTGAGAGTGAGAGGAAAGAGTGGAGAGAGCTCCTCTCGTTATTTGTTTTTCTGTGCAAACTCATAACCAGCCTTGAATGCTGCAATGTTGGTCTCAACAATTGCTTCGCCCTTGCTGGCAAACACGTTGGTGATACCCTCGAGAAGTTGCTCTGGCTTGAGCATCTCAAGAACCGAAGCAGCGGCACCTAGAAGCACCATGTTGGCACTGCGTGGCGACTTCACCTCTTTAGCAATTGCATCAACGTCGATCATAATCACGTTACCAAGCTTCTTAAGCTCGTTGTTAACATCCTCCATTTCAGGATAATTAGGAATGTTGACAAACGGAGTGGTGTTAGTGATTACCCATCCCTTAGGGTTGAGATACTGCACATAACGCAGAGCCTCCATTGGCTCGAGCGAGATGATAAGGTCACAAGCTCCATGAGCAATTAGATCGCTAGCAATGGGTTCATTTGACAGTCGCAGATTACTCTGCACGTCACCACCACGCTGGCTCATACCATGAACCTCGGCCTGCTTCAGATGAATGCCCTCTTTAAGAGCTGCCCAACCAATGATAGTAGCAATGGAGAGGATACCTTGTCCGCCCACACCGCACAATATTATATCTTGTTTCATGATTTGTTTGTTTTTAAATAATTTATGAGATGTGGAATGATTACTGTTTAGCCTTGGCTTTAGCGTGACGCTTGGCAGTTTGGATACACTCGCGACGAGCAATAATGACCGACACGCCATTATAATTGATTTCCTCATCAATTACCTTCTCCATGTCGGGATAGTTCTTAGGCAGAGGCACAATCACACGCACGTGATCAGGGTCAACACCAACTCCGTAGCAAATCTGCTCAAGACGTCCTGTGCCAGCTGAATCTTGACCGCCAGTCATACCTGTAGTCAAGTTGTCGCTAATGCACAGAGTCATGTTAGCTTTCTTATTAACTGCATCGAGCAATCCTGTCATGCCACTGTGGGTGAAAGTAGAGTCGCCAATCACAGCAACCGAGGGATGTACTCCAGATTTGCTAGCACCGATGGCCATTGTGAGCGAAGCACCCATCTCAACACAAGTTTGGAAAGCGTGGAAAGGAGCAAGCCAACCCAGTGTGTAGCAACCTATGTCGGCAAATACGCGTGCGCTCTCGTAATTCTTTAGCACATTGTTAAGTGCAGTGTAGAAATCGCGGTGACCGCAACCTTGGCACAATGCTGGTGGGCGGGGAACGGTGTTTTGAGCTGCAGCATGAGCCTCCATTGGTTCCATGCCTAGAGCAGAACGCAGACAGTCGGGATTCAACTCGCCTGTGCGAGGCAAAGTGCCATCAAGGCGTCCTTTAATCTCTATAGGCTGCTCAAGAACGCCACGCATCAATTTCTCAACGAGTGGTTGGCCTTCTTCAACTACCATGATGCTCTTGCACTCAGCTGCCATCTTGCGAACCAACTTCTTGGGTAATGGATATTGAGTGAGCTTGAGCACTGGGAATGGGCACCCATCAGGATAATTCTCCATAAGGTAGTTATAAGCGATACCACAAGTGATAATACCCATTGAGTGATCGGGACCGTCGATATACTTGTTCTGCCCCATTGTGCAAGCATCTTCCTCGAAGGCAAGAATGTCTTTCACTAGCTGATCGTTGCGCATGCGAGCATTAACGGGCAATGTTACCCACTGACGTGGATTCTCGGGGAAGTGCACTTCATTCTGTGGAAGTTGCTCGCTGGTCTCAACAATGGCACGCGAGTGAGCCATGCGGGTAGTCAAGCGCATTAACACTGGAATGCGATTCTTCTCGCTATAATCGAAGGCACTGCGCACCATTTCATAAGCCTCCTGCTGTGATGCTGGCTCAAAGCATGGCATCATAGCAAAGTCGGCATAGAAGCGAGAGTCTTGCTCGTTTTGTGACGAGTGCATCGATGGGTCATCGCAAGCGACAATCACCAAGCCACCGTTAGCACCTGTAACAGCACTATTAACAAAGGCATCGGCACACACGTTCATGCCCACATGTTTCATACAAACCATAGCACGCTTGCCGGCATAGCTCATACCCAGAGCTTCCTCCATAGCGGTCTTTTCGTTTGCACTCCACTGACAATGAACGTTACCTGTGCGAGCAATCTCACTCTTTTGAATAAACTCAGTAATCTCAGTCGATGGGGTACCAGGATAGGCCCACACGCCGCTTAATCCGGCATGTAGTGCTCCAAGTGCCAAGGCCTCATCGCCAAGTAGCAAATGTTTAGTTTTCATTCTACAAAAGAAATTTGTTGTTTATGTTATGTGTATTCTTATTTTTGCAATAATTATACCCTCTCTAGGGCACACATTGAATTCGTGCACTAAATTACAACAATTTCCCGAAACAACAAAATATAACCCATAATTTTCACTTTTTTACACAAAAAAGTAGGGGCAAGGAGGAGTCTAGAATGAGCAAAACCAATATGAACATTACAATCAACGATTAATTGTTGCAGCTTTTCAATGGCAATTTTATATAAATTGAAATGCCATTAAAAATAAATAACGCATATAGATGGTGTGTTTTTAAGCGAAATTTACATTACTTTAACATTTTTTATCATTTATAATAGTCGCTATTTTGTTGATAAAGATTAATTTTGCGGTCGCAATTTTACGCAATCCAGTTGGATTGCAAATCCTTATATAAAATCATTTGTTATTATTACTTTTTTATATTTATCCAAATGAAAACACTTAATTTAAAGCTCTTTAAAGCATTTTGTATGATTGCGATTGTGCTTGCATGGGGGAATAGTCTTTCCTCGGCACAAACAATTGCTCCGATGGTCACAAACTTTGACTATTCAAACTACACATTCCAGTACACTGAAGGCGGTGAGACAAAGACCGCTAACCTTACCGATGAGGCCACCACCCCCGACCACATCATCGCACTACTCAAGGCCGTGTATACCGACAAGACTATACCTGGCATTCATTATGGGTATAACTACAACGGCACAACCGACAACCTTTTGAATTATCTCAACAATGCCAATCAAGGTACCCCTTGGACCTTGGGCACTGCCGATGCAACTAACTATCCCAACCCCGACCAAGATGGCATGACGCTGTTGCTGGTGCAGTTTAAAGAGGGTTGGACATCTAAAACACCGCAGGCAAACTGGTCAGCTTGGACATACATTGACCATGCCTATTCTTCGGTCAAACTCATCACAAACTTCACCCGAGTTCATGACGCCAGCAATCCAGGGTATTTGTTCTCGATAGATGGAGCAGCAAACCGTTTTTTCTTCATCTCGAAGGGAAAAACAAGAAACACACATGACCGCCCATTGTATCGTCTGTTTGAGCAAATAAGTCCCGTCAACACAAATAATGGCTCCCATGCCACCGACAATTTCATCAACGATATGCGCAATGGCAACAGCTATCTATGCTATCACGACTGTGCCGATGTGGGAACCGTTGACAATGGACACTGGTTCACTATTTCACAATCAGGTGAAGCTTTTAGCCTAAACAACCTCACAATCTTCATTCCCGACCGCAGATTTGAGTACAATAGGGCTCCTAATTCATCTCAAGCTAGCAATCAAAACTATTACTGCTTCTATGGCGGACAAGCCTATAACCATCCAGATGTGATGCCCAAGGTGTTGATGTACACTGCGTCACTCAATGCAACGGCAACCCCCTCTGATACTAAAGGATACTATAAAGTTAACTTGGACTGGGACACATCGTTCACTTCTGAAAAACTGGGCGTAGATGTTCCCCAGCACTACTATGTCTATATCCTTAATGAAGACAATACACGCACACTTATAGAGGACGTTGCCAAAGATCCTGTTAATGGCCTTGTGGTTACCAAGCACCATGACTACCTCATACAGCAAACTACCGACCTTCAAACCATCAAATATGTGATTGAGGCCCAAACTATCAACTACGACAACGACGGGCAAATAATCAAAAAGGATGGCAAGCCACTGATTACCCTTCAAGCCGAGTCACCTGTCCGCACAATCACTATTCCAGGCTATAGCCCATTCTTTACTCAAGTTTCGGAATATCGCAGTAGATATGATGTCACTCATGAAGTGAACATCTATAAGAACAAACTTTCGATTCGCCCCACCAGTGCCGAAGACTTCGTCGCCCTCAAGAACAACCAAGAAGAATATAATGTAACCCGCACCGACGCAAACGGCGATAAGGTCACCATTGCTACTGTACAGTTCACACAACAAGAAGGTCAAGAAGGCTACAATTACACTGTGAATTACAATGCCGAGACTCAGGTAACCGAAGAGGGCTTGGTATTTGATAACGAAGTTCCCACTACTAATGGCATCATCAACGACTTTGCCGGTTCTACCGTCTTTGTCATCGACCGCTTTACTGCATCGACCAAAACCAACGAGCAGTCGAATAAATACACTTATAAGTTTGAACAAAACGAAGGACTCTACAGCAACACTCAGGATGTACCAGTTTACAAGACCACCAGCACAGTGAATGGCGTGGGTTACACTAACGCACAAATAACAAGCGATACTGATCACAGCTTGCGCGCTGCACCATGCAACAAGATTACATTCCATGCCATTAACGACCCTTCGGCCAACTTGTCAGACTATTATGTCTATAGATTGGATGACAATGGCAACTATGCTGTAGGAAAGGCCGAGCACTTCGACAACAATGGCGAGTATCACGTCTATGTCGTGGGTACTGACGGACACCTCAACGTGCAAACCGGTATTCAACATTTTACTCAAGAAGGCGGCGACATCACTGTAACCGACGAGAACCAGTCAGTAGCCGATGAGGAAAGTCGTTACGTGCCTGTCATCACTACGCATTACGGTGGCGACCAGAACAAACCCAACACTTATGGTTGTGACATTAAGAGCGTAAGTTACCCACAAGTGAAACTTGCAGTGAAGGGTATGATGAAAACCGATCCTTTCGCTGGTTCTACTGGACCTATGTTGGGTTACCTGGTAAAACTAGGAATAACTCCAATATTGCCAAGAAAGAGCGACATCAATTACGTGTACTACTACCGCCTGTGGCGTGTAGTGGAGAACCAGGAAGGCGCACCCACTCAATTCTCTAATGAGATATTGCTCAACCTTGAAAAGAATAATAGTGGGCAGGATGATCACGGACAAACATTATGGGCAAGCGATTACGATTGCCTCCGCGATTTCTACCCTGGCAATGACAACAAGCAAGTTGATGACATCTTCCTCGATTGGGTATTCAATGGAAAAAAGGAAGTGAAATATATCGTGCGTCTATATGCCACCTCTATCCCTGGAGATAATCCCGGTGAGGGGGGTGAGGGAGGTGAACCCGACTTTGCTCCTGCTATCGCTACCCCAAAGGCAAACGACGGCAAAGACTACTTTATTGCCGAAGACATCATAATAATAACATTCAACAACGGTACTCCAACTGCTGTGGGAACTATCAATGTTGAGGCACAACCAGTGAGCGTGACTTATTATAACATGCTAGGTGTGGGATCAAGTCGCCCACATCCAGGAGTCAATGTAATGGTAACACGCTACAACGATGGCACAACCTCTACCACTAAGGTTATAAGATAAGAATTAGTAATCTCAGTCTATAAACAATGCTGGTTGCTGACCGTAAAGGCAGCAACCAGCTATTTTTAAGCCTACCTTGATGACGTTTTTTTAAATGGTGACAGTTTTTTTGTGAATGCTTAAAGTTAGCAGATTGACTCGAGACTGGGGAGATAGTTGCGCTGAATCGACAGGGCAATAGCTGTGGCTACCTCCATCTCGCTGAGGGCAATGCTTGCGCCAAACTCGTAGAGTAGATCGACCTCCTTGCGTGCTATAATCTTGTCGCTCAATGCGATGTGAATCATGTATTCAAGCAGGCTCGAGCGCATTCCAGGATTTATCTTGAGGATACCATCGACGGCTTCATTGAAGGTCTTCACCACGTCGCCTTGGGCAATTTCCTCAAGATACTTGCGTGGGAAGATCTTGAGTCGGGCAAGCATCTCAATAATTTGGTTAATCTCGTCCTCTTTCATCTCATCGTCGCTGCTGGCAACGATGAGACCTGCCGAGGCAATAAATCGTGCCATGTGCTCATCGAGCTCGTCGTCGCCCACCTTGAGCAAGATAGAGATGAGTTCGTCCATCCCCTTTTGTAACTCTTCTTGAGTTTTGCATGTGGCAAAGAGGTTCAGAGCCTGCACTCGGATGGGATTTACTGGATGTGAAGAGCGGCTAATACCTTTGTCCTTGAGAAAGTAATCGAGTCGCTTGTTATTGTCGGCAATAAGAGCATCGATGCTCACGTTCATCTTCTGCAGGTCGAGACCAGATGCCATCTTAAAGAATGCAGTTACACACACTCCCAAGTCCTCGGTTGCTATATAACCATAACGATCAGCGACGAGCTCAGCAAGCTGCTCATGAAGTCTAATTTTATATTGTAATGTTACCGGCACTGCAGCTCCCTCGGGGAAGACGAAGCCAATGAGACGCGCCAAAGCGGTATCTTTATTTATAAGGTGGCCAAGTTCGTGACCAATCACAAATCTAAGTTCATCGGTGCTCATCAGGTCGAAGAGAGCCGAATTCACATTGACGATGTGATGCTCACCTTCGTCCTCGGCAGCAAGGGAAAAAGCATTCACATCGCTGTCACCAGTGATGTAGAAATCAACATCATCCTTAAATTTTAGTTTCTTCTTAACGTCTTGGCACAACTCATAAATATCAGGCAGCAGTTCCTTTTGCACCCTGAGACTGTGACCTTCCATGCTGCTACGCCAATAAGCATCTCGACTCGACGTCTTGGTCTTGCGCAGCACCTCTTCAACTATTTCACCTTGCAGGGCCGTGTAGATTTGTTTGCCCAGCTGTTTCTCAAGTTCCAATTTAGGATCTAATTTACTCATATTTTATGGTTTTAGTTTTTGTCAATGATTTGTTGGTTTTCACAATCTGCAAAGTTAATAAAATTGTAACAAATCTCGCAAAAAAACACACAAAGTTTTTTGGCATTTGTTTTGCAGAATATATAATTTTGCAGTTTGAAAATAGATAATAAATGAATATTTGACATGATAGATTTTAATAAAGATATAGATTTTGAAATGAACGAAGGTGGCCCTCATGCCATCCCTATCTTCGCCGAGATTCATGCCAACAGTGATGACAAATTACTGAAAGAAAAGGAATTAAAGGATGTCCCCATGTTAGCATTGCGCAACATGGTACTATTTCCTGGCATGACTATGCCAGTTATGGTGGGACGCACCAAGTCGCTTAATGCCATCAAAGACTCTCAACGAACAGGTGAACCTTTGGCAGTAGTTTGCCAAATTGACAGCGAAGTAGAAGACCCTGACAAGGATGACCTCTACCCCGTTGGCACAGTTGCCGAAGTAATAAAGGTGCTGAAGCTGCCCGACGACTCCACCAATGTGATACTGCATGGTCGCTCAAGCTTTGTTCTTGATGAGATTACAACCCGTGAACCTTACTTGCGCGGCAACATCTCGCTCTATAAAGAAAAATATCCCAAGAAGAACGACGGTGAGTTTGAGGCTATCATCAGTTCAATCAAGGAGTTGACCTATGATATGCTCAACAAGATGGGTGATGCTGGACGTGAGCTCAAGTTCGCTATAAGCAACATTGATGACCCAGTGTATCTTATCCACTTCCTTGCGACCAACATTCCGTTTGACCCACGCAGCAAGCAAGCGCTACTTCAAGAGAGCGACATCAAGAATCGCGCCTATCACCTCTTTGGAATCTTGACCAAAGAGGCTCAGCTCATCGACCTGAAGGCAAGCATTCAATTGCGCACTCGCGAAGACTTGTCGCAACAGCAACGTGAGCACTTCCTGCAGCAGCAGATTCGCACCATTCAAGAAGAGCTTGGCAACAACGAAGACGATATACCCGAATTAGAGAAACGAGCCAAGGAGAAGAAATGGAACGAAAGCACACAAAAGCACTTTGAAAAAGAGCTCAAAAAGCTCGAGCGCCTAAACCAGCAGTCTCCCGACTACAGCACACAATATGCCTACCTTGACACAATGCTCAACCTGCCATGGAATGAGTATACAAAAGACGCATTCAACCTGAAAAAGGTGGAGGCAAAACTCAACCATGACCACTACGGGCTTGAGAATGTGAAGGACCGTATTCTTGAACATTTGTCGGTGCTAAAGTTGCGTGGCGATCTCAAAGCTCCAATCCTGTGCCTCTATGGCCCTCCAGGAGTGGGTAAAACATCGCTTGGACGCTCGGTTGCCGAGGCCTTGAACCGCAAGTATGAGCGCATCTCACTGGGAGGATTGCATGATGAAGCCGAAATTAGAGGGCATCGTCGCACCTACATTGGCGCAATGCCTGGCCGCATCATCGAAGCAATGAGCAAGTGTGGGAGCAGCAACCCAGTGATTGTACTCGACGAAATTGACAAAGTGGGAAAAGATTTCAAGGGAGACCCTGCATCGGCATTGCTCGAAGTGCTTGACCCTGAGCAAAACGGTCACTTTCATGACAACTATCTTGACGTGGACTACGACTTGTCGAAAGTTCTCTTTATAGCTACAGCCAATAACCTTGGTACCATTTCCAAACCTCTTCTCGACCGAATGGAAGTGATAGAGATTAACGGTTACATCCCCGAGGAAAAAATTGAGATTGCTCGCAAGCACTTAGTGCCAAAGCAACTAGAAGAGAACGGCTTTGGAAAGAAAGAAATCACCTTCCCCAAAGCAACTCTGACTGAAATCATTGATGGATACACCCGCGAAAGCGGTGTGCGTGAACTTGAGAAGAAGATTGCCAAGGTGCTGCGTAAAGTTGCGCGCAAGAAAGCAAGTGGTGATGAGTTTGCCAAGAGTATCGACACGGCAAGCCTCAAAGAATATCTGGGAGCACGCGATTTCAACAGCGACCGTTACGAAGGCAACGAGTTTGCAGGAGTAGTTACCGGTCTTGCCTGGACTGCTGTGGGTGGCGAAATTCTCTTTATCGAGAGCGCCCTCTCACGTGGCAAAGGCGAGAAACTCACTCTCACAGGCAACTTGGGCGATGTGATGAAAGAGAGTGCAATGATTGCTTTGCAATATCTCAAGAGCCATAGTCAAATATTCGACATTGACTACGAGCTCTTCGACAAGTACAATGTGCACATCCACGTTCCCGAAGGTGCCATTCCTAAGGACGGTCCATCGGCTGGTGTGACAATGGTGACTTCGCTCGTGTCGTCGTTTACCCAACGCAAAGTGCGTGACCATGTGGCAATGACAGGTGAGATTACATTGCGAGGAAAAGTACTGCCAGTGGGTGGCATAAAGGAGAAAATTCTTGCCGCCAAGCGCGCTGGAATTACCGACATCATTTTGTGCCGCGACAACAAGAAAGATATCGATGAGATTAATGACATATATCTTAAAGGTCTAACCTTCCACTTTGTTAACACCATAAAGGAAGTCATCGATTTCGCTCTTCTTCCCGACAAAGTGAAAGATGCAATTGAATTGTAACACTTAATTGTATTAATCATAATGCGCTTATTACACTTGGCTTTGCTGGTTATTGTACTATCTTTTGCTAGTTGCTATTCCGATAGTACAAAATTCAGCATTTCTTCCAATGATTGTTTTGACCAGAAACCTGACACTTGTCCAATTTGTGGTAAGCCGTCAGTATTTAACGTCATATATGGCCTTGCCGACTCCACATCACCTCCAGGCTATTATATTGGGAAATGTGAGATGGATTACTATGATCCCGATTGGGGTTGCAACAATTGTGATGCACATTTTTGGAGTAAAGACCGAGTAAATGATAAACTCGAAGTTCTTCCCCCAAAATAGCGATACGCCACAGACCAACCTTTTTTTACATTTATTCTCACATGAGGTACATGCTTCATAAAAAGCACTATAAGAAGATAACTCAAAGCAATCACTGCTTTGAGTCATCATAGTAAAACGAGTATATGAAATGAAAAAAATGTGTTTCTTATCTTGTTTTCACCCAACTATAGGTATTGCTTGATGTATAACTCACAGTTTGCCACAAGTTCATCGTACCACTGTTGACCGAAGCGTCGAATCAATGGTTCCTTAAGGAACTGGTAAACACGGACTCCACGAGAACGCCCCAGCACCTCGGCACTCTTGCAAATCTTCCATCGATGATAATTCACAGCCACATTGCCATTGCTTAATGTCTTGAGTCGCAAGGGATATAGTGCGCACGAGATAGGTTTGATGAATGAAATGCGCCCCTCACGATAAGCCTTCTCAATGGCACATATGCACTTGCCACCTGGTGCATAACATGAGAAAACGCAATTGCTACCGTCTAGAATCTGAGTGACCAACTCACCCTCAGGATCAAGATAAGATAAACCATTCTGCTCAATCTCCTGCTGTGCCCGTGGCAACAAGTCATCCCAAATCTCGGGCAAAATTCGCCTTATCTCTTGTTCCTCATCGGGTGTTAATGGTGCACCAGCATCGCCATCGATGCAGCACTGGCCCAAGCAAGAGTCAATGTCGCAACAGAAGAATCGCTCCACAACATCGAGCGTCACCAGTGTATTATCGTTGATAAGAAACAAAGGGGCAAATTATTTATTATAATTATTTTATTTGAATTGTCATCATCAATCAATGAGCTCAGAGAGGGCATGCTCAAGATCAGTGCTAGTGAGCTTTAGATGCATCTCACCACGGTAAGCGTAGGAAATGTTTCCTGTCTCCTCACTTACCACCACTGCAATAGCATCGGTAGCTTGAGAGATTCCCAATGCTGAGCGGTGGCGCAGTCCTAGATACTTTGGCAAACTAGTGTCGTGCGATACAGGGAGAATGCAACCAGCAGCCTTAATTTTTCCCTCGTCAATTATCACAGCACCATCGTGAAGGGGACTGTTCTTGAAAAATATATTCTCAAGCAAGCGGTTGTTGACCTCGGCATTTATAATATCGCCCGAGTGCTCATAGTCCTCAAGTGAGAAAGCCTTCCTAATAACTATGAGCGCACCAGTCTTTGACTTAGACAGACTCATACATGCATACACAATAGGCATGACCCATTTCTTGCGACCACCCTTTGATTGGCTCCCCTGCCATAACCGTGATATCGATTTCCAGCCACGCTTAGAACCCAACTCAGTGAGGAATCGCTTAATCTGGTCCTGGAAAATGATGATAAGAATAAAGATTCCACTGTCGATAATGCGGTCCATAATGGTTCCCAAGAGCTTCATGTCGAGAAGCTTATCAACTATAACCCAGGCCACAATAAAGGCAAAGACACCCACAAAGATGTTGAGCGCACCACTTTCCTTCATCGAGCGATAGGTGTAATAAAGCAGGACTGCGACCAGCAGAATGTCGACTATGTCTTTAATGCCAAATGAAAACATCTAGAAACTGAGTTTTTTGTTTACAACTTGCAAAATTAATGATTTCTTGTGAAAGAAACAAGTGTTCGTGCCTCGACCGCGGCTTTCACATCGTGCACCCGCAAGATGTGAGCTCCTTTCATCAAGGCAATGGTATTAATAACAGTGGTGCCGTTGAGTGCATCTTGGGCACTGCAATCTAGCACACGTTGAATCATCGACTTGCGAGAAACTCCCACCAGCAACGGCACTCCTAATGAATGGAAAGTGTCAAGACACTCAAGAAGGCGATAGTTCTGCTCAACGGTCACATCACCATCGTATTGAGTGAACTGCTGCATTGTGGCCGGAGTGCCACGCATGTGCATAACTATGTAAGGAACCTGCAATTGGGCGACAGTAGAGTGCATAGAAGTATCAAGGTCTCCACCCGATATATCATTTATAATATCGGCTCCCAAATGCTCAACACAATGCCGTGCCACATCGGCCCTAAAAGTGTCGACCGAGATAATGGCATCGGGGGCTGCTTTCCTAGCCGCAGCAAGGGCCACATCAAGTCTTTTCATCTCATCGCTAGAGCTAACGACCTCGGCACCGGGGCGCGTGGAACATGCCCCAATATCGACAATGTCAGCACCCTGCTCTATCATTTCTTTCACACGTACCTGAATGGCTTCGGCATCAGGCGCCCTACTACAATCGTAGAACGAATCGGGGGTTGCATTGACGATTCCCATCACCAGTGGTTGAGTAATCTCAACAAGGCGACCATGCAAGTTCAAACTATATGTTTTGAAATCACTCATTTGCTTAAATCAATCCCACGTAATAAAGGAATATTATCACGATAGCCACTGGAGCAATGTAGCGGAGGCAGAAGATGATATAAGGCTGCACAAAGCGCGAACGGTGCATGCCTCCGTTGGTAAGCTGATTGTGAATTACGTCTTTCTTTAGAATCCATCCCACATATATAGCAGTAACAAGACCTCCTAGCAGCATGAAGAAGTTTGGTCCCACAAAATCAAGGAAGTCAAAAATATTTCTGCCTAATATGGTAACATCACTTAGCGTACTGAACGACAATGCGCTAAGCACTGCAATAATACCCATTTGTGCTGCTGTTAAAACAATGGCTTTACGACGCGACAACTTGTACTCATCAACCATAAAGGTGATGGGGATTTCACTCAAAGAAATAGTCGAGGTAATAGATGCAAAGAACAGCAAAACAAAGAACAGCACCGACCAAATTGTGCCACCTGGCATCTGCTGGAAGATGGTTGGGAGAGTAATAAATATCAAGTCGGGACCAGCTTTAGGATCTAGTCCAAAAGAGAATACAGCAGGGAATATCACAATACCGGCAAGGATAGCAACGAGTGTGTCGAGAGACGATATTGTCACCGCATCTTTCATCAATTTGCTGTCATCTTTGAAATAGGAAGAATAAGTGATAAGACATGTCACACCAAGCGATAACGACATGAACGCCTGCCCCATCGCATCAACAACGCCTTTCCATCCTAGTTTATCAAAATTTATATTAAACAAAAAGTCGATACCCTTCTTTGAACCAGGAAGCATGAGAGAATTCACACAGAAAACTATAAGCAATGCAAAAAGTAAAGGCATCATGATATTTGCCATGCGTTCAACCCCCTTCTGAATGCCACGGCTCAACACTAAAAAGTTGAGTATCAAGAATATAACCGTCCATATAACACAACGATCGGGAGAGGCTATGAATGTGCCGAAGATATTAGAAAACTCTTCTGAATCATGCTCTAGCAAACTTCCACTAGCTGAACTCCACAAGTACTCTATCACCCATCCACACACAACACTGTAGTAACCGCATATGAGCAATGCTCCAAGTACTCCAATGTAGGAGAAAATCTTGAATGGCGAACCAGGAGTAAGCTGCTCCACAGCGCCCTTCATATTCTTGTGGGTGGACCGGCCAATGATGAACTCCGACATCATAATTGGTATTCCCAACAAAACTATGCACAGAAGATAGACGAGGATATATGCTCCACCTCCATTATATCCTGCTTGATAAGGAAATCGCCAAATGTTGCCTAGACCAACAGCACTACCCACAGTAGCAGCTATGGCCCCCATGCGTGTTGCAAATCCTGCTCTTTTTTCTTTCATATATTTCTTAGTATTTATTCTTTTGGGTTTATTTTTTAACAAGACATGCACTCAGTTCAAAGAGCAAATAAATGGGCAAGAACACTATTGTGAGTGTGAACGGATCGCCTGTGGGAGTTATAAATGCCGCAAGCACAAGCAGAGCCACAACAGCGTGACGACGATATTTCTTGAAAAAACCACGCTTCAACACTCCTATCTTACCCAACAACCATGCCAATAGCGGCAATTCAAAGATAATACCCATAATAAAAATGAGCATCAAGAAAGTGTCCATGTAGCTGTCGAGTGAGATCTGGTTAGGCACCATTGCACTCACATGATAGTCGGCAAGGAATCGCAAAGTTACTGGGAATACAACAAAGTAGCCAACTGCAACACCTAAGAAAAACATTAGGTTGCCAAAACCAAATGCGCGCTTAATACCACGCTTTTCATGCTCATAGAGTGCAGGCGAAACAAATGTCCACAGCAGGTAAATCACCACCGGGAACGAAAACACCAATGCTAGCCAGAAAGAGGTGCTCATGTGGATGAAGAACTGCGATGCCAGCTGAATGTTGATAAGATCAACATGAAAACCATCGGTAGTGAATTGTGGCAAGCCAGGTAAGCCTGCTGTGAGTTGGGCAAAAAGACGGTAAAGAATAAAGTCGCCATGGCAAGGAGCAAGTATTACATTATCGAAAATGCTAGGCATGAGTGCAAAAAACACTATTGCCATAGCTACAAGCACTATAGCAATCTTGATGAGCACACCACGCAACACGTCGAGGTGGTCCCAGAACGACATCTCCTGCAACTTTTCCTTGCTCTCGTCTTCCATCAGGAAGTAATGCTACTGGCCATTCGACTCCGTTTTCGAATCTTTTTTATCTATCTCTTTGTCAATGTCCTGAAGAGGTTTCCCTATCTCATCTTTCACCTCATCCATGCCTTCCTTGAAACTACGCACACCCTTGCCCATGCCTTTCATGAGTTCAGGAATTTTCTTACCACCAAAGAGCAACAAGATGATAACCACAATTATTATCAACTCGGTGGTGCCAAGGTTGCCAAAAAGCAATAAAACTGAATTCAACATGATTGTAATGATTATTTGATTATAACTTGCAAATTTAAGCAGAAAATTTGAAATTCACACAACAATTATCAATAAAACATTATTTATACATTTTAAGTTTGCTGAAATGGAAAAAATGAGTAATTTTGCGGGCGATTTTGAAATTAAAGAAATTTTTCAACAATTAAAATAACAAGTTTAAGTATGAAAGCATTTGTTTTTCCCGGTCAAGGTGCGCAGTTTGTTGGTATGGGTAAAGACCTATATGAGAACAACGCTGAGGCACGCGAAATGTTTGAGAAAGCAAACGATGTGCTGGGTTTCCGCATAACAGATTTGATGTTTGAGGGCACCGAGGATGACCTGAAGCAGACTAAAGTTACTCAACCCGCTGTGTTCCTGCACAGTGTAATACTTGCCAAGACCCTTGGCGACGAATTCAAGCCCGACATGGTAGCTGGTCATTCATTAGGTGAGTTCTCGGCTCTCGTTGCTGCTGGTGTTCTGCCATTTGAGCAGGGATTGAAACTCGTTGAGACTCGTGCACTTGCTATGCAGAAGGCTTGCGAGGCAACTCCATCGACTATGGCCGCCATCATTGGCATGGATGACGACAAGGTAGAGGAAATCTGCGCCAGCATTGATGGCGTGTGTGTTCCAGCAAACTACAATAGCCCAGGTCAAGTGGTTATCAGTGGCTCTTTTGAGGCCATCGAAGAAGCTTGTGCCAAGTTCAAGGAGGCTGGTGCTCGTCGCGCTCTTCCATTGAAGGTGGGCGGCGCATTCCACTCACCACTTATGGAGCCAGCTCGCGAGGAGCTTGCCAAGGCAATTCATGAGGCCAACTTCAGTGAGCCCATCTGCCCAATCTATCAGGATGTTGACGCTAAGCCTCACACCAATCCTGAGGAGATCAAGGAAAACCTCATCAAGCAGTTGACTGCTCCTGTTCGCTGGAGTCACATCGTTGCCAACATGGCCGCCGATGGCATGACCGAGGCTGTAGAGCTTGGTCCCGGCAAGGTGCTTCAAGGCTTGATTGGTCGCACTTGCAAGGATGTAGCAGTGAGCGGTATGCAATAATCAATGCATAAAGCACAATTCACAATTTAAAATCATTGCTTGAGGTCTCTTAAGCAATGATTTTTTTATTTGTAACGGAATTTTAATGGTCAACAATAATCTATCTAAATATAATTTCACTAATTTTGCAGTCATTAAAAAGAATCAACAATGGATTTTCTATTTTTCTTCTTAGGACTTGGGTTGCTGTTGCTAGGCGCAAACTACTTAGTTGACTCATCGGTAGCTATCGCACAACGCGCCAAGATATCAAACTTTATCATAGGCCTCACCATCGTGGGCATTGGCACTTCGGCACCCGAACTGTTTGTGTCGATTCAAAGTGCTCTCACTGGCCATGGCGACATTGCTATGGGTAATGTGCTTGGATCAAATATTGCCAATGTGTTCCTAATAATGGGCGTCACTGCAACCATACTGCCTTTTGAAATCAACAGGGAACAATCTCGACGCGATATCCCCATAGGCATAATTGTGGCATTACTTGTGTTCTTGCTTGCCAACGATGCCATCATCCCTGGAATCACCGAGAACGACATGTCGCGTGTCGACGGTATATTGTTGCTAGTGTTCTTCATTGTCTACATGGCTGTAGTGATTCTCAAGAAAAGCGAGAAACCAAAAGAAGCGATTGCCGAAGCCGACGAAGAAACCAAATCGAGCCTTGCAGGCAAGAACGTGTGGCTACTCTGGGGCATTGCTGCAGCATCGCTTGCAGCCCTGCTGTGGGGTGGAAACATGTTTCTCGACGGCGCCAAGAATCTTGCTAAGTCATGGGGAATGAGTGAGGCTGTGATATCAATCACCATCGTTGCTGTTGGCACTTCATTGCCCGAACTTATCACTGCCGTTATTGCAGCCTGCAAGAAAAACCCACAGTTAGCCCTAGGCAATGTGATAGGCTCAAATGTTTTTAATCTGCTAATGATTTTAGGTGTGTCATCATGCATCGACCCATACAGCCTAGAAAACATCAACATGATTGACTACGGCATGGCAATTCTTGCCGCAGTGCTCATGTGGATTGTAGTTTTCACCTTTGGGAAGAAAAGATTTGACCGAATAGAGGGTGTGATATTTCTAGCAATCTACTTTGGCTATACAGCCCACCTGCTGATGAGGTAGCAGTCGGTTTCCATAGAAACAAAGGCGCCATCAATTAAAAAATGATAGGCGCCTTTATTAATTATCTTCCTGAATAGATTATTCCGAATCCCACAAAGTGGTCGTATCGCTCGCCGAATGGGCGGTCATAAACTTTGATCAGATATTCGTTGGATGTTTGATATTTATCACCTTCTATCACAGCAGTCTGCCCCACTCCACTACCGTTTGGCACCCATAGGAACTGATAGTTGTAGGCGCCCTGCTTGAGCAAGATGTCGCAGTTATAACTGCCATAGTTAGAGTCATAACGCATCAGGCATTGCTCGGGCGGCATTCCTAATGTGAACTCGCCTTGCACGAAGAGGTTTCCACCCTCGAGTCTCTCGCCAGTATATAGATTAAAATGAGTGATAATGTAGTCGCTCTCGACCATCGAGTCGTAGGCTCCCGATGTCCTTACTGTAAAGCGCCCATACTGCGTCTTGTCGTAGAGATACTGCCCATCCACACGTGGTTCATTGCGATAAAGAGTAGCATGATAATAAGGCTCAAAGTACTGTATTTTCTCCACTCCCATGTTCATCGAATTGATATTTACCATCTCGATGCGTCGGTACTCATTACCTGCAGGGAAAATAAGATCGCGGTTGTGCTCAAAAGTCACCTTGTTACCACTAACCATCAATGGTTTGGTGACCATAACTTCGTTGTCGGGACGTGAGTTCTGAGTCACGATAACCCCAAGTTCGTTATATGGGTCGCTGATGCGCTCGCCGCCTTTAGTGGTAACTACAAAGTTCACCTGCTGATTGTGAGCGTTATAGTCAACATCGGTATTTGTGCTTACCTCGGCATAGACACCCATTGTGTTCTCGCACACCGAAAAGCGAGTCTGGAACAAGACATCATCGGGGTCATCCTGACGGTAAACCTTGAGCAAATAATTGCCACTCTTGGTTATAACAAAATCATTGTTCGGAATCGTAAAGTCGTAGTTGAAGTAATGCACAAACGTTGCCTCACTAGGTTTGTAATCCTGGATATCGGCTTGGTTGAAACCATCGATATATTCACTCTCTACAAGCTGCGAGGGTTGCCAATTGGCATTACAGTGAATCACGCTGTAACGAAGGTACTGAATATCGAGGTCGAGATAATCGAAGTTCACATTGAGCACATCGTCACTGCCCAGCACATAAATCGGGGGAAAATACATATTGCTGATGGGTGCTATCTTTAGTGATTTCACATTAGGATTAAAAATGTGAACTTGTGTGTCGTCGGCAGCTACTCTAGTCACTGCAAGAAGGCACATTATTATAATATATGCTATGCGTTTCATATTTAAACCAATTTGATTTTTGACAAAGATACACATTTTTGGTTTAAAATTCAGTGTTTTTAAGTTTAATAACTATATTTGCACAAAAATATTCAACCATGACAAAGCAAGAGCAATATGAAGAACTGCTGCCGCAAGTGGTAGCAATGATTGAAGGAGAAAGTAACGCCGTGAGCGTAATGGCCAATGTCACTGCTGCGCTGCATGATGCATTCGGCTGGTGGTGGACTGGTTTTTATACTGTAAATGGTGACCGCCTAGAACTAGGTCCTTTCCAAGGCCCTGTGGCGTGTTATCGCATCAAGCGCGGTCGTGGAGTGTGTGGCACAGCATGGGACCGAGATGAGACAGTTATTGTACCCGACGTAGAGCAATTTCCTGGCCATATCGCCTGCAGCAGCCTATCTCGCAGTGAAATAGTGGTTCCTGTTCACAATAGCGATGGCGAGGTTATTGCCGTTCTCGACATCGACAGTAAGGAACTAAACACCTTTGACGAAACTGACAAAACGTATCTTGAGAAACTCGTAAAAGACATCTCAAAATCGCTCAATTGGTGACAAAAGTATCCAAAAACATGTTATAAAACATATTTTTCTTGGTCAATTCAGGAAAAATACGTACCTTTGCGGCGTCAATTGATGAAAAGAATAGTATTATTATGACATTAAGATCGAAGATTGCGATCGACTAACCAAAAATTATTGAGTATGGAAAACAAAACAACAAAAAGGGGTATCAATCATGGCATAGAGTTGCCAAATCACGCTTATCACCCCAACGTCTCACTGAGACAAACTACGAGAAGTGGCTACATTGCGTGGCCCGATAAATGAGTTACTAACCCGCAGTTCACTAATGGTGAGCTACACAAAAGAGAGAAATCAATTTATTAAAATAATGAGGATGCACCCGACGGATGCATCCTCAAGGTTTATCCCAAATCTGTCATTAGGTTTTACCTCGAGCTCAGAAATAGCCAGTTCAGAAACAACCGTTTCGCAATAGTATAATTATTACTTACTTTATTCCTCATTTTTCTCAGAAAAACTTGCACAAATACAAAATGTAAGCTAACTTTGTGGCAATCCAAGCAGCCTCACGGAGTTGAGCTCCTGCTTGAAGACATACAAAGAAAGCGTTTTTGCGTTATCCTCTTCACAAAATTTCGCCAAAAAATTCTTCCATAGATGGATAAGCAGTGTATAGAACGCCTTCGTGTGCCTATATCTTTCCCCCGCTTAGGTGGGAGCAGTATATCGGCATGGCGTGGGGGGATATTGTTTATGTCTGTGGAAGTCATGCCGAAAGCCTCGTGGAGAATAAACTGGACAAGTCTCCACGCTATCTTTTTATACTAACCATTAACGAATTTACCTCAATTCGGGAGACTAAAGAGGAAATGAATAAATGAAAACTAAAAAATCCCCATATATTCTATCTCAGATTTTGACAAAAGACACAAAAATATGTCGATACATGAATTTTGATATCTTTTTGCAACTACTTAATGGTAAACTTTATGTCCCACGCAGAATTAAATTTTTGGATGCACGAGAGAGTGGGAAATTACCGTTGCAATATAGGTTTGGTTTTGACATTGTTGGTTCTAAAGAAAGTTTGCCTATTAAAGAAATGAGCGAGAAACAACAAGATGTAGATCAATTTGTAAAAAATATTAATCAATCCAAATACCTGCTTACTTCTTGTTGGACTATAGATAATGGTGAGGATTACCTTATGTGGAAATGTTATGCAAACGATATTGGAGTTTGTGTTCAAACAACTTTAGGAAGGCTGATAGATGCTATAGATTATGATAATGCCAATTATATTCCAATTTGCTCTCCTATGATATATAATTCATTAGGCAAGAAAAAAGACTTTCTTGAAGCTGTTTTTACTAAAGATAAGTATTATATCTCCGAGAATGAAATACGTCTATATTTTATTCCCAAAACCATAATTAATATTAACATATTAAATAATGATATAACATCTATTAATAAAGTTCTTTTAGATGCTTCACAAATTGAACAAGAACGACATCAAACCCAACATTATAAAGATTTTCAGATTTTTGAAGTAAAGCCAACTTTCATCAATTCAATAATACTTTCACCAATCATTAAATCAAGTACGGTACCATATTTCAAGGAAATTCTTCAAGAGCATTTTAAGGAGGTCTTCATAAATGGGAGTATGATTAAACAATCACAAATTCAAATAAAATAAAAATATATTTTTATGAAAAATATAAGAGTTATAATATTTATATTGTTTGTAGTACTAGAATGTACTTCACTTGAGGCTTATGCATTTATGGTAGATGGTCTATGTTATTATTTAAATAGTGATAACGCAAGTGTTACTATAACTTACAATTACGACGATTATAATTACGGTCATGCTTATTCAAATTTAACTGGCCACTTGATTATTCCAGATAGTATCATATACAATGATAAAGCTTATGCTGTAACAGCTATTGGTAATTCAGCTTTTTTCTATTGTACAGGCATAACATCTGTGACTATACCATCCTCGATTATTTCAATTGACAATTTCGCTTTTTACCGTACAAGCTTAACATCTATAATAATACCTAGTAGTGTTACTTCCATAGGAAAATCTGCATTTCAAGGTTCGAAACTGACTTCATTAATAATTCCCAATAATGTCACATTTATTGATTCTAATGCTTTCAATGGGTGTTACGACTTAGCATCAGTAACCGTAGGAAATGGTGTTACTTTTATTGGCGAGACGGCTTTTTCTGATTGTTATAACTTGAAAACACTTACTATAGAAGATGGCGACTCAACTCTTTATATGGCAACTGATTACAGTGATACTAATAAAACTTTTTTTAATAGTCCTATTGAAGTTTTATATTTAGGAAGAGATATTGAGTGGGCAAACGATTGGTCTCCATTTAAAAAAAATACTTTATCGTCCTTGACTATAAGCAATAAAGTAACACATATAGGGGACGGTGCTTTCTGTGGTTGCTCTGGCTTGACATCGGTTTCCATCCCTAACTCGGTGACGACGATAGGTCGGGAGGCCTTTAATGGATGCTTTGGCTTGACCTCAGTGACCATAGGAGACTCAGTGATTTCTATTGGTCGTTATGCCTTCTATGGTTGCCAAGGCTTGAATTCAGTGATATGGAACGCAAGGTCGTGTCCTGACTTTTCATCCTATGATGATTCGCCGTTTTATAATACTGGTGGTACACAAATCAAGAATTTCAAATTTGGAGAAGAAGTAGAAAGAATTCCAGCATATCTTTGCCGTGATAAGGTAGGCTTGACCTCTGTAACAATTCCTAACTCGGTGACGGAAGTTGGAGAATATGCTTTCTATGATTGCAGTGGCTTGACCTCTTTGACCATAGGCAACTCAGTGACTTTGATTGGTCGTTATGCGTTTATGGGCTCTTTCGAAAGTGGGGATACTATTTTTTCGTTGAATCCTACGCCCCCCAATCTTGGTAAAAATGTTTTTTACAACGGTTACATTATTGGAATTCCCTACAATGATTACGATGCCACTCTTCTCGTCCCAATAGGTAGCAAAACAGATTATCAGACGTCTGAAGGATGGAAGAATTTTTATAATATTGAAGAGACAGAATATGATGGCATTGATAATGTTGTTATAGATCAACTTTTTGATCCGTTTAAGAATTCAGGTGAGATAAAGACTATATACACGATTGATGGACGCGCACTTAATCCACAAGATGTATCATTGTTGCCAAATGGTATCTATATTATCAATGGTAAGAAAATTGTAATTAATAGATAAAAATCTCCCATTACGGAATAAAAGATCTAATTTACACAGAGCACGTTTATAATTAAGAAGTTCCTATTAGGAATAGTTTTCATTAAAACTTTTGCAATACACTCTTGTATTGTCTTACTAACGAAGTAGGTGGAACCCGCCATAGCTTAAGGTAGCAGCTAATACACAACAATTAATTTCCGTAAAATTCACGTTAATTTGTCAAATAAAGTCCAATGGAAAAAATTTTTTTTATCGTTTTTAATTGACTAGAAAATTCCTCGAAAGCCAGCCCATCAATTTTCCTAAAAAATAGAGGGCATGCCATTTTTGACAGCCCTCTATTATCATTTTTATGCTAGATTTTTTTACTCGCCCAGGAGTTGCTTTGCCATGTTTTGGGCGGCACGGCGACCGTCGCCCATAGCAAGGATAACTGTAGCACCACCACGCACGATGTCACCACCTGCGTAGAGATCGCCAATGTTGGATTGCATAGTTTCCTCGTTAACAACGATAGTGTTGCGGCGGCTCACGTCAAGTCCCTCGATAGAACGAGGAATGAGCTGGTTGGGCGAAACACCCACAGCCACAATCACGATGTCGACTGGAATTTCCTCGATAGCACCCTCAACAGGTACTGGCGAGCGGCGTCCACTGGCATCAGGCTCACCAAGCTCCATGCGCTGGATGCGCATAGCCTTAATGTGTCCCTTCTCATCGCCAATGTACTCAATTGGGTTATGTAGAGTCATGAACTCTACGCCCTCTTCCTTAGCATGGCCAACCTCCTCACGACGTGCAGGCATTTCCTCCTCGCTACGACGATAAACGAGAATCACGCGCTTAGCACCCATACGCAATGCGGTGCGAGTAGAGTCCATGGCAGTGTTACCACCACCAATCACAGCAATAGTTTCACCTTGCATAACAGGAGTATCGCCACCACGACCGGCGCTCATCAGGTTGATGCGAGTGAGGTATTCGTTACTTGACATAACACCAATAAGGTTCTCACCTGGGATGTCCATGAAGCGTGGGAAACCAGCGCCAGAGCCAACGAACACACCCTTGAAGCCTTGCTCGTGCAAGTCGTCGTAGGTAATGGTCTTGCCCACAAGCACATCTTTCTCAAACTTAACGCCCATTTTGCGCAGACCTTCAATCTCATAGTCAACTATGCTGTTTGGTAAACGGAACTCAGGGATACCATACTTTAGCACACCACCAATCTCATGCAGAGCCTCAAATACTGTTACGTCAAAGCCTTGCTTTGCCATGTCGCCAGCAAACGACAATCCAGAAGGACCACTACCAATAACGGCAACCTTGATGCCATTGGCAGGTTTCATAGGAGGAACCTCTTGCTCAGTGTTGTTGCGCTGCCAGTCGGCGGCGAAGCGCTCAAGGTAACCAATAGCTACAGCGGGCTGATTCATCTTCAGGCGGATACACTTGCTCTCACATTGTTTCTCCTGAGGACAAACACGACCACAAACTGCTGGCAGTGAACTGGTCTCCTTAAGAGTAGCGGCAGCTTGAGCAAACTCACCACGCTCAATGTTCTTGATGAACTTAGGGATGTTGATACCAACTGGACATCCAGTGACACACTGTGGATTGGGGCAATCGAGGCAACGTGTGGCCTCAAGCACTGCCTGCTCGGCATTGATGCCCTGGTTAACCTCCTCGTTGCAAGTGATGCGATAGGCTGGATCGAGCTGAGGCATCTCAACGCGTGCTATGTTGTTTCTCTCTTTTGCAGTCTTCGACTTGCGCAATTGCTCACGCCAAGCCTCATTGCGAGATTCGTTATAGTTTTCCATTTCTATAGTCTTTCTTTAAGTGGATTTACATTTTCAAGCGCATTAATAACTCATCGAAGTCAATCTCATGAGCGTCGAATTCAGGACCCTCAACACACACGAAACGAGTCTTGCCACCAACGCTTACACGGCAAGCACCGCACATTCCAGTACCATCAACCATGATAGCATTGAGCGATGCCTCGGTGGGGACTTTATACTTCTTGGTGAGGAGCGACACAAACTTCATCATAATGGCAGGACCAATGGTAACTACCTTGTCAACCTTTTCACGCTTGATAACCTCTTCTACACCAGCAGTCACAAGGCCTTTTGTGCCATAGCTGCCATCGTCGGTCATAATAATCACGTCATCGCTCGATGCACGAACCTCATCCTCAAGGATAATCAGGTCCTTAGTGCGACCTGCCAGAACACTGACAACACGGTTGCCAGCCTCTTTCATTGCACGAATGATGGGCAGCAATGGAGCCACACCAACACCACCACCACAGCAAAGCACGGTGCCGTAGTTCTCGATGCGAGTAGCTTGTCCCAGTGGGCCTACCACGTCGGTCAGGAACTCACCTGGTTCAAGGGCACAAATCTTACGAGTGGAATCGCCCACAGCCTGAATCACCAATGTAATGGTGCCAGCTGCAGGATCACTGTCGGCAATAGTCAATGGAATTCTCTCACCCTTCTCACCACAGCGCACAATAACAAAGTGGCCTGCACGGCGAGCTTTAGCAATAAGGGGAGCTTCAACAACGAGCTTTGTAACATTCTCGCTGAAACGTTGTTTGCTTACAATCTTGTTCATTGTTTATAGTTAATGTGAATTAGTTTTAAATTGAACGTGCAAAGGTAAGTAGAATTTCTGAAATAGAACTCCTTTATTTAATAAACTTTTCAACAATAGGCATGAAAAAAGGGTACTTACCAATTTTGTGGCAAATACCCTCGTTATAATCCAAACAATGATTATCAATCGTCAACATCCATACCCAAGAACTGGCCATTGCTTCCGAAATTTAGTTCAACGCCATTATTGAGCTGTACCTCATAGGTGTTGTAATTTTTATCAATCTTATAGATAAGAGCCGACTGATAATTAGATTTTACATAATTTGTTATAGCAGTTGGCACAAGGGCCGAAGGAACACCTTTTCCTGGGCATGTTATCTTCTTCCACTCGTTATTAGCGGTAAATTCCACCTTGGAGCCATCGCTGAGGTAAACATCAATTTCTCCATCTTCATGATCACGCTCAGTGCCATTTATTGTGGCACCTGAGAAATTACTGTTTATAAACTTAACAATTGCGTCGGGTGCTGCAACTTGAGGAGCTGCAGCCTGAGGGGTAGTCTGAGGTGCAGCCTGAGATAGAGTATCTTGAACAGGAGCTTGTTGAGCCACATCAGCATTGCTTGGAGTAGCCTGACCACCAACCGGTTGCTGACCACCATTATTGTTGCACGACACAAACATGACCACACATGAAGCAATAACGAGAAAGATAAAGTGTTTCATTGTTTCTTATTAAAAAAATAATTGATTATCAAAAAAATTAGTCATCCATATCAATTACCCTAAAATCTCTATTATATTCTATTTCAAGGCCATTGTTGAGTTTAACCTCATATCCACGACGGTTGCGATCTAGTTTAAGAATTGTTGTGCCAGGGAATGTGGCGCGAACATGTGTCTTAATTTGCTCGGGAATAATAGCCGAAGGCACATGCGAGGTCTTACAATCAAAATCCTTCCAGTTTCCTTGCTTGTCAAATTCTATTTTCTCACCACTATCATAAACAATAGTATAGTCATCCCAATCCATAGTGACAATCAAGGGCACTTTGTTGGCAAAATGCTGTCTGAGAAGTTCCTGAGCCTGAGCAGGAAGCTGATTAAAGGTGATAACCTGATCATGGTCGGCCTTTGCGCTAAAACCTAATGTAAGCACTGTAACCAAAAGAACTAAAACTTTTTTCATTTTTGTAAGATTTAAAAAAATATACTATGTTTTATCACTAATACATAATTTTAAATAATGATGCAAAATTATAGAAAAAAATGACAAAAAACAAAACCACTCGATTTTATTAATTTTTTAACAATTAGGGGTACTATCGGGTAGTACGTTGTACATCTTTCACTCCCTTGAGGTTCTTAATTTTCTTGATTAGTGCATCAAGGTTGTCAAGGCTATTAATGCCTATGACAAGATGCCCCTCGAAAAGTCCACCTGTACTATTTATTGACACATTACGCAACATGGTGTCGCCCTCCTTGTTGATAAGCGAAGTGATGTTAGAAACAATGCCAATATCGTCATTTCCAACTACTTTGAGGGTTGCAGCAAACTGCTTGCCCATTTTACCACTCCACTGCGACTTGATGATGCGATAAGGGTACTTTGTAATCAGATGTCTCACGTTGCCACAATCGCGCCTATGCACCTTGATGGCACCATCGCTAGCAATAAAACCAACGATAGCATCGCCATATATGGGATTACAACATCGCGATAGTTTGTAGTTAATTCCCTTAACGTTGTTGCCAATCACCAAGATATCATCATTGCCACGATCATCATCGTCAACTTTTTTCTGCAGCACAAAATTCTCGGCTGTCTCATGTGTCTTGGCAGTATCTTGTTGCTTTGCCAGAAATTCGAGATAATCCTCAACAAGCGTAGCAATGTCAATTTTCTCCTCATCGATGGCGACATAGAAGTCAGTCATGGTTTTATAACCCTTCTTAGAGACAAAACGACTCATTGCAGCTTCGTCAATCTCTATCTTTCGATTCTTAAAGCGACGCTGCACAAGTTCCCGACCCATGTCAGCACGTTTCGACTGCGCTTCGTTAATTGCTTGGCGAATCTTATTTCGAGCTTTGCTTGTAACGACAAAGTTAAGCCAATCGATTCGAGGCACCTGAGTAGAGGATGTGAGAATCTCGACTGTGTCGCCACTATGCAACTTATAGTTGATTTTCTGGTTCTTGCCATCAACCTTAGCACCCGTGCAGCTACATCCAACGCGAGAGTGTATGCGAAATGCGAAGTCGAGCACAGTTGCACCTTTAGGGAACTGGAACACATCGCCACGAGGAGTGAACACAAACACCTCCTCATCATAAAGATTCATGTGCATATTGCGAATAAGATCCATTCGATCCTTGCTGCCCTCTTCGAGCACTTCGCGCACATTGTTCATCCACCGGTCGATGCCACCGTCGGCTTTCACACCCTTGTAGCGCCAGTGGGCTGCAAGTCCCATCTCGGCCACTTCGTCCATGCGTTCAGTACGAATCTGCACCTCGACCCATTTATCGTCGGCGCCTTTAAAAGTGCCATGCAGCGACTCATATCCATTACTCTTGGGCATTGTTATCCAATCGCGCAAACGAGTTGGATTTGCCTGATATATATCGCCCACCAGCGAGTAGGCATACCAGCAGTCACGTTTCTCATACTCGGGTGGAGTGTCGATAATTATGCGTATCGCAAAAAGGTCATATATATCATTCATATCGACCTTTTTAGTCTTCATCTTGTTCCAGATAGAGTTGATCGACTTGGTGCGACCTTTCACATGGCACTTGATGTGCTCACGCTCAAGCACCTTTTTAATAGGCGCAGTAAACACATCGATGTACTTGTCACGCATCTGCTTTGTCTCGTTGAGGTGAGCAGCAATTTTGTTGTACACATCACGTTGCAAATACTTAAGTGACAAATCCTCAAGCTCGGTCTTGACCTGATAAAGTCCCAACTTGTGGGCGAGAGGGGCATAGAGATAACGTGACTCAAGTGAGATATCGCGCACAAACTTATCATCACCATGATGGTTAATCACTCGCATTAATCCCAGGCGATCAAGAATCATGATTATAACCACACGAATGTCTTCGGCAAAAGTCACCAGCAATTTTCGGAAGTTCTCGTCTTCTACAGCAGCTTGCTTCTGGTAAAGTTGCGAAATCTTAATGAGTCCATGAACCAACTTTGTCACATCGCTTCCAAACCACTCTCCTATCTGTTTCTCGGTAATGTGACCGTTGCGGCACAGGTTATAAATGAGCACCGCAATTGTCATGTTTCGGTCGGGTGAAATATAATCATGAATGAGCTCGGCAGTGTACATTGTCCTTATCACAGGATTAATGCCATACTTGTCGCGCTTGTAGACACCTTGCGCTACCCCTCCAGCAATGATGGAATGAAGTCGTCGCACATCGGCAACAGTAATTTCATGACGCAAGTTGTTCCACAGTTTCGACACAGAGCAGAGTAGTAATTCACGCTCGTTGTCTCGAAAATATCTCAATTCAGTCATTTTTTCATTCTTTTGCTTAAAAAATCATTCAAAATTAATTTTTTCTTATTAACTTTACAAATTAATTCCAAATATTTAGCAAATAATCACAAAAAAACATATATCATGCTTAACGAAAAAGACCTACAATTAATTGAAAGTAAAGGCATAACAGCCAGCAAAATCGAAGAACAAATCAAACGCTTCGAGAATGGTTTCCCACGCTTGCGCATCCAATCGGTAGCTACTGTGGGCAATGGTATTATGCGCCTCACTGAGAAAGACATTTCGCACTACCTAAAGCTCTGGCGCCAATCACAGCAGTCGGGGGTAACCATTGAGAAGTTTGTGCCTGCCTCGGGTGCTGCAAGCAGAATGTTCAAGAACATGTTTGCTTTCACTACATCGGGACGCACAGCCCCCGAGACCGACTTTGAGAAGCAATATTTTGACAACATCAATCATTTTGCCTTCTTCTTGTCGCTCAACAAGGCTTGCGAGAGACTATACAAGGCTGGAATTCCGCAACTAATTGAAGACGGCAAATATGTTGAGATTGTTAAGGCCATGCTAGAGAAGGATGGACTGAACTATGGATTCTTACCTAAAGCTCTGCTACAGTTCCACAAAGCAGCTGGAGGTAACGTCCACACTTCGCTCGAGGAGCATCTTGAAGAAGGCGCACAATATGCCGCCAATGGCAAGCGCGAGGTTAATATTCACTTCACCGTGTCGCCCGAGCATCGCAAGGAGTTTGAAAAAATACTCAAGGCCAAGGTTCCTATGATGGAGCAAGTGTGGGGAGTGAAATACAACGTGACCATGAGCGAACAGAAACAGTCTACCGACACCATTGCTGTAAATCTCGACAACACTCCCTATCGTGATGGTGACGGAAACCTCTTCTTCCGCCCAGCTGGCCATGGTGCATTGATTGAGAACCTGAATGAAAGAGATGCCGACGTAGTCTTTGTCAAGAACATAGACAACGTGGTACCACTGCGACTGCGCAATGCTACAGTGCGCTATAAGAAAGCCATTGGTGGTTACCTGATTGATGTGCAACGTGCTATCACAAAGCATCTTGACACTCTCGACAAGGGCGCTAATGCCAATGAACTCAAGAGCATCCTAAAATTTGTAGAGAACCGCCTTTGCACTCGCAACCAGGCAACAGCCTGCATGGACGAAAAGCAGCTCACAGAATACCTGCATGGCAAGCTAAACCGTCCTATCCGCGTGTGTGGCATGGTGCTCAACGAGGGTGAACCAGGTGGTGGCCCCTACCTTACATATAATGCCGATGGCAGCTACTCACCACAAATTCTTGAGGCAGCACAAATCGACGAGAACGACCCTGCAGCCGTTGAGTTGATGAAGAGTGGAACTCACTTCAATCCAGTTGACCTTGTGTGCTACATCAAGGATTACAAGGGCAACAAGTTTGACCTCAAGCAATTTGTTGACCGAGAGACAGGACTGATTTCGATGAAGTCGACTGGTGGAGTTGAGATTAAAGCCTTGGAACTTCCAGGACTGTGGAATGGATCGATGAGCGACTGGAACACAATCTTTATTGAGGTTCCCATCGAAACTTTCAACCCCGTGAAGACCGTCAATGACCTGCTCCGCCCTCAACACCAATGATGATTAAACCATTTCACTTTTATTCAATCAAAGATTATATTCACTGTTAAATATTTAAGATAATTCATGAAAAAAACATTATTGATTTTTGCGGCAATATTCACCATGTGGACCGTTGCCAGTGCCCAAAGCGAGAGTAAAGTAAAAGAGATTAACATGCAGGAGTTTGTAAGTCTTTTTGACATGAACACTGGCGCAATAACCAAGCCATCAGTCTTTGACTTCAATGCCACCTGGTGTGGTCCATGCCGTCAGCTAGCTCCAATACTTGAGGAACTAGCTGCCGAATATGAGGGACGAGTTAACTTCTATAGCATTGATATCGATAAGAATAAAGAACTGGCTAAAATGCTTGAAATTCAAAGCATTCCTTATGTTCTGTACTTTGCAAACGATGGTAGTGATCCCGAGGAAATGATTGGCCTCACATCAAAAGAAGATGTAAAAGCCAAAATTGAAAAAATTTTGAAATCTAAATAAACAGTTTTATGAAACGATTGATTTTAGGATTGCTACTCATCACCATGATGGCTGCACTCCCCTGCACCATGCAGGCTAAGAAAAAAGTGAACCGCAAGAAAGCGACAACCGAGAACTTGGTAGGACTCACTCCACTAGAGCGTAAAATAGTGGGCAAGCACCTACTCACACTCCAGTGGATTTCATGGAAAGGCTACGGATCGGTAGTGATTAAGAAAGAAGCCGACGGTACACTCTCATGCCGTGGAGGGCAGTTTGCCCGTGACTGTTACAAAGCAGGTGATGTCGACGATGAGTGCTACACTAATGGCGACTACATCAAGCTCGACGGTACAATTGAAATTATCGACGAGACACATCTTGTGTTCACCGGCGACATCCGCCAGAAGATCTATCACATGAACAATGGAGAAGAAATCCTGCGGCAAGGCACCTACAACTTTGTGCAGAAGGAGAATCGCCACTACTGGCGCATGCAGGAGATGACAAATCCTGTTGACGAGTGTGTCGACTACATCGACATCTATTTCAAGCGATAAACATCTCTTTTTCAAAACAATGGCACCATCTTAAAATCACATGAGATGGTGCTATTGTTTTTATTTATCATTCCCCCATCGCTTGTCTTGTCTTTCTTTGAGTTTAGCTTCGGCAGCGGTGTGAGGTTGTGGAGTCCAAATTTTAGTATCTTTCAACTCCTTGGGCAAGTAATCCTGATTCACGAAATGCCCAGGGAAATCGTGGGCATATTTATAATCAGCCCCATAACCTAGCTCCTTCATGAGCTTTGTGGGGGCGTTGCGCAAGTGTAATGGAACGGGAAGATTACCAGTTTGCTCTACAAGCCGCAAAGCATCGTCGATTGCAAGGTAGGCACTGTTACTCTTCTCGCTGGTTGCCAAGTAGATGGCGCACTCGCTCAATGGAATGCGCCCCTCAGGCCACCCTATCTTATTGATGATGTCGAAAGTTGCGTTAGCCAGCAACAGTGCGTTAGGATTGGCTAGACCAATGTCCTCGGCAGCAAGGATGCACAGTCGACGTGCGATGAACTTAGGATCTTCGCCGCCAGCTATTAGTCGTGCAAGCCAGTAGACGGCTGCGTCTGGGTCGCTGCCACGTATCGACTTGATGAATGCCGAAATAATGTCGTAGTGCATCTCGCCGTTCTTGTCAAAGGCGAGAGGATTTTGCTGAAGGCGATCGGTGACAATCTTGTCATTGATAACAAACGGCTCATGCGCATCGAGTGACTGATAAATCAAGTCAAGGATGTTAAGCAGTTTGCGTGCATCGCCACCACTGTAGCGCAGCATTGCCTCGGTCTCCTCAACCTTAACCTCGCGGTCTTTGAAGATTCGGTCGTTTTTTATGGCGCGGTCGAGAAGCTCGAGCAGATCGTCATTGTTAAGTAGCTCAAGCACATAGACTTGAGCGCGCGAAAGTAACGGACGAATCACTTCGAACGACGGGTTCTCGGTGGTGGCACCAATAAGTGTCACAGTGCCTTTTTCCACGGCTCCAAGCAGTGAGTCCTGCTGAGACTTGTTGAAGCGATGAATCTCGTCGATGAATAGTACTGGTCGCCCCTTAGTAAAGATGCTTCCAGCATCGGCACGGCAACGGTCAAGCACATCGCGCACCTCCTTAACACCACTAGTCACTGCACTTAGAGTGTAGAACGGAACTTGAGTTTGTTCAGCAATTATGCGCGCAAGAGTGGTCTTACCCACTCCAGGTGGTCCCCACAGGATAAACGATGAGATGTTTCCACTCTCTATCATGCGGCGTATCACTGCCCCTTCGCCCACAAGGTGCTTCTGTCCTATATAGTCGTCGAGCGATTTAGGTCTCATGCGCTCGGCCAGCGGTTCATACATGGTTGAAATCTTTTAATATCTATTTAAAACACAAAGATAATACTTTTTGTTAAAGCACATGATGTATAACTTGCAAAAAAAGCGTAATGGTGGATAAATTAGGTGGCGCCTAGGAATTAAAAATGAAAAACTTCGCTTTTCATTTTGTATTTCACTCGGCTTGCACTAATTTTGCATTCAAAATAAAAACCAAGATAAATCATTTGCTATGAATATAGTTAAAAGGGCCCTTTTTGGTGGCATATATGTGGCACTGATAGTAGCAGCTTTATTGCTGTGGGACAGTAGCAAAATTCTGTTTGTAGTCCTTGTCTCTTGCTTTATAATTTTAGGCATGATCGAGGCATCGCGACTTTTCAATCATGATGGTAAACCAGTTGCAAAGCACATAACCATTCTTGATTGCGCTGCAGGAGTTGCAATGATGCTCACGCTGCTCAATCATCATTCACAGCAAGTTAATGGCTTATTGCTGGTGCCACTTGCAATCTATTTCTTAATAAGATTAAGCCTACAGCTTTACTTGCCTGCCCATAATGCTATAGCCGACGTGAGGCAATCATTGGCGTCACTGCTTTATGTGGCATTGCCATTGTCGGCAATGTGCATGATTGCAATGCATCACTCTCCCCGAATTGTGCTTGCCATGTTCATTTTCATTTGGCTTTACGACACTGGCGCCTTCCTGGTAGGCTGTGCAATAGGTAAACATCGTCTTTTTGAGCGCATCAGTCCAAAGAAGTCATGGGAAGGCGTGATTGGAGGAGCTGCTTTTGTCATCATTGCTGCCATCCTTATAGCATGTGTTGAGCCGATAGGTTCATTCTTCAACTCAAGGGAGCTTAGCCCTGACCAATGGATCAGTGTCGACACATGGGTTGTAATGGCTATAACAGTGGTGGTTGCCGCAACTTTGGGCGACTTGTTTGAATCACTACTAAAGCGCACTGCTGGTGTGAAAGACTCAGGAAACCTGATTCCTGGTCACGGCGGCATTCTTGACCGCATCGACAGTTTACTTTTTGTCGCCCCAGCAGTCCTAACACTACTTGAAATAGTAGAATTAATACAATAATACTCGTTATTTATAGTTATATCATTGAATAACAAATATTCCATGAGATTATTTAAGTTGTTCATAGTAATTACATTGCTCGTATTAACATCTTGCAATAACAAGAACGAGCAATCGCCGATGAGCAAGTCGGAGACTTTGCCCACGATAACTGTTAGGCACGATTTCCCCGACACACTTGTTGTTGGCACCATCTACAGCCCCGCAAGTTTCTTTATCTTAAAGGGCGACACATTAGGTTATGACTACGAGCGCATATGCGCTTTTGCCCGAGAGAACAAGATGGGCATTAAGTTCCATGTAGCCACCAGCATGAAAGAGCTCATTGCCTATGTCGAAAACAACAAAGTGCATGTAGCGGCCTATGAAATTCCAATAACTGCCGAGTATAAGCAGCATGTTATTCACTGTGGAGCTCAAAACGAGACATACCAAGTGCTTGTGCAGAAAGAGGGCAAAGATACCATCAACAACGTCACACAACTTATCGACAAGGACGTTTATGTGATTCATGGCTCTAACTATGAAGCACGTCTGCGCAACCTTGACAGTGAGATAGGTGGCGGCATCAAGATTCATGCCATCGACAACGACTCCCTGATAAGCGAGGATTTAATCGACATGGTAGCCAGTGGTCGATTGCCTTTCACAATTGCCGACAGCGATATCGCCCAAATCAACAAAACCTATAACGACAGCATCAACATAAGCCTGAAAGTGGGATTCCCTCAACGCTCGTCATGGGCTGTGGGCAAAGACTGGAAATGGCTTGCCGACACCATCAACTCTTGGTCAAAGAACGACAACACAATTGCACGTGCCCGAGAAATCAAGCAGCGATATTTCGAGATGAACAAGCACCACATCGACTCAATGAAGGCGCTGAGCGACTCGCTCACTAGCATAATCGAGCAATCGAAAAACCCTGAAACTGAGAAAGACCTCAACAAGATTTATTCACGCAAGGAAGGTGACATCTCGGCCTATGACCAACTCTTCAAGAAATACGCCGCTACAGCAGGAGTTGAATGGACGCTGCTAGCAGCAGTAGCCTATGTTGAGTCGAACTTCAATCCTCAAGCAGTGTCGTGGGCCGATGCTCAAGGCTTGATGCAAGTAATGCCTAGCACTGCCGCCAGTTATGGCTTCACAACCGAAGACCTTAAAGACCCTGAGAAGAGCGTATATGTGGCAAGCCTTGTTATATCTAAAACCAACAAGTTCTTGCAGAGCTACATACCCAATAGCGCCGAGCGCCTGCGATTTACTCTTGGTTCCTACAATGCTGGCATGGGACACATTGTTGATGCCATGAAACTGGCGCAAAAATATGGCAAGGACTCAAAAGTGTGGTATTCTAATGTTGAGGAAGCCTTGCTGTGGAAGACTCATCCCGAGTTCTACAACGACCCAGTGTGCAGCTACGGCTACTGTCGTGGAACTGAGACCATCAACTATGTGCGTCAGGTTGAGAATGCCTACCGAGTATTCCGTGAATATGAGGCCAAGAGGAAGAAAAAGAAATAACACATCGGCTCGACACACATCTATAATTTAGTAAAAGATCAATTGTTTAACATATAATAAAAACTCTCATCACTTATGTCAACTCCTCACATCAATGCTGTCAAAGGGGCATTTGCAAAAACAGTTCTCATGCCTGGTGACCCCTTGCGTGCAAAGTTTATCGCCGAGAATTTCCTCGACAACCCTCAACTAGTCACTTCTGTAAGAAACGTGTTAGGCTTCACTGGCACCTACAATGGTGTAGCTGTATCAGTCATGGCTAGTGGTATGGGCATGCCTAGCATAGGAATCTATAGTCATGAACTTTTCCAGTTTTATGATGTTGAAAACATTATCCGCATTGGGTCGGCAGGAAGCTATAGCAGCGATTTGAAGGTTAGCGACGTGGTTCTTGCCAGCTCGGCCTACAGCACTTCATCCTATGCTCAAGTGCACAATGGTGAAACTAGTCATGAATTGCTCCCCAGCAAGCATATCAACGAAACAATTATATCTAAAGCTCAAGAACTTAACATCAAGTGCACTCCATGCAAAGTGTATTCCAGCGATGTTTTCTATGGTGGTCCTAACAGCGAGCCCTGGCAAAAATTGAGAGAGCGCACAGGAGTGGATTGTGTTGAGATGGAAAGCTTTGCTTTATTCCAGAATGCCAAGGTCATGGGAAAAGGTGCTGCATGTCTGCTCACCATTAGCGATTCGCTGGTTGACTTCACAGCAATGAGTGCCGAAGAACGCCAGACGAGCTTCCGCACAATGATGAAGCTGGCTTTAGAAGCAGCCATCAGCCTTTAATTATTAGATTTCACCTTTATCGTGCGGCACGGCGATAAAGCACAATTGCGATAATCGTGTAGATAATGTTAGGAATCCACATCGCCAAGCGAGGCGATGTGTAACCGCTAATGGCAAAGGTCTGGGTCACTGTCATAAACAGGATATAGGAGAAACTTAGCATCAGTCCTATACCAATGTTGATACCCATTCCTCCACGCACTTTGCGTGACGAGAGCGACAGTCCTATTACCGTCAGGATGAATGCTGCAGCAGTCATAGCAAACCGCTTCTCATACTCAAGTTCAAACTGCTGCAGATTGGCCACACCACGTGCTTTCTGCTTGTTGATGTAATGACGCAATTCGGGCGACGTCAGCATTTCCTGGTCGTTCTTCGAGATGAGGAAATCGCGAGGCTCGACATTGAGCATTGTGTCAATCTTCGACCCACGAGTAAGTGTTTCTTTCAAGCCATCAAACTTTCTAATGGTATAATCATTGAGCGCCCACCGTCCCAGTGTGTCGTAACGCACATCCTGAGCTGTAACTCGCGACACCAGTCGATTGCCGTCGAACTGCTCCATTGTGAAACGGAATCCACGCTTAGTGGTGTTGTCATATCGCGACAAGTAGGCCATCACCCCTGGCTTTACCTGAAGCTGAATGTTGTCGCCAAAGTCTACACGCTTATTTTTCACCCACTGGTTGGTATATTCTATTCGTTTCACATTAGCTGGCGGAATTATATAGAGCGCAAGCACCAGCGTGAACACGGCAATGATTGAAGCACTCCACAAGTAAGGTACCAAAAGTCGCTTAAAGCTTATGCCACTCGACAACATCGCTATTATCTCGCTATGGTCGGCAAGCTTCGATGTGAAGAAAATCACAGTTATGAACACAAATAACGGTGCGAACTGGTTGGCAAAATAGGGCAAGAAGTTCAAGAAGTACTTAAACACTGTTTCCTTAAGCGGAGCTGTGAGCATAGCATCCAGTTTCTCGTTGATGTCAAACACTATCACGATGGCTAGCAGCAGCAAAATGGCAAAAACAAATGTTCCCAAGAACTTTTTCATGATATAAGCATCGAAGTGCTTAATCCATGGCTTGCGAGCCTTATTGCGTTCTTTATCATCAGTTGCTGGTTTGTCGTTGAGAGTCTCAGCATCAGCAGAAATGGGAGGAATCAAGTCGGCAGTCTCTTGAAAGTCCTCGGCCTGGAGTTTTGGAATTACCATTTGGGTGAAATCATAGTCGGAGCGCACACTGCTTGTGCCCTCATTTATCAGTTCCCACTGCTTGTCATTGTTTTGAAGCAGAGAATCAGAACCCTTTTTGAACCTCCTGGTTATTCCCATAATATCTTCTCACTTCATACTTATTATAATCGTCGTGTCACACGTTCAACCATTGCAGTCTTCCAAGTCTTGAAATCACCTTCAATAATGTGTTTTCGGGCCTCACCCATGAGCCACAAATAGAATGCTAAGTTATGGATGCTGGCAATTTGCATGGCAAGCAGTTCCTGAGCGATGAACAAATGACGAACATAGGCCTTACTATACACACGGTCTACAACCGAAGCCCCATCTTCCTGTAGTGGCGAGAAGTCGTCGGCCCACTTCTTGTTTCGCATGTTCATTATACCGTGCTGAGTGAAGAGCATGCCGTTGCGACCATTGCGGGTGGGCATCACGCAATCCATCATGTCCACACCGCGGTCAATTGCTTCGAGCATATTGGCTGGAGTGCCCACACCCATCAGGTAGCGAGGACGGTCTTCGGGCAATATCTCGTTCACAACCTCAATCATCTCATACATCACCTCCACTGGCTCGCCCACAGCAAGTCCGCCTATGGCGTTACCCTCGGCTCCCAGGTCGGCAACATGCTTGGCTGCGTCGCGACGCAGGTCTTCATAGGTACAGCCTTGAACAATGGGGAAGAAAGCCTGACTGTGACCGTAGCGTGGCTGGGTCTCGTTAAAATGTTTCCATCCTCGTTCTAGCCATTGCTGAGTGAGTCGCAACGACTTCTCACTATAACGATAATCGCTAGTGCCTGGAGGGCACTCGTCGAGTGCCATCATTATGTCGCTGCCGATGCTGCGCTGAATGTCGACCACCTTTTCGGGAGTGAACAGGTGCTTTGAGCCGTCGATGTGACTTCGAAAGGTAACGCCCTCCTCCTTAAGTTTACGATTCTCGCTGAGTGAGAACACTTGGAAACCGCCACTATCGGTAAGAATGGGGCGATCCCAACTGTTGAACTTATGCAACCCACCAGCACGCTCAATGATATCCATGCCGGGGCGCAGATAAAGATGATAGGTGTTACCCAGAATAATCTGAGCCTTGATATCTTCCTTAAGTTCGCTCATGTGCACGGCCTTCACGCTGCCCACAGTGCCCACGGGCATAAAAATAGGAGTCAAAATCTCGCCATGATCGGTGGTAATTACACCTGCGCGAGCCTTAGTGTCTTTATTTGTAGCTACTACTTTGTAGTCCATAATTCATGTTTTTAACCCACAAAAATACTACTTCTGCAACTAACAACAAAATCTTGAGCTGAAGATTTAACAAATAATGTGAGTTAAATGCAACACACTATTGCATTGCAACCATTATGTAATTGTTCGGTCATTACAGCTTGCTCAATCTAAAAGGCGGGCCTCTGCTTCCAGAAGTCCGCCTTATAGCGTAACATTTATTTTGATTGATTGCTCTGTGACTTGTGACTAATAAATAATAAATTGAAAAAAAACTGGCGAGCAGTCGCTCTTAATAAATGTTGTGATTTTTTTATTTAGCGTTCAAAAGAATGCCATAAACAGTTGTTACATCAGCTGAAGTGATGTCACCATCATTATTTTGGTCACCATTAACGATGTCAGAATCATCACCACTGAGGAGGAATGTGTAGAGAGCAGTAATGTCGGCGCTTGTTACAAAACCATCGCCGTTAACGTCGCCAGCAACAACATCCTGTGAAGTGGCCTTAGAATAAACGATAGTCATCTTAGGCAAGAAAGCCGATGTGATGTTGTAGCCTTCGCCACCCCAGTAGCAAGTAGCCGTAGGAACACTCTGCTCCTCACCATGGAAGTAAGTTCTTGACCAATTACCCTTAACGGTGCAAAGCGTCTGAACGGCCAAGTTGCCACCCTCATAAAGGAATGGCACGGTGAAAACGTACTCAAGAACCTCGGCGCCACCTGCAAGCTCAGTAGTAGCTACGGCGGTGAGATCAGTAACGAGGTTTGATGGAACAGCGATTGCCGACTCAGTAACATACTCGGTCTCATCGGTAACCTTAAGACTCAACTCAGTAGCGCCACTGGTGAATCCCATAGCAGCTGTTGGATAGAACTTAATACCAGTAATCTTATAGCCTGCAACAGGGGCAAGCTTCTCGGCAGGATAAAGCATCTGTGATCTTGTGCCCACGTTATCCATGTAGTAACCATAGATGGGGAAATACTGATCGTTAATGCTACCATCGCAAATGGTGAGTTCAACCTCATTAACAGCAACAGCCTTCAAGGTAACTTCGGTAGTGCCAGCCTCACCACAGTTAATTGTAAAGGTAGTATTGTAGTCGGCAATCTCAGTAGGTGCAAACTTAACTGGGATAACAACTTGCTCATTCTTAGCAATCTCTGTAGGAGCATAGGTTGTGCTGAAAGGAGCAGCAAGACCCTCAACAACTGGAGTCACGGCGTTGTTGCCACGATTCTTAACAGTAATCTCCATAGTCTTGTTGGCGTCAATGTTGATTCTTCCAAAGTCAAGAGCTTCGGGAGAAACCTTCACTGCATAGTCGGCAGTTTCAGTCTCATAGGTGAAAGTGGTCTTGGGCACGAAACCAAAAATGTCGCTACGTGAGAACGATAATTTAAGAGTATTGTTCTCACCATAAAAGTAAGAAGTTCCATAACCACCACCAGTAGTCACCTTAGTCTCAAGCACCAGGTTACCGCCTTCATAATCGAATGGGTCGTCAAAGATAATCTCCAACTCGGTAGTTCCCTTCTCGGGTGCCACTTGACCTGTCTTTACAACAGTAAGACCAGTGATAGCAGTAGCTGTTTCAAATTGTGTCTGCTCTGTGATACCTAACGACACATCGTAGGCACCTTGAGAAATCTGAGTGCCATTGCCACTGACGTAAAACTTCAGTGCAGTGATTTTTGTTCCCTGCAGGTCCTCAAGCATTTCGGCAGGATAAATCACTTGTGAGATAGTACCAGCTGCATCATACCACAAAGTGTTGATGGGCACTTTTGAGTTTGTTGCCTGATTGTCGGCAACAGTCAGTGTTCCCTGAGCAAAAACTGATGCTCCGCACAATGCCAGGGCGCACATCGAAAGTAAAATTTTTTTCATTTTTTTAATTTAGTTGAGTTTAATAAATATATTAATTGGCTTTCAGCATTAATGGGCTACGTCTTAGCATAAATCAAGCAAGCTTGATATTCTGCATTCGACTTGCACCATTAGTCTTGCTGTTTTATAAACTAATGTGTAGAGTAATCACATTCATGTGACAACAGGTTTAGTTAACGGGGTATAAACAATTAAGTAACTTGCTTATTAAATTGGGCGCAAAATTACAAAACTTTTCGTACATCACAAAATAATTTTCATAGTAGGCATTTTTTATATAACTTTGTAAATTGAAATATAAAACTACACAATGCGATATTTTATCATAGCTGGTGAGGCTTCGGGCGACATTCATGGCAGCGCGCTTATCGCTGCCCTGAAAGAACATGACCAAGAGGCACAATTCGACTTCTTGGGTGGCGACCTCATGGCACGTAGCGCTGACCATGCCCCACTTATACACTACCGCGACATGGCATTCATGGGCTTCATCGAGGTGCTCAAACACTTGCGCAGCATCCTTGGTTTCATGAAGCAAGCTAAGCAGGCAATGGCAGCACAACGCCCCGATGCACTTATCCTTATCGACTACCCGTCGTTCAACCTCAAGATGGCAAAGTGGGCAAAGGGTCAAGAGATTCCTGTGTTCTATTTCATATCACCCAAGGTGTGGGCATGGAAAGAATGGCGCGTCAAGGACATAAAGCTATACGTTGACCGCATGTTCTCTATTTTACCCTTTGAGACCGCATTCTACCGCAAGCATGACTATGAGGTTGAATATGTGGGAAACCCTACGGTTAAAGAGATTGCCACAGCACTGCAGCACATGCGCAGCGACAGTGACTTTCGTCAAGAGAATGGGCTACACCCTAGCAAACCCATCATTGCCCTGCTGCCCGGCTCACGCATGAAAGAGATACGCGACAATTTGCCAACCATGATTGCAGCTGCTAAGCTTCACAATAGCTGCCAGACGGTGATTGCCGGTGCACCAAGCATTGACGACGATGCCTACCATCTTGCCATTAAGGGCAAGAAGATTACAGTACTGCGCAACCAGACGTTTGAACTTGTGCGTCATGCCCGAGTAGCTCTTGTCACATCAGGGACAGCGACCCTTGAAACTGCGCTATTGGGCACTCCGCAAGTGGCATGTTACCGAATGAACGGCAGCAAGCTCGTTTACAAGTTCTACCGTAAACTCATAAAAGGCAAGTATGTGACCCTGCCCAACCTTATTGCCGATGCCCCTATCATTCCCGAGCTCCTGCTACACCGCTGCAATGTGGAAAGCGTTGACGACCACCTCACTCTACTACTCAACGACAGCAGCGAGCGCCACACCATGATTGAAGGCTACAGACACATGGCTGAAATACTGACCGAAAAAGACTGTACAACAACTGCAGCCAAACAAATTATCAACTATTTGAAATGAACGACCGACACAACGAAATAGCTACATTCCTTGAAAAAGAAATAGTGCCACGCTACGATGCATTTGATGCTGGGCACCGACGCGACCATGTGCACTACGTAATGCAAGAGAGCCAGCTACTCGCAAAGCACTACCCCACCGTCGACCGCGACATGCTGCTCGTGGCTGCCGCCTATCACGACTTGGGGCTTGAAGTGGGGCGAGATGTGCATCACACCGAGAGCGCACGCATCGTGCGCGAAGATGAGCGATTGCTTCAATGGTTCACCGATAACGAAATAGAGACCATCGCTCAAGCTGCCGAAGACCATCGCGCCTCGAGCAACCACGAGCCACGAAGCATATATGGTCGCATTGTTGCCGAAGCCGACCGTCAAATCGACGGTGATACCATCGTGCGACGCACAATCCAATTTTCATTCAAGCACTACCCTAACTTGAGCCGTGAGGAGAACTATCAACGATTTATGGAACACATGGCCGAGAAGTATGCCGAGGGAGGTTACCTGAAACTATGGATTCCCGAGTCGAGCAATGCTAAGCGGCTTGCCGATTTTCGCGAGATGCTCAAAAACCCTGTTGCAATCAGAGAGAAATTTGACCAAATATATGACGAACTAACATCACAAGACAATATGGAAACCATCTTAAAACCAGGCATTCCTGTAGCTTTGTGTAGCGACCATGCTGGATATGCCACAAAACAAGCTGTTATCAACTACTTGAAAGAAAACAACATCGAGTATAAAGACTTTGGCACCTACAGCGAGGAGAGTTGCGACTACCCCGACTTCGCCCACCCATGCGCTCTTGCAGTGGAAAGTGGTGTGTGCTATCCCGGCATAGCAGTGTGCGGCAGTGGCGAGGGCATCAACATCACCCTCAACAAGCATCAGGGCATTCGCTCGGCTCTGTGCTGGCTACCCGAGCTGGCACGCCTAGCCCGCCAACACAACGATGCCAACGTTCTTGCTATGCCCGGACGCTTCGTGACCAACGAAGAAGCTCTTGAAATGGTGAAAACATTCCTTTCCACCCCATTTGAAGGCGGCCGACACCAGAAACGAGTGGACAAAATCGCAATAAAGCAGTAAGCAGTAAGTTGTAAGTGTTAAGTCATAAAAAATATTAGCCGCAACGCGACTCCACTTAACACTTAGGGCATACTACTTAGAATTACAGGCTACCAACGATGATCAATGCCATACCTGCGATGAGGATTATCTGGTCGATAATCTTGAGTCGCAGGTTCTTTTCTTTTAGTGCTATAGCACCATAGAAGAATGCCACGAGTGCACTACCACGACGAATCATCGAGGCAATCGACACCAATGACTCAGGATAAGACAGACTGTAGAAATAAGCAAGGTCGGCAATGATGATGAACACCGATATCACAACGATGTTCTTGTTCCAGTGGAACCGGTCGATACTGCGCTTGTGAAAGTGCTCAACAGCAACTATCACAATCATTATTAGTGACTGATAGAAAGGATACCACGCCTCAATAGCAAGTGGTGTCAAACCATTGCCAAGCAGCCACTTGTCATAGAGTCCACTTGCAGCCCAAAGCACAATTGAAATGATTCCCATAAGAATCAATATACCCAAGCCTTTTTCGGTCTTCTCGCGGCGGCCTATGAACCCAACCCAAAGCAATGATACAAAACCGAGAATGATTCCTGCCCACTGAGTGGCATTAGGGCTCTCACCAAAGAAGGCTATGGCACCGATAAGCACCAGGATGGGACGGGCAGCATTAATTGAACCGCTTATGCTTAAAGGCAGATATTTAGTTGAGGCAAAGCCTAGCAGCCATGATATGGTGACTATAACCGATTTTAACGCAATCAGTGCATGACCATTAGCCGAGAGGGCACACTCAGGCTTGCCCATGAGCGACATCACTGTGAGAGGGCTCACTAAAATGGAGCACATCAACACGTTGAGCATCAACACAACAAACACATTGTTGCGTTCTAGCGATAGCTTCTTGAAAACATCAAAGAAACCTAGACTAATTGACGATATGACTGCAAGCAAAATCCACATGCCGCTTTTTTTGAAGGTGCAAATTTACGAATTTTCTTTCAGTTAAGTGCGTTTTAGTTGTTGGTTTTTGCATAAAAGGTTTTTTATTTCTAAATTTGTAAATTGTTAAACAAATTTTATTATGAAAAAATTATTTACTTTATTCACATTAATTGTTATCATATTCACAGCTCAAGCCTCAACCTACTATGGTTTCAAGATAGGTGGTGTAGCAGTTAATAGCGACAACTATACCAATGTTAGAGGTTCTAACATAAAAGCCAACATTGAAGACCAGCCTTATTCTGTTGTCTATGACCCCTCAACCAAGACGGTGACACTCAACAATGTGAAAATAGTGCGCACAGGCAACGACAACCGATGTATCTACAATGAGAGTTGCAACGGACTAACAGTTTATTTCAGCACAAACAACAGTTACTTAAGTTCCACCACTTGTGCCCCAATTCGATTGGAGGCCAACACCACTTTCACTTGCGAGGCATTGGTGCAGGTGAGCGTTTACGGAGCCGATGGCGACGCCAACTGCCTGTATGCCACCGATGGTGCCACTGTCACTTTTGACCATGCCACATTTTACATGTATCTTAGTGGAAATTCAAATCCTGCAATATCTTGCAGCAGCACTACCGACGAGAAAATCATTTTTCATCACTCACGCGTTTACGCCCGAAGTGCTGGCGGTAGTGCCTTGTCACGTTTTTCCAGTGTGGCGAGTGACGGATCGGCACTGCTCCTTCGCACTGGCAGCGAAACTGCATTTGCCATGAGCAATGTGAAATCATTCACTTTGCACACCTATTCAACGATGACGATTGGTTATGGCATCAACCCAATTAATAGTTTCACAAACTACTCCTACTTTGGCACAGCGACCTTCAGCAGCAGCCAAAAGACATTTGTCAACGCAGGTAATGATGTGCTGCCAGGCAGGGATATCATCATTTCACAGCGAATACCCGTCAACGAGTCAAACTTCCCCGACGCGACCTTCCGTTCATGGGTGACCGAGAAATATGGCTCAAACCTGGAAACCTATGAGATTTTTGAAAGGCGCACAATCAATATTGAAACAGCAGGAAATGAAGTCTTGAAGAATGTGGAGGACTGGACAGGCATTAATTATTTCTTCTGTTTTCGTAGATTATGGGACCAGGGCGGTAAGACAAAAATTCTGAGATTATTTTCAAATAGGGAGTTTTATCATTTGAAGTGTTATGACAACCCTGCAGGCATCACATGGGCTGGACTGGCATCTTCTCTTAACCCTGTGCCAAGTGGCAAAGAGGGCTTGATTGAAGCATTCAACGCCACTGCTGCCGAGCGCAACCAGCTCCCAACCCGCTCCCAGTTGGGGGTCATAAAAAGTAATGGTTTTGATTTTATTGTGAAGAATGGCAACCAGACTTATTCTCTGAATGCCCTCCAGGACTATTGGCCCATAGATTACGCTCATTTCCCCGACGATGCTTTCCGCACCTATCTTTTTGGCACAGCCCAAGGCCTAGATGCAGTGGTTTATGACAGCGAGAATGCATCAATCAATGGCTTTGATATTAAAAACATGAACATTGCCGACCTCAAAGGAATTGAAGGCTTTAAAAATATTACGCATCTCTATTGCTACCAGAACAAGCTCTCAACCTTGAATCTTTCTCAAAACACTAAATTGACTTTGTTGTATTGCTATTGGAACAAAATCAAGAACGAAGGTTGGGACCATTTTATTGCCAGCGCACCCACATTCAGCACCAGGCTCGATGTGTATTGCTACTACCCAAGCAGTGCCGAGCAAAACGACCCTCCCACCTATGTGCAAGTGGCTCAAGCTAAAGCCAAGAATATACATTTCTATCAACGCGTTAACTATGGATGGGAAGAGATGAGCGACACTCCTCCTATTATTCCAGGCGATGTTAACGGCGACGGGCACGTTAGCAGTGTCGACGTGACTGCTCTCTACAACTACCTGCTAAATAGCGATGACAGCAATATGGTCAACGGTGATCAGGATGGCGACGGACACGTCTCGAGTGTCGACGTTACTGTTGTTTACAACATTTTGCTTGGCAATTAATTCTTGTTTATAATAACTAATATTATAGAACAATGAGGAAATTATTTCTCTTACTGATGGGGTTTGAGTTTGTGTACGACCAACAGTCTAATCTTGAACAGGAGAAGCAAATAATTATGGAGAAAGAAGGTATGCAAGACCTTAGCGAGAAGACATTTGGCAAAAACACCTATGCCACCTTCCTGTGGAAAATGGATTCGGGCGACGTTTATAAAGCTATTATGAAAATTGGAGACGGAACTTCAGGGACAATTAAAGTTAATCCCACCAACGTGAAGACCGCCGATAACGCTATGATTCCAGTCATTCTTGGCAACATAAAAATGAAATAAGCAACACCCACGTTTTATCCATCAATAATACAAGAGAAAAAATCATTTTCGTGAATATAATCAACTTAATAATATGAAAAAATCTTTTTTATTTTTATTCTTGATGACATTGCCGCTTGTAGCCATGTCACAATATTTTAATAGCGGTAATTTCCGGTGCCGATTTGATGGAACCAAAGTGGCAATCTTAGGACTGAGCAACGAAGCCTTTGCTGCCGGCCTAACGAGCATCACCATTCCTGGATATGTGGAGTATGAAGGAACTTACTACAAAACTCGTGTGGCTATTAGTGCGTTCCTATATAACAGCACATTGCAGAATATTACGGTAAACTATGGCTGCGAGGCAATAGAAGGTAATGCTTTTAAGGATTGCTCCGCACTAAAGTGGGTAAGGTTACCGAGTTCTGTGACTTTTATAAGCAATGATGCTTTTCAAAATGCAGGTGTGAGCACCGATGACTATATTACACTATATTGGGCAATCAACACCATGCCGGAGATTACTTATAATACTTTTACCAACACCAACACAAAGAAAGGTATTTACTGTTTTGTGCCTACAGTGGGTATAGCAAATCAGCTGCTTTCCAACTCCACCTATGCGGCGCAAATACCAATGACGGTGGCAAGTGGAACCGTAGCTTACGATTTTTTTAAGGCCTATTCCAATCCCTCCAACGCCAGCTCGCGCACCTACTATGTAGTGACCAAGCGACCCACCACCGATGATTATGGCGAGGCAATGCTCGTGGGCTGGAACTGTGACACAGTGACTGTGAACACCGAGGCGCGCAGCTATGCCAACGGTCAGGTAAAACCCACCTATGTCACCAGTGTTGCTGACAGCGTGATATATGCCGGCAACCAACAAACTGTGAAGCGCTTTGTGTGGAGCCACAACAATCCTTTCGGCACTACCCGCATAGGCAGGTACGCTTTTGCCTTTGCCTCATCGCTTAAAGATGTGGTCACCAACGCTTCTACCATCGATATGGCTGCTTTCAGGAACTCCAGCGTACAGAATGTGACTCTACAAAACGGTGTTACTAACGTAGGCGAATCAGCATTCCGCAATTGTAACGGCTTGACGAATGTACCTTTGTGTGCCGGTTTGAAAACCATAGGCGACTTTGCCTACGCCTACGAGCCCAATGTTGAGACAGCAATTTTGCCTTACGGTGTAGAACATATTGGGGAAGGCCTATTTGCCTATGACTCAAAACTAAAGACTGTGCTCATTCCAAGTTCGGTGACATCAATCAAATACACCAGCTCGGAGTGGCCCATGTTTTACAACTGCAATGCCATGAACGAGTTGTACTACAACCGCACCGATTATACTACTCCAGTGAGCAATAATAATCTGACGGGACTGCCCACTACATGCAAAATTTATGTGCCTGTGGGCTATGTAGAGCATTTCAAAAACTCAAGCGGCTGGAGCCGATTAGCCAGCGCCATCAGTGCTGGTTCGTTTGACTTCGTGTTTGGCTCGAATGGAGTAAATCTTTTCAATTCCAGCAAATATCACATGACCGTGACTTCAAGCTCGCCAGTCACTGCCGATGGTGTGACTTACGCAGGCACCGCCAAGTATGTCTATCATCCCAACAATGCAAGCTACACGTCGTGGCAAGCTGGAGACTATGAGACCGACAACATGTATAACGGCGGCAAGAAGTACTTGATGACCGAGATTGGCGACAGTTGCTTTGTTGGTGCCACTATTGGTCATGAGATTCAGAACATGAAGCACTTGACTCGGATTGGAGACTATGCCTACTACAATTGGGCGGGATCACATAACATGACCATTCCTGCAAGTGTGGACTATATAGGCCAGCGTGCCTTCTATCAAGCCAATATTTTCAATGAACTTATGATATACTCTCCAACTAGTGGCGAACGCACTTTAAAGCCCTATTTCATAGGTTCGAACAAGAATGGGTTTATGTGCTATGTGGAGAATAGCTGTTTTGCTTCGACTTTTGATTTCCTGAACATCAATGGCTCATCATCCTCGACCAATAAAAATAATTTCATGCCGTTTATTAAGCCTACCACAACATCCGATGTCTATAGCTTTTATATGCGTAACATCGACTTAGAGGCAAGCGGCATCGACAGCGCTTATTACGTGGAGAAAGAAGTTGGCACCAAATTGATTTTGAAAAAAATCACTGAAGCACGTTATCTCACTGGTATGCTCTTCTTTGGCCTCACACCAGGACGAGTTTATAAAATAGTGAATGCCAGCACTCTGCCACCAAAATATGACGAAAACCTATTGATATCAACAGCTCAAGCAGCTGAAGATATCTTTAATGAGTCACCCTATAGGCTATATACCTATTATTACGAGCCCGAGACCCGTACTTTCATACGCCCGACAAGCAGCTATTATTCCAAAACCGGTGGCGGATATCTGTCAGCGCCAAATGCAGCAACGGCTGGATATTCAGAGCTGACTCTTTCATTTGGCGGTATTCCCGGTGACGTGAACGGCGACGGGCACGTGAGCAGTGTTGATGTGACTGCACTCTACAACTACCTGCTCAATGGCGATGACAGCAATCTTGTCAACGGTGACCAAGATGGCGATGGACACATCTCGAGCGTTGACATTACCGCTGTTTACAATATCTTGCTGGGCAACGTGTAGATAAAGTAATAAACCCTACACATAAAAATAATCAGCTTGAAGCATTAATGTTTCAAGCTGATTTTTTCTTATAGTAAAAAGTTCAAATTACTCCACATGGAAACGGTAAATACCACCATCGCGAGAGCCAACAACCAGTATATTGTCCTTGACCACTGGCGAGGATTCAAAGTTGCTCGACAGCACTTGATCGCTCAGTATCTCACCGTCCTTGCCTCTAATCAAATAGAGATGACCACTTGAGTTGCCTATAACAATGTAAAGCTCATTCTTCTCGTTATAAAAACCCACTGGTGACGACCATGCATAGAAATTCAATGGCTTGCGATACAGCAATTTTCCGTTTCTCTTATCAAATGCCAAGAACTCTGAGCTGCCCTTGCCTTCAAGCTGGTTGAACGATGCAAATATCATATCCTTGCAATTGCCATCACCCAGCAGTGGGGTGCAATACAGTCCTCCATCGAAATGCTTATCGCCCTGATAGCTGCGACGGCTTGGACAAGACCATTCCCACACGAGTGAACCGTTCATACCATTGAGCTTGACAAAATGAGTTCTTGTGTCGGCGCCGCCTTGCAAGTCAACCTCGCATCCACAGTAAAGATAGGGAACGCCATTCTCTACCTCAAGCACTATAGTGCCGTCGATATCGTCATGATTGTCATAGTGCCACACGGGCTTCATTGTGTTAAGATTGATGCACAAAACATCGCCATGGTTGTCGCCAATGAAACCATAGTTCTTATATATTACCAAGCTCGATTCCATACCGGCACCATTATCGCCTTTAACCACATAACGCAAAGCGCTGTGCATCTTGAGCTGGCCGTTACCAAGTCGCTCATATTTATATAGAGTACCGTTCTCGGCTGGATAGAACAAGAACTGTCCCGCAACAATTGGCGATGAATCATATCCACCCCATGCTCGCTTAGCCTTGCGGTCGCGTCCCCATAGATAAACAACCTCGTGCTTGTAAAGGTCGATTCCCAGATGTCCGAATGGCTCGTGTTCAGGTACAGCGTGACCAGCATATAGGCTTCCATTCAAAGCAGGGTCAAGTGATATTGACCCCTTGACAGGATTACCTAGTTGTATAGAGTTTCGGCTAGCCTTACCATTAGCAAAATTGATGAAATAGAGTTCTTCGCACAAAGAACCAACTATTATCTCCTCATCACTGAAGTCGGCAGTTAATGCTGGAGACATTTTCCTGAATTTATCCATTTGCTCCTTGGGCCACTTTACATAAACGGGCTCACCAGTCCATCCCGAGCCACCGCCCCACTTGCCACGGACAGCAGTCCTGAACACCCAGTCCTGCACAATCTTAGATGGGACACCTTTAACCTTACCGCTATAGGTGCGGGCATCACGCCTTTGACCTCCACGGAATGTGAAAATACCAGGCACAGTGTCATAAGGATTTATCAGGTTATCAAGCATCCCACTTGTTACTGTGTCGAGCAGTTCAACTTCATAGGTCAAATTCTCCACACTCTGAAACGCTGTGTCGGGGAGCATCACAGTGTCAACTTTAGGTAAAGCAACACTGTCGCTGTCATTACTTGATTTCTTCTCGGTAATTCCATTGCACGACACAACAGTAAGGCTCATAACGGCTGCGACCAATGCCGTTGCCACAATCTTTGAAAAATTCATTCTCATCTTTTTTGTTGTCAGTAATATTGAGTGCAAAGGTAGTAAACTATAACGTTATTGAGCAATTATTTTTCAACATTTTGAAAAATATCGATTAAAAACAAACCAAATAACAAATTAATTACTAACTTTACAACACAAAACATTCAATACTGGTACAATGAAAAAAACATTATCTACTCTTGCTTTCATGGTCTTGTGCACCGGCTCAATGATTGCAGGAATCAACATTGGTGGCACAGTCTACAAGGCCGATACCCTAGTGCACCGTCAAGTGGGACCTGGAATATATAATACCATAATTAGAATTCCTGACTATCCTCTCAACGTATATCTACTTGAGATGGACCTTAACAACCCTTACAACCGAGTGGAAACCACCATTGGTTATAACACACTTGGCCGAACCGAACTTCTCACCAATGCTTACAACCGCAACCGCACCGAAACCCGACGCCCCATCGCTGCATGTAACGCCAATTTCTGGTGTGTAACAGGAAATGGTTCCCCCACAATGGACTTCGAGCTTGGCAACCCTTTCGGCGCCGTGGTACGCAATGACAGCGTCTATCTCAACACCGAGACTAATGTTGATGCCTGGAATGGAGGTCCCTCTCGCACTGGCGCATGTGCAATCTCTCAGGATAAGACACTCTACTTCGGCCATTTCAACTGTGGAGGCACAATCTCATCTTCAAAACTTGCAGTAGCTGCTCCGTTCAGCACCGTTAATCGTCGCAATCTGCCACACACTGCAGTGCTGTGGACTCCCGCATTTGGTCGCACTCGTGAGTTTGAGACCAACTGGATAGACTATAACGAAAAGGGTGTTGCCGATGCCGACAACTACTACCTCACATTCAAAGAAGGCAGTCGATGGCTCGTTAACCAAGACATGCATTTTATCATCAATCATGTAGTTAAGAATGCTGACCGACAAAGCCTTGGCAACTATGATGCCTGCATCACGGCTACTGGCTTGATGAAAGACCATCTTGCCACGCTCGCCGAGGGCGATGAAATAACCATAAACCACGGCTGGACCTATAACGAGGAGACTCAGTTTGCACCTCTCATCGAGAACATGGTTGAGGGCAATGCGCCTGTTATGCACAACGGCGAGCTCACAGGCCGAAACACCGATGAGAACTACAATTCTATGATCTATAGTCGCACTGCTTATGGCTGCGATGCCACGGGCAAAAAGCTCTATATGATTGTTATTGACAAATCCACTAGTAGATATTATGGCACCAGCGATGGTTGCTCTACAACTGTGATGTGCAATATCCTGAAAGACCTCCATCCCGACATAAGTGAAGTGATTAACATGGATGCTGGCGGCTCGGCACAAATGATGATTGACGGAAAAATCATAAATACTACAACCGAGGGTACTCCTCGATCGGTTGCTTGCGGATGGATGCTTGAGACCGAAGCTCCTGTCGACAGCACCATTGCTTCCATACAATTCTATGACTTCAGAGCCGACTTGCCTATTTATTCGTCATATACACCACGAATTGTAGGATTCAACCAATATGGCGAAGTGGTTGATGACAATGTGTCGGGGTTCATTCTTTCCTGTGATGAGAGTTTGGGAAATACCGAAGGGTCAACGTTGACTCTGAGTGGAAACGTTGGTGAGGGAATTCTTACCGCCGACCTTAATGGCATGACGGCCACGGTACTTGTGAGAACACTTGAAGCTCAACCTGCTATCGCCATGAAGCCCATGATTTACGTCGACAGCCGAGAATTCCCCATCGAGGTGAGCGCCACTATTTATGGTAAAAAATACTATTACGACGGGGCAAAACTCACTTGGAATGTTGACGACCCAAGCATTGCAACAATCGTTGATGGCAATATCAAAGGTATAAAAAACGGCAAAACAGCCTTGTCTTGCATAATAGGAAACTATATAGATACCGATAGCATAACCGTTGAGATTAGTGACAAGGAATATATCGAGCAGACATGGGACGGATGGGCACTAAAAGGCGCTGGCGCTAAAAACCTAAATCTCGATGAGGCTGGAAACCTATCATTCACCTACAATTCCAACCGCGCCCCTTATATCCAACTCTCAAAGGACATCACTTTCTACAGCCTTCCAGATAGTATCTCATTGACTTTCACAAGCACTCTGCCATTGCAAATGGTTCAAATTGACGTGCGAAATACTGTATTAAATAAGCTCAACTATCTTGAATTCGGAAAGAATACTGGTTTCGAAGCCAATCAAGAATACACTCTGAATTTCGACCTTAATGCCATGGGCGGTCTCGACAACCTGTTAACCTACCCTTTGAGCTTGCACACCATCAAGTTCACGCCAGTGAAGAGCAACTTTGGCGAACATGTCATTCAACTGAAGTCGTTAAAAGCCCATTATCCCGTCGTGAGCGCATTGCCTGGCGACGTGAACGGTGACGGTCATGTGAGCAGCGTGGATGTTACAGCGCTCTATAACTACTTGCTTAATGGCGACACCAGCACTCTCGTCAACGGCGACCAAGACGGCGACGGCACTATAACTTCTGTTGATATCACTATAATTTACAACATAATACTCGGTAACTAATAAAACTATTAATTATGTTTCAATTAATCGACCTTCCTTTTAGAGAGAATGAACTGGAGCCAGTTATCAGTGCTGAGACTATTGCCCTGCACCATGGCAAGCATCTGGCTACCTATGTAAACAACCTAAACAACCTGTTACCAGGCAGTGGACTCGAAGAACTGCCTCTTGAGGAGATTGTGACAAAAGCCAATGGCGGCATTTTCAACAACGCTGGGCAAATACTCAATCACAACCTCTATTTCGAGCAGCTACAAGCGCCACGCGATGTTAATTGTCCTATGGGCGCACTTGCAACAGCCATCGAAGAGCAGTTTGGTTCATTCGAGGCATTCAAGGAGAAATTCACCACAGCTGCAACCACCCTATTTGGCTCGGGCTGGGCATGGCTTGCCAGCGATGCTGAAGGCACACTTCACATACTGCAAATGCCCAATGCCGACAATCCTGCCACCAAGGGGTTAAAACCACTGATGACAATGGATGTGTGGGAGCACGCTTACTATGTGGACTACCGCAACCGCCGTCCCGACCATATCGCAGCTATGTGGAAAATACTAAACTGGCAGATAATTGAACAACGGTACATATTGTAACAAATAAAAAATAGGCTCATCACGTGATGAGCCTATTTTATTTTAACATAGAAAGATTGCACATTCTATCGCCATAACGACGACTAAGACAACAATGGCAACCATAATCACTATTCAACTTTGAGGTAGTCGCGCAGGGCGTTGACATATTCTTCAAACGCATTCTTGCCGGCATCGGTAACGCTGCACAAGGTGAGCGGTTTCTTTCCCTGGAATTTCTTCTCGACAGTGATATATCCTGCCGATACTAGTTTGTCGAGCTGCACACTCAGATTGCCGGCTGTGGCCTGAGTCTGCTCCTTGATGTAGACGAAACTTGCTTCTTCGCAGTTCATCAAGATAGACATGATTGCCAAGCGCAACTGTGAATGCAACAATGGGTTGAGTTCCTTTAGCATTGCTTCTTGGCTTTAGCATTCAAAATATGTCCGGGAATAATCATCGTTACAACGAAGCATAGCACGAATAGAGGAATAACCCATTCTACGGCAAGTGGCACCTTTGCAAATACACAGCACATTACGAAGATTCCTGCAAACAAGGTAAATCCTCCACCTATTTTCATCGACTTCTCTTGAATGATGCATCCTTGCATGTTGGCACTAAAACCAGACAGTATAAAAGCAAGAATTAACATCACTATCCATGTGTCTTTGCCAAAGAAGCTAAACCAAATTGACAATAATGTGCCAAAGGCAAAAGCGCATCCATTTGTAAACCACAGACTGCTCGTCAACCGATCTACATAGGTCTTCGGCTCTTTCTCGATGCGACCTCTATCCTTGCGGTTGATAACCAGCATGCCGATGCCACCTACTATCCAAATCAGAAACCACAACCAGTTGCAAGCAGGATTGCCTCCAGTTAAAAATAACGACACGCCAACGAGTAGGCCAACGATAGCACTCACATAACCCCACCACAGCAGCAGGTTGCCCTGACCAATGTGCATCTGACGCTTTGTCTTGTTGATCATTCTTGTAATCAACTCAAGACTCTCTTGATTGTTTAATTTCTTGTCTTCCATATTTTCCTTACATAACTTAAATGGTGAATAAAATAATTGGTTAGATTTATAAATCCGTTGCAAAGATAAAGTAGTTTATTTTATAAACCAAATAAATTAGCAACTTTTTTCACGAAAAAACAAAAAACTACCATTTTGGGTGGCAATGAACCATAAAAAAGCTTCTGCATGATATCTACAGAAGCAACATTTGGTTTGATGGTAGACCCATGGGGAGTCGAACCCCAATCAAAGGAACCGGAATCCTTTATTCTATCCATTGAACTATGGGTCCTTTTTGCAATCAACAATACACATTAATTATAATGTGACCATTTTTCTTTTTTTGCGGTGCAAAAGTAGTGAATTATTTGTATCTTTGCAAAAATCATTCATTCATTTTGCTCATCTACACAACATGACAGTAAGAATTGAAGACAGCTGGCTACAAGAGCTCGCCGATGTTTGGGACAAAGACTACTTTGTGCGACTCACACAGTTTGTGCGTGAAGAGTATAGTCGTGGACAAGTGTTCCCACCAGGGCGCCAAATTTTTGCCGCCTTCGACGCAACTCCTTTCAATGAGGTAAAAGTGGTAATACTAGGTCAAGATCCTTATCATGATGTGGGTCAAGCCAACGGATTATGTTTCTCGGTTAACGAAGGAGTGCCATTCCCGCCATCACTGCAGAACATTTTCAAGGAGGTTCACGACGACACTGGCGCCCCTATTCCCACCAGTGGTGACCTTAGCCGATGGGCACGACAAGGTGTATTACTGCTTAACTCTACTCTCACTGTTCAGGCACATCGAGCCGGTTCACACCAGAACCGAGGATGGGAGCTTTTCACCGACGAGGTCATAGCACATCTAGCAAATCACCGCGAACACCTGGTATTTATACTATGGGGCAGCTATGCAATTCGCAAAGGTGCATTCATCGACCGCACACGTCATTTAGTGCTCACATCACCACACCCCTCCCCTCTCAGTGCCTACCGAGGCTTCTTCGGCAACCACCATTTCTCGCTTGCCAATGACTACCTGCGCCAGCATGGTCAACAACCAATCGCGTGGTAAATCTATTTTTTATCGCTAAAAGACATAGTAATTGCCGAGAAATGACTAACTTTGCACTCTAAAAAAAACTATCATTCTTATGCAGAACATACGAAACGTTGCTATTATTGCCCACGTCGACCACGGCAAGACCACCCTTGTCGACAAAATGCTCGCAGCTGGCAATCTTTTTCGCGACAACCAAGTGATGGGAACGCAGATTCTTGACAGCAATGACTTGGAGCGCGAACGCGGCATCACAATCCTTTCTAAAAACGTATCAATCAACTATAAAGACTATAAAATCAACATAATTGACACCCCTGGGCATAGCGACTTTGGAGGTGAAGTTGAGCGTGTACTCAACATGGCCGACGGATGCTTGCTGCTTGTCGACGCTTTTGAGGGCCCTATGCCACAAACTCGCTTTGTGTTGCAGAAGGCAATTCAAATCGGGCTCAAACCCATTGTTGTCATCAACAAGGTTGATAAGCCTAACTGCCGCCCCGACGAGGTGCAGGAAGCTGTCTTCGACCTGATGTTCAACCTCGACGCTACCGAAGACCAACTCGACTTCCCAACAATCTACGGCTCGGCCAAGAACGGATGGATGAGCGACGACTGGCGTAATCCTACCGACAATATTACTGCTGTGCTCGATGCAATTATCGACCACATACCCGCCCCTAAGGTGGTTGAAGGCGACCCTCAGATGCTTATTACTTCGCTCGACTACAACACCTATGTAGGTCGAATAGCAGTAGGCCGTGTGCACCGTGGCGAGTTGCGTGACGGCATGGATGTTGGACTATGCAAGAAAGACGGCACCGTAGCACGCCAGCGCATCAAGGAGCTGCGAGTTTTTGAAGGAATGGGACAGAAGCATGTCGACAGCGTTCAGTGTGGCGACATTTGCGCCATCATAGGTCTCGACGGCTTCGAGATTGGCGACACAGTTACATGTCTCGACAACCCTGAACCACTTCCACGCATTGCCATCGACGAACCTACAATGTCGATGCTCTTTACCATCAACGACTCACCATTCTTTGGCAAGGAAGGCAAGTATGTTACTTCGCGTCACATTCACGACCGCCTCATGCATGAACTCGACAAGAACCTGGCACTCAAGGTTGAGAAGAGTGAAGATGACGACTCATGGATTGTATATGGACGTGGAGTTTTGCACTTGAGTGTGCTCATTGAGGAGATGCGTCGTGAAGGATATGAGCTCCAAGTGGGTCAACCACAGGTAATCATTAAAGAGATTGATGGTGTGAAATGTGAACCCATCGAAACTCTTACGATTAATGTTCCCGAGGAATATTCAAGCAAAATGATCGATATGGTCACACGCCGCAAGGGTGAGATGACATCGATGGAGACACAGAACGACCGCATTCACATGGAATTTAAGATTCCATCGAGAGGCATTATTGGTCTGCGAACCAATGTGCTCACAGCAAGTGCTGGCGAGGCCATCATGGCACATCGCTTCTCATGCTACGAGCCTTGGAAGGGTGAGATTGTACGCCGTGTTAATGGTTCTATCATTGCTATGGAAGGTGGAACGGCCTTTGCCTACTCTATCGACAAACTCCAAGACCGTGGCCGCTTCTTCATCTTTCCTCAAGAAGAAGTATATGCCGGCCAAGTTGTGGGTGAGCACACTAAGGAGAAAGACCTGGTGGTAAATGTCACCAAGAACAAGAAACTCACCAACATGCGAGCCAGTGGTGCCGATGACAAGACGCGAATCATTCCACCCATCGTCTTTAGCCTCGAGGAAGCTCTTGAGTATATCAAGGCCGACGAATATGTTGAAATCACCCCAGGGCACTTGCGCATGCGCAAAATCATTCTCGACGAGATAGAACGCAAGCATCAAGCTAAGCTCCGTGGTGAAACTGAAGAATAACCCTTTTATTAACACCTATAATTATTAGAATCATTATTATGAAAAATTTCAAAAGAATTGTCAGCATTATAGCTCTCGTTGCCTTAATTGCAACAGTTACTGCGCCACAAGCACTAGCCAGGAAGAAGCGTGACCTAAAAAAAGAAGCTATTGAAGACCTCATCAGAGAAGGAAACAACTGCTACGAAGCTGGTAACTACGAAGATGCTGTAGAGTATTTCGAAGCTGCACACAAGAAGGGCAACATTCGTGCCACTCACAACCTCGCAGTTTGCTATTCTGAGGGAAAAGGTGTGGAGAAAAGCCTAACTATGGCTTTCAAGCTCTACGAGAAAGCAGCAAAGAAAGGATATGTCGACTCGCAGGTTGCACTCGGCGAGATGTACAAGAACGGATATGGCTGCAAACAAGACTATAAGAAAGCCATCAAGTGGCTTGAAAAAGCTGCCAAGCAAAATAACTCCGATGCTATGTACCTCATTGGATCATGCTATTACTACGGTGGCAACGGTATCAAGAAAGACGTTAAGAAAGCCAAAGAGTGGATAGCAAAATCGGCTGCACTCGGCAACGAAACTGCTATCGACAACCTTCCAAAACTAAAGTAACAAGCACATTCCTTTAACACAAAAAAACAGCCCGGCATAATTGTCGAGCTGTTTTTTATAGTTTTGTGGCTGGAAAAATTATCCCAGGCGACGCAGCTTAACAGTGAAGTGGCGCATCAATGGGGCCTCCCACTCGATAGCAACACCACGGGTAATCTCGTTGCGACGATCATACACGTTCTTGAGCGCTGCGGCAATCACATTCATGTGGTTATCGGTGTAAACACGACGAGCAATGCAAAGACGCAGCAGGTCGAGACCACCAAAGCGGTTCTCGCGAGTCACGGGATCACGGTCGGCAAGGATGTAACCAATCTCGCAACCACGAATACCAGCCTCAAGATAGAGCTCGCAAGTAAGAGTCTGAGCAGGGAACTCCTCCTTAGGCACATTGCAAAGCACCTTGTCGGCATCGATAAAGAGTGCGTGACCACCCACTGGACGCTGGTAAGGAATACCATACTCATCGAGCTTGCTGGCAAGATACTGCACCTGATGGATACGAGTCTCGAGCATCTCAAACTCGGTGTTCTCGTCAAGACCTACAGCCAAAGCGTTAAGGTCACGACCATTCATACCACCGTAGGTAATGAATCCTTCGAAAGGAATGCAGAACAATTTAGCACCCTCATACCACTCCTCGTTGTTGGTAGCAATGAAACCGCCCATGTTAACCACACCGTCTTTCTTTGCGCTCATGGTCATAGCGTCAACATAACTGTACATTTCACGAGCAATTTCCTTGATGGTCTTGTCGGCATAGCCTTCCTCGCGAGTCTTAATGAAATATGAATTCTCAGCGAAGCGGGCACTGTCCATAACCACGGGAACGCCATACTTGTGGCATAGTTCGCAAGTCTCTTTGATATTCTTCATAGAAACTGGTTGACCGCCTACAGTATTGTTGGTAACAGTGAGAACCATGAAAGGTACATTTCCCTTATTCTCAACGAGAACCTTCTCGAGCTTCTCGAGCGAAACATTACCTTTAAAAGGTATCTCAAGCTGAGTGTCCTTAGCCTCGTCAATAGTAACATCGATAGCTTTAGCCTTGCGAGCCTCGATGTGTCCCTTAGTAGTGTCGAAGTGAGCATTGCCAGGAACAACGTTGCCTTCCTTAACAAGATAAGAGAAGAGCACGTTCTCAGCAGCACGGCCCTGGTGAGTAGGTATCACGTACTTGAAACCAAAGATACGTTGAACTACCTCCTGGAACTTGTAGAACGAAGTAGCGCCAGCATAGCTCTCATCGCCCAGCATCATGGCCGACCACTGACGGTCGCTCATGGCACCTGTACCCGAGTCAGTAAGACAGTCGATGTAAACCTGCTCGGCCTTTAACATAAACACATTGTTGTGAGCTTCTTTGAGCCACTGTTCACGCTGTTCGCGAGTGCTCTTGGTCAATGGCTCAATCATTTTGATTTTCCAAGATTCTGCAAATGGGAGTTCCATAAATAGTGAAAAGTTTTTTAGAGGATTGATATCCTATTGCTCGAGGCGGCACTCTGTTGCCTAGTGACTTGTTATCACTGCCACTCACACGACTTAAATGCCGCTTCAGAGCTTTATATTAATAATTGATTTGTTTTAGTAAGTAAGAACGTGGTTGCTCAACAAGCACCACAGTGCTTTCCAATAGCAACCGCTATTGTAATCACATTAAAATATAAAATGATCTAATTCCTTAATATTGAGGAATTTGCATGATGTGATAGCCGATGATTTTAGTTTATATAAGATCATTTCTCTAGTTTTGTTGTGCAAAATTATACAAAAGTCAAGAGAAATCAAAGACTTTGTTAGCTTTATTAATCTTTATTAAGAATAACATCATCTAATAAAAGCAATCCAAATACCAACCGCTGTTGATAAAGCAAAGCCATAGAATAATCCTAAACCATCAGAAACAGCAAGAGGATAAAGTGTTGAGTTAAACGATTGCAGACTTAAGAATGAAATTATTGTTATTTAAATATTGCACATATGTTATAAAACATATAATTTTGCATCGTTTTTAATAAACACGAAGTATTACTAAAATTTATTTATTATGAACGTTGAAACAATTGGTCTGTGGGCTGGCGCAGTTTGGAATTCTCTGAACGAGGCTAATGGCACTCAGGACATGAAAGGTTTGAAAAAAGTGACTAAACTTAAAGAGAAAGAAATTTTTGCTGCTATCGGTTGGCTCGCCCGTGAAGGTAAGGTTAACGTGGCCTCTGATGAGGAAGGCAAGCAAATTGAGGTTACTTTGCTTTGAGGTTTATCTAAGAATTTAAAGTTGGAGCGAAACATTAAGTTTCGCTCCAACTTTTATATAATCGACCTATCAACTTTATTAGTCCAGAGGTTTTGGGTTCTTATAGGTATCATCTTCAAGATGCAACAGCACACCCTCATCCACCAGCATCGACACCATAGCAATAATCTCGTCGCGAGGGAATGACAAGCTTTGTACCAACTCTTTAAGACGTCGTGGCTTGAGTTGCGTCATATAGAGAATTCCTTGCATCACATCATCGGGCTCGTGATCTTCACGTTTGCGCTTCTCAATGCAAGTGTCGCAATGACCACAAGGCGACGATGAACTTTCACCAAAGTACTCTACGAGGTATTTTTCACGGCATATGTCATCGCTAAAGCAATATGTTATCACTGCTTCAATGCGTTGCCGCATGCGCTCACGCAAGTCTTCATACACAGCCTTAGGAATCAAGACATGCTTTGGCTCCTCTCGCGAGGTAGTGTAAATTATATATGGTGTTCGCTTGCGAGGCACATAATGTAGAATGTGCATGCGAGTGAGTTCGAGGAGCGACTCGTAGATTGTCTGTGACGGCAGATTGTAGCGATAAGAGATCACATCTTCATTGATGAAAACATAATCGGCAAAAAGGCCCGAATAAGTTCTCAGCAATGCTTGAAGCACCTCATCGGCACGTGGTGTGGTGGTCGGGATATTATAGAGTTCATCTTTGTTGGCGAGAATCATCACTCGCGACTGTGTTTCAATCTCCTCTACAAACTGAATATACTCCGACTGAGTCAAAATCTTAAGTGCATTATGAGTTGGAAGCACAGGTAAGTTATAAGTACGGCAGAAGAGATTGAAGTTAAAATCGAGCATTTGACCATAGCCCTCTCCTATTGCCACCTCAAGGAAATTGCCTACAAGCTCATAAACTTTGCGTATGTAGTCCTTCTCAGGAAAAGCCTCGCTCAGGTGACGGTGCAATAACCCCTTATCGGTGGCCTTCACTAGCATAACGGCATAAGACCGATTTCCATCACGGCCAGCACGACCAGCTTCTTGAAAATACTCCTCAAGAGTATTGGGCAAGTCAACATGCGCCACAAGTCTTACGTCGGGTTTGTCAATGCCCATTCCAAATGCGTTGGTAGCAACAATAACGCGTATCTCATCGTCTTTCCACTTGTTTTGTTTGTCCTCTTTCTCCTCGATGCTCAAGCCGGCATGGTAGTAATCGGCACTAATGCCATTTCGTCGAAGCTCATCAGCTATTAGTTTTGTGCGCTTTCGACTGCGCACATACACTATAGCAGAACCTGGAACAGATTTCATGATGTGGACTAGTTCACTCATCTTCTCGGTGGTGTGACGAACCACATAGGAGATATTACTTCGAGCAAAACTGGTCTTGAAAACATTAGGAGCTCTGAACTGAAGTTTATCCTGTATATCATTGACCACTACTGGAGTGGCAGTAGCAGTAAGAGCAAGCACAGGAACCTCAGGAAACACCTTGCGCAATTTGCCAATGTTGAGGAACGATGGCCTGAAATCATACCCCCACTGCGAGATGCAATGGGCCTCATCCACCACTATTAAGCATACATTCAAGTGCTTGATACGATCAAGAAACGACTTACTTTCAAGACGCTCAGGAGAGATATAGAGAAACTTATAGTTTCCATTTTGGCACTTCTCCATCACACGCCGACGCTCAGTTACCGACAAGCCGGCATGCATGTAGGTAGCCTTGATTCGATGTGATATCAAGTTATCTACCTGATCCTTCATGAGCGAAATGATGGGCGTCACTACTATAGCGAGGCCATCCATGGCTAGGGTTGGAATCTGGAAGGTAAGTGACTTGCCACCACCAGTGGGCATAAGACCAAGAGTATCGCGCCCCTCAAGAACCGACATTATAATGTCTTCCTGAAGCGCGCGAAATTGCTTATACCCCCAGTATTTCTCTAATATCTGGTAGATGTCGGGGTTAGTTGGCATCGTTACTCATTCTAATGCCCTTAATAAGTAGCTGAATCGATACCGTGTTGCGGTGCTTGTTCTCCTCAACAGTGTAGATTATGTCGAATGGCTCGCCCTGCTTTATGCGGTCGAAATATTCGCCCATGCCAAAAGCTATAGCATTCATCATTTTGCCACTCTTCGAATCCACCACATCAAGCTTGATGTGTTCCATCTTCTTGCCCACTAGTTTACTGGTTCCAGCATCGTGGCATCGGCAAGTCATGAACACTGGTTTCTGGTTTTCCGGACCGAAGGGATTGAAGAGCTTCATGTAACGAATGAACGAGTCGTTAATCTCATCGAAAGAAAGTTCGCAGTCCACATCGATTGATGGAGTAACCTGCTCATCTTCAATATGAGCTTCAACATATTCCTCAAGTCGACGTTTAAACTCAGGGATGTTCTCCTCCTTCAACGTCAAGCCCACAGCATTGGTGTGACCACCAAAGTTCTCTAGCAAATCACGATTTGACTTGATGGCTGTGTAGATGTCGAAACCACGCACCGAACGTGATGAGCCTGTTGCCAGGCCGTCGTTGCTATAAGTAAGCACCACCGACGGACGGAAGTAAAGCTCCGACAGGCGTGATGCCACAATGCCAATGATGCCCTTGTGCCATTCGCGGTTATAGAGCACGATAGGCTTCTTCGAGCCCATCTCTTCCTTGTGATTCTCGATAATGGCGTTGGCCTCTTCGGTAATATTGCGATCGAGCTCCTTACGGCTCTGATTGTAGCGGTCAATCTTCTTGATGATTTCATAAGCAGCCGAGTTGTTGCGCGTCACGAGCAACTCCACCGACTCCTGACCACTCTGCATGCGGCCCGAAGCATTGATAAGTGGCCCTATTTTGAAGATAATATCGCTGATGGTAATTTCACGTTTTTGTATACGACACAGTCGCAAGATGCTGCGCAATCCCACGCAGGGATTGTTGTTCAAGCGCTTGATACCATAATGTGCAAGTATGCGGTTCTCTCCGGTTAAAGGCACCAGATCGGCAGCAATGCTCACAGCAAGCAGGTCGAGCGAGTTCTCCAAGTCATACATGTTGTCGATGCCGTTACTCTTGGCAAATCCTTGCATGAATTTATAACCCACACCACATCCCGACAAGTCCTTATAAGGATACTTGTCGTCAACGAGTTTAGGGTTAAGGATAGCCGCTGCGTCAGGGAGAACATCATCAGGCACATGGTGGTCACATATGATGAAGTCAATGCCCTTGCTTTTTGCATAGGCAATCTCCTCGACCGCCTTAATGCCGCAGTCAAGCACAATTATGAGTTTTACACCGATGCTCTCGGCATAGTCTATGCCCTGCGTCGATATACCATAGCCTTCATCATCTCGCGTGGGGATATAGTACTCCACGTTTGAATAGAAGCGCTGCAAATAGCGGTAGACCAGTGCCACCGCAGTTGTTCCGTCTACGTCATAGTCGCCATAGACTAGTACTTTTTCTTTTGCCCCCAAGGCTTGGTTGAGCCTCTCCACAGCCTTTTTCATATCCCGCATAAGAAATGGGTCGGGCAGCTGGCTTAGCGATGGATAGAAGAAGTCGCGGACCTCCTCCGGAGTCTTCACACCACGCAGCACCAAAAGCCGAGCAATAGAAGGGCACTCGGGGAACTGAACCGCAAGCTGCTCCTCTATTTTCTTTTCTTCGGATGTAAGGGGCAAATAAATCCATTTACTTGTCATTTATGTTGTTCTTTAATTGGCTTGGGGAAGCTCGTGGTGTGCTCTCTAGCAACCAACCATCGAGACTATATATGAAAATAACAAGTACTGGGCCACTATAAAACACATGTGAGAAACCAAAAATTTAACAAATCTTCACATATAAATATGAAGATTTAAGCCTTATCATGGGTCCAAAGCATTTCTAGCACAACCACTAGTATGGAACATTGGCCCAAACGGCTTTTCCTCTCAATGTCAAAGAGTTTGCTTGGCACGAGTAAAGAATTACTTCAACTTTAGCATGCCTAAAAGTGCAAACTATCGACCCTACTTTATATTTTCGATACAAATTTACTCAAAATACCAACTAAAACAAAAATATCGCCACTCTTTTTACATCCCATTTGTGAAATATTGTTAACACACCTTCTATTCAATCATAACAATAGCATTTTACTATAATTGTTGCCTGTTAACTTATATGATTTAATGACCTCGATGACAATATAAACGGAGCGACTGGCGTTAACCACCAGTCGCTCGTCATTCTCTTTTCGTGTAAGACTATATTATTTTATATTAGTAAGTGTAAAGTTTGAGACCTTGCACTTCTGTTATTTAAGTCCATTGAATCGCATTCTCTTTTATTGCATATCTTGGGCAGCTTCTATCAGCTTGTTATTGATTCGGTTCATTCGGTTAAGCTGAGCAGCACTCATCTCACCTTGCACATTCTCAAGTTTTTCTTGATATTCAAGAGCGTCTTGATATAATCTGGCATATTCAACTGCGGCCGACATGTCACCATTTGCAGCTCTTTTAAGGAACTTAATGTAATCATCAACATAGCTTTCATAAGAGTCAAGCAGCTCATCAATACTACTATCACCAGCACCTTCACTGAAACCCATGTCATTGTCACTGTCATAGTCCTCAGTTTCATAATCACCACCAGCATCCGAAGAATAATCTCCTCCATCTGCAGCAGGACTATTGCTAGGCAATGGAGCTAAGAATCCTCTACCCTCACCATCACCGGCATTGTCGGTAACATCATCAATGGTAAGGTTAAATGGTGAACGAGTGCCTTGAAAGTTCACAAACTCACCTATATAGCCATAATCTTTTCCATAATAGCCATCGAAGTGCCCTGTAGGACGACCACTTGCATTAACCTCGTGAAGTTCCATATGTCCATCCTCCTCAAGCTTGCCTTGAAGCTTAAGAGGTGAATTATACTTGTCGTAAGAATATTCTCCCTCCACCAAGTCTCCTTTAATGGTAAGAGTCATGTGAACACCACCTCGTCCCACATGTCCCGAAAGCTGGGCAGTCTGATCTACAGGTTTCAACTCTACAGGTTTCTCCGATGGAACTGCCGAAGATTCCTGTTTCTCTTTGTTTGAGCACGATGAAAAGGCAACAATAATTGCCACAGTTAATAAGATGAATATTTTTTGTTTCATGTTAAAATGATTAATTAGTTAGTTATTTGAAATATTGAGATTGAATCAAAAACTGATAAGCTTAAACGTCATTTATTCTAGACATTGAATAAAGAGCACCTAAATAAATTAAGACAAGAATGCCCACAATAATATAATAGACATTAAGTTTTTCAACCGAAATAAAGCACATTACTGCGGCTATGATTAAAAATACAATAAGAGCCATTGTTGACATGACCTTAATGTTCACTTGCATGCGACCGCTCTCATGCTTCAACCCCAAAATTGGAACCAGAGTTACAGCAAACGACAATGCGCTTGTTACACCTAAAGCACATGCGTTATCGCTCGATGAGCAAAACGAATAAACTAGGAATCCTAATAATACAGCAATTCCAATAGCAATTATCAACAGTACAGCATTAACCTTCATGTCACTAAATATTTAATGGTGGCGGAGTTAACGCAATTACTTTTAATATCTCGGGAATCTGCTCAATGGGTTTCCATGCGGACATTCCAGGCATCCAAGCAAGAGTGTCTTTGTTCACCGTGTGGTTCATCACCAATTGGGTCAGTTCTTTAGGCGACAAAGGTCCAACCGCATTTCCATCTTGAGCCACATAAAATGTACGTTGCGAAATTGGTTGCTGTAATCCTCCAGGCATTTGCATGGTTTGCATTGTTTGGTTCATCATACCAACCATTTGCTGAGCCATAGCCATTCCTAAACCGAATTCAACAAGTCGGTCAACTGAAAAAAAACTATTATTATCCATATTATAATATTTAAGATGTTATGGTATTGATGGTGGCGTATTTCCTCCTCCAGGCATCGGTGGTGGAGTATTTCCTCCCGGCATTGATGGCATAGGAGGCATAGCAGGAGCAAATAATGATTGTAGTTCTGCTACATTACCTGCTATTTCCCATTGTGGCATTCCCTGTTTCCAAACGTAACTTTGCGCAGTCACTTGTCCACTTTGAACCATTTGAGCAAGTTGCTGCAGGTTAAATGGGCCAGCTTGCTGATTGTTGATGTTCACATAATATAGTGATTGGGGCATAGCGGGAGGTTGTTGCATTCCCATCTGCATGTTCTGGCCCATCTGGTTCATCATGCCGCCCATCTGTTGTCCAAGGGCTCCACCCATTGCCATGCCAGCCATCATTCCTGCAGGATTCATGCCACCTCCAGCGCCACCACCCATCTGGGTCATGTTTCCAAGGCCACTCATGCCAGTCTTGAGCACTTCGGTCTGCTGATTGACAGCATGAGCTCCAATAAAGTTTGTTTCTGTTTGCAGTTTCTGTGCTCTCTGTGCCTCCTCGCGCTGGATTCGCAACGTTTCTTCCATGTTTTGGGTGTTGAGCCGTTGCATGTCCTCCATATTCTTAAGATTAATCTCGCTTTGCTTGATGCGTGTACCTGAGATTATATTTGCAGTCTGAGCCTTAAGTTCAGCATAGTTGGGGCTCTCCTTATCGAGTTCAATAGCCGAAAGGTCAATATGCTTTAAAGTTACGCCAAACTCATCCATTCGACCACCAAGTCGTTGTTCTACCAAATCGGATATCTCATCAACCTTAGTCTCAATTCTGACTAAAGGCATTTGCAGGTCATGAGGCACATTTGTAACTATTCCCTTTATCTTGCGGATCATTGTGTCCTTGATCTGGTTCTTAAATGCTTCAAGGTCAAAATTAATCAAGCGGTTCAGCTTAATGAAGTTCCTATAATCCTCAAGTTTGAATGTCATAGTACCACGAACTGCAACTGGTACTGGTAGGTAATCGTTGTTAGGGTCGGTTACATCAAAGTAAGGTATTCCAAATTTAATCTGGTTTGTACCTTGCAGGTTGATAAAATAAACTTCGGCCTGAAATGGTGATTCTCCACCGAAAGCCATTCCTACAATGCTCGCCAGCACTGGGAAATTGGCAGTTTTGATGGTGTCGTCATAAGGACCTTCAATAAAGTCTTGCACGGTTCCATCTTTCTGCTTATAGACAAACACCGCCACTTCACCATCCTTAACACGCAAACTACTGCCGTAACGAATGCTGTTCTCACGTGATGTGGAATTCACGTCTTGCCCTAGTGGGCGCCATTTCCACACGAGGTATTGTTCCTCGTCGCAGCGGATAACATTCATCAAACCGCCGCCTTTACCTTTTCCAAATAATGCCATATTTATTTGTTATTAATTATTATATTCGCTAGATTTGTATATCTTTATGTTAGATAAAGAACAATCGATTGTTTTGAGCAGGACCCTCCTTTCAAAGCTTTAATTTTCCATAAGTATTTCTTAAATAAATAATTATTTTATACCTAGCTCTTTAGCGTAACGTTCAATATCCTCCAACGTTGAAGGATCGTTCTTCATTGCTAAACGAGCTTTTATAATAACTTGCTTGAGCTTATTGTGCCAGGCATTGGCAAGCTGATTGTGCTCATAATCAGGACTTCCCATATTATTTCGCATAAAACGAGAACCTTTTTTCTCAGCCATTGGTATTCCCATAGCTAAAAATTCCAGAAGGTCTTCTTTGGCAGTGGGTATAGGGAATGTTGATACTGCTTGTTGTTTCATTTTTATTTTTCTGGCTTCGTCTTGAATTCTGGTTCCAAAAAATTCATGTCTAATACCATAATCTTTGTTGCCATACTTTCTATCAATCTCTTCCAATTTTCTTGAAAGAGCTTCAAAACTTGATACCGCTCCAACGTTTGTGAACTCGAAACCACAATCAGGGCAACTGATATTAAAAGACTCTACTATAGCACCACAACTTGGACACTTACGGATATCACCATATTTATTCGATCTAGGTGTAGCTGCCTGTTGTTGTGGAATAGCAGCTTGCATTGATTTTCTTTTTTCAAAAAGTTTAGCTTCAAGCACCATTTCAAATTCATCAAGATCGATTCCTTGCATTTGAGCTTTCTTAAAAAGAATTTGCTTCTCTTTTTCAGTCAAGACACCATCGGCTAGTGCAGCTTCAATTAATGCCTCAAGTTGATTATTATAAATCTGGGTAGATGATTGCTGTGGCACAGAAGGCATTACTGGCATTGCTGGAGGAGCAGCATTAGGCAATGGAGGTGGTGGCGCAATTGGTTGTTGTGAATACTGTTGTTGAGGCGTGCTAGTAACGTTCTCACCCAATTTGTTTGCTAAATCTTTTAATTTGTCAAAATATCCCATAATAATTTATTTTGGTAGTTATTAATATTTTTTTCAAAAAGGCTATAAGTAATGAAAAATGAAAGAATATTCGCTTTGTCTTATGGATTTTAGTTTTTAAAATGAATTACAATGCAAAAATATAGTAAATGAATTGAAATTGTTCGGTCCTTTTTGGTCCTTTTGCTGTATCATGACATTTTTATTTAATTTAATGAATGATAATGTGGCAATAATTGTGTAATTTTGTAGCGAAATCAACATTATAAGTTATGAATGATAACGAGATGAAAGCGCTGCTGCTGAAGCAGGTTGAGAAGATAAGCAAACGTGAAATACGCACTCCTCGCGACTTTGAGTGGCTTAGCGCTCAGCTCAACAAAATGGGCGAGCGGCTGTCGCCAACAACCCTGAAACGCGCTTGGGGATATCTGCCCGAGGAGGTGCAACCTCGCCGGCTGACGCTGAACATCCTCTCACGATATCTAGGCTACCACGACTTTAGCCACTTCTGCGCCGCACACGCTGCCGATAACGGTCCTGTGAGCAACCCTGTAATGGGCAAAAGCCTACGTCCTGTCCAGGATCTGGGTATCGATGCGCGAGTGATGCTCACGTGGCAACCCGGCAGGATGTGCATAATCAGGCACCTGGGAAGAGGCATGTTTGTTGTTGAGGAGGCCGAAGTCACCCGTCTTCGTCCTGGCAACACATTCCAATGTGGCCTGATTATAGAGGGTGAGCCTCTATATCTCAACAATCTAGTACAAGGAGGTCAACCACCACGCAACTACTGCTGTGGAATGCACAATGGCGTTCATTATCGTATCTTAACCGACAACACTCAACAATGAAACGCTATAAACACCAATTCGTATATTCAACCTAGAATCTTACGGCTGTAAAATAACGAAAGCGGGTCTCACGACTCGCTTTCATTAATTTCTGTCTTAATAAACCAAACTTATCACATTAGTAACTAAAAAAATGTTTTCTTATATAAACTTGCCACCATCTTTAATAGCGGCAGTAAAATACACCAAGAATTTGCGCCCGAAAAAAGTTCTGGCACAAGTGAGTAAGTATCGCTTTGCTTCACAATAAATAAGGACGCTTTGTTACATAAGGCAATTCAATACCACTCAAATTCTGAATACAAAATTACAACCTTATTTTTAAACAACAAAATAATTATCGCACTTTTTCTGATTTTTATTCATTTTTTATTGTTTTTCTATCAAAATGCGACCAAAACTTGTCAAAACAAATCAAAATTGCTATCTTTGAACTCTAAATAAAACCACAAACAAAATGGAAAATCAAGATTGGAAAGCAATGCTTGGTAAAGCATTCAACATAGAACTCGATTCTACCACTACCAAGGAAGAAGAAACACATGAGAAGCTTAATGCACTAGAGCAACAGGGCAGCAAAACAATCGACATAATCCTTGATAAAAAAGGACGCAACGGAAAAAAAGCCACTATAATAGCCAACTTGCAACTCGACGATGATACGCTGAAAGAGCTTGCTGCAGAGCTTAAGCGCTCATGCAGTGTGGGAGGCTCGGCCCGAGGAGGCGAAATTCTAATCCAAGGCGACATGCGCGACAAAGTACTAAAATTCTTAACCAATCGAGGATTTAAGGCAAGAATCATATAACTCATCTTTATATTATTAAAAGAAATCATGAATGTAATCAAGGCATCGGCTGGTTCAGGCAAAACCTACACACTTGCCAGGACTTATATTGCCAATTTAATAGGCGTGCCCACCGGCAGCAAAACTGTTATTGACAACAAGGAGTTTGAACTTTTCAAACTGCGCACAGGCACAAGCTACCATCGTCACATTCTAGCCATCACGTTCACCAACAAAGCAACCGACGAGATGAAGGAACGCATCATAAGTCAACTGCACAAACTCAGTAAGGGCGGGGGAGACTTTGTCGATGACTTCAAAATTATGTTCCCCGGCGAGAACATCAACAATATAACAAAGGCTGCACGCAACGCACTGTGTGACATCCTGTTCGACTACGGTTCATTCAATGTGAGCACTATCGACTCTTTTTTCCAACGCATTCTGCGAAATTTTGCTCGCGAACTCGACCGAGACTACAACTATGGCATTGAGCTCGATGAGGACTATGCATTGGGGGTCGCCATTCACGATTTCCTCAAGGACCTGGGTGGCAACAACAAGGACCAGAAAGCAATCGACAATTGGGTGCGCTCATTTATTGCCTACAAAATCAACAATAACAACAGTTGGGACTTCTTCGGTGCTGCAAATAGCAAAACATTACTAAAGTTTTCCGAAATCATTTTCAAAGAATTTTTCAGGGAACGTCACGAAGAAATCATCAAATACCTTAGCGACATTGGTTCTGGCAATGGTCAGTCAAGCATCATGAAGTTTAAGCAAGCACTTATTAATCAACGCGACTTGCAACTTCAGAGCTTTAAAGACACACCATCGGTAATCAGAGAATTCCTCAAGAAACACGGCATTAATCAGGACGACATTAATGGAAACACTTCAATCTACAAATTTGCCACAGACGACAACTCTCCAATAGAAAAAGACAGCCCAGTAAAAACTTTAAGAAATTATTCTGATAGTGAAGATGCACTGCACAATAATGTTCTACGGGCCAGAGCTAGAGACCGAATCAGCTACGACGCCGCATTAGAGTTCAAGCAACTGCTGAAAAATGCTTTCAAGCATCTTGATACATCTAAATTCTTAGACAAAACAAGCAACATAATATGGAGCCTTGGACTATTGGGGAAAATCAACGAAAAACTTGACAAATTCCGTAAGGACACCAACAGCATAATGATTGCCGACACCAACGAACTCATTGGCCAAGTACTCAAGAGTGGGGCAACTTTCATCTATGAGCATGCAGGAAATGTGCTGTACAATTACATGATTGATGAGTTTCAAGACACCAGTCACAAGCAATATGATAACTTCAAGCCATTGCTCTACGAGAGCATTGCGCGAGCCAACAAGAATCTCATTATCGGCGACGAGAAACAGGCAATTTATCGGTTCCGAAATAGCGACCCAAGCATCCTGCGTGAAGAAATTGCCAAAGACTTTATTGCTCACATAACTTCACTCGACACCAACTACCGTAGCTATGGTGCAATTGTCAACTTTAACAACGCTCTTTTTGAGCAAACTATCGAAGCTTACCGAGACAAAAAGCCTGGATTTGAATCGCTCAGTCTCACCTACAACAACATTACGCAAAAACAGTTCAAAGACTCACTTCAAGGCCATGTAAGCATGCATGCAGTACCCTACCCTACAAGCATAACCGACAAACCTGCCCGCGATCAAATCATCAAGTCTCTGCCACTTTACATCAACTCTATTCGCCAGCGAGGAATTGCCCCAAAAGACATCGCCATTCTTGTGAACACTAAAAAAGAAGGTAGCGACATCATCGAGTACTTACTTCAATACAATAACTCTCTCGACGACAACAACCAACACGACCACATCGACATCATTTCTGCCGAGTCATTATTACTAAAGAACTCGCCATCAGTAAGATTGATAATCAGTGTGCTCCAGTTCCTTGACATCACCCAATATCAACTCAAAGAAACAAACGACCCTGCCGAAGATGATGACACTAAAACCATACAGAACGACCCATTTGAGGCTTTCGTGAAAAAACGCGTTAAAGAGCAGCGACGATTCAAGCTCCTTCACGATTTCGAGTCTAGTATCCAAGCTCTCGACAGTGAAGCAGATATGGGCCCAACGCTGCTCAACTGCTTTGCTAACGATCTTGAAGAGACGAAAAATCTCAGCACTAAAGATCGCCAGGAACTCTACTCCAAAATCACCAAGGAGATTCTTCCCGACCCAAAATGCGAGCTTACGAGTCTCGTGAATATAGTCGACAAAATTATAGATAAGTACATCTTGCCGGCAAGCAAACATGATAGCAACAAAAAGCTTGAGAACTCATTCATTCTGGCATTCATGAATGTGGTACTAGATTTCTCAAACCGACACAATGGTGGCACGGTAAGAGAATTCCTGCAGTTTTGGGACAACAAGAAAGATCGTCTTGCTGTCAGTTCGCCATCCGATGCCGATGCCGTCAATATCATGACTATTCACAAATCGAAAGGATTGGAATTCAAATGCATCATCATTCCTTTCAGCAACTGGAAACTCATCAATCTCGGCAAAGAGTTATGGATTAGGAAAGAAGACTGGTTGCAATGCAATGAATTAAATAGTATAGGCGACGTGAGTCCCGACATTGTACCACCGCTCATACCAGTCGACCCCGACTCACTGAGGAAGAGTGAGCTTCTTTCTGATATTATCAACCACGAAGATGAATGCAGTCTCATCGACAATCTCAATAAGCTCTATGTAGCACTCACCCGCCCAAAAGAAGAGCTTCACATTTTTGCTCCTGTTCATCAGGCGACTTATGATACCCTCGACTCTCTTACCATCGACAATGTGACCGATGCCGCAAGCCTGCTATTGAGGTTTGCTAAGACAAACGTCAATCAAGGACTGAACCTCAACTACCTAGAACAAGATATCGACTGCTGGGAAGAGGTAAGCAGCTCTCAATCCCCACAAAATGAAGATGTCGAGAGTAGCAAGATGCATGTCTTCTCCTTCTGCTATGGACAGCCATCGGATGCTGCCGACCATGAACCAGCAGAATCTTCGACAATGGAAATGCCCGACTACTATGTCAAGAGTAGGACTATGCCTGTCAACGTCAGCTTACAAACTGCCACTGGGTCAATTAAGACTGAAGGTATTAGAATGCACAAACTTTTCAGCATGGTAAGGTCTTGCGAAGATTTCGATTATGTCAAGACTCACGGGGTAGAAAACGGATTCTTCGCCAACAACCAGTTCTGGACATTGAATCGTTTCGACTCCTTAATAAAAACTATTGCCGACGACGACACACTCATGAGCTGGTTTGCACCAGACAACACGATATATAACGAACGTAGCATCGGTCTCCCCAGCGGCAACGATGACATTGAGCTCCACAGGCCCGACCGCATCGTTAAGCGCCCCGATGGCGAGATTATTGTGGTTGACTATAAGTTTGGTTCCAAAACCGACAAAGCCACTATTGCAAGACACAGCTCACAGGTGCGACAGTACATCAATTTACTCACCCTGTTGGACTACGACAACATTAAAGGCTACATTTGGTATGCCCAAGAAAACAAGATAGTAACCGTCGATCTTGACAAGCAAGATTGACTTAATTTCAATAAAGGCTACAATATTTGATAAATTGTTTCTAACTTTGCCAATTCAAACATCATTAATTATGACAGAAAATACTTTTTCAATTTCAGGAATGAAGTGCGTCAACTGCAAAGCCAAGGTTGAAGCGGCACTCAACGATTTAAACGGTGTTGACAGTGCAGTGGCTAGTCTTGAAGATGCCAATGTAACTGTAATTTACGACGACACACAGGTAACGCCGGCGGCTATGAAAGAGGCCGTCGACGACCTCGGGCGCTTTGAGATGGAAATTTGATTTGCGCTTGCTACGCCCATGAAGAAAACCCTTCCGGTAATAGGCATGGCATGCTCGGCTTGTTCGGCTAACGTTGAGAACAAGCTGCGCTCAATTGTGGGCATCAGCGAGGCATCAGTAAACTTGGTGGGACGCACAGCACTCATCGACTACGACCCATCACAGGTGTCGCTCGAGGAAATAAAAAAGCAAATCAGCGACATCGGCTACGACCTGGTCATCGACAGTGAGCAAAGTGTTGAGCAACTTGAGGCCATCTCGCTCAAGCTCCTTCGTCGTAAAGCTATAATGGCATGGGTATTCTCAATACTTATCATGTGCTTGTCGATGAAATGGATCAATGTGGGAGGTGCCGACGCAGCCAACCAGCTGTCGCTTGTTCTGGCCTTGGCATGCTTAATACTGTGTGGTAGCGAGTTTTACAAATCGGCCTTCAAGCAATTGCGCCACATGGTCGCCGGAATGGACACTCTCGTCACACTATCCACAGCTATTGCATTCATCTTCAGCGCATTCAACACTTTCTGGGGCGAATCCACCTGGGGAGCACGTGGCCTGGAGTGGCACACCTACTTCGACGCCTCAACCATGATTATCGCTTTTGTTCTCACAGGGCGACTTCTTGAGGAGAAAGCCAAAGACAGCACGGCAAGCAGCCTGCGCCAGCTTATGGGAATGGCGCCCAAAACTGCAAGGATTGTCACAAAGAAACGACCAACCCAGGGAGAACCCTCTCCCGAGCAAGTGCCCATTTCCACACTCGAGAAAGGCGACATCGTTGAAGTGCACGCAGGAGAAAAAATACCTGTCGACGGCGAAGTCACATGGGCGTCAAGCTTTATGACAACCGATGCCGCCTATGTCGACGAAAGTATGATTACTGGAGAGCCCACTCCTGCTGTCAAGCGCACAGGCGACAAAGTGCTGGCAGGAACTATTCCAAGCCAAGGCAAGCTACGACTGAGAGCACGCCAAATCGGTGAGGAAACCTCCCTGGCACAAATCATTGCTATAGTGCAGCAGGCACAGAGTTCTAAGGCACCTGTTCAACGCCTAGTCGACAAGGCAGCTGCTGTGTTTGTACCCGTAGTGGCAACCATTGCTCTTGTCACATTCTTGCTATGGGTGATAATTGCAGGTTGGAATGCACTGCCACAAGCAATCATGTCGGCAGTGGCAGTACTCGTCGTGGCATGCCCTTGTGCAATGGGGCTAGCCACACCCACAGCCCTAATGGTGGGAATGGGCAAAGCGGCACAAAAGCAGATTTTAATAAAAGATGCCACGGCTCTTGAGCGATTGCGCAAAATCAACGCTCTAGTCACCGACAAAACTGGCACTATCACCATCCCCAACAAGGAGATTGTCGACTTCACTGCTGCCGACGGCCTCCGACCCGAGCAGCGCGAAACACTAAAACCCAATGCACGCGAGGCTATCGAAGCCCTTCAACATCAAGGAATCGAAGTTCACATGCTAAGTGGCGACAAGGACGAAGCTGTGCAATTTTGGGCACATGAGGCAGGAATAAGCCACTACTTGAGCAAAGTAATGCCAGCCGACAAAGAAAAACTCGTCAAGCAACTTCAAGAGCAAGGCAAGACTGTGGCTATGATGGGCGACGGCATCAACGACACTCAAGCATTATCGCTAGCCGATGTCAGCATTGCCATTGGCACCGGAACCGATGTTGCTATCGACGTTGCCCAAGTCACTCTAATGGGCGACGATTTAAGCAACTTGCCAGTTGCTATCGACTTGAGTCGCAGCACAGTGAGCATGATTTGGCAAAACCTATTTTGGGCCTTTATCTACAACATTGTGTGCCTACCACTTGCTGCAGGTGTGATGCATCTCTTTGGCATCGATTTCCAAATAACACCAATGTGGGCTGCGGCACTCATGGCAATGTCGAGTCTATCGGTTGTTCTCAACAGTCTACGTTTGAAATATAAGAAAATATAACAATATGAGACCATTAATTCTTGTGAGCAATGACGACGGGTTTAACTACCCTGGAGTGAAAGCCCTGGCACAGGTAGCAAGGGAATTTGGCGAAGTGGTAGTAGTTGCACCCCTTTTGCACCAGAGTGCCAAAGCATCGTCAATAACTATTGCCGAACCTTTAAGGGCCATCAAGAAGCAGGAAGAGCCAGGGCTCACTGTTTATGCCGTGAACGGGACACCAGCCGACTGCACAAAGCTGGGACTAGGGCAATTACTTGATGGGCGCAAGGTCGACCTGGTGCTATCGGGCATAAATCATGGTCACAACCTTGGTAACAGTGTGCTCTACAGTGGCACTATTGGTGTGGTACTCGAGGGAGTCATGGCTGGCATCAATAGCATAGCTTTCAGCTACGACGACTATCATTTCGACACCGACTTCTCGCCCTGCTTGCCCTACATTCGTTCTATCATCGACTCTGTCTTGAAAAATGGTCTGCCACAAGACGTGTGCCTGAATGTGAACTTTCCTAAACTTGACCAACCTTTTAAGGGCATAAAGGTCACATCATCTGCTAAAGGTGTGTGGACCAACACATGGGATCACCGCACTGATCCAAGAGGCATTGATTACTACTGGATGCTAGGCAGTTATGACGAACGCAATCCCGATGATAACACTACCGACATGTATTGGGCAAGACAAGGATATGCCACAGTCACACCCATTCACATCGACCAGACCGACTTCGACTCGATGACTGCCGTTGCTAAGCTTTTGGAATAACGGTCTCCCCCATCACTCAGTAATACAAGAATCCCCTTTTCGAATTTCATTGAAAAGGGGATTTTGTTATGAAACGAATGTACAACACTCTTTCTCAATGCTGCCGTTAAGCATCTACGCAGCACTGTGGTTCTCATAACGCCATCATGAGTTGCTCTAGCGCCTGAATTGCTATTCCACTACAAGATGACGGACCTCCATAGGGAGGATTTCTTTAAGAGTTCAATGCCTCGGCTTCCGATACACCAGCAATGGCGGGGTCGATGAGAATGCGTCCGCAATACTCGCAAACGATGATTTTCTTTCTCATCTTAATTTCCATTTGGCGCTGAGCGGGGATACGGTTAAAGCAACCACCACAAGCATTACGCTGAACATAAACAACGCCTAAACCATTGCGAGCGTTCTTGCGAATGCGCTTGAATGCACTCAACAGGCGAGGGTCGGCATTGTTAATCTTGTTCTCAAGCTTCTTGGCTTTCTCGCGCTGTTTCTCCTCTTCCTGCTTGGTCTCGGCAATGATTGTGTCAAGCTCACCCTTCTTGTCCGAAAGGGCCTGCTCATTGTCAACCAAATGGGCTTTAGCCTGCTGGATTTTCTCGTTGATGGCATCAACCTTGTGACTTGCCTCGTCAATCTTTTTCTGGGCCGACTGTACGCTAAGCTTTTGGAACTCAATCTCCTTGGTCAGGTAGTCATACTCGCGGTTGTTGCGCACGTTGTCCTGATCTTTCTCATACTTGGCGATGAGGCTCTCTGAACGTTCAATCGAACTCTTTTGATTGCTGATTACAGTGTTGAGCTGCTCAATTTCGTCGTTGAAGTTGCCAATAACGGTCTGCAGACCTTCAATCTCATCCTCAAGGTCCTGAACTTCGAGTGGCAATTCGCCACGCTCGGTCTTGATGCGGTCAACTTCCGATAGGGTCTTCTGTAAATCATAAAGCGACTTAAGGCGCTCTTCTACTGTAAGTTCTTTCTCTTGTTTAGCCATAAATATTACAAATAATTTACTTGATTTTTTTCGCTTCGTGCAAAATCGACTGCAAAGTTAGGATTTTTTTTCTGAATTATATCATAAAAAATCTCTTTTGTGTAATGTTCGCTCTCATAATGACCTATATCGACTAGTATAATTTGGTCTTCATGACCCTGAAACTCGTGATATTTCATATCACCAGTGATATACACATCGGCACCACGCGACATCGCTGTGCCTATAAACTCTGAACCGGCACCACCACACATGGCTACAATCTTCACCTTGCGGTTCAGATTACCACTATAGCGAAATGATTTCACCTCAAATGCTGTCTTCACCTTTTCTAGAAAATCGCACGCATCCTGAGGCTCGGTTTCTCCTATCACGCCCAGGCCAGCATATTTGTCGCCATTTTCAAGCGCTATTATGTCAAATGCAGGTTCCTCATAGGGGTGCGCTTTAAGCATAGCGGCCACTACCCTACTGCACAACGATTTGTGCACCAAGACCTCAACCCTTATCTCAGGCTCATGATGAATTTCGCCCACTTCGCCCGACCAGGGTTCCGCTCCATCTAGTGCACGATAATGACCCTCGCCACTCATCAGGTAGCTGCAGTTGTCATAATTGCCAAGGCGACCGGCACCGGCATCACACATTGCATGTTCAACATCGGCAGCCGCCTCAACAGGGGCAAATACCACAAGTTTGCGCAAGGTACCTTGTTGAGGGTCAAGCACACCAACGTTCTTCAGGCCTAGTTTCTCGGCCATCTTGAAGTTAACACCACCCATAGCGCTATCCATATTGGTATGTGCGCAGTATATGGCAATGTCATGCTTTATTGCACGAGCAACAACACGCTCCTGGTAACTGCGACCTACTATCTTCTTCAATCCACGGAACAGCAACGGATGGTGCGAGATTATCATGTTCATTCCACGTTCTATTGCCTCATCTATGGTCTCCTCACGCACATCGGTGCATAGCAGCACACCAGTAACCTCTCTGTCGACATCACCCACTTGCATGCCAGCATTATCCCAGCTTTCCTGCAAGTAAAGTGGAGCCACGGCCTCTATAGCACTAGTTATCTCCTTAATTTTCATAATCTAAAAATTTCCACAAAGATAATGCTTTTTTCCCACAAAAGAAACAGTAATAAAACAAAAAAGCGACCTCGTTCTTAAGATCGCCAATCACTATATTATTAACCTTGCGGAGTGACCGAGATTCGAACTCGGGAACCGCTTGTGACGGTTACACGCTTTCCAGGCGTGCCTCTTCAGCCACTCGAGCACCACTCCATGTTTTTTTGGAAAAACGGTGCAAAGATAGTCATTTTTTCTTGATAATATAGATTTTGTTGCTAAATTTGTGCCAATGAATTCAAAAAACGTGTACCCTACGCCACAAGAGGCAAGCGTTAACGACCCACTCATAGGCGACTTTTACCGCGATGTGCTGGAATTACTGCACTATGAACCCAACGAGGAACAGGTCGAAGCTTTTGCCGCTTTTGCACACTTCTTTCTCTATGGTGCCGAGCGAAGCGTGTTCTTGCTCAACGGCTATGCCGGAACGGGCAAGACTTCGCTTATGGGTGCAGTTGTTCAAGCCCTATCGCGGCGCAACACTAAAGTGGTGCTGCTCGCCCCGACAGGACGTGCCGCACAAGTGCTCAGTGAGTATTCACACAGGGGTGCTTTCACCATTCACCGCAAGATTTATCGTCAAGAAAGCTATTTGAGCGAGGGATTCGGACTTGCCGAGAACAAACACACCAGCACTGTATTCATCGTTGATGAGGCCTCGATGATTGCCAACGGCACCGCCGAGGGTGCAATATTTGGCACAGGTCGCCTGCTCGACGACCTAGTGCACTATGTGTACAGCGGCACGGGATGTAAACTCATGCTCATGGGCGATGGTGCACAGTTGCCACCGGTAGGTCAAAGCCAGAGTCCTGCTCTCAATAGCGAAGTTCTGAGAGGCTATGGCCTCACTGTCTACGATGTCACTTTGCGGCAAATAGCACGCCAGGCATTCGACTCGGGAATTCTGCTCAATGCCACTCTTGTTCGGCACATTCTCACAAGCAATCAGCTTGTGACACCAAAACTTGAGTTGCAGCAATATAATGACATTGACTCTATCACAGGCGAGTTTCTGCTTGAGACATTAAGCGACTGTTATGACCGTGATGGCATTGACGAAACAATAGTAATCACACGAAGCAACAAGCGTGCAACGCTATTCAACAACGGTGTGCGCAATAGCATCCTTTACCGTGAGGATGAACTCACCACTGGCGACATGCTACTAGTGTCGAAAAACAATTATTTCTGGGCTCGCGACTACGACAACATCGACTTTATTGCTAACGGAGACGTTATGCGCGTGAAGAGAGTGTGGGGAGAGGTTGAACAGATGTATGGACTGCGCTTTGCCAATGTCACTGTTGAGTTGCCCGATCACGGCAATGTGGAAATGGATGTGAAAATCGTTATAAACAGCTTGCAAAGCGACACTCCTGCACTCACGCTGGCACAAAGTGAGCGACTTTATAATGATGTGCTAAACGAACTCTCGGGAACCAAGCGAGAGCGTTATCAGCTCATGAAGCAACATCCTTATTTCAATGCGCTGCAAGTGAAGTTTGCTTATGCACTCACATGCCATAAAGCACAAGGTGGTCAATGGAAAAACGTATTCATCGATATGGGTAGCATAATGCCCGAAGCACTAAGCACCATTGATTTCCTACGATGGCTCTACACTGCCATCACACGTGCACGAGAGAGGGTCTATCTAATCAACTGCCCTATTGCATTACAAGAGGCACGCCCGGAAAGCGTGTAACCGTCAATAGTGGTTCACAAGTTCGAATCTTGGCACTTCAAAACATAAAGCAATTTTCTCAATAACAAAAGCAATATTTTTCACCTTTAAAACTAATAAAAAGGTTCTCTATATTGCAATTCTATTGCACCCTCACACTATCTCCATTCTTGCTTTTTAATGTTGTAACACATAGTTATAATGTGTTACCTTTGTTTCGCATCCAGCACTGAGCTCATTGACATACTGCCACCTATCCTCATTTTTTTTTCAAAAACTGTCCCATCACCCAATTTGCAAGAAAAATAAAAACAGTTGTTCAGGTTGATTTTGGGTTGTTCCCGTTGTTTGACCGAAACCACCCACGCGCAGCCCAAAAATCCTGCGTAAGCAGGCTTTTCGACACCGAAGGTGCCACTTTTCGAAATTATCGAAGCATCTAACGCCAATTGTGCATTATGCATTGTCGTGCTTTGTGCATTGATTAAAGCGAAGAGCCCATCCTGCCTCAAACGCCCAATTGCGCATCGAATAAACCTCAGTTGCCCCCACCAGCATACAAAAATAATTTAATTTTGAGTGAGCAAAGCGAACGGTTTAATTTCTCGCCGCAGGCGACCCATCCAGTATCTAACGTTATTGTGCATTATGCATTGTGCTTCGTGCATTGATTAAACTACGAACCCAGTACATAATGAGAGATTATTTATTTGTCATTAATTGTCTTCTGATAAAAGAAAAAAAACGCAAAACTGTCCCATCACTTCCGTTTTTGACCAGAATTCAGTCATTTCTTGGTTCATTTTTCCAGAAAAAAAATTAAAAATTGTCCCACACACATTATTTGTTAGATGACTTTTTGCGTCATTTGCGTTAAGCGAACAATCCAAGCTTATAATTTGTTAGTCAGACAAGCAAGCTGGCCACCACCAAACATTAAGCAAAACAACCTGCACACATTAACATCTATAACAATTACATACCACTGTGTTTACAAACCCTCAAAACACAAAAAACAAAAAACAAAAAAGTGTCCCACCTATGCCACACTTTAAGATACCCCACTTACAATCTGAAACATCATGCGTCGGCAATTATCGTGTCAATCATTTCTCTCATTCTTGTGTGGACATAAGAGACTCTTGCGTCGCGATTAAAACAAAGCACTAATAGCAGTTTTTTTGCCGATATTTTGCATAAGTCAATATTTTTAATGAATTTTGTAGGTTAAAATAATATTATATTGTAAATAATGAATAAACTAAGATATATATCACTTCTGACGCTCACTTTTTTGACGCTCACAGCCCGCGGTTGGGACTTCGTGAGCAACGGCATCGCTTACAGTTTTAATGACCGTAGCGATGAAGTGATGGTAGATGAGAACATAGTCGACGGACTCAGCGCCTACAATGGAGTATACATTATTCCATCAACGGTTAATTATGACGGCTACAACTACCGCGTCACTGGCATTGCCGAAGCAGCATTCTATAACTCTAAGGTTACCGAAGTGGTGATGCCCAACAGCATTACAAAGATTGGCGAAGAGGCCTTCTTGGGATGCGACGAGCTCCAGAATGTGACCCTGTCGCTGAACTTGACAGAGATACCCCGAGAATGCTTCTTGGGGTCTGGTCTTGTTAACATTGCCCTACCCGAGGGACTGGAGAAAGTGGGTTATGGAGCATTTCAGGATTGCTACTCACTTCACACACTAATGCTGCCTTCATCTTTGCGACGAATCGAAGCTTATGCCTTCAACGATTGCCATAATCTCTATGAAATTTATTGCGCAGCAACAACTCCACCCAAAGCTATGGGATGGGGCATCTTTGATGGCGTAGGACAAGTTGACGTTGTTGTCACCGACTATGAAGCAATGGATGCCTATCTCGATGATAAGGCTTGGGGTGATGCAGAACATTTCACACTCTACCCCAACGAAGATATTTCGTTACTTATTACTGCCGATGGCGAACCATTCAGTCAAGATTGGAAACGCATCACACTTGGCAATAATCTTGCCTATAAGGTTATCGACGAGAACGATGAGTTGGTTGCCATAACCGCTGCCGACCACTATTACCTTCCAGCTTGTGATCACGATGCGACTTTCACAATCATTCCAACCACTATGATGGGCGACAGCGACCCCGTTTATGTTATGGTCGACAAGTTGTCGGGTATCGACAGCTTTATTGATGATGCGTTACCCGCCGAACCCGAACCCATTATTGTGGCGCGTTGGGGAACAATATACATTTATGGCGATAATTATGGCAAGCTCGTAAGTGTGTGGGATATGACAGGCAGGCTTTACTATGAGCGCATGTCAAGCGACAACCATGTCATCGATTTGCCACACAACAGAGTTTACGTAGTGAGAGTAGGCAAATATGTAAAGAAATTATTCCTTTAAGATGCAGGCTGGTAACGACGACGAAAAATTCATGCGCTTGGCTCTGGCCGAGGCTCAAGAGGCAGCTCGACGCGATGAGGTACCTATTGGTGCTGTGATAGTGTGTCAGGGACGGGTTATTGCACGAGGTCATAACCTGACTGAGACTCTTACCGATGTCACTGCTCATGCCGAGATGCAAGCCATCACTTCGGCAGCATCATTCTTGGGAGGCAAGTATTTGACCGACTGCACTCTATATGTCACTGTTGAGCCTTGCCTGATGTGTGCCGGAGCCATCGGATGGAGCCAAATATCAAGGGTAGTGTATGGGGCTACCGACGAGAAACGGGGCTATCACACCTATTGCAACGCTCCATTCCACAAGAAGACCACCACAACCGGTGGGGTTCTTGCCCAAGAGTGCTCAAAACTGATGACCGATTTTTTCAAGAAAAAACGCTAAAAACAATAAATCATGAAAAAGACATTGAAATACTTTCTGGTGATAATGGTGTTAGGCTCTTTGTCAATGACAGTTCAAGCCAAAGATGTTATTACTACAAATACACCCGAAATCTACGACCAGGCAATTGCTAAAGCCGAGAAGCAGAATGCAATTGTCGACACCATCGAGGTGATGAGTGTCAAAATGGGACGAACTATTAAGAATACTGTAGTACTGCCAGCTCAGTACACTGAGAAAAAGAACCCAATACGCTTTTTCCCTGTAGTTTACTTGTTACATGGGGCCCAAGGCAGCTATCGCGACTGGCCAAAGAAAGCCGACCTGCGCTCGCTTGCCTCACAATATGGCGTCATTATCGTGTGCCCCGACGGTCAGGACAGCTGGTATTTCGACTCTCCTATCGACCCGAAATTCCAATTTGAGACCTATGTTGTGTACGAACTCCGCAACTATATTGAGACTCACTATCGCACACTCAACCATTCCAAGTATCGTGCCATCACAGGCTTGAGCATGGGAGGCCACGGAGCGCTTTGGCTTGCATGGCGCCACCCCGACATATATGGCTCATGTGGTAGCATGGAGGGTGGTGTTGACATCTATAACTTCCCCAATAGATGGAAAGTGAACGAACGCCTAGGTGAGTTTGAAAGTAATAAAGAGGTGTGGCGAGAACACTCTGTAATGTCGTTGGTTCCCACTCTAGAACCAGGTCAAAACATCGTAATCGATGCCGGAAAGAACGACATATTCATTGAGGCCAACAATGCACTTCATGAGGCCCTCGATAAGCAAGGCATTCCTCATGACTACACGGTGCGACCAGGTAAGCATAGCTGGTCTTTCTGGGTTAATGCTCTCGACTATCAGATGCTTTTCTTCTTCAAGGCTTTCAACACAGGAGTTAAATAATAAATATTGATCCTAAACTTAAAAAACTAAGATATAATGAAACATCTTTCTAAGAAAATCGTAGCTTGCATGGCAATCATTGCCATGTGCTGCTTTGGTTGCAAGGCCAACACTAGTTCAAGTGAGGTCTCCAGTTCTTCACAGGCCTCAGTGCCCAAAGTGAAAACAACTAAAAAGGCCACAGCTAAAACAGCAAAGCAACCAGAGCAGGCGGCAATAACCAACCCTCAAATAAATGTGGTGGTAGTGTCAAGCAATAAAATGAAACGCGACATCACTAATCTTGTTGTCGTGCCTAAACAGTATCTTGATAGCGACAAAGAGCAATATCCTGTAGTGTATTTGCTACATGGTTACGACGATAATTATATGGCATGGCAAAACCACATTAATTTGGCCGAGTTGGCATCGAAGTACGGTATGATTTTCGTTTGCCCTGATGGCCAGGACGGATGGTATTTCGACTCCCCTATCGATCCTTCTTTCCAGTTTGAGACTTTCATTACTCAAGAGTTACGCAATTATGTTGAACAAAACTACCGCACCATCAACGATGCTCAGCATCGTGCCATCACTGGCTTGAGCATGGGAGGCCACGGAGCGCTGTGGCTTGGCTGGCGCCACCCCGACTTGTATGGCAGCTGCGGCAGCATGAGTGGCGCAGTCGACATTATGACCCTGAAGGACCGTTTTAAGATAGACAAGCGATTGGGCAAATATGCCGCCAACACCCAGTCATGGCGCGACCACTCAGTGATTAACTTGGTTCCCACTCTTAAGAACGGAGAGCAAAACATTATCATCGACGACGGAACACAAGATTTCCTTATCAAGGAAAACAGAGCACTTCATGCAGCACTCGACAAGCATGGTATCAAGCATAGCTATAGCGAGCGTCCTGGACGTCACTCATGGGACTATTGGGTTAAGTCGCTCACCATGCATCTCGACTTTTTTGCAAAGCATTTCTAAAATCCTAATAACTAATCCCTTTACGGTCCTTAGCACATTAAAAATATGGCAAACAACAACGCTCGACCTCGCATCCTGATTATCTACACAGGTGGTACCATTGGCATGATTGAGAACCCTGAAACCAAGGTGCTCAAGCCTTTTGATTTCTCGCATCTCATCGACAATGTGCCTAAAATCAAGATGCTTAATTATGATATCGACAACATGCAGTTTGAACCGCCCATCGATAGCAGCAACATGAACCTGAAACACTGGAACCAAATAGCTAGAGCTATCGAGGACAACTACGACAACTACGACGGGTTTGTCATCCTGCATGGAACCGACACCATGGCCTATACAGCTTCAGCTCTGAGCTTTATGCTTGAAAACTTGAACAAGCCTGTTATTATCACGGGGTCACAACTTCCTATTGGTGAGGTGAGAACCGACGGTGAGGAGAACCTCATTACAGCCCTTCAAGTTGCTGCCGAACGCAATGGCCGTGGCGAAGCGATGGTGAGAGAGGTTGCAATCCTCTTTGAGAACCACCTGATACGTGGCAACCGAAGCTCAAAGGTCAGTGCTGACAACTTCAACGCTTTCATGAGCACCAACTATCCTGATTTGGCACGCGTTGGCCTCGACATCACCTACAATGAAGACGCTCTGCTGCGAAACACAAGCAACCGTCCTCTTATGGTGCATGACACCATGGATCCTAACGTGATGTTCATCGTCTTGCATCCAGGCATGACACGCAGCACTCTCGAGCACTTGCTTAACACTCCTGGCATAAAGGGTGTCGTGCTCAAGACTTATGGTGCTGGTAATAGCCCAAGCGAACCGTGGTTCACCGAGCCTATCCAGGCTGCAATTGAGCGTGGCATAGTAATCCTCAATGTTACGCAATGCGTAAACGGAGCTGTTAACAGCAATCTCTACGACACTGGCAACACACTAGCACGAGCAGGTGTGATAAGTGGGTATGATATCACTAGCGAAGCGGCTATAACCAAGATGATGTACCTCTTCGGTAATGGCATGAGCAACCGCCAGGTTGAGAAGTATCTTCAACGAGACATTTGTGGAGAAATCACAATCAGGCATTCGCGCGATTAGTGGTTCATTGAATGCAACCAATTTCGACAACGATAACGATTCTATCCGAATTATATAATTAATAATATATAAAGAATTAATGTTAGCAAGACTTATATTATCGACAGTAGCAGTAGGCATCACAGCCTATTTCATGGACAGCGTTACCATCGAACCCTGGTGGGTCACTGTGATTGTGGCGGTGGTTCTCGGATTTATCAACTCAGCAATCCGACCAATAATCAAATTCTTGTCATTACCCATAACCATTTTGACCTTGGGACTTTTTGCTCTAGTAATCAACGGTTTAATGGTTCTCTTGTGTGCTTGGTTCATCGATGGGTTCACTGTTGAGAGCCTCGGGGCAGCTATACTCTTCAGCATTATCCTAGCCATTGTGAATTGGGTGCTGAACATGATGTTCTCAAAGGAAGACAACAAATAGTATTATGATATAAAAAGAACAGCATCACATCCTGCAGGATGTGATGCTGATTTTACGTTATAACACTTGTTGTGTGTGGATTAGCCTTCGCTAATTGCCTCGTTGGGGCATGCCTCAGCGCAAGAACCGCAGCTGATGCAAGTGTCGGGGTCAATTACATAGATGTCACCCTCGCTGATAGCGCCAGTTGGACACATATCCATGCAAGTTCCACATGCTACACAGTCGTCACTAATTACGTATGCCATAGTCGAAATAAATTTAAAATAGTTAAGTAAAATAGTATCTCTTGTAAACAGCTGCAAAATTACTGCTTTTATTTGATTATTGCCAAATATTTTCGCAACTATTTTCCATAGCAATAGCAAAAATTATGCCAAATCATTAACTATCCAACAATGCCCATTAACTTTGAAACAATTTCTATTGTCAACATTAGGCTTCGCTGGCTTCGTTTGTTGGCTCTATGGGCTTAGCGTCTTGAACAATCTCTTCCACCTCATGCCTCTTCATGTTTAACTTCACATGGTCAAATCCCTCGCCATACACACCCTTGATTTTTGCCTGTGACACAAAGGCATCTTCATCAATAGCCTTGATGATTCTGAACATGTGCATGCTCTCATAGTTGCGGCACATTACCAGCAAGATTGTGGCCTCACTCTGGGTGTACCAGCCTGTGCCATGAAGCACCGTACAGCCACGATGAGTCTCACGGGTAATAGCGTTAGCAATCTCCTTCCATTTCTTTGAGAATATCATAAACTGAACACTCTGGCGGTTACTATCAATCACCATGTCGGCAGCTATTGAGCAGATGAACATGAAGATAAGTCCATACACTATCTTATCAAGTGAGTGGAATATCAAGTAACTCGAGCTGATAATGAGAAGGTCAACATATATCATCGTGCGACCAAACGAGATATTACTATGCTTGGTTACCATTGCAGCAATAATATCGGTACCTGCTGAGCTGCCGTTGTGAGTGAACACGATACCCAGTCCCATTCCACACAGAACAGCACCGATAATAACACTCATGAAAGGTTGCTGGGCTACAATGGGTTCTTTAAACAGTGGCACCATAATGCCCAACAACAAGGTGGCTATTGTAGCACCTATTACTGTGCGAATCACAAACTGCTTACCCACAGTCTTGAATGCTATTGCCAGCAATATGGCATTTATGACATAGTAAGTTATTGCCACATTCCACCCTAAACCGAAGTAAAGAAGCGAAGCGAGACCTGTCACGCCACCTGTTACAATCTTCTCAGGTAACAGAAATGCCGAGTAACCAAAACAGTAGCACAATAATCCTACTGTAATCATTATGTAATCCTTAACTTGTGCAATTGAGGCGTTTCTCTTATTTCCCATAACACAATAGTTTTATAGTTTGATTTTTCAGTCTGCAAAATTACAACAAAATTGATTATGATAATGCACAAATCTCATATTTACTGAAAAATTTCTCTAATATGTGATGTTCTTTATTTGGTGCACATGGGTTGTTAATAACTTTATTAGAAAAATTGATGATTATGGGGTGTTTTTTTAATATCTTTGCCATTGCTATGAACGGACGAGGAAAACTATATTTCAAATACGGCACTATGGGGTCGGCCAAAACCGCTTTACTGCTCACTCAAGCCTATAACTTTGAGGAGCGCGGCCTGCAATACCTGTGCATGAAACCAATCATCGACAACCGCGAGAAGGAGAATGTGATACGTTCTCGCATTGGCATTGAGCGTGAATGCAGCTGGATATATACTGAGATGAACATCTATGAGTATGTGACACAGCTTTATGAGAGCAGCCTAGTGGTTAAGGATTGGATTTTGATTGACGAGGCACAGTTTCTTACCGAGGAACAAATCGACCAGCTGGCGCGCATCGTTGACGACTATGGTACAAACGTTGTGTGCTATGGCCTTCGCACCGATTTCCAATCTCATCTGTTTGAAGGCTCACGACGTCTGTTTGAGATTGCAGACTCTATCGAGGAGATAAAGTCGACATGTGCATGTGGTCGCAAAACAAGTATCAATGCCCGTATCGACGCACAAGGCAATATCGTGACCGATGGTAACCAAGTGGAGATTGGCGGTGACGATCGTTACGTAGCACTGTGCCGCAGCTGCTGGCGCAACAAGCGCATCGAAAGTGCCGAGCGCAACGCTTTGAAGTTCAAGAGCGAATAGCGACACAGCATCTTGTCTTGACAACCTTTTACTGTCATGAAAACATGGAATAAACAATCGAGGAAAGGCATAAAGAATTCTGCTTTGTGGTTCTTTATGTTGGCCCTTGTCTGCATAGTAATTCAACTGCTGGCTGTAGAATACCACTTTAATAAGATTGTTGACCCTCTGTGGCTCGACCATGCAAGCCTAAGCGAGATGGCTAATCTCATCGTAAACAACATTGCCGATGGCATGTTTTTGTTGTTGCCTTTTGTAGCACTCAGCTCGCGCTGGCGCAAATGGAGCTGGATAGTGATTTGGCTTGTGACACTGTGGTGCCTCGCGCAACTATTATATATGCCTACATATCGCGACTTGATGCCACTGTCCTCGTTCTTCCTCATTGAGAACTTGGGTGGCACTGTAACTAAAAGTGCATTAGGCTCTTTCAAGCTTGCCGACCTAGAGGTGTTATTGCCTCCTGTTTTGCTTTATATAGCTTACAGAATATGGTTTAAGAAAGGTATCAAAGAATCCAATCCTTCACTCGGTCGTCGACTAGTGCTGGCAGCCCTGTGCTTGATAGCATTTGTAGGCATCAGATTAGGCATGACAGCGATACATTATCATCAGGATGATGAAACCACCAGCTTCAAGCAGCAGTTCACCAACGACTACTGCGTGATGTGGACTCGTCAAGGCGACTACCTTAACCAAAATGGAGTTGTACCTTATATGTTTTATGGTATTGCCACTACAATTCATGACCGCAGAACGCTAACCGACGCCGAGAAACAAGAGGTAACACAATTCATCAATGAGCAACCGCTACCAAACGACGAATATGCCTCAGCTCAAGGAAAGAATGTGATACTGCTGGTTGTGGAGTCGCTCAATTCGTGGGTTATTGACCTAAGAATCGATGGTCGCGAAGTGACACCTACACTTAACGCCCTATGCCACGACATAATCAACAACCTGCTGACCGTTAACATGCGAACCCAGGTTAAGAACGGACGCTCAAGCGATGGCATATTCATGTACAACACAGGACTATTACCCCTTACTACACAGGCAGTAGCAAACACTTATGGTAAAGTTCCTTATCCTTCACTAGCCAAGATGATGGGCAATTACGACTCATTTTATGCTTGTTGTGATGAGCCTACACTATGGAATGTGCGTGAGATGTCGTCGACCTATGGTTATTCTGATTTCTATGGCAGAGCCGAAATTGATAGTGTAATCAAGAACAATGGCTTCCTGATTGATAAAGCGCTACTAGAAGAAGTGACTGAGCTGATACCACAGCGCAAGCAACCATTCTTATGCCTAGTGGCAACGGCTGGCATGCATCATCCATACAACGCTCCAATGGAACCAACCACATGGGTTCAGGAAAGCGGGAAATATACCAGTGAAGTCAGGTGTTACCTAGAATGTGCGGCTGCTTTTGACACTGCTCTAGCACAGTTCATTCAAGCCCTGAAATCACAAGGCATTTATGATAACACAATGCTGGTTATCGTCAGCGACCACAGTGAGATTGTTGACGACGCTCCCGATGGTAGGCCATCAATCGATCCTGAGGGCGATTGTTGCGTGTTCTTAGCTATTAACTCTGGCCAGAATGGCATGATAGCAGGCCCTGTAGGCCAAATCGATGTATTCCCTACAATTATAGAGCTTATGGGGCTAGGCAACCAGCGATGGAACGGACTAGGCAACAGCATACTTCATGGTGATGTAACATCGGTAGCCACGTCACCGTTGGAGACGAAAGGCAATGGCTCTCTTCTCAAGCGCCAACAAGAAGCATGGCGCATTAGCGACATGATTATCACAAGCCGCTGGTTTGAGCCTAAAGAATAGTTGACAGATAGAACTTAGGAAAAACAAGAAACCGATAAAAATCTCGCACTAATTGCTTGACTTTCATCGGTTTTACTTCTTTGTCGGGGTACCAGGATTCGAACCTGGGACCTCCTGCTCCCAAAG